>NZ_CP113917.1:0-1200000 GCF_029395475.1 Bifidobacterium sp. ESL0775 | reverse complement strand
GCAATGTTCCGGCGCAACACAGCCACAGCACCACCAACGGGATATAGAGATGGACCGTGGCAAACGAGACATGCAGCTCGCGAAGCGCCAGAACAAGGAAAACGGCGATCAGCCAGATATACAGATCGATTCTCAAGAGCAGACACGCGACGATGAGGGCGATCAGGAACACGGCGGTGGCGACGGCCTGGGGCATGTTGCGCCCGGTCTTCTTGTTGATGTCGTTGAGCGCCGCGCTCACCTCGTCGCCCGCCTCGTGCCGTTGTTCCTTGCCCATTGCCTTCTCTTTCGCGTCCATTCCGGTATTCCCAACGCGCTTTGCAAGCAGTCCACATGCAAAGACGCGCGAAACCCCGAATCAGACCTCCATGATCTCCTTCTCCTTGGCTTCAAGAAGCTGGTCAATGGTCTCGCTGGTCTCCTTGGTGACCTTCTCAAGGTCCTTCTGCAGGCGGTCGCCCTGGTCTTCGCCCATGTCGCCGTCCTTAACGGACTTGTCGATGGCTTCCTTGGCCTTGCGGCGGATGTTGCGCACCGCGACCTTGCCGTCCTCGGCTTTGCCCTTGGCGAGCTTGACGTATTCCTTGCGGCGGTCCTCGGTCAGTTCCGGCATGGTCAGGTGGATGACGTTGCCGTCACGGCGGGTGCTGCCACCGAGGTCGGAATCACGGATGGCTTTCTCAACCGCGTTGGCCTGCGAGCCATCGAACGGGGTGATGGAAAGCGTGCGCGGCTCGGGAACGCCGATGGAGGCGACGTTCTTGATCGGCGTCGGGGCGCCGTAATAGTCGACGAGCAGGCCGTTCAGCAACGCCGGGTTGGCGCGGCCGGTGCGGATGCCGGAGAAGTTCTCCTTGGTGGCCTCAACGGACTTCTTCATCTGTTCCTTGGCTTGTTCTACGGGGTTTGCCATTGTTTTCTCCTTTTACGATTCGTGGTGCGAATCTGTTGTTACGTTGCATCGGTCTCAGCCGATTTGTGTATTCGTTCAATGCATTCCGTACGGGATGATCGATGGGTTATTCGATGATTTCCGACTCCAGATTGGAAACAAGGGTGCCGATGGGCTCGCCGACCAAGGCCTTGGTGACATTGCCGGGTTCTTCCAAACCAAACACGCGGATATGCTGGTCGTTCTCGCGGGCCATGGAAAGCGCCGCCGCGTCCATGACGGCGAGGTTGTCGACCAACGCACGCTGGTAGCTCAGGGTCTTGAAACGCTTGGCGGTTTCATCCTTGCGGGGATCGGCGGTGTAGATGCCGTCCACGCCGTTCTTGCCCATCAGCACGGCCTCGCAGTGAATCTCCAGCGAACGCTGGATGGAGACGGTGTCGGTGGAGAAATACGGCATGCCCGCGCCGGCGCCGAAGATGACGACGCGACCTTTTTCAAGATGACGGATGGCCTTCAACGGGATGTATGGCTCAGCAACCTGGCCCATCGTGATGGCAGTCTGCACGCGCGTGGCCTGGCCCTCCTGCTCGAGGAAGTCCTGCAAGGCGAGGCAGTTCATGACGGTGCCGAGCATGCCCATGTAGTCGCCACGGCTGCGTTCGATGCCGGCCTGCTGGAGTTCGGCGCCACGGAAGAAGTTGCCGCCACCGACGACGATGGCGACCTCGACACCTTGTTCGACGGCTTTGTGGATTTCCTGCGCGATGCGGCGAATCACCGCCGTGTCGATGCCGATATGGCCTCCGCCGAAAGCCTCACCTGAAAGTTTCAGCAGCACCCGTCGGGCTGTATCGTCCTTGCCATCTTTAGTCATCAGCGGCCTCTCTATCGTTCATTGGCGGCATATTACTGAGTTACAGGTTATCTGTTCACAACGACAGCAACCCGTCCGAAGCACCCATTGAAACCTGTGATCCAAACTTTGCGCTTGTGTCTTTAGCAAGCCGGTTTCGGGGATTCAAAGGTCATAAGAGTTCGTTCAATCCCCAGGAATCGAACGGCGCCTAAGGAATCCAAACAAAAAATGTTGGCCGGCACCTTTTACGGGTGCCGGCCAACATTCATTCAACGATAGTAACTATCGAAAAGAGAAACTCACTTCTCGTCGCCCTTGCCGACCTCAACGCGAGCGAAGGCGAGCAGCTCGCCGCCAGCCTGCTTGAAGAGGTCGCCGACGGACTTGGAGGTGTCCTTGACATATTCCTGCTCAAGAAGCACATTCTCCTTATAGAAGGCGTTCATACGGCCTTCCACGATCTTGGGGATGATCTTCTCGGGCTTGCCCTCGGCCTGGGACTTCTCGGTGGCCACGCGACGCTCGGATTCGACCACATCGGCCGGAACATCCTCGCGCTTGAGCCACTTGGCTCCCATCGCGGAAATCTGCAGGGCCGCTTCGTGAGCGACGGCCGCGCCCTTCTCGTCGGTGGCGACGATGGCGACGATGCTCGGCGGCATCTCCGCGGACTTCTTGTGCGCGTAGATCTCGACCTTGGGGCCTTCGACCTTGGCGACCTGGCCGACCTTGACGTGCTCACCGAACAGGGCCGCCGCCTCTTCGACGGTCTCCTTGACGGTGCCGTCGTCGGACTTGGCCGCGAGCACCTCGTCGGCGTTCGATGCGCCGGCCTTGATGGCGTCATCGAGCACACCGTCGGCGAATGCGACGAACTTCGGGGTCTTGGCCACGAAGTCGGTCTCGGAATTGAGCTCGACGGCATAGCCGGCCTGGCCATTGGCGGTGTCGACCACGCGGGAGGCGATGGTGCCCTCTTGGGCGGTGCGGCCCTCGCGCTTGCCTGCGGCCTGGATGCCCTTGGCGCGGATGATTTCCTTGGCGCGAGCCACGTCGCCTTCAGCCTCGGTGAGCGCCTTCTTGACGTCCATCATGCCGGCGCCGGTGTCTTCGCGAACCTGCTTGATCAAAGCTGCTGTAATTGCTGCCATGTATATCTCCTTGAAAATGTTAATTGCGAATCAATGCACCAAAGGCGGCGCGGAAGCCAGAAGTTTCCGACACCGCCTTTTGCACGTAATGTGTAATCAGGCCTTGGCCTCTTCGACCTTGGTTTCCTCAACCTTGGCCTCAGCGGGGCTGGTCTCGGCGGTGGCCGTTGCATCCTCGGCAGGCTTCTCGTTGTCCTTGAGCAAGTCCTTCTCCCAAGCGGCCATCGGCTGCTCGGACTTGTCCTCGGTCTTCTCGGCCTTGCCGCTGCGCTCAAGCAGGCCGTCGGCGACGGCGTCGGCCATAAGCGAAGTCAGCAGCTCGATGCCGCGGATGGCGTCATCGTTGGCCGGAATCGGATAGTCCACGAGGTCGGGATCGGTGTTGGTGTCGACAATAGCGACGACCGGGATGCTCAGCTTGTGAGCTTCCTCAACGGCCAGCGCTTCCTTGTTGATGTCGACGACGAACATGGCCGAAGGCGTACGGGTCATGTTGCGGATGCCGCCAAGCTGCTTGGCGAGCTTGTTCTTCTCGCGCTGCAGGAGCAGGAGCTCCTTCTTCGTCAGGCCGGAGCCGTGGACGTCGGTGAAGTCCATCTCTTCCAGTTCCTTCAGGCGTGCGACGCGCTTGGAGACGGTCTGGAAGTTGGTGAGCATGCCGCCGAGCCAACGCTCAGAGACATAGGGCATGTTGACGCGGGTGGCCTGGGTGGCGATGGCTTCCTGGGCCTGCTTCTTCGTGCCGACGAAGAGGACGGTGCCGTTGTGGGCCACGGTCTGCTTGATGAAATCGTAGGCCTTGTCGATCAGGTCGAGCGACTTGAAGAGATTGATGATGTGGATGCCGTTGCGCTCCATCAGGATGTACTGCTTCATCTTGGGGTTCCAGCGACGGGTCTGATGGCCGAAGTGCAGTCCTGCCTTCAGCATTTCGCTCATAGTAATCTGAGCCATGATAATGCTACCTTTCAGTCGGTTATTGCCTGGCCATGCGGGTCTGCGTGCGACGCCTCGCCCGAAAGCGAATCCATCGACCGACACAGTCCGTCACGTGCATAGCGCGAATTCGTGTGCTTGATTGACAATATTCGTTGGATTCCTCGGCAACGTGACCGCTCCGGAATCCGTGAAACACACTGTCCTTTAAAATAGCACAAACGCGGTATAAAAGGCGGCGCTTCGGTATCCGCGTAATGCAGCGGCATGGTCAGTTCAAGACAAGCCGTCAGAAAAGAAGAAACCACACAGGGTTTGGCAGTCTTTGGTACGTATATGGAAAAATCGTTCGGATGCCAGTGATTCATGGTGTCCGAACGATTCCTTAAATGGCCAAATGCCGAATGTAATACGCCTAGCGAGCCTCGCGCATGCGGCGCATGGCCTCGCGACGCTCTTCCTTCTCGAGACGGTCGAGATAGATATGCCCGTCGAGATGATCGGTCTCGTGCTGGAGCATGCGGCCCATGATGCCGGTGCCTTCCACGACGATGGTCTTGCCTTCGAGGTTGATGCCGCGCACGCGGGCGTAATCGGCGCGACGGGTCTTGTACCAGAGCTTGGGCACCGAAAGGCACCCCTCGTCGCCGTACTGCTCTCCCCTGGTCTCCTCGATGACCGGGTTCAGGACGTAGCCGAGCTTGCCGTCGATGTTGTAGGAGAAGGCCCGCAGGCTGATGCCGATTTGGTTGGCCGAAAGCCCGGCACGACCGGGATCGTCGACCGTATCCAACAGATCCTGCACCATGTTGCGCACGGCCGGGGTGATCTCCCGAATCGGTTCACACGGGGTCCTCAACACCGGATCGGGCACAACCCTTATTTCTCGTAACGACAACGCAGCGCTCCTCTTGACAGATTGATGGCGTTTACTTTTCGACCGGCGAGCCGTCTTCCCGCTCTTCGGACTTCGGGGTTTCCTTCCAGGGATCGTCGTCCCCGTGCTCCGCCTCATGCTCGGCGATACGCACCCCGACGTTCTGCTTGGCCTGCTCGTAGGCCTCGCGGACCTTGGGCGTCACCGCATCGGTGGCCTGGCGCACGGATTCCGCGGTCTTGTCGATGAAACCGGCGGCGGCCGACGGGGCCGGCTTGACCCGCGTTTTCGGAGTATAGACCTTCGCATTGATGAGATCGGCGTAGTGCTTCAGAACCTCACCGCGCACGACCTTCATGCTCGGGGTCAACATGCCGTTCTCCTGGGTGAACTGGTCTTCGACGATGACGAACTTGCGCACCGATTCCGCGCGTGAGACCGAGCTGTTGGCTTGGTCGATGTATTGCTGGACGTAGGCGCGTACGGCGTCATTCCTGCAGATCTCGGCCATGGGCATGTTCTCGTCCATGCCGTTGTTAGCCAGCCACGAACGCACCATCTCGGGGTCGAGCTCGATGAGCGCGGCGATGAAAGGACGGCCATCACCGATCACGACGGCGTGGGAGACGATCGGGCAGGTGCCGATGGTGTCCTCCATCGGGGCGGGGCTGACGTTCTTGCCGCCGGCGGTGATGATGATGTCCTTCTTGCGGCCGGTGATGTAGACGAAGCCGTCGTCGTCGATCTGCGCGATGTCGCCGGAATGCACCCAGCCACCAGGCTCGGTGGCCTCGGCGGTCAACTCAGGCTGCTTGTAATAGCCGAGGAAGACGTCCTCGCCGTTGATCAGCAGCTCGTCGTCGTCCGCAAGTTTGACGGCGATGCCGGTGCCCGGACGTCCGACGGCGCCGACCTTGTTGAAGTCCTGGAAAGCCACGATGCAGGGGGCGGCCGTTTCGGTCATGCCATAGCCCTGAATGAAGGTGATGCCGTCCATGCCATTGAAGAAGTGCGCCAGATCGGCGTTCATCGGCGCGCCGCCGCAGGCGACGTACTTAAGGTTCGGCCCCAAGGCGCTGCGCACCGAGGCTCCGACGGTCTTCATATAGAACTTGTGCTTGAGCTGCTCGGAAAGGGTATGGCCACGGCCTTCCTGCTGATCCTTCGACCAACGCACGAAATGATCGAACGCCATATTGAAGATACGACCCTGCAGACCTGCACCGGCCTTCTGCGAGGCAGCGTTGTAGACCTTCTCGAACACGCGCGGGACACCGAGCAGATAGGTCGGCTTGAACGTGCGCAGATCGGTCAGCAAGTGCTTGGCGCTCGGCGTATAGCCGACAACACCCTTGGCCCCGATGGCGACATACTGGATATAGCGGGCGAAGCAGTGCGCCAACGGCAGGAAGAGCAGCAACCGGCTTGGCTGGTACAGCATGTCGTCGAGCACGGCCCAGCCGATGAACACGGTCGAGACGAAATTGCGGTGCGAAAGCATGACGCCCTTGGGGGCCCCGGTGGAGCCGGAGGTGTAGACGATGGTCAGCATGTCGTCGGCACGCACACGGGAGATGGCCTCATCGAGCTCATCATCGGTGACGGAAGTGCCGAAATCGGCGACGGCTTCCAAGCCGTCCTCTTGCAGGTTGAACACGTACTTGAGGCCATCGCGCTCACGACGGAACTCCTCAAGCGTCTGCGTGTGCTCGGCGTCGCCGCCGAAAGCGACGATCGGGTCGACATCGTCGACGATGCCTTTGGCCTGCTTGGGCGAATCCGTCTCATAAATCGGCACGCTCACCGCGCCGATGGCGGCGCAGGCGAAGTCCACGACCCCCCACTCATAGCTCGTGGCAGCGTAGATGACGACCATGCTTCCGGCCTTGGCACCCAATCCCATCAGGCCTTTGGCCACTTTGCGGACGCGGTCGAGCATCTGGCCGGCTGTGACGGTGTACCACTGCTGGGTCTGCTCGTCAAGCCATTCGGCGATGGCGCCGTCAGGGTCTTTTTCGGCGCGTTTGGAGAGCAATGAGTAGATGGTGTCCTTATCCGTGGTCTTCGTGACAGGATCCAGATAGAATTCTCGCAACATGACTCTAACTATACGCGCTCGTTGCCCCAATCCTACGTTAGCGTAACTTTTGACCTGTTCCGATAGTTTTTGCCTTATCCCAAATCTGCGGTCGTGCAGATCCAGCGTGAACCGGTTCGCCGCAACACCAGGGTCACCCAATAGCTGGTCTTGCCCACGCCCAGGCTGATGACAATCTCGGTGGTTTCAGGGCTGACCAAGGTGCCGTAGACAAGCATCGGCACCGCAGGCAGATAGCAGAGTTTCGCCTTCAACTCCTTGTGCGTGCGCAAATGGTTTTCCAAGAGATATGACATCGTCTCCAACCGCTGGACACATGGTCCGCTCAATGCGCGCTGGAGTTTTTGCGGAGGCGTCCTGCCACGCACCACATCCAGGCACATGCACGCGATCCTGCAGGAAGCGAGGGCGAATCGACGGCATTCCGCCTCGCTCATCGTCGCCGGATAACAGCACGAGATGTGATAGGGGATGGGGCGGTTGGACAGTTCCACACGGATCGATCCGTCGTAACTGGGAAGTCCCGAAGTGGCGCCCATCGCCGCCGTTTGCTTGCTGGTCATCGTTTGCCTGTTCATATCGAACCTCCTTGGATCCATGGTTTGGTATCCCTAGGGCAACAGACCACGGCACCGAAGTCAACTTCTGACGATTAAAAGAAAGAAAATTCAAGATTTTTCAAGATTTCCCGATTCAATCTTGAAAATCATGTCCTGGAGAAGTTCCGCAAAGTCCGCAAAAACAAAAAGGCCATCCGCGTTGAACAGCGGATGACCTGTAAGACAGCGTTGTGTTATCAGCCCAGATGCGAAAGCGTGACCGCCACATCGCAATGCTGGAAATTCTTAAGGTCGACATAGCCGGTGGAGGCCATGGCGCGACGCAGCGCACCGATGAAATTGACCGTGCCGTCGGCGTTGTGGCTGGGTCCGAACAGGATCTGCTCAAGCGGCGCCACCGTGCCGACGTCAGTGCGCCTGCCACGGGGAAGGGAAGGATGGCGGGCCTCAGCACCCCAGTGCTTGCCCTGGCCGGGAGCTTCCGTCGCACGGGCAAGCGGCGTGCCAAGCATGACGGCGTCCGCGCCCATCGCCAGCGCCTTGACGAACGAGCCCGAGGTGCCCATGCCACCGTCGGCGATGATCTGCACATAGCGGCCGCCGGACTCGTCCATATAATCGCGGCGTGCCTCGGCCACATCGGCAATCGCCGTGGCCATAGGGGCGTGGATGCCGATGGAGGTGCGTGTGGCGGAGACCGCCCCACCACCAAAGCCGACCAGCACGCCCGCCGCCCCGGTGCGCATCAGGTGAAGCGCCGCGGTGTAGCTGGCCGCTCCACCGACGATGACCGGGACGTCAAGGTCGTAAATGAATTTCTTCAAGTTCAACGGCTCATGGCTTTCGGAGACGTGCTCTGCGGAAACCGCCGTGCCACGGATGACGAAGAGGTCGACGCCGGCGTCGACGACGGTCGAATAGAATTCCTGCGTGCGTTGCGGGGAAAGCGCGCCGGCGACCGTGACACCGGCGTCGCGGATCTCGTGCAAGCGCTTGGTGATCAGTTCCGGCTTGATCGGCTCGGCGTAGATCTCCTGCATACGGGTCGTCGCCGCGGCCTCGTCCAAGCCGGCGATTTCGTCAAGCAACGGCTGCGGGTTGTCATATCTGGTCCACAACCCCTCAAGGTCGAGCACGCCGAGCGCCCCGAGCTTGCCCATGGCGATGGCCGTGGCCGGACTGGTCACCGAGTCCATCGGCGCCGCGATCACGGGCACATCGAACTGGTAGGCATCGATCTGCCAGGCCGTGGAGACGTCCTGCGGATCGCGAGTCCTGCGCGAGGGGACGATGGCGACATCGTCCAGTGAATAGGCCAAACGGCCCTTCTTGCCTAAACCGATTTCAATTTCCTGAGTCATGCCTTTAGACTACTTCCTCTCTGTGACGAGTGCGTGGGTGCCCAATGGCGGCGAAACGCCGTCTCGCCAATCAACCACCGCAACACCAATGACATATTGACGCGCGATAATGGCCTCATCTCGTGAAACTGAAGAAAGGGAAAGCATGGAAAAAATCAAGGTCGAAGGCACCATCGCCGAACTCGACGGCGACGAAATGACCAGGGTGATCTGGAAAGATATCAAAAACCGCCTGATTCTGCCGTATCTCGACGTCAATCTTGATTATCACGACCTCGGCATCGAAAACCGCGACGCGACCGACGACCAGGTGACCATCGACGCGGCCAACGCCATCAAGAAGCACCATGTCGGCGTCAAATGCGCGACCATCACCCCGGATGAGGCGCGTGTCAAGGAATTCAACCTTAAGAAGATGTGGAAGTCCCCCAACGGCACCATCCGCAACATCCTCGGCGGGACGATCTTCCGCGAACCCATCGTCATCTCCAACATCCCGCGGCTCGTCCCCGGCTGGAAGAAGCCCATCGTCGTGGCGAGGCACGCCTTCGGCGACCAGTACAAGGCCACCGATTTCAAGGTTGGCAAGCCCGGACGGCTGACCGTCACCTTCACACCCGCCGACGGCAGCGAGCCCATTGAGCATGTCGTGTACGACTATCCCGGAGCCGGCGTGGCGCAAGTGCAATATAATCTTGACGATTCCATCCGCGGCTTCGCGCGCGCCTGCTTCAACTACGGGCTCATGCGGCACTATCCGGTCTATCTTTCCACCAAGAACACCATCCTCAAGGCCTATGACGGCGAGTTCAAGGATATTTTCGCGCAAGTCTACGAGACGGAATACAAGGACCGCTTCGAGGCCGAGGGACTCACCTACGAGCACCGCCTCATCGACGACATGGTGGCCAGCACGATGAAATGGCACGGCGGCTACATCTGGGCGTGCAAGAACTACGACGGCGACGTGCAATCCGACTCCGTGGCGCAGGGCTTCGGCTCGCTGGGGCTGATGACCTCCGTGCTGATGACCCCTGACGGCAAGACCGTCGAGGCCGAGGCCGCGCACGGCACCGTGACCCGCCACTACCGCCGTTGGCTCAAAGGTGAGAAGACCTCGACCAACCCCATCGCCTCAATCTACGCGTGGACCGGTGGGCTCAAGCAGCGCGCCAAGCTCGACGGAACACCGGAAGTCGGACATTTCGCGGAAACGCTTGAGCAAGTCATCATCAAGACCGTGGAAAGCGGCAAGATGACCAAGGACCTGGCGATGCTGATCGGCCCGGACCAGCCTTGGCTCGACACCGAGGGCTT
Source organism: Bifidobacterium sp. ESL0775 (assembly GCF_029395475.1). Taxonomy (NCBI): domain Bacteria; kingdom Bacillati; phylum Actinomycetota; class Actinomycetes; order Bifidobacteriales; family Bifidobacteriaceae; genus Bifidobacterium; species Bifidobacterium sp. ESL0775. Next base: position 1,189,949 of record NZ_CP113917.1, on the reverse strand, counting down.
CATGGACGCGCTGGATGAAGGATTGAAGAAAGAGCTAGGCCAGCAAGCCTGAGACTTCGCAGGTTTTTTGGATGCCGCCGCATTACGATTCCATAATCGCGGTGCGGCGGCGCTTTCATATCGGCCTAAAGCTATTATCGTTATGAATTGTTTCATGCACGCAAAGGATGGGATATGACCAAGCGGAACGGGCGAGCATGGGCACGTTTGATGGCTTTGGCCCTTGCAGCGGCGCTGACCATGACGGCGGCCGCTTGCGGATCCGGGCAACAAGACAGTGAGACCACCTCCATCGACACCTCCAAAGTGCCGGAAAGCTCGGTGGTGGCGAAAAGCGATGTTGTGATCTTCACCCCCTCTGACGGAATCTCCATCTCCTCGCACACCCCGCTCAACAAATGGGCCAAATTCGTGCCAGCGCTGACCAAGGCGTTGACCTCGGCGGGGTTCGCGTCCAAGAACATCACCACCAAAACCGACGCCAACCTGGTCAAGCAGAGCGATGACATCCAAGACTATGTGGTCAACCAGCTCTCCTCCTCATCCTCGGACACCGACCGCCACACCATGCTGATCGTCGCCCCCGCGACCGACGAGAACGCCGGCAACGCGCAATACGGCGATTACGTCACCAATCCCCTCGACGCCCCGGACTCAGACACCGATAATCCCAGCGACGGGAAATCAGCTACGGAAAGCAGCGGAGACACGTCTTCGACCCAGACGAATGACGATCAACAACCAGGCACACAGAACGAAGAAAAAGACACGGAAACGGCCGCGGCGAAAAAACGGCTCACGGAATCGCTGAAGCTGGCGCGGAAGGCGGGTGCCCACACCGCCGTCCTTGCCAACCCGATCGCCGGATTCACCCCAGATTTCTTCGTCAGCATGTCCACACCACGCCAGATCGGCACGCTGCAGGCGCGCCAACTCGTCTCGAAACTCGCGTTGGAGAAAACCACGGCGAACCACCCCAAGTCCATCGAGGTCATGATTCCGTTGAGTGAGGATCAGACCGACAGCGACACCTCGAAGGACTTCGCCACCGAGGCGTTCAAAGGGATATGGAATGTGCTCGGCCCATACTTCAAGGACGGCCGCGCGATAAGCCCCTCCAAGACGCTGAATGGCGTCAGCACCGAGAAGGACTGGCAGGCCGTCTCGTTCAAGGCCTCCAAGACCACGGAGGTCAGGGACGAGCTCGACACCAGGCTCAACGGCACGTCAAAGAGCGCCCAGCCCCATCATGTCGATGGCATCATCGCGATGAACGATTTCGTCTCCTCAGCCGTCGTCGACGGGCTGACCAGCCTGAAATACACAGGCAGCGCGGCCGACATCAATCCTGAAATCGAGGTGTCAGGCATCGTCGGCACACTCACCGGCAAGCACAACCTGAACCGGCAGGCCGTGCCCAAACCCAAGGACGACAAGACAGGAAGCACGCAGGAGGACACGGAGCCCGAGACGGACAACGACGGCAACATGGCCTGGCCGATCGTGACGGGGTATGGCTCTTACGTGGACATGATCCCCCACGTCGTCAACGGCAAGCAGTGGATGACCGGCATGGAGGACATCCAGAAGCTCTCCCGCGACATCGCCTCCGTCGCTGGCGCGATCGAGGCCGGCAAACCGGCAGCAGGCCCCTCCTACGTCAAATCCCTGACCATCGGCGGCAAGCAGACCAACGTGATCCATGAGAAGCCCATGGCCATCAGCGCCGGCAACCTTAAGAAAACGCTGATCGAGCCTGGCTACATCTCGCTGGCCGACGCGGGATTGTAGGAAGAATTCTGCCCTCTTCAATTCGTTGATGCAGAAACCAAAACCATCGATCTTTACTCGTTCTTGTATTCAATCTCCGGAAGTCACTGAGCACATGCATCCGGCCTCTCAGCGAACCGGCTTGAGGACGATTTTGCGCCGTGAGGCCAACTGCTGCGGGTCACGATACTCCTTTCTGCTTTTCCTGACACCCCAATGCACGCAGACTCCGGTGCAATGGTCGGACAGGCCCGTCACCGTGCCGATCGGCAGGCCTTTGATCACCGGGGTCCCTATCGGCAGCAAGGTCTGGGCCGGTTCCAATGTCAAGGTCAGGCTCTTGTGCCGGATGCTCACCACGGATTTTCCCGCGACGATGCCGGCGAAACTGATGAATCCATTTGCCGGAGCCAAAAGCGGAGTGTCCTCGACCGCAGCGATGTCCACGCCACGATGGCCCGGGCCCCATACCTGTTTCGGCGCCTTGAACCGACGCGTCACTACGTGTGGCAGGACCGGCCAACGCATGTCCGCCTTGCAACCTTTGGTGTCCTGCACCGGTGGATCCTGCGAAGCGATGGGCTCGATGACGCCCAACGAACCCCGGTAAGGTTCCATAGCGTCCACTTTTCCTAGGCTACCGGCGGCACCAACGCCAACCGACGCCACTTCATCGGCGACGATATCAGGCTCATCGACACCCGCCGCCAACGCCTCATGCTGGTCGATAACGAAACCGACGAACACCACCGCGAACACGGCGAGTATGGTGACAAGGCTCCATACGGCACTGACCATACGTTGTCGGCGTTTTTCCTTTTCGCGCCGTATCCGCTCCCGTTTGATTCTTTGTCTCTGTACGTCATCCACCACGACCGACCTCCTTGCAATGTGTGCTCCTCTTTCGTTCCTATTGCCACTATGGCGCACTTTCCGCGAAAAGCGAGCGAAAAAACAGGTACTGTGGTCGAACGGTCGGGGTTATCCACAACGCCCGGGCGTGTCGCAAAAATTATCCACGGTGATATCCACAGTTTTCGTGGCGTCAGGTATAACGTGGATACCAAAGCAGGAAGGAATCCTAGGTCATGACGAAGCAAAGGCAAGCCGCTCAAACGGATGCAACGGATACCGAAATCCAAAAAGATGGAACGACGAATGCCGACGGCCTCCAACGCTGCTGGCCGCAATCGTATCTGGGCCTGAGCCACGACATGCTCGTCTACCACGACACGGAATGGGGCGTGCCTTGCTATGATTCCCGGGCCTTGTTCGAGCGCCTGGCCCTGGAAGCCATGCAGGCCGGGCTTTCCTGGAACACCATCATCAACAAGCGCAAGGCCATCGACGCCGCCTTCCATGGTTTCGACATCGAACGGGTCGCGCAGATGACTTCCGAAATCCCGGAACTCATGGAAAATGAGGACATCATCCGCAACCGCCGCAAGATCGAGGCCATCATCCACAACGCCCAAGTCGCGCTGGATCTGGGCATGCCGTTCGCCGACTACATCTGGCATTTTACGCCAGAGGGACCCCGCATCAACCGGCCGAAGACCCGCGACGAAGTGCCGGCCGTGACCTCCGAATCGGTAGCCATAAGCAACGCGCTGAAAAAGGATGGCTTCAAATTCGTCGGCCCGACCACCATCTACGCCTACATGCAGTCGATGGGCATGGTCAACGACCATTTGCAGGGCTGTTTCAGATGTCCAGAAGAAGATTAATCGCAGCCGCGGCGAATCCGCTGGCTTATCCCGTGCGCTTTGGGATGCATGAACAGGCGCCGCGGATGTTGCCCGGATATGAAAAATTCTCAGAATCTTTGAGATTCTGAGAATTCATCCGCTCCCGCAGCTGGGCTTGAACCAGCGACATTCTGATTAACAGTCAGACGCTCTGCCAACTGAGCTATGCGGGAATGTCCCGTACGGGCTTGAAGCACCGCACAAGAAATATATCTTATACAAGAATCGTCATCACGCAACCCCGATGGCGTGTCGCTTGGCATTTGCGGAGTGTCATGATTCCTGTGTCAAATTCACACGCTGATGACGTTCATGGGCATGGCGGAATCGATGGGGAAATCGGGTGCTGACGGACGCACGCCGGCCTCGACCAGGTTGACACCCAGCATGGCGACCATCGCGCCGTTGTCGGTGCACAGCTTGATCTTCGGGATGCGCACCTCGACTCCATGCTCCTCGCCGACCTCGAGCAGTTTGGCGCGCAACTGGGAATTGGCGGAGAACCCGCCGCCGACGATAAGCGTCTTGGAACCGTATTCCTCGCAGCCGTGCATGGCCTTGTTCGCCAGCACCGTGGCCACGGAATCAGCCAACGAGGCGCAGACGTCATCCACGGGGATTTCCCTGCCCGCGGCCTGTTGCGCCTCGACCCAGCGGGCCACCGCGGTCTTGACGCCGGAGAAGCTGAAATCGTAAGGATGCTCCTTGCCGGCCTTGCCTTTGGTGAGTCCTTGGGGCACTTTGATGGCATGGGGGTCGCCCAACTGACCGTGCTTGTCGATATGCGGGCCACCGGGATACGGGAAGCCGAGCAGACGGGCGACTTTGTCGAAGCACTCCCCCGCCGCGTCGTCGAGCGTCGTGCCGACCACATCGACGTGCCGCGCCACATCCTCGACGTGTAACAACGAGGTGTGCCCGCCGGAGACGATCAACGCCAGCGTGTCCTTCGGGAACGGACCGAATTGCAGTTGTGTGACGGCGATATGGCCGATGACATGGTTGATGCCGTAAATCGGTTTGTTGGCAGCCCAAGCCAACGCCTTGGCCCCGGATACTCCGACGGCAAGGCAACCGGCCAGACCTGGGCCCGCAGAGACGGCGATGGCATCAACGTCGGACAGATCCATATCGGCATCGGCCAGAGCCTTGGAAACCACGGGCACGAAGGCCTCGGCATGTGCGCGAGAGGCGATCTCTGGGATGACACCGCCATATCGCGCATGTTCCTCCATAGAGGAGGCGACCACATTGGAGACCAGCGTGCGCCCGCGCACGACGGCCGCCGCGGTCTCATCGCACGTCGATTCGATGCCCAGTACTGTCGGTTCGCTCATCGCTCTTACTCCATATTCCTTTTCTCGCTGCTGAGTCCCATGATATGCCTCTCAAAGTCCAAGGCCATGCTCACGGCATCGATGTCTTCCGGCTGATAATAATGCCGCAACGTTCCAATGTCCCGGAAACCCTTGGAATGGTAGAGGCCCTGGGCCGCCTCGCTGTCGGCCCGCACCTCAAGCCTGACGCGCCGCACATGAAGGGAACGTGCCTCGCTGATCAGTCTGTCGAGCAGGTTTCCGGCGATGCCTTGACGCTGGTATGGACGGTCAACGCCTACGGTCAGAATCTCCGCCTCGGCGTCGGCATGCCACATACCGGCATATCCCCGCATAATCAGGAGTGGAGAAGAAGGTTTCGCGCCCGGCTGGACGCCGATGTCTTCCCCACCAATGCGGTCCGCCAAATCAGCGGTTTCATCTTCATGTATGACATCGGCGACGTATAGCCTCGAAGAATCCTCCAGCTCATGGCGCATCGTCTCCCGGCTCCAAGCCTCAGAGCCGAAGAGGCGGGCGTCGAGCGCTGTGGCTTGGTCCAGCGACCATCGCGGCTCAAGTTCGTCGAATGCGACAATCATCGCGCGGCTCAGGCCTTGGTCGCGCCGGCATGGTTCAGGACATGCTTCAGCGGGTTGGGAACGGAGACGTCCGGACGACGCAGATACAGCGGTTCGACAGGTTTGATCGAACCGATCCGGTCTTCGTCACCATTGGTCTTGTCTGAAGCAGCCGAATGCGCATCCAACCCATTGGAGGATAAGGCGCAATCGGCGAAAATATCCAGCCCAGCGGCACCGGCATCCAGGACGGAAGCGTCAATGACACAACCCAACGCCTCGCCGAACGCTTGCCAAGCCTCGGCATACTTGGCCGTACCATGGCCGACGACATCGATGAGGTACCGACGCTCCGAGGTTGAGAAGCCCTCGATGGCCTGGCTGATCCGTTCGACGATATGCTGGGGATAGTCAATGTCCATCCCGACCACCGTCGAAATCTTGGACTCACGATGTTCATCATCTGAGCTTTGCGTGCGGCTGACGCCAGCCTTCACGTCCATCGGCTCATCGGCATAAAGCGCGAAATACAGTTGCCGCCGCCGGGCATCGTTGACGGCAAGGGTGAGATGGCGGACGTTGTCGTCTTTGGCATCCGGCACGACTTGTCTGAGGAAGCCGCAACCGGCCAGGCGGGTGTCGCCATGTCGCTTCAGTCGCATCATCCACGCCTGCGGCTCAAGGACATCCACTCCGATCAGTTGCGCGTCAGTGGCATACGCCATGGCCTTGGCCGCCACGACACCGGCGCGAAGCCCGGTGAACGGGGCCGGCCCAACGCCGACGACGATGCGGTCAAGATCTTTTGGCTCGAGCCCGGCCTGTTCCACAGCCTTGCCGACATTGACCTGGAGCCGTTCGACGTGGGTGCGCGAATCGGTCTCCACGATGGGCTCGTGGCCCAAGACCCCGACCGTCGAACCGAACGAGGTGTCGATGACCAACGTGTTCGTCATGATTGCTACTCCTACCACTCCACGCCACCCGGCCAGCAATTGTCCGATTGCCAGGCGCCAAGATCCATGCGTTGTTACTGTACATCGCCGACATAACCATAAGACTCAGCGCATCCGTAAGGAACGTGCGCGATGCAACACATTCCTCATGGAATCTGAGCAACGAATCCGCCGGTTTTGCCTATTTCGCTGAATGCAATTGCTGTTCGAAATCCTTCCAGCGCTCACCGACGGGAACGAACGTCACCGTGCGCATGCCATCACCCGTCAACTCCGCTTCCGAATCGTCAGCCTCTTCGGCAATTGCGGCCTTGTCCATCGGCCGGTCGATATGCACCTCAAGACGCTCAGAAGCGAAGGCCGAGGCCATCTGCTCGCCCCATTCCATCAGGATCACCGTCTGCTCGCCAGGATCCTCGAGTTCCTCATCCAAGCCCAGCGATTCCAGTTCGTCAAGCAAACGGTCGACCGTGTCCTGCCCCGGCGCGAAATCATTGCCACCAAGTCTGTAAGCATCGACGTGTATCAGGTGGGCGGGCGAACCGTCGGCGAAGCTGCCATCCAGTTCGCGAGCGATGGTGAAGGTTGGGGAGACGATGGGCTCTTCGATATGCAGACCGGAGCCAAATCCCTGGGCGAACGTGGTCTTGCCCGCTCCCAGTGGGCCAGAAAGCAGTAGGACATCGCCGCCTCGCACCATAGAGGCTACATGGGCTCCCAAGTCCTGCATATCCGGACCGGTCGGCACCTCAACCATATACGGGGATTCGTCGCTCATACGTTCATTCGTCCTTTGCGGCTGATCAGCTCGATGGAGCGCTCCAGCGCATACATCGCGTCGCCGCCGCTGGTTTTGTTCTGCTCGTCGGCCCAAGCCAACGTCTGGATGCAGCGCGAAAGCCCCTCCGAGGTCCAGCCGCTAAGCTGGCGCATCGCGATTTTGAGCACCCACGGGTTGGATTTGGCTTCCGCCTGCGAAATCTCGCCGGAACGCACCGCCGAGGCTTTGGCGAGCGTCCGGAGCTTCATCGCCAGCGACCCCACCAATGCGATGGGTTCCGTGCCTTGCGCCACGGCCGCGCGCATGTCGATGATGGCCTTCGCGTCATGGCCTGCGAGCGCCTCGTCGCCCACGGCGTAGCCGGTGACCTCGGGATTGCCTGTCAAGTAGCGGTTGACCAAGTCGAGGCCGATGGTCTCATCGTCGAAGTCGAAGCACAGCTGGGAACACATCGCCGCGAGCTCACCGGTCCGCTCACCCAAGACGGCCACCAATTGCTGGGCCGCCGCGGGATCGACGCGGCGGTGCTCGCGTTCGAAGCATTGGATGACGAAGTTGAGTTTGGCGTCGGCGCGTTTGAGGTCGGGAATGTCCTTCTTCTCGGCCCCCGCCTTGACGAGCCGCTCGATGGTCTTGCGCCCCTTGGGTCCCCCGTCATGCTGGGCGATCACCGTGGCGCAAGCGTTCGCCGGGTCTTTGGCCATCGACTTGCAGTAGGCGGTCATGGTCTCGACCAACTCGTCGTCGGCGTTCTGGATGTGGCTGATGACGACGATGGAACTGGAACTCAAAAGGGACGGGCTGACGGCCTCGTCGAAATCGTATTGGCTGGCCTCGCCAGCGTCCAGCTCGATGACTTCGGCATCGGGGTCGCTCTTCCTCGCCTGGTCACAGCAATCATGAACTTGTCGAGCGTTGAGGAACGCGTCACCGCCTACGACCAGCACGAATCGTGGCCCTTGCTTGGTTTGTCTCGCCGCCATCACATCCCTCGCTTCGTATGCTTGCGGACCATCCGCGTCACCACCGTAGCAGACCGGTTGGTTATTCCATGATATTCAATGTGCTGTCAAAGGTGAACATCGGTCGTGTTCCTTTGGTTTCCAACACCGTCGTCACCCTGACACCAAAGCTGTTCGAACATTTGTTCGGTTTCCTTCCACCATATCGAACCCTTGGCACGCCATGCCGCCAGACGTCCATTGTTCCCAGCCCCCGCTTCATTCACGACACGTCGGGCCGACACTGCCGCCAATACTTTGGCGACGCCAAAAGCCACCAACTCACACTGCACCACCAGCATCGCCCCGGCGATTCCTCCGGCCCACGGCATGGTCGCGGAAGTCGAGCCGCCGATGGTATCGGCGCACCACTGCATCACCGCGGTGCCGCAACTGGACAGCCAAGCGAAAACGAAGGAGAGATGAGAAGCGAACGGGGCGAGCAACAACGCCGCCAGCCCGGTCAGGGTCAACAAATCCACGAACGGCGCGACAATCAGGTTCGCCGGCACGGAAAGCACCGGCAATTCGGGGTTCATCAAGACCTGTATGGGCAGGGTGAACAGTTGCGCGGCGATGGTCACCGACATCCCCTCAGCCAAGTATCTGGGTAGGAGTTTGGCGAGCCCTTCCGCGATGGGCCCGGCACACAACACGATGCCAAGCACCGATGCACAGGACAGCGCGAAGCCGAAGCTCCTGGACATCGCGGGATTGACCAGCAATGTCAGGACGACCGTCCAACCCAACGCGCTCAGCGCCTGTGGCCGCCTGCCAACGAACATGGATGCCGAAGCGAACACTCCCATGACAAGGGCGCGCATCACGGAATCCGAGGGATACATGGCGCCCGCGAGCCCCATATAGGCCAGCACCGTCAATATGGCGACCAGTTGGCGAGGCAAGAGGAACCTCGCGCAAACCGCACGCACCAAACTGCCGATAAGCGCGAAATGGCCACCGGAGACCGCCATCAGATGCATGATGCCGGAATCCTTGAAATGCATCTCGAGCAACGTTGCGAACGTGGCGTTGACGGGCTCTCCATGGGTGGCGCCCATGAAATCCTGGCCCAAGAGGCCGATGGTCAGCCCAGGAACCAGCACCCGTCCCTGGTCGGAAAGACCTGAGATGACATCGAAAAACCTGTGTTGCATGGCGTCGACCAATCGCTTGCCCGGTGGCGCCCGCTCAAGCACCCGCACCGTCGTGTCGTCGTCCATCGTGAGCCAGACGGGCCGCATGCCATATCTGGCGGTCTGAAGCGTTCCAGACATGGAAACGGTCTGTCCGTCGGAAAGCCGCGCGCACCACGGCTTGTTGGCATATAAGACGATACGCGAATGGCTTGTCTGCCGGACACCGTCACGGCCGAGACCAAGCAGGTGGGCGTTGGCCTGGCAATCGGCTTGGAACGAGCTTGCGGCCGTAATCGGTGAATCGAGCCTGACGTCTGCCTCGACATGACCGCCGCTTTGTCGCGCCAACGCCATGGCCGGATCACGATATTCCATGACATCGGCGCCAAACGATGCGATAAGCCCCGCCAAAGCGGAACATGCCAGCACGGTGATCCACAGCGTCCTGCGCCCACGTGAGGCTCGCCATATCGCCAATACCCCAGGAACCTTGAATCGATCATCCTGATTGTCACTGGTACCAATAGCCGAAACCTGCCACTGCGAATCCCGGGCATGCGGACCTTGCAACGAACTGGCCACATCACGGCTTCGGGCTCGCCGAGTCGTATGCTCGCCACCGAACCATCGAAATGAAACCAGAAGCAATACAACGAGGCCGAGCACCAAAGCCAATAGCACCACCGCACTGAACAACGTCTCAACACCTACGTTGGTGGCCGCCGAATCTCGATGAAACGCGAAACCTGAAAACAAGGATGGGAGATTATCAGGTTTTCCGCTTTTCCCTGCCGAAGACGCGACATCGAACTGTTGACCGATCAGTGAGGCGAACACCGCATGTGCGGCGAGCATGGCTGCCCAGACGCAAATCGCCACCGGCAGCATCCTGTAGTCACGGCTGCCCTGCTCCACGTGATTTTGTCCATCGTCCCCGCTCATGAGACGGTCACCTGCCCGCGCATCTTCTCCAACGTTTTCTGTCCGATGCCGGAGACCTGCAACAGCTGGTCCACGCTGGTGAAGCGCCCGATCGAAGACCGGTAGTCGATGATCTTCTGGGCCATCACCGGCCCCACGCCTTTGATCTGCTGGAGTTGCGTACTATCGGCCGTGTTGAGGTTGACGAGGTTGCTATTACCACTCTGTTGCGTTCCCGGTTGACCGGCTGCGGGGACTGACCCGGTGGCGCTACCCGGTTGCGTGTTTCCACTGCCCGTGCCAGTGGCGCCATTCGCCTCCCCCGCCGCATTCCCACTTTTCGACTCAACGTTTTGAGCGTCTCCGGAGCCTTTTTGTGCTTTTGCAGCCGGGCGATTCCGACTGACCGATGATGAGGCTTCGGCTTGTTGTCGGTTGTAGTTGACGGCTTGCGTCACCAGCATCGTCAAGCTCGCACACAACGCCACCATGAGCAGCAGAATGACCACCACCGCCTGTGTGGGGCGGAAGAACAGACGAGGAATGTCCCGTTGCTGGGCTTTCGGTTCGATGTGCAAAGACCCCGATACGACATCATCGAAATCATGGGTGGCCGAATCTTCGCCTTCTTTGGGATCCGTGGCATCGCCTGCGGCAGGCCCGACAAGCCAACGGTCGATGGACGGCAATGGCGGGAGTCCGACACGCAGCAGGGCGTCATCCAAGACGACACCTCCGCCGTTCGGTGGCATCGGCGTCGTCCCAGCGTCATCGAGTCCCTCCGAAAGACCGCGCGTCGGCGGAGACGCACCCAGCAGCCCCGTCAAACGCCGTGTGCTGTCCCTGTCATCAATCCGTATGCCCATACTTCAAGCATGGTCCACCCACCATGGAAAGTCGAGCCAAACGGGCCACTGTGGTCGAACGCTCGGGGTTATCCACATTTGAGGCGTGTCGTGCTCCCGCAAGCCAAATCATCCACATTCGTCAACATTGACCCATTGAGCTAAGAGCCACCGCAAAAAGATATATCAAGGTTCCTGTTTTACAACATCAGTTCACCTTATCGGACACTCAAATGGCGTAATCATTTATTACGAAAACACAAAATCAGATAACAAAAAGGCATCGGACGTAACCCGATGCCTTTTTGTTATTTACCGATAACGGCTCAAATCTAAGTCTCGAAACCGCTACCAGCTATACAGACCTATTCCGCCGGAACAATCGAAACGATCTTCGGGGCCTTGACAATGACCTTGCGTGGCTCCTTGCCACCCAGGCGGTCGGCGACAGCCTTCAACGCCATGTCCTTGAGCTCCTCAGGGTCGATCGAGGGGCTGACCTCGAGCTTGGCGCGGACCTTGCCCTTGATCTGCACCACGGCGGTGACGGTGTCCTCGCCGACGTAACGCTCGTCGGCCTTCGGCCAAGGCTCATGCGCCAAGGAATCAGCGTGGCCGAGCTTGGACCAAAGCTCCTCGCAGATATGCGGGGCGATCGGTGAAAGCATGAGGATCAGCGGCTCAACGGCGGCGCGCGGCACGGCCTTAAGGCCGGTCAGGTGGTTGTTCAGCACGATGAGCTTGGCGATGGAGGTGTTGGGGCGCATGTGCTCCATCTCCTCGGTGACCGCGGCGATGGTGTTGTTGAGCAACTTCAGCGTCTTGGCATCAGGGGCATCATCGGAGACAGTGACCTCGCCGGTGTTTTCGTCGACGACGTTGCGCCAGAGGCGTTGCAGGAAGCGCATGCCGCCCACGACGTTGCGGTCGTTCCACGGACGCGACTCGTCGAGCGGGCCCATGCTCATCTCGTAGAGGCGGAACGTGTCGGCTCCATAGCGCGCGTACATGTCGTCCGGGGTGATGATGTTCTTGAGGCTTTTGCCCATCTTGCCGAACTCGCGGTTGGCGTGTTGGCCGTTCCATGTGAAGGTGGGCTCACCGGACTTGTCGGCCGGGCCCTCCTTGACTTCGGCGGCGGGCACGTACTGTCCGCGGTCGTCGGTGTAGGCGTAGGCCTGGATCATGCCTTGGTTGAAGAGCTTGTAGAACGGTTCTGGCGTATCGACGTAGCCCAGATCGAAGAGGATCTTGTGCCAGAAACGCGAGTAAAGCAGGTGCAGCACCGCGTGCTCGACGCCGCCGACATAGAGATCGACACCACCGGTCTTGCCCGATTCCTTGTTGTGGTTCGGGCCCATCCAGTATTCGTATTCGTCCGGATCGACCATGTGCTCAGTGTCGTTCGGGTCGAGGTAGCGCATGTAATACCAGCAGGAACCGGCCCAGTTGGGCATGGTGTTGGTGTCGCGGTAGTAGGTCTTGGGCCCGTCGCCCAGGTCGAGCGTGACCTTGACCCATTCGGGATTGCGGCTCAACGGCGCCTCGGGGTTGCTTTCGGCGTCCTCGGGGTCGAAGGTCTTGGGGCTGTAGTCCGGCACGTCGGGCAGGTTGATCGGCAGCATGGAGTCCGGCAGCAGGTGCGGCACGCCGTCCTCGCCGTAGACGATCGGGAACGGCTCGCCCCAATAGCGCTGACGGGAGAAGAGCCAGTCACGCAGACGGTAGCTGACGGTGCCCTCGCCGACGCCGGCGGATTCGAGCCATTTGTTGACCTTCTCGATGACGTCGTTGACGCGCAAGCCATTCAAATCCAGCGCATCGCCTAAGGCTGAAGTGTGCTCGGTCGAGGAATTGATGACAATGCCGTCATGCGAGACGAACGGCGCCTTGCCTTCGTAATCGCTCAGATCCTCACCGGAATCGGGCAGAGGCTTCACAGTATAGATGACCGGCAGGCCGAACTTCTTGGCGAAGTCGTAATCACGCTGGTCGCCACCAGGCACCGCCATAATGGCGCCGGTGCCGTAGTCCATCAGCACGTAGTCTGCGGTGAACAGCGGCAGTTTATCGCCGGTGATGGGGTTGGTGGCGTAAAGGCCGGTGAAGAGGCCAGTTTTCTCGCCGCCCTCGTCGACGCGGTCCTGCGCGGTCTTGGATTCGGCCGCAATGCGATAGGCCTTGATGCCTTCGGCTGGCGTGGCATAGCCACCCTTCCAGCTTTCCGGCGTGTTCTCCGGCCACTGCGCCGGAGCGTCGGCAAGCAGGTCATGCTCGGGCGAGACAACGGCGAACGTGGTGCCGAACAGCGTGTCGGGACGGGTCGTGTAGACCTCCATGTCCCGTTCGCCGTTGGGAGTGGCTACCTTGAAGTGAACCGAGGCGCCGTGGGACTCGCCGATCCAGTTGCGCTGCATCAGCTTGACTTTCTGTGGCCAGTCGATGATGTCGAGGTCCTCGATCAGGCGATGGCCGTAGGCGGTGATGCGCATGGACCACTGACGAAGCTCGCGTTGAAAGACGGGGAAATTGCCACGTTCGGACTTGCCTTCGGCGGTGACCTCCTCGTTGGCGAGCACCGTGCCGAGACCGGGGCACCAGTTGACCGGCGACTTGGAGATGTAGGCCAAACGGAAATCGTTCAAGACGTCGGCCTGTTCGGCTTCGGTGAGCTCGTCCCATTTCTTGCCTGAATCCTCGAAACCGGGGATGGCGCGCTTGCCGCTTTTGAACTGGTCGATCAACGTGTCGATATGGCGGGCGGAACCCTTGCCGCCGTCGGGACGCACGAAATCAGGGTCGTACCAAGCGTCGTAGATGCGCGAGAAGATCCACTGCGTCCATCGCATATAGCCGGGGTCGATGGTGGCGAAGGTGCGGCGGTTGTCGAAGCTCAGGCCCATGCGGTGCAGCTGGCGGCGCATGTTGGCGATGTTGGCCTCGGTGGTCACGCGCGGGTGCTGGCCCGTCTGCACGGCGTACTGCTCGGCGGGAAGGCCGAAGGCGTCATAGCCCATGGCGTGCAGCACGTTCTCGCCTTTCATGCGGTGGTAGCGGCTCACCACGTCGGTGGCCAGATAGCCAAGCGGATGGCCTACATGCAGGCCTTTGCCGGAAGGATACGGGAACATGTCCATCGCGAAGTACGGCGTGCGTCCGTCGGCGTGCCTGCCTTTGCCGTCTGTCAGATCACCTTTGACGTTCGCGGCCCAGAAGGTGCCCTTCTCATCCCATGTTTTCTGCCATTTTTCCTCGATGCCCTGCGCCATCTTGGCGTTGTAACGGTATGCCGGAACACTGGAAATATCGGCGCTCGAATCCGCGCCCTGCTCATTGTCGCTCATAAATAGGATTATCGTGGCTCAACTGGACACAGGCCGCCACATTTCCGCAAAATGGTCATGAACGCTTGTGAAAGTCAAATCTACGCAAAGATGATTTCGTCTGTATATTGATGAGTAGCAGGCAAAATCACGGAAAAGTGAGGAAAAACAAGTTCCCTGCCCATCAACGAAGATGCGGCAAAATCAGGATAAGGGTTCTTAACGGCCGATTTTCATGCGTGTACAGTCCGAAGCGCGGCACCGCGCGTCAACGGCGCATCATCGCAGCGTTAAGCGATTCCTCCGGGCTGTAGCCGATGTCCTTGCGCATGGTATCGGCGGCCTTGCACCATGTGCCATCCTTGGCCATGCCGGACAGGATGGCGTCGATCTTTTTGGTCAGTTCCCCATCCGACGGACGAATCATGATGGCGTGAGGGACCTGGGAGATCCGCGCGACCGCGTTGGCCAGCGAAGCGGACGACGCCGACGATGCCGAATCCCCATCCCCTAGGACGGTGACATCTCGCTCGACGACGCTGGAGGCAAGTCCGTGAAGAATCGCCACATCGGCCGCCACCGCGTTCGCCTCGCCGGAAAGCAGCGCGGTGAGGCATTGCGGGTAGGTTTCACGCTCCTGAATCTTGATGAAAGGAACCGCGGAAGTCAGTTCGCTCCCATCGACCGTTCCCTTGACCGTGCAGATGCTTCGGTCCTGCAATGACGAGATATCGGTGAACTCACGTTGCAGGCGTGTCGGTACCATCAATCCCAACGGATTGGTGAGATAGGGCTTCGACGTGCCGAACTGCCGGCCGGCGCTCGAGGCGGTGGCGGCGGGCAGGGCGGAGACGAACATATCGGCCTTGGACTGCTCCAGCGTCGCCACCGCCGACGAGACGGTCACCGGCTTGAAGACGATCTGTTTTTGCGCGTAGCCAAGTTTCTGCGCCACATAATGGGCCACTTCGACGTCGAAACCTGAGTATTTGCCCTCATGGTCGAGGCTGAGCCCTGGTTCGTCGTTCGGCACGGCGATCGCTATGGTCGGCCCTTCGGGGACATTGGCCGAAGGCGGGGTCTGGGTCGGGCCGCAAGCCGAAGCCACGCACAGCAGACCAGCGCCGCACAGCGACGCGAGCAACGCCCTGAAACGCCTGCGTACGCTTCCTTTGGCCAACAGCGACACCGCAACACTTTTCAATCTCGACAAACCCATGCAAGCGTCCTATTTGAAAAGCTTGGAACGGGTGAGCCACCAGGCCACGATCCCGGTGATGACCATGGAGATGGCGATGACGATGATGAAGCCCCAACGCGAATCGGTGAACGGCATGCCGAACATGCCGTCCTGGAAGTTCATGCCGTACATGGAGAAGATCAGAGTGGGGATGGAGAGCACGATGGAGATGATGGTGAAGATCCTCATCACGTTGTTGAGGTTGTTGGAGACGATCGAGGCGGAGGCGTCGGTCATGTTCGCGAGGACGCCGCTGTAGATGTTCGCCATCTCGATGGCCTGCTTGTTCTCGGTGATGACGTCGTCGAGCAGGTCCTCGTCCTCGGGGTACTGCTTGATGTGGGTCAGCGAGTTGAGCTTTTCGGTAACCCTCAGCTTCTCCATCACGATCTCGTTGGACTTGAGGCTGGTGGTGAAATAGACCAAGGTCTTCGAGAGCTCAAGCAGCTGCAGGATCTCGCGATTCTGCATCGAGTGCTGGAGCTTCAGCTCGAGATTATCGGAGCTGCGGTCGATGATACGCAGGTAGCGCAGGTACATCGTGGCATTCCGATAAAGAATCTGTAATACAAAACGGGTTTTCATGTAGGTGTTGAACCCACGGATGGTGCCCTCCATGAAGGGGTGGAGCACCGGCGTGTCCTGCATGCACACGGTGATGATGACGTGCGAGGCGACGATGATGGCCAGGGGGATGGTCTCGTAATGGTCGCGACCATCACGCTGCTCGACGGTGGGGATGTCGACGATGATCATGGTGTAATCGTCTTCGGAATCGACGCGCGAACGTTCCTCGTCATCCAGAGGCGCGCGCAAATCGGCCAAATCGACGCCGGTCTGCGAGGAAACGGTGGCGAGCTCGACGTCGGTGGGGTTCGACAGACAGATCCACGAGCCGTTCTCCAGCTTGTTGATCTGTTCGACCTGCCCGTTGATCGTATTGAACATCCTCAACATGTCTGCCACCCGCCTTTCGCGTCATTCGCTGTACGGTTCCCGCAGGAGACGACGGCTCACACGCCGTTCGTCCTGGCCACCGGAACGTCTGCCTCCATTCCAAAGAGACACGAACATCTTCCGGATTCCTGCCGTTAACCCAAATTTCAAGGATAATCCCCCGCCGGAACTTTTAGCCGACACCTCGCCGCGGGCGTAGCACGCACCGTCAAGGCCGACGCAAAATCCAGCGCATGGATGCGCCGGCATGGAGCGCGCCTACCACTTCACCTATGCCGGAAACGAGATATCACCCTCGCCCTCACACTGTTTCGGTGACGGGGAACGGCTTCATCAATTCCATTCCGGGATAGCGCAACTCCTGGGGGCCGTTCGACCAATCCTGCTCGTAGGCGATGGCCGGCCCGCAATTGAACTCCGCCAGCGTCCAGGCATAGCCGCCATCGGCCTTATGCTGCGGCTTCAACGTGGACCAGAACGCGTTGGGGATGTTGCCAAGCTCGTCGACCTCGGGATCCATGTTCAGCAGCGTCTCGACGGTCGCGGCGATATAAGAGCCGTGGCTGACCAGCATCAGCGTGGTCGGAATCTCGTCATCGGCGTGCTCATCAAGCAACTCGACGACGGCTTTGGCGCCACGCCTGCCGACCTCGGTGCGGGTCTCGACCCCATACTTGCTCTCGCCGCCCTCATGCGCGCGCCAAGAGCGGAAGGCCTCGGCGTCAAGCTCCTTGATCTCCGGGCGGGTCATGCCCTCCCATTGCCCGAAGCTGCGCTCGCGCAGGCGCTTGTCCAGCGTCACCGTCAGTCCGAGGAGGTCCGCGAAGGCGTGTGCGGTCTGCACGGCCCGGAAGAGGTCGCTGGAGACCACCTCCATCTTGCGCTTGCCCGACGGCACGCTTTGGTATTCCTTGATATCGCTCCGCCTGACGGCTTCAGGACCGGGCTGCGCGAGCAGATCGGGGTGGCGCGCGATATTGCCCACCTTGGCCCAGTAATAGCGCTTCGCCAGCTCCAGGCCAGTCTCGTCGACCTGCCATTGGCCGATGATGTCCAGCGGGACGTCGATCTGCCCCTGCAGACGATGGACGACATTGAAGGCCGTGCGTCCATGCCGTACCAAGATGACTTCGTCGATCATTTCCACTCCATTCCAGCTCGGTTTTCCTAACCCGACGCGCACGATGTGCGAGCCACACCGCTTTCATTGTGCCGCACCCCACCGATGAAAGGAACGCCGTACAGGAAACACGCTTATTTGCCGACAACCATGATCAGCATGCCGATGGCCCACAGTGCAAGGATGACCACGTACGGCCAGAAATGCGCCTTGCTGATGGCGATGAACTCGCGGATGAAGGCGGCCGGCCAGTAATAGCCTTTGGTATGGCTGCCGACGCCGTCGGACTTAAGGCCCAGGTCACGCGCGTATTCGCTGGCGCGGAAGACGTGGTAGTCGCTGGTGACCACGGCGACCCGATAAGGGCACGACATGCGGTTCCTCATCCGTCTGACACGTCCAGGTCTGCGGGTCTCGGTTGCGGAAGACGAAGAAGATGGCTCCACAGTATCGCCGATTGTCAAACCACCATCACTGGAACCGGAGGTTACGGCCTGCTTGAAGCCCAAAGACGTCGCCTGAGACTCGAACGATTCCGCCACGCCACTGCGCCCGTCCATGATCACCTTGCAATTGCGGAGGTTCTCGAAGGTGGTCGTGGATCGGCCTTCCTCGATGATGCACCTGGCAGGCACTCCCCGTTCCTCGACCAGGTAACGTTTCATGGCCTCAGCTTCGCTGATTTCCTCGTCGGCGCCTTGGCCACCGGAGACGATGAACACGCCTTTGCCGTCCTGCCGGCGCCACAGGTCGACCGCCTTGTCGAGTCTTCCGCGCAGCAGCGGGGTGGGCTTGGTGCCTTGCAAACCGGCTCCGAGAACGACGATGTAATCGTATCTCCTGCGCCGCGGGAGAATGCGGTAGATGGTAGAATAAAGCAGCAGCGCGGCGAAGGTGAAGAAGAACCAGAGGCCTTCCAGCGCGATCAGGAGTCCGACGCCTTTGCCCCATCGCGGCGCGTCGAAATAGAATGTCAGCGGGTAGACGGCCACGCAGAACATCACCAGGAGCGCGAACAGCGCCGGCAGGATGGTGGAAAGCGAGAAGCCCTCGTGGCGCACGACGATGACGGTGTTGACCAGCAGGAAAACCACGACGGCGATCGGCGCGAACAGCGCCACCAGCACGATGGGGATGAACGCCCAATCCCGCCAGAAATCAAGCAACAGCCCGCTGGAGAGGCTCAACACGAACAAGGCGAGCCATATCGCGTTGCGGAAACGCCGAGGCTCCTGGACCACCGAAACGACCAAAAGCGGGCCGAACAGCACGCTCGGCCCATAGAGCAGCGCGATCTGCCACCAGTCGGTCATACGGTTCCTTTGTTCGTGGAAGCTGCGACGCAACTCTGGTCGAGCGATATCTCGTGGATGGCATTTACATGAAAATTGAGTATGAAAAAGGCCGAAAACCTTGCTTGAAGGTTTTCGGCCACATCTGTGGAGCTAGGGAGATTCGAACTCCCGACCCCCTCCATGCCATGGAGATGCGCTACCAGCTGCGCCATAGCCCCGGTCTTGTTTCAGTTATCGGCTCCTTAACGAAGCCTTAGATACTTTACAACAAACCGGGCCGATGGCCAAACCGGCGTGTCGCTGGCCGTCAGTTCCCCGTGGAGCCGCTGGAATTGGTGCCGGTCGATGAGCCGCCGGTCTGGCCGCCCGAGGTCGAGCCGCTTTCGCCGGCGCCTGCGCCTGTTCCCGTCCCGCTCGAATCGCCGCCGGAACCGGATTCCGTGCCGCCAGTGCCGTTGTGGGACGTGTCGGTGGAGCCGCTTCCCGAACCGTTCGAATCGCCGCTGGTGCCGCCACTGGTCGTGCCCGAGCCGCCATTGCCCGACGTACCTGAGCTGGAACCCGTGCCGCCCGACGTGGAGCCCGTTCCGTTCGACGTCCCCGAATCGCCGGTGGTGCCGGAGTTGTTCTGGGTCGTGGAGCCATTCTGCTGGTTGGTGCCGTTGGTGCCCTGCTTGTCCTTGTCCGAGGTGTCGCCGGAATCGTCGCTACGGCGCTTCGGGTTTTTGGTGCTCGAATTGGTGACGATGTTGCGCACCACGTCATCGGTGCCCTGGCCCTTGGTGACCAGCGAGATGATGCCCGCAGTGATGCCGACGGCCACCAAGGCGCTGACCACGGCCACGACGATGGCGATGCGCTTGTAGCGCTTCTGGCGCGAGGAATCGAAGGTGTGGATATGCCCGTCGTCCTGCCCGGGTCCTCCTTTGAGTTTGTTGGACCCGACGACCGCGGTGGCACGCGGCTTGCCGCCCACTGGAGGCATCACCGCGGTCTTGCCCGAAGCGGCCGGGCTCATGACCTGCGTGGCGCCTTGGTACGCGCCCTTGCCGTCCTTGCGGTTCGCGCTGTCCTTGTCGTTCTTGCCCTCGCCGGCGACGGCCGGCATGGCTTTGGTCGCGTCGGGCTTATCATTCCCAGGCTTGTTTCCACCATTCTTGGCCAATGCGGCAAGACTCGTGGAGGTACCGTCCAAACGCAGCGTGGAGGTGCCGTGGACGAGCGATGAGACCGCGGGGGCGTTGTTCAACCGGCCGTGGTGCCCAACGTCTGAGCCGATGACCCGCGTCCTGTCGTCCGGACCGGCTCCAGCGGCGATCTCGTCTTCCGGTTCGCCGTTGGGCGTGCCTTCCTGCAGCTTCTTGCCTGATTCCTTGAGCACGTTCTGATAGATCTGCGAGGCCACCGCGGAGACGATGGAGCCGACCGCCACGCCGATGACCGAGCCTGCGATGCCGATTTTCGCCGACAACAGGAACGAAGTGACCGCAGCTAGCGCACCGGCTATGATCTGCGAGACCGAAATCCCCTTGAAAAAATTCTTCATGGTACCTAAGAGTAACGGACGCTGGTTGAAGAATGCTGAGAAGTAGACGAAACCTTGCCGAACGCTTACAGATTTCGGCTCAGAGCCTACTGAACTTGCATTACATTCTTGATATTTCCGATTCGACAATAAAAAGCAGGACCGATAATCCCACTTCAATGCTTGCGATGGTCGTGTATCCAATCCTCCACGCGACGGAAGAGATTGACGATCACGGAACGGTGCAGGATGGACATCAGCACGGCGAGGAAGATAAGCGCGAAGCCGACCAGGGTGGTGAACCGCAGCTTCGTGCCCCAGAAAATGATGGAGAAGAACTCCGAGAACAGGCTTTCCGTGCACATCACCACGGAGGCCGACGCGGCGGAGACGTGCGCCAGGCCGATGTTCTGCATGAGCTGGGCCAGCGTGGTGGCGCCGAGGAAGAGATAGAGGAAGCTGACGATGATCTTCGGCTGCAGCCACGCGGCGTTCGGCACCGGCTCGGTCAGGAGCGCGCCGATGAAGAAGAGGACGGAGGCCACGGCGAATTGCATGAAGGTGACGGCGATGGCGTTGTATTTCTTGGAATAGACACCGAGATAGGTGAGGTTGAAGGAGAAGACGACCGCGCAGGCGATGGTGAGGATGTCACCGAACGAGAGCGAAAGCGACAGGCCGCCTGGTTTCAACGCTACGAAGCCCACGCCGACCAGGCAGATCACTCCGGCGATGATGTTGATGTTGTGCGGCCGGTTCTTGCTGACGAACCACGAGGTGAACGGCGTCAGGACGCAATAGACGGCGGTGAGGAAGGCGCTGCGGCCCGGGTCGATGGTCAGCAGGCCCTTGGTCTGCAACGCCATCGTGCCCCAGTAGGTGGCTCCGACGATGAGCGCCGGCAGGAGCATCGACTTGTTGAGCGCCGGGATGATGCTTCTGTGGAACAGGATCAGCATCACCACGCACGCGCCGCCGGTGCGCATGCCCATCATCCATTGCGGCGGGATGGCCGTCATGGCGATCTTGGAGACCAGGTAGCTGCCGCCCCAGAGCGCGGCGCAACCCAAGAGCAGGAGCCGGGCCAGATTCGGCGGGAAATTACGGGAAAGGCGGCTGCGCAGGCCTTGGAAGCCAGCGCGACGGGTGGTGTCCGGGAAAACGCCTCCATCGGCGGCGGAAGCGGCGGAGTTTTTGCCAAACGTCTCTGACGTCTTCGTGTCACTTCCAACAGGCATGTGGGCCTTCTCCTTGCGGCTTTTGACGGCCAGTGTCTCTCTTGTGCGGCATCTCACATACCCGATACGCCGCCTTGCCTCGCACCGTGTCCAACAGCCATCGCTGGCCATCACACGCATGCACTGATATCTAAATTAGGCCATTGGATGATGGAGACACGCCTAAAACCTGGCCATATTCCCGGTGTCGAGCAACATTTCACGCATTGGTCACAACATGGGAGATTCGCAATCATGGAAACCGCATCCGCTGATTCGACCATTGCCGCAATGATCAACCAAGAGCTATAGAAAACCATCGGCGCCAAATCACCTTTCCCATTTATTCCCTTTTGCGCGGTGACTAACGTCACACGTTTTTCCCGGCGAACACGGCCGTAACGACGTAAGATGGAGGCGTATGGAAAGCAGTTCGAACGAAAGGACAGCATCATGGCTACTCTTACCCCGGAAATGAAGGAATTCATCAACAACAACCTCGCCTGGATCGCCACCGTCAGCAAGGAAGGTCAACTCGGCCTCGGCCCGAAGATGTCGATGTTCGTGCTCGACGACAACCACCTCGCCTATCACGAGCGCACCGCCGGCCAGCACTATAAGAACCTCGAGGACGGCAGCCCGCTGGTGATCTGCTTCGCCAACCTCGAGCAGAAGAAGGGCTACCGTTTCCGCGGCAACGTGACCCTGCACTCCGACGACGCCATCTACGACGAGCAGGTCAAGGTCGCCGAGAAGAACGGCACGAAGAAGCCCGCCACCATCCCGGTGCTCGAGATCACCGAAATCCAGGATCTCTCCGCTGGCCCCAAGGCCGGCACCACCATCAGCAAGGACTGAGCGCACAGGCGGTAATAAGCATATTTCCTTAAAGGAAATGGATTAGAAATTGAGGGCCCCAGATCATGGGGCCCTCAATTTGTTAGACACCATGGTGTATAAATAATTATATAAAAGTGTTTGGTTTGACACAATTGCGGTAGTTGAACTGTAGCTGGGTTTCCCTGGTTGGCATCTGCAAGCCAATATCGCGCAAAGGGTGTGCATGGGGGAACCTTAGGATGTGCAGCAAATTCTCGCTCGACCTTGATTGGGACGCGATCGGCCAGGATTTTGGCGTCGGCGACGACCAAATATCGAATGACACGCTTCCCAGCCGGACCTTTCTGGTCAAGCCCAAACAGAACATCGGCCTGATCGCCCAAGGCCGGGACGGCACCAGGCACCTGCGGGGGGCGAGTTGGTCGCTTATCCCCCGCGTGAGCGCCACCGACAACCTGGATTACCCGACCTACAACTCCCGCATCGAATCGGCGAAATGGCGTCCGGCGTATTGCGATTCGCTGGACCACATGCGCGCCATCATTCCCGCTTCGGGTTATTTCGAGCCGCACCAACGCCGTCCGTTCTATTTCCATGCGCCCGACGACCACGTCCTCGCGATGGCCGGCCTGTATTCCTGGTGGCGGCAGACACCGTCCTCGCCGTGGAAGCTGACCGCGGCGATCATGACCTGCGCGGCCACCGGCGGAACGGAGAAGATACACAAGCGCATGCCGTTGCTGATCTCAGCCAACCTGCGCGACCGCTGGCTCGACCCGCACCAGGACGGCGTCTCCATCCTTGACGCGGTCCACCAATCCGCCAATAAACTGGCGCAGCGCCTCGAATTCCACGAGGTGGCACCCTTATCCGGTGACGGCCCGCATATCATCGAACCTCTGAACAAGGAGAAACCCGCAAGCCTGTTTTAAGGCCCCATCCATATCGCATTTCAAACGACGGGTTCCGGAACGTTCGAGGCCATTCAATCCGGACGAATCCGGAATCGTATTACAATAAGACTTGAGATGGATGACTCCGCGCCATCGCCATCTCATCAGGCCGCATCACGCGACCCTGCTACGCGGCGCCGTGCTCCACATGCAACAGAAGCTCGCCGCCAGCCCCATCGAAGATGTCCGCATGGGGGGTCTCGTCAAGATTCAAATCCACATGCAGTTTCGCGCCGCCGTCACGGGCGCTGACATCGTAGGCGTAATGGCGGTTGTCGAGCAGCGTGGGGGCCGTGGTGGCATCGGTGAGCCAAGGGCGCGCCCTGCGGATCGCTGTGAGCTCGCCGGTGAGTCGGTACATCCATTCCCCTCTTGGCGAAAGCCCGGCCGGAGTCTCGGGATATTCGGGGCGGATGGCGTCATCGCCGCCGACGCCTTCGGTTTTGATTCCCTTTTGGGCCCGTTCATCGCCGTAATAGACCGAAGGCGTGCCGCCCACGGTGAAGAGGATCGTCGCGGCCAAGGCGAGCTTTCCCCCGTCGATCGTGCTGGCGACGCGTGTGACGTCGTGGTTGCCGATGAACGTCTGCGGGACGAAGGTTTCAAGGAAGCCGTCGTGCCGCTTCAGACACCAATCCAGCTCGTAGAAATTGCCGTCCTTGAGGCTGCTCCAGATCGCCTTCCACAGCTCGTACTGGGTGACGGTGTCCATGGTGGAGTCCTTGACAATCTGCGGATAATCACCCTGGATGGCCTCGCCCATGAACCAGGCGCCTGGCACCTGGGCGCGGACGCACGGCAACACTTTCGCCCAGAATCCAGCCGGAACGGTGGTGGCCGCGTCAAGCCGCCAGGCGTCGACGCCGCGCTGCATCCAATGGACCATCACATCGACCACCAGATTGGCAACACGCGGCGATTCGTGATTGAACGCCGGGAGGATGGCATGGCCCTCGAATTTCTTGTAATCGAGCGTGCCGTCCCCGGCCTCGGAAAAGCTGAACATGTCCTCATCACTGTGGCTGATGGTTTCGCCATCGCGCAACTGGCCCTGGGCGCGCCCCAACTCGCGCTGGAACTCCGGGAAATCGCGGCCGACATGGTTGAAGACCCCGTCGAGCATGACGGCGATGCCGCGTTCGTGGCAGGCCGACACCAGGCGGTCGAAGGCGGCGTCATCGCCGAGCCTCGGGTCGATATGGTAGAAATCGATGGTGTCGTATCCGTGCGTGTCGGAATCGAAAATGGGGGCGAGCAGCAGGCCGTCGCAGCCCATCCCCTTCATGTAGTCAAGCCAATTGACGAGCCTGTCGAGCCGCGGGACCATGCGGCGCTCGCCATCGGATTGCGGGCGCACCGATGCCCCGCAGAAGCCCAAGGGATAGACCTGCCACCAGATCCGTTGAGCCATCGAGTTCATATCCCCTCCAAGTTCGTGTCCTCTAACACCATGTCCGGTGCCCCATCCAAGCCTACCAGCCACGCGTTATGCGGTTTTGCCGTCCTATCAGAGCATGTTCAAAGACATTCCCGACGACATAAGGGACGGTTTTTCGATGCCCACCATCCACCTTCGTCCGTGAACCTCGTTTCACCTCTGGATACAATGAGGATCGAGGAAAAGCCCAAACGCATGGACCGCCGAAATGCTCAACGCAAATCGACGGTCCACATGGAATCATCCGGCGCTACACGCCCAGACGTTTCGCATAGAGCCAAAGCTCAACGATCAGTCCTCGTCCTTGGCGCGGACGTGCTCCTTGATGTTGTTCTTCACCTCGGTGGCCTGTTCCCTGGCCTGAGCCGCGTTGGCATTGCCCTTCGCCTTGGCCTCGTCGACCTTGTCGCCCAGCTTGTCCTTGGCGTCGTCGGCCTTCTTCATGGTGTCGTCGACCACATCGGTCGCCTTGTTCTTGGCGTCCTGAGCGACGTCACCGATCTTCTTCCCCGCTTTTTCGGCTGCGCTCTTGGCGTCATCGAAAAGTCCCATGGTATTCCCCTTTAATTCGTCAGTTGCCGGCCGTCATCAACCATCTGTTCGATTCATGACCGGAATACGACGACAGTGCGCCGTCATATAATTATTATTTTAGCCTATAAATCATTATGCAAGACTAAACATCCTTAAAGGATATGACTGGCGTTGTGTTCCGCGCTTGTCAGAAGAAGGGCGACAAGCCGCTGAATTCGCGGCCTTAGAGCTTCGGGTTCTCCCATTCCGGGGTATCGGCGAGGGCCGGCCCATGGTTGTAATCCGAAAGCGCCCAACGCAACGGCTTGCCGGGGACGGCGATGGGGATGAGCCTGGCCCAGTGCGCGTTTCGCATCGAGAAGACCGCGCTGTTCGCGTCGGCGTCGTTATCGGCGTTGAGCAGCGTGCGAACGGTGTCGGCGATGCATGCGCCGTGGGAGAATACGTAAAGATCGGTGTCCTGCGTGGCTTTTGCGGCCCATTCGGCGATGGCTTGTGTGGCACGCTGGCCGACATGCTTGTCGGGTTCGACATGGTGGTTGAGCTCGCCGCCCTCGCCATGAACCCAGGAGATGAAATCCTCGGGATACTTCTTCATGATGTCGTGTGTCGCCTCGCCTTCCCAGTCGCCGTAATGGCGCTCGCGGACACGTTCGTCGGGATGGACCTCCTCGCCGATGAGGTCGGCGAAGGCATGGGCGGTGGCCATGGCGCGGCCAAGGTCCGAGGCCACGATCAGGCGCTTGCGCTGTTTGTCGTGTTCGCCATCGACATAAAGCTCTTTCAAGGCGCGCCCGGTCTGATGGACCTGCCAGTTGCCGACCGCGTCAAGCGGGATGTCGATGGTGCCCTGGACACGGCCGGCGGCGTTGTAGGCGGTGCGTCCATGGCGCACCAACGTCAGCGAACGGACATGGACATTGGGATCGAATAACGTGCTGAAATCCATCACTATCTCCTAAAAACCACAGGTGATGTGGTCGGTGTTGAAAACCACAGGTGAAGCGGTCAGTCTTGCGTTTGAGCCGCAGCCGTATCGGAGGAGAGGCCTGCGGGCGCATCCGGCAGCTCAAGGTCGATGGCGGGGCAATCCTGCCAGAGGCGCTCGAGGTCGTAATAGCTGCGTTCTTCCTCGTGCATGATGTGGATGACGAAATCACCGTAGTCGAGCAGCACCCAGCGGGCCTCGTCGAGGCCCTCACGGCTGCGCGGCTCGAGCTTGTCGCCCTTGGTGTAGAGCTCCTTTTCGACCTCCTCGGCCACGGCCAGGACCTGCCGCTCGCTTGAGGCGGTGGCGATGAGCATGGCGTCGGTGATGGCGATGGGCCCCGTGACGTCGAAGGCGACGATATCGGTGGCCTTCACCCGGTCGGCCGCGACCGCCGCCAGACGCAGGGCCTCAATCGTAGATTGCAATGCTGCCATATATTAACGCTCCCATTCAGGCTTCCAGCCCTCTACCACGTGTTGTGTGTTCTCAGAATAGATCATCGAATCGTCCGGCACCGCGTGGCGGATGACGGAACCTGCCCCGGTGGTGACGTTGTCGCCGACCTCGACGGGCGCGACGAAAAGATTGCCCGCGCCTACGTGGACGTTGGAGCCGATGTGCGTGCGGTTTTTGTGCACGCCGTCGTAATTGGCGGAAATGGTGCCGCCACCGATGTTGGTGTGCTCCCCCAGCTCGGCGTCGCCCATATAGCTCAGGTGCGGCACCTTGGTGCCAGCGCCGATGTGCGCCTTCTTCATCTCGACGAACGCGCCGGCCTTCGTGCCTTCCTCCAGCACGTTGCCCGGACGCAGATAGGTCCAAGGCCCGATGTTGGCATCAGGCCCGATATGCGATTCCTGCACACGGCTGCGCTCAACTGTGGCTCCAGCCTCGATATGAGCATCAATCAACGTGGTGTAAGGTCCGATGACGGCGTTTTCGGCGACGGTGCTGTGCCCCTGAAGAAAGGAGCCCGGCAGCACGGTGACATCCTGCGCCAGCTCGACGTCGTCCTCGATCCAAGTGGTCTCGGGGTCGAGGATCGTTACGCCCGCACGCATCCAACGCTCACAGATGCGCAGGTTGTGCTTGCGGGAAAGGTTGGCCAGCTGCACGCGGTCGTTGACGCCTTCGACACTCAGGGCGTCAGGCGCGGCGAAAGCGCCGACCTTGCCCGTCTTCCGAGCGCTTTCAAGAGCGTCGGTCAGGTAGAACTCGCCTTGCGCGTTCTGCGAATCGAGTCCCTGCACGGCCCGCGCGAGCACGGCCGCGTCGAAGACGTAGACGGAGGTGTTGATCTCATGGACCGCCAGCTCGCTGCTGTTGGCGTCCTTCTGCTCGACGATGCGCAGCACGCTACCGTCGCTGTCGCGGATGATGCGGCCATAGCCGGTGGCGTCATCGAGGTTGGCGGTGAGCACGGTGGCGTCGTTGCCGCTCTGCTTATGGAAATCGATCAAGGCGTCGAGCGTGGCGGTGTCAAGCAATGGCATGTCGCTGGCGGCGATGAGGACGGGACCGGTGAGGCTGCCGTCCCCGTCGAGTTGCTGCATCGCGCACTGGACCGCGCGTCCCGTGCCGGGGATATCGTCCTGTTCGACGATCTCGACCTTGTCGTTGTAGCTTTGCGCGGCCTTGGCCACGCGTTCGGCCTGATAGTGCACGACCACAGCCAAAGTGTCTGGGTCAAGCGCGGAAACGGAACTCATCACGCGTTCAAGGAAGGTCTTACCCGCGAGCTCGTGAAGCACTTTCGGCTTGGATGAACGCATGCGCGTCCCCTCGCCGGCCGCCAGTATGATTGCCGCACTCAATGCCATATCTACTCCAATTCCGCGCTTCAAGGCGAAACGCACTGCGAATACGCAAATCGGCTGGCATCCGAAACTCCGAATGGTCAGCCGACTTGAATGAAGTTCCTCCACCTGGATTCGAACCAAGACTAAGGGTTCCAAAGACCCGTGTGCTGCCTTTACACCATGGAGGAATGGGACGATCCAAAGACCGAACCGATTTTCTATTATGCTGGCCACCGCTGACAACCCGACACGCATGAACGCAATCATCAGGCTGTGACGACCACGTGGCCAGCCGACTTGACACCGGCCTTTCACATCGAATCAGGCGAAGAGGAAGCCCTGCCCGTGATGTTCTGGATAGGTGTCGAAGAGCTTGGCGACCGAGCCATCCTCGAAGACGGCCTTGATGGCGCTGGCCAAGAGCGGCGCGATGGAAAGGACGGTGAGCCCGTCCCAACGCTTGGATTCGTCGATCGGCACGGTGTCGGTCAACACGACCTCGCGGGCGCCGCTGTTCTTGAGGCGCTCGACGGCGGGATCGGAAAGCACGCCGTGCGTGGCAACGACGGTAACGGACTTGGCGCCGGCCTGTTTCAGCACTTCGCAGGCGCCGACGATGGTGCCGCCGGTATCAATCAAGTCGTCGACCAGGACACAATCCTTGCCGACCACGTCGCCGACCACGCGGTTGGAGGTGGCATGGTTCGGGCGGTTGATGTCGCGGGTCTTGTGGACGAAGGCGAGCGGGCCTCCGCCCAGGCGCTGCGCCCATTGTTCGGCCACACGGATACGGCCGGCGTCCGGGGAGACCACGGCGACATTGTCGAGATTGCCCTCGAAACGGTCGCGGATATAGTCGACCAGCACCGGCATGGCGATCAGGTGATCGACCGGTCCGTCGAAGAAGCCCTGCGACTGCGCGGCATGCAAATCCACGCTCATCACGCGGTCGGCACCTGCGGTGCGCAGCAGATCAAAGACGAGACGGCAGGAAATGGGCTCGCGGCCGAGATGCTTCTTGTCCTGGCGGGAATAGCCCAGAAGCGGGCAGACGGCGGTGATGGAACGGGCCGAGGCGCGCTTCAACGCGTCAATCATGATGAGCTGTTCCATGATGGCCTTGTTGACGTCACCGGCATGGCTTTGCAATACAAAGACGTCCGCGCCACGCACCGATTCGGTGTAGCGCACATACATCTCGCCATTCGCGAAATCGTATGCCGTGGTTTTGAGGATGTCGATGCCAAGCTGGTTGGCGACGTCCGCCGCCAGCTGGGGATGGGCCCTGCCGGTGACGAGTATGAGATTCTTACTGGGCTTTCCTTCTAGGATTGCGCTCACCATATCTCCAAACGTTATCGTCTGTATGAACCACAGCCATACTAGCTTCTCAACGCGACGGGGACACACTCGGTTCGTTCACATCGGATTCGTCCCGATCGCCAGAGGTCTCCGAATGCTTGAAAACCGACCAGAACTCATGAAGCACGACAAAGGCACAGGTTATATTCAGCGCCATAAACACCGAGCCTACATATCCGTAGCTCAGCAACCATTGCCCGTTAGTTACCAATGCTGCCTGCAAAAGAATAATCACCGACAGGCATACCTGAACGATACGGAGCCGCGTCTTTTTCATTGTCTTACCTCCATTGGTTTATCGGTGAGATTCATCACTGATACCAAGAATAACATGACGGAACAAAAATCAGGGCTGGGTATATAGCCCGTGCTTGGCAATGTATTGCACCACGCCGTCGGGAACGAGGTACCAGACCGGTTCGCCCAACGAGACGCGGTGGCGGACGTCGGTTGAGGAGATGGCCAACGCGGGGATTTCCAAGGTGTCGACTTCGATTTGCGTGCGCATGTGCTCGGGGCTTTGGTAGCCGGGCCGGGTGACGGCGACGAAGTGCGCGAGGTCGAACATGCTCCGCGCCTCTTTCCATTTGAGAATCTCGGCCACGGCGTCGGCGCCGGTGATGAAGAAAAGCTCGGCGTCGGGGTTCAGCGCGTGGATGTCACGCAACGTGTCGATCGTGTAGGTGACGCCTGGCCGGTCGATATCGACGCGTGAGACGGTGAATCTGGGATTCGAGGCCGTGGCGATGACGGTCATCAGGTAGCGGTCCTCGGCGTTAGTGACGTGCTTGCCTAGCTTGAAGGCCGGACGGCCCGTCGGCACGAAGATCACCTCGTCGAGGTTGTAGACCCAGGCGACTTCGCTGGCGGCAACCAAATGGCCGTTGTGCACGGGGTCGAAGGTGCCGCCCATGATGCCGATGCGGCGACGCGCGCCTTGAAGGCGCTTGTGGATTGGTTGCGAACCGGGAGCCTCTATGGAATTCGGGTCAGGCACGGAGGACAGCCCGGACATCTTGCGGGTCTGTTCCGGGGGCTGCGACTGATCGTTGGCGGTGTCCAATGATGGACTTTTGACGACATTGCCCAGCCGTGTCGGCGGAATCTTTTCGCCCGCGGCCGCGTCGACGGAAACGGGAACAGAACCGTCACTCATGCCTTGCCATCGCCTTTGCCCTTGGCCTTGGCTTTGTCGCCATCCTGGGACGTTTCCGCCTCGGCCTCTTCACGCTTCTCGTCGGCTTGCTCGGTCTGCTCCTCGATGGCCTCGACGGTGGCGTGCTCGCCCGGATCGATCTTGCCCATGTCCTCGTCGTATTCGTCCTGCACGACGCGGCGGATCTCGGCGAATGTGGGAATCGGGAAATCGGGCTGGTAGAGCCTGCGTACCGAGGCGACGCACTCGGTGGCGCGCACGAGCAGATCGTTCATCGCGTCGACATCGCCCTGCGCCTCCCGCCTGCTGAACTCGGCGATGTAGCGCTCCATCGCGGCGAGACGCTCGGCCACGGTCTGCTTGCCGTCCTCATCGAGGTCGACCACGTCGTCTGCATCCATTTCAGGCCAACCGATCAGCGCAGCGTCCGCGTACTCGAGGGAGGCGCGCTGGTCCGCGGTGGCGATGCCGTCCTCGACCTGCACCAGGAAGACGTAACGGACGATGGCGAGGCGCTCGGAGGCGATCTTGAGGCCGATGCGGGGGTTGTTCACATCGATGCCACGGTCTTCGGCCAGCTTGTAGTCGGCCTTGACGCCGACCTGTTCCTCGGCTTGTTGGTTTTCCCCGTCATTTTGCGGCTTCTGGCCGTCCGTCATGACGCTCATGGAATGGTTTTGAGGATTCTGGTTGGCTGAGATGCCGCCTTCCAGCCCTTTGTTCTCGCCGTCTCCGCCGGCGGTGCCGCTCTCGTTGTGTTCAGCGTCGTTCATATCATGCCTCCGCTCGTGTCAAGCCCGCACCTGGCCGGTGCCATAGCCAATCCATTTGGTCGTGGTCATCTCCGTGAGCCCCATCGGTCCGCGGGCATGCAGTTTCTGCGTCGAGATGCCCAATTCAGCTCCAAATCCGAACATACCGCCATCCGTGAACCTTGAGGAGGCGTTGGCCATGACCACCGCCGAATCGATACGTTTGGTGAAGCGTTCGATGGCGGTGTAGTCCTCGGAGATGATGCATTCGGTGTGTCCGGTGGAATGGGCGTTGATATGCTCGATCGCCTTGTCCAAAGAGCTCACGACCTTGACACCCATTTTCAGTGCAAGGTATTCCGTGTCCCAATCCTCGCGTGTGGCGTGCACTAGATTGAGGTTTTCAATACCGCTTTGGTCGATGATCCCGTATGCCTCGTCGTCGGCATGGAGCTCCACTCCGGCTTCCGCGAGCGCACGGGCGGCAAGCGGCAGGAAGTCCTTGGCCACATCGCGGTGGACGATGAGCTTTTCCGCCGCGTTGCACACCCCGACCCGCTGCGTTTTGGCGTTCAGGATGACCGGGATGGCCTTGGCGAAATCCGCCGCCCTGTCGACGTAGATATGGACGTTGCCCGCACCTGTCTCGATGACCGGCACCTTGGAGTTGCGCACGACGGCCTGGATGAGTCCTGCTCCCCCACGCGGCACCAGCACGTCGATATGGCTTCGCGCCTCCATCATCGCCGTGGCACCCATACGACTGAACCTGTCGACGGAAGCGACCAACGCGGCGTCAAAACCTTGTTCCTGCAACGTTTTCTGGATGATGGCGAGCGTCGCTTCGTTGGTATGCTGCGCCTCGTGGCCACCACGCAACAGGACGGCATTGCCTGATTTGAGACACAGCGAGGCGACATCTACCGTGACATTGGGACGGGCCTCATAGATCATGCCAAACACGCCGATCGGCACACGTACTTCGTTGAGCCTCAAGCCATTCGGCAATGTCGAGCCACGCACGATCTCACCGACCGGATCGGGAAGCGTGGCGACATGGCGGACTCCGTCTGCAGCGGCCCTTACCCGTGCCTCGTCGAAAAGCAGACGGTCAAGCTTTCCGGCACTCATACCGGCCTGCCTGGCGGCATCCATGTCAGGCCTGTTGGCATCAGCGATGGCGGCAGCGCCTGATTCAAGCTCGTCCGCGATGGCATCAAGCAACGTGTTCTTCTGCTCGGTGTTGGCGAGCGCCAGCACTCCTTGCGCCTTGGCCGCGGCATCACCCATGGCGCAGACCTGACGGAACACATCGGGATCGAGAACCGGTGAATCCTGGCTGTTGCTTGCGATCATGGGTGCTCCTACATTCAAATCTTTTTTAAAACCGGTATATTTCCGAGATTATCAAGCGGAAATCACCGTTCTGTTGCCAACGATTGTAAGCCTTGCCTCGTCCAAAACGGATCCGATCTGATTGATTTGGACACCGTCGGCGTTGGGCCTTGCGTTCCGTTAGACTGGTGTATCAGCGAAATTATGTAACCTGCCATGACAAACGAGGCATTTGTGATGAATACCACTTTCCACAGCACCAGAGGCACCTCCGAACAATTGACCAGCCGTCAGGCCATCCGCCAGGGGCTTGCCGACGATGGCGGGCTGTTCGTCACCGACGACCTCGGCAAACAAAAGGTCGATGTCGCCACTTTGGTCGGCAAATCCTATCAGGATATGGCACGCACGGTCTTGGGCGCTCTGCTGCCAGACTTTTCGGCTTCCGAACTTGACGAATGCGTAAGCGCCGCTTATGGCTCCCAGTGGCTCGACAGCGCCATCACCCCACTGAAACCGTTGGGCGACGATTACATCCTCGAGCTCTTCAACGGCCCGACCAGCGCCTTCAAGGACGTGGCGTTGCAGATCCTCCCGCAATTCATGGCACGTACTAGCTCTGCCGAATCCTCAACGAATGAAAAGGTGATGGTGCTCACCGCCACTTCCGGCGACACTGGCAAAGCGGCGCTCGCGGGGTTCGCCGACACCCCCGGAACCGGCATCACCGTATTCTACCCCGAAGGCAAGGTCAGTGAGATCCAGCGCCTGCAGATGACCACCCAGACCGGCTCGAACGTCAATGTCTGCGCGGTCAAGGGCAATTTCGACGACGCGCAAACCGCCGTCAAACGCATCTTCGGCGACAAGGATCTGGCCACGAAACTTGAAGCCGGCAACAGCGTCTCACTCTCCTCCGCCAATTCCATCAACGTCGGACGGCTCGTGCCGCAGGTCGTCTATTACTTCTCGGCTTACACGCAATTGGTCGAACGCGGTGTCATCAAGATCGGCGACGAGGTCGGGTTCATCGTTCCCACCGGCAATTTCGGCGACATCCTCGCCGGCTACTACGCCAAGAAGCTCGGGCTGCCGGTCGGCGGGCTCACCGTGGCCAGCGACCGCAACAACGTGCTCTTCGACTTCCTGACCACCGGCACCTACAACCGCGAGCGCCCCTTCTACGAGACCACCTCACCGTCCATGGACATCCTCGTTTCCTCGAATCTCGAACGCATGTTGTATTACATGTCTGACGGCGATACCAAGCTTATTCGCGGTCTGATGGACGATTTGCAGGACAAGGGCTCGTTTACAATTCCCGAAGCTCTTCTGAAACGGATCCGCGGACTCTTCTCCTGCGGCTGGGCTGATGAGGACCAAGTCAGCCAGGCCATCACCGATTGCTGGAACGCCAACCACTACGTCATCGACCCGCACACCGCTTGCGGCTACCATGCGCTGGCGCAGATGCCTCGCGAAACCGTGACGCCCCGAGTGCTGCTAAGCACCGCCAGCCCCTACAAGTTCCCACGCGTGGTCGGCAAGGCGCTTGGCCTCGACACCACCGGCACCGACTTCGATTGCATGGACCGGCTCTCTGAAGCCACCGGCACCACTGCTCCCAAGAACCTGCGTGGCTTGGAGCACGCCGCCGAACGTTTCACCGATGTCATCTCCATCGACGAGATGCCCGGCTATGCCAGGAACGCATCACAACAACTCTGAGGTTTTGGGATTGAAATGAGAAGGGGCTTGCAGATGACTTATCCGGTCATCGTAAGCCCCTTCTTCGGTGTTCGACGATTTACAATTCCTTATGCTCGTAGACACGAACGGAAAGCAGGAACGAGCAGACGCAGACCACGATGGCGACCAGAATGGCGATAATCGCGGCCCAGGGCACAATACCAAGTTTCGCCGTCATCATCCATTTCAGCATGCGAGTGCGCATGTCATCCGACATGATTTTCCCAATGAGGAATACCGCGAAGAACAGCAAGCCCAGTATCGCAAAACTCCAGCCCATGGCCTTGGTGACCGCAAACTTGTAGAAAATCGGAATCACCACACTGCCAAGGAATAGAGCAACGCCGAACACGCCCAATCCCAATCCAGCGAACAACGACACAGAAGGCTCATCATGATGGAACAAGATGAGCAGGCAGAGCACGCCCTCAATGGCAGTGATGGCATCAGCCACAAAGCTCAGGGCAAACCGTGCAAAAACCTGATTGAGCCTTGATACGGGCACAATGCCATTCATGCTGGTATTGCCCGTTGTCTCCTCATTGCTGAACACCATCATGGAGGAGAAAGCGGCGTACAAGGCGCAAATAGCAGTCACTGCTCCAGCCGCTCCAAAGGTTATGGCTTCATCATCGACAATGAAACCGATAAGAGTAAACGCCAACGGAACCAGTGCCAGAATCCATACCGACCCTTCTCCGGAAGCCGCCAGGCGCAGGTAATCGAGACGCATCGATCGTTTGATTTGTTTGGTATCCATGCTCTTCATCGCGCGCTGCTCCCTTCTCCGCGACGCCGAGGACCAGCGGCACGGCCGTTGGTCAATCGGATGATGTCATCGATGCTTACCGGCTCGACATGCAGACCGGGATTGGCTTGCACCAGACCCGCGATTTGCTCCGCATGCACCAAAGCGTCGAAACCTGTGAGATAGCTGCGGACGCCCACGGCTACGGAGCTGACAGCATCAAGCTCGTCCGGACCTCCCTTGACCAGCCTGAAGGCGTCGTCGAACTCGTCTTTGGAACCGGTGAAATACAGCTTGCCCTGCGTGATATAGGTGATCAGGTCGGCGGCATGCTCGAGATCACTGGTGATATGCGTGCTGAACAGCACGCTGTGCTGCCCGTCCTCAATGTAGCGTTGCAGGATGTCCATCAGGTCATCGCGCGCCAATACATCGAGACCGCTGGTCGGCTCGTCCAAAATCAGCAATTTGGCGTCATGGCTCAGGGCCGCAGCGAGCATGAGCTTCATCTGCATGCCATGGGAAAGATCCTTGACCTTCTTTTTCGTATCGATGCCGAACTGCTCGAGATAGTCCGCGAACAACGCGTGATTCCATGTCGGATACGCCGCGGCCATGGATTCCTCGGCCATTTTGACCGTCCAGTACGTCGAAAAGTAGCTGGAATCGAACACAACTCCGAGCTGTTCCTTGACCTTTACCTCGTCGGTAATGTTGTCGACGCCGAGCACGCTGATCGAACCGTCATCGCAGTGGATCATATTGAGGATGAGCTTGATGAGCGTCGATTTGCCGGCGCCGTTGGGTCCGATGAGACCCATGATGTAGCCCATCGGCAGGTCAAACGTCACTGGACCCAAGCCGAAACCGGAACCGTAGCGTTTCGCCACGTCAGTGACGCTCAACGCCATGGGCTGGGTGTCACCGCCGACACTGACGTTCTCGTCGCCCCGTCTGATTGTTGTAGGTGATGACTGTGCCATCATCGTTTCCTTTCCTGTTCACCGATGAACCGATACAGTTTCAGAAACCTTCATTGGCAATTGAATGAGAGATGATTGGCAAACGTCCTGCAGTATCAGTGCGTCCACACATTTCATTCCTGCCAGCGAATCTCACTTGGCTTTCTTGTACTCAGTCTCGAGCATATCCATCAGGTCAATGAGCGGGATGTCGGCCGCTTTCGCAGCCACTCCCACCTGCCGCAAAGCGTTGCGTACCTGGCCGGTGAGCTCCTTCTTCATCCGCTCATCGCCCTTTTCCGCGACGAACGAACCTTTGCCCTGCACATTGACGATGATGCCCTCATCAGCCAGTTCGTTATAGGCACGAGTGACGGTGAGCACGGAGATGCGCAGCTCGCGTGCCAGCTTGCGCAGGCTCGGCAGCGCTTCCCCGCTCTTGAGCTCGCCGTTCAACACGGCCTCGCGAATCTGGCGTTTGATTTGCTCGTAAATCGGTTCTCCGGACACGGATGAGATGATCAGTTTCATCTATGCCCCTTTCTTTGCTGATCAGTGTCCAGCAGAATTCCTGAGTTTCCTCAACAGTTCTACTGTTAAGTAGAACTATATAACAGTTTCATTCACTGTGCAAGTCTGTTATATAACAGTATGTTTTCTTTTGGAAATACTTGCATATAAGCGTTTACTCCGATATCGCCGATATTGGATTCACCAATCCGATAATCCGATGCCATTTCAAAGAACCTTCGGCGCATTGGCAAAGTCATCAATGACTCCATCCGCAATCTCTGTGATAGTCGGCCTATCCTCCAATGAATAGTTGTCTTCCATCGCCCATACGTGCATGCCAGCGGTTTTCGCAGCTTTCACCGCCACCAGCAGATCCTCGAACACGGTGCAATTCTTAGCCGCCACTCCCAGCCGTGACGCTGCAACGAGATATACCTCCGAGCTGTGCTTGCTTCTTGCGTCGGTATCCTCCACACTGACCACCACATCGAAGAACTTCCGAATGCCCACATGTTCCATGCCAACCTCACGTACCTGCGGCGAAAGCGAAGTCGCCACTGCCAGACGTGCGCCACTCGACTTGAGATAATCGAGATATTCCACCGCATGCGGTTTGGCCTCGACGGTGGTGCCATACGCCTCAAGCACCATCGAATCCCACAGCTTGGCCAGCTCGGCGGGAGTGTCACGCAGACCATACCGCTCGATGGTGTAGCGGGCCACTTCGTCGGGACGCATCGCGTTGACGATGCCCATATAATCGTCCGTCAAAGGGATATTGCGGCTACGGAAGAAGTCGACGTCGACCTGATGCCATACGTCCATCGAATCAAGCAACGTCCCATCCAAATCAAAGATGGCTGCTTTGCCTTCGTTCGTCTTCATACTCCTCCTGACGTTAGTCGCTGGTGGTCGGGGCATACAATGTTCGGGACGCTCCTTGGCCGCTCGGCCGTGTCTTACGCCCGAACATCGCATGCCCCGACCACCAGCTAATGCTAAAAGAAACCGACTTAACTCACTTGCGCAAAGATACAGCCTGAAGCGAATAATTTATATTCGAAACGCAACCATCAAACTTAGGAGTTGGGGGCTCCGATAAACTTTCTCGGGCGTAGGCTTGGCCGAACGGCCTTGAGTGTCCCGTGAAAGTTTATCGGAACCCCCAACGGCCAACGCAATATCGCAAGTTGACAAACCAAACTATAGCTTACTGGAGGCCAGAAGCTCTTGAGCATGACTTAGGGACGTGGCGGATTCGCTGCCGGAGAGCATTCTGGCAATCTCATGGACTCGGGCATCGCCGGTGACCTCATTGACTGTGGTCTCGATTGGCGCCTTTGAGCCAGAGCCTTGGGTACTGCCTTTGCTGACCACGAACTGGGTATCGGCCCAGGAGGCGACCTGGGCCAGGTGGGTGACCACGATGACCTGCGAGGTTCGGGAGAGCCTGGCGATGCGCTTGCCCAGCTCGACGGCGGCTTTGCCACCTACTCCGGCGTCGACCTCATCGAAGATGAACGTCATGTCGCTTGACCCGGAAGTCCGCTTTTCGGCCACAGCCAACTCCAGCGCCAGCATGAGCCGACTCAGTTCACCGCCGGATGCGCTTTTGCCCATTGGCAGTTGCGGCGAGCCCGGGAATGGCGTGAACAGGAATTCGATGTCATCAATGCCGTTGACATCCAACGGCCAGGTCGAGGCAGAGCTGCCAGACTCATCGTCGTGGACGGTGTTCTGTTGGTTCGTGGATGAGGCATCGCGCCGAACCACGCGAATCTCCAAGCCGGCCCCGGCCATGGCCAAAGCCGAAAGCTCCTTGGTGACCGTGCCCGCCAACGCCTTCGCCGCAAGTTTGCGTTTCTTACTTAACGCATCGGCTGCTTTCATGGCATCGTCAAAAGCCTGTTGACGTTGCGCCTTGAGCTCCTCCACCTTTTCCGGCGAGGCGTCCAGGTCCTCGACCTCAAACGCCGCCTTGTCACGCCACGCGATGACGTCCTCAAGCGTCGGCCCCCAGCGGCGGGTGAGCTCGTCAAGCTCATGGATGCGCGAGTTGATGGCATCCAGTCCTTCGGCGTCCTCGTCGGTGTCCACCTCGTTGGAAAGCGTGAAGATGATGTCGGAAAGGTCGGCGTTCAGCGATTCCAAACGGTCCGCGGCCTGCTCGAACGATCCGCCGACATGGATGGCGCGCAACGCCGCGATGGCGTGGTTGATCGCCTCCGAGGCACCCAACCCATCGCTGTCGGCATCAACCTGCGCGGTATCCAGAGCGGAAAGCGCAGAACCCACACCCTGCGCGATCTCCGCGGCATTCTCAACACGGGAGCGTTTCTCCTTGAGCTCGTCATCCTCGCCGGGTTTGGGATCGACCTTGTTGATCTGCTCGATGGACTCGCGCAGATAATCGGCGCGCTGCCGGGCCGAAGCCTCCTGGTTGGTGAGGTTGTGCAACCGCTCGTCCATCGCCTGCAACTTCTCCCAAGCCGCACGATAAGCTTCCCTTTCGGCTTGGTCATCAGCCGCCATATCGAGGAACTCACGCTGCCGTGCCGGCGAGGCGAGGCGCAACTGGTCTGCCTGGCCGTGGATCGTCACCAATTCGCCGGCGACATTGCCCAGCACGTTCCGGGGCACGCTGTGACCGCACAGCACGGCCCGCGAACGCCCGGATGCGGGAACGGTACGCGAAAGAAAAAGCTCCTGTCTGCCGCTTTCGTCCGAATCCGTGCCAGCCGCGTCTCCGTCTTCGTCCAACACACCGGCGTCACGGGCCAACCCGGCTGCCTTGCCGGAAGCATCCACATCGAAAATGCCTTGGGCCCAAGCGGCGTCCGCGCCTGACGCGACACGGCCCACGCCTGCAGTCGCGCCGGAAATGAGCCGTATCGCGCTTAAGAGCATGGATTTACCGGCTCCCGTCTCGCCTGTAATCGCCGTCATACCTTTGCCTGGAGCCAGCACCGCAGAGCGAATCGGCCCCAAGTTACGAACTTCCAGTTCCTCAAGCATGGATCTCACCTTTCAGACGCGCCTTGAGAACGTTCCTTGTCCTCATTGGCGATCATGTGCTCCCGTTTGCGTTCCTCGAGCAGCGAGCGCTGGCGCAGACTCACGCTCGGCAGGTTGAATTTCGTGACCAGACGGTTGGTGAACGGCACACCTGAGAGACTGGCCAACCGCAACGAATGCGAGGAAAGGCGGACGGTGGTGCGGGAGCCATATTCCAACTTCATCTTCCTCCTGCCGTCGCAGCAGATCCATCCGGCCGTCAACGAATCGGGAAGCACATCGACGGAGAAGCTGGAATGTTCGCCGATGACCATAGGGCGCGTGAACAGGGCATGCGCGGCAAGCGGTATCAGTTGCAGCGCTTGGACGTCCGGCCAGATGATCGGCCCGCCAGCCGAGAAAGCGTATGCCGTCGACCCTGTGGGCGTCGAAACGATGACGCCATCGCAACTGAACGAGCTGGCCTCCACCCCGTCGACCCCCACGGACAACTCGATCATGTGGTCACGTTCCTCCTGTTGGACGGTGATGTCGTTCAACGCCCAATCGTTGAGCGTTCTCTTTCCATCCGGCGAGGTCACGCAAACGCTCGCCAGCCGGCGCTCGTCAATGGAATAGTCGCGGTCGGCCACCCGCGCAATGGCTTCGCTCAATTGGAAGCTCTCGAATTCGGCAAGGAAGCCGACATGGCCCAGATTGACGCCGAGAATGGGGATTCCGGTGTCATGCACCAATTCGGCGGCACCGAGGATCGTGCCGTCTCCTCCCAGCACCACCACGATCTCGGTGTCAGCGGTGACGACGGGCGAAGGCTCTCCGAATTTCGGAGGCTGAAGGCTATCTACGACACGGACGGTGAAACCGGCATGTTGCAGCTGCTCAACCGCCTCGCGCACCAGAAGACTGGTTTCGCGCAGCCGGGCGTGGGTGACCACGACCGCGTGTCGATTCCCGCTCATGCCTGCCTCTTTCGTCTCGATGATATATATCGACGCTTTACCCATATCCTAACCGGATAGTGCCTACAACAACGAGCTTACTCCGAAAACCACACGGAACAGTGAATCCATGACGTTTCGGTTTTCCGTTGGAACTGGCGGACAACCACGTGGACATCAATGTCGAGCATTCCGAGAAAATCCGGAAATCTTGACCACAAATCTTGAGAAATATCAAGAAATCTTGATTTATTCATTGTTTTCATCAGCTGATTTCCCATTTGGCCACAAAATCCGATAGAAAGAAAACAAGACGATGCGGCAGGGCATCGCCGGAGACAACAAAGAGGATGAGGACGCGCGCAAGGAGGCGGCATGAATCTCAACACCTTTGGCGGCTATATCAAGGACGGCGATTACGACGTCATCATCACCCACGGCAACGCCGTGCTCTCCGAGCGCGCTATTTTCGACACTTTGGTGGTCGAAGGAATCTTGCAGACAGGAACCTGCCAAGGCAGACGAATCGTGCTCGAGGGCGGCATGCTCAGCTCTTCGTCGGGCATCATCGCCGATTCTATATCCGGGCACGGCAGCGTCCACGCCGCCACTTCGCTGCGTGCCGCCCAAATCGATTTCACCGGCGACCTGGCCAGCGACCGGCTCCTGTCCGCCACCGGACGAATCCGCGTGAAAGGCTCGGTCGAAGCACAGGTGTTTCGCGCCCAAGATGCCAACGTCACCGGACATATCCGCGTACAGGACCATCTCGAGGCCGAGCGCATCGAAGTGTCGCGGTTGCACACCGCGATGTTCGAACGGTTCGGCATGGATGAGTACCTCAAACCCAACGAGATACAGGGCATCGAGGCGCGAACGGTGACGCTTCGCAACACCGTGTGCGGCGACATCACCGCCGACACCGTGCGCCTGGCCGGCAACAGCCACGCACAAAAAGTCAAGTATGACAACGATTTGAGACTTGACAGGACTTCCAGCGTGACCGTCATCGAGCACCGTTGGAAGGAGGACGAGGATGATGAGCCTCAGCGCAAGGTCGCATAGAGCAGGTATTCCGCGTTGCCGTGGGTGCCCTGTATCGGCGATGGACAGGTGGACACCACCTTGAGGCCATTGGCCTGCGCGCAGTCGCATACGGTTTTCAGGGCGGACTCGCGTAACGCGAGGTCCTCGACCACACCGTTCTTACCGAGATGTCCTTTGCCTACTTCGAATTGCGGTTTGACCAGCAACACGATGTCGGCGGGTGTCGCCGCGATCTTGGCGATGACCGGAATCACGTAGGTCAGTGAGATGAACGACACATCGGAGACGATGAGGGAAGGACGGTATGGCAGATCCTCGGCCGCGACATCGCGGATGTTGACGCCAC
Organism: Bifidobacterium sp. ESL0775; assembly: GCF_029395475.1. Classification (NCBI taxonomy): domain Bacteria; kingdom Bacillati; phylum Actinomycetota; class Actinomycetes; order Bifidobacteriales; family Bifidobacteriaceae; genus Bifidobacterium; species Bifidobacterium sp. ESL0775. Next base: position 1,147,736 of record NZ_CP113917.1, on the reverse strand, counting down.
TCATCTCGATGATGCGTGGGTCGGCGACGATGCGCGGATCAAGCTGGCCATGCCCCACGTCGAGGGCGATGACCTTGGCCGCGCCATGCCGGAGCAACACGTCGCAGAAGCCGCCGGTGGACGCGCCGATGTCCAGGCATCGCAAGCCCTTCGGCGTCGGCAGACCAACATCCGCGAACCGTCCGAAAGCACCAAGCAGCTTGTAGGCGCCACGGGAGACGTAATCGTCGCCTTTATCAACAGAGACATCAGCGCCGGATTCGACGTTGAAGGACGATTTGGAGGCAAGCCGGCCATCGACACTCACCTTGCCGGAGCGGATAAGCCGCTGCGCCTGGGTACGGCTGCGCGCCAGACCCGTAGAAGCCATGTAAGCGTCCAGACGCATTTCAGCCACCTTTTTGGGAACTTGAAAACCAGCTTGTTAAATCTGCTGCTGGTTCAGCTCATCATGAAGGCTGCCCAGCACATTCCTGAACGCCTCGATTTTCTGTCCGTCGTCCATATCCGCGAAACCACGGAGCTGGGGATAACGCTCACGCAAGTCCTCAGCGGAAGTGGCGTCGTGTCCTGCTGCAACCGCCGAATCGTCCATATCCGCTTGACGGTCGTTTTCATAGTCGGAAGCCATTTCAGGACTCCTGCAGTTGGAATTCTGGAAGCCTTAGCGAGGCCGTATCCACCTTGCCGCCATCGGCAAGGCTCCAAAGCAGATTGCACGCGGCCCGCAACGCGTTGATGTCATGGACGTCGCTGACACGGACCTCGTCACCTGCAAGCTCGGCGGTGGCGTTCTCGCATCGCCATTCGGTATCGGAAACCCGGACCAACTGTGGCATCGCCACATGCAGGTCACGCAGATCACGTGAGATGTAGGTCGGGCGCAGATGGGCCGGGGCCAGCATCAGCTGCTCGGGGTCGGCCACGCCAGTGAGAACGACCAGCGAATCGTAGCCACCGCGGTTGCCCGCCTCGATGTCCGTGTCAAGCCTGTCGCCGATGGCCAGGCAACGGTCCTTGGGGACCAACGTGGCACCGTCGTGCGAGGCCAGAAGACGCGCCTCGTCATACATGGCGGCTTCCGGTTTTCCGGCGGAGGCGACCGGTTCGACGCCGGTGGCCGTGATGACGGCCTGGATCAGCGAGCCGCTACCGGGAGCGATGCCCAGTTCCCGCGGAATCGTCAGATCCCGGTTCGTCACGAAGTATTGCGCGCCGCGCTCCACGGCGTACGAGGCGTTCGCGAGCTCGTTCCAGCCGACCTCGGGATACCAGCCCTGCACTACTGCGGCCGGATTGTCCTCAACACGATCAACGACGACAAGCCCCTGCTTTTCCAGTTCCTCACGCAGATGTCCGGCGCCGACGATGAGCACTTTCGCGCCTTTCGGCACGGCACGTGCCACCATGCGGGCGGCCACAACCGATGAGGTGATGATCTGCCATGGCTCGACCTCAAGGCCGAAGCCCTGAAGCTGGTCGGCCACGGTCTGCTGGTAGCGCGAGGAATTGTTGGTGGTGTATTCCACCGTCATCCCGGCCTGCTGGGCCTTGGTGATGGCCTCGCTGGCGTAATCCACCGGGTTCTTGCCCCGGTAGACCACGCCGTCGAGATCCAGCAATGCGAGCCCGTAGGCCTGCTCGATTGGTTGTTCGGTTGCCTTGAGCACTGTTTGTATTACTCCTCTTCGCCGGACTCGTCTTTTTCGTCCGCGACTTCCTGCTTCACCGCGGGGTCGTCCGAATCCTCGGCGCCCTCGGTGGTTTCCTCCGCGGACAACTCGTTCTCGTCGTCATCTGCGTCGCCTTCGGTCTCGGCCTCGTCGTCCTCGCCGACTTCGCCTTGCGCCTCTTGGTCAGCCTCGGAATCCTCGGACTCATCGGATTCACCGGACTCATCGACGACTTCCATGCTGTCTGCATTTTCCTTGGCGGTGGCTTCGGCGCTTTCCTGGGCTTCCAGGGTCTGCGGGTCGAGCGCGGACTGGGACTGGTCATCAAGATTGGCGTCCGTATCCAGTTCCTCACCTAACGCCTCGTCCGAATCGGTACCGTCGTCATCGGAATGATCCTCATCAGACTCATCTGAATCTTCGTCGTCGCCATCGGAGTTTTCGGAATCGGAATCACGGTCGTAATCGTCGTCATCCTCATAGGGATCGGGCGCATACTGGGCGTCGTCTTCGGTGATGCCGAGCTCTTCCATCATGTCGTCGGGCAGGCGTTCGAGATCGTAATCGATGACCACCTCGTCAGCGTCCTCGTCGTCCTCATCCTCATCGGCGTACTTGTTCTCAAGCGCCTCGATGGTGGTGTCGAGGTCGGCGGCCTCGTCTCCATGGCCGGATTCCTCAAGGAAGTACTGCTCGGCCTGCAGCGCACGCATGCGGTAGGCACCGGGAAGGCCCTTGGTGTCCGCCAGCTTGCTGACCACATCGACGGCCTTGTCCCAAAGCCCCAAGTCGCCGAGTGCGCCGGCATAGACCAGGAACATCTCGGCCTTGGATTCGCCGGTGAGCGCCTTGGCGTCGTCGGACATCGCCATCTCGATGGCGCGCTTCGGGTTGCCGAGGCCGCGTTCGCAATCGGCGATGAACGGCAGGTAATCGTTGTAGCCATTCATGCGGTGCGCGGTACGGAACTCCTTCAGCGCGGTCTTGTAGTCACCCTGACGGTAAGCTATGAACGCCAGCGTCTCGCGCGAGAAATCGATGCGTGAGGCCTGATGTGCCACCCATTCGGCGTGGTCACGCGCGGCCTTCGGGTCGCTTTCCTCAAGCGCATAGGCGGCGAGGATGTGCAGTCCAATGTTCTCGGCGTGCTCCTTGGAAAGCCCCCTCAGACGTTCCTTCTCGTCCTTGGAAAGCATCGACCATTCCATGCCCTTGGGCATGCGCGGCTCGCCAGGACGGCGGTCGGTATACGGGTTCTGCGAGGGGAACGAGACCGTGCCATCTGAATTGCGGCGCGGGCCGTTGTGCATGTATTCCTCACGGCCGTCATTGTGGAAGCCGCCACGGCGGTCGTCACGTCGATCATCGCGACGGTCGTTGTAGCCCTTGTAGCCGCCACGATCGCCGTCTCGCCGATCATCACGGTGGAAGTCACGACGGTCGTTGCCGCGGGAGTTGTAGCCGCCCCTGCGGTCGTCGTTGCGATGGAAGTCACGGCGATCGCCATCACGACGGTCGTTGCCGCGGTAGCCGCCACGACGATCGTCGTCATGCCCGCGATAGCCGCCGGAACGGTAGCCGCCACGACGGTCATCATTGCGATGGAAGTCCCTACGGTCATCCCCGCCGCGGTAACCCCCGCGCCTGTCATCGTCGTGTCCGCGGTAACCGCCTTTGTGGAAGTCCCTGCGGTCGCCGTCTTTGTGGAAATCGCGCCTGTCGTCATCGCGACGGAAGTTCCTGCGGTCGCCGTCACCACGGTATCCGCCACGCTCACCGTCACGATGGAAGTCACGGTGACCACCATTGCCGCGGTAACCCCCGCGCCTGTCGTCGTCACGCCCACGATAGCCACCGGAACGGTAGCCTCCGCGATGGTCATCGTTGCGATGGAAGTCCCTACGGTCGCCATCGCCGCGATAGCCGCCACGTTCGCCATCACGATGGAAATCACGACGATCCCCGTCACCGTGTCCGCGGTAACCGCCGCTACGTTCGCCGTCACGATGGAAGTCGCGGTGCCCGCCGTTGCCGCGGTAGCCGCCGCGCCTATCGTCGTCATGTCCACGGTATCCGCCGTGGCCACCCTTGTGGAAACCTCCGCCGCGATTGTTGCCGCGATACCCGCCGTGACCCCTGTAGCCGCCACTGGGACGGGACGAACCGTGACCGTATGAATTGCCGTCGCGGTTGCCGCGCTGTTCTTCTGCCATATGCTTTACCTTTGCTTTTCTTTTGCCGTTTCGCGCTACCAGCGTGACATCCAAATATTGTTATTTTCTAATAAATTCTAATCATTTCAATGAAAGCTTGCTGTCAGCCAAGCTCGACGACCCCTACAGCCTTCTTGCCCCTGCGGATCAGCGCGTAGTGGTCGGCGAGGAAATCGTCGCCTTTCAGCTCCTGGTCCTGGTCCTCGACGCGCGCGTTGTTGACGTAGACGCCGCCGGACTTGATGGTCTTGCGCGCCTCGGAGATCGACTTGAACAGACCCGCGGAAACCGCCGCCTGGGCGATGCGCTCGCCGATGACCGCCTTGGCGAAGACCTTCTCGCCTTCCTCGTTCTCGATCTTGAGGCCGTCGATGGAGGAACGCAGCATGTCGGAGCTGATGGATTTCAAGTCCCCGCCGCGTCCGAACAGCGCCGAAGCCGCATCAAGCGCCTCCTGCGTGACCTTCTCGCCGTGCACGAAGCTGGTGACCTCCCAAGCCAGCGCCTTCTGCGCCTCGCGTGCACCGGGGTTGACCTCGGCCTCGTGGGCGAGCCGCTCGATCTCGGCCTTGGGCAGGAAGGTGAAGGCCTTCAGAAGCTTCAGCATCTCGCCATCGGGCTGGTTGTACCAGAACTGGTAGAACTTGTAGGGGCTCAGCATCGTCGGGTCAAGCCAGACGGCGTTGCCTTCGGACTTGCCGAATTTCTTGCCTTGGCTGTCGGTGATGATCGGGCTGGTGAAAACGTTGACGTTCTCGCCGCGCACCTTGCGAATCAGGTCGAGGCCGCTGGTGAGGTTGCCCCACTGGTCGGAGCCACCTAGTTCCAACGTGCAATCGTATTCATCGAAAAGATGGAGGAAATCGTTGCCCTGCAGGACCTGATAGCTGAACTCAGTGAAGGAGATGCCCTCGTCGCTCTTGAGCCGGCGCGCCACGGTGTCCTTGGCGAGCATGGTGCCCATGCGGAAGTTCTTGCCGACGTCGCGCAGGAAGTCGATGACCGACATCTGCGCGGTCCAGTCGTAGTTGGAGACAAAACGCACGGGATTATCGCCATCGGTCACCAGAATCGTGCCGATCTGCTTCTTGAGGCGCCGCGCCCAGCCTTCCACGACATCCTTGGGGTTTAACGTACGTTCGCCGCTTTGGCGGGGATCGCCGATAAGCCCGGTGGCACCGCCGACCAACGCGATGGGATGGTGGCCAGCCTCCTGCAGGTGGCGCATGTTGATCAACTGCACGAGATTGCCGATGTGCAGGGAGGCCGCAGTGGGGTCGAAACCGCAATAATAGGTGATCGGCCCGCCGTTGAGCGCTTTAGCGAGCTGATCCCGGTCCGTGGACTGGGAAATCAACCCGCGCCAGTTCAATTCATCGAAGAGGGAGTCGAATCCCGCTTCCTTGAAGTTGGTGACGTGAGCCATAACCTATTCCCCTATTCTTTTGTATCAAAACAACCAGAGCCGATGGCTCCATAACCAATCCATTTTCACAGATGATAGCGACACAACAACGTCACTTCGATTGTGGGATTTTCTAGATTCCACCCAACCGAATCATTCAATCCGTTAACTTTTGCAAAAGCGGAGTCACCAAACGGAATCAAAATCCTAAAGTGACAGAAACTTCAGGAAAACCGGACAATCACTGGACGACGAACTGTTGCACAAATGCGGGTCCGAGCTTGGCGATCACGCCGTCGACCATGTATTGGTAGCCCTGCGCGCTGGGATGGAAATGGTCCGGCGAGAAGAAATCCGGCGCGTCGGCATGCACGTTCTCGTGGATCATATCGACATAGGTGGCACCATGTTCGGCGCAGACTTCCTTGCTTACGGCAGCCTGCTCGTCCATCTCGCGCTCAAGTGCACGACGCAAAGCCTTGCCCAGCGAAGGCTCATGCTGCATCTGGCCGGGGCTCAAGACGACGATATGGTCGCTAAGCGGCTTGGCTTCGTCGAGCACGACGGAAAGATCGGCACGCCATTCGTCAAGCGTGCGGTTGGCCATGATGTCGTTGGAACCGGCGCACAGCAGGAGGATGTCGAACGTCTTGCCGGATTTGAGGACTTCAGGAAGCAGACGATAGCGTACACGACGCATCGTGGCACCCAGTTTTCCGTGCGCTTCCCAGCTGACATCGCGACGGAACTTATGCGCAAAACCTTCTGCGATGTCGGGAATCAACCCTTCCTGCTGGTTCTGCGTACCGCAGGCGGCAACCATGGAATCGCCGATGGCGCAGATGGTCAGCGGTTTGACATCGTTGGACATTGACTGGTCGAATTTTCGGACCCCGAACGGCTCACCTTCCGGCGGGTCCGCCAGATGAATCGTGTGCTTCGCCCACAATGCCTGAATGGTCGCTATCGGAGTTCCGATACCCAATGTCATACGGTCTCACGCCTTTCTGCAGTACCCGGCTTTCAGCATGCCATCGTACTCAAGGCGAGGTAAAAAACGGCAAATCAGCGCACTGCGTCTGGTTTTACGTATGCCGGGCCATCGCTAACGGAATCGGCAAACATTTGCGCCTTGACCGCGACTTGCTTGGCCTCGGCGATCTGCTCACGCACGCGGACGGGCGCGGTGCCGCCCTTGCCATTACGCTGGTCGACGGAACCTTCCACCGAAAGGACCTTGCGGACTTGCGGTGCGACATCGGCGGGTAGGAAATCCTTGAATACGGTGACGAAATCGTCATCGTTCAGATCCCAAAGCTCCACGCCGCGGCTTTCCGCCATTTGGACGCATGCGCCGGAAAGCTCGTGGGCGTGCCTGAACGGGACACCCTGTTTGACCAGCCATTCGGCGATGTCGGTGGCCAGGGCGAAACCGGTAGGCGCCTGCGCCTTGAGACGGTCGAGGTCAAAGACCATCGTGCGCACCATGCCGGCGAAGGCAGGCAGCAAGGTCTCAAGCGTGTCGACCTGATCGAACACCGCTTCCTTGTCTTCCTGCAAATCGCGAGCATAGGCCGTCGGCAGGCCCTTGAGCGTGGCCATAAGGCCGGTCAGATCGCCGATAAGCCTGCCGGACTTGCCGCGAGTGAGTTCCGCGATGTCCGGGTTCTTCTTCTGCGGCATGATCGAGGAACCGGTGGAATAGGCGTCGTCGAGACGCACGAAGGCGAATTCCTGCGTGTTCCAGATGATGATTTCTTCGGATAGGCGGCTCAGGTCAACACCGATCATGGCGGCGATGAACGAGAACTCGGCCACCAAATCACGGCTTGCGGTGCCGTCAATCGAATTGGCGGTGACGCGCGAGAATCCGAGCTCGTGAGCCACGGCTTCCGGGTCAAGCCCAAGTGTATTACCAGCCAACGCGCCGGAACCGTACGGGCTTTCATCCATGCGCTTGTCCCAATCGGCGAGCCTGTCGACATCGCGCAAGAGCGGCCAGACATGGGCCATCAGCTGATGCGCGAGCAGCACGGGCTGGGCATGCTGCATGTGCGTGCGCCCTGGCATCACGGCTTCCCCGGCCTTCTCGGCCTGACCAATCAGCGCATCGACCACACCGAGCACCAGACCGGCGACTGTGCGCGCATGACGACGCAGCCACATGCGGATGAGGCAGGCGATCTGGTCGTTGCGCGAACGCCCGGCGCGCAGCTTGCCGCCGAGTTCGTCCCCCGCGATCTCGAGCAGCCCACGTTCCAGCGCCGTGGCCTCGTCCTCGTCGTCTTCGACAGGAGCAAACTCCCCTGAATCCACAAGCTTCTGCAACTTGTTGAGCGCCTCTTCCATGCGTTTCAACTCATCGTCACTCAGCAGCCCGGCCTTGCCGAGCGCCCGAGCATGCGCCCGCGATCCCGCGATATCGTCATCGGCGAGCCGCCAATCAAACTGCGTCGATTTGGAGAGTCGCGCCAGCTCCGGAGACGGCCCAGACTTAAACCGTCCGCCCCACAGCGCCAAGTGCTCATTCCCGTTCTTTTCCTGCTCCGTCATCCTTCAAGTCCCTTCATTGCTTAACCAACAACGCTTTAAACATAACTGACTGTGCGGAGGTCTGGGGATATGCGTTGTTCCGGACGCTCCTTGGCCGCTCGGCCGTGTCTTACGCCGTAACAACGCATATCCCCAGACCTCAATGGGCTAATGAGCATTATCTATTACAAGACATAAGTCAAAAGAGACTCGGAGATATGCGATGTTCGGGCGTAGGCTTGGCCGAACGGCCTTGAGTGTCCCGAACATTGTATATCTCCGAGTCTCCCCATAGTCAGAATCCTTAAAGATAAGGATTCTTAAACAATGTTTTTAATAATGAATAAACAATCACTCGACGGAGTTGTCCGGGACTTCGATGCCGTTGCCGAATTTCACATCACGGGCGGCGGCGACCTTGTCGGGCAGGCCGTAAATCGAAATGAATCCGTTGGAGGCGTTCTGGTCGTATGTATCGCCGGAATCGTAGGTGGCGAGCTTGTAGTCGTAGAGCGAGGAATCGCTGCGACGGCCAGTGACCACGGCGCGGCCTCCGTGCATGACCATGCGGATCTCGCCGGAAACGTAGCGTTGCGTGTCTTCGATGAAGGCGTTGAGCGAACGGACCGCGGGCGAGAACCATTGGGCGTCGTAGACCAGTTCGGCCCAACGCTTGTCGATGTCGCGCTTGATGCGGTGCTGCTCGCGTTCGAGGCAGCAGTTCTCGAGCTCTTCATGTGCGGTGATGAGCGCCATGGCGCCTGGCGCTTCGTAGAGCTCGCGGGACTTGATGCCGACCAGGCGGTCTTCGATGAGATCGATGCGGCCAATGCCCTGGGCTCCGGCGCGGCGGTTCATTTCTTCGATGGCTTGCAGCGGGGTGACGTCCTTGCCGTCGATCTTCACGGGCACGCCCTGCTTGAATTCGATGACGACCTCATCCTCAACGGGCGGGAACGCGGGATCGTCGGTGTAGGTATAGCAGTCCTTGGTCGGGCCGTTCCACGGATCCTCGAGGAAACCGGTCTCGATGGCGCGTCCCCAGACGTTCTGGTCGATGGAATACGGGCTCTTCTCGGTCTGCGTGATGGGAAGCTTGTGGTCCTTGGCGAACTGGATCTCGACGTCACGAGTCAGCGAGAGGTCGCGAATCGGGCTGATGGCTTTCAAGTTCGGATCGATCGAGGCGATGGAGACCTCGAAACGCACCTGGTCGTTGCCTTTGCCGGTGCAGCCGTGCGAAATGGTGTCGGCGCCGAACTGGTGGGCGGCACGCACGAGATGCTTCGAAATCAGCGGACGGGAAATGGCGGAAACCAGAGGATAGACGCCTTCGTACTTGGCGTTAGCCTTGAGCGCCAGCATGCAGTATTCCTTGGCGAATTCCTCGCGGGCGTCGACGACGTAGGCTTCGACGGCACCGCAAGCCAACGCGCGCTGGCGGATGGTCTCGAGGCTTTCGCCGCCTTGGCCGACGTCGAGGGAGACGGCGACGACGTCCTTGCCGGTGCGCTCCTTCAGATACGGGATGGCCACGGAGGTGTCAAGACCTCCGGAATACGCGAGTACGATGCGGTTCTTATCGCTCATGATAGCCTTTCTTCAACGTTTTATACGTTTAATATACGTCACTTCGTATAAATATTCAATTCGATTTGTGTTTTGTCCGGATTTTGAGATTATTCAGCACATGAAATTACCCAGAAACCGTTCAAACCGACCAATTAAGCCAAAATCACGCTCTACTTACCTTTTGTTCGCCTTTGCGTTCTGCCCGCGCGAGACGATGTCGAGCAACCATTTCACCCGCCCAATCGCGGCGTCATCGTCGCTGCATACCAGCAGCACTGTGTCGTCGCCGGCGACCGTGCCGAGGATGTCCTCGATCGGCTGCTTGTCGATGACGCTGGCCATGTATTGCGCCGCGCCGGATGGCGTGTGCACGATGACCAGGTTGCGCGCCGCCGCGGCCGAGGTGATCAGCCCCGAAAGCCCGCGCGAAAGCTGCTGGTCGATTTTCTCGGCGGTCACGTCGTCATGTTCGGGCTCGACGCCCAGCGTATAGGCCATCTCGCCGCTTTTGAGCCTGGTCTTGACGGCCTTCATCTCGTCGAGGTCGCGGCTCAGCGTCGCCTGCGTGACCTCGATGCCACGATCTGCCAGAATCTGCGAAAGCTGGGCCTGCGAGGAGACCACGGAATTCGTCAGGATGTCCTGGATGACGCTCAGGCGCGCCGTCCTGTTCATCGGATGGCGCAGCTTCGACTCGCTTTGCGAATCGTTCATCTGCGAAGCATCAGAACCATCGTCTTGCGTGCCAATGCCGCCAATAATGCCGGAATCGTCCGTATCTGTCATTTGAGCAGGTCCTTGTCGTCTCGTTGTTGGCCGATCAGCCAGGTCAGCAGCGCCTTCTGGGCGTGCAGGCGGTTCTCGGCCTCGTCCCAGACCACCGATTGCGGCCCATCGATGACGCTGGCCGTGACTTCCTTGCCGCGGTAGGCGGGAAGGCAGTGCTGGAACATCGCGTCTGGCTTGGCAAGGCCCATGAGCTCGTCGTTGACTTGGTAGTCCCAGAACGGCTTGGAACGCACCGCGTATTCGCTTTCCTCGCCCATCGACACCCACGTGTCGGTGAAGATGCAATCGGCGTCGGCGACGGCCTCGCGCGGGTCGGTGGTGATCAGAATCGAGCCGCCGTTCTCGGCCGCTATACGTTCTGCGTCCGCGACGATCGTCGGGTCTGGAAGGAAGCCTTCCGGTCCGGAGACACGCACGTTCATGCCGGCTGTCGCGCCGCCGAGCAGGTAGGAGTTGGCCATGTTGTTGGCCGCGTCGCCGAGATAGGCGATGGTCATGCCTTTGAGGGCGTCGACTCCCCCGCGATGCTGCGCGATGGTGAGGAAATCGGCGAGGATCTGGCAGGGGTGGAACTGGTCGGTCAAGGCGTTGACAACGGGCACGGTGGCGTATTTCGCCATCGTCTCCACACGTTCCTGGCCGAAGGTGCGCCAGACGATGGCGCTGGTCATGCGAGTGAGCACGCGGGCTGTGTCGGCCACCGGCTCGCCGCGGCCAAGCTGGGAACCGGATTTGTCGATGACCAGCGGGTACCCGCCGAGTTCCGCGACGCCCACGGAGAAGCTGGAGCGCGTGCGGGTGCTGGGCTTGTCAAAGATCACCGCGACGCCCTGCGGCCCTTCGAAGGGACGGTGGTAGTAACGATCTTTCCAGAATTTCATGCCCAGTTCGAGTATTTCCTTTTGCTCGTCGTGGGTGACGTCATCATCGCGCAACATGTGCCGCAATTGACCTGCCATAGCGTCTCCTTTTACCGCGTTTGGCTATCCAAACGCATCAACTATCCAAAATATACCGCATAATCACCAAATATTCGCGTTCTATCCGCATATTGGTATATATACTTTCAGTCGTCCGGCAAATCCGCGGGGATTCGAGCCAAAATCGATATAGCTTCATCAACGTCGGCCTCGCTGACGATCAACGGCGGGGCGAGACGCAGGGCATCTGGCGCGACGGCGTTGACGATGAGTCCGTGGTCGAGCGCCCAGTTCATCGCGGCATGGGAGCACGGGTGCGCGAGTTGTATAGCGTTGAGCAGGCCGCGCCCGCGCACGGAGACGAACAGCGGGTTGCCGCAGGCCGTGATGCCGTCGCGCAGCTGCTTTCCACGTTCCTCGGCGTTGGCCAACAGCCCGTCCTCTTCGATGGTCTGCAGCGTCGCCAACCCGGCCGAAGTAGCGAGCGGGCCACCGGCGAAGGTCGAGCCGTGCAGTCCCGGCGAAAACAGCGAGGCCAAGGGCTTGCCGAACGCGATCATGCCGCCCATCGGGAACCCGCCGGCCACGCCTTTGGCGAAAGTGATGATGTCGGGGGTGATGCCGCCGGAAAGGTCCTCGCGCTGGAAGGCGAACCACTTGCCGGTGCGTCCGATGCCGGTCTGCACCTCGTCGAGGATCATCAATGCGTGATGCTCATCGCACAGCTCGCGCACGCCCTTGACGTACGCCGGGTCGAGCGGCCGCACGCCGGCCTCGCCCTGGATGAGTTCCATCATCACCGCGGCCACCGGGCCGGCGCCGCCGTGTCCCGTCCTATCGAACGCGGCGCGCATCGCCTGCAGGTCCCCGGCCTCGACGAACTCGACGGCTGGCAACAACGGATTGTACGGCTCGCGAATCGAGAGTTTCCAAGTGGCGCTCAGCGCTCCCATGGTGCGCCCGTGGAAGCCTTTGGTCAGTGCGATGATCCGCGCCGGTGCCCCGCCTTGCTCCGGGTCGCCGCCGGGCAACGTCTTGCCGTAAAGTTTCGCCATCTTCATGGCCGCCTCGTTGGCTTCGGCCCCCGAATTGCCGAAATAGACGCGCGACCCCTCGGGCGCTCCCGCGATCTCGAGCAGTTTCTCCGCCAGTTTGATTTGCGGCACGGAGGCGAAGTAGTTGCTGATATGCGCGACTTTCTGCGCCTGCTCACTTACGGCACGAACCCATTTGGGGTGCGCGTAGCCCAGCGAATTGACGGCGATGCCCGCGAGGAAATCCAGGTATTCATTGCCGTCCACGTCCCAGATGCGCGTGCCCTGGCCGTGGTCCATCACGCGCAGCGGAGTGCCGAAGGCGTGGGTGTGCACCTGCTCGTATTGTGCGATCCACTTATCGCTTTCGGGGCCAATCGGGGTCGAGACAAGGTTAGTTCCCTCGTCCAAGCCGTCTGACGCCGTTTTCTGTTGATTGTCGTTCTTCATTTTTCTGTGCTTTCTACGTTTATGTTCGTTCGTCCAGTGAGCCTTCACGCCTGCGCGTCTACCGGTTTCGTCGCAGTTTCATCCCGTCGCCCGGCACGACCATGGTGCCGATGCCGGCGCTGGTGAACACCTCGTTCAAGAGCGAATGTGGCTGGCGTCCGTCGATGATATGGGCCTGGGCCACCCCGCCGTCAAGCGCCCGCACGCAGGCGCGCATCTTCGGCACCATGCCGCTTTGCAGCTTCGGCAGCACTTCACGCAAGCGGTCGACACCGATGGAGCTGATGAGCGAGTTCTTGTCAGGCCAATCGGCATAAAGGCCGTCCACGTCGGTCAGAATGACCAGCTTGCGGGCATGCAGCGCGACCGCAAGTGCGGCAGCGGCGGAATCAGCATTGACGTTGAACACTTGGGTCGGGTCGTCGGCATTGGGCGCAATCGAGGAGACCACGGGGATCCGGTCCTGTGCGATGAGGTTTTCCACCGCCGAAGGGTTGACTTCGGTGACTTCGCCCACCAACCCGATGTCGGTTTCCACCCCGTCGATGACCGGACGATAACGCTTGGCTCCGAACAGTGAACCGTCCTCGCCGGAAAGCCCGACCGCGTGCGGGCCATGGGCGTTGATGAGACCAATGAGCTCACGCGAGACGGAACCGGTGAGAATCATGCGAACGACTTTCATGATCTCGGGCGTGGTGACGCGCAAGCCAGCCTTGAACTCGGAATGAATGCCCAGGTCTTTGAGCATGCTGGAAATCTGCGGCCCACCGCCATGCACGACGATGGGGTGCATGCCGACCTGCCGCAGGAAAACCATGTCCTGGGCGAAGCAGCGTTTGAGATGCTCGTCGACCATCGCGTTGCCACCGTATTTGATGACGATGCGTTGCCCGGCGAATTCCTCGAGCCACGGCAGCGCCTCGATAAGCACCTCGGCCTTCTGCTCGTCCTTCAAGTCGTTATGCACGTCGAAGGTGTCGTCCGCATCCGTCACGGTTTGAGAGGTCGGCTTCTCGTTACTTGTCATTGGTGTCCTTCATTGCCTGTTTCAGTCGCATTATCATAATCGGATAACCCAGGTGGATGATTATATGCATTCACCTGGGAAAATCTTTTACATCTGTCAGGATTCGTAGTCGGCGTTGATGTGCACGTACTCGTGGGTGAGGTCGTCCGTCCATACCGTGGCGCTTTCCGCGCCGTAGTTGAGGTCGATGTCGATGTCGACCTCGCGTTCGTCCATCTTGACCTCGGAGCGGTCGACGCCCGCGCCGCCGTGCTCACAGACGCGTACGCCATTGATGTCAACAGTGACGTCCTGCGAATCGTAGGCGGCAACGTCCACCGGAACCGTACCCAGGGAACTGACGATGCGCCCCCAGTTGGGGTCGTTGCCGTAAATCGCGCATTTGAGAAGATTCGATCCGGCCACCGCTCGGGCGCAGGCCAGCGCCGCGTCCTCGCTTTCCGCCCCGTTCACCGTCACCTTGATGTCATGGCTGGAGCCCTCGCCGTCGCCGACGATCTGTCGGGCCAGACTGGAGCACGCCTGATGAACCAAATCAGCGAATTCTTGCGAATCGGGAGTGACACCGGAAGCGCCGGAAGCGAGCAGCAGCACCGTGTCGTTGGTGGACATGCAGCCGTCCACGTCGATGCGGTTGAACGACTTGTCGGTGGCGGACGCCAACACCTCCTGCAGCTGCGAGGAATCCACCACAGCGTCGGTGGTGATGACGCAAAGCATCGTGGCCAGCTGCGGGGCGATCATCCCCGAGCCTTTGACCATGCCGCCCACGCGATAGCCGGAGCCCTGCAGTTTCACGGTTTTCGGCTTGGTGTCCGTGGTCATGATGGCCGTCGCCGCATCGACTCCGGCCTCGGCATCGTCGCTCAAGGCCGAAGCCGCCTTGCCGATGCCGTCCAGCACGTTATCCAAAGGTAATAACTCCCCGATCAGGCCCGTCGAGCAAACCGCGATGTCGTCCACGGCGATCGCATGTCCCTCTCCAAGTACCTCGGCGACCTTGGCCGCGCTTGCCTTGCTCTGCGCAAGCCCCTCCTCGCCGGTGCAGGCGTTGGCCCCGCCGGAGTTGAGCACGACCGCCTTGATGTGCCCGTCGGCCACGGCCTTGCGCGACCACTGCACAGGCGCCGCGCAGAAACGGTTGGAGGTGAACACCCCGGCCGCGGCGTCAAGCGGCCCGTTGTTAACCACCAGTGCCAGGTCGCTTTTCGCCTTGTTGGCCGAGATTCCGGCGTTGACGCCGGCGGCCGAGAAACCTTGTGCAAATGTCACGCTCATGGCGCCACCCCTATCGTTGTCAGTCCTTGGTCCTCAGGAAGCCCGAGCGCGATGTTCAGCGATTGCACCGCCTGCCCGGCCGTTCCACGGTTCAGATTGTCGATGGCCGCGAAGCCATACAGACGCCCGGAATGTCGGTCGACCGCCACCTGCACCTCGGCCGCGTTGGAACCCAGCACGTTGGCCGTCGCGGGCATCTCGCCCTCATCCAGCAATTGGATGAACCGCTGGCCCTGATAGGCCTTGCTCCACGCCGCGCGGATATCCGCGTCGTTCAACGCCGCGCCTTTGTCGCTTAATTTGGCCGAGACCACGGCGAGGATGCCACGGGCCATGGGCACCAACACCGGCGTGAAACCGACCTTGATGCCCTTCGCCAATTCGCTTGGCTCGCCTGACCCTTGCGACTGGTCATTTTCATCACCAGCCTTGGCGTCGAATCGAGGAACATGGCCGTCAGCCCCGGCACAGGCCGCATGCGCGAGATTCTGCACGATTTCGGGGATATGCCGATGCACTCCGCCCACGGAATACGGCGTCGCCGACCCCATCGCCTCAGCCGCCAGCAGGTTGGTCCGTTTGAGGTTCTTGCCCGCCCCGGAATATCCAACCGCCAGATCGGCCACGATGTCGTCGGTCTCCACCAGCCCTTCTGCCAACGCTGGCTGGAAAGCCAACGTCACCGCCGTCACGTTGCAACCAGGACCCGCGATGAACTTGGCGTTCGAATTGCTCGCATCCATTCCCGTCAAAAGCGGATCTGCCGTGTCGTCATTGCCGCCACCATCAACGGCACTTTGATCATCGCCAATAAGCTTTCCGCGTTGGCGTACATAATCGCCTTCAGCGTTTTTGCCGATAATGAGCTCGGGCATGCCGTAAACCCAAGGCTGATGGAACTCGCCGCCATAGTATTGCGCCCACGCGTCGCTGGATTCCAAACGGTGATCAGCGCCCAGATCGACGATCGCACGATTCGCATGCGACTTCTCGGCCAGCGCTCCAGACACGCCATGCGGCAACGCCAGCACGATGACGTCGTGCCCGTTAAGCGCCTCTGGCGTGGTCGGCTCGATGACCATGTCCTTGAGCGCCGGAATATGCGGCATGTGCTTGCCGAGCTTGTCCCCCGCCGAGGAATCCCCGGTCACCGTGGTGACCTCGAACGCCGGATGCGCCGCCAATATCCGCAGCATCTCGCCCCCGGCGTACCCGCTGGCTCCAGCCACCGCCACCGTCAACTTCTCCATGGCATCCCCTTCCTAAAAGTTGATGCCTACATTACATATATTCACAACTCTGCATACTTATGCATCCACATAGTGGACAGTTTTTAAGTAGAGACTTTTTATCAGAGACTAAGAATCCACAATGATTGCTTTTGTCTTCTTCCTGTTTTCAGACTGATTTCGTTCAGATTTGTAGACAATCATCAGAAAATGCGACACGCCGTAGCACCAGTTTGTGGGACGCATTTCATATGGCCATCTCTTGCGACATCAAAACTTCTACGTACCATATCAAAATACTTGGCATTGTCGGGTTGCAAACCTTTTAAGCGTGTTCACAAAACCATCACGTGACGCGGTTTCCACGCGCTTGCGGACGGTTGTTTTTGTACCGGAAAGCCGTTAAGGTGTGGATTCATCGGAACGGCGGAGCCATACGACAATGTATTACATCGCCGGCGTTCGATTTAATTTGAAAAAGGTCGGTGTTCAATATGGGTGTCATCCGCGCGTTGGTCTCGGTGCTGGTTTGTATTGCAACGATGTCAACACTAACCCCCCCGCAATTCTAGTCTAAACGAAGCTTTCCCATCACTTCCCGACACCACCCAATCCCAATCCCCATCTTCATCCCGTAGAACTTCCCGGTTTTCTTTTCCTTCTAAGCCTTCCGGTTCCGCACGTCTTTCCAACCCATCTCGGCCCACATCCTCTCCCAAATCTTCCGGATTCTCTCAAGCAACGCCTTTCAGCGGCACTTCCGCTTCTTCCCCCACCCATTCCGTCTCGCACACCGTCGAAGGCCAGAACCAAACCCCTTCAGAGGAACCGTCTCTGTCGACGCGTGACGAGCCGTCCGTGGGACCGCAGGCATCGTGCACGTCCAGAACCGGCTCGTGGGGAACGGCCTCATGGACGCTGGATGCCGATTGCACGCTGACCATCAACGGCGGCGACACGGGAAGCCTGTCCAGCGCCACCGTCTTCGGCAGCTACGGCACAACCGGCACGGTGGCCCATGACACAGTCGACATCCTCATCAAGGGCGACCTGACCATGCGCGCCAACGCCGCGTTCTGGATGTGGCCGTCCCTCACCCGTTTCCGCATGGCCCCTGGCGCCCGGTTCGCGCCCACCGGCGACGGCGGCAACGCCATGTTCTACTCCGATACCCAGCTCACCTCCGTCGACACCCAAGGATGGGACGTCAGCCAATCCAATCAGTTGAGCGGCATGTTCACCAGCTGCACCAGCCTCACCAGCATCAGCATGAAGAACCTCAACGCGACTGCCACCGGCGACTTCTCCGGCATGTTCTACAACTGCACCAGCCTCACCAAGGTCGACATGACCGGTTTGGCCACCGGCGACAACAAGATCAGCAACGCCAGCAGCATGTTCAAGGGCGACACCGCCCTCACCACGGTCATCCTGCCCAACCTTCATCTCGCTTCCGGCGCCTACCTGTCCGAGATGTTCAAGAGCTGCACCAGCTTGGCCACCCTTGACATGCATGGCTGGCAGGCCCAAGGTAGCGTGACAGGACTCAACGCCCATATAGAGTATTTTGGATTTACGGGTGTGTATGTGTCAGGTCTTCTTCATGACTGCACCGCGCTGGCCACCGTCGACGCACACGGCATGAGGTTCGCCTTCGCCAACAACTGGCTTGAGGCTTTCCGGGAGGCGCCCAATATCGCCTTCCTTAATCTCGCCGGACTCGCCTATGTCCCCAACGACCTGTCAGGCACCGTCGTAACAGGCGTGTCATCCTCCATCCATTATGCCAGCCTTCTAGCGCAGTGGACCACTCTGAAGAGCATTGATGTGTCGGGCTGGGACACCAGCCACCTCACCAGCATGAACGGCATGTTCACCAGCGACCCAAACCTCACCAGCATCATCGGGTTGAAGGACTGGGACACAACCGGCGTCACCAGCATGAACAGCATGTTCAGCCAGGACACGAGCCTGACGAGCGTGGACGTATCCCATTTCGACACCAGCCACGTCACCACCATGAGGAGCATGTTCCAGGATTGCCACAGCCTCGCCAGCGTGGACGCATCCCATTTCGACACCAGCCACGTCACCAACACGGGATACATGTTTCAGGGCTGCCACAGCCTCGTGGACATCGACGTCACCGGATTCGACACCCGACAGGTCACCTTCTTCGGCTGGATGTTCGCCGACTGCCCCAACCTCACCGTTTTGAACCCGTCCGGCTTCGACATCACCCACACCAATTTCCTGTCCTGGATGTTCGACGGCGACACCAACCTCAGGATCCTGGACCTGAGCGGCTGGGACACCAGCCAACTCCTCAACTTCGGCACCAGCAACCTGCTGCCATCCGGCCTGCGCATGCTCGCCCTCGGACCCAACACCAAACTCCAGAACCAGACCATTGTCAACAGCGGAGGAACCTACCCCAACTCCTTCGCCGCCGTGGACCAGAGTATCCAGTGGGATAGGATGGCTGGTTTCCAGCCGCACGCCGCGTTCCAGGAGCACATCGGCACCACACCCGACATGGCCGCGCGCGCCGCCAGCGCGAACCCGGCGGGCTATTACACCGACCGCGACTACAAGGGCGCCACCGTGGTGGCCGACGCCAACGGGGGCGCCGGCTGGAGCATCCAGGACTACGACACCACCAGCAGCCCCGCCACCCTGTCCGCACCGGAGGCCGGCGTGCTCACCGGCCACAAGCCCCACAGCGTCTTCACCGGATGGAACACGAAACGCGACGGCACCGGCACCCCCTACCAGCCCGGACAGGCCATCGACCAGATCGGCATCGGCGAGTACTTCCCCCACGGCGTCATCACCCTCTACGCCCAATGGGGCACCGTCCAAGCCTCCACCACCAACCCCGCCATCACCTACCACCACACGGGCGACACCATCCAGGTCACCGGGACGGCCGCGGGCGACGGGTCGGCCACCGCCTGCCTCAACCCCACCACCTGCCAGACCACAACCACCACCGCCGGCGGCGCGTGGACAATCGGCTTCCCCACGGGCACATTCACCGGCCTGTACCCGATCGGCACTGTTTACACGGTGACGGTGAACGCGCAGGCCCACGACCCCACCACCAACACCACCGTCACCGGACCCGACACCACCCTCACCGGCACCCTCCCATGGACCACCACCACCCTGAGCAAGGACGGCGCCACCGGCAGCGTCCCCACCGTGCCCAACGCGCTCACCGACACCGGCGACAACAAGGCCTACCCCAGCCTGCCCAGGCTCGCCGCGACGGGCGGCATCAGCGTGGCCGGCGGCTACCTCACCGGCTGGAACCACCAGACAGGACAGTCCACAGCTGAATACACCACACCCGGAGCGACCGCCATCCCCACCACGGACGGCACCACCGACAGCAACGGGCACACCAGTGTCACCCTCCACCCCGTATGGAACATCCTCAACGCCCCCACCGGCGCCGGCCGGCGCTCCCCGGCCGACAACGGCGTCAGGTTCACCGCCACCGGCCAGCCATGGACCAACACCGACACCATCACCCTATGCGTCAAACCACACACCCAACCCGCCTACACCGACTGCACCACGCCAACCACCACCAGCGGGTGGACCAACGGCGACTACACCATCAACAAGGACTACACCAGCACACAACTGCCCCAAGGCGGACAATACGACATCAAGACCACCCTGACCACACCCGGCACCACCGACACCTGGCGCGGCGACGGCACCACCCAAACCGGCACCCTCACCAAATCAGCCGAAACGACGGTGCGCATCAGCAACGCCTACCAGAGCAGCCTGCCGATGACCGGCGGACGACCCCAACGCCTCGCCACGCTCCTCGCTACCGGGCTCGCCCTGGCCCTCCTCCTGCTCGCCGCCGCCAACCGGCTGCGCCACCAACGCCAGGCCAAAGCCCGCCACAGCAGGTGAGCACCCCGTATGGCCCGATCCCAAGACCACAACACACAACCAAGCGGAGACATGTTACAAAACCAAGCCAGACCAAAGCCGATGACACCAGCCGGCCAGACGTCCCAAACAACAACCAGAAGCAGACCAGACCCACGGCCACAACACCGGTTGTTCCCACGGTACGGAACGCTCGAGGACCACAAAACCACAACCCGACGTCCCGTGGCCTGAATAATCAAAGACTTCCCGCCAAGCCAACCAACACCCCGGCCCGGCGGGAACCCAACCGGGTGCCGGCACGGCAACCAAACCCAAACCAACCACCGCGCCGACACCCACTCTCAACGCACTGGGTCCCATTCCAACCAAAGGAATGGGACCCAGTGTCATGAATCATATACGAATCAGCTACGCACCAACCAAATCACTGCCAATAACATCAAACTCAAGAAAAAAACTGTCTGTGATCCACATCATCCATGATTTGAAACATGCAGGATATTCCGCTAGCATTGATACCAGCGAGTGGGGAGAGTCCCACAATCGCAATCAAGATGCCAACCCGAACAAGGTTGGCATCTTTGTTTATGCTGCAGCCTGATGGACTAGAACGCTAGCGGCGGCACTGAAAACGCACTGAAAAAGACAGGCTACTCACCAGTGTCCTTTCCCTTGATCTTCTTCAAAGTTACTGGCAGGCTTCCCTCTATCGTTCCAAGCCCCATCAAACGAAGCTGGGTAAGCGCGGAAGTCCTCATGTAAGGCCACATCTGCCTCACGGCCTCTTCAAGTGAAGTCTCAGCATTGAAAACGACCGCATAAACGACCGTTACTGTGGCATCAAAGAACTGGCCTAAAGTCGTTTGCTTTTTCTCGTCAGCAACCGATTTTATGTCCACATCCACCCTTAACGCGAATCGTTCTATATGTTTCTTATCAGTATTGCCCTGAGGGTCGTACGATAGTTTGACACTTGAAGCTAGCCTGCTGTCGTCATCCGCCGTCTGTTTGCGTATTACTCCGCTCGACTCTATAAGCGATATGGTCTTGATTTCGGCATCTTCCATCGGCATCTCATATTCTCGTTAGGGGAAGGAAATCCTGAGAGGACACCGAACTATCCATGCTGGGCATTTTGGACGTCCCTTCCCAGGAATACGGCAAAGCCTTCATCGTGGGTGCTTGCGAATCAGTCGCTTCCGAATGAATCACAGTCATAATGGCCAAGGCATATTCACGAATCTCCGAAGCCCTCGGATCATAATCATATTTCTCAAACTCTGATATGTCCTCTTCACTCCGTCCAAGGAATTCAGACATCTCCTTGAGATTGCAGAATTTTCTTCTACGGGAC
Organism: Bifidobacterium sp. ESL0775; assembly: GCF_029395475.1. NCBI lineage: Bacteria > Bacillati > Actinomycetota > Actinomycetes > Bifidobacteriales > Bifidobacteriaceae > Bifidobacterium > Bifidobacterium sp. ESL0775. The sequence continues at coordinate 1,126,339 of NZ_CP113917.1, read as the reverse complement.
ACGAGCTCGTGTTTCAAATCAAGGTAATCACCATAGTTCAAAGCGGCGATCTCATCGAATTCGCCGCCACTGTGCTGGTCGTATACGGTCATTTTCGTTCCTCCGAAACAGGCGTGATGCAATACCGGCAATGCCTGTCTTCATGCCCCCAACGTTGGGGCTTGTATTCAGTATAACGCTCTTGCGCCAGCCGCATTTCATTGTCTTGCAAACGGTTGGTCTCCGCGTCCGTTCGGGCTATCTTCTTGGAATGGATACGCAAGGCGACAAAATCGGGAGCGCCGTCTTGTTCGGAATAGTAAATACGATATTTTTGATCGCGTATGTTCAGCCTCAACTCCCAGATATCCGGCTGACTTCTACAAGGAGACACAGGACTTTTGCCTCGGGCGTTTTCGGAATAATCTAATTTTCCCATGCAAGCCTTACTCATCAGAATCCGCAACTCTCCTTTGAAGCGATTCTGCACAGCCATCGGCATGGGAATCATCAACGCACTTGCTTCCTCATCAAGGAAGCAGCCGTTGGCGTGGGTGCACTTATGAAACACTCTCGGCCGATCAGATGGGGTAAAGCACATTGAATCTTTATCAGACCGTTTGTTCACTGCTCCATCACCACCCTACGAGATTAAGACACCATCTGCTACATAAACAATGTTACTGGAAAAGAGGACAGACAAACTGCCGAACCGATCTAGCGGAGTTGCCGCTCAGGTACTGACGGGGCCATCGCCGCCGCCGGTGGAGCCGCCGGACGTGTATTGGTTCAGCATCTGCTGCATCCAGTCGTTCAGGTTGACGCCCTTGGAGATCAGCCACAGCTCGAAGAGGGTGGCGATGACGCCAAGGACCATGCACACGGTGGCCGTCCAGAAGCCCTTCATGTGGTACTTCTTCGTGCGCCACATCGAGATCGCGCCGGTGATGATGGGCAGGAACGTCATGGGGAAGAACAGGAGGATGATCGAGACGATGGCCATCGGGTCCCAGTGGCCCTTGAGCGGGTTCTGGGCCGGGTCGTTCATGTCGATGCCGTTGTGGTAATCGGGCTGGTAGCCGGGTGTACCAGGGCCGTCGGGCGCCATGCCCTGCCCGTTGTTGTAGGGCTGGCCGTATGGATAGTTCTGGTTGTTGCCGTAGCCGTTGCCGGGCATCTGGCCGAATCCGCCGTTGGGCATGTTGTTCTGGCCGTTCTGGTTGCCCTGGTACTGGCCCATCCCGTTGCCGTTGCCGACGAACTGGTTGTCTTGGCCGTTGCGGGCGTGGCGTGGTTGGTTGCCGTTGTTATTGTTCTGTTGCTGCGTCTGGTCCGGCTTGCCGTAGACATACGGATTGTAGTTGGCCGGGAACTGGCTGGCCATCGCGCCATACTCCGGAACCTTGATCTGCCCATATTCCGGCTGCTTGATGGCAGGCTGGAGTTGGGTCTGCGACTGGGGCTGGTCTTGGCGGGCACTGTTGACGTTACCTTCACCCGAAGGGCTTGTACCTACGTCATTGCGCGGCATCTGGCTTGGATCTTGCCCGACTTGCTGCGGGGCATTGGGCGACGAGGCGTTGCCGTTCTGCTCCGAGCTGTCAAACGGGTTCTGCGATTCGTTCATCGTGCACTTTCCATGTAAGGACAATATCAATACGGAGTCTACGCCAATCTGCACGTAGACTCCGTTATTTTCTGGCATCCTGAGACACCGATCTTGTGGTTAAACCGTTCAGGCCCTCAGCTCGGCGCCGATGGCTTTCGCCTTATCGACGATAGCCTTGCGGATGGCCTCCGTGTCGTCGCTGGTGAGCGTCTTATCCGGAGAGCGGAAAGTGACCGAGTAAGCAAGGGACTTCTGGTGCTCGCCCAGCTGGTCGCCGGAGAACACGTCGAAGAGCTCGATGGACTCGAGATTGTCACCTGCGGCCTCTTCGATGACCTGCTGCAATTGCGCGGCGGTGACCGTATCGGAAACCGTGAACGCAAGATCCTGTTTGACCGGCGGGAAGGTCGAAATCGGCTTGGCCTGCACCGGCTTGCCACTCAGCGTGGCGAAGAGGGCGGTCAGGTTCAGTTCGAACGCAGCGGAATGCTCAGGGAAGCCGAGCGCGGCATTGACGTGCGGATGCAGCTCGCCAACCATGCCGACGAACGTGTCGCCGGCCATGACCTTGGCGGCGCGACCCGGATGCCATTGCATCGGCACGTCCTGCGGTTCGGGCTGCACGATCTGGACCTTGGCGCCGAGACGGTCGGCAACGCGGTTCATCGCTTCAACGGCATCGCTATAGTCGACGTCGCGGCTTTCGCCGAGCCAACCAGTTTCGATGGCCTTGCCGGTCAGAATCGCGGCGACGTGCAACGGCTGTTCGGGCAGACCGGCATCGAGCGCCTTGAGCTCCTCTTCGCTCGGGCGCTGGCCACCGGGCAGAGCCGGAATGGCCGGGGCGTTCGGATCCCAGAGATAGACGTGACCAATCTCGTAGAGCGAGATGTTCTCGAGGCCGCGACGCAGATTGCGTTGCACGGTCTGGGCCAGTGTCGGCAGGACTTCACGACGCAGGTACGGACGGTCGCCGGCCAACGGGTTGGCGACTTCGACGCTCACCGGCTTGATTTCGTCGGCGTCGTAGCCGAATGCCTTGAAGTCGGCATCGCCGACGAACGGATAGCTCAACGTCTCCACGAGACCATATTCGGCAAGCTCATTGGCCACGTCGCGCTGGCGCTGCTGGTCAGGGGTCAGCCCGACTTCGCCTTCGACAGGCGCCGGAGGCATGGTGATCGGAATCTCGTCATAACCGACGAGACGCGCGATTTCCTCAACCAGGTCGCAGGGCATCGTGAGATCCGGACGCCAGGTCGGAGGCACCACGGAAATGTGGCCTTCTTCCTTGCCGTCGCTGACCTTGCAGCCGATGTCCTCGAGAATCTCGCGGATACGCTGGTCGGAGGTGTCGAGTCCGGTGAGACGCTTGGTCTCGGTGAACTTGAAATCGATGGCCTCACGCGGCTGGGTGTTGTTGACGTCGATAGGCGTATCGGATGGTTCGCCGTGGCCGTACTTGGCCATCAGGTCGGCGGCCATCTGAGCAGCTGCAGGCTGCAACGCATAATCCACACCGCGCTCGTAGCGCTTGGACGCCTCGGACGGGGTCTTGTGACGACGAGCGGAACGGGCGATGGTCACCTGATCGAAGTGGGCAGACTCCAGAAGAATGTTCTTGGTGTCGGCGGTGACTTCGCCGTAAAGGCCGCCCATAACGCCGGCGAGGCCAAGGATACGGGAGCCGCGCTTGCCATCGGGCGAATCGGTGATGAGCAGATCCTCGACGCTCAGGTCATGCTTCTTGCCGTCGAGTGTCGTCAGGGTCTCGCCCTGATTCGCGCGGCGGACGACGATCGGCCCGCAAATCTTGTCGAGGTCGTAGGCGTGCATCGGCTGACCCAAGTCCATCATCACATAGTTGGTGACGTCCACAGCCAGCGAGATCGAACGCATGCCGGCGCGGATCAGGCGACGCCGCATCCAGCTCGGCGTCTCGGCCGACGGGTCGAAGTTACGCACGATACGCGCATAATAGCGGTCGCATCCGGGCACACCGTGGATCGGGTTGTTGTCCTCGATCTCGACTTCGATGTCGCCCTTGCCATTCTCGGCGACCTTCGGGGTCTCGGCGTTGAGCGCGACGACCGGATCAGTGTAGGCCGCACCGGTGGAATGGTGGTATTCGCGCGCCACGCCACGGTAGGACATCGTATAGCCGCGATCCGGGGTGATGTTGATCTCGAGCACCGGTTGATCGAGATGCAGCAGGTGCATCGCGTCGTCGCCGGGCTTCAGCGCGTCGGTCTCTTCCTTGCTGAAACCGTAGTGGTTCAGGAGGATGATGCCGCTGTGGTCGCTGCCCAGCCCCAGCTCACGCTCCGAGGCACACATGCCGTTGGAGATGTGGCCGTAGGTCTTGCGCGGTTCGATCTTGAAATCGCCGGGCAATACCGCTCCCGGCAGGGTGACGACGACCTTCTCGCCGGCCGCCATGTTCGGCGCGCCGCAGACGATGCCGCGCGGCACCTTGTTGCCATTTTCGTCAGTGTCGTTGTATTTCTCGCCGACATCGACGTGGCACCAGTTGATGGTCTTGCCGTTCTTCTGCGGCTCGGGCGTGCAGTCCACCACATAGCCGACCACGATCGGGCCGGTGACCTGCGAGGCGTGAATCTCCTCTTCCTCAAGGCCGACGTGAACCAGATCCTTGGCAAGCTGTTCGTATGTAAGACCAGCCGGAACCTCGACGTGCTCCTTGAGCCAGTCAATATCTACCATTGGCATTGTTGGTTCACTCCCCCATCACAAACTGTTTGCTGAAACGCACGTCGCCTTCGACGAGGTCGTGCATATCGTTGATATCATGGCGCAGCAGCAACGTGCGCTCCATGCCCACGCCGAACGCGAAGCCGGTGTAGACGTCCGGGTCAAGGCCGGCCGAACGTAATACATTCGGGTTGACCATGCCGCAGCCGCCCCATTCGATCCAGCCGGGGCCGCCCTTCTTGTCGGGGAACCACAGATCGAGCTCGGCGCTGGGTTCGGTGAACGGGAAGTAGCTTGGGCGCAGGCGGCTCTTGGCCTCTGGGCCGAACATCGAAACAGCGAGCTTATCAAGCACACCTTTGAGGTCGCCCATGGTCAGGCCCTTGTCGACAGCCAGCGCCTCGCACTGGTGGAAGACAGGCGTATGCGTGGCATCGAGCTCGTCGGTGCGGAACACGCGGCCGGGGGAAGCGATGTAGAGCGGCACACCGCGGGTCAGCAAGGCACGCACCTGATCGGAGGAAGTCTGCGTGCGCAGGACCATATTGGAGCCCACAAATCCTGCGGCGTCCTTGGCCTGGTTGCCCTTGACATAGAAGGTGTCCTGCATCTGGCGGGCAGGATGGTCCGGCCCGAAGTTCAGCGCGTCAAAGTCGTACCATTCGGTTTCCACTTCTGGACCCGCAGAGATTTGCCACCCCATGGAGATGAAGAGGTCCTCGACGTCCTCCATCAGCTTCGGAAGCGGATGGCGGGCACCCAGCGGCTTGCGGTTGACCGGAAGGGTCATGTCAACTGTCTCGGAGGCGAGTTGACGGGTCTCCTCTTCGGCCTTGACCTGCGTCTCTTTGAGCCCGTAGGCGCGTCCGAAATCGGCGCGCAACTTGCCCATGAGCTGGCCGGCGCCTTTCTTCTCGTCTGCGGGAAGCCCTCCGATGGCGCGGCTGGCCTGGGTCATCGCTGACTCGGCGCCGGCGTATTCCGCCTTGATGGCTTTGAGCTCCTCCATGGTGGAGGCACTTTTGATTTTCGAGATGCCCTCGGCGACCGCATCGGTCACCGCTCCTGCATCGAATGACGCACTCTGTGCCACGAGTACCCTTTCCTTTAAGTTTTTTCAAACCTTGAAACGTTTGCGATTACACGCGCAAAAGTCATGAATCCCAAGCATTTACAGCCTTTTCATTGTTTCAATATGACTCGACATAGCGCCATGCGCGTTTGTGCCGATTATCACATCATGATGAAACCGTTTTATTGACGTTTTGCTGCGTCACGGGCCATCGCCAGCGTAAAGAGCATCACCGAGGTGCTGGTGGCGAGATTCAGCGATTCGGCCTTGCCATACAGCGGGATGGACACGATGCGCTGCACGCGCTCCAATACATCATGAGGCAAGCCACGGGCCTCGTTGCCGAACAAAATCACACGAGAAGTTCGCTTGCTTTGGTTGGCTGCATTTTCGTCATCGGGCTTGCTTCGGGCAATATTGTCATTCCCATCATGCCGCAAGGCATCATTCCCCCTGCCGCTCCGATTTCCGCCGTTACCCGTTGAAGAATGGCCGGATTCAGTCACCACGTCAATCAACGATTCCGGTTTCACTTTTTCTGTTCCGTATACATCGGCCGCCATCACTTCGAGCTCCTGGGCCTGCGCCCACGTGAAGAGCTCATCGGTGCCCATGGTGACCACCGGCAGATGGAACAGCGAGCCCGCCGTGGAACGGATGACCTTGGGGTTGAACCGGTCGACGCAATCGTCGACGAAAATAACCGCACGGCACCCAGCGGCATCAGCCGAGCGAATCACCGTCCCCGCGTTGCCCGGATCGCGTATCTGCCAGAACGCGGCCAAAGTTTTATCCGCTTGATTTTTGGAAACTTCGCGGTTTTGAGGCGTTTCAAATTCATCCGACATCCGCTGTTTCATGGCTTCCAGATCACCGACGGCGACGATGCCCTGCGAATCAGTGCTCATACGATGCATTACATCACCGGTCACCTGATGAATATAAAGTCCCTGTCCGTCGGCCTCTCGCGCGATGTCCTCGACCACCGGGGAAAGCAATCCGTCCCGCCGCTCATCCATCTGCACATAGCAGTCCTCGACCACATCGGGCATCCACCGCACGGCCTCACGCACGGATTGCGGCCCCTCAATAAGGAACTTCCCGGCTTTCTTGCGGCCTTTGCTCTTCTCCAGCTCCGCCACGCGCCGCACGCGCTCGGACTTGGGATTGTCAATGATGTGCTGATTAAAAGGCATAATTACACTTTACGCGAAGTCATTACCATGATTCACAGAGCATGTTTATCCATGCCTGATCTGCAAGACAACATGAGATCGCGCAAAACAAGCCGCCGCTAATCCACGACCGTCTGAGATCGTCTCAGTCAAACCAGCGCTGTTCTCACCCACCGAAGAAGGTGAAGGTGCCGGCGATGGCGGCGGCTATCAGGGAGACAGTGGGGACGAGCGCGCAGACGATGACGAAGGCCCAATCGCGGGTGTTTACATGGCTTACGCGGGCGTGGGTGCGCGGGATGTCGCCGCCGAAGCCCCGGGCTTCCATGGCGGTGGCCAACGTGGTGGAACGGCGGATGGAAAGCACCAACAGCGCGAAAGTCTGCGGGAAGAAGGCCTTGACCTTATTCTCATCGCCTAGGCCGCGGGAACGGCGGGAGGCGGTGAGCGCGGCCCAGTCGTCGCGCAAGACCGAGAAAAGGCGCATGCCGGCGAGGCCGCCGTAGACGAAACGGTCGGGCAGGTGGAGGATCTGGCTGAAGGAATCGGCCAAATCCGTGGTTTCCACGCCCAGCACAGCGATAATGGCCGGTATGCCGATGGCCAGGATGCGGATGCCGGTCGCTAGCGCCAACACGGCCGAGCGGTCGGTGACGGTGATCATCGCCCAATGCCACCAGACGCGGCCGCCTTCCTTGCCATAGAGCAGGACGGCGAGCGCCGAGCCAGGAGCGCCGATGAAGACCGGCCAGGTCGATTTGACCACGCGCCACGGCGAGAGACGGATACAGGCCAGCAGGATGAATTCGATCAGCAATGCGACACTTGCCGAGACCCAGTCGAGGCTCAGGATCAGTGGCAACGCGGCGATGAAGCCGCCCAGCAAGCGAAATGACGGATTGAGCGAGGCGAGGAACGGCGAGCGGCTGGACTGTCGTTCCTGTTCGTCGCGCTCGTTGACCGGACTGACGGTGATGGTGGCATCCAGTTTTTCGCCGTCTTTTGAAGGAGTCGTAATGGTTTTGTCATCAATATGCTCGCCGTAAGAACTCGCCTCGGTATCTGCCATTCCCGTATCATTCTCAGGCAAATCATCATCGTGATGCCGAGAATCATCACCATTGCCATCGGTAAGTGGAGCGGTTTCCGACACATGCATCGAACGGACGCCTTCGTCATCGCCTTGCGCCTGCAGTTCGATGACGCGGGCGCCAAGAGCCGTGACCAGATCGCGGTCATGGGTCACCACAATGACGCTGACACCATCACCGCGCAGGGAATGGATCAGCGAGACGATCTGCATCCATGTGCGTCGGTCCTGCCCGAAGGTGGGCTCGTCGAGGATGATGACGCGTGGCGCGGCAGCCAGCGAGGCCGCAACGGTCAAGCGCCGCTTCTCGCCGCCGGAAAGCGTATACGGGTTGACCGAGGCATATTGCGAAAGCCTGAATCGGCGCAACAACGCCATGGCCTTCTCCTTGGCCTCATCCTCCAGCGTTCCAGTGCGCAAAAGCCCAAGCATGACCTCTTCGACCACGCTTCCTCGCGCGAACTGGTGCTCGGGGTTCTGGAAGACGTAGGAGATGCGCGCCGCCAGTTCCGTCGATTTCCACTCCATCGGCGCATTGCCGGTTGCCCCTTTCGCCAGTTCCGGTGAGGCTTCAACGCTACCAGCCACAGGCTCCAATAGTCCAGCCAACGTCAATGACAGCGTGGATTTGCCGACACCGTTGCGGCCCACCAACGCGGTGATCTGCTCGGCGGCGAAGGAGACGTTGATATGTTCGGCTATGGCTTTGCCGTTGCGGCCGATGGACAGTCCTTTGGTGGAAAGCAGCGCCTTGCCGTCGCCAAGCGCAGGATCGCTGGCCGGCTCGTCATCGGTATGGATGCGGTGGATCTCGTCTTCTGGACGGCGGTATTTGTCTGGCATCCAGATGCCGAGCGCGGCGAAATCAAGGTCACGGTTCTCGAACACCTCGTCAGGCGTGCCATCCGCCACCACGATGGTCCGGCGGAACCCACTGTGGTCGATCTCGGCATCGTCACCGACCTGCGTGACGCGGGCCTTGACCTGGTCGTCGGATTCGAGACCAAGGACGATGACCCTATCGATAAGGTCAATCCACGGGCCAGCGCGATGCTCGACCAACAACATGGTCGCTTCGGTATTATGTAATACATCAGCAACCGCACCAATGACTTGTTCGACGCCTTCCGGATCGAGGTTCGCCGTCGGCTCGTCCAGAAGCAACGCCCCCGGCTGCATGGCCAACGCCCCGGCCAACGCGAGCCGTTGCATCTGCCCGCCACTCAAGTGCATGGTGGAACGGTGCAACTGCAAGCCTTCAAGCCCTACAGCGGCAAGGCTTTGCCTGACCCGCTGCCAAATCTCGGAACGTGGCACGCCCATGTTCTCCGGGCCAAAGGCGACATTGTCACCAAGACGCTCGAAAATCGCCTGCGCGTCGGGGTCCTGCAAAACGAGTCCGACCCGGCCATGGGCGCAGGCGGCCGGAACGTCGCCATCGATGAAGACACCGCCTTCGGTCACCCCGCCTTCCGAATCCTCGACGGCGACGACCTGGCCGGTTTCGCCTTGTCCGCCTTCGTTCGTGGCTTCCACCACATCCCCGCCAAGCAGGCCGGAAGCGCCTTCCAGTATCGTCGACTTGCCGATGCCTGAGGCCCCAAGCAAAAGCACACGCTCGCCTGGCTTGATGTCAAGATTGAGGCCGCGCACGGCGAAATGCCGGCGTGAGGCGTGACGATAGCCCCAGTTCTCGAAACGGATCGAAGCGGGCGGCACCTTGGGAGAAGCCGTACTGGCAGCAGGTTCCCCATCCTGCGGAACCGTCGAGGCAATAGCCGCGTTGGCATGCGAAACGGACTGTACCGTCATGCCATCTTCTCGGCTATCGGATGTCTTCGATTGCTCGCCTTGCATACGTTCTCCCATCGATACCTAAAATCCTAATGAATACGCTCACTTGGATGAGGCACGGACCTGACGGCCCGAGGCGAACTTGTCGATCGCGCCGGTCTTGGCGATGGCGATGTAGAGGTACCACATCAGCACGCCTGCCACCAACGCCCCGGAAATCACCGTGGCGACGAGGTTCCAGATGCCGTAGACGCCGGTGATCTTGAATCCCTGCAGATTTGTGAAGAAGGTGTAGGCCCAGCAGCTGATGGCGGAAATCGTCCCGGAAAGCGTGACCGTGACGAGGTTCCAGACCTTGTACATCACCACAAGGAAGACGATCTCAGCGAAGATCCCCTGCACCAACGCGATGAGAAACGTCTGCATGCCGCCCCAGGTGTTGCCCCAGAGCGCTTCGAGCACTCCCGCGACGACTTCGGCGTATATTGCGGCTCCCGGCTTGCGCACGATGACCGCGGCGAGGGGGCCGGCGAAGAGCCAGAAGCCGTTCATCAGGCCTCCGAGCCCGGGAACGAGTGCGTCAAGAGGCGAGGCGACCGGGCCATAGAGCAACGCCGCGGCCCAATAGATCAACGCGCTGGCGACGCCGATGACCGAGGCGACGGCGATATCGACCACGCGCCATTTGAGGTTCGGTTTCGAGATGACGGTCGTTTGATTCGATGATGACATGATTTGTGCCTTTCCACTGTGCGCACCGCCTATCGGCGCGCATATAAGGCACGGGAAAAGAGAGACGTCCGTGCGCCGGCATTGTCCGGACTCACGTTCATTCGGTCGAGGAAATCCTCATCTCAGCCATCTGCCAGCTTGCGCAGGCAGACAGCCCCCGTGTCAATTCGTCATCCTAGAGCAATCCCCTGTCAAACATCTTGAGACGTGAGTCGTGTGGGGTTGGGGCATACAATGCTCGACACGCTCCGGGCCGCTCTGGCCAAGTCTTTACGGTCGAGCATCGCATGCCCCAACCCCACACTAATGCGTAGCGGAAGAATCTGACTGACAGGTACTTGCGGGAGGCGGCTCACCAGCGAATAGCTGCCGCAGAAGTAAGAAATCTATTGACAGCGGTCTCGCAATTGCGCCCACCTATAGCAAAAGACCTAGAGCATGCGGCAGCTATTCGCTTTCAGTGACATCGACCTTGGTCTTTATCATTTTTACGGTTACAGCTAGTAGGGAACCTCATACATTAGTGGCGGAGCGGGATATGCGATGTTCGGGCGTAAGACACGGCCGAGCGGCCAAGGAGCGTCCCGAACATTGTATATCCCGCTCCGCCACGACTAACCGTTGGGACGAGCGAGTATGTTGCTTACTTCGCCAGTTTGTCTAGGATCAGGGCCTCGGTGATCACGTTGTTTTTGAGGCTCGTGAGGTCGACGGACTCGTTGGGGCTGTGGGCGTTGCCCTTGGGGTCTTCGGGGCCGGTGACCAGGACCTGGGCCTTCGGGAAGATGCGCTGCAGTTCGGGGATGAACGGGATCGAGCCGCCTTCGCCCTTGTTGATCGGATTAACGCCGAACGCCTCACGCATCGACTCGAGCGCGTCCTGCGTGGCCTCGGCATTGGGATCCATGCTCCAGCCCATGCCGCCATCGAGCGTCGAGACCGTGACTTCGGCGCCGAACGGCACGTGCGAGGTGAGGAAGTCGGTGACGGCCTTGGCCGCTTCTTCGTGACGCTGGCCAGGGGCGGTGCGGATGGAGAGGCGGAAGCGGGTCTCGTTGGCGATGACATTGAACGAGCCTTCGACCGGATGCGCGTCGAAGCCGATGACAGAGATGCTCGGCTTGGTCCACAGGCGCGAGGCCAATGAGCCGGTGCCGGCGAAACGATAGGAGTCGACCACACCGGAATCGGCCCGCACACTGGCCTCGTCGAGGTCGCGCTGGAGCCCGCCGACCGGGTCTCCACCTTCCAGTCCCGGAATATCCAAAGCACCATCTTTGTCATACATCGAGGCAATCAACATGGACGAGAGCGTGTTGGTGTCGAGGATCGGGCCGCCGAATTGGCCGGAATGCACCGGATGCTCCAAGGCCTTGACGGTGACATCCAGATCGGTGTTGCCACGCAGGCTCGTGGTGAGGCTGGGGATCTCGGCGCTCCAGTTGCCGGAATCGGCCACGATGATCACGTCGGAGTCGAATTCGTCCTGATGCGCCTCGATGAAGGGGATGAAGCTCGGCGAGCCCATCTCCTCCTCGCCTTCGATGAAGACCTTGATATTGACCTTGAGGTCGTCGCCGAGCGCATGCAGCGCGCCGGAATGGATGGCGATGCCGCCGCCGTCATCGGTCGCGCCGCGTCCGTAAAGACGGCCATCGACCTCGGTGGCCACAAACGGGTCGGTGTCCCATGCGGAGGCGTCCGGCACCGGCTGGACGTCATGGTGCGCATACAGCAAGACGGTCGGCGCGTTGGGATCGACGATCTTCGAGCCGACAACCTCAAAGGCGCCCGGAGTGCCGTCGGGGTTCTTGGACTGGACCACTTTGGCATCCACGCCGCGTGCGCGCAGTTCATCGGCCACGAATTGCGCCGAACGACGCATGTGCTCGCCGGTGATGCCTTCGGCCGAGATGGATTTCAGTGCCACCTTTTTGCTCAGCAAATCGACGATCCGCCCGAAATCGCCGTCCACACGCGAACGTACCTCTTCAACAGCCAACGCAGCCATGTCATGCTCCTTTTCTTGAGATTCAGTCATATCCACTTCGATAATCACACAGCCCCACGAAAAACGCCAGAAACCGGTGAAAAACGAGCCATACCAAGACGATTCGCGACCCGAGCGAGTCGAGGCTTTCCCGTAGTCTCAAAACCATGACATGGAATCCTTTCAACAAGGACAAGAGCAAGGAATCGGCGCAACAGTCCGACGAACAACCGGAGCAGGAGGGCAAGGGCCATCCCACCCCGAAGCGCAAGGTCGCCCAGGAGCGCAACCTCCATCCCCTCGTCCCCAGGGACCGCAAGGCGGACAGGAAAGCCGCCAAGGAGCGCATCAAGGAGAAAGAGGACGAGCAGTACGAGGCGATGCGCACCGGCGACGTGGCCCACATGCCGCGTTCCGAGCGCGACCCCGTCCATATCTATGTCCGCAATTACGTGGATGCCCGCTTCAACATCGCCGAGTACTTCATCCCGGTGCTGTTCGCAGTCATGATCTTCACGCTGGTCGTCTACATGATCTGGCCGTGGCTTTACACACCGCTCATGCTGTTGATGTACGTCTACATCATCGCCGCGCTCATCGATATCGTCATCATGTGGCGCAAGCTCAAGAAGAAGCTCATCGAGAAATTCGGCGAAAAGGCCGTGGGCAAGGGTACGCACATGGGTTCCTACGCCTGGGGCCGCGCGCTGCAGCTGCGTCGCTGGCGCATCCCCGTGCCGACCTCGAAAAAGCGCGGCAACTGGCCGAAGTAAGCCGGATTTCTTATTTGTTTTGATAACCCGTGGGCGTGCATGGCATGTCCGCGGGTTTTCTTCATTTCTCTGGTATCCACAGAATCGCCCATACTATTTTGCAACGCTTTATGATGGTCGTTAGACCATTTCGGAGGTAGACATGCAGAGCACTCATTTCGACATCGTCATCATCGGCGGCGGGCCTGGCGGCTACGCCACAGCGCTGCGGGCCGCGCAACTCGGGCTTTCGGTGGCCTTAATCAACCGCGAGGAGCGGCTCGGAGGCACCTGCCTCAACCGCGGCTGCATACCCTCCAAAGCGCTGATCATCGCCACACGCGCAATGCGTACCGTCGGCGACGCCGAACGCATGGGTGTCAACGCAAGCATCAATGGCATCGATTTCCCGAAACTGACAGCTTTCAAGGACCATGCCGTCACCTCGATGACCGACGGACTGGCCTCCTTGCTCGCCATGCGAAAAGTGACGGTGATTCACGGAGAGGCCTCCGTTACCGCAAAACATCACGTTTCAGTAAAACTCTCTGAAACTGATATGAAAAGCGCCCCAGCTGACTTTCAAGGACGAAATCAAGAGCAAGACGACAACGCCAACCCCAATCAAGGACGTGTTGGCGGCACGCAAAGCTCCACCATCGAGCTGAACGCCGACAACATCGTGGTGGCCACCGGCTCACGCCCACGCCCGCTGCCTGGGCATCCTTTCGCCGGAGCGTTGATCGATTCCACGCAGGCGCTGGCGCTTACCCGTTTCCCGAAATCCGCCATCATCATCGGGGCGGGTGCCGTGGCCGTCGAGTTCGCCTCGATGTGGAACGCGGCGGGCGTGGACGTCACCATGCTCATCCGCCACGAACGCGTGCTTTCGCACGCTCACCGCCGCACATCGATGGCTTTGACTCGGGCGCTGGCCAAAGATGGCGTGCATATCGTCGCCCACAGCAGTGTCGCCGATATCGAAAACGGCGAGTCTGGCGCGGCGAGCGTGAGCTATCGCACCGACAAGGATGAGACGATAAGGAACACGAAAGCGGATGTGGTGCTGGCCGCCATCGGTCGTGATCCCAACACCGATGCCGGCTGGTTCGCCGACGCCGGCATCGCGTTGGACGAGAACGGCCTGGTGAAAACCGACGCATACGGCCGCACCAACCAGCCGGCAATCTGGGCGTTGGGCGACATCACCCCGGGCCCGGCACTGGCCTACCGCGCCTTCGAGCAGGGCATCGTCATCGCGGAATCCATCGCCGGGCTCGACCCGAAACCGGTGGAGAACAACACGGTTCCCGAAGTGGTCTTCTCCACCCCGGAATTCGCCAGCGTTGGGCTGACGGTCGAGCAGGCCAAGGCGGACCCGGACATCGACGAGGCAAAAGAAACCGCCTATCCGATGATGAGCAACGCACGGGTGCTGATGAGCGGTGAAGCCGCCTCGATGTCGGTGGTGACCGGCGCCTACGCCGACAAACCGGATACGCCGGTGGTCCTGGGCGTCCACATGCTCGCCCCGGACGCCGGCGATCTGATCGCCGAAGCGGAAGAACTGGTCGGCAACCGCGTCCCCCTGGCCGACGCGGCGCGCCTGATCCACCCGCACCCCACTTTCAGCGAGGCGTTCGGCGAGGCGCTGCTCAAGGCCGACGGGCGTCCGCTGCATACCAGATAGGCGCGCAAGGCGAAAACCCGCATCGTCGGACTTCCGCCACCACTGATACCATAATCAACTAGTGCGTCCGTTTTTTCAATAGCAAGTGAGGGAGTAGATGGCAGAAGCGAAAAAGGCCAAGAAAGACAAGAAAAAAGGCCCGAAAGTCATCAATCAGATCCGCGAGATCTACAAATACACCCATCAGGAAGACAAGGCCCTCCCCTGGCTCTTGCTCGTCGCTTTCCTGCTTCCGGTGGTCGTCGGCGTCGTCGCCGGCCTGCTCATGCATTGGCGCTGGCTGACCTGGATCTTCATGATGATCCTGATGGTGATGCTCGGCGTATTGCTGTTCACCTTCGTATTGACCAAACGCGCCGACAAAGTGGGCTATGAGAAGCTCGATGGCAAGCCCGGCGCCGCCATCAGTGTGCTCGGCAACATCAACAAGGCCGGATTCAACTTCCCGCAGACCCCGGTGTGGGTGGACCCGAAGACCAAGGACGCCATCTGGCGTGGCACCGGCTACAACGGCATCTATCTGTTGGCCGAAGGCAACCCCAGCCGCACGAAGCGGCCGCTCGAACGTCAGCAACAAGCCATCAAAGGCGTCACCGCGGGCAGCAATATCCCCGTTTACCTCATCTCCGTCGGCCAAGGTCAAGGCCAGGTGCGCCTCAAGGACCTGCGCAAGAAGGTCGTCAAGTGCAAGAGCTACGAGCCGACCGACTATTCCTTCTTCCTGATGAAGAAGATCCATCCGCGCCGCCGTTTCGTGCTCACCAAAGACGAGCTCGAGACACTGAACTTCCGCCTGCAAACCCTGCAGGAGAAGCGCGGGCTCGGGATTCCCAAAGGCATGGACCCCACACGACCGCAGCACATCAGCCGCCGGGCCATGCGCGGCCGGTGACCTCTCATCCTCTCGTGACCACATCGCGAGAGGATTTTTCATATCGCCATCACTCGTAAAACCCAGAAAATCAACGAATTTCAATGGAAAATCACGATACGAAACATATTCGTAACCCAAACCGCGACCTCCTGAAACTCGTTACCTTACACTTGGACATTGTTAGCACTACGAAAGGAGCGGTCCATTGACTGCACTCGAAACGAAGGAAGACCTCGAAGCCCTCATCAACACGGAAGGTGTGGAATACATCTCCGTGCGCTTCACCGACCTCTTAGGCGGCCAGCAGCACTTCACGGTGCCCGCCAGCGAATTCCTCAAGGACGCCTTCACCGATGGCGAGCCGTTCGACGGATCCTCCATCCGCGGCTTCCAGGCCATCCAGAACTCTGACATGAAGCTCGTGCCGGATGTCTCCACGGCCTTTCTCGACCCGTTCCGCAAGCACAAGACGCTCGTCGTCTCGCATTCAGTGGTCGACCCGATCACCATGGAGCCTTATTCCCGCGATCCGCGCCAAGTCGCCGCCAAGGCCGAAGCCTACATCAAGTCGACCGGCGTGGCCGACACCGCCTGCTTCGCCCCCGAAGCCGAGTTCTTCCTCTTCGATTCCGTGCGTTACGAGAACACGATGCAGCGTTCCTTCTACGAGGTCGATTCCGTCGAGGCCCCTTGGAACACAGGCGCTGAGGTCGAGGCCGACGGCTCGGCCAACATCGGCTTCAAGAACCGCGTCAAGGGCGGCTATTTCCCGCCGGCCCCGCAGGACCACAACCAGGACCTGCGCGACGACATGGTCGCCAACCTCCAGAAGGTCGGCCTGATCCTCGAGCGCAGCCACCACGAGGTCGGCGGCGCAGGCCAGCAGGAGATCAACTACCGCTTCAACACCCTGCAGCACGCAGGTGATGACCTGCAGAAGTACAAGTACGTCGTGCACGAGACCGCCTTCGAGGCGGGCAAGGCCGTGACCTTCATGCCCAAGCCCATCGCAGGCGACAACGGCACCGGCATGCACTGCCACCAGTCGCTGTGGAAGGACGGCAAGCCGCTCTTCTACGATGAGAACGGCTACGGCGGTCTCTCCGACATCGCCCGCTGGTACATCGGCGGCCTCATCAAGCACGCTTCCTCGGTGCTCGCCTTTACCAACCCGTCGCTCAACTCATACAAGCGTCTGGTGCCCGGCTACGAAGCCCCGACGAACCTTGTCTACTCGGCCCGCAACCGTTCGGCCGCCATCCGCATCCCGTTCGCCGGCACCGCGCCCGCGGCCAAGCGCATCGAGTTCCGCGTCCCCGATCCCTCTTGCAACCCGTTCCTCGCCTTCTCGGCCCAGCTGATGGCCGGTATGGACGGCGTCCTGAACCACATCGAGCCTCCGGCCCCTGTCGACAAGGACATCTACGAGCTGCCGCCAGAGGAGCTGGACAACATGAAGCACGTCCCAGCCTCGCTTGGCGAAGCAATGGACGCGCTCGAGGAGGACAACGACTTCCTGACCGCCGGCGACGTCTTCACCACCGACCTTCTCGAGACCTGGGTTGCCCTCAAGCGCGACGAAATCGACCAGCAGCGTCTGGCCCCGACTCCGCTCGAGTACGAGCTCTACTTCAACTGCTGAGCTTCGCGTTTTCGTTCGATTCACGTTGATCGGACATCAGGAAGGCCGTCATACCACAAGATTTGGTATGACGGCCTTTGTGCTGCCTGCCGTATGTTGATTGCCGGCATCACCTGCGAATGTCATGCAATCTCCCTGCAACCTCGATGAATAATCGCCTTGCTTTCCGGCGCTGCGCCACCTCCAGACACATTGGGCATGGCACACCAATTCCAGACTTACCGATATCCTTGAGTCATCGAATGCACCGGCGCAAGGAAGAAGGCAGCCTTGAAATTCTGCAACAACTGTGGAGCCCAGTTACCCGAAGGCGTGCGGTTCTGCCCCAATTGCGGCGCTCCGAACGCGCCCCAACAGCAATTCCAGCCCCAAGGCCAGCCCCAGACGCAGCAATACCAGAACCCTCCGGCCGCGCCAGGCAACATTCCACCGCAGCAATTCGGCCAGGTTCCCGCGATGCCGCCCATGCCCTCGGCGCCTTACGGGAATGCGCCCCAGCAGCCGGCGCCGGTGAAATCCAACAGGAACCGCAGCACCATCATCGCCGTCATCGCGGCCGTGGTCGCCGTGCTTGTGGTCGTCGGCCTTGTCGTGTTCAGCCGGCCCTCTTCGCCTTCAGGCGGTTCCTCCTCCGGCGGGCTTGGCAAGCCCGGAGCCCCTGCCGGGACATGGTCGTTCAGCGTCAAGACGCCGGGGGCGACCATCACGGCCATCACCATCGACGTGGACAAGGACGGCGGCGCAACGCTGAGCATGCTCGGCAAAAAGTACGCGAAGGCGGATCTCAGGGTCTCCGATTATGACAAAGAGAGCGTCACCTACGATGTCGATGACATGAAAGCGCTGGTCTCCAATGACGATGGAGACGACAGTTTCAGAAGCATCACCATGCCTCGAACGGGCGTGGTGGGCAACTGGACCGTCAATATGAAAATCGACGACGAAAACTGGAAATACGGGATGGACGTGAAAAGCAACCACGACGTCTCGTTCAACTGGGACAACCGCTACAGCAGCGACTCCATCGATGCCACGTGGAAGAAAGGCGAGAGCGGCGGCGACGGCAATACCTACGAGATTGACGATTCGTGGAGATTGGCGAGGCCGTTCCTCGATGGCACCGACAATGACGCCGACAGCGTGAAAATGGTGTTCACCGTACCGTCCAATCGTTGAAGCTGATATCGCTTTCAACTTTTGTTCGCTGATTCAATGAACAAGCGTGTTCCAGAGACGTCCTTCTCTCAGAAACACGCTTTCTGATATACGCCGAGCTGATCAGTCACACGATGCCATAGCCGCTTTGCGTAATAGCCATAGCCCCATGAGCTAACGCATCAGACGCTGCGCCAAGGTCTTGAACGAATCGGCCAAGGCGCTGGCGGCCAATGTCCCGTCCGGGTTCAGGACCGCAGGACGGCCGGATTCATCAATCTCACGGATTTCAGGCTGCAACGGCAGCTGGGTCAACAGCGGGACATCGTAGTCGAGCGCCTCTGTCAACTGGTCGCTCACCCGCTGGCCGCCGCCTTCGCCGAAGATGCGCAGACGCTCGCCCTTGTGGTCGAAATAGCTCATGTTCTCCACCACACCTCGTACCTTCATCGGCACCTGCAAGGCGACGAGCCCGGAGCGCACGGCCACGTCGGAGGCGCTCGGCTGCGGGGTGGTGACCACGATGAGCTCGGCGTTCGGCAGCGCCTGGGCCACGGAAATAGCCATGTCGCCCGTTCCTGGGGCCAGGTCGAGCAGCAGGACGTCGGGGCTGCCCCACCAGACGTCGGCAAGGAACTGCTCAAGCGAGCGTTGCAGGCGCGGCCCGCGCCAAAGAATCGCCCGGTCGGCCCCAGCGAACATGCCGATGGAGATCAACTTGACGCCCCAGGCGACCACCGGCATCAGCATGCCGTTCAAATCCGTAGGCCGCGAATGCACGCCGAAAAGCGACGGCAGGGAGAACCCGTAGATGTCCGCGTCGATGGCGGCGGTGTCGTAGCCGAGCGCCGAGAAGGTGGCCGCGAGGTTGGCGGTGACCGATGACTTGCCCACCCCGCCTTTGCCGGAGGCGATGGCGAAAACGCGGGTCTTGGTGCCCGGCTTGTTGAAGGGGTTCTGCCGGCGCTCGGCCTTGAGCTCGTCCACCAGTTTCCCAAGCTTTTCGCGGCTCATCGCGCCAATCTCGATCTTCGGTGTGAGTCTCGCGTCGGGATAGGTGCGCACAGCCTCCTCGATGCGTTCGCTGATGGTCTTGGAGAGCGGGCATCCGGGCACGGTGAGCTCGACATGGACGGTGAGCACGTAATGGTTGTCGTCTCCGTCATCCGCCTTGGCCGCCTCGACGCAGGGGACCATCCCCAAGTCGGTGACCGAACGCCCCAGCTCCGGGTCGATGACGTGGCCCAGACGTTCGTAGATCCGCCGTTCAATCGTGCCGCTATCCGTCATTGTGCCTTCCTTGTCGATACTTTCCACTGTATCGCCACACTGGGCGGCACGCCAGTATGTTTGGCGGACATTTTCCACGACTTGTGAGCAAAAGTGAGATTAAGCGACATGATTGTAATACGTAAATGAGGCTTGGTCTGCAGCTAAAGCTTCACGGTATCGTCGGTTTTCTTCTACAATCCGTTACCTGTAGCTACTTGTCGGCATCATTCTTGGCCTGCGGATTCGTTGGTCTCACCCGCCTTGCCCGGCTCCCCAGGCTCTCCGGGTTCACCGGTCTCAAGCAATGTCGTGAACTGCGCCTCGTCAAGCATCGGCACGCCCAGTTCCTCGGCCTTGGCCTCCTTGGAACCGGCGTTCGCGCCGACGACCACGTAATCGGTTTTCCTGCTCACCGATCCCGCGGCCTTGCCGCCACGCTCGACGATGGCCTCCTTGGCGGATTCACGGCTGTAACCTTCCAGCGAGCCGGTGACCACCACCGTCTTGCCGGCCAGCGTCTGCTCCAGTGTGTTCTCTTCGACGCTCTGCCCCACACCGGCGGCCTTCCACGCTTCGAGGATTCTGCCCCGCCAGTCCCCCGGCTTGCGGGCGTCAGCGAACCATGAGACCACGGATTCCGCGATCTCCTCGCCGATGCCGTTGATGGCCACCAGATCCTCGACACTCGCCTGGGAGATGGCGTCGAGCGAACCGAAATGGTTGGCGATGAGCCTTGCCGTCGGCGGCCCGAGATGACGTATCGAAAGCGCCACGATGACCCGCCAGAGGTCGGCCTGCTTGGCTTTGTCAATCTCCTGGAGCATCTGTTTGGTGTATTCGCTGGGACGGATGTAGATCGGCTGCTCGCTGAAGCTCCCGTCCCTGTCTTTCTTGCTCTGCTCGCCGACCACAATCGCGTCATCGGGTACGTCATAGCCGGGCCATTGGCGTGGCACAGAGGCCGGCGCCGAGGCGTTCGCGGAACTGAAAAGGGCAGCCGACGAGGCGGAATCCGACGAATCCGAGGCGTCTACGTTCGAAGCGCCGCCTGATACGCCCGCCTTTCCCTTGAGCTTTTTCGCCGGCATGGCGAGCGTCCAGAACGCCGGCACTTGATGCCACAGCCCGGAACCGCCGCGGTTCTTGCGCCTGCTTCGCTTGCGCCCATTCTCGTCGAGATGCTCGCTGATCTCGATGATCGAGGACTCCCTCCAGACCTTGACATCCTTCAGGTCCTTGGCGGTCAGCGAGAAAACATCCGCCTCGCTGGTGAGCACCGGCTCCTGCCTGGCTGGCAGCTGCAGGCCCGCAACCGGTTCGTACGGCTCCGGCTCCTCGCCCGGTCCGACCTCGATGTCGCGCAGGTCGGGCGCGTAGGTGGCGACTGAGTCCGGCCGGTTCTCTTCGGGATTGGTCAGCGCGATGGCGCTCTGCTCGCCCAAGTGCTCGATGTCAAGCGCCTTTCGGCTGGCGAGGTTCATCACCCGCTGGGTGAACTGGGCCGGGCAGCTCTCCACATTCGGGCAGCGGATGTCCTTCTCCCCTTCCTTGGCGGGCCCCAGCTTGGTGCCGCAGGACGGGCAGTATTCGGGCATGACGAACTCCCGCAGCTCGCTTTCGTGGCCTTTGCGACGTTCCAGCACCGGGCCCACGATTTCGGGGATGACATCGCCCGCCTTGCGTACCACGACGGTGTCGCCGATCAATACGTTCTTGTGCTTGACCTCGAAGGGGTTGTGCAAGGTCGCGGAGGCCACCGTGGACCCGGCGACATAGACAGGTTGCAATACAGCCACTGGTGTGACGCGGCCGGTGCGACCGACCTGTACAACGATGTCACGCAGCTTGGTGTTGACCTCTTCGGGCGGGTATTTGTAGGCGATGGCCCAGCGCGGGGCGCGCGAGGTGGCGCCGAGGCGGCGCTGCAGCCCCAGATCGTCGACTTTGACCACGATGCCGTCGAGCGCGTGTTCGATGTCGCCGCGGTGCTCGCCGTAATAGTCGATCATCTCGAGAATCTGGTCGAACGAGGTGATCTCGCGGTTGTGTGGTGAGACCGGAATGCCCCACTTCCGGTACAGCTCGTAGGCTTCGGACTGGTCGTTGACGGCATCGTGGCCGGCGTTCGCCGAGCCTGGCGCCCATTGCAGGGTGCCCAGGCCATGCGCGTAGAAGCTCAGCGGACGGGTGGCCGTGATGCGCGGGTCCTTCTGGCGCAGCGAACCCGCGGCGGCGTTGCGCGGGTTGGCGAACGGGGGTTTGCCCTCATCCTCGTTCTTGGCGTTCAAAGCGCGGAAATCGTCCCAGCGCATGAACACCTCACCGCGGATCTCCACGAATTCGGGGATGTCCTGTGCCTCGCCCTTGAGGTTTTGGGGAATGGTCGAGATGGTGCGCACGTTGGTGGTGATGTCCTCGCCGGTCGTGCCGTCGCCACGCGTGAGCCCTTGCTCCAAGACACCGTCACGGTAGAGCAGGTCGAGGGCCAACCCGTCGATCTTGACCTCGCAGGTCATCGGCAGCGCCTTGTCTTCCGGCCAATCCAGGGCCCTCAACACGCCGTCGTACCAATCCCGGAGCTCGTCGATGGAGAACACGTCGTCGAGGCTCAGCATCTTGGAGGGCAGCTTGACATCGGGGAATTCGTTGGAGAACGTGCCACCCACCCCGTGCGTGGGCGACTGGGGGTTGTCCAGCGCGGGGAAATCGGCCTCAAGCCGTTGCAGGCAACGCAGGAAGGCATCGTAGGCGGCGTCGGAGGAGACGGGCTGGGAATCGATGTAATAGGCCATCTGGTCGGTCTCCACCCAAGCGGCCACCCTCGCCCAAAGCCTCGCCGCGGCCTCGCTGGAAAGTTCCGCGACGTCGAATTTGTCGAGCCTCGCCGCGTCGGCGTCGGTGTGTTGCAACGACGCGATCCACTCCATCGACCCTGGTGCGTACTGCGTGGCTCCGGAGTCCTCCACCACTTCCGGCTTGTCGCTGTCGAAATCCCAAGCCAGTTGGTCACTTTGACCCGATTCGCCGGACTTCCCCCGGTTTCCGCCAATTTTTGTCGCCTTGACCATGTCGCCTCACTCGTTCACATCAAACCCAAATCACCATATTGCAATACAATACAGGGCCCATCCCGTTCCATTACGATTGTACGGTCAAGCCGAGAGGGAACCGCGAAGGGCGTCGCACCTTATGCATTGAGTGAACGCAGGAACTGCGCCTGCGCCATGTCGATGCCGTCGTCGGCGCTGTCGTCCATGCGGGCCGCGGCGACCGAAAGCGTGCGCGCCGGCACGAACATGGCCTTGTCGACGCTCACCCTGGCGGCGTCGCGCACGATGTCGGCGACCTCAGTGTGCGGCCAGACCGGCAGGTCATGGGAGGCGAGCACCTGCTGGGCGCCTTCGAAGGAGACCGGCACCAGGATGCATTGCGATTGGGCACGGGCCAGAAGCTCCTGCAACTCCCCGTCGAGCGAGGCGATCTTGCCCGGTGAGATGTGTTCGCTCATGATGTAGCTCGCGACGGCGACGTCGAAGTCACCAAGCATCCATTCCGCATAGGCCAGGCGGTAATAGGCGTAGGCCGCGTCGTCCCGGTCCAGCGAGACACGCAGGGCGTTGAGACAGGCCGCGCGTGCGGAGTTCCAGTCCTCCTCACGCGCCAGCTGCACCGCCAGACGCATGTGCGAAAGCGGATAGGCGGGCGCGTAAGAGACCATGGCGTTCAGGTGCGGCAACGCCTCCTTGGCCCCTTGCAGCTGGGCTAGGACGTCGGCGAGCTCCATGTGCGCGTAAAAGAGGTTGTCGGGGATCAGCACGGTGCGCTCGTCGCTGGTAGCGAAGAGCCGGTTGTAGACCACGCGTTCGGCGTAGGAGTTGAAATAACGCGGCGCGCCGGTGCCTGCGTAAAGCGCGTCGACCTTGGAGACCGCCTCCTCAAGGCTGGCGATGGCCTGGTCGACCTGGCCGGAGAACAAGAGGTCACGGGCCTTGATACGCTGCCCGTCAAGGTCATTGGAAAGGGTGAAATCAAGGTCCGGGGTGTCCACGCCGTCGATGAGCGCGCTGCTCACACTTGGCGCGAGTTTCTTGAGCTCGGGGTCGCCGTTGGCCTCGACGATCGCCATGGCCCGCTGGGCCTTGGACACGGTGGGCAGGCCCTCGTCGGCGGCAATGCGGTGGAAATCGGAGACCGCCCGCTGCAGGAGGTCGGCCCGTTGAATCGACAAGCCGGTGATGTTGTCGGTCCCGAGGATCCTGCTCGCCTCGCCGCTGAGCCTGACGTCGGAAAGCTCTGGCTCCTCTTGGCTGCCCAGGGGCGAGAACCGCTTGTCCCGCAAGGTGAACTGTGGATTGGCGTTGCGAGGCATGGCCCCGCTGATGTTGAGCGAGGCGCCGAACGCGCGGTAGGTCGCGACCGGATGGGCCAGCCCGTCGGCTTGAATGTGGCGCATGAACTCCTCGCGGGTGAACGTCACGGTCGCCATGTTGTGCGCCGTCGGGCCGCTGCGCAGCACCGCCAACGGGTCATCGTCCCGCCCGCCTTGGCCATTCTGGTGCTCTTCGCCATCGTCGATATCCGCGTCCTGCCCGCCTTGCGGCACGGAAAGGGCTATGCTGTCGAAATCGACGCCTTTCATCAAATCCTCGAATTGCGCGTCGATCCCTTCGCCGTCACCATTCGCGTCCCTGGAATCGCCATCGCTCGTAAAACCGGCATCAGAAGAACCGGTATTCTCCGCATTACCGTTTTCGCCATTGTCGCCGGCTTGTTCGGCGTCTTGATCGGACCGTGCCGAATCATCCCCGTCTTCCTGGGATGAGCCCGCGGTTGACGGCGCGAACGGCATGGAATCCTGGCCCGAGGCCATCGAACCGGAATGCGTGGGGTCGCCATGGATGTCGCCGTCCTTGGGATCGGCTTTCGATCCTCCCCTGTGGATGTCGCCGGTGGGCATGCGCTCGAAGGCACCCAACGCCTGCGCCATGAGCTTGGAAATCGCCGAATCCTGCTGGGCGACGGCTTCCTCCAAGCCCATCGAATCAATGCGGATGGAGACGTTGGACACCGTTTCGTCGACTCCGAAGCACAGCGCGGCGATCATCAGCCCGACGCGAAGGTTGTACCGCTCGCTCATCTCGGTGCGTTCCTCGTCGCTCAGGGAAATCCAGGTATGACTGCGTTTGTCGTAACGACTGGTCGGCATCATCGTGCGCCCGGCGGTGGTGAACGACACGGCCACGTTGCCCTCACAGAGGTTGGAGCGGAATTCGGTGTCGAAGCGATACGGCAGGCGCAGGCGCCGCAACAGCGTGGCGACGGCCTGGCGGTACACCCATTCGCCACGGCCTTTCGCCTGCGATGGCGAGGCGGAAGAGGCGTCATCGGACACCTCCGCAAGCGGCGCCTTGGCCGCGATCCCGTCGGCGGTCTGGGCGGCGATGCCGACCATGCGACGCAATGACACGGAGCTCGGCTCATCCAGTTCCAACGCCCGGCCGGAGAGCGGTTTCAGCGCCATCAACGCGGGGTTCTGCAGCAGGGCGTGGTCGATCTGCGCGGCCTGCGCACGCGTGACGGTGTCCTCGATGGGCAGCGCGCCGGTGTGCGCGTTGTGCTCGAGCCAAGCACTCACCAAGGCGAAACGGTTGAGGTTCCCCTCGATGTTCAACGCCTCGAGCGCCGGCGCCAGGTTCAGGGAATCGTCCCAAGTGAAGAAATAGGCACCCGAGTAGCTGGAAGTGTAGAGATGCAACGGCTCGGCGCCGTGCACGGCCTCGAGTCCGGCCGAGGGCTTCAACGCCCCGGATTCGCGCATAAGGTCGGCGAAGTAATCCTCAAGACCGGAGACACGCAAGCCGTGGCTGCGCGCCTCGAGGCTGTCGCGCACGCTGCGCCGGATCGCCCCCAGCGGCGCCTCGCGGTTGAGCCTGCGGAAGATGTTGCCCGCGCCGAAACCAATCATCATCTGCCCGCTCATCTGCGGGAGCATGTAGGTGGCGAAGAAGGCGATGGCCATCGCGTCGCGGTATTCCAGGTCGAGGCGCAACGATTCGGGCAGACGCAAACGCATCTGCTCCAACGTGTACCGGTTGCCGGTTTTGAGCCATGAGGCCAGCCAGGCCATGTTGCCGAACATATCGCGTCCGACGATGCCGCCTTGCACCACCTCGACGCTGCGATCCCCCGCAGCCCGGCCATCATCCTCCGCCGCGGATCCGCCGGTGGCGTCTATGCCTGAAATCGAGGTGGAATGGGGCTCGTCGCCACGTATCCTCGCGTCGTCGCGCAAGGAGAAATCGCCTTCCTTGCCGAACACCAGCACCGGATCGAGGCCATGGGTGTCCATCTGCGGGTCAGCCCCCAGGAACACGCGTCCCTTGCCATCGACCAAGGCGACCTGGCAGAATTCCTTGCGATCCAAGAACACGCCGATGGAGAAGAAACGCCCATCGAGTTGGGGCAGCTGGGCCCAGCCAAGTGCAAGACCTTCGGGAATGTTGGGAAAATCATCGAAAATGCGCCGTTTGACCATCGGCCCCAGCTGGACAGCATGGCCGGCCAGCTCCTTCATCATGTCTCCAATATCGCCGTTCGGATTCTGCGACGAAGCCGGAGAAGAGGAATTCACATCGACTTCATGCCGCGACACGCCGGTGCCGACCATGGTGTTCACACGGCGCGCAACGCGACGCACCTGCGCCATGAACCCGCCTTGGGATGAGGAATCGGCGAAATCATGCAAATGCTGTGTGAAATTGGACATATAGATAATTGTTTCAATTCAGCCAGACATAAAGCTTATAGAATAAACATGTGAACACTGCCGAGCATAGCTTCCTCTCCCGCCACAAGACCGCCGTATTCGCGGCCCTGGCGGGGGCCGTCATACTCCTACTCGAGTGCGTCGTCTTCAACCTTCCCTTCTGGACCACCCTGAGCGCGAGCCGCGATTCACAGGCGGCCCTGAACACCCTCGGACCGGGACTCTCCCGGCAGTCGGACGGCACGATACGTGTGAACGACCCCGCTTCGGCGTTCCTCATGGTGGACGCGGACGGCAGCTCGCGTTTCGTGCGTCTCGACCCGGCCGAGTCGACGTTCCGTTTCACCTCACCGGCCGAAGTGTTTGGCGCCAACAAGGATGAGACGGCAAGCCAAACGGGGCCGGGAGCGGCCCACCAAGGCCTTCGGTCCTCGTTCCATATCCGCATCGACGCCAACGGACGGGCCTCGCGCACACGTTCCGTCTCCACGCACGTGCCCAATTCCCTTTTCCTGACGGTTCCATCGCTCAACCCCTCACCGCAGGTAACCCATTTCAAGGTCTGGATAGAGGAGCCTGCGGGCACGCAGGTGGACATCGCCGCCGTGCATGCCAACGTCCGCGTGCCGTTCCACGCCGACTGGGGACGCGTGCTGGCCATGGCCGCCGTGATGGCGTTGCTCGCCCTGTGGATGCCTGGCTCAAAGCTGTGGCGCGTCCGGCTCAACACCGCGAGCGGCCGACAGCATCTCACATTCGCGGGATTCATCGCCATCGCCGGCGTCCTGGCCGCCCTGGCCATTGTGCGCGAGCTTTGGTCGGCCAATGCCGCCGCCTTCCACGAACCCGGCAACTACACTTACGATTTCAACCAATATGGCCACCTGGCCGACGCATTGCTGCACGGCCGTGTTTCAGTCGACCTGCCGGTCCCCGACGCACTGAGACAGGCCGCCAACCCCTACGATCCGCAGGCCCGTGAGGCATTGCTCGCCCACGGCGTCTCGCCGATCTACTGGGACTATGCCTATCACGACGGCCACTGGTATTCGTATTTCGGCGTCCTGCCGGCCCTCTTGCTCTTCGCGCCGTACCGTCTGGTCACCTCGTGGTTTACCCCTGGCGGGTTGATGCTGCCATCTGGCGTCGCCGTGGCCCTGCTGCTGTTCGTCTTCGTGGTGTTCGGCTCGCTGCTCGTCATCAGGGTGCTCAAGATGGCAAGGCCTTCCATCTCCTTGGCCGCCACCAGCATGGCCATCACCGTTTTCTTACTGGGCTCCCAGGCCGGATATCTGGCATTCCGCATGAACTTCTACTCCGTGCCGTTCGCGGCCTCGCTGGCCCTGAGCGTCATGGGCCTGTGGTTCTGGCTGGGCGCCATCGTGTCCCCAAACCAAGATGGCCATATCTCCTCCCCAGCCGGAAAAGCCCACGACGACGACACATCACCATCTTCTCAACGTCATACGCTGGCCATTGGCGACGCCCCTGCGCTGTCCTGGCCGCATCTGGCGGCCGGGTCGCTGTGCCTCGCGGCCAATTTCGGCTGCCGGCCGACGTTCACGTTGATCGCCCTGCTCGCCTTCCCGATCTTCTGGCCGCAGATCCGCGCGATGTTCCATAAGGCCCCAACCTCAGCCGCCCCATCCAAACGCAAGGCCATCATCGGCGCGCTGGCCGCCGTCCTGCTGCCCGCACTGATCGTCGTGATACCGCTTTGCGCCTACAACGCGGCCCGTTTCGGCTCCCCCATCGACTTCGGCGAGCGCTACCAGATCACGGTCGCCGACATGACCCATTACCGCAACGCCCTGGTGAACCTGCTGCCAACGCTTGGCTACTATTTGTTCCTGCCGTTGCGCCTCTCACACGAGTTCCCCTTCACCACCATCAATCCGACGCCCTTGCCGTCGTGGAGCTACACCGAACCGATGGTGGGCGGGTTGTTCGTACTGTGCCCGGCGCTGTTGCTGGTGGCCTTGCTGCTCCTCCCCCGAGTACGGCGGCGCATCCGTCGTTCCGGCCTGCTCCGCGTCACATTGACGTCCCTGCCGCTTGCCCTGCTGTTGCTTCTGGTCGACACCCTCAAAGGTGGCATCGGCTGGCGCTACATGGTCGATTTCAGCTGGATTGTGGCCTTGGCCGCCACCGTGGTAATGGCCGCGGTAACCGGCGAAGCCGGGCCTTGCCGCGCCACGGAACGCACTTCGATGGCGTCACCAACCGATATGGCAAAGGGCGGAATACCTGTATCGTCACCGGAACCGAACCGGCGTCATCAGTTTGGAAGACTGAGGCTTCATCGTGACGCTACATCCAAAACTTCACGCCCGCGTATCGATTGGGGCCGTGTGGCCATCCGCCTCATCATGCTGCTGCTTGTCATGCTGAGCATCGTCCTGGCGTTCCTCATCATGTTCGTCCCCGGCCGTGAGGACGCCCTGACGCGCACCGATCCCGTCCTTTTCCAAGCCGTCATGTCTTGGTTCATGGTCTGGTGAGATTAATGTAATACATCAAATAAGGCGCGAATGAAGTTTCCGGGGGTTCGCCCGTCATCATTGAAATAGGCACGAACAAATCAGGCCTTATGCCTCGATCTCTTTAGAAACGGCGGCAAGAACGGCACGAATATTACGTTCGAAAACTTCCGGCTCGGGCAGCAGGGAGACGGCGAGATAGCCGTTCTCGGTCATGTCGAAGTAATAGCCGGGCTGGCCGGTCAGGTTGAAATCGCGGACGAGCCGCAACACCAAGGCGTTTTCGTCGACGACCGAGGGGAAACGCAGGAGCACGTTCCAGCCTCCTTCGACGCGAAGCACCGAGACCAAGCCGGCTGTGTCCTCGTCAAGCATGGCGTGCAGGCACTTGAGATTGGTTCGGGTGCGTTGTCGCACACGCTCCAGCTGAACGGGAACCGCCGCAAGCAGCTCCGGCATCCGCGTGGCGATGATGTCGCTGAACGGCAGGTAGTCGTCCGCGATGATGTCAAGCCTGCGCTGCGCCTCGGCGACCAGGTCATCCGGCCCGCTGACCTCAATCCACCCGACCTTGGCGTGCGGGGCGGCCAGCAACTTGGAGAAGCCGTCAAGCGCAAAGACCAGCGCGCCCGGCTCCCCCGCCAGCCGACGGTTGCCGGTGAATGGCTCCAACGAATAGTCGAAGAACACCTCGTCGGCGATGATGGCGACCCCATGCTCGCGGCACAGCGCCACCAGAGCCTCGCGCTCGTCGGGTTTGACGTAGGAGCCCGTGGGGTTGTTGGGGTTGATGAGGACGATGGCCCGCACCTTGTGGCCTTCCGGGCTTTCCAGAAGCGCACGCAGCCACGCCACGTCGATGAACCACGACCCGTCGAACCCCAGCTGGTATTCCAAGGTGACCACGTTTTCGAGCCCACCAATGGACTCGATCAACGGATAGCCGGGCTTGGGCCCCAGAACGATGTCGCCCGGGTCGCACATCAGCTTGAACAGCCAGGTATATGCCTCGGATGTGGAACTGAGCAGGTAAAGCCGGTCGGGATCGACCGATGCTAAAGGATTTCGGCCTCCACTGGTTTCCTCGAGATTTCGCTTCGTCAGAAACTCGGCCAATTGCCGGCGCGCCGACAACGGCCCACGCGGCTCGGCGGTGTAGACGCCCGGCACCTCCTTGGGGGCAAGGCCATGCCTAGTCGGGTTGGAATCATTGACGGTGCCGAGCTTGATTCCCCGGCTTCTGGCCGCGGCTTCGGCCTCGGCAATGCGATTAAGCCTGGTCGAACCAACCCTTGACGAAAAACGCATGATCCTCCATCCCAGATACTGATTCGCGAATACTGATTTTCAATCATCGATTTCCGGCACTGACGACACCGACGGCCGCCAAACGCCATCAATGACTACCGACTTTCAACGCCCAAGGATTCGCAATTAAAAACAACACTACAAAGCACCGTCACAACGGAAAAGTTCCGCCCAACCTTACGTTGGACGGAACCCATAAAGAGATCTCAGACGAGCTTGGTGGTCGCGTAATACGCGGCGCCGACGATGCCCGCCTCGTTGCGCAGCTTGGCCTGCACAATCGGGGTCTTGATGTCGATGTAGGGCAGGAACTTGTCGGCCATACGGCTCACGCCGCCGCCCACAACGAAGAGGTCAGGGCTGAAGTACTTCTCCAGCAGGCTGTAATACTTGGTCAGGCGCTTGGCCCATTTCTTGTAGCCGAGGCTCTTCTTGTCGCGCACCGAGGAGGCCGCGTACTTCTCGGCGTCGCCCTTGCCCTTTTCGAGCTGGATATGGCCGAGCTCCGTGTTGGGGAGCAGCACGCCGTGATAGATGAGCGCCGTGCCGATGCCGGTGCCCAGTGTGGTGGCGATGACCAGGCCATCCTCGCCCTTGGCCGCGCCGTACTGCTGCTCGGCAAGACCCGCCGCGTCCGCGTCGTTGACCACGGTGACCGGGCGTCCGCAGGCCTGGGAGAAGACCTCGGTGACGTCAAGGCCGATCCACGACTTGTCGAGGTTGGCCATGAAATCAAGCGGCTTGCCAGGCTTGATGGGGGCGGGGAAGGCGATGCCCACCGGAGCGCCAGCGGGAACCTCGAAATGCTCGAGTTCCTCGCGCACAACGGCCGCGATGGCATCCGGGGTGGAGACCTCGGGGGTGAGGATCTTCAAACGAGGCAGGGCGAACTCGCCCTTTTCCAAGTCCACGGGCGCAGCCTTGATACCCGAACCGCCAATATCCACGCCAAAGGCCTGTGCTGTTTCAATCATCGCTAACCCCTCTTGGTACACTGCGGAATAAAAGAATCGTTGACATTCTATAGCATCCGATAGCCAAACGGCACGAATCCACTGCCAAATCAGCCCCAACGGCGCATAGTCTGTCGAACGCTGCGCTAAAGCCAACGCCAGATTTCAATGAATCAGTTCCGCTTTTAAATAGCGATGATTCTTATCCCATTCAGCATATACAAGTCAAGAATGATCGAAAACTCCGGTCACTTCAGCGGCGGCATCGGCTGCCAGTTCGGGTCGTGGAGCAGCTTGCGCGAATCGACCCAGCCCTTGGCAATGGCCTTGAGACCAGTCTTGACGTGCTCACGGTCGACGGCGACGAGTCGGATGACCTCTTTGATGGCGGTGAGCAACGTGCCCAGGCCGAACAGGGCCGGACGGAAATCGCCATGGGTCATGAAGTAACGGGCCATGTAGCCGCGGTTGCGCATGATGTGGTAACGGTTCATGTCGGAGGTCGAGTTCAGCTGGCGCAGGCCGGCGATGTCCCAGTTGCCGATATCGCGGGTGCGCTGGATGATCTTGTCGTTGACCACGATCGGGTCGGTCACCTTGCTGGCGAGGTAGCCGTAAATCGTGTCGTCCCAGTAGATGAAGAAGCGCGGGTCGGGCAGGCCGATCTGCTCGACGATGTTGCGACGGAACAGGCCGCCCTCGAAGCACATCGTGTCCATCGTGCGGTAGCCGGAAGGCCCGAACGCCGCGGGGGCGATGGGGTTGGGGATGCCGAGCGGGACGATGAAATCGTACTGCCAGTAGAAGTCGCCGCCATCATAATCGAGACGCGAGCCCTGAATGACATCGTGGCGCGGCGTCCATTTGGCGAGCTGCCCGATGGCGTTGGGGAGCACGGCCACGTCGTCGTCCATCACCCAGAACCATTCGGCGCCAAGCTCGTAGGCCTTCTTGACCCCGTTGGAGAAACCGCCGGAACCGCCGATATTGCCTTCCTGGGGCGCGTAGACCACACGGCTGGTGTTGCCGCTCTCGTCCGGTTCGGTCCTGCCCCAGTGGGCGTCGAGCGCGTCGCGGAACTGGCGGACCATCACCTCGGTGTCCCCACTGTGCTCGTTGTCGACCACGACCACGCGCCATGGGGCGACTTTCAGCGCCTTGATGGAATCGAACAGCCGCGCCAAGAGCTTCTGGCGCTTGTAGGTCACCACGACGATGGCCAGTTTGTCGATCGGAGAGACGTCCGAGACCTTGACGCCCTTATCTTCGGTTTCGCTAACTTCCATGGGTTCCTCGTTTTCAGTCATATCCTTATTCTTGCACCGCCACTCGATGGCGAGCCATCGCCCAATCAGGCCCATCACGAAAATGGCGGAATGAAGCCAATCTCACGCATAAAGCAATCCACCTTTCGGCTTTGCACGGACAGGCCTTGCGCGATGACCACACATACGGGTATAGATGGAGAGGCAAGTTTCAGGGAAGGTGAAATTCCTTATTGGCGGTAACGACACTGTCGGTTTCATAACGACAGCATTGCCGAAGCCCGCGAGCCGCGAAAGCGGTCGATCCGGTAAGAATCCGGGGCCAACGGTTACAGTCCGGATGAAAGAAACGGGGCTCATCATGAGCGATATTTCTGATACCCAAAATCCGTCATTAACCAATGACGATCACGGCACTGCGGATTCGACGGAAACCACAAATTCGGCAGATTCCATAGACTCCGTAAATTCCACGAACGCCGCCGAAACCAAGGATTCCACAACGGTCACGGATCCGACCGACACCGAAATCCCTGAGGAAAACGGCGGTGCCCACCACGACAAAACACAGTCGTCGCACTCCACCGGCGTGGCCGACAAAGGCCGCTGGTCGACGCAGCGCATCGCCATCTACTCGCTGTTCGTGGCGTTGGCGATGGCCGCCTCGTTCATCGAATTCCCCATCATGCCCGGCGTTCCGTGGCTCAAATACGATCTTTCGGGCATCATCTGCCTGGTCGCGGGCTTCGCGTTCGGACCCATGGCGGCCTTCATCGTCAGTGTCCTGAGCTGGATTCCCCACCTCTTCATGAACCCGTGGGGCGCGATCATGTCGATCGCGGTCTCGGTGTTCCTGAGCGTTCCGGCGGCCATGGTCTACAAGCGCATACGCACCCGCATGGGCGCGTTGGCCGGCATCCTCGTCGGCGTGCTCTTCGGCCTCATCGCGGCCATCGGCGGCAACCTGCTGATCACGCCCATCTACGCGCACATGACCACGGCGCAGGTGCTGAAGATGGTCGTGCCGATCCTCCTGCCGTTCAACCTCATCAAATTCGCGATCCACGGCGTGGTGACCTTCATCATCTACAAGCCGATTTCGAACCTCTTGAATCGATAGACATCCTCCAATGACCATCGCCTTCGACAAACCAGCCAACGCCGAGTCCTCCTCGCCCATCAACGAGACGGGCCCGGCGCCAGCATGCGTGGCCGCGCGTCTGCGCGATGTCGGATTCAGCTATGACGGCGGGGCCTCCTGGGTGTTGGACGGCATCGACCTCGACATCAAGGCCGGCGAGCGCATCTGCCTGGTGGGTCCGAACGGCTCGGGCAAATCCACGCTGGCACGTCTCATCGTGGGACTCGCCTCGCCCGACAAAGGCTCCATCACCCTGCTTGGCCGCAACGTGTTCCACGACGGAAAACCCGACAGCGACAACTACCGCAACGCCCGCAAGAGCATCGGCGCCGTCTTCCAGAACCCGATGGACCAGATCATCACCACCGTGGTGGGCGACGATGTCGCGTTCGGCCCCGAGAACCTGGCCCTCGACCCGCAGCTCATCACCGAGCGCGTCTACGAATCGTTGGATGCCGTGGATATGGGCAACACCCTGCTTGACGATCCGTCACGCATGAGCGGCGGCCAGCAGCAGCGCATCGCCATCGCGGGGATACTGGCCATGTCGCCGTCCATGATCGTTCTTGACGAGCCCACCGCGATGCTCGACCTCGAGGCGCAGCATGATGTATTACAAGTCCTCGATAACCTGCAGCGCTCCGGAACCACCATCATCCACGTCACCCACCGGCCCGAGGAACTCAAACACGCCGACCGCATCCTGAGCCTGGAACACGGCAGGCTCGTCGAGCTGGACCAGACGCAGGCCGCGTTGAGGCTTTCGGTGACCAATGCCGACGACACTGGCCTGCTGAAGCCGGATGGGCTCATCATCGAAGACGATTCCCGGAAAGCCCGCGTTCCCAAGGAAACCAATGATTCCACGGCGTCCTCAAATGAACCAGCCATCCGTTTCAACCACGTCTCCTATCGGTATCCGAAATCAAGCACGGACACGCTGCATGATTTCTCGATGCGTATCGAACAGGGCGAGGTCGTGGCCATCATGGGGCGCAACGGCACCGGCAAGACGACGCTGACCAGGCTCATCACCGCGTTGGCGAAACCCGACAGCGGCGCCATTCAAGTGGCGGGCATCGACCTCACCTCGATGTCACGGCGCGACAAGAAGGCGCTGCGCTCGAGTGTCGGTCTGGTGATGCAACAGCCGGAACAACAGCTTTTCGCCGAGACCGTACGGCAGGACGTGGCCTATGGGCCCAGCAACCAAGGGCTGCCGCAACAGGTCGTCGACCAGCGCGTCAACCGGGCGCTGAACCTGCTCGGCCTCAGCGGACTCGCCGAGCGCTCCCCGTTCTCACTTTCCGGCGGGCAGCAACGGCTCACGGCCATCGCCGGCATCATCGCTTGCGACCCGCGTATCCTCATCCTCGACGAACCTACGGCCGGGCTCGACGCAAGCGCCAGCGAGCGCATCTACGCGCTGATGCGCACGCTCAACGCGCACGGCGTGACGATAGTCCTGATCACCCATTCCCCGCGCCAGGCGCGTCAGCTCGCCGACCGTGTCATCACGCTGGGCGAGCCTGTGGCAGATCGGAATGGCAAAAAAAGCGAAAATGGCAACCCCATCCAACGCAATGACCAGGCCAACGGCGAAACCGGCACGCCCTCCGCAATCGATGAAGCCGCCGATTCCTCGTCCTCGCCGGCGAGCAACAAGTCAGACAAGCCCGACAAACCCACATCGGCCCGGCGAACCGAAAAATCCGAAATCAATAGCCAATCCGACTCAAAGAGCAAAGCCAAAGCTCAAGATGAATCCAGCACTGTAAGTAAGCCCGTCAATCAAGCCCATCGGCAAAGCGTCATCGAGCGGCTCGACCCGCGCGTGAAACTGGTCGTATTCCTTGTGCTGATGTTCACCTCGTTCATGGTCAGCTCCCTGCCACAGCTCGCCTTGACCGCCGTGATGGTCGTCGTCCTGGCCGCCGCGGCGCAACTCGGCCCCAAGCGGCTGTTCCGTTCGATGCGCGGATTCCTGATACTGCTATTGGTGATGGGCGTCGTCAACATGCTCTTCGTGCGCACCGGCAAGCCGCTAGTGACGTTCTGGAATTTCCCAATCACCGACGAGGGCGTGATGGCCGCCGTGCTCTACACCTGCCGTTTCGGACTGGTGATCCTGCTGGGGATCATCCTCCTGCAGACCACGACGCCCACGGCGCTGACCGATGGTTTCGGCTCCCTGCTCTCCCCGTTGCGCAGACTCGGGTTGCATACCCAGGAGCTGGCGCTGGTGATGAGCCTGGCGTTGCGCTTCCTGCCGACGCTGGCCGCCGAGGCCCGCAACATCATGGACGCGCAGGCCGCTCGCGGCGGCAGCATCGAAACCGGCTCTCCGACCAAGCGAATCAAGGCTCTGGGCGCCATTATCGTCCCCATTTTCGCCGGGGCGCTGCGCCATTCGGACAACCTTTCGCTGGCGCTCGACGCGCGAAGCTACGAGGAGGGGATCCACCGCACGCACTGGCACGCGATGCGGGTGAGCGCAAAGGATGTCGTCTTCATGGTTCTGTGCGCGCTGTACCTGATGGCACTGATCAGTCTTAAGACC
Organism: Bifidobacterium sp. ESL0775; assembly: GCF_029395475.1. Taxonomy (NCBI): domain Bacteria; kingdom Bacillati; phylum Actinomycetota; class Actinomycetes; order Bifidobacteriales; family Bifidobacteriaceae; genus Bifidobacterium; species Bifidobacterium sp. ESL0775. Next base: position 1,090,328 of record NZ_CP113917.1, on the reverse strand, counting down.
GGGATCCTGTCGGTGGTCCGGCTCTAGGAAAACCGGAAATCAAGTCGCAAAAGGACAAAAACGAAACCTCGAATTCATCTCTTTTGCGACGTTATCTGACAAATCCTGATAGAGTGGAACCAAGCCTCAATCAGACTGTTTTGCTTTTCAAAGGAGACGATATGCACGCACCACGTAATACTGCTATAGAACCATTCGCCATCGAGCACGCCACCGTGGCCACTGGCGACCTCGACGGCCGCACCCTGAGCGACACCACCATCGTCGTGGACGGCCTCGGCAAGATCCGTGAAATCGGCCCCTCGTCGGCTGTTGTGGTGCCTCCGGGCTACCACAAGCTGGACGGCACCGGCAAGGTCGTCTCCCCCGGCATGATCAACGGCCACACCCACACGTTCTCGCAGGGCAAACCGCTCGACCCCAAGGGCAGCACCCCCGAAGGCCAGCGCAAGACCGCGAAAATCATGCACTCGGCGCCGGGCAAGCTCTTCATGTACGAGACCAGCAAGTCCAACATCATGACGCTTCTGAACTCGGGCGTCACCACGATCCGCACCGTGGGCGACGTCGGCTATGAGGTCGTCGCCATACGCGACCGCATCAACGCCGGCAAGATGGTCGGCCCGCGCATCATGGCCTCCGGCCCGATGCTCGCGATTCCCGACGGCCACGGCGCGCCGCTGGTCGCTTTGGAAAGCAGCACACCCGAGGAATCACGCAGCGAGGCCGAATACAGCATCGACCACGGCGTCAACGCGCTGAAGATCGCGGCCACCGGCGGCGTCACCGACTCCCAGGTGCTCGGCGAGGCCGGCGCCCCGCAGATGACCACCGAGCAGATGCGCGCCATCTGCGAAGCCGCACACGCCAACGACATCATCGTCGCGGCGCACGCCCAGAGCGAGGAAGGTGTCCGCCGTGCGTTGAAGGCCGGCGTCGACACCATCGAGCACGGCTGCGCGCTGGATGACGAGCTGACCGAACTCTTCCTGAACAACCCGAACTCGCTTCGTGGCTACAGCGCGCTGGAGCCCACGCTTTCCGCGGGCCTGCCGATGAAGTACCTCTCGCAAGAGACCTTGAACATGACCGATATCCAGATGCAGAACTCCGTGCCCGTGGTCGAGGGCATGGTCAACGGGGCCAAGCAGGCGCACGAGGCCGGCATCAAGGTCGGCGTCGGCACTGACACCGCCATGCCATTCGTGCCGCAGTACGGCACCTGGCGCGAGATGGCGCTGCTGGTCCGCTTCGCGGGCTTCACTCCCGCCGAGGCCTTCCACGCCGGCACGCAGGTCACCGCCGAGATCCTCGGCCTGAGCGACGAGACCGGTTCGTTGGAGGTCGGCAAGTCCGCTGATCTGCTGGTGTTGAGCGAGAACCCCGTCGACAATCTGCGCACGCTTGAGAAGCCGCTGCTCGTGGTCGCCGCCGGACACCCGATCTTCCATCCGCAGGTCGAACGCTTCGATGACATGGAGGCCCAGCTCGACGAGGCCTATAAGTAAAGCCTAATTTCTCAAAATCATATACAAAGAAATCCGCCGCCGATCTTATGTATCGGCGGCGGATTTCTTGTAGCTTGCTCTCTGTTCCATGCATGAGAATCGTCTGACTTACATGTATTACAACCGTCAAATCATGGCAACATGAAAATCCTCATCCGTACGCAGCAAAACACGCGAGGCTAGAACATGCTTGGACTTCAGCGATGCGCGTTGTCCTGCAACGGCTCGACATGGGCGTAACGGCGCACGTTGGCCACGGCGATGTCGATGATGCGGGCGGTGTTGCTCGCCAGATGGTCGCCGCCGGCGACATGCGGGGTGATCAGGCAACGCGGCTCGTCCCAGAGCGGATGGGAGGCCGGCAACGGCTCCGTTTCGAACACGTCGACGCCGGCGCCGCGAATCGCCTTGCGGCTCAATGCCTCGGCCAAGGCGTCGTCATCGACGGCATCGCCACGGCCGCCGTTGATGACGATGGCGTCCTTTTTGAGCATCGCGAGCCTGCGCGCGTCGATGAGATGATGGGTATCGGCCGCGCGCGGCAATGACAACGCGACCACATCGGCCTGTGGCAACAGCGTATCCAGCTCATCGAAACCATGCATCTCGTCGATGCCGTCAACGGGCTTGTCGGCGCTGCGGCGCACGCCAACGGTATGCATGCCGGCGCCCTTGGCGAGCCGGGCGAAATGCGAGCCGATGTCACCGGTGCCGATGACCAACGCGGTGGCGCCGTTGGGAGTGAGCACCGTCCCCTCATCGTGCCAGTGATATGCCGTCTGGTCGCGCACGTAGAGCGTGAAGTTTTTCATCAGCGCCCACATCATCGCGATCATGTGTTCGGAGACGGCCTGCCCGTACGCGCCGGTAGCGCTGGTGATGGTGACGTCTTGGGCAAACAGGCCCGGCTTGAGATACGCGTCGACACCGGCGCTCCAGGTCTGCAGCCATTCGAGGTTGGTGAATTGGCCGGCCAGCGACGGGTCGAAATTGCCGAGCACCGCCGTGGCTTTTCCGCGTAGCGCTTCAGGGACATCCGCCTTCACTTTCATGTCGCCGAAAAGGTTCGGATCACCGCAGAATTCGATGGGAACATCGCCCGCCGCATCGATGAATCGTTGCTTGTCCTGATCACCGACAGGTATGCAGTTGACAATGAGTTTATCGTTGCTCTGCGCGTTCATGGCCATGTTCCTCCTATAAATCAATAACTTCTATTACTTAACAATAACCGACGCATCTGAAAAACGATTGCTGAATCCGAGTACGTCGTTGGCTCTGAATCGGTTATCAACCAACGACGACCATCAAGCGGTCATCACTGAATCGACAACAGAATCGTGATTCCTATTATATTAGCCATATCAACAACAATCGCCTAAAGACCAAAATCGACGGCAAAGCCCTGAAAGACCGACATCAATCGTTTCCAGGCTCGTTTCCATCAGTCCGATGGCGATCATCGCCCTCTGTACGATCATTCGGTTTCCGGCCATCGCCATGTTCCCGCGGCACCCCACCATGCAAGATCCCGCGGATTCTTTCAAGCCTCGGCCCAACCTCACGTTCATAGCCGCGGTCGTTGGGATGGTAGTATTCGTGCCCCACCAGCTCGTCAGGCATGTACTGCTGCGTGGCCACGGCCCCCGGCGCATCATGAGCGTAGATATAGCCGTCCTTGTTGCCCCAGTCCTTCATGAGCTTGGTTGGCGCGTTGCGCAGCCAGAGCGGCACCTGGCCGATCATACCCGCGTCGACGTCGGCGAGCGCCTGGTTGATGGCGTTGTAGCTGGCGTTGGATTTGGGCGCGGTGGCCACGGCGATGACCGCCTCCGAAAGGATGATCCGTGCCTCGGGCATGCCGACCATGGCGACGGCCTGCGCCGCGGCGACGGTGAGTTCCAGGATCTGCGGAGCGGCCATACCGACCTCTTCGGCCGAAGCGATCATGATGCGACGGGCGATGAAACGGGGATCCTCCCCCGCCCGCAGCATGCGCGCGAGATAATGCAACGCGGCATCGGGGTCCGAGCCCCGCATCGATTTGATGAACGCGGAGGCGACATCGTAATGGTCGTCGCCGTCCTTGTCGTAGCGCACGGTGGCCGAATCCATCACCTTCGAGACGATGTCAGGGGTGATGACCGGTTTGCGAGCGCCCTTCTTGCGTTCCTTGTCGCCGGTGACCGCGCCCGCCGCCGCCTCGAGGATGGTCAGCGTCTTGCGCCCGTCTCCCCCGGCCATGCGGATGATCTCGCCCACCGCCTCGTCGCTGGCTTTCACTTCGCCCTTAAGCCCGTGTTCGCTTTCCAGCGCACGGACAATCAAGGTTTTCAGGTCGTCAGGTTCCAACGATTCAAGTTTCACGACCACCGACCGGCTCAACAACGGCTTGTTGATGGAGAAACTCGGGTTCTCCGTGGTGGCCCCGATGAACGTAACATCGCGGTTCTCGACGCTGGGAAGCAACGCGTCCTGCTGGGACTTGGAGAAGCGGTGCACCTCGTCGATGAACAGCACGGTCTCGCGCCCCTGCGTCACCAACCGCTCATGGGCGCGTTCCAACACGGCTCGCACATCCTTGACACCGGAGGTGACGGCGGAAAGTTCCTCGAAATCACGCCCGGATTGCTGCGCGACGATATAGGCCAAGGTGGTCTTACCAACCCCCGGAGGGCCAAACAGGATGATTGAGCTTGGTGCGGTCAGCGACCCTTTCGACGCCGGACTGGCAAGCCGGCGCAATGGCGAGCCCTCCCCCAGCACCTGCTGCTGCCCCACCACGTCATCAAGCGTCGTCGGCCGCATCCGCACGGCGAGCGGACGGGTCACGTCTTCGGGCGCATCAGCGGCACTGAACAGATCTTCGGTCATATTCGTATTCTATACTCCACATTCGAACATTTGTTCGTATGCCTATTCGAGTCTGTCTTTCGTCAGTCAAGCCCATCATTGTCGACGCGGTAGTCCACGAAGACCACCTCGCCGCTTTCCTGCGTGGCGTCAAGGTCGACGGTGCCGGTGATGGCCCAGTCGTGATCGCCGTCGGAATCGTCGATGATCTGCCGCACTTTCCAGGTGTGTTCCTTGGCCTCGTTGCGATCGTCCAGAATGAAAAGATTGCCGCTGCGGGCCTTCTGGTCGATGCCGACATATTCGTGCTCGTCGTAGTAGTCGTCGAGCGCATCCTCCCATTCGTGGACGCCGTAGTCCCAATCCTTGTCGAGCGCGCCGAGTTCCTCCGGCCTGTCCTGATCCATGAGCTGGATGCGGCGGAACATGGCGTTGCGGATGAGCACGATGAGCCCTCGCCTATCCTCCACCACGGCGGCTTTGCCTCCGGGTGCGGCTGCGGTCAGCGCGGCGCTTTCGGCATCGGCGGCCGTCTCGCTGCCTGCGTTCTCCCATTCATCCACGAGGCTGGAATCAACGGAGCGCACGACCACACGCAGCCAGGAGATGATGTCTTCAAGCTCATCGTTGCGTTTCTCGACGGGAACTGTGCGTGCGAGCGACCGATAGGCGTCGGAAAGGTAGCGCAAGAGCGTGCCTTCGCTCCGCGCGATGTTGTAGCGGGCGATGTAGCCGGTGAAATCGCTGGCCGTCTCCACCATGTCGCGCACCACGGATTTGGGGCTCAACTCGTAGTCGTTGGCCCACGGCACATCGTGGCGGTATTCGTCGAAGGCGGCGTCGAGCATCTCCTCAAGCGGCTTGGGCCAGGTGACCTCCTGAAGCTTGTCCATGCGCTCGTCGTAATCGAGTCCGTCAGCCTTCATCTCGGCCATCGCCTTGTCGCGCGCCTGCCGCTGCTGGGCTTTCAGGACCTGCTTGGGATCCTCAAGCGTCGCCTCGACCATCGAGATGACGTCGAGCGCGTAGGTGTCGGATTCGGGGTCGAGCAGTTCCAGCGCCGCCAACAGGAACGGCGAAAGCGGCTGGTCGAGGGCGAAGTTGTCGGGCACATCGACAGCCAGGAAGTAATCCTTGCCACCACGACCATTGTCCTCGGCCTCGATGAAGGACGAGTCGAACATGGTCTGGAAGATCTCGTCGGCACGCTCGTGCAGGTGCTCCTTCTGCTCCGGGGTCTGTGAGGAGTCGTCGATGAGCTTATCGATACGGGCACGCGCGTCGCCACCCTGCGCCACCTCGTTCAAGACCATGGAATGGCTGATCTTCATGTGCGGCACAAGCGTTTCGGGAGCCGCCTCGATGAGTTTGTCGAAGGTGCCCTCATTCCATGTGACGAAGCCTTCCTGCGGCTTCTTGCGCTTGATTTTCTTGAGCTTCTTCGGGTCGCCATTGGCCTTGGCGATGGCCCGGGCGTTCTCGATCTCGAACTCTGGGGCCTCGGCCACCACCAGCCCTTCCGTGTCGAAGCCCATGCGCCCGGCGCGTCCGGCGATCTGGTGGAATTCGCGGGCGCGCAGCCTGCGCATCTTGAATCCGTCGAATTTGGTCAATCCGGTCAGCACCACGGAATGGATCGGCACATTGATGCCGACACCAAGCGTATCGGTGCCGCAGATGACCGGCAATAGGCCTTGCTGGGCCAGCTGTTCGACCAGTCGACGATAACGCGGCAGCATGCCCGCGTGATGGATGCCGACGCCGGTACGCAACAGCCGTTGCAGGATCTTGCCGAACGCCGTGGTGAACCGCGTTCCCTTGATGGCTTCGGTGATGGCCTTGCGTTGCTCCTTGCTGGAGACGCCCGAGCTGGCGAGCGCCTGCGCGGTCTCAAGCGCCGCGTCCTGCGAGAAATGGACGACATAGATGGGGGTATCGCTGCGGTTGAAGAGCAACTCAACGGTGCTGGCGAGTTGTTTGTCGGTGTATTCATAGCTCAGCGGCACCGGCCTCGGCGCGTCGTCGATGACGTCCACGTCGCGGCGTGTCATGTCCTCGAGCTTGTCGGCGATGGCGGTGACGTTGCCAAGCGTCGCGCTCATCAGCAGGAACTGGGTCTTGGGCAGTGTCAAGAGGGGCACCTGCCAAGCCCAGCCACGATCGGCGTCGCCGTAGTAATGGAACTCGTCCATCGCCACGCACCCGATGTCGGCGTTCACGCCCTCGCGCAAGGCTTGGTTGGCCAGGATCTCGGCGGTGCAGCAGATGATCGGCGCATCCGAATTGATGCTGGTATCTCCTGTGATCATGCCTACATTGTCTCGACCAAAAGCTTCAACCAAGTCGAAGAACTTCTCGGAGACGAGAGCCTTGATGGGAGCGGTGTAATACGAACGCCGCCCAGTGCACAACGCCGCAAAATGCATGCCCAACGCCACCAGCGACTTACCGGACCCGGTCGGCGTGCTCAGGATGACATGGTCGCCGGCCAAGAGGTCCATAACGGCCTCTTCCTGATGCGGCCACGGATCGATGCCCTTGGTTTCACGGACCCACCCGAAGAACCTGTCATAAATCTCGTCGGCATCGATGTTGCGCTTCTCGTCCCCGCTGCCATCCCAACTTGGCGCCAATTCCCCTAAACTCTGTGTCATAACCCCAACTCTATCGTCCGCTCGCTACTCTTCATTTTTATTTCAACGACGAAATCTAATTTTTTATAACAATTCATATACACATATGCAACAACTATTTTACGAAGCTGAGTGGGATGGCGGGATATGCGATGTTCGAGCGTAGGCTTGGCCGAACGGCCTTGAGTGTCTCGAACATTGTATATCCCGCCATCCCACGGCCCACTACGAAAAATACGTAAAAATAAAATGGTGACCACTGCAAAAGCAATGGTCACCATTCCTATAATTCATACCAACAAACTACTCATCTTTGTGCTTATCAGACTTATCTCCATGCAGGTGCGACTTCTTGCCCGGAATCGGGATGTCGGGCAGCTCGACGTGGTCGGGTTCCTTTTCGCTTTCGGGATGCGTGGCATCGTAGCCCTGTTCGTAACGGGTCTGCCTCCAGTGACGCACCGAGGCATTGGTGCCACGATGATGGACATGGTACTGGCGAGGAGCACCGCCGTAACGGTCCTCATCCACTTCCTTGGCCACGGCGATCTGGTTGACGTTCGAGGCATCCATGATGGCGATCGGCGCGACCGGCTCGGGCTCTGCCGGGGCGGCGGTACGCTCCTGCATACGGCTCGGCAGCCATTCCGCGAGCTTGGAAAGCAGCGCGCAGACGATGAAGTAGACCACACCGGCGACCACCAATGTCTGCAGGATGTTGAAGTACATCGATCCCAAGCGGCGGGATTCCTGCAACAGATCCGTGTACATGATGATCGAGCCGAGCGCCGTGTCCTTCAGGACCACGACCAGCTGGGTGACCGCCGCCGGCAACATGGCGTAGACCGCCTGCGGCACTTCGATCTGCATCAGCGATTGCGTGGTGGTCAGGCCCAAGGCCAACGAGGCCTCGCGCTGGCCGCCGGGCAGGTTGCCGACGCCGCTTCGCACGAGTTCCGCGACCACGGAGCCGTTGTAGAGGATCAGACCCAGCACCACGGCCCAGTAGGAGGCGCTTTGGATGCCCATGAAGGAGAACAAGCGCCAGAAGAAGATCATGAACATCAGGACGGGCACCGCGCGGCAGAATTCGACGATGACGCCTGAGACGCCTCGCACGATCCTGCTCGGCAGAAGCCTGCCGACACCGAAAATCAAACCGAAGACGACGGAGCCGATGACCGCGAGCACGGCCGCCTTGATGGTCATCCAAAGCCCTGGCAGGTAGAAGTCCGTCCATGCCTCGCCGTCAAGCGCCGGTTTCCACAGCGCCCAATCGAGCTGGTTCTCGCCGTCCGGCGGGTTGTGCAGGCGCATGAGGATAAGCACCACGAGGATGGCGACGATGATGCCGCCGATCCAGTTGGCGATGCGGATGTTGCGTTTGCCTTTCGGCCCCGGCTCATCGAAGAGGACGGCCGATTCGTTGTTGTTCTTGCTCATGCGTTCACCTCCGTACCGCGAGCTTGTTAGACAGGAACGTGGTCAACGCCCCGATGGGAATGATCAGGATCACGTAGCCGAACGCGAAGATCAGGAAGATGGCGACGATGGAGTTTGCGTGGAACTCGATCATCTCGCTCATCAGGCTTGATGTCTCGGTGGCCACCGATGCGGCCGCGGCGACCGTCGAGTTCTTGAGCAACGCGATCAGCGTGTTGCCAAGCGGTGCGACGGAACCGCGGAAGGCCTGCGGCAGGATGATCTGCGTGGCCGACTGCATGAAGTTCAAGCCCAGCGCACGAGCCGCCTCGGCCTGCCCCAACGGAACGGTGTTAATGCCGGAACGCAGGGATTCGCAGACGAAGGCCGCCGTGTATAGCGAGAGGCCGGTGACCGCAAGCCAGAAGAAGTTCGTGGCGAAGGTATCGGAGAACGTGAGTTTGAGTTGGGCGAAGGCGCCGAGCACCATGAAGACCATGATGATGGTCAACGGCATGTTCTTGAAGAACTCGACGTAAGCGCCTGCCACGGTGCGCAGCGAGGAAATCGGCGAGATGCGCATCATCAGCAGGATGACGCCAAGAATCAGCGAGAACAGCGCGGACCAAAGCGTCAGCTCGATGTTGACGAGGAATGCGCCCGGCACGTTGTACTGGCTGAACAGTTGCAGGAATTCATTCATTTCGCGGCTCCCGTCTCCCCGAGGTCCGGCTTCGGCGGATTGTATTTCATATTCGGTTTATAGTCGACGCCACGCGTGTTGTCGTTGATATAGCGCTTCCAGGAGCCGTCCTTCTCCATCTGGGCGATCGCCTTGTCGATCTTCTTGGCGAATTTGACATCGCCTTTCTTGACGCCGACACCGTAATATTCCTGCGTGAACGGCTTGCCGATCAGGCGCAGCCTTCCGCGGGCGTTCGAGGCGAGGCCGGCCAGGATGATGTCGTCGGTGGTCACCGCGTCGACGATGCCGCTGAACAACGCGGTCGCGCATTCCGCGTAGCCGGGCTGCTCCATCAGCTGCACCTTGGATGAAAACTTCTGCTTGACCACTTCGGCCGACGTCGAGCCAGTCACCGAGCAGAGGCGCTTGCCGTTGAGGCTGTCCGGCCCGGTGATCTCGTGGTCGTCCTTGCGGACCATGAGGTCCTGCCCGGCCACGAAATACGGTCCAGCGAAGCTGACGGCCTTCTTGCGCTCGTCGGTGATGGAATAGCTGGCGACGATCATGTCGACGTCGCCGTTCTGCAGCATGGCCTCACGCTGCTTGCTCGGCGCTTCCTTCCAGACGATCTCGTCGTCGGAATAGCCGAGTTTGCGGGCGATGTAGCGCGCCACATCCACGTCGAAGCCGACGTAGGTGCCGGATTTCTTGAAGCCGACTCCAGGCTGGTCGAATTTGATGCCGATGCGGATCTTGCCCGCCTCGCTGCCCGAACCGCAGGCGGCCACGGTGAACACGCATGCCAGCGCGCAGAAGGCCGCGAGGACCCTGCGCCAAGTGCGCGAGAGATGTTTGGATAATGGTTTCATAGATTATTGCTTTCCCGATACTTCCCCATTGCTTTTTAGCGGATTAACGATTGCTCTCTTGCTATTACTGAAACGTGCGTGGCGGTTGCCAATTCCTATCCGATATCTTTTTACCGGAACGGAATCCATGCCAACGCGCTGATAACGAAGAAGTCAGTGCGTGAGAATCTTGGAGAGGAAGTCCTTGGCACGTTCAGTCTGAGGATGGTCGAAGAACTCGTCGGGTGTTCCCTTCTCGAGGATCTTGCCATCGGCCATGAAGACGATGTGGTCGGCGGCCTTGCGTGCGAAGCCCATCTCGTGGGTCACGCAGATCATCGTCATGCCCTCCGAGGCGAGCTTGATCATCACGTCAAGCACCTCGTTGACCATCTCCGGGTCAAGGGCGCTGGTGGGCTCGTCGAAGAGCATGATCTTGGGTTGCATGGCAAGCGCACGGGCGATGGCGACGCGCTGCTGCTGGCCGCCGGAAAGCTGCGAAGGCATCTTGTTGGCCTGGTTCTCGACGCCCACGCGGGCCAGAAGATCCATGCCGAGGTCATCGGCGTCCTTCTTGTCCATGTGGCGCACCTTGACCGGCGCGAGCGTGACGTTCTGCAGGATGGTCTTGTTGGCGAAAAGATTGAATTGCTGGAAGACCATGCCGACCTCGGCGCGCAGGTTCGCCAGATCACGGCCTTCCTGCGGCAGAGGCTGGCCGTCGATTCGGATGGTGCCGGAATCGATGGTCTCAAGACGATTGATGGTGCGACACATCGTGGATTTGCCGGAGCCGGAAGGCCCAACGACGACGAGCACCTCGCCCTTGTTGACCTTGAGATTGATGTCCTTCAAGACATGGAGCTTGCCGAAATGTTTCTCGACGTGCGAGAGCTCGACCAGCGGATGGTTCTCGTCCACCGCCAGGCCTGACGCGCCGTTTTCGCGCGTTTTCATAGTGGTTTCTTTTGTTTCAGACATGAAAAGCAGTATACCTGCACACTGTTACCACATAGTTACCAGCGAAATTATTAACGAATATCAGCATTCATTGCCATGCATGTATTACATAAAATTGCGTGTATATATTTCATTGCAATTTCTTGATATATCAAACCACTTTCCAGCACAGGTTCTCAACAATCACGAAAGCACATCTGTTATCTCATAATATTCTGGATTATTACACAATACCGGTTATCTGACATACAAATGTGCCCAGCTCAAAAATGAACTGGACACATTGAAACATCTACTTACCCTGGCCGAAAGGCCAGAGAACCGGACTAGTCCTTGTCCTCATCGGGATCGTAGTCGACGCCGGTCTCCGCGCGCTGGGCGTCGGAAATCGGAGCCGGGGCACCGGTGAGCGGGTCGCGGCCGCCGCCGGCTTTCGGGAAGGCGATGACGTCGCGGATGGTGTCGACGCCGGCGAGCAGCGAGACCGTACGGTCCCAGCCCAGCGCGATGCCCGCGTGAGGCGGAGCACCGTACTTGAACGCTTCGAGCAGGAAGCCGAACTTCTCCTGGGCTTCCTCTTCGCCGATGCCAAGCACGTCGAGCACGCGCTCCTGGATGTCGTTGCGGTGGATACGCACGGAGCCGCCGCCCATCTCCTCGCCGTTGCACACGATGTCATAGGAGTCGCTCATGGCGTGTTCCGGGTCACGATCGAACTTGTCGATCCAGTCGGCGCTCGGCATGGTGAACGGGTGGTGCATGGAGGTCCACTTGGAATGGCCCACGGCCACATCATCGTCGTCCGGGTCGTCGGTGCGCTTGAAGAGCGGGAAGTCGACCACCCAGGTGAAAGCGAACTTCTTCGGATCGAGCAGACCTGCGCGACGCGCAATCTCGACGCGGGCGGCACCGAGCAGCAACTGCGAGGATTCGCGGGTACCGGCAGCGAAGAACACGGCATCCCCATCCTTGGCGCCCACGGCTTCTTTGAGCCCGTTGCGTTCCTCTTCGGAAAGGTTCTTGGCCACAGGTCCCTTGAGGGTGCCGTCGCCAGTGAACTGGACGTAGGCAAGGCCCTTGGCCCCGCGCTGGCGTGCCCATTCCTGCCATGCGTCGAACTGGCGACGCGGCGTATCGGCTCCGCCTTCGAAGACCACAGCACCGACGTACGGTGCCTGGAAAACGCGGAACGGCGTGTTCTTGAAGTAATCGGTGAGTTCGACGATCGGGTTGCCGAAGCGCAGGTCGGGCTTGTCGGAACCATACTTGTCCATGGCGTCCTGCCAGGTGATGCGGTCGATTGGCAGCTTGATGTCGTAACCTTGGGTCTTCCAGATGGCGGCGATGACCTTCTCGGCCATGGCCATCACGTCTTCCTGATCCACGTAGCTCATTTCCATATCAAGCTGGGTGAACTCGGGCTGGCGGTCGGCACGGAAGTCCTCGTCGCGATAGCAGCGTGCAAGCTGGAAGTAGCGCTCGACGCCACCGACCATCAAGAGCTGCTTCAAGAGCTGCGGGGACTGCGGCAACGCGTACCAGGAACCGGGCACCAGGCGAGCCGGCACCACGAAGTCGCGCGCGCCTTCAGGCGTGGACTTGATGAACGTCGGGGTCTCGACCTCGGTGAAGTCCATATCCTCCAGCGCATGGCGTGCCGCACGGGTCATGTCGCTGCGCAGCTTCAGGTTCTTCTGCATGGAAGGACGGCGCAAATCGAGGTAACGGTACTTCAAGCGGACATCCTCGCCCGGAAGCTTGTTCTCAGCCTCGTTCTCGAGGGCGGTGGACACCTGGAACGGCAGTGCATCGGACTTGGCCAGTACCTTGAGGCTTTCGACGACGACCTCCACCTTGCCGGTGGAAAGATGCTCGTTCTCGTTGCCGTCCGGACGCTCACGCACCTCGCCGACGACCTGCACCACGAACTCGCTGCGCAGCGGACGGGCAATCTCCTCGTCATAAATGACGATCTGCACCAGGCCGGTGCTGTCGCGTAAATCGATGAAGGCGACGCCGCCGTGGTCGCGTCTGCGGTCGACCCAGCCCGCAAGGGTTACCTTCTGGCCGATCAGCTCCTCGGTCACTTCAGTGGCATGGTGTGTTCTATAAGCCGTCTGGCTCATGCTCCCTCTATTCCTTATCTACTAACCGCTCGAAAACCGCGAAAATCCGCGCTCTTTTACTTGTCCAAAGAGACGGTTTGCTGAGCATAAACACTATCGGGTTGCCATGACTTGACATCGGCGGGAACCTGCTCGCCGGTGATGATGTTCTTCACCTCGTCATGGTCGCTGCCCTCCCCGTCGCCTGATGCGTCGGCCGGGAACCAGACATACGGGATGCCCAGTTTGTCGGCGTATTTGATCTGCTTGCCGAGCTTTGCGGCCTTCGGGGCCACGTCGGCGGCGATGCCACGCTTGCGCAGATTCGCGGCGATATGGTTGCAATCCAAGCGGTCATCCTCGTTCCAGACGGCCACCATCACTGCAGCGGGCGAGACACGGGAGGCGTGCGCGCCAGCGGTATGCAGCATGTAGGAGACGAGACGAGACAGGCCAATGGACAGGCCGACACCGGGATACTTACGATTGCCTTGCGAGGCGAGATTATCGTAACGGCCACCAGAGCAGATGGAGCCAAGTTGGTCGGCACCGTCGAGGAATGTCTCGTAGACGGAACCGGTGTAATAATCAAGGCCACGGGCGATCTTCAAGTCCGCGATGACGGAACCCGGGCGGGTGATGGCCGCTTCATCGACAATCATCGCCAGCGTGTCAAGACCTTCGCGGGCAAGCTTGTATGCATCGCTGTCCTGCGCAATATCGTGCTTGGCACAAAGTTCATCGAACTTCTGTAAGAGCTCCTCACCATCTGCGGCAGTGAGTTCCGCCAATTCAAGGCAGGCACGGGCCTGTGCCTCGGTCGCGCCACATTCGCTCACGAGCAGCTTGATCACTTCATCGGCACCGATCTTGTCGAGCTTGTCGATCTCACGCAACACGCCTTCGATATCCGTAAGCCCAAGCCCACGATAGAAGCCTTCGGAAAGCTTGCGGTTGTTGGCGTGCACGGTGGCCTTGGGCAAGCCGAACTTGCGCAGCTCCTCAAGCGCCTGCACCATGACCAACGGCAGCTCGACCTCATAGTGGTCCTCAAGCTCGCCGTTGCCGATTACGTCGATATCGGCCTGGACAAACTCGCGGAAGCGGCCTTCCTGCGGACGCTCGCCGCGCCAGACCTTCTGGATCTGCCAACGCTTGAACGGGAAGGTAAGCTGACCGGAATGCTCGACCACGTAACGGCTCAGCGGAACCGTCAGATCAAAATGCAAGCCAAGGCGATGCTCGATAGGCGTGTCGGATTCATGGCCCACTTCCTGCAAGCGAGACAACAGATAAATCTCTTTGCTGGTCTCGCCTTTTTTGAGGAGACTTGAGCCTTCCTCCACCGCTCTGGTCTCGATGCCGATGAATCCGTTGAGTTCGAAAACCCTGCGGACCGTATCGATCACACGCTGTTCGACCACCCTTTCTTGAGGTAGCCACTCCGGAAATCCTGAAATTGATGCGCCTTTAGCCATAACTCCCTATAATAAGTGTTGTTGTGGAAAATCGAGGCGTCCGTCTCGGCTCCGCAACGCCTGTTACACGAAGACTCTCAAGGAGCTGGCCATGGCCGACGAACAAGTCACTGAACCCGAAAACACCAACGAACCCAACGCACAGGCAGCGCAGCCTGCCGCGGACGCACAGGCCAGCGCCACGTCCAAGCCAGCAGAGCCAGCAGCACCAGAAGCACCTGCCGCTCCCGTTGCGGCCAAGGTTGAAGAGGCGACCGCACCCGCCGCTCCGGAAGCACCGAAGACGGACGACACGCCGGCCACTCCAGCTGCCGCACCTGCCGCGGAAACGCCTGCACCTGCTCCGGCCGCACCAGCAGCACCTGCCAAGCCCGCGCCGAAACCGCATGTCCCCTCTCCCCTGGCCTTCGCCAAGAAGCCGGCGAAGCATCCGGTCGCGGCTCCTGCCCCCACCTATTCCGAAGCCGATGTCAAGGCCGCCGAGGCGTTCGGCCGCGTGGACGATAAAGGTACCGTCTATGTCAAGGAAGGCGAAACCGAGCGCGAGGTCGGCGAGTTCCCAGGAGCCACCAACGATGAGGCGCTGACGCTTTACGCGCGTCGTTACCTCGATTTGAAGGCCAAGCTCAATTTGTTCGCCACACGCCTCAAAGCCGCGAACATCAAGCCTCACGAAATCGACGAATCCATCAAGACGCTCGGCGAGGAGACCACCAATCCGGCCATCGTCGGCGACATCGCCGCGCTCAAGGCCCAATACGAGGAGCTGAAGAAGGCCGGCGAGACCAAGAAGTCCGAACTCGCCGAAGCCCGCAAGGCCGCACTTGAGAAGGCCATCAAGGAACGCACCGCCATCGTCGAGAAGGCCGAAGCGCTTGCAAATTCGCTGGGAGAGAACACGAACTGGCGTTCCACCGCCGACAAGTTCCGTTCGCTCTTTGAGCAGTGGCAGGAACACCAGCGCACCACCATCCGCATCGACAAGCCGACCGCCGACGCCCTGTGGAAGCGCTTCTCCGCCGCCCGCACCACCTTCAACCAGCACCGCCGCAAGTGGGCTCAGGCCCGCGACGCCTCCCGCGAGGAGACCAAGCGCGTCAAGGAAGAGATCATCAAGGAAGCCAACGAGATCAAGGACTCCACCGATTGGGGCGCCACTTCGCACCAGTTCAACGAGCTCATGGACCGCTGGAAGGCCGCCGGCCGCGCCGGACGCAAGGAGGACGACGAGCTGTGGGCGCGTTTCCGCGAAGCCTGCGATGTCTTCTTCAATGCGCGTCAGGCAGACCGTGACCAGATGAGCTCGAACGAAAAGGACAACCTCGCCAAGAAGGAGGAGCTTCTGAAGAAGGCCGAGGCCTTGGTGCCGGTCGCTGATGAGAAAGCCGCCAAGAAGGCCCGTCAGGCGCTCGCCGACATCCAGGACGAGTGGGATCAGATCGGCTACGTGCCCCGCGAGGACATGCACCGCATCGAAAGCCGCCTCGACGCCGTCGACAACAAGATCAAGGCCGTCGAACAGGCTGCTTGGCAGAAGAGCGACCCTGAGGCTGATGCCCGCGTCTCCAGCTTCGAGACCCAGTTGAAGGCCCAGCTCGATGAGCTCGACGCCCAGATCGCCGCCGAGTCCGACCCCGCCAAGAAGTCCAAGCTCGAGGCCGAAAAGGCCACCAAGGAGCAATGGCTCAACGCCGTGAAGTAAAAGCTAAAGTTTCATAGCGCAACAAAAAGTGGCTTGCATCATGATTTGGTGCAAGCCACTTTTCATATTTACCGATTTAATTATTTATTTACTTATTCAAACAACGCTTTTAGATTGGTCGTCCCGGACTGATTGCAGCTGAGCTTATGGTCACCGGATTTCCCGACCTTTGCTTGTGCAAATGCGAAGAGATTCTTGCCCTTGGAATCTGGGTAGTTGAGATCTTCCGTACTTGTCTTCATCGGATTGCCGTCGACTGTGCAACTTTCGGCTTTCATCTTTTTGAGATCATCACGATAAGTCAGAACATAAAGTGTACCGCTTTTGGAAACAGTGATAGTGGTTGCACTACCGTCGGAGTTGACATCATACTTTTCCATTTTCGAGAATCTGTCTGCCACCTCGCTCACGCTCGGCTCTGTGCTATTGGCTCCACACCCCGCAAGACTACCGACGCAAAGCAGCGCCGTCACTGCACCGATAATTCCCCTTATACTCTTTCCCATTGCCTGCACCCTTCTTTGGACACATCGTTTTAGATGTTTTATTTTTTCTTATGCGTCACAGTATCAGCCCCCCTACTCATGTTTTCCCATTATGACTTTAGATATATTTCGAAAAGTATTTCGCTTCTGTCTTAAGTTATTACTTTTATCATTATGTATTATCAAGAATCTTGAATTTCTACAGTTCTTTAGTTTCGTTTGGATAAATCGCCATCGTTAGGCTATTTTAAAAATAAGAAGCAATCTGTGGATTTGCATTTTAAACATATCACAAATCTGAAGACAGAGACGGAGCAGGATATTGGAACTCAAAGCATGGGGAGACGAAAGCATTCTCACTCATGCGACCCCATATCCGATTTATATGCTTGGAGTCTGTATCTGCTCATTAGATGAAGACAGCGTACGTAAAACTCTAGATTTAATCAAACCAGCTCACGCATCAAAGTTACATTGGCGCGCTATCACTGAATCACAGCAAAAACAATCATGCAGCATGCTCCAACATCTTCCACTTCAGAATGTCATTGTCTCTATATCTATGAGCGGACTCACACGAACTGAGCGAGCAAGACGAAAGTGCTTCGAAGTCTTACTCCCAATCCTTGAAAATGAGTACGAAATCAAAGTATTGACTATGGAATCTCGCGAACGCCATCAGGATATTCGTGATCTTAAAATGATTGATGGTTTACGCTCAAGAAAGTTCATTAACGATTTGCATATAAATTTCGTACCAGGAGCAAACGATGCCAGGTTGTGGCTACCCGATCAAATGCTAGGAATATATAATACTCAAAACGCTACTGACAAAGTAAGAAATTCTTCATTCCCCATAGACTATCGAAGTGCAGGTTTTTGCAGTTAACATAAATTTGGATTCGAACCATATTCGTGTATACTTAAAAATGAAGCCCACCCCGCTGGGGAAAGGGAAGTGAAAGCCGGAGTGCCTGTGTCTCTCATAGGGGCCGGCTTTCGCGTTACTTACAAACTTGTCCAGGTGCGTTACCCAGCAATAATAAAAGAAAACAGAATCAGTCGTCTTTGAGGAATCCACCTTCACTGACCGACTTACAAGTCTGATAGTCGATTTTCCATTGGTTATTTTCCTGCACAAAACCTAGATCCATCACCGCATCACTGGTCAGGACCGCTGAAGAATCCGAATCTCCCTTCACCACCTTGCCCTTATCAATGCCTTGAGTGATGTGCTGAAGATTCTTATGCCAATTTTTATCAAGTCTCAATGAGCCGTTTAAATCGTATTTCTTAGCCAGAGACGTATCGTCCGAGCAACGCTTACTGGCATAACTCATAATTGATTTTGAATCACCTTCGTACATTTCTTTAAAAAAGTGTTTGCCCGTATCCTTGACCTTCGAAGATTCGGAAGAAGCAACGCTTTCATTACCATGCGGCAACGAACCATTATTCCCACATGCGCTTACTGCCAATGGCAGAATAAGGCAAGCTACTAAGGCAGCAATACCTCGCACGTTCTTTCGCATTGTTCGTACCCTTCCTTGGACACACAACACAGCAATGATTGTTTCTTTCTAGTTGCCAGATTATCAGCCCTCCCCTACTCACATTCTACAGAACTGCGACCAAAAGCACGTTTTCAAGCCATATTTCGTGCTTTTCGTCGCAGTTTCTCATGAAAGAAGTGAGAAAAGCAGCAAAATAGGGACAACATGATGCTTTTCTCACTGATGAGCTGTTTGACTGAGGAGATAAGCACCTTTTGAGATTGAGCATGCGAAGACCCGGCTCCTCGATTGAGAAACCGGGTCTTCACGTTGCGGGCGCCGGGAATCAGCGACCACTTAGGTTAACTTCACTCGCTTGGAGTGGTCGGACCATCCGTGCTTGGAACATCGGAACTGGCATTGGAACCATCTGCTGCTGAATCGTTCGATGTGCTCGACGGCGTATCCGAAGACGGGCCGGACGCTGGTGCGGGTGACGAAGCAGACGAACCAGCCGGCGCATCGCCCGAATCAGTGGATGCAGCAGCGGCCTCAACTGGCGCACCGACGCCTACCAACTCAGGCTGCTTACCTTCAGTGTTGGCCTCGTCAGCCGACTTGGCATTGGGATCTTCGAAGGGCACACCCTTGAAGGTGAACTCGCCCAGGATGCCTTCGCCTTCGGCGTCGACCTCCACCTTTTCGCCGTTCTTCAGGTCGCCCATCAGAATCTTCTCGGAGACGGCGTCCTCGATGTCGCGCGTGATGACGCGACGCAGCGGACGGGCTCCGAGCAGCGGGTCGAAGCCCTTCTGCGCAAGCAGATCCTTGGCGGCGTCCGTCAGCTCGATGGTCATGTGACGCTCGAAGAGACGGTCGTTGAGCTGATTCAGGTCGAGATCGACGATCTGGCGAACCTGTGGCTCGGTCAACTGGCGGAAGACGATGATGTCGTCCAAGCGGTTCAGGAACTCGGGACGGAACTGCTGCTTGAGCTCGCTGGTCACCTGGCTCTTCATGCGCTCGTAGCTCGACTCCTGGTCGTTGCCGGAGCTGAAGCCGGTATTGGCGGCCTTGGCGATGTCCTTGGTGCCAAGGTTGGTCGTCAGGATGATGATGGTGTTCTTGAAGTCCACCTTGCGTCCCTGGCCGTCGGTCAGATGGCCATCGTCCAGCACCTGCAACAGCGTATTGAAGATGTCGGGATGGGCCTTTTCAATCTCGTCAAAGAGAACGACGGAGAACGGCTTGCGACGCACCTTCTCGGTGAGCTCGCCGCCTTCTTCATACCCTACGTACCCCGGGGGTGCACCAAAGAGACGCGAAGCGGCGTACTTCTCGGAGAACTCGGACATATCGACGCGGATCAGCGCGTCCTCGTCGTCGAAGAGGAACTGCGCCAATGCCTTGGCCAGCTCGGTCTTGCCGACGCCGGTGGGACCTGCGAAGATGAACGAGCCCGCAGGGCGCTTCGGATCCTTCAAACCGACACGCGTACGGCGAATCGAGCGGGCAAGTGCGGAGACCGCCTCGTCCTGGCCGATGATGCGCTTGTGCAGCTCGGACTCCATATTGAGAAGCTTCTTCGATTCGGCCTGCGTGAGCTTGAAGACGGGAATGCCGGTGGTCGAGGAAACGACCTCGGCGATCACTTCTTCGTCCACGACCATTTTGACATCGCTGCCACCCTCGCGCCAGGTCTTTTCCTTCTCCTTGCGCTCGGCCTGCAGCTTGTCTTCCTGATCGCGCAGTTCCGCGGCCTTCTCGAAGTCCTGGCCCTTGATGGCCTTGTCCTTCTCGTCGGAGATCTTGGCGATCTTGCCGTCAAGCTCCTTGAGCTCTGGCGGCGCGGTGAGACGCTTGATGCGCAGGCGCGCGCCAGCCTCGTCGATAAGGTCGATGGCCTTGTCGGGAAGGTTGCGGTCCTGGATATAGCGGGACGAAAGCTCAGCGGCGGCCTGGAGCGCACCGTCGGTGATGGTCACCTTGTGGTGGTTCTCGTACCTGCTGCGCAAGCCCTTCAAAATCTCGATGGTGTCCGCGATGGACGGCTCATCAACCTGAATGGGTTGGAAACGACGTTCGAGCGCCGCGTCCTTCTCAATGTACTTGCGATATTCGTCGGTCGTGGTGGCACCGATGGTCTGGAGCTCGCCGCGGGCCAGCATCGGCTTCAGAATGTCGGAAGCGCCCAATGCGCCGTCCGCCGAACCTGCGCCGACGATGGTATGGATCTCATCGATGAAGAGGACGATATCGCCGCGGGTCTTGATTTCCTTCAAAACCTTCTTCAGGCGTTCCTCGAAATCGCCGCGGTAGCGCGAACCGGCCACCATGGAGGCCAGATCAAGCGAATAGACCTGCTTACCCTTCAACGTCTCCGGCACGTCGCCCGCGTGAATCTTCTGAGCCAAGCCTTCGACGACGGCGGTCTTGCCGACGCCGGGCTCGCCGATCAGCACCGGATTGTTCTTGGTGCGCCGCGAGAGCACGACCATGACGCGCTCGATCTCCTTGGCGCGGCCGATAACCGGGTCCAGCTTGCCTTCCGCGGCTTCCGCGGTGAGGTTGCGGCCGAACTGGTCGAGGATGGCGGAGCCGGTCTGACGACCCTTGTTCTCCACGCCGCCCGCGTTGGCCAGGTCACCCTTGCCTTCACCTTCGGCACCACCGGAGTTGCCACGGATCAGGTCGATGGTGGAGCTACGGAGCTCGCCCAGATCGACGTCCATCTTGATGAGCACCTGAGTGCCCACGCCCTCGCCCTCACGGATGAGGCCGAGCAGGATGTGCTCGGTGCCGATATAGCTATGACCCAGCTGCAGCGCCTCGCGCAGGCTCAGTTCCAGAACCTGCTTGGCATGAGGGGTGAACGGAATATGACCATTCGGCGCGGCGTTGCCCTTGCCGATCATTTCCTCCACCTGCTTGCGGGTGTCTTCCAAGGTGACGCCCTTGGCGGCGAGCGCCTTGGCCGCGATTCCTTCGCCTTCACGAATCAGGCCGAGCAGCAGATGTTCGGTGCCGATATAGTTGTGCTGGAGGGCCTTGGCTTCTTCCTGCGCCAGCACGATCACGCGCCTGGCACGGTCAGTAAACCGTTCGAACATACTTGTCCTTCCACTGTTGATAATCCATTTAACTCTACCGATTTATGGTGACGTTTATTTCACGTGGTGCGACGATTGCGCTGAGAACGCAACAAACGTGATGGAAACGGCTAGAATCCTATCATTCATGCGGTTTTCGACTCATCGTCCTCATCATCACCGGTGTCGGCTTTCGTGTTCTTTTGGTCCACCACATCGTCGGCTTGCGTTGAGGTGTCGGAGGCATTCGCATCCTCGGAGTTCCCGGCTTCAATTGAGTCCTCAGTGTCATCGTTATCAGACGTTTCGGTTTCCTCGTCCTCGTCATCAGCCTCGTCTGGACCATCATCTTCCGGTTCATCGTCAGCCGACTGATCGGTCTCGTCATCGGAATCATCATCCGCCGATTCATCATCGGCATCGTCCTCATCCGAATCGTCCTCGTCACTCAGATCGATGGTGGATTCGACAGCGACATCGGCGGTGACGGCACTGCCTACCGTGCCCTGCGCGTCGTCCTCGTCCTCATTCTCGTCATCATCGTCTTCCAGCGAACCTGGAATGGCGTGCTCGGCGATGTCGTTTTCGGTCGCGGTCTCGTCATCGTCCGATTCGTCATCCTCATCGATCGATTCGATGAGCTCCACCTGGCCGCGTTCCTCGCGCGGCGCCTGGGCGATGATGTCGATATGCAGATCGTCGAAGGCGGGCTTGGACTGCACCCACAGATGCGAGGGCTCAGGCTGCTCGATCTCGGAATGCTCGCCACAGCCGTGGTCAAGCGAGACCACGCGCCCGTCGTCGGGGCTCCAGCGGTTCGCGCACACGCCGAACATGGTGTCAAGGTCGCCCTTGAGCCCGATGAAGAACGCACACGTCGAGCAAAGGTTGCCCTCGGCGGTCTTGGTGGAAAGTGATTTCGGCCCGTGCTGCCCGTCATACCAACGCTTGGCAGTCTGCGAGCGCCCGAGCTCGCTCATCACATGCCGGCGTGACAGGCCGAATTCCTCGACGGCATCCTCAAGTTCACGGCTCAGCCCCGTCTCAGGGTCGATATCCGCATCGGATTGCGTTTGAGCATCGGTTTCCGCTGTCTCTTCGACCTGAACGTCGGCGATTTCAGCCTTATCACCGCTTGTGGCGGCCGTGGCGGCTTGATCGGAGGCCAACGACGTCTCAGAACTCCCGGAGCCATTCGGTTCGACATCGTTCTCGGCGATTTTCTGGCCGGAAACCGAGGAGCCGGAGTCATCCTGACTTGTTTCCGCAACGTTCACCGAATCCTTTTCAACGACCTCGGTCTTGCGGAACCCGTCTTCCATGCGCGGATCGTCCGGGTCGGTGCCCAGAGAGTCCGTCACCGAAAGGTCGGCGGCCTCAAGCCTGTCCTTCCAAGGAATCCAGGCCGGCGCCAAAAGGGAATCCTTCGTGGGAACCAGCGTGGATTCGTTGACGCTCCACGAGTCCAGTTCGACATCATGGTAGAGCGTCACCGCCCATTGCCAGCCCTCATAGCCTTTTCTATGGCACACGAAACGAAAATCGGTGACATTGTCGCCCAAGTCGATGCTCTGCGCGAAGTCCCCCACCTCTTCGGGCTCTTCGGCGACGCTCAGCACCACCGATTTCGCCAAAGACCGAGGGTCAAGCTTCGCCTCTTCGTCCTGTGCGCCCGCATCCGCCGTTGTCTGTGCCATATTGTCTTCTGCCATACCGTCTTCCGTTTTCATCCTCAGTCTTCGACATCGAAATCATCGGCCACGGCCCTCAGCAACGTGGCCAGCTTGCGGCTCTCGCCGGGATTGGGATAACGATGGCGCCGCAACGAATTGCCGGCCTGGTCCAACAGCTTGATGAGGTCCTCGACGATGGCGGTCATGTCATCGGGCTTGGGCCTGGTCGCCCGCACCACCGAAGGCGCAGGCCCCAGAACGTGCAGATCCATGGCTTGCGGCCCTTTGCGTCCGTCGACCAGCGAGAACTCGACCTTGGCCCCTTTACGCAGCGTCGACGTGCCGGCCGGAAGCGCCGCCGCGGGCAGGAACACATCGTTGCCTTCTTCGTCGGTGATGAAACCGTATCCCCTCTTCGAATCGAACCAACGCACTTTGCCGCTGGGCATGACACACCTCATTCATTCCATATCCTCGAAACGGCAAGGCCGCTCGGAGCCATTAATTACGTACTACCACCAGTCTAGCGTAACGGCTACGCAAACCGCGAAACGGCGGTCCTATGAACCATCCAAGCTCAGACACCGTTGGACGCGATGTTTCCTTGCTGTCCACCATCGGCGGCTTTCGTCTTGTTTTTATCTCGGTGCGGCCACATGCCTTGCCTGCTCTGTTTGCCTTGTCTGCCGGACTTCCTGTTGTTTGGTTTATCCGGCGTTCCCGCTGCCATGGCGTGATTGGGAACTTGCGGCTCCACAGGGGCGATCGGCAGAATCACGGTCAGGGTGAGCCCTCCGCCAAGCCTGGTGGTCGTGGCGTCGATGAAGCCATGATGCGCCCGAACCACGGACTGCGCGATGGACATGCCAAGACCCGTGCCGCCTTTCTGTCGGGCACGCGAGGGATCGGCTGTGTAGAACCGCTCGAAAATCTGGGATTGCCGGTCCGCCGGCACGCCCGGACCGTGGTCGATGAAACTGAACACGGCGTAGTTCATGCCCATCTGCATGGATTGCCCCACCTCGACAGCCTCGAGGAAATACCGCAGGGACTGCGCGTCGGAAGGCATGCGCTGCAACGATTCCGGACTGATGGAGGCCGGCATGATGGCAAGGCCCACCTCCACCGGCGAATCCGAGGGCGTATAGCGGTGGATGTTGCCGACGATGTTGGTGATGACCTGGCGCAGCCTGGAGCCGTCACCGGTCAGCGTGACCTCGGGGAACTCGCCTTCCTTGAACACCAGATAGGCCGGATTGCTGCCGTCCTTGGCGTTGAGCTCGAGCCTTCCGCGCCGTATGCCACGCTCGGAATCAAGCGCGTGCAGATCGTCGACGGCGTCTTTGAGCTGCTGGGTCAGATTGACCTGCTGGGTGATGTCGATGCCGCGGCCCTCGTCAAGGCGCGCGAGCGAAAGCAGGTCTTCCACCAGCACGGTCATCCGCTGGCTTGATGCCTCGATGTGGTCGATGGACTCGTCGGCGCGTTCCAATGCCCCCGGGAATTCGCGTTGCATGTGGTAAAGCTCGGAATAGCCATGGATGGTGGCCAAAGGCGTGCGCAGCTCGTGGCTGGCGTCGGAGACGAACTGCTTCATCTTCTCGGTGGTCTCCTGCTGCTCACGGAAGCTGGATTCGATGCGGGCGAGCATCGCGTTCAGGGAAGCGGCCAGGGAGCCGACCTCGGTGTTCTCCGGGGCGGTGGGCACACGTTGGCTCAGGTCGCCGGCGGCGATCTTGGCGGCGGTCTTCTCGATGCGTTTCAGCGGCAGCAACGTTCGCTGGATGATCAGCGTGGCGACCACCGCGCCGAGCAGCACGATGATGATGCTGACGAAAATGGAGTATTGGGTCAGCGTGTTGATGATGTCGATCTGGTCGGCCATCGAAACGCCGATGTAGACGGTCATCTTGACCACGCTGGTGCCATCGGGCCCGCGTTCCCGGCCTTCGAGCGCCAGGACGCGCCAGGGGGCCTGAGCCACCTGCATCGTGCGTTTGTCGGCCTTCACGGCCGGGCTCAGCGCGCGGACCTTGGCTGAGGCGGTGAAGGGCTTGTCGAATTTGACATCGCCCATGGATCCATTGGGTGGCAGCACCGGTTCGGAGAGGATGCTGTCGCGCAGCACGGGGACCAACGGGGTGCTCACGATGTTGTTGTCGGTGTCACGAAGCTGCATGAAGTATTCGTTGGGGCCGACGTTCTCGTTCTCGTTCTTGCTGCTCAGCAGGTCGACGTTGCTATACACCAATTGGGCCTGGTCACGCAGCTGGGTGTCGGTTTTTTGCACCAGATAGCTGCTGACCAGCTGGCGGATCGTCAGGGAGATGCCGAAGGTGCCCACCATCAGCAGCACAAGCGTGCACGCGACGAGTTTGGTGGAAAGGGGAACCGCGTCAAGGCGTCCCAACCAACGCTTGCGCAATCTGGCGAGAGCGGGGAACCTGCTGGGTTTGCCCCCTTTGGCGGGTTTGCCAGGTTTACCGGCAGCGTCTTTCTTGCCGAATCCGCCGGACGCGCCGGAAGCCGTGCCGAGTTCACCGGGAGTGCCGGAAGTCGTGGCAACATTGTCGCCATAGTCTCCGACATCCTGCCCATCGGTTGGCCCGGCGGTCTGATGCCCTGCGCCGGCCACACCACCCACCGGCTTAAACGATGCTTGCGGATCCGTCATTGCCCCTGCTGTTCCTTCGGCTCACGGATCATGTAGCCGATGCCGCGCTTGGTCTCGATCAACGGGGCCACCTTGTGCTTGGTGCCATCGGCGTCGGTGACGACGACGCCATCGACCTTCTTGCGCAGATAGGAGATATAGGATTCGACGATGGCCGCGTCCCCGCCCCAGTCGTATTGCCAGACATGGTCGAGGATCTGCGCCTTGGAAAGCACCCTGCCCTGGTTGTCCATCAGGTAACGCAGCAGCTTGTATTCGGTCGGGCTCAGGTCGATGGTCTGCCCGGCGCGTGAGACGTCGTGGGAGTCCTCGTTGATCTCGAGGTCGCCGACGCGGATGACCGGATCGTCCTCCACCTGCTCGTGTGTGCGGCGCAGGATGGCGCGGATGCGGGCGACCACCTCCTCAAGGCTGAAGGGCTTGGTGACATAATCGTCGCCGCCGACGGTCAGGCCCATGATCTTGTCCTGGGTGTCGTCGCGCGCGGTCAGGAAGAGGACCGGCGCGTCGATGCCTTCCTGGCGGATGCGGCGGGTGACGGTGAAGCCGTCGATGTCCGGCAGCATCACGTCGAGGACGATCAGGTCGGGCTGGGTCTTCTCAATCACCTCGATGGCCTCGGTACCCGAGGCGGCCGTGGCCACTTCGAACCCGGAGAAATGCAGGGACGCGACCAGCAGGTCACGGATCGACGGCTCGTCATCCACCACGACGATTGATGCTTCTATCGGTTTGCTCATAACCCTAAGATTTACTCACCATGCTGTACGTTTCCTGAACGTCTCCTGCATAATGCAGTCGATTCTTCACTCAGCTAAAGAAGGCATAAGAAAAACCATACGAATCACCAATGAATGCATCATATCGATTGATATTTTGCCGCATTGCCAAACCCAAAGGTCAGTGCTTTTTGCGGTGTCTGGGGCCTTTCGCCTTGCCTTTGCGGGGTTTTCCAGCGAGTCCGGAATCAGCTCCGGTTTTCCCGACGTTCTTCTCGCCTTCACCGGACCCTTCAACACCGGCGCTCTTGGACTTACGCTTGCGGCGTAGCAGCAACACCGCTATAGCGACAAGCACCACAACAGCCACGGCACCCGCCACACCGATGATGATCTTGGGCTTCTTCGACGCCTCCTGCCGATGCAACGTTTTGATCTCGTCCATCATGGCGCAGGCGGAACCGGACCAATCGGGGTTGTCGCCCTTCTGCAACGGTCCCAGCGCGGCCTGCGAGAGTTCGGAGACATGGTCCTTGTCCTTCAGCCAATTGTCCGAGTTGTGCGAGACGGCCACCACAAGCCGGCCGTCGTTGGAAGCCACGGCGAGCAGCACTGTGTTGGCGGGCGGATTCGTGGATTGCAAGACATCCCCGGCCCATTTGTCCGGATTTTTCGTCCCGGTGAAATTGGCCAGATAAAGCAGGCGCACGCTCACCCCGGTCTCTTCCTTGACCGATGAGATCGCATCGTCGACGCGCGAGACATCGCCACCCAGAAGGTTCTGGGGATCGGTGACATTCGCGCTGACATCTGGCTTTTTGGGCGCCCCGGCCGCGGCCATGCCGGTGCCAACCGTGCCAAATCCCAGTCCTACGGCCAACATCACCACCATCAGCACAGACCAAGCCAAAAGACGTAAACGATGCCTTTCCCCGGACTGGCTGAAGCGATGGCCCCATGCCGAACCAGTATCAGTGGCGGCATTGATGGTTCTTGAACGTTGTGGCATGCTGACTGACATATCCACCACTCTAGCGGAGAGCTTCACCAACGAAACCACATCCGCTACGGGCATTTTCACCCAAGTCCCTGACGTCGGCGAGCGATCTACACTCAAATCAAATTCGGCAAACCCGTTCTCCAGTCCCGTTACAGGTAGCCTGTCCGCACCTTGTCTTCAAAAACCTTACGAACTTCATCTCATAACAAAATACGAGGAAGCCGATACCTCATCACAAGATATCGGCTTCCTCAACATCCTTTTTGACGCCTACGTCATCCCGAACGCCGAAACGTTCGTGGATTGCCGGGCATCAGACGGGATCAGTAGCCCATGTCGGCGCCCTGGCCCTGGGCAGGAGCCGGCTTCGGTTCCGGCTTGTTGGCCACCACGGCTTCGGTGGTCAGGAACAGGCCGGCGATGGAAGCGGCGTTCTGGAGGGCGGAACGGGTGACCTTCAGCGGGTCGGCCACGCCGGCCTCGAGCAGGTCCTCGTACTTGTTGGTCGCGGCGTTGAAGCCTTGGCCTTCAGGCAGCTCGCGCACCTTGTTCAAGACGACGTCACCGGAGACACCGGAGTTCTCGGCGATCTGCTTGATCGGGGCCTCGATGGCGCGGAAGACGATGGCGGCACCAGTGGCCTCCTCATCGGTCAGAGCCTTGATGTCCGCGGAATCCTCGGCCTTCTTGGCGGCCTGGACGAGCGCGACGCCACCGCCGGGCAGCAGGCCCTCTTCGATGGCGGCCTTGGCGTTGCGCACGGCATCCTCGATGCGGTGCTTGCGTTCCTTGGCCTCGACCTCGGTGGCGGCGCCAACCTTGATGACGGCCACGCCACCAGCGAGCTTGGCGAGACGCTCCTGCAGCTTCTCACGGTCATAGTCGGAATCGGTGTTCTCGATCTCGGCGCGGATCTGGGAGACGCGGGCTTCCACGTCCTCCTTGGAGCCCTCACCGGAGACGATGGTGGTCTCGTCCTTGGAGACGATGACCTTCTTGGCCTGGCCCAGCACCGACATGTCGATGGAGTTGAGTTTCAAGCCCAGATCGTCGGAGACGACCTGCGCGCCGGTCAGGATGGCGATGTCCTGCAGCATGGCCTTGCGACGGTCGCCGAAGCCAGGGGCCTTGACGGCGCAGGAGTTGAAAGTGCCACGGATCTTGTTCAGGATCAGGGTCGGCAGCGCTTCGCCGTCGACGTCCTCGGCGATGATGAGCAGCGGCTTGCCGCTCTTCATGACGAGCTCGGCGATGTGGACGACATCCTCCTGGCTGGAGAGCTTGCCGCTCGTGAGCAGGATGTACGGGTTGTCAAGCACCGCGGTCTGGTCATCGTTGTTGGTGACGAAGTACGGGGAGATGTAGCCCTTGTCGAAGCGCATGCCCTCGGTGAACTCGAGGTCAAGGCCGAAGCGGTTGTTGTCCTCGACGGTCACGACGCCATCCTGGCCGACCTTGTCGAGCGCCTCGGCAATCTTCTCGCCGATCTCGGGGTCGCCAGCGGAAATCGTCGCGGTGGCGGCGATCTGGTCCTTGGTCTCCACATCCTTGGCCACGGAGACGAGCTGCTTCACGACAGCGTCCGAAGCCTTCTCAATGCCACGGCGCAGAGCCACCGGGTTGGATCCGGCGACCACGTTCTTCAGACCCTCGTGCACGAGCGACTGCGCGAGCACGGTCGCGGTGGTGGTGCCGTCGCCTGCGACGTCATCGGTCTTCTTGGCGACTTCCTTGACCAGTTCCGCACCGATGCGCGCATAAGGATCCTCGAGGTCGATCTCCTTGGCGATCGAGACGCCATCATTGGTGATGGTCGGGGCGCCATAGCTCTTGTCGAGCACGACGTTGCGGCCCTTCGGGCCCAGCGTGACCTTGACGGTGTTGGCGAGTTCATCGAGACCCGCAAGCATTCCTTGGCGAGCTTCCTCGTCGTATGCAATCATCTTTGCCATTGTTTCCTCCACAAGTGGCTTCACAGCTAATATTGACTCACCCAAAATCCTTGAAGCACGATAACCAACCGTCAGCTGCCGATTATCACTCTCGGGCTTCGAGTGCTAATTGCAAGATTAGCACTCCCACCCGTCGAGTGCCAAAAGTTGTGAAATTGCGCTGTTGGCATGAAAAAACGTCGGTCACGATTCATGAGAATCGTAACCGACGTTAAATCTATTTATTCGCTAGCTTTTCAGAGCTTGGTGACGCTTGTCGCCTGCAGACCCTTCGGGCCCTGCTCAAACTCATATTCCACCTTGTCGCCGTCGTCAAGCTTCTTGAAGCCATCGCTTTGAATAGCGGAATAGTGAACGAACACATCCTCGCTCCCGTCATCGGGGCTGATGAATCCGTAACCCTTGCCAGCATTGAAGAACTTCACGGTACCTTGTGCCATAATAACCATTCTCTCATCCGAGTGTCACGCGAAAACAATATGAAGAATCCGGCTGATTCCGGATACCACATCACGCGACATAGTCCCAACTATAGCCAAGACCACGGTCAAAATGTCGCAACACGCCGAAAAAATAAACAAAACGCGGCTGAAAGTCAAGCACAGCCCTCATACTAAAAGGTTCTACTGGTCAACTATCAGATATGTGTCTAATTAATTCAGAAGAACCGCAACGATTGGTTGAGCTATTCCGCTTTGTTGCTGGACTGCGGTGATGCCCAAAGCGTTCGCCACGTCCTGCGCGGTAGCCTTGTCGCTTTCGTTCTGGTACCAGACCACCGAGGTGGTGGGCAGCTTGCCAGTGGGGTTCGCCGCGGTGACGCTGGAATACCCGGACTGCTGCAGCACGGCCTGCTTCTTGGCGGCGTAGCCGTTGATGCGCGTCCCGTTGACGACCTGGACCGCGGTCTGCTTGTTCACCTGCGGGGTGGGCTGCGGAGCCGCCTGCTGCTGTTGCTGCTGCGTGGAATCGGAAGAAGTGTCCGGCTTGGTGGTCGTTTCCTTCTTCTTGGTCACGGTCTTCTTTTTCTCCGTCTTGGGGGCGCTGGCCGTCTGCGAAGAGCTTTGGCCATGCCCGGAGAACGTCTTCTGGAGCTCACCGGAATAAAGGCCCCACACCAGAAGCCCGGCGAGGACGGCCACGATGACCACGATGAGATAAGGCACGAAACGGGAGATCAGGGAGGTGTTGCCACGATGGACGCCCACCGGACCCCTGGGAGGATTGTCGAACGCGTCCTTCGGATAGGACTCGTACGTTTCTCGTTCATCGCGCGCCATATTTCCCCTCCAAATATTCTTTCCAAGAGCTTACGTGCAAGTGTAGCGTTTGGCACTGTCAAAAGGCCACTACCGAGAAAACCTAGCGAACATAGGGACCGGAACCTAAGGTTATAGCCATGAGCGAAACCCATATCAAACCATTGTCGCAGCTGGTCGAGGCCGGTTGGGCCCAAGCGCTGGCCGACGTCGAGCCGGACATCCACCGCATGGGCGACTTCCTACGCGCGGAGCACCGGGCCGGGCGCCCCTCCCTTCCCGCGAGCCACAACATCCTCCGGGCCTTCACCATCCCCTTCGACTCCATCAAGGTGCTGATCGTCGGACAGGACCCCTACCCCACTCCCGGCCATCCGGTGGGGCTGAGCTTCTGCGTGGCGCCGGACGTGCGCCCGGTGCCGAAAAGCCTGCAGAACATCTATAAGGAGATGCACGACGATCTGGGTGTGCCGATCCCGCAAAACGGCGACCTGACCCCGTGGTGCGCGCAAGGCGTCATGCTCCTGAACCGTTGCCTGACCGTGGGCGTCGGCCGGCCCAACAGCCACCAAGGCAAAGGTTGGGAAAAGGTAACGGACGCGGCCATCACCGCCCTCAACGCGCGCACCGACGAGCAAGGCAGGCCCAAGCCACTGGTCGCCATCCTCTGGGGCCGCAACGCGCAGAGCCTCGAGCCGAAGCTGACCAACGCCTACATCATCAAGTCACCCCACCCCAGCCCGCTTTCCGCCTCACGCGGATTCTTCGGCTCACGGCCGTTCTCTCGGACCAACGCGGCATTGCAACAAATGGGAGCCGAACCCATCAACTGGGATCTCACCACCTCCCCGACCGCCCCAGCCGCTACAATGCCTCACACAGAGCATTAAGCACACGAAAATCACAAGCAAGAATTGAATCATCATGGCATTTTTCCCACCACGTCCGCAGCAAGCGCAACCCATGGGGCAACAACGTAATACATCAATACCGGCTCCTACGACACCAAGCGCGGGAGCCACGGATGGCGCGCGGGCCAAGCAGCTGGCCGACCGCATCCGCGTGCGCTTCGCCCAGACGCTCATCGGCCAGGAGAACCTGCGCGAGGCCCTGATCACCACGATGATCGCCGGCGGCCACATCCTCATCGAATCGGTGCCGGGACTTGCCAAGACCACCGCGGCGCAGACGCTGGCGACCTCCGTCTCCGGCTCGTTCCGCCGTGTGCAATGCACCCCGGACCTGATGCCCTCGGATTTGGTGGGCACACAGATCTTCGATTTCTCCACGCAGCAGTTCTCCACACAGATCGGCCCCATCCACGCCAATTTCGTGCTGCTCGACGAGATCAACCGCTCCAACGCCAAGACGCAGTCGGCCATGCTCGAGGCTATGGCCGAGGGGGCCACCACGATCGGCGGCAAGCGCATCGCGCTGCCCAAGCCGTTCATGGTCATCGCCACGGAGAACCCGATCGAGGAGGAAGGCACCTTCACCCTTCCCGAGGCCCAGATGGACCGTTTCATGATGAAGGCCGTCATGACCTACCCGAGCGCCAACGACGAGGCGCGCATGCTGGCCCTCTTGACCCAGCGCGGCACGGATGTGGTCGATCCCACAGCTCCCGCCCAAGATGCGCTGAGCGTCGCCGACGTTGATTTCCTGCGGGCCGCGGCGCGTCGCGTCCATGTCAGCGAATCGATCATGAACTACGCGGTGGATCTGGTGGCGACCTCGCGAGGCGCCGGAAGCCACCCGATCAAGAACCTTGCGGCCCAGGTCCGACTCGGCGCCAGCCCGCGAGCCTCCATCGCCCTGGTGCGCATCGGCCAGGCCCAGGCGTTGTTGGGCGGACGCGACTACGTCGTGCCCGAAGACGTCAGGAGATTCGTCCACGAGATTCTGCGCCACCGCATCCTCCTGACCTTCGAGGCGCAGGCCGATGGCGTGAGCGCCGACCAGATCATCGATTCGATCGTGGAAACGGTGCCTGTTCCATGAGTCCCTCCTTACGTGAGGTCTCACCGGACGCGGCGAGAGTACGCAGGAAGATCGAGACCCTTTCATCGACCTTGACCCTGCCGACCGTGCGCCGCGCGTTGGGCGTGCTCGAAGGCGAGCACTCGTCCTCACGGCTCGGCGGCAATAACGACCCCATCTCCACCAGGGACTACACTTTCGAGGACGAGGCACGGCTCATCGACTGGAAGGCCAGCGCCAAGAGCGGCCATCCCATGGTCGTCGACCGCGAGCGCCTCGTCACCTCGCGTGTCCATTTACTTCTTGACAACGGCCTTGAAATGCAAGGGCGCACCGCCAGCGGCGAGACCGCAGCGCAGGTCGCGATCAACGCGATGTGCATGTTCGCAGCGTTGAGCACCAGGCGCCATGACAGCATCTCATTGGTGTTCGCCGACAGCAAGAGCATCATCCGCAAGCCGTTCAAAGGCGGCCTGGCGCAATTCGAGCAGGCCATCGACTCCGGCACCGGCGACGAGACCCACTCCCCGCGCAACTTCGGCGCGCTGCTCGATTACGCCCGCACACTGGACGACAAAGGCTCCTTGGTGGTCATCGCCACCGACGACCATGCCTTGAGCGAAGAGCATCTGCACAACATCCGGCTGATCGCCGCCCTGCATCCACTGATGCTCATCGACGTGTCGACACTCAACCCGTTCCGTTCGATTCCCTTCGGCCAGATCACGGACGGACTCGACGGGCGTCGGATCCCCGCCTTCCTGATCGACGAGAAAACCGCGTCCGCCGTCGACACGCATCGCCAATACCTGGCCACGCGGCTCGAGGACGAACTGAAGAAAAGCAAGGCGACATTGCTGCGCGCCACCTCCAGCGAGGACATGTTCTCCAAGTTCATCCGCCTGGTGAGCGTGGCGTTGAAGCAGACCTCATCGGGCAACGTCTACACGACGCCGCTGGCTCTCGGGGCGGGGGCGGTGTTATGACGGCGATGCAATGGACCATCCCAGAAGCAGGCCGCAACTGGCGGTTCGCTTTGGCGCAAGGATTTACCTATCAAGGAACCACCGGATCCACCATCTCGGCACCCAAGCCGGAAGGGCTTATCGAGGTGCCCGGAGCGCTCATCGTTTCCCTCGTCCTTTGCCTGTGCCTGGCGGCGTTGCTGATCATCGCGATAGCGGTGCTCTCACGGCCGAGAAAACAGGCGGACGCGAGACCACGCGGCGCCCACAGCCTCGGCAACGACAAAAGTGCGTGGCGCGAGCGCATCAATGAAATCGTCGAAGGCCATGCCCAAGGCGCCTCGACACGTGACGAGGCCTTGCGTGATCTGGCGCAGGTCGCCCGCGATTTCGCGAGCATGCAGACCGGCAAGGACATGAGCTCATACACGCTTTCCGACATCAACCGGATGCCGGTCTCCGTCTCCGCCGACCCGGGCATGAAACTGCTGCGCCAGACCATCAGCGCGCTTTACCCCCCGGAATTCGCGGACGCCCAACGCCATGCCCAGGCCCGTGAGACCAGCGTGGAGCAGGCCGGGGAATGGGTCGCCAACCTCATCGAAAGGTGGCGCAAATGAACCTCGAATGGCATTGGCCTTGGGCCGCGGTGATAGGACTGCTCCTGGCGATCGTTTTGATTGTCGCATGGGTGTTGGTCTCTTCGCGGCGCCACCCCAAGGTCCCCCAGATACCGGTGTTCAATCTTGACGAGGACCTCAACACCGAACACGTCGAGGAGCGGTTCCGCCAGTGGCGCGTGCTTGGACGCGTGGCCACCGTTGCGTTGGCCGTCTCGTTGCTGCTCTCGTTGGCCACGCTCTCGCGCCCGTCCACCGTCGACGAGGCCGACGAACGGACCGGCAACCGCGACATCGTGCTGTGCCTGGACGTCTCCCCCTCGATGCTCTCCTATGACCACGAGGTGCTCGCCTCCTACCAACGGCTCATCTCCAGCTTCAAAGGCGAACGCATCGGACTGAGCCTGTTCAACTCGACCTCGCGCACGCTCTTCCCCCTGACCGACGACTACCAACTGGCCTCGGGACAGCTCAAGTACGCGGGCGACATCCTGGGGCGCATCTCCTCGCAGGACAAGATCGACAAGACCGATCCGCGCACCCTGCAGGAATTCTCCGACCTGATCGAAGGCACCCAGAACCGCAAGGACCAGACCAGCCTCATCGGCGACGGACTCGTGAGCTGCGCGGCGATGCTTCCGGGATTCGTCTACGGCAAGACCAGCAAGGCGGACACCAAGCGCGACAAGGCCTCCATCGTGCTGGCCACCGATAACTTCTCCGGCAAATCGACGTACACGCTCGACTCGGCACTCGACCTGACGCATAAGGCCGGCATCGTGGTCGACGGGCTCTATGCGGGGCCGGCGAGCAGCGAAAAGGATGCCACGACCATCGAGATGCAACGCGACATCACCTCGCACGGCGGCTCGTATTTCTCGGTCCATTCCGGCACGCCGATCGAGAACCTGGTGCGCAGCATCGAGAAACGCAAGAACCGGGACGAGCAACGGGCGCGCAAGGCCGCTTTGGTGGATGCGCCCGGCTGGTGGACGCTGGCGCTGGCGGTGCTGGTCGCCATCTGGATCTGCATGGCTTGGAGGCTCAAGCGATGAACCTACAGGAATTGAGGAACTGGCGTTTCGCCCCGGCTTTGGGCTGGCCGGCTGGCATCGCCATCGCGGCGGTCATGATTGGTTTCGCGGTGGCCATCATCGTGTTGCATCAGAAGCGGAAAGGCCAAAGCGACGAGACGGCATGGGCCTCGATACGCCGTTGCGCCATCTGCGTGCTCATCGCCGTGCTGGCGCTGACTCCTTCGACGCTGGCCACCACGACCAGCCGGGCGGTCAACACCACCGACGTCGTGCTGGCCACGGACGTGACCGGTTCCATGGCGGTCAACGACGCCCATTACGGCTCCCAGGCGACAATCACACGTCTGGACGCGGCCAGGAAAGCCATCGATGACCTGACCGACATCTATGAGAACTCCAGTTTCGCGGCGGTGCATTTCGGCGCCAGCGCGACGCTGGACGTGCCCCTGACCCCCGATGTCGGCGCGATACGCAACTGGGCCACCGGGCTTCAGCCGGAGCCGACCGCCGTCTCGGCGGGTTCCACCCTGGACGCCCCGATCGACCCGTTGCTCGTGACGCTCAAATCCATGCGTTCGTCGCATCCGAAAGACCGCATCGTCCTGTATTACATATCTGACGGTGAGCAGACCTCGGCGAAAGCCCGGCGCACCTTCTCCTCGCTGCGCCAATACCTCGACGACGCCTTCACCATCGGCGTCGGCAGCGCGCAAGGCGGGCAGATTCCCGAGATCAAGGCCGGCGTGGACGATTCCTCCCCGGATGACGATTCCAATGCCAGCGGTGCCAACGATGACTGGGTGAAGGACCCGGCCACCGGGCAACCCGGCGTCTCGAAGATGGACGAGAAGAATCTGAAAGCGATAGCCGACGAGATGAGTGGCAAATGCGTCATCCTTGACGCCACCCACAAACTCGACAAACGTTCGGTCACCTCGATCTCCAAGCATTTCAGGACCGTGGAGACCCCCAAACGGCGCGAGCGCGTCATGCCCGTGGTCTGGCCCTTTTCCATCGCCCTCGCCGCGTTGCTGGCCATGGAGATGGGCAGCTGGCTGGCGACCTCAAGGAGGCTGCTGTGAAGAAGAACGGGAAAACCACCACGCTCGCCCCTCCCTCGGCACCAGTCAAGGCGCCGAAACCAAACGGCAAAAAGCGCGACGCGAGCCGTGCCACTAACGCCAAGGCCAAAGGTGTGAGGCGCCAGGCCATCGTGTCCCTGCCCATCCGCGTGGCGATGGGCGTGGTGGCCGTCATCCTCCTGGTCGTCGCCGGGGTGCTGATGGCGAACATGACGGCGATCGACACCTACAACCAGGCCACCGCATCGCTCAACGCCAGCCTCGAATACGCCAAGAAGCCGAACGCGGACCAGCAACAGTTGAAGGCGCAGCTCGACCAGACGAACGCCCAGTTCGATGAGGCGCGCCGCTTGGGCTTGCTGCTGACGCCAAGCACCAAAGAGGTCATCAACGTCAACAGCGACATCTCCGGCAAACTCACCTCCTCCACCGCACGCAAGATAGCCAAGGACGATGGCAACGGCAGCGGGAAGGGAACCGGCGGCAAGGCGAACGGCCAGGGCTCGGGATCGTCGACATCCGGCAAAGGCAACAACCAAGGGCTGACCGACGAGCAGCGCAAGCAGGTCGAGGACACGCTCAAGGCCAACCAGCCCAACGGCCCGGTCAACGGCGACAAGAAAACCCCGACGAAGAAGGACGACAGCGCCAACGTCAAGCCTTGGTGAAAACGCCCGGGCAGACAACGGGTTGCGCTAGGCTTGGGGCTTATGCAGCTGACCCAAATTTCACCGGCAATCGCGTTGACTTCATTGGATGGACGCTACCACAAGCAAACCGCCCCGCTCGTCGAGTATTTGAGCGAGCCGGCGTTGAACCGCGAACGGATCACCGTCGAGATCGAATGGATGATCCTTTTGGCCAACGGCTTCGAAGGCAACGGCGACAAACCCGTGCTCGAAGGGGTCAAACCGCTCACCGCCGCGGAAATCGAGTATCTGCGGACCATCCCTGAAAACTTCGGAGCGGAGGGCATCGCCCGCCACGCGGCCTATGAGGCCAAAACGCATCACGACGTGAAAGCCGTGGAATATTACATCGACGACGAGCTCGACCGCGCCGCCGACGTTTTGGGCCCTGACACGCAACTGCCGAACCTCAAGACCCTGGTGCATTTCGCCTGCACCTCAGAGGACATCAACAACCTGGCCAACGCCCGTTGCATCAAAAAGGCCGTCACCTTGGTGTGGCTGCCCAAAGCCCGTGAGCTGACGGATTTCCTGGCCTCGAAGGCCGAGGAGTTCAAAGACCTGCCGATGCTCGCGCTGACTCACGGCCAGCCGGCCACCCCCACGACACTGGGCAAGGAACTGGCGGTCTTCGTCCATCGCCTGAACCGGCAGCTGAAGCATGTCGACGAACAGGAATACCTCGGCAAGATCAACGGGGCGACCGGCACCTTCGGCGCCCACACCGTCGCCTGCCCCGATGCCGACTGGCTCGCCATCTCGCGTGAATTCGTCACCAACCGCATGGGCTTGACATGGAATCCGCTGACCACGCAGATCGAAAGCCATGACTGGCAGGCCGAGCTCTATGGCACCATCAGTCATGTCAACCGCATCCTGCACAACCTCGCGGTGGACATCTGGATGTACATCTCCCGCGGCGTCTTCGCCCAGGTCCCCGTCAAAGGCGCGACCGGCTCGTCGACCATGCCGCACAAGGTCAACCCGATCCGTTTCGAGAACGCCGAAGCGAACCTCGAGCTTTCCTGCTCGTTCCTTGACACGCTTTCCAGCACGCTGGTCGAAAGCCGCTGGCAACGCGACCTGACCGATTCCACCACGCAACGCAACATCGGCGCGGCGCTCGGCTATTCGCTGCTGGCGCTGGACAACCTTTTGGGCGGCCTCAAGTCCATCCATCCCAATTTCGAGGTCATCACGCGTGAGCTCGACGAGAACTGGGAGGTGCTTGGCGAGCCCATCCAGACGGCCATGCGCGCCCAGGAATTCGCCGGACGACAAGGCATGGAACGCCCATACGAGAAGGTCAAGGAGCTTATGCGCGGCAAGAGCATATCCAAGGCCGACATCGAGGAGTTCATCGACTCGTTGGACTTCGACGAGGCCACGGCGGCCCGTCTGAAGGCGCTCACCCCACAGACCTATACCGGCCTCGCCGCGCGATTGGTGGATTTCGACCGGCAATGACCAACGAGACGTTTGCAACCTCGCCGACCGACGAGCCGACAACGGCGACCCCGGAACTGGATGGCACGAAACCGGAGGCCGGCGCCGGAACGAATGCCCCGGATACTTCGGACGCTTCAGGCACGCCGTCCACGCCGAGGCACCACCGGCCCGCGGACATCGACGACGTCGCCCCGCAGCGCACGCACAACGCCAACGACCTGCTCCATGCGGCGGGGGCGCTGATCCTCGCCGTCGTCGTCATCGTGTTCGCCACCTACATGAGGGGCATCACCACCGGCGTGGAATACGACGCGAAAACCGCAGGGCAGGCCATAAACTGGCTGATGGACCTGCCGGTCTCGGTGCTCCAGCAGTTCCTGAGCTTCGTCATCGTCATCGGTGTCTTGGTGGATCTGCTCATCAACCGGGAATGGCTGCAATCCGCGGTCTCCGTGGTGGCCCTGTTCTGCGGTTACGCCCTTATTCTGGGGCTTTCGTTCATCCTCGCCCATCTGGGCGTCCCCGCATTGCTGGCCGCCGTGCGTTCCGGTGAGGGGTCCGGGCCGGCGATGCTGCCCGATTTCTACGCGGGCATCGGCGCCTTCCTCACCGTCGCGGGGCCGAAACGCTCGCGCTCGTCGGTCAAATGGAGCTGGAACACCCTCCTGGTCGCGGCGGCCGTGTTCGTCATCGTCTCCTGGCATTCCGTGGCCGGGGTCATCGTCTCCTTCGCCGTCGGCCGCGTCATCGGCCTCGTCCTGCGTTTCGCCATGGGCACGCGGACCCAAGGACTTTGGGGCACGGGCGTCGTCCAGGCCGTGCGTGGCATCGGTCTTGACATCACCGAACTGCACCGCCGCATGGACGCCGACAACGAGCCGGGCGTGCTCAAGACCAGGCTTGACGACGACCTCATCGAGAACTCCCGCATCTACGACGCCCGCGATGGTCAAGGACATCGTTATATCATCTCCGTTCTGGACTCGCTGCCCCACGCCGCCGGCTACCTGAACCAGCTATGGCAAGGACTTCGTTTCACCGGGGTCAGCATGCGTCGTGACCGTTCGGCGAGCGACGCAATCCACCACCATTTCGACATGCTCCTGGGCCTCAAGTCCTGTGGACTGACCACTCCCAGCGCCTACGGGGTCGCGGACAGCGAGGAATCATCGGTGCTCGTCTTCAACGTCACCGACACACCAAGCCCTTGCGATCCGCAATACCTCGACGCGGACACGATGGCCGGATATATGGACTACCTCGCCCGAGCGAACAGCCGCGGCTACACCCACCGCCGCATCACGCCGGACACCTTGGCGCGGATCGACGGCCAACCCGCCATCGTGGGTTGGCAGAACGGCGATTACGCCAGCGGAAGCGCCAACATCGCCATGGACAAAGTACAGCTGCTGATGCTCCTGTGCACGCTGACCAGCCCGGAACTCGCCATCGACACCGCCATGAAGGCCTGGGGACGAGAGACCTTGGTCGCCCTGGCCCCGTTCGTGCAGAAGGTCGCCGTGCCCTCGGCCACCCGCAACCTGCCCGGATGGAACAAGCAGGCCATCGGCGAGGTGCGCGACCGGCTCAACGCCTTGGCGCCCCACGAGGAGGTCGACGCGGCCGAACCGGTGACGCTGGCCCGTTTCAACGTCAAATCGTTCGTCTCCATCACCCTGCTCATCATCGCCGTCGCCGTCATCTTCACCCAGCTGCGCCCCAACGAGGTCATCGACGCGGTGCGGCACGCGAACCTCGGCTGGGCCTTGGTCTGCCTGCTCTTCTCGATGCTCGCCTGGGTCGGCTCGGCCATCACCCTGGGCTCGTTCATGGACGACGGCAAACGCCATTGGTTCGACCTCTTCTGCTCCCAGGCCGCCTCCGGGTTCACCGCCGTCTCCATGCCCGCAGGAGTGGGGCCGGCCTTCGTCAACCTCCAGTTCCTGCGCAAGAACGGCTACAAGAACACCGCCGCCACGGCCATCATGAGCGTGACCTGGGCCGTGCAGGGACTGACCACCATCGTGCTTTTGCTGGTCATGGGACTCTTCACAGGGCGCAACATGTTCTCCGGCATGGTGCCCACCAACACGCTGGTCGTCGTCATCGGCGCCATCGTGCTCGCACTGTGCCTGTGCATGGCCATTCCACCGATCCGCCGCCTGCTGGTCGACAAATACCTGCCGCTGCTGCGTTCCTACGCCCACCAATTGGTCGAGGTTTTGGCCCAGCCCACGAAACTCGTCGGCGGCCTCGTCGGCGCGCTGATCCTCAACATCGCCACGGGGCTTGGCTTTTGGGTGGCGCTGCTGGCGTTCGGCACGAGCGCGAATCCCCTGGAGACCATCTTCGTCTTCCTTTTGGCCAACACACTTGGCAGCGCGATGCCCACCCCCGGCGGCCTGGGCGCGGTAGAGGCGGCGCTGACCTTCGCCTTCACCTCCATCGGCGTGCCCCCGGCCGTGGCCCTGAGCGCCACGCTGCTCTACCGCGTCGGGTTCTATTGGCTGCGCATCCCCATCGGCGCGCTGGCCATGAAGCGACTCGACAAGCACAACCTCCTCTAAGTCCCACACGCTGGGATTCATACGCATCGAACGCCTGAAGCAACA
This sequence comes from Bifidobacterium sp. ESL0775, assembly GCF_029395475.1. Lineage (NCBI taxonomy): Bacteria > Bacillati > Actinomycetota > Actinomycetes > Bifidobacteriales > Bifidobacteriaceae > Bifidobacterium > Bifidobacterium sp. ESL0775. The sequence continues at coordinate 1,049,356 of NZ_CP113917.1, read as the reverse complement.
TGCCAAGACATACATGGCACTGTAGAATCAGCGTCCTGGCAATGCCGTTTTTATGCAAACGACGTCCTCGGCAACCAACAGACGGCCGTCTCAAGTGAAAATGGACCCCCAATCGGGTCAAATCTTTACAAATCAAGGAAAAATCACTCGAAATTGGCGGTATTTGGCGAGACTTTAGGCTAAACTATGTAACTGAAACGTGGCTTTCACCAAACAGGAAAGCCCCTAATCAAGAAGGATTCTTCATGGCATACAACAAGTCTGATCTCGTTTCGAAGATTGCACAGAAGTCCAACCTGACCAAGGCACAGGCCGAAGCGGCCGTCAACGCCTTCCAGGATGTGTTCGTCGAGGCAATGCAGTCCGGCGAAGGCCTGAAGCTCACCGGTCTGTTCTCCGCTGAGCGCGTTCGTCGCGCCGCCCGCACCGGCCGCAACCCGCGTACCGGCGAAACGATCAAGATCCCTGCTTCCTACGGTGTCCGCATCTCCGCAGGCAGCCTCCTCAAGAAGGCCGTCGCCTCCAAGTGAGCTGAAGGCAGGTCTTTATGATCTGTATGCCTCCGATCGCCAATCCGATCGGAGGTTTTTTCATGGCGTGTACGTTGGAAAGTTATAAAGCCTGCGGGATACTATAGAGACAGCAAAAAGTAGAGGTGGCAGGCAATATGACGACGAATCCACGGGCACTCGCTCTGAAGGTGGCCCAAGTGACGCAGGATGCGGGCAAGCACGCCCTGCACGACCAGATCAACCCCCAGGATTTCGACGTCTTCGAGATTCCAGCCACCAGCCAAAAGGTCGGCAGCAGCATCGACAAGAAGCTCATCGCCTTCATCGAGAACCGCCTCAACTACTTGGAACCCTATGACGGCATGTGGCGCGACCGGCCGGATGACGCCAAGCCCGGTGACAGGTTCTGGTGTGTGGGCCCCATCGACGGCGCCATCAATTTCCGGCGCAACATGAGTGAATGGACCATCACCGTCTCGCTGTTCGAATTCAACGAGGAGAACTCCGCGCAGCCAATCCTGGGTGTGGTGCATGCTCCGGCGCTGGGCTTGACGTACCTGGCCGCCCAAGGGCAGGGCGCCATCCGCATCCGCCGCACGCCGATCGGCGAGAAACGTGGCAAGGCCATCCCCTCCACCACGAGGACCCTCACCGGCTCGGTGGTCAGTTTCGGCATGTCGCATGTGCCCGAGGAGTCGGAACGGGCGTTCCATGTCCTGAGCGACATCGCTGGGAAGCCCGCCGACGTCAAGCGTGTGGGCCCGGCCTCGCTGGATCTGTGCAAAGTGGCTGACGGCACCTATGACGCCTATTTCGAACCGCATCTCCACCGTTGGGACATCCCCGCCGTCTCGGCCGGCACCGTCGTGGTGCAGCAGGCGCAGGGCAAGGTGAGCCGTTGGAACGGCAAACCAATCCATTGGCGCAGCGAGAACGATGTGGTGGCCACCAATGGGCTCATCGACAAGGAGCTCGAGCCTTATCTGGTCGATCTGGTGTATCCCTTCCAGTAATACAATCGTTAACAGTAAGAGCGGAAGCTCATTCCAGTTTTCCCGCGTTAAGGAGTGACATGGCGCAGCAATTCAAGCAGCAACGGCAACAGAACGAGCCTGAAAACAAGGCCGAGGAACAGGTCAGGAAAGCGCCTGACACGCAAGAACAAGGTGACGCCTTGGACGCGGTGCTTGACGACATCTCCTCGACCCTGGAGACCGACGCTGAGCAGTATGTCTCCAGCTTCGTGCAAAAAGGCGGCGAGTGATGCCACAGCTGCGCGACAGCAGCAACCAAGGGCCCGGCAACCGCACGCGGCGCTCCCCCGAATACGATTCCTTCGCCCGCATTTTCGGTATCGAAACGGAGCATGGCGTCTCCGTGACCGGGGCGAACCAGCCTTGTGACCCAGGTCAGGTCGCCATGATGATGTTCGCGCCAATCCTCTCGCGTTCGCGCTCGACCAACACGTACTTGGAGAACGGCTCTCGACTTTATCTCGATGTCGGCTCACACCCCGAGTACGCCACCGCCGAGGCCCGTGACCCCTCGCAGGCGTTGGCGCAGGATCTGGCCGGCGAGGAAATCATGCGTCGGCTCGCCAAAGGCGCGCAGGAGCGGCTACGCAGAACGCACGGCGAACACGCCACCATCCACCTCTTCAAGAACAACGTCGACTCGGCTGGCCACTCGTTCGGCTGCCATGAGAACTATCTGGTGCGGCGCTACATCTCGCTGCCCATCATCAAGCAACAGCTGCTGCCGTTCCTGGTGACCCGGCAGCTTTTCACCGGAGCCGGACGTGTGAGCGAAAACGGGTTTGAAATCACGCAACGCGCGGCATTCCTCGACGAGGGCGTCTCCTCGTCCACCACACGTTCTCGCCCGATGGTCAACACCCGCGACGAGCCACACGCCGACCCCGACGAGTTCCGCCGCCTGCACGTCATCATCGGCGACTCGAACCGCTCGCAATGGGCCACGTTCATGAAACTGGCGACCACGCATCTGGTGCTCTGTGTCATCGAGGACGCGGCCCGGCGAGGTGTGCCCTCCGGGTTCGAAGCCTGCGGATTGACCGATCCGAGTGCTTCGAACCAAGCGATGAGCGTCGATTTGAGTTGTGGAGAATCTGTAATGCAACTTGAGGATATCGAAGCGTTCCGCACAATGCAACGGAAGTTTGGGGCCGAGACGACTGAGAATCCCGGCGAAACTGACAGCGTCACCGCTCTGGAAATCCAATATCTTTACTGGCACATCGTCGATCGTTTCCTTGAAGAACATGGCGATGGAGTCGTAAACTCCTTACCGCAGACCAGCTGCAGGGACATTCTCAACGAATGGAAGCGGACACTGGACGCGCTTTCGGAACGCGATTTCGACTCATTGAGCGATCGGGTCGACTGGGTGGCGAAGTACCAGCTGTTGACGCAGATGAAACGCCGCAACCCCTCGCTTTCGCAAGTCCAAGCGCGTGAGATCGACCTGAATTACCACGACATCGTCAACGGGAGCATCTATCCATCACTGATGAAGCACGGTCTCATGAAGGAACTGGTTGGCGACGATACAGTTGCACAAGCGCTGAACAATCCGCCGGAGGATACCCGCGCAGCCTTGCGTGGAGGATTCATTCGTCAAGCTCTGCATAGCGGAGCTTCGTTCAGTTGCGATTGGACGCATTTGAAGACGACAGCTCCGACCCGCCGCGAAGCCGAACTCATCGATCCGTTTGCGTTTGAAGATGATGCAGATTATAAGCAACTAATAGAAAGTTTGTAGATTTACTTTTATTAGCTGTCATTTAATTGCTTTATCTATTTTCCAGCGTCACCGTGGAGGGCTGGGATATACAATGTCTAGACACCCTCCAGGCCGGTAGGCCAAGCTTTATGTCTAGCCATCGCATATCCCAGCCCTCCACTCACTTTGGCTTATAATCTTACGTTTACACTTTTGACTACTTATTTTTGACTTGCTAGACGTTTTAAAGTCTGTACTGCAGATTCGTTGTGAGTTTCAGAATCTGATAGTACTTGTTCACAGCGGGACTTGGACCAATAAGTTGGTTCTGAGATATCCAGCGAGAAAAGATGGGACGAGGTGCGGGACATGCGGTTGCCTTCGGCATCCGTTGTGTAGTCGGTATCGGCACCGGCACTGTCGTCTTGGGCGGCACGAACCGTGACGTGGGACCACGAGGCGGCGATGACGTCTTGAGGGAAACGCTTGATAATTTCGGCGCGCAGCCATGCCCTCGTGTCCTCGGGCGGCATTGATGTGGCGCGTTGGACTTCGATATCGGCTTGGCTTGGGTCTTCGGCTTGGTCGAGAGCCACGCGCTCGGTCTGCGATTGCAGGCGGGCGAAGACCGATCGCGACGGGTCGAGGGCGGCCCAGCTCAGGTCAAGGGCGGCGAGTTTGGGGCTGGACCACGGTTCGCTGGTCTTGCGGCGCAGGCGTTCCAGGAGTTGCCACTTCAGCAACCATTCCAGGCGGGAGCCTTCGCCGGCCATGATGAGGCGTTCGTCGCCGGTGGCGTGGCGGACTTTGGCCACATCGGCGAGCGCCTGACGCCACATCGCCATGATCCGTTTGGTCGGCTCATCCGGCCAGAGCGGCTCTCCCCTGCTGTCAGTGCCGTAGGTGGCCGCACCTTGCGCGGATACGGCCGAGAGCAGGCGCACTTGGATCTGCCATGCGGTCGTGTCGCCTCCATGCTCAAACGGCAATGTCGCCCCAAGTGTCAAATCATGGGAGACGATATGCATGGCCCCTACCGGGTCGACCAGTTGCAAATCGGCGAGCAAACCGTCAAGATCGAATGCATTGTCATCACTAATCATCGGCGCATCATCGCCAATCTCACCAGCTTGAACTCCGCGTTCGCCTTCATGCTCAAAATTCGAGGTGTCATTGGCATCGTTCGTATGACTATTTCCTAGCATGGTTTGCTCAAGCAGCCACAACAGCATGCTCGTCGTACCGAGTTTCAGGGCTTGCGGCACGTCCATGCGGTTGGCGTCACCGACGATGACATGGAGGCGCCGGTAATCGCCGGTGACATGGGATTCGTCGCGGGCGTTGATAATCGGCCGGTCGAAAGTGGTCTGCAGGCCGACGATGGAATGGATATAATCGGCGCGTTGGCTGAGCTGGAATCCAGCTTCCTCGCTTTTCTCGCCGATGCCGACACGGCCGGAACCCGTGTAGATCTGGCGAGAGATGAAATGCAAGGTCATCAGCGCGGCCACCCGGTTGAACGGGACGCGACGCAACATCACATAGTTCTCATGGGTGCCCCAGCTGGCGCCTTTGCCGTCCACGTTGTTGCGATGCAAAACGATATGGGAACCCTTGCGCTCGTTGGCTTTCCGGGCGGCCTCAAGCATGATGCGATCTCCGGCGTGGTCGTAGCAGACAGCCTCGAAAGGGTCCATGGTCTCGGGCGCGGAATATTCAGGATGCGCGTGGTCAACGTAGACGCGGCCGCCGTTGGGCGCAATGACGTTGACGATCTGCCGTTGCGGCTCGTCGGTGAGCATATCCGCACGCGCGGCGGCACGCGGCAAGCGTGTGCCACGGGCGTCGTTCAACGGGTCCTCCTGCCGGTAATCCCAGCGGATGTGCTGTGTTTCAGGGTCCGCCGCACCACTAACCACATCGAACGAAAGCTGGACGGGATTGTAATGCGACTGCCCCAAGTCGGAAACCGCATACTCCGTCTCGGTGCCCATCATCCTACGTACAGTCATTCGCATTACGCCTTTCTTGTATTACCAATCATTGCGCCGGCCGGATGCGCACGGCATGGCCGCCGGCGATGCCGTTGATCTTCGACCATTGCACCGGGTCGGAATCCATGACGGAATCGCTGGTCTCGGCGAATTCGTCGTCGACGGCACGAAGCACTGTATCGGCCCCGATCTCCATCGGCCGCCCTTGTGTGATCGAATCCTTGACGGCGTGCGTCTTGACGCGGTCGACGATGTTCTTGAGCATCGCCCCGCACATCACATCGGCCAACATGACTCTCGACCAACGCCCCTGCTCGTCGCACACGTCGCAGATATGGCGCTGTGGGCCGTCCGCGTAAACGCTGTCGACCAGGACTTTGGTCAGCGACGCCGCGTCCTGCCCAGTCTTGTAGGGAAGATTATCGGTGAGATAGTGCGATACGATCTGCGCCGCCGCCTTTTCATCGGGCCGGTCTATGCGAATCTTGACATCGAGACGCCCCGGGCGCAGCACAGCGGGATCGATCATATCGACGCGGTTCGAGGCGCCGATGACGATGACGTTATCAAGACTTTCCACACCGTCGAGCTCGGCCAGGAACTGCGGGACGATGGTGGTCTCCACGTCGCTGGACACACCGGAACCGCGCGTACGCAACAGCGAGTCCATCTCGTCGATGAAGACGATGACCGGCTTGCCCTCGGCGGCACGGGCACGGGCCCGCTTGAAAATCAGGCGAATGAGCCGCTCGGACTCGCCCACGTATTTGTTGAGCAGTTCCGGGCCCTTGACTGAAAGGAACACGCCGTTCTCGGCATCGCCTCCGGAAAGCGCATTGGCGACGGCCTTGGCGATCAGCGTCTTGCCATTGCCTGGAGGCCCATACAGCAACACGCCCTTGGGTGGCCGCAAATCGTACCGTTCGAAAAGCTTGCGGTGCAGGAAGGGCAGCTCGACGGCGTCCTTGATGCGCTCGATCTGCGAATCAAGCCCGCCGATGTCGTCGAAGGTGGCGTCGGGCGTCTGCTCCAGCACCAGATCGGTCGCGTTCTCACCCGGCAAGACCTCCAGCGCCAAACGGGCGGCGCCGTCCACCAGAATCCGGGCGGACGACTCGATGGCGACATCCGCGAGCGCGCTGGCCCGCTCGACAAGCGTGACGTTACCGGATTCGTCTGCGACCATCAACCTACCGTCGTCCAAAGCCTGTTTGACGACGCGCACCGCACCGGAAATCTCAAGCCCGCGCTGCTCGACCAACACCATGTTCTCGTTCAAGAGCACGGTCCTGCCGCCGACCAGACGCGAGGCAGGGACGTTCGAGGCCACCGGCACGATCAGCCGCCGATTGCCCGAAAGCACCTCGGCCTTGGCGTGCTGCACACCCTGTTCGTCTGTAGCACACGAGTCCACACGCACCATCGTGGCGAAGTTCAACGGCGGCGAGGCCATCAATCCGAGCTGGGACTTGGCCTTCTGCAACTCCTTGCCGGCCCGCGTGAGCGCCACGGCCAACGCATGGTTCTTGGCCCGCAGGTTGTCGTTCTCCCGCGCCAACGCCTCCGGGCTATCCTCGTCATCACTCATATATCCCCCGCATCAGAATCCTCTATCCGTAGATATCTCTCCCCATCTTAGGGAGTCAGACGAAAGTTTTACGCCCTCGTCATGTATTCTGGACGTTGTCGATATGTAATTCGCAACATATTCGGAAAGCAACCATCACGATGGAAAAACATAATCCTTATAGGAAAACGGAAATTGGTCCCTAATCAACAACGCGGATTCAGTCGACGTAGGCATCGGGGGGCGAGACGGGCGCCTCGGGCCCAGTCGGCGGCGCGCATGGCCTTTTTGCCCTGTGCCTTGACCCGCAGCAACTCGATTGGTGCCGTGGCGGTTCCAATCCAGACATGCTTCTTGGTGGTGGCCAGCATGCCCGGTTTCAGATCCGAGGGCACTTGTGGGTCCTGTTCGTCCGCCGGACGAGCCTCAAGCACATGGAACGGTTCTGCGTCGCCCATATCCTTTTCGACATCCTCACCAGCCGAGGCACGATCACCATTCCCGTTATCAGCGGAGACCACTCCCTGCGGATGCAGCATGCACCACGCACCCGGCTCGGGCGTGCAGGCGCGAATCTGCCGGTCGACGGCAAACACAGGCACATCGAAGCGGATGCGCGCGTCGTCGTGGGAGATCTTCTTGGCCACCTCATAGGCGCCTTGCGGCTGCTCCTGCATGACAATCCGCCCTTCTGCCATGGCCTCAAGCGCTGAGGCCAGCAGATGCGAGCCGTCCTCGGCGAGGCGGTCCAGAAGGTCCCCGGAAGTGTCGTGCGGGCCGATCTCGCAGGTCGACTGCGCCAGAATTGGGCCGGTATCCATGCCTTCGGTCAGTCTGAAGACGGTGGCCCCGGTGACGGTGTCGCCCCTCCAGATCGAGCGCTGGACGGGAGCCGCGCCGCGCCACTGCGGCAACAACGAGAAATGCAGGTTGTACCAACCCATCGGCAGAGCGGCGAGCACGTCCTTCTTGAGGATCTTGCCATAGGCGACAATGGCCCCGGCCTGCGCGCCCGTGGCCTTGAGCTCGGCGATGAACGATGGTTCCTTCGGATCACCTTCCAGCACGGGGATGTCCAGCTCAAGCGCGGCCTCTTTGACAGGGCTTGGCGTCAGCTTGCGCCCGCGCCCCTGCGGCGCGTCGGGCCTGGTGAGCACGGCAACGACCTCGAAATGCTCCTTGTCGCCGGCGAGCCGACGCAACCCGGGAACCGCCACGTCCGGCGTGCCCGCGAACAACACTTTCAGCATGGAGCCCCTTTCAGCGCTGGATACCAGGGATATTCAGACCTTGCTGCCGCAGCAGCGCCCGCAGCTTGTAGGAATCGTCGAACCGCACACCGCGTATGCCGGAGGCGTTGGCGCCGACGATGTTCATCGCCTTGTCGTCAATGAAGACAGCGGTTTTGGCGTCGATGGCGAAGCGTTTCAGCGCGTATTCGAAAATGTCGCGGTGCGGCTTGCGCAGCTTGACATAGCCGGAGACCACCGCGTCGTCCAGATCGCTCAGAATCGGGTACATCCTCTTGGCCGGCGGGAACAGCTCGGTCGCCCAGTTCGACAACCCCCACACGCCGATGCCGGCCGCCTTGAGGTCGTTAACCAGCACACGCATGCCCTCCACCGGGCCGACCAGCGAATCCTCGAAATTGTCATAGTAATAGACCATCATGTCAGCCCAGAAATCGCCGTATTTCTTACGGGACCGGGCTATGGCCTCCGCCTCCGTGCCACCGATGTCCATGGAATCACTGGCGTCGTAGAAGCCTGAGACGTCGTTGTCGAGGAACTTGTCGGTCAGCTCCTGCGAATACCGCGGCAACATCGCCGCCTGCGGGTCCCAACGCACCAGCACGTTGCCGAAATCGAAAATCACGTTCTCAATGGGCTCGCCCGCGGCACCTTGCGCCGCGTCCTCAGCCTTGATCACGTTATAGTCCATCTCCGGTTCGCCCGGCCAGCCTTTCATGGCTCCTCCTTCAACAACACGTTGGCATTATTAGTTTCCATGTTTCCATAGCACGGCGACGATGGAACCGAAAACGCCATATCGAATCAGATCAAATCCTTGGGATCAAGCTGGAACCGCAACTCCCCCGGCGTGCGCGTGGCGACGTGCCTGGCGACCTCGGTGTGCAGGCGCTGGGCCAGTTGCGCCCGCAGCCCTTGCGGCACGCGTACCACGGCCTTGACACGATCCTGCGTGGCCTCCAGCTCGCGGGCGTCCACCGTGCGCGGCTGGGCGATGGGCACCGGCCCCAAAACGGCTGGCAACAGCCCGACCTGCGTCTGGACCTGGCTCCAATCGCCGTCCAACGCCCCGATATGGGCCAGGGTCGCCGTCACCGCGTCCCGCCTTCCCCAGACGCAGGCGACCGCGAAAACAGGTGGAAGCCCGGTCTCCGCGCGTTCGTCCAGCTCGCGGGCGGCGAGGATGCGCGAGTCCCATCGCACCAGCGATTCGGCGATCGCGGGGTCCGTCTCGCCGAGCAGGAGCACCTGCCCGCCTTCCTCACGGCAGGCGCACATCGACGCGGCGCGCATCCAAGCGGTCAGCGCATCGATGCGAGCATCGACCCCCGGCGCGTAAAGGCTCGTCCAAGCATCGAGAATGGCCACGGCCTGGTAATGGCCGACGGTCCCGTCCTCTTTCCTCACCCGCGGCTCGGCCTCGGGCGTGGCGATGACGATCAGCGGCTGGTCCGGAATCCATTCGACGATGCCATTGGGCTGGCTTGGACTGGAAAGGACCATGGGGATGCTACGGAACAGGTGCTGCAATTGCGCCGCCGTGCCCGCCGCCCCCACACGCACGACACTCATCCGCTTGCCATGGCATTGGGGACAGGTCCAATCACTGGCCGGCGCCCCGCACCAGCGACAACGCGGCGCTCCCCCACGGACCCGCTGCAACGGCCCGGTGCAGCGCGGGCAACGGGCCTGGCGGTGGCAACGCGCGCAACTCAGGACTTCGGCGACGCCGTCATGGGGAATGGAAAAGAGGATCGGGCCCCGTTCCAAGGCCTCGGAAAGGACACGGACCGCGGTGTGCGGCACGCGGGCGCCAATCGACGGGTCGGCCAGACGCGCCAATTCGTCACGGTTGAGCCATCGGATCCACGGCAAAACGTTTTCGACCACAGCCGGAAGCGGATGCACCGGAGTGCTGAACCCGCTGACTGGCGTCTCGCAGACTTCGACTTGGCAGGTCGGTTCGGTGGAGAATATCGCGTCGTCCGCCTCAGCCTTCTGCTCTTTTGCGGTTTCTTCGGCCTGTTTTGTTTTGTCCTTCCCGCCCATATCCAACGGATAGGTCTCGCCGGTCTCCAGTATTGGCTCTGGTTGATTTGCATTACTTTTGGATATTGGATTCTTGTCTATCCCAATGGCGTCCGCTGAGTCGCTTGCAGAACCAACGGTTTTGCTTTCTTCAGCAATGGCATGGGAATCATTACCACCGTTATCGGTGAATTTGTTTTCTGCCTTGTCAGCGCTTTCCGCCGTGTCGATATTTCTCGTACCGTTCGCGTCATAATTCATGGCATTGGCCCTATGCGAGGTCGCGCCACCGGAACCCGCGCTCACTTCCCATTCGCTCGTGGCACTACGGGCATTGGCCATAGCCACAAACATGCCGCCATGAAGCTTCGCGCGCAGGCGGAGCACTCCGCGTGCGGCGGCGTACGGCATCATGCCGTCGGCGTTCTGGTAGGCCACGTCCTCGATGATGGCGAACAGCCCCGGTCCCTCAACCGGCGCATACATCGCTGCCCTGGTGCCGATGACGCAGCGCACCTGACCGCTCGCCGCCGCCAGATAGGAGCGATACCGTTCGGCCGGAGCCATGGCCGCCGCCAGCAACGCGAAATCACCGTCATAGCCGCCATGCGTCGCGGCAGTCTGTCTGAACGGCTTGAGGCCGAATCGCCGCAGGGCCGCCGCCACATCGTTGACCTCGCGCATGGTCGGCAGCACCAGAACGGCGGCTCGACCAACTTGCAGAGCGGCAGAGGCCATATAGGCCAAATCGTCGGCCCAACGCGTTGCCCCCGGCAGAGCATCCACCACGAACGAGGCGAAACCCCCGCCAGTCAGTGCCCGTTGCAGCGCCGGAGCGTTGTCGTAACTCGACAGCAATCGTTCACCCCCGCGCCCAAGCGCGTCGTCATCCAGCCGGACCTTGCCACGGCTGCCCGCCCACGTTCCGGCCATCGCCAGATGCTGTTCCTTATCGACTTTGGCCACACGAGGAGGCACGGCCAAACGCAGGATATTGGCGGGAGTGCCGCCATAGGCTTCAGCAATAGCGCTGATGTCACGCCGCATCGAGGCCGACACCAAGACGTCGGGGGTCATGACCCGTTCGATGTAACGCAACGCGGAAGCCGCGGTATGGCTTTTCTCGACGCGGTCCCAGATGACGCCGTTGACGCGTCTGCCGCCGAAACGAACGCGGACCATCACGCCCGGTTGCGCCGCCTCGGAGAATTTCTCATCGATGAGATAATCAAAAGTCTGCCCCAAATGGGTGGCCTGCACGTCCAGCACGACCTGTGCGATCGGGTTCTCCCCAGCTGGGGTATGGGTGACCGTCTTGCGGCGTTTGCGCGGGGCCAGCCCGGCGAGCGCCGGTTGTTCGGCCTGCGGTTCACTCATGCTTCAAGGATAGCAAGGCCGCGGATACACAAAAACCTGGAATCGCGTCGTCCGCCAATATAATCACGCCGAGAATCAAAACGTATTACAAGTATAGTAAACAGTCGATTAAAAACTTTAGCAACACCAACGAAATGTGGCCGCATGCCAAAAGCATGCAGCCACATACAAAAAACAGAGTAGAAAAAAGAAACTCAGATCTCAGTCGGCTTGACGGTCGAATCCTCGACCCACCACGGACGCAGCAGGTAGGTGTCGGTCATCTTCTCGTCGTCCGGGCGCACGCAGAGGAACTGGTGGATCTGGATGTTGTTGAGTTCGAAGTTCAGGGCGCAACCGGCCATGTAGAGGCCCCACAGGCGTGCCTTGGGCTCGCCCATCAGCTCGACGGCGCGATCCCAGCCGGCGACCAGGTTCTTGTTCCAGTTGTGCAGGGTCAGCGCGTAGTGCTGGCGCAGGTTCTCCTGGTTGACGACCTCGAAGCCGGTGTCCTGGATGACGGTCTCAATCTCGCCCGGGGAGGCCAGCTGGCCGTCGGGGAAGATGTAGCGGTCGATGAACTCGCCGGCGGCCTTGCCCGTCATGGAGTTGACGCGGGTGATCTGGTGGTTCAGCAGGCGGCCGTTGGGCTTGAGCTTGTCGAAGATCTCCTTGAAGTAGGAGGGATAGTGCTTGAAGCCGACGTGCTCCATCATGCCGATCGAGCAGATGCCGTCGAAGTCGCCTTCCGGCACGTCACGATAATCCATCTGACGCACCTCGGCGAGGTCCTCGAGACCTTCGCGCTTGATCCATTCCTTGGCCCATTTGACCTGCTCCCCGGCCAGGGTGACGCCCAAGACCTTGATGCCACGCTGCGCGGCGCGGATTTCCATGGAGCCCCAGCCGCAACCGATGTCGAGCAGGCGATCGCCGGGCTTGAGGTTGAGCTTGTCGAGCACGAGGTCGAGTTTGCGCCATTCGGCGTCCTCAAGCGAATCCTCGGGCGAGGTGAACACGCCACAGGTGTAGGTCATCGAGGAGCCGAGGAAGAGACGGTAGAACTCGTTGGACTGGTCGTAGTGATAGCTCACGGTGGCCTCGTCGCCGGCCTTGGAATGCGGCAGCAGCCCTTCGGTACGGCGCTTCCAGCGGCTTGGGCCCTCAATCGACGGGGCTTCAGGGTGGCGGATGCCGTGCGAATAGACGGAGGCGACGATGCGGGCCAGGTCGGCCGGATTCGGCTTCTTCGTGTCGGGCTTCAGGGCCATGAGCTCCTTGAACACCTCATACGGGTCACCGGGGATGAGTTCCGGCGAGGCGATGTCGCCCTGCAGGTAGGCGCGCGCGAGGCCGAGATCGTTGGGATGGTCGACCATGTAATACACAGCGCGTGAGTTGTTCACCGTGATGTGCAGCGGGGCGTCCTGCGGCCCGAACGAAGAGCCGTCGAACGCGGTGATGTTGATTTTCCCATTGTCCTCGAGGAACATTGAGACCATATCGGCTACGGTCATAGCGGCCATGCGCAACCTCCAAAATAAGTGCATTCCATTGCATTTTCCTCATGCAAAATCATATTCAGCCTATTGCCCAGTTACGACACCGTAACGGTTTTGCTGGCCGTGAAATTCTTGGATATTTTCGCAAGCCTAGGAAACACAAAGAGAGCCGCACCCTCGGAAATCCCTAGGATGCGACTCTCTATATACAAGCCAGTTGCAACCGGCCAGCTCGAGGCTCAGCCTTCGGCGATGGCCGCCTTGAGCTCGTCGACCTTGTCGGTGGCCTCCCAGGTGAAGTCGGGGTCAGTGCGGCCGAAGTGGCCGTATGCCGCGGTCTTCAGGTAGATCGGGCGCAGCAGGTCGAGCTCGTCGATGATCGCGGCCGGACGCAGGTCGAAAACCTTGCGCACCGCGGCCTGGATCTGCTCGCGGGTCACGCCGCCGATCTCGGTGCCGAAGGTGTTGACGTTGACGCTCACCGGGTCGGCGACGCCGATGGCGTAGGCCACCTGCACCTCGACCTTGTGCGCCAAGCCCGCGGCGACGATGTTCTTGGCCACCCAGCGCGTGGCGTAGGCCGCGGAACGGTCGACCTTGCTCGGGTCCTTGCCGGAGAAGGCGCCGCCGCCGTGGTGGGCCGCCCCGCCATAAGTGTCGACGATGATCTTGCGGCCGGTGAGTCCCGCGTCGGCCGCCGGGCCGCCGAGGATGAAGGAGCCGGTCGGGTTGACCAAAACGCGGTAATCGTCGTGGCGAATACGCGTGCCGCAGACCTCTTCAAGCACCGGCTTGATGACGTGCTCCTGCAACTGCTCCATAAGCCAGTCATGGCCGACCTCGGGATCGTGCTGCGTGGAGATCAAGACGGTATCGACGCGGACGGGACGGTCGTTGTCGTCATATTCGATGGTGACCTGCGTCTTGCCGTCCGGGCGGAGGTGCGGCACGATGCCTTCCTTGCGAACCTGGGCCAGACGGAAGGCCAAGCGATGCGAAAGATAGATAGGAAGCGGCATCAACACGTCCGTCTCGTCGCAGGCGTAACCGAACATGATGCCCTGGTCGCCGGCGCCCTGCGCCTCGTAGCGTTCCTCGCGCGAAACCGCGGATTCCTGCTCGGGGTTAAGGCGGTCGACGCCTTGGTTGATCTCGGCGCTCTGTTCGGTCAACGAGACCAGCACGCCGCAGGAATCGGCGTCAAGGCCGACCTCGGAGGAGGTGTAGCCAATGTTCTTGACGACATCGCGCACGATGCGCTGGATGTCGGAATAACCGGAACTGGTTACCTCGCCAAAAATAAGGAATTGTCCGATGGCGGCCGACGTTTCCACGGCCACATGGGAATGGGGGTCCTGACGAAGCATATCGTCAAGAATCGCGTCCGAAATCTGATCGCAGACCTTGTCCGGATGCCCTTCGGTAACCGATTCCGCTGAAATCAGGCGACGCTCTTTTGTCACTTCTGTAGACACAGTGAACTTCTTTCTTCCATGCCAGAGCCGCAAGCGGCCGACGTGTATACATACGAGACGTCACTCTACGCGCATGTCTATATATCGAAATATCAATATGCTTATCAAAATCCAAGTATGAATATCGCCTACAAACAGACAAAAGCCCGACTCCTTAAACGGAATCGGGCTAAAGAAAAACGCTTGGAAATGAACGAGACTAGTCGATGCTGCCTTCGCTCAAATCGTCCTCGCCGAGGGTCTCTTCCAAGAGGCCTTCGTTGATCTCGCGGAAGGCGATGGAAAGCGGCTTCTCGTTGTTCTGGTACTCCACCAGCGGGCCGACGTTCTGCAGAAGGCCTTCGTTGAGCTGGGTGAAATAAGAATTGATCTGACGGGCGCGCTTCGCGGCGAAAATCGACAGCGAATACTTGTTGTGCTCGGAATGCTCCATCAACTGGTCGATCGTCGGATCGGCAAGACCGCTCGGTGTAGGCTCGGTGCCAAATGCCATATTGTTTGCTCCCTAAAGAAGAATAAAGCTACTCAAAAGATTTATTATACTCAATACCTATGATATTTCGCTGCTTTCATTGAAAAGAGAAATGAAAAATATACCAGTTGTCGAAAGAATCTTTCTATTCAAAACCCTTAATGCAAAAGCTGGAATCCTAAAGACAACGCGCATACGCAAGCCTTACCGCTTATCCCACTTGCGCAGGTCTTTCAGAGGCTTATATCCGGGCTCATCCGGCCAGAACAACGTCTCGTCGTCATGAATGACATACGGCACCTTGGTTTTCCCTCCCAAACCCACCATCGATGGGGTGATGAAGGTCAGCACGTGGTCATCGCTCCAAGCAGTGAGTTCGCAATCGGTGTTCTGCCATCCCGAGCCGGTCAGGCAACTGGGCTTATTCGCCAAAACCATGGTGCTGGTGTCGACGCCCAGCGCGACACGGCCGTTCTCATGTTGCATATAGCGAACATCCACGTTGATTTTCACATGGTCCATGTTCGGCATGCCGTCCGAATGAAGATAGATGTCTTCGCAATCCGCCGCGACATCCCGTTCTTTTTGCGAATAATTGGACAGCACCGTCTGGTCGTTTTCCAATGTCGCTGTAAGCAGGGCGATATAGGAATCCAACGATTTTCTCACCGCGGGTTCAACGGATATCGTCCGTTCATCTTCCTTGATTTCATGCTGTCGCCACGCCTCTTTGACAACGTCGGCGGCGACAAGCGCCAGGCACAGCACCAATATGACAGCCAGGACGATCCACACCACGCGCAGGAGCTTTTTATACCAGTTTTTCATGCCATCCGCCAATCAATCACACAACGTAATGAAAACCTCTAAAAAAATCGTCCATACGTTTCATCATTTGGTCGCCATTCGACAAACACCGCGCCGATGAACTTATATGGAATTATGCAAATGCGCTCACATAATATCATGACCGGCCGCATGTTCGCCGGTGCCCGAGCACTCTATCGCGCCGCAGGCGTGCCAGGGGAAGACTTGGGCAGGAAACCCATCGTCGCCATCGCCAACTCGTTCTCCGAGTTCGTCCCTGGCCACGTCCACCTCAACAAGGTCGGACGCCTCGTCTCGAAAGCCGTCGAAGAAGCCGGCGGCATCCCCCGCGAGTTCAACACCATCGCCGTCGATGACGGCATCGCCATGGGCCACACCGGCATGCTCTACTCGCTGCCGAGCCGCGACATCATCGCCGACGCCATCGAATACTCCGTCAACGCCCATTGCGCCGACGCCCTGATCTGCATCTCCAATTGCGACAAGATCACCCCCGGCATGCTGATGGCCGCGCTGCGCCTCAACATCCCCACCATCTTCGTCTCCGGCGGCCCAATGGAGGCCGGCGAGACCACACTGTCCAACGGCAAGACCGAAACCACCGACTTGATCGACGTGATGTATGCCTCTGCCGACGACAACGTCTCCGACGAGGATCTGCTCGCCTACGAGAAAACCGTCTGCCCTACCTGCGGCTCCTGCGCCGGCATGTTCACCGCCAACTCGATGAACTGCCTGACCGAAGCGCTTGGCCTGGCCCTGCCCGGCAACGGCACCACGCTAGCCTCGCACGGCTATCGCAAGCAGCTCTTCATCGAAGCCGGCAAGAAGATCGTTGACCTCGCGCACCGTTACTATGACGAGGACGACGAGAGCGTGTTGCCGCGCGCCATCGCCACCAAGCACGCCTTCGAGAACGCCATGACCATGGACGTGGCCATGGGCGGTTCCACCAACACCGTGCTGCACATCCTCGCCGCCGCCCAGAGCGCCGACGTCGACTTCACACTTGACGACATCGAGCGCATCAGCCACACCGTTCCCTGCATCTGCAAGGCCAGCCCCTCCGGCGACTGGGAGATCTCCGACGTGCACCGCGCCGGCGGCATCTGCGGCATCCTGGGCGAGCTCGACCGCGCTGGCAAGCTCCACAAGGACGTGCATTCCGTCGATTATCCTGACCTTGAATCGAAGCTCAACGATTGGGACATCATGCGCCCCACCTGCCTTGCCAAGGCCAAGGAACTTTATCGTGCGGCTCCGGGCCACATCAAGTCCCCCGAACCGTTCATCCAGGAAACGCTTTCCGACTCTCTCGACACCGACCGCGTCAACGGCGCCATCCATGACATCGACCATCCAGCCGTGAAGGAAGGCGGCCTCGCGATTCTGCGCGGCAACCTCGCCCCCGACGGCTGCGTCGTCAAGACCGCAGGCGTGCCCGAGAACATCTGGAAGTTCCGCGGGCCGGCCCACATCGTCGAGTCCCAGGAGCAGGCCGTCGAGGTCATTCTGGGCGACAAGCTCAAGAAGGGCGAGGCGCTGGTCATTCGTTACGAGGGGCCGAAGGGCGGACCGGGCATGCAGGAAATGCTCTACCCCACCTCGTTCGTCAAGGGCAAGGGCATCGGCAAGGATGTCGCACTGATCACCGACGGCCGTTATTCCGGCGGTTCGTCAGGACTGGCCATCGGCCACGTCGCCCCCGAGGCGGCCAACAAGGGTCCGATCGCGCTGATCAAGGATGGCGACATGATCGACATCGACATCCCCAACCGCACCATCAACGTGGAGCTCACCCCCGAGCAATTCGAGGAGCGTCGCAAGGAGCTTGAAGCCGGAGACGGCTACGTCGCCCACCGCGACCGCAAGGTCTCCCTTGCCCTCAAGGCCTACGCCGCCTTCGCTCGCTCCGCCGATAAGGGAGCTACTCGAGACCCCGAGCTGATAAATCAGCTCTCCGGCCTCAAGTAGCCTTCGCGACCTTAGCGGTCGCTCACCTCACCTACGGGGAGTCCACAGGACTCCCCGCTTCACGGTTCGGCCCGAGACCCCGAGCTCATCAATAAGCTCAGCGGTCTTGCGTGATGTGCTGACTGTTTAACAATAAAAAGGCTGATTCATCAAATTGAATCAGCCTTTTTTATTATCTACAACCAAAATCAAAGTACGTCAATATTCATGAATCTGTTTACTCTTTGATGCCGTATTCCTTGGCGATGACGTCCCAGAGCTCGTCGGCGGCGCGGTCGACGGTGTCATTGACGATCTTGACGTCAAACTCGGGCTCAGCGGCCAGCTCTACCTTCGCGGTTTCAAGACGTTTTTTGCGCTGTTCCTCGTTCTCCGTGCCGCGCCCGATCAGACGCTTCACCAGCTCGTCGTAGCTCGGCGGGGCAATGAACACCGAAACGATCTCAAGGTTCAGCTCGGCGGCGCGTTGCTTGACGCGACGGGCGCCCTGCAGATCGATTTCAAGAATCGTGGGAATGTTCTTGGCTAAGTGATCAAGCACCGGCTGCAACGGTGTGCCGTAATGGGCCATGCCATGCACGACGGCCGTCTCGAGGAACCAATTCTGTTTCTCGCGCGCGACGAACTCGTCCTCGCTCATGAACCAGTAGTTTTTCCCGTTGACCTCCCCTGGCCGCGGATCGCGCGTGGTGGCGGACACGGAAACCCAGACCTGCGGATGGTCGCTGAGCAGCTTCGCCTCGACGGTCCCCTTGCCGACGGCCGTGGGCCCGGTCAAAACGATGAGACGGCCCTTATGTGACCGTGTCTCATCGCTGGATGCCGTTAGTCCATCACTGTTCGCTTCTACCGATTCAGACATCATCAATCCCTCTCGTTCTGACTACCAGTGTATCGAGAACGCCGAATCAACAATATCTTCAGCCAGTTCGGTTGACGGGCTCATCACTCTTTCTCACTCTGCGGCCTCTTTGGAAGAGGTACGGATGACATCGATACCGTATTCGGAGTCTGAACAGGCTGCGACACAGAAGGTTGGGACGCATCCGAGACATGAGTAGGTTGAGCAGGTTGGGAAGACTTGGAAACGGCTTGATTCGGTCGTTGAGGATCTGACGATGAAGGCTGCTTCGTATTGGCTTGTTTGCCGGGCACAGGCATAGCACCAATCGGTTCGTTACCCGCAAGCTTGGCACCAGCTGATTTGCTATCCGCAGGCTTCTCACCCGTCGGTTCGTTATCTGCAGCTCCGGCGGCATGTTCCTGGTGTTCAGGCTCGGCGGCAGCGGTCTGTCCGTTATCCGCAGACTCAGTGGCGGACATCGTCGCGGATGAGGACACCAAGCATCCATACTCATCCTGCTTCAGGCCTTGGAACCAGAGATAGGGTTTGCCCCATGGCACCGTCACCGCCACTGCCAGGTCCTTCCACATCTGCTTGGACTTCCCCGACTCATCTGACTTGACCATGGCTTTCATCCATCCCTGAGAAAGCACATACTCAACCGCAAACTGGCAGATTTTGAAGGGGAAGCTTCTTTCCAGACCTGCCTGCTCATACTTCCCGAATTTCCGTTGGTACTGGGAAAGCATGAAACTCTCGAGTTGTTTGCTACCCCTCATTTTGTCATACATATACCCGTCGGTGGCCGCCATCGTCCAACTCAATGTCACCAAAAGAAGGAAGACCGCGACAAACAGCAGCGCAAACAGCGCCAGAAACAGCAGATTCTTGGCACGCAAATCATCCAAATGTCTGTTGAGCGCCTGTGCGCTGATACCGATATCGGAACCGAAGATAAGCTCGTTGGGGTTGTCCTCATACTCGTCAGGGTGGAACACCGAACCCGCGCTATAACCGGCGTATGAACCGGCATCGCTGAAACCGCTTATCAACATGCCGATTATCGAAATCACCAACGGTATCCAAAGCGTCCAGCCATATTTGAGATACAGCAACGGGCGAAGAATCGATGCCCATTCACCGCCCCAAGTGGGACGAACCTGACTGGTGTGATGGGCGACGTAACCACAAACGCATAACACCGCCAGCGCAACGACCAGCAGCAAAATCGCTATTGATTGCATTGTTTCTCCTTCTCTCTACAGCTCACATTTTCGATGGTTCATGGATTATCCGACAATATAGAAAATCGGCCGCCAACCACCGGTAAACGCCCCGCTGAAAACCCACAACCCATAGGCAAGAAGCGCCAAACCAACGATGATTCCCGTGGTATCGCCATCACTGTAAACGAGTAGGGCGATGCCGACCGCCGAGGCGATCAGACCATAAACAACATAAAGGATGATGGCCCCGACGGAATGGTGCTTCTTCTTTGGCGCCCCACTGACGGACTCGTCGCTTTTCTCGGTTTTGGTCTCTTTTGTTGCAGAGGTCTCTTTAGCCGTGGTGGCCGCAGTGGTCACTTTAGGCGTCGTGGCCGTAGTGGCCGTTTGCTTCTCCTTCGCCGCCTTTTCCTCTTTTTCCTGTTGCCGAAGCTGGTAGAGCTGGATGACAAACGCTTTCTTGGAATCATCGTCGATGTCATCCAGGCTTTTGTCGTTCATGACCTTTTGCTCCATCGCAACCAGCTCAGCGGGCAGCTCTGGTTCTGGTTTCGGTATCGGCTCTGATTTCGGTTTCGGCATCGGCATCGAAGGCAACGGCACCGTCAGGTTATCGGTCCCGCCCCTACTCGGCAATGGCGGATTCGTGGTATTGTCCATGATTTTTCCTTTGAATTCTTGATCAATAGTGTTCTATACGGATATGGAGCAAATACCGACACACGGATTATTTCTCACGTTCCAGATTCATCGTGGTGGCGCGGTTGGAAAGCACGATATGGTCATTGTCCTTCAAGGTCACCTTGAGGAACGTCCCACCGCCGGAACGTCCGGTGACTTCCAAATCGTAGGTGCCATCGGCGTTCTTGTTGAGCGTATAGGCGTCTTTGGGGCTACAGACGTTGCAATTGTCCTCTGTAAACGTAATCGTCTGGGAATGTGTCGAACTCCAGTTGTCGGGACCATTGTTCTTCCACGTTCCGAGAATGCTGAAAGACCCGCAGCCACTGAGCATGCTCAGCACGCAGGCCATCACCGCCAGGATCGCCATAAACCTATGCGTGCCTGCATGCCTGCATTGAATATTTCCCTCGGATGCAACGGTTGACATGTCACTATTGGACATCATTGTCCCTCCTCGTCGTTGTTTGTTTCAATAGTCCGAACCTTTTGCGTCTCCTCATCAACCGACCCGTTCAAAGTTCAGTGTTATGTTGCCTTTGGTCAGTGTGATGTGGTCATTGTCCTTAACCTGCACGTTGAACTCGCCGCCGCCACCGAGCAGACCGTTGACGATAAGCTTGTAGGAACCGTCGGATTCCTTCTTCAGCGCATATTTGTCGCTGGGACTCCAAAGATTGCACCTGCCATTGGAACCGAACTGGATGAGCTTGCCCTTTTCGTAAGCCTGGCCATACGTGCCCGGCCCCTCGTTCTCCCACGAGCCCTCGATACTGAATGGCTTCTCGCCACAGCCACCCACCATCATGAGCAGACACGCGAAAATCGCCAGCAACGCGATGACTTTGTTTTGATGTGCGCGAATCTCATTCCGTTCAATAGCGTCTTCGCTGATTATCCGCATAATTACGACCTTTTCCTCTGAATTTCAAAATGGCACCAATGTCAAACTTCAAAACAACGAACTTTGCCGCTTCATCACAGCGAAGTTAGCTATTAGCATAACATGACCGGCGTATAAAAACTCACAGGAATCAGCACGATGATTTTGTCTTTATCTGGGTTCATTCAGAGTTTAAGCGCCATCTCGAATCCAGAAAGAAACAACCGCTGGGAGAATACGTTTTGGCCCCGCTGGCAATGAATGCTGGCGGGGCCAAAACGAGAAGGATGAGACCGAATCACCCGAACGCGACGAGCCTAGACGCTCAACGGCTCGCACGGCTCGCGGATCCGATCATCGCATCATGATACTCACTCTCCGGTGACCGGGTCGACGGCTTCGGCCACAGCCTTGACGTTCTGCGGCTTGAAGTAGATGCGCTCGGGGTTGTTGTAGAACACATCCTCGAGCTCGGACTCGGTGAAGATATCCGTGGCCTCGAGCCAGGTAGCCAAGTTATGGTACGAGTTGAAGGTCGAGGACCACGGCGAATCAGTGCCCCAGAAGATGCGCTTGGCGCCAAGCACCTTCTTGGCCAGAGCGGTATCCTTCTGGCAACGCGGATACGGGAACTCGGTCTCGCCCTCGATGTCCTCGATCGCGGAAAGCTCGACGGAGATGTTCGGATACGGCTCCCACTGACGCAACTCGCATTCCAGACGATTGAGGTGGTCGGCGTTCGGGAAGGACAGATGGCAGACCACAAAGTCAAGCTGCGGGTAACGCTGCGCGAGGTTGGCGATGGCTTCGGGCTGATGGCTCAGCTGCGTGTAGTCGCCATAGTCCACAGTCACCACGAAGCCGGGGTAATCCGAGATGTAGTGGAAGAAGAGACCAAGCCTCGGGTCATTGTCGAGACGGAACGCATGGTGGTAGCCCATCAGGCCGCCTCCCTGGCTGATCTCAAGCTTGACCGCACGGAAGCCGAGGTCGTCGATATGGCGCTTGACCGAGGTCATCGCCTCATCGCTGAACGGGTCAAACGAGAAGGCGCCGATGAAACGATCAGGGTACTTCTTGACCGTCTGATAGGTGTAGTAGTTCTGGAAGGCGTAGAGGCTGCCCTGCAGGAGCACTGCCTTGTTGATGCCGTTGTCGTCCATGACCTTGAGCGCCGATTCGGCGAGGAAGTCATCGTCGCCCCAGCCGTCAGGGATGAGCTTCAGGGGCATGCCGTTGTCCCAGATGGCCTTGCCTTCACCCAGCGGGGTCATGCGGCCTTTGCCGTTGTAACCGGAGACCGAGCGGACCAGATGCAGATGTCCGTCAATTTTTTTCATAATATACTCCTTTGTTATTTGTTTTACTAGTACGTGATCTTTTCATCGCTGCCCGCATATCCGGCGTTCTTTTCGGACATCTTGCGCAGGTAACGCCAAATCTGAGAGCGATACTTACGAAGCAGGAACAGCAAAATCAGATAGACAACCACGCAGGCGCCGATGATGAACGGGTTCTTCGAGATGAATGCCGCGAAGATGAGCGCGTTCAGAGGACGGGCCATGAGGTTGAAGCTGGTGATCAGCACCACGCCAGCGGGGATGGCCGCACCATACTGCGAGACCGCGCCGGTGTAGATGTCGCCGAGCCAGCTGGAGGCGTAAAGGCCGAGGCTGAACCAGACGATGCCGTTGGCGATGACCTTCAGGATGTTGCCGCGGGTGATGGCCACGATGGACTCGACCATGAACGGCAGGGAGATGAGATCGACGATGGGCAGGGTCTTGTTGCCGGGGAGCAGGAAGGCGATGAGCACCATGATCGGGATGAGGATGACGCCGGAGATGATGGTCGCGGGCTCGCCGTAGCCGACACCGTCGTCCACGCCGAGGAACCAGCGCTTCTTGTCATCGATCTCGTCGGCGCTCGCGTCCTCTTCGCCGGCCTTCTTCTTGTGGTTCTGGTCGATCTCGTCGGCCAACGGGGTGAAGGCCTTGGAGAAGACGTTGGTGACCAGCGGGAAGATGGTCATCACTGCGGAGAGCTCGATGGTGAAGGTCAGGATCTGGCCCCATGCCTTGAGGCTCGCCAGGTTCGTGATGTTGGCGATGATGCCGATGATCAGGCCCAGGATGATGCCGAGTGTGGTCGGCTCGCCGAAGACGCCGAGCTTCTTCTTGAAGTACTGCGGGGTCATCTTGACCTTGTTGAAGCCGAGGAGGTTCCACAGCGGGTCGAGGAGGATGGCCGGGACGACCTGCTCGATGTTGTGCAGGGAGGAGACCGTCGCGTTCTTCACGCCGTAGTAATCGGACCAGCGGTCGGCCTGGACTTCGGCCAGCAGCAGGGTGTAGAAGAGCATGAAGAAGGAGAGGCCCAGGGAGAGGGCGAAGTTATGGGTGACGTAGTAGCACAGCGTGCCCCAGATCATGAAGCCGAAGTTGTTCCACAGGTTGGAGGCCATGAAGACCTTGGTGATTCCCAACGCGAAGAGCAGCAGCTCGACAATCAGGCCGAACACGAAGAACGTCAGGCCCACCGGCGAACCGAAGGACGCCAGCGAACCGGCCTGCCAGCCGATGTCGACCACCGGCAGCTTGATGCCGGTGTTGTTGACCATCTGCTTGATGACCTTGGTCACCACGGGGGTGAACGCCTGGATGATCCAGGTGAAGCCGGTCAGACCGACGCCGGCGTAGAACGCGCTCATCATGGCGGTTTTCGGTTTGACCCGCAGGCACAGAGCGACGATGAAGATCATGATCGGGACGACGACGCTGGCCCCGAAGGTCTGGAATATTTGATTTACGGTTTGGAGCATTTCCGCTCACACTTTCCTTTCAAGGTACAGGTCATGCCCCTAAGGACATGTGTACGACGAATTCCTTGAAACTTTCCGGTGCAGTCACTGCACCTCTGTTCGGCATTGAAGGAGTTGGCTTCATCGCCTTCAACTATGCAATCATGACAACTTTATCGATTGCTTGCTTTGGTTTTGCCACCCATGGAATGGCGCTTTGGGGCCCATACCTTCATTCACCAGCGTATGGAGCCCGGCGCCTCCCTCTTGAACGGGGGTTGGAGTCATCATTCAGATGCTGGGCGGTTCGGCTCCAACCCCAGGGACAAGCCCTTCATCACCAGGTTCTGCCATGAGATCCTTCTTTCTCATCGTGGTTCCCTCAGGCGGGACCGCCTGGGGTTTCTCATAAAAAAATCAGTCGACGGGTTCCTGCTGGATGCCGACCTTGCGGAAGATGTCGTCGAAGAAGCTCTTGGCCTTCTTCACTTCGGCGACCGGGTCCGGGGCCTTGTTCGTCCACATCTCGATGGTCATCGCGCCGGTGTAGCCCAGGCGGTGCAGGGTGCGCAGGCATCCCTCGAAGTCGACGGAGCCATCGCCGAACGGCACATCGCGGAACTGGCCCTTGCTGGTCGCGCTCACGGGCTTGCTGTCTTTGAGGTGCACGGAGACGATGTTGTCGATGCCCATCTCGAGCTCCTTGCCAACGTCATTCTCCGGCCAGCCGGAGAGGTTGCCGAGATCAGGGTAGGCCTGCAGCCACGGGCTGTGGATCTGGGTCTTCAGGTAGATGATCTTCTGCAAAGAGTTGAGGAACGGGTCGTCCATGGTCTCGATGTCGAGCATGACCTGCCGGGTCGCCGCGTATTCGACGCCCTTCTTGAGGTTCTCGACGAACCATTCGCGCGATTCGAGGGTCTTGGGCTCGTAATACACGTCGTAGCCGGCCATCTGGATGTTGCGGATGCCGAGGTCATAGGCCAGGTCGATGGCCTTGTAGAGCATCTCGAGGCTGTGCTCACGCACCTTGGGGTCGGCCGAACCCATCGGGAAACGGCGGTGGCCGCTCAGCATGAGCGTATGGATGCGCACACCCGTGTCCCATGCCGCGTTGCGCAGGTCCTCGCGCTGCTCACGCGTCCAGTCCAGGCGGGCCAGGCGTTCGTCGCTTTCGTCCACCGAAAACTCGATGAAATTGAAACCGAGGTCGTGCACCAGCTGCAGGGTCTTGTGCCAAGACTCGACGGCAGGCAATGCCTTTTCGTATATACCCAATGAATTCATCGTGTTCCTTCCTCAGGGGTTGCTTGTAATTTTGACCAGACACCGTTCAGGGCATCCAGCAACGTCTGATAGCGTCCGTACTTCTCGTCGTATTTGCGGTGTTGCACCGCATCAGGCTCGAAGCGCGAATCGACGTGAATCATGTGGTCCGCGGCCTGCTGCAAAGTCGCGTATTCGCCCGTGGCGTATGAAGAAAGCACCGCACCGCCAAGGCCGGTGATCTCATGGCCTTTGATCGTCTCCACCGGCAGGCCGAGGATGTCGGCGAACATCTGCATCCAGGAAGGCGAATTGGCCGCACCGCCGCAGACCCGCAGGGATTCCGGGCGTGTGCTGTCGGAACTGAGCAACTGGTCAATGTGCTGGCGGTGCGCGAAAACCACGCCCTCATAGACCGCACGAATCAGCTGCATGCGCGTGGTCGTGCTTTCCAGGCCCACAAACGAGGCCATGGCATCCGGGTCGCTGTTGCTGCCGTAGAGGAACGGGGTGTAGAGCACCTGCGTGAAGTCGGCGTCCTCGTGCTTGAGGTTCGCTTCCAGACGCTGGTAGTCCTCGTCGCTGTCCTTGCCATCGGGCGAGAGCAGGCGCAGGATCCGGCTGAGGTTGCCCGAGGACGTCGGGCTCGAGGCTTCGACCAGCACGCGGTCCTTCAGGAACAGGGAGTTCATGATGCCTGGCATGCGCGCGGTCGGCGCCTTGGAAAGATAGGTGTTGATGCTCCATGTGCCGGCGATCACCGAATAATGGTTGTGGTCGAGAGCCCCGGAGCCCAAAGTCCCCGCATCGATGTCGAAGAGCCCGCCGGTGACCGGTGTCCCTTCGATGAGACCGGTCTCACGTGCAGCTTCGGCATCGACCTTGTCGACGATATCGGCCGACTCCACCAAGTCAGGAAGCCATTGTGCGGCCTCGGAAATGCCGAAGAAGGCAAGAAGCCTGTCATCGTAGTTGCGGGTCCTCAAATTGATGAGGTTGTTGCCCGAGGCGTCGCCGACCTCCTGGTGGATGCCGCCGGTCAGCAGATAACGCACGAAATCCTTGGCCGACAGGACGCTGCCGATGTTGACGTAGCGCTCGGGATCGTGATCCTTGATCCAGCGCAGCAGCACCGGTGACTGGCTGGCCATGACATGCTGGTGGCTGATCGGGTAGATCTCCTCGATCCGCGTCTCGAAGCTGCGCGCCAGGGCTTTGGCCCGCTCGTCGGTCGACAGAATGCCGTTGCAGAAAATCTGGCCGTTCTTGTCGAGCATGTAAAGGCCCTTGCCATGCCCTACACAAGTGATGCAGGCGATGTCCTTGGGCGCAACCCCGGTCTTGTCGAGAACCTGCCTGATCGCCGCGAAGAGCGAATCGCGCATGCCCTTGAGGTCGATCTCCCTCATCTCAGGCGTGTCCTGGATCCAGGGAGTGTCGAAGACGGAGACCCCGACCTGGGCCCCTTCCCCGTCGAAGATCAACGCGCGGGTGTTGGTCCCGCCGTTGTCAAGAATCAGGAAATAACGTGCGGCCATGTCATTTCACCTCGTCGGTAATGTGGTAGATGGCCAGCGAATTGCTTTCGCGGTTGGCGCTCAGCAGATAGTCCTCGCCGTCCTTGCGGAACACGGTGACGTTGCTGGGGCCGACCCCGGATTCGATGATGGTCTTGTGCATCTTGCGGTCGGGGGCCGTGATGGTCATCAGCTCCTGGTCTCCCCCGCGGTAGCCGAAGAGGAAATAGGGCTTGCCAAAGAGCATCTCGCTGTCGATGGCGTGGCCGAACGGCGAACCACCCTCGGTGGAGTCCAAGGTGTTGAACTGGTCGTCGTAAAGCCTCAGGTGGTCGCCGTGGAAGCCTTGGATGGCCAGGTATTCCTCATGGCCGTCGCCGTCGATGTCGATCATGGCGATGTCGCTGGTCTCGTCATCGGCCAGACGTTCGATGCGCCAATCCTCGCCGTTTTGTGGGTAATGCAAACGGAAGATTCCCTCATGACCGGTAATCAGCGAGGTGGTTGGGGTCTCGCGGCGGTATCCATGGTTCTTGGTGATCCTGACGCCAAGCTCGCGGACGTCCTTCAGGCAGTCGGCCACCGGGTCGTAGCTCCCCACGAAGACCTTGCCTGGATCAGACCAGTCATCGGTGAACTTCTTGGAGTTGGCGATGGAGCAGCCGACGTACCAATAGCCACCGTCATGCTTGATGACGTCAAAACGGTGGATATAGGGCGTGTCGGCTATCGGCTTGACGTCCCAGTCCGTGCCGTTGAAATGCGCGTGCACGATGCGGCAGGTCTTGGAGTTGAAGCCCGGGTAGAAACGCTGGGTGGCCAGGAAATCCAGCGTCCCCGGCAACTGGACCATCGTCATCGTGCCGCCGACATCCGGCCAGACCGTGATGCGGCGGTAGTTGTCATCGAGGTCGTAGGCATAGCAGGGGCGATTTTCCTCGGAAGCGATGAGCACAAAATCGCGTCCGAGTTCGTTCATCCGCAAAATCGCGTAACCATGGTCGAGCTCGTCTTTGAAAACCTTGGAAAATCGCATGACCTCTCCTATGCCTGTTTGTTGTTACTTGTTGACGACGTTGATTGGCTTGCCGTCGAAGAAGCTGATCAGGTTGTCGGCGGCCTCAGCGGCCAGGCCGATGCGGGCCTCGACGGTGCCGGTGCCTGCGTGGGGCGAAAGCACCACATTGGAAAGCGAGCGGAGCTCTTCGGAGACCTTCGGCTCGAACTCGAAGACATCGAGTCCGGCGCCGGCGATCTGGCCGGATTCCAGCGCCTCGACGAGCGCCTCCTCCTGGACGATCGGGCCACGCGCGGCGTTGACAAGGTAGGCAGTGTCCTTCATCTTGGCGAACGCGTCGGCGTTGAAGACGCCGTGCGTGCTCGGCAGTTCGGGAGCGTGAATGGTCACCACGTCGGAGCGCTTCAGGAGCTCATCGAAGCTGACATACTCGCAATTGTTCTCGCGGTCGAAATCCTCGCCGAAGGGGATGTCGTTGTTGTAGATGACCTTCATGCCGAAGGCCTGCGCGAGCTTGGCGACCGTCTTGCCGATGCGGCCCATGCCGAAGACGCCCAAGGTCAGGCCATTGAGCGTACGGCCCTGGTACTTGCGTTCGGAGGGATCGATCCACTCACCGCGGCGGACGATGCCGTCATAGAAATGCAGACGCTTGACCGTGGCCAGGATGAGCGTCATCGTGAACTCGGCGGTGGGAATGCGCACCTCACGCGGGCTGTTGGAGACGACGATGCCCTTCTCCTTGGCGTAGGCGACATCGACGTGGTCGTAGCCAACGCCGTTGACCGAAATGACCTTCAGGTTGTCGCAGGCGTCGATGAGCTCGCGGTCGCCCTTCTGCGCCATGAGGATCATGCCGTCGTATTCGTGCCCGTGCTCCAGGACGAAGTCGCGGGTGAATGGCTTGTCGGCGGAATACGTCACGTCGAAACGGTCGAACAGCTTGTCAAGCCCTTCGCGAGGAACAATCCCCGTCACCAGAATTTTCTCGGTCATTATTGCTCTCCTTCGTTAGCGAATAAACCGGTTAACTCGAATATCCTCTGGAATCAAAATCCCTGCCATTGCAAGGATGACACCGGTCTCATAAGGAACGAATCGCCTTTTTCATTTCTTGCATTTCAGGCTTCTCCTAATGACACCGGTATCATTTTCGGTTCCAATAATAGCTCTTATTGTAAATACAAATTCAAAGTTGTCAAATGGAACACATATCTTGCTCGCCTTGGGCGCGCCGTCCATGGCCGCGTCCGGCGTGTCGGTCAATCCCTCGAAAGGAAAAACGGATCGGATGTTTCAGAGCACCGAGATCTTGACGACGACCTTGTGCACAGGCTCGGCTGTGTCCCCCACCATGCCACGCGGGGCGTGCATGTCCTCGGGATAGACGAGCACGTAATGCTTCGGTGTCAAAAGGACGCGGTTGTGGTGCTCGGGGTGCGGGTAGAAGACGATGTCGTTCTCCGCGTTGTACTCCGTCTTCGGCTCCACGCTGCCGGTGTCCCACCAACGCACGTATTCCTGGCCCGATAGCAGGTAATGCAGGTCGATGTGGTCGTGGTGGCTTTCGTAATTGATCTTGTCGTAGTCCATCGAATCGTAGCTCTGCAGATGCACGACGATGTCATCGCTGCCATCCAGCGAGTAGGTCTCATCGGGCTTGTCCGCGAGTTCCTGCCAGTGCGTGTTGAGGTAGTCGATGGCCTTGTCGATCCTGGCGCGGACTTTGGGGTCCGTGCGATAATCCACAGCGTTTCCGTTTTCCATAATGATTCTCCTTTGCATCGTAATGAATCACATGAAAGCATCGTTCTTGGTAACGACAAATAAAAATCCTCACGTTGGAAAACGGCGTGAGGCCTGCCGACACGCTTCATGAACAGGTCTCAGAACAAGACCCTTCAAAAACCTAGCGGAGCGCCGTCGAATCCCTGATCACCAGCTTCGACTGGATGATCTGGGTCTCGGGCTTCTGGCCGGCCTGCGTCGCACCTTCGAGCAGCGTTTTGGCCGAGACATAGCCCATCTTGTACGAATCCTGGCGGACGGCGGTGATCGCCGGGTTCAGGAACTCCATCCAGTCCCAATCCTCGAACGAGATCACGCCGACATCGCGGCCGATGGCGATGTGGTGTTTCCTGGCGAATTTCAGGAAAATCTTCAGCGCCTCGCCGTTGGAGGTGAAGACCCCTTTCGGCCGCTTGGACGAAACGAACAGGCTCAGCAGTTTTCCATCGGCCTCATCCGCGGTGTCAAAGGAAACGACCAGCGGTTCCTGCTGGTCTTTCACGGCGTCGAGGTAGGCGTCGCAACGGATGGAACGGGTGGTCACCGACTTCAGGTCGAGCGTCACGAAGGCGATGGGCGTGCATTGTTGGTGCTGGAGATAGCGGATGGCGTTCAGGGTGCTGTCGTAGTTGTCGGAGGTGACGGTCGAGAAGAGATCCTTTTTCAGCGGGCGGTCGATGATGACGGTTTTCTGCGGGTCGAGATTGGAGAGGAACTTCTCGTTGTCCCCACAGGTCTGGATGATCAGCCTATCGACGCTGGATGACCGGAAATTCTTGATGATGTCGCGTTCCCGCTTGATGCTTCCATCGGAAATGGCGAACGCCGTGGACTGCCCGCGTTCCGCGCAGGCGTCAAAAATGCCTTTCATGAACACCGATGAAAAAGGATTGCTGATGTCGGAGACGACGACACCGACCGTCGGCATCTGCCCACGCGCCAGACCAACGGCCACCTGGTTGGGCCGATAGTCGAGTTCCTGGATGACCTTCGACACGATTTGTTGGGTTGACGGCGATATCTTGTCCCTCTCCCCTCTGATATAACGGGAGACGGTCGATTTCGAGACACCGGCGCGCCGCGCGATATCCCTAATCGTGTAATGCATTTTTAGCCTTTAACTCGACACTGACTGACAGGTTCTACAATACCGTATCGAACGAATATCAGCCAAAGCGGCGTCAACTTTCCACCTGAAAAATCCACTTAAAGGCAGGTCAATGCTGACGCCGCTGGCGACATTCTTCGTCTACTCCATCTCGGAGGCGAACAGCTGCTTGGCATGCTCCTGGATGCTCATCACCTGGTAGTCGTTGGCCTGCACGGCCTCGATGGCCAGGAGGACCGCATAGAACTCGGTGATGGTGGTAAATTCCGGCAGGTCGGCGATGATGGCCGAGGCGCGGATCGCATAGCCATCGGAACGGGCGCCGCGCGAACTCGGCGTGTTCAGGACCATGTCGATCTCGCCGTCCTCGATCATCTGGACGGGGTTCTTGCCGATGTAATCGTCGCCATATTCCGACTTCAATTCCTGCTCGTGTTCCGGCGTCTCCGAGATCTTGCTGACGACCTTGGAATCGATGCCGTAGCGGCGCAGGACGGAGGCGGTGCCTTCGGTGGCGCATACCGTGAAGCCGAGTTCCTTGAGCCTCGTGGCGACGAGCGGCAACTGGCGCTTGTCGGTGTCGGAGACCGAGAGGAACACGTTGCCGTGCGTGGGCAGACCGCCTTCGTAGGCGGCAAGCTGGGACTTGGCGAAAGCGTGCGGGAAGTCGCGGTCGAAGCCCATGACCTCGCCGGTCGAGTGCATTTCCGGCCCGAGCAAGGTGTCGACGGATTTGCCGGCCTCGGTGCGGAAACGCTTGAACGGCAGCACGGATTCCTTGACGGCGACCTGCTGGCCGGGGCGGATGGTGCCGCCGTCGCCCTTGGGAAGGAGCAGCCCACGGCGACGCTGGTCGGCGATGGTCTCCCCCACCATGATGCGCGCCGCGGCCTTGGCGAGCGCCACGCCGGTCGCCTTGGAGGCGAAGGGAATGGTGCGGGAGGCGCGCGGGTTGGCTTCGATGACGTAGAGCGTGTTGGCCATGTAGGCGAACTGGACGTTCATCACGCCTCGCACGCCACAACCTTCGGCGATGGCGAGCGTCGCCTTGCGCAGGCGTTGGATCTGGTCGTCGGAAAGCGTGGAAGGTGGCAGGGTACAGGCCGCGTCGCCGGAATGGACGCCGGCCTCCTCGACGTGCTCCATGATGCCGCCGATGTAAAGATCCTTGCCGTCATAGAGCGCGTCGACGTCGATTTCGATGGCGTCCTGAAGGAACTTGTCGATCAGGAGCGGCGAAGGCAGACGGCCGGAGACCACCGTGTCGGCCTTGGCCTCGTCAAGTGCACGGTCGACGTATTTCTCAAGTTGCTCGTCGTCATAGACGATTTCCATGCCACGCCCACCGAGCACGTAGCTCGGGCGCACGAGCACTGGATAGCCGATGGAATGGGCGGCCTCGCGGGCCTCTTCGAGATTGAGCGCTGTGCCGTAACGCGGGGCGTTGAGCTTCTCGCGACGCAACACCTCACCGAAGAGCTCGCGGTTTTCGGCCAGGTCGATGGACTCCGGCGACGTTCCCAGAATCGGGACGCCAGCGGCCTTGAGACGTGCGGCCAGCGAAAGCGGGGTCTGGCCGCCGAGCTGCACGATGACGCCCTTGATCGGGCCAAGCTTCTTCTCGGCGTCATAGATCTCCATGACGTCTTCGAAGGTCAGCGGCTCGAAATAAAGCCTGTCGGACATGTCGTAGTCGGTGGAGACGGTTTCAGGGTTGCAATTGACCATGATGGTGTCATAGTCCTTGCCAAGCTCCTGTACCGCATGCACGCAGGTGTAGTCGAACTCGATGCCCTGGCCGATGCGGTTGGGGCCGGAACCCAGGATGATGACGGCTTCGCGGTCGCGAGGTTTCAACTCGGATTCGTCGGCGTAGCAGGAATAGTAATACGGCGTGACCGCGTCGAATTCGGCGGCGCAGGTGTCGACGGTCTTGTAGACCGGACGCAGGCCATAGTTGTGGCGCAGCTCGCGGATCGTGTTCTCCCCTTCGTCGCCAAGGTGACGCAGGTGGGCGATCTGCAAATCGGAAAGTCCCGCCAGTTTGGCCTTCTTCAGTAACTTCGGGGAAAGGATCTCAGTAAACCGCACTTCCATCGCGGTCTGGTTGATCAGCGCGAACTGCTTCAGGAACCACGGGTCGATCTTGGTGGCATCGTAGAGCTGTTCGATCGTAGCCCCGCCCCAAAGCGCGCGTTGCACCTGAAGATAGCGGTTCTCCGTGGGTGTGCGCATGTCTTGAAGCAGCTGGTCGACCTCGGCCTGGCTCGGCTTGGTGCCGTCCCAGTTGAAGCCCATGTGCCGCTTGTCGATGGAGCGCATGGCCTTGCCCAGCGACTCCTGGAAGTTGCCGCCGAGCGCCATAGCCTCGCCCACGGATTTCATCGAGGTGGTGAGCGTCGGGTCGGCGTTCGGGAACTTCTCGAAGGTGAAGCGCGGCACCTTGGTGACCACGTAGTCGATGGTCGGCTCGAAGCAGGCCGGCGTGGATTGGGTGATGTCGTTTTGGATCTCGTCAAGCGTATAGCCGAGCGCGAGTTTCGTGGCGATCTTGGCGATCGGGAAACCGGTGGCCTTCGAGGCCAGCGCCGAGGACCGGGAGACGCGGGGGTTCATCTCGATGATGATGATGCGGCCGTTCTTCGGGTTGACGGCGAACTGAATGTTGCAGCCGCCGGTGTCGACGCCGACGCCGCGGATGATGGCGATGCCGAGGTCGCGCATCTTCTGGTATTCGCGGTCGGTCAGCGTGAAGGTCGGGGCGACGGTGATGGAATCGCCGGTGTGCACGCCGACGGGGTCGACGTTCTCGATTGGGCAGACAACCACGACGTTGTCGTTGCGGTCGCGCATGAGCTCGAGCTCGTATTCCTTCCAGCCTTCGATGCCCTCTTCGATCAGGACCTCGTTGGTCGGCGAATCGTGGAGGCCCGCGCCGGCGATACGGTATAGCTCCTCCTCGTTGTGTGCGATGCCGGAACCGAGGCCTCCCATGGTGAAACTCGGGCGCACGACCACGGGAAAACCAAGTTTGGCGACGATGGCGTCGACTTCCTCAAGGGTATGGGCCACGTCGCTTTTCGCGGATTCGCCGCCGGCCGCTTCCACGACCTTCTTGAACTGCTCACGGTCCTCGCCACGGTCGATCGCCTCAAGCGAAGCGCCGATGAGTTCGACATGATACTTGTCAAGCACTCCGGCCTTGCCCAGCGCTTCGGCGGCGTTCAACGCGGTCTGGCCACCGAGCGTCGGCAACAGGGCGTCCGGGCGTTCACGCGCGATGATGCGTTCCAGAATCGGCACATCGATGGGTTCGATATAGGTGGCATCGGCCATTTCCGGGTCGGTCATGATGGTGGCCGGGTTGGAGTTGACGAGAATAACGCGGATGCCTTCCTCGCGCAGCACGCGGCAAGCCTGGGTGCCGGAATAGTCGAATTCCGCTGCCTGGCCGATGACAATGGGGCCGGACCCGATGACCATGACGGATTTGATGTCCTGACGTTTCGGCATTACTTGTTCTCCTTGTCAAAAGCGGCGGCGGATTGGCTGGTGGCGTTAATGTTCGGTTGTGATAATGATGTCGGCGTCGCGAGCACGGACGAAACCGGCTCCCCCGCCTTGTGTGCCCGCATCAGCGCGACGAAACGGTCAAAGAGATAGGCAGCGTCGTGCGGGCCGGCTGCGGCCTCGGGGTGATATTGCACCGAGAAGGCGGGAATATCGACGCATTGCAGGCCTTCGACCACATCGTCGTTCAGGTCGATATGGGAGACGAACACCTTGCCGAATTTGCCGTTGCCATACGGAGATTCAACGATCTTGCCGATCGGCGCATCGACCGCGAACCCGTGGTTGTGCGCGGTGATCTCGACCTTGCCGGTGGTCATGTCCTTCACCGGCTGGTTGACACCGTGATGGCCGAATTTGAGTTTGTAGGTGTCGAAACCAAGCGCCCGTCCGAAGAGCTGATTGCCGAAGCAGATGCCGAAGAAGGGGTACCCGGCATCAAGCACTTCGCGCAGCAAGTCGACCTCAGGGGCGGCCTCTTCCGGGTCGCCCGGGCCGTTGGAGAAGAAGACGCCGTCGGGATTAAGGGTCTTGATTTCGTCGAAGGTGACGGTGGACGGCATGACGTGCACGCGGCAACCGCGTTCGGCAAGACGATGAGGTGTCATCCCTTTGATGCCGAGATCGACGGCAGTAACAGTGAACAGCGGCTCCTTGCCTTCGAAATCACCGCAAGGCTCAACGGTATAGGTTTCATCGGTGCTGACATTGTCATACAGTCTGGCACCCTGCATCTTCGGCGAAGTCAAAACTTCCTGAAGCAAAGAATCGACGGAGCGCAGCGAACCGGTGGCCTTGTCCAACAAAGCGACACCGGAGAAGATACCGGCCCGCATCACGCCTGCGCTGCGCAGATGGCGGACCAGTTTGCGCGTGTCGATGTTGCTGATGCCGACGATATAGTCTTTTTGGAGATCGTCATCGAGGCTGTCGTTGGCGCGCCAGTTGCTGACGTTCGGGCTGGGTTGACGCACGACGTAACCGGCCACCCAAACACGTTTTGACTCCGGATCCTCATCATTGACCCCGGTGTCGCCGATATGCGGGAAGGTCTGCACCACAATCTGCTGGTCGTAGCTTGGGTCGGTGATCGTCTCCTGATAGCCGGTCATAGCCGTGGCGAACACGATCTCACCGAACGTAGATCCGAGCGCACCGTAAGGCTCACCCACGTAAAGCTGGCCGTCTTCCAACAACAGCACGGCGTTGTCCTGCGAGTACCGTGCCGTAGAAGCTTCTTGCTGACTCACCACGAGTCCCCCTTGCTCCGGGCCCGTGCGCGGACTCGGAAATAACTGGACCGGAAAACAAATTCGCGGCCCGGCCACCGTACCGCGGTCAGACTAATTACACAATTATTGAATCATTGTCGCCATCGGGTGGCAATGGTTGCCCCTCACCAGTCGAATCAGGCTGGATCGGTACGCCATCATTGGGTGACGAGGAATCGGTTTCATCATCCCCGTCCGAAACCTTGCTCGAGGAAACAGGAGGTTCATCAGTTACGCCTGACGAATCGGTATCAGTATGGGTATCAATATCAGCATCAGTTCCGCCAGAAACCGACGTCTCTCCTGAACTTCCATCCTCGTCAGTGGTGCCATCCACAGCGGCCGAATCCACGTTCCCCTCTTCGAAGGAATCGTCATTACCGTCTTCCGACGTATCCGATTCCTGCCCAGTCGCAGTTTCGATTTCAGAATCGCTTTTGGTCTCGGATTTGGTCTCAAACTCGCTTTGTGTTTCGGAATCGACCTGAGATTCGCTCTCAGAATCAGCCTCGGTCCCGGACTCAGCTTTGACCTGGGTTTCGGCTTCCGTCTCGAACGGCACACCGTCACCCTTCCCTGAAATACCACGCGATTGCAGGAATCCGGGAGCGGTAGGCGAATTGAGCCGACGCTCGGCCGCCTCACGTTCCGCCTTCTCCTTGGCTTCGGCCTCATGCGCCGCCTTGATATCGGTGAGAACCGCTTCCCTGTCGTCACACAACGCGCTCAAAAGGCCATGAATGAATGACGGAGAATCATCGTCGGAAAGACTTTTCGCCAATCCCAACGCCTCATCGATGGCCACGCGGTCGGGCACGTCGTCGTTGAAGAGAATCTCCCAAGCTGCAATGCGCAGAATGTTCCTGTCGACCACGGCCATACGTCTCAGCGGCCATTTGGTGGAGTGCGCCTCGAGTGCCCGGTCGATGCCGGCCTGCTCGTCGGCCACACCACGAACGATCTGGATGGCATAATCCGGCAACGGGGTCTGCGCCCCAGGCTCGGCGATGCGTTCGGCGAGCAGTGACGGGATGTCCTGCCCTTTCTCATCCGCTTCGTAGAGCGTATTCAGCGCCCTCTTACGAGCTGTCGAACGTGCCATGTAGCCAGTTGCCTCCAATGAAGATTTCGCGGTTCAACGCAACGAATACAGTATTCCGACTTGGTCAGCGTTGCCTTGCCAAGCCGGAAATATGGAAAATCAGTTGTTTTCGCGGCCGAGGTAGGAACCGTCACGGGTATCCACCTTGACCATTTCGCCTTCGCCCACGAACAGCGGCACCTGAATCTCGGCACCGGTCTCGACGGTGGCGGGCTTGGTACCGGCGTTCGCGCGGTTGCCCTGCACGCCAGGCTCGGTCGAGGTGACCTTGAGAATGACGGATGCCGGCAGCTCGACACTCAACGGAGTGCCGTCGTGGAAGCTGACGATGCAATCGGTGCCTTCGAGCAGGAACTTGGCCTGGTCACCGACGAGCTCCTTGGGGATGCTGACCTGATCATAGGTGGTCATGTCCATGAAGACGAAGGTGTCACCTTCCTCATAGGAATATTGCAGCGTGCGGTTGTCGACGGTCTCGAAGTCCATCTTCATGCCGGCGTTGAAGGTCCTGTCGACGATCTTGCCGGAAAGCACGTTCTTGATGGTGGTACGCACGAAAGCCGGTCCCTTGCCGGGCTTGACGTGCTGGAATTTCGTGACGGTCCAAAGCTGTCCGTCAAGGTTCAATACCGACCCGTTTTTGATGTCATTGCTAGTTTGTGCCACGTCTCGTCACCTTAGTCATTTACTTTTCAAACGATTTGCATTCATAAAATGCCTTGGTTATTATGCCACGACGTACGTACAGACAACAAGCCGTCTTGTCCGAAAGTTTCTACCCACATAAACAGTTGTGCCCCGCATCTAAAGATGCGGGGCACAACTGGTAAGCAAATCTACAACTTACGTTCTAGAACTACTCGATCACCTTGGTGACACGGCCTG
This sequence comes from Bifidobacterium sp. ESL0775, assembly GCF_029395475.1. NCBI lineage: Bacteria > Bacillati > Actinomycetota > Actinomycetes > Bifidobacteriales > Bifidobacteriaceae > Bifidobacterium > Bifidobacterium sp. ESL0775. The sequence continues at coordinate 1,011,697 of NZ_CP113917.1, read as the reverse complement.
AACCGACGGTGTGGCCGCCTTCGCGGACTGCGAAGGTCAGGCCCTCTTCCATCGCGACGGGCTGAATCAGCTCGACGGAGAAGGTGGCGTGATCGCCAGGCTGAACCATCTCGACGCCTTCCGGCAGCGTGATGACGCCGGTGACGTCGGTGGTGCGGAAGTAGAACTGCGGACGGTAGTTGGAGAAGAACGGCGAATGACGGCCGCCCTCATCCTTCGTCAAGACGTAGACTTCGCCCTCGAACTTGTGGTGCGGGGTCACGGTGCCGGGCTTGGCCACGACCTGGCCGCGCTCGACGTCGTCACGGTTGATGCCACGGAGCAGCAGACCGGTGTTGTCGCCAGCCTCGGCCTCGTCCATCTGCTTGTGGAAGGTCTCGATGGAGGTGACGGTGGTGGTCTGGGTCGGACGAAGGCCGACGATCTCCGCAGGAGCGTTGACCGGGATGCGGCCACGCTCGACACGGCCGGTCACCACGGTGCCACGGCCGGAGATGGTGAAGACATCTTCGATAGGCATCAGGAACGGCTTGTCAAGGTCGTGGACAGGGGTCGGGATGTAATCGTCGACGGCATCCATGAGTTCCTTGATGGTCTGGACCCACTTGTCGTGATCCGGAGCGTCATCATGCAGAGCGCCATAGGCGGAGGTGCGGATGACCGGGCAGTCACGATCGAAGCCGTTTTCTTCGAGGAGGTCACGGACCTCTTCCTCGACGAGCTCGATGAGCTCTTCGTCGTCGACCATATCGCACTTGTTGAGCGCGACGAGGATCTTCGGCACGCCTACCTGGCGGGCGAGCAGAACGTGCTCGCGGGTCTGGGCCATCGGGCCATCAGTGGCGGCGACCACGAGGATCGCGCCATCCATCTGAGCGGCGCCGGTGATCATGTTCTTCACGAAATCGGCGTGGCCGGGGCAATCCACGTGAGCATAGTGGCGCTTAGCCGTCTGATACTCGATGTGGGCGATGTTGATGGTGATACCACGCTGCTTCTCTTCAGGAGCGGCGTCGATCTGATCGAAGTCATACTCCGGGTTGAGATCGGGGTACTCTTCGTGCAGCACCTTCGAGATGGCCGCGGTCAGGGTCGTCTTACCGTGATCAACGTGGCCAATGGTGCCAATGTTAACGTGCGGCTTGGTCCGCTCGTACTTTTCCTTTTCTGCCATTACTTTGTCCTCCTGGACGTTTCGTAGTTATTCCCGAGCCTTCCGGCGCCGGGATACTCGCTACAGTTTACTGGGTTTCTGGGTTACCTGCCACAAAGTGCCCGAACCCAGTCAGCGCTTGAAAATTCTAGCGCCGACTGGAGACAGACACGCCTTGGGCGAAGTATTTTATTCGCCGCGCTGGGCCTTGATGATCTCCTCGGAGACCGCCTTCGGCACCTCTGCATACGAATCCATCTGCATGGTGAACATCGCGCGGCCCTGCGTCTTGGAGCGCAGGTCGCCGATGTAGCCGAACATCTCGCTCAGCGGGACCTTCGCCTCGATGACCTTGACGCCGGTGGCGTCCTTCATCTCGGTGATGTTGCCACGGCGGGAGTTGATGTCGCCCATGACGTCGCCCATGTACTCCTCGGGCGTACGCACCTCGACGGCCATAATCGGCTCGAGGATGACGGGCTTGGCCTTCGGGGCCGCGGTCTTGAACGCCATGGAACCGGCGATCTTGAAGGCGAGCTCAGAGGAATCGACATCGTGGATCTGGCCGTCGGTGACGGTCGCCTTGACGCCGACCACCGGGAACCCGGCGAGGATGCCGGACTCCATGGCTTCCTGCACACCAGCATCGATCGAAGGAATGAATTCCTTGGTGATGTGGCCGCCGGTGACCTCGTTGACGAACTCGTAGTCCTTGCCCTCGGCTGGATCGATCGGCTCGAAGTTCATCAAGACCTTCGCGAACTGGCCGGAACCACCCGTCTGCTTCTTGTGGGTGTATTCCTGGTTCATGACAGCCTTGCGAATGGTCTCGCGGTAGGCGACCTGCGGGTTGCCCACGTTGCAATCGACGTTGAACTCGCGGCGCATACGGTCGACGATGATGTCGAGCTGGAGCTCACCCATGCCGGAAATCAGCGTCTGGCCGCTTTCCTCATCGGTCTTGACCTGGAAGGTCGGATCCTCGTCGGCGAGCTTCGCCAGAGCGATCGACATCTTCTCCTGGTCGGCCTTGGTCTTCGGCTCCACAGCGACCTCGATAACGGGGTCGGGGAAGGTCATGGACTCCAGCGAGATCGGAGCGTTGTCGGCGCACAGCGTGTCGCCGGTAGAGACGTTCTTGAGCCCCACGAGCGTGTAGATGTTGCCGGCTTCGGCGGCATCGACAGGATTCTCCTTGTCGGCGTGCATCTGGAAAATCTTGCCGACGCGTTCTTTCTTGTCCTTCGTGGAATCGAGCACGGTGTCGCCCGGCTTGATGGAGCCGGAGTAGACGCGCACGAACACGAGCTTGCCATAGAAGGGGTGGGTCGAAATCTTGAATACCAGTGCGGCGAACGGATCGTCCATCGTGGGCTTGCGGTCGATCTCCTGGGACTCGTCGCCGGGCTTGAAGCCGACGATGGCGGGAACGTCCTCAGGGCTGGGGAGGTAATCGACCACCGCGTCGAGCAGCGGCTGAATGCCCTTGTCCTTGAAAGCGGAACCGCAGAGGACCGGGTAGGCCTTGCGCTCGATGGTGAGCTTGCGGATACCTGCACGGATCTCCTCTTCGCTCATCTCGCCGGACTCGAGGTACTTCTCCATGAGGTCGTCGTCGGACTCGGCCACCTGGTCGAGGAGCTCCGAGCGATACTGTTCGGCCTTGTCCTTCAGGTCATCAGGGATATCGACGGTGTCGTAGTGGGCGCCGAGATCGGTGGTGACGTCCTTCCAGACGTAGGCCTTCATACGGATCAAATCGACCATGCCGACGAAGTCGTTCTCAGCGCCAATCGGCAATTGCACAACCAACGGGGTGGCTCCCAGCTTCGACTTGATGGTGTCGACGGAGTAGTAGAAGTCAGCGCCGAGCTTGTCCATCTTGTTGATGAAGCAGATGCGCGGCACGCCGTACTTGTCGGCCTGACGCCACACGGTCTCGCTCTGGGGCTCCACGCCTTCCTTGCCATCGAAGACGGCGACGGCGCCATCGAGCACACGGAGCGAACGCTCCACCTCGGCCGTGAAGTCCACGTGGCCGGGGGTGTCGATGATGTTGATCTGGAACTTCTTGTCGGGATCATGGGTCTGACGGTTCCAGAAGCAGGTGGTCGCGGCGGACTGAATGGTGATGCCGCGTTCCTTTTCCTGGGCCATGAAGTCCATGGTCGAGGCGCCTTCGTGCGTCTCGCCGATCTTGTAGTTCTTACCGGTGTAATACAGAATACGTTCCGTACACGTTGTCTTACCGGCATCGATGTGAGCCATGATGCCGATGTTGCGGACCTCGTTGAGGTCACTGAGCACATCAAGTGCCATAAATCTATCCTTACCCTAACTCGTCTGTCGAAATTACCAGCGATAGTGAGCGAAGGCCTTGTTGGCCTCGGCCATCTTGTGCGTGTCCTCGCGGCGCTTCACGGAAGCACCGAGGCCGTTGGAGGCATCGAGGATCTCGTTGGCGAGACGCTCGGCCATGGTCTTCTCACGACGCTTGCGCGAGAAGTCGGTCAGCCAGCGAAGGCTCAGGGCGTTCGCGCGGTTGGGCTTGACCTCGACCGGGACCTGGTAGGTCGCGCCGCCGACACGGCGGGAACGGACCTCGAGGGACGGGCGGATGTTGTCGAGCGCGCGCTTCAGCACGGCGACGGGTTCCTGATCGGTCTTCTCCTTGACCATGTCAAGTGCGGAGTAGACGATGTCCTCGGCGATCGACTTCTTGCCGTCGAGCAGGATCTTGTTGATGAGCTGAGCGACCACGGTGGAGCCGTAGATCGGATCAGGGAGCAGCTGGTGCTTCTTGGATGGTCCTTTACGTGACATATCTCTTACTTCGCCTTCTTTGCGCCGTACAGGGAGCGTCCCTGCTTGCGGTCCTTGACACCCTGGGTATCGAGCGCGCCGCGCACGATGTGGTAACGCACACCAGGAAGATCCTTCACACGGCCACCGCGGACGAGCACGATGGAGTGCTCCTGCAGGTTGTGGCCCTCGCCCGGAATGTAGGCGGTAACTTCGATGCCGGAGCTCAGGCGCACACGGGCGACCTTACGCAACGCGGAATTCGGCTTCTTCGGTGTAGTGGTATACACACGGGTGCACACGCCACGACGCAGCGGGCTACCCTTCAAGGCCAAAGTCTTGGATTTCTTTGACTTTGCCTTACGTCCTTTGCGGACAAGTTGTTCTATAGTAGGCAACTTCAGTTCTCCGATTCGTTAATCATTATTTCTTGCGGAGCCGCCTCGCTGCAGCCCCAATCGACGAATCGAAATGAGACAGCCACAGTCCACCGGCCCGATGGCCCTTCGCTCTCCTGCCGCCGCATTGCTGCGCGCAATCTAACAAGTTCCGGGATATCCCAGTGCCCACGCCTGTCACATAAGGCATGCCACTGGCACACACAAGTAAGAAGATTACCACACCCCGACGGACAAACTATGCCGTAAGATATGGAAGATATTCAATCACTTCGGTTCGGCAAACATGAAATAGGCATAAAACCAAAACGTGGTCAATAGGACAAACCGAACAATGCATCGGTTTCCTTCGACCACGTTTCTTAATCAGCAATCCGGGTTGAACTTATATCAATACCGATTGCGGCATAAACCCCTTAATTCACTATCCACGAACGATTCCACGCTCAATTCTTGGCCACGTATTCGTTGAGCTGGGCCAGATAGAGCGCCTTCTTCTCGTCGCTGATCCACGAAGCCTCGAAGGAGTTGCGCGCCAGCTGGATGACCTGATCGCGGCTCAGGCCGAACTGGTCGGCCAGCGCGTAGTAGTTGTCACTGATATAGCCGCCGAAGTAGGCCGGATCGTCGGAGTTGATGCAGATCCTGACGCCCTTGCCCAAGAGCTCCACGATTTCATCGCCCTTCATCTCGGGGCGTACGAAGGAGTTGGAAAGCGGGCAGGAGGTCATGCCGATGTGGTGGCTGACGGCGAAATCGACCAGATCCGGGTCCTCGACGATATTGGTGCCGTGGTCGATGCGTTCCACACCCATGATCTCAAGCGCCTGGCGGATGTGGTCGATCGAGCCGACCTGGTCGATGTCGCAATGAGCCGTCAGATGGAGCCCAGCTGCCGCGGCATCCTCGTACTGACGCGCGAACTTGAGCGGCGGATTGTTGTGTTCGTCGGAGTCCAAGCCGATGCCCAGAATCCAGTCCTTGTATGGCAAGGCCTCAAGCAAGGTCTTGCGGGCGGATTCCTTGGAGAAATCACGCAGGAAGCACATGATCAGATCGGCGTCGACATCGATGGCACGGGCGTCGACGATGGCACGATGCAACCCGTGGATCACGGTCTCGAAAGCGATGCCACGGGAGGTGTGGGCCTGGGGATCAAAGAAGATCTCGACATGGCGCACATGGTTGGCGGCGGCACGTTTCAGATAGGCGAAGGCGAGGTCGTAGAAATCCTGTTCATGCTGCAGCACGTCCATGGCCGGATAGTAGACGGCGAGGAACGAGGCGAGGTCGTCGTATTGGTAGGTCTTGCGGACCTCTTCGATCGTCGTCTGCCCGATGTCGATATGGTTGCGCTTGGCCAATTCAAGCTTCAGCTCAGGTTCCAGCGTCCCCTCGATATGGAGATGAAGCTCGGCTTTTGGCAGATTTTGGATGAATTCTCGTGTGACTTCGGTCGTCATTGAACATGCCTTCCCAATAAAGTTGAACAGCATTTGGTTAACAGCACTACAGCATGTAATCTACCATGCTCCCAAGCCAGCAAACCCTACATCGTCATGAGAACTGTTGCACCCACCGTTCGCAACGGCCATATAGAGTTAGGTCATATCGACGAACGCAGATAAGAGGCGACAGATGATGGATATGAACGACAACGTGGCCGGACTTCACCGCGTTTTCGATACAGGCGCGACTTTACCTTTGGATTGGCGACGGGAACAGCTCAGGCGGATGAAGGGGATGATCACAGCCCATCGAAAGGACATCGAGCATGCCGTTTATCTCGACCTAGGCAAACCCGCGGCCGAAACCGCGCTGATGGAAATCAAACTGGTCTTGGACGAAATAAAGTTCGTCGAGCCGCGTCTGGCGCGCTGGAGCGGAAGGCACCATGTGACCATGCCGCTTTTGATGCAACCTGCGAGAAGCTGGACGATAACGGAACCCAAGGGCGTGATCCTGGTCATTTCACCATGGAACTATCCCCTGATGCTGAGCCTGGAGCCGATGGTCGACGCCATCGCGGCCGGCAATTGCGTATGCCTCAAACCTTCCGAGCTCTCCCCCAATACCAGCGCGTTGCTTCAACGTCTTATCGGCGAATACCTTGATCCGCGGGCTTTTGCGGTCGTCCAGGGAGCCGTGCCCGAAACCACCGAGCTTTTGCGACAACCGTTCGACCATATCTTCTATACCGGCAATGGCAGGGTCGGCTCGATCGTCATGGAAGCGGCGGCGAAACAACTCACGCCGGTCACCCTTGAACTTGGCAGCAAATCACCGGTGTTCGTGGACGCGAGCGCCAATCTCGACGTCGCCGCGGGGCGCATCGCATGGGGTCGCTTCACCAACGCCGGACAGACCTGCGTGGCTCCCGATTATGTCTTGACCACGCCGGAGCTGGTCGAACCGCTGGCACAGAAAATTTCCGCTTTCACACACAAGTTCTTCGGCGACAATCCAGCGGAATCCGCAAGTTACGGAAGAATCGTCAACACCAGACAATTCGACAGGTTGGCCGGGCTTCTGCCAACCGATGGAAAAGCGTTCAGCGGGGGTGAAACGAATCGCGAACGTCTCTATATCGCGCCGACCATCCTCACCAACGTCCGGCCTGACGATCCGGTGATGCAAGAGGAGATCTTCGGACCGATCCTGCCGATTCTTGCAGTGCGCGATGCGCGTGAAGCCGTCAAATTCATCAACAGGCGTCCGAAACCACTGGCTTTATATGTCTTCTCCCGTTCCAAGGCCACCCGGCTGCTGTTCGAACGCCATACCAGCTCGGGCGCGCTCGGCTTCAATCTGCCGCTCGGTCATCTGCTTTCCAGCCGCCTCCCCTTCGGCGGCATCGGCGCATCCGGCATGGGTTCCTATCACGGCAAAGCCGGTTTCCTCGAGTTCAGCCACGTCAAAACAGTGACCAGCAAACCCACGTTCCCGGACACGCTACGCATCGCCTATCCGCCGTACAGAAACATCTTGCGATAATCCGCGATGTTGACCGAATATTGACTGTGCGTGAAAATCACCGATAACGCAAAATCCCCGAAACCTTGCGATTCCGGGGATTGATGGGGTGGCCAACGCGGTTCGAACGCGCGACCTTCTGAACTAAATTGCCTAAATATGGTAGATTTATAGAAAATATGACAAACCTTAATATCGTTGATATTTCAACGGTTCTTTTCTCTATTCTATCTTAGTTTGTTTAGTTAAAAATGACAAAATCAAGCGTTCATCGTGTCTGTATCGTGTCCAGAAAGTTTTAGTAGCCTAAATTAATCCCTAAAATGCTGTTTTAGCCTCGCGCGCGCGACCCCCCCCTCTCAGATTTTTCTGGATTCGGGAGGGAGAGGAATGGGGCCCATGCGGATGGAAGTCCGGCCGGCGGGCTTTTGAGGATTTTACCGCCCCTTCCCCTTGCTTTCGGCATGGAAAAGGCCGGGACGCCGCCGATTGTGGCGGATTCCGGCCTTTGCTTGTTGTTGTTGTGCTTTATGGCCTGATCCATTGCCTGGAGAGCGTCCCGAGCGGCGCGGGCGGTTCCTTGTTGCCTCTCAGGTTGTTGCAGCTTGCGTGGCTGGGCCTGAAGCCTGCGGGATCATGCTGGAGGTCTGGGCGTTTGGTGACGGGATACATGTGGTCGAGGTTGTAGCTGTTGTCCGTGGTGTTCTGCGGAACCTCGTAGTCGATGGGCATCCCGCACAGCCAGCACACGGCGTTGTTTGCCTTGCACTTGGCAAAGAACGCCTTGCGGTCTTTCTGGAACTGCCGGCCGTACTTGCGAATGCCGTGCCTCGATGATCCTCGCGTCATGCCTTGGCCTTGAGGTCGAGCTTGATGAGCGCGTGGGGCTTGAGGATGTCGAGGTTGTAGCGTCCCTCGACGCGTGCCTGGATCTGGTTGCGGGTGAAGCCGCCCGAGGTGTCCCACTCGATGCGGTTCACGCCGTCCGTGGACAGTGTGAGAGCGCCTGCGCCGATCACCCAGCCGGTGCCTTCCGGCAGTCCGGGCACGGTGGCGATCTGGCGTCCCCACAGCGTGCGCTGCACGGGGTCGACGACGTTGCCCATGTAGTATGCGCCGTTGTCGTCGCGGAGCTTCTGGATGGTGAGCCAGTCGGCCGGCGAGAGCGCGATGATGTCGGGCACCAGCCCGATGGTCTCGAGCGCGTTGGTGCCGGCCATGATGGTGTCCAGGATGGTGCCGGCGTACGGCAGGGACTTGGTGCCCTTGGCGTGCTCGAGGCCGGTGAAGTGCTCGCCGGTGCCGTCGCCGTTGATGATCTCGTCCTCGATGGCGTTGAACACCTCGATCACGTATCTGGTGCCGAGCCAGTTGTAGATGTTGCCGGCGTCCTCGAGAAGGAACTTGTCGATCGGTTCGGAGAGCACGGCCACGACCTTGAGCCGCTGGTCGAGGCGTTCCAGGCCGATCTTCTTGACCGGCTTCTCCTCGCCCGGGGCGACGACGGACGCCTTGCCCGAGTCTTCCTTCTCGACCTCCTGGATGACGCTGTAGGTCGGCGCGTCCCTGGTCACGGCTTGCAGGTAGTCCAGCAGGCGCGGCGGCACCTCGCCGCCGGCGTAGGCGGCTATCGGCTCCGTGTTGACGATCGGCACGGGGAACAGCGCCTGCCCCTGGGGCGCGAGTCCCTTCTCGAGCAGCTTGCCGCTGTAGCCGATGACGGTGCGCGGTGCCTCGCTGGAGATGGATCGCAGCGAGAGGTGGCCCCGCTTCTTCGTGCCGACGGCCTCGCCCTGCGTGGGCCGGCCGTTCTTGACCTCGGGCACCCCGTTCGCGGCGAGGTCGGCGTTCACGCTTTTGAACAGGTCGATTCTGCGGCGGAGTTCCTTGGCCTCCTTGGTCTTCTGTTCCAGGTCCTTTTCTTCGTCCGGCAGGATGTTCTCGCCGGCGTCGAGGCGGGACTTGTACTCGCCGATCTTCTTCTCAATGCTCTCGAGCTTCTGTAGCAGGTTCATGTCGTTGTTGTTCTTTCTTTCGTAGTTGTATTGCCATAGCGCGTATTCGTTGAGGTTCTTCTGGGCCTTTGCGGTCGAGTCGATGGCGCTTTTCACCGCCTCGATGCTGGTGTCCTGGTTCGCCCCGAGCGGGACGATGGACACCTCGTAGAGGGTCACGTCGCGCAGCTCGCGCACGCTGGTGCCGTTCGTGAGCGGTATGTTGGCCTTGCTGTTGATGGTGAACGCGAAGCTCATCTGCCGGAGCCTGCGTCCCTTGAGCAGCTTGTAGACCTGGGCGGCCTTGGGGTTGTTGTCGATGTCAAGCTGGCCGAGGATCTTCAGCCCGTGCTCGTCCTGGACGGCCTGCTTGACGTAGCCGATGTTGTAGTCGGGGTCGGCGCTGTTGTGCCCGTAGAGGATGGGTATCGAGTCGCCCGAGGTCTTCCATTCGTTGAGCGTGCGGGTGAACGCGCCCTTGGCCACCACGTCGCCGTAGCAGTCGGGTTCGCGCGTCCAGGTGGACGCGTAGGCGGTGAACTGGCCTTCGCCCATGTTCATGTCATCGGCCTTCTCGCCGGGCATCACCGCGTTGATGGGTATTGATTTCTGTTGCATCAGAGAATACAGCTTTCATGCCAAATGTGAGATATGGGATTGTGACCGGACGGCTCCACGGGCTTCCAATGCCCCGGATAGCGTTCCGGTATCGAACGATCTGGCGTGCGGATGATTGGCGACCCCTCAGGGCGGCCCCCGCTAGCTGATTGCCTTCAATCATACCAGCCGGGGCACCCGAAAGCCAGCCCGCGGCACCCCTATGCCACCCCCTCGGATACTGAAGGGGTCACACGGGGTGCACTATGGTTCACCCCGCCCGCGAGCGCCGGAATCGTTTGGGTGGAGGTTGCGTCTTATTCGGTCTTTGCGGCGTCTGTTCGGCGTTGCTTGATGATCTGGGCGGCTTTCTGGGTGATGTCTGCGGCCATTGCCGGGGACGTGTGGCAGAGTTCGCAGATTCCGGCGAGTTCTTCGACGTTCAGCCGGATGGTGGCGAGCTTGTGGTGCAGGTCGTCGGGTTCCATGCCGAGTTTTCCGGCGGCTTCGGGTATGGTCAGGCCTTCGGTTCTGAGCATGGCGTTCAGGGTCATTCTGATGGCGAGCAGGTCTATCGAAAGCGGGCTGTCTGGCCATCCGTCGAGTTCCGCCTGGGCGTCCATCTCGCACATCGGGCATATCAGCGTCTCAGAGCCTCCCGGCAGGTTGCCGGCCGGTGTCAGGTGATCCATAAGAAGCCCGCACAGCGAGTAGTCGCTTCTTCCCGCCTGGCAGGACGTTTTACGCACATAGTGCAGGATCGTCGGCCCTTCGTCCCCGCGTTGCGGCTGTTCCAGCGTCATCGTGCCGGCGTTCTCCTGAAGTTGGTTGTTGCTGGTCATTTCCTGTTCCTTTCCGGGGTGTCGGCGCAGCCCTGCGCTTCCTCCCCGTCCTCTTCGTCTTGTTTTTCGGTTTCTTCGTTCTTTTGGTTGGCCGTGGTGCCGAGGTTGCGGGCGATTGTCTGGAGCGCCCTGCCCGTCACCGCCGCGAACACCGGGTCGAGCGACGGAACCCTCACCGTCGGCTTCCGACCCTCGATAAGCGCCGTGGCCACCTCGCTAAGGCAGTCGCGGGCGATCCTGGACGCGCACTCGCGCTCGGCCGACACATCCACACCTGGCTCGAACGACGTGTACGACTCCGGGGCCTTCAGACGGGTCACCTTGATGGACATGGCAAGCCTCCCCCGTCGAACAGCGTGCCCTGAACCCACGTTGACGTCCGCGAGCGCCGTTGCGTTTCCCGTTGGGCTTGGTCGAGCAGCATCATGGCCTCGCAGACCGGGCAGCTCTCCCACCGGTAGCCCTCGGGCAACGTGGACATGGGGCGCATGTCGTGCGCGGTACGGTCGATGCCGCACCAGGTGTACCTGCCGCCCTGATGCCGCAGATCGGGCTGGTGGCAGTACACCGTCTCGACCGGTTTCCTGGTATTGCTCATGGCCGCCCGTCTCCCGTCCGCGAGCGCCGGAATCGGGATAATCGAACATCTTTCCTGTGCGGTTCCGTTCGGTTGGTGTTTGGGAGGCTACCTAGCGTACCTAGCCGCCTAGGCGTTGGAATCATTGGGGTTTCGTACCTAGAGTTTGTGCCTAGAGTACCTAGCGATTGCGCCGCCACTAGGTACTCTAGGCGGTTTACTGGGTACGTAAACCGTTGTGCGAGTAAGGCTAGGCGGCTAGGTACACTAGGTACCCTTCCGATAAAGTGCCTATGTTTCATCGCAACCTCCATGAGTTCGCTGATTCCTTGCCGGTGTCATCCCCGCAGATTGCTATCTGGCCTTCGTCGCGCAGGTCTGCGAGCGCCGGATACGTGTATTGCCTGCATGAGCGGGCGATGTTCTGCCTGATCTTCCAGCCCTTGACCCCCTTGCGTGATGGTCTGAGGGCTTCGAGATAGTCGAGTACCTTGCCTTTGGCGTTGTCGATGCCGCGTTCTCGCACCTCGCCGCGCGCCGAGTCGTTGATCTCCAGCTCGTCGGCCTTCAGGTGGCTGCGGGCGGTTTTCATGTCCCGTATGCACTTGGCGCGGTACGTGGCGCTGTGCTCCATGACCGTCTTGGCGTTCCTCCACTCCAGTTCGGTGACTACCGGCATCTCGCCGGGACGGTCGAGCAGGGCCAGCAGCGCGGCCACGCGAGAGGTCACCAGCAGCCGGTGGGCGTCCAGCGGGTTCGCGAGCGCCCCGTGGTTCGTTCTGATCCGCTCGTAGTCGAACTCGTCGGCCACCAGGGGCGGGTAGCCCACATGTCTGAACGTCCTCGGGTATTCGTTCGGCTTGTGCAGGCCGTCGGAGCCGGGGTTGCAGTACGCCTGCATCACTCCCATGTCGGGGTCGGCCGGCAGCTTCGAGGTGTCATAGGGGAAGCAGGTCAGCGAGTCCAGCACCCTGCGCGTGGGCGTGGCGTCCAAGGGTGTCTCGGGGTCGAGCACGTCGAACCACAGGAACCGCTGCGGCAGGCCGGAACCCGCCTCGTCCAGCAGCACGCCCGCGTTTGACGGTTGCACGCCCGTTATCAGGCACAGCCGGTAGCCCAGGCGGGGAATCTCGTAGCGGTCGGCCTCGTTGCGGTTCGCCGCCCCGATAGGCTCGCCCTGGTAGGCCGACAGCAGCGTGCTGATCAGCGTGCTGCCTATCCGCTTCGCCGCACCTCCCAGATGGGTGATCTCGGGCACCGAAAGCAGCGCACGGCTCGACAGCAGCTTCAGCCTGGTGGAGCCGTCCTCGTTGCGCTCACGCGCCGCGAACATCGTGGGTATCCCCTCGCCGGACGCCGGTATATGCGTCTGCGCGTCGCGGATGTCTGGAACGAGGGTCTTGGCCGCACGCTCCGTCATCCCCTTGCCAGCGCCCGAGCCTCCCAGCAACGCCAGGAACAACTGCACCGGCATCGGCTGGCCGTTGTCCAACGGGTCGGCCACCACATTCGCCGGCAGCGCCACCGCGATACGCGTCAGCACCGCCCCCAGCAAAGCCCACGGGTTCACCCTGATGCCCCTGGAACGCGCATACCGCCGGATCTCCAGCAAGGGCGTCGAGGACAGCCAGAACGAATCATCCGGATCGGGCGTCCCCTCCAGCGGATCAATTGGTCGACCCGAGGCGTCACGCGGGATCGCATCGCCGTAGAAGCCGCCGTTGACGCTCTCGATGTCATCGATCACGCTCTCGGCCTCGGCGGCCGGCACCATGTCCGCGAGCGCCGACATCACAGGACGTTTCGCCATCAGACGCAACCCCCCACATGCCGGTAGACGAACGAAAGCACGTCCCCACGCCGGTACGACACCGAACCATCCAGGCCCACACTGGAGGCGAGGCCGATGTTCGCCCTGCGCCACGCGGCCACCAACGACGCCGGCACACCCAACGTCGAGGCCAGCACTCGCTCGGTGCATTTCTTCGGCAGCGTCTTCACCGCCTGGTACTGCTTCAGCGTGAACGCAGGCAAAGTCAGCCCGAGAACGCTAGAATAGTCTTGGTTCCCATCTTTGGTAGATTCAGAACCGTTCCGGGTCGCGGCTGTTCCAGCAGGCGCGACCTTTTCAATCGTCATCTGCTTCATTTTTCTGTCCTCGACTTTTCTTTAGCCTCGTTGCTGCTGTTAAAAGTATGAGTTTCAATGTAATGCAGAATGTCTTCACGCCGGTAACAGACCTTTCGCCCCATTTTCACAAAAGCCAAATGAGACCCTTCACAGCGCCAAAAAGCAAGAGTGTTTACCGGTATCCCGGTAACTTCTTCCACTTTTTGCGGACTGTTTAAAGGTTGTAAAGCGGCTGCAACCTCCTCCAGAGCCGAAGGAATTGTTATTGTGTTACTCAATTCAACCTCCAAATATCGTTACTTTAAATAACGATTTCGATATTATCGAATTAAATTTGATTGTCAAACGTGAATCTTTACGGCGAGTCACGAAAAATAACTAAATGTCATGAACAGTTTTTAATCTATACTTATGATTACTTCAGATGACGCCATAATCGGCGAGCGCGTTAAAAAGTTACGTGGCGAAACCTCACAGGCAGAGGTGGCAAGTGAAATGCGCTCACGAGGCCATGCTTGGAAAAAGCAAACTGTTTACAACATCGAATCCGGACAACGCCAATTGAAACTCATAGAGGCAAGGGACTTGTTGGCCTGTCTTGGCTACGATCCAGCAAAATATTTGGTTAGCCTCACGATGCCGGAAAATGAAAAATACGCATGGGAAGCAAAGACAGATTTTGAAAATTGCTATGATGCGCTGAGGATAGCCATGCACAATTACGGTGGAGCACTGCGAGAGCTAGAAATTGCTATAAAGCCCAAACCAAACCAACCACAATATGAGCCTTCAGAAGCAACCAAAACGGAAATTAAACGGATGCTAGAGATCTTTAATGTTGATTATGTGGCTTCCTGGGCAACTGGATGGATAGAGTCAGGAAAACGTGGTGAAGGACTGAACGGTACACCATATCGCGATTTAGTCGACAGGAGGGAAGTGAAAGCAGCCATCTCCGAAGAAAAGTCACATCCTCACACCCCCAAAGACTGGGTAGAGAAATATTCGCCAACAACAGAAAAGAAATAATAATGGCTAAAGCTTGGGTCACTGATCGCTGGCTGAGTAAAGATGCCCCAGCGTCAGTCCGGCGTTCCCTGAATGCAGCTAAAAGACCCGAGCGCGCCCGTGTACCACAGGAATGGCGGTTGTCAAGCTATGGAAAAGGCCGGCGTTGGCGTGTTGACTGGTATGCCGTAAATCCCTCCACGGGGCTGAATACACGTCATAACCGTAAGTTCGAAAGCCGGGGAGATGCCGAAAGCTATGCGGCCGCTATGGAGGATGATCTGCGTTCCGGACGGTATATCGATCCTGCCGATCGTTCCAAAACGTTCGCTTCAGTGGCCACGGAATGGTTCAAATCAAAGAACGCAGTGAAAGCAACTACCAGGGACAGACTCGGCCGGGAGCTGCGGATATATTGTCTGCCGAAGTGGGGAGCCATACCGATCAGGGCGATCAGCGAGGCGTCAATCAATGAATGGGTGGCACAACTGCTAGACGGTTCGGCACCCGCCAATTTGAAGTCGGGCGGCGACCCCAGTCCACTTTCACCTGGAACAATCAAGCATGTAGTGGGTGTGACCTTCGGTAGCGTCCTTCGCTATGCGGCCAAACCCTCCAGGAAATGGATAGCGTTCAATCCGCTGGAGGATGTGCGTCTACCCAAGGACACCAAGCCAGAGAAGCGGGCATATCTGACCGATTCCGAGGTGGAACTGCTGGCTGAATCCGCTGAAGGCGTCGGCCAGCCACAGGACGGCCTTATCGTGCTCACGCTGGCCTATACGGGGCTGAGGATAAACGAGCTATTCGCCCTTCAGGTGCAGGATGTCGATTTGAAGGCGAGGCGTCTGAAAGTGTCGAAGACCTGGACGCGGGACGGTGGCCGGCAGATACTCGGCACCCCGAAAAGCGGCATCACTCGCAAAGTTCCGATCCCCGCGTTTCTTGTTCCCAGGATTAAAGAGCAGATCGATGGCCGTCCGTTTGATTCATGGCTGTTCCCGAACTCGCAGGGAGGGCATATAGCCGATCCTAACTGGCGTGACCGGGTGTGGAGGAAGGCCGTGGCCGGAAGTGGGCTTGACGTGCCGAATTTGGTGATCCATTCCCTGCGGCACACCTATGCGTCGCTCAGCATAGCGGCCGGCGCGTCGGTGAAGACGCTTCAGAGTGCCATGGGGCACGCCGACGCCACGGAAACGTTGAACATTTATGCCGACCTGTGGCCAGAACAGCTGGATAATGTTGCCGATGCCCTTGATTTGCGTCGTAGAGAAGCCCTGAAGAGCCGCGAGCGCCAATAGCAATGTCGTTCATCGTGTCTAATCGTGTCCAGCGTCGTTTTAGGGGCGGATATGAAAAATCCCCGGAACATTGATATTCCGAGGATTTGATGGGGTGGCCAACGCGGTTCGAACGCGCGACCTTCTGAACCACAATCAGATGCTCTACCTGCTGAGCTATGGCCACCATCGAAGTCGAACACCGACCGGCTCAATGAGCCAATCAACATCCGCACAACAGATAAGAACTATACATGATTCTCAAGACCTTAGGCGTCCGGCGCGTCGCAAACCACCGAATACCTTTTGCCCTCAAGTTCCTCAAGTCCCGCAAACCGCTCAGTATTTGAACATGGGGATGTTATGGTCCTTGATGAGCTGCTCGGCGACCGCCCGCGTGTGATACGCGTCAACAATCTTACGCAAATTCTCACTGTCCTTATTACTCGTGTTGGCTATGATGATGTTCACATAAGGCTTGAAACTCGGGTCGCCAGGCTTGAGTTTCGGGGCGTAGATGGCGTCCTCCGGCTTCTTGCCCGCGTCGACGATGAAGTTCGTGTTGACGACACCGCCGGCATAATCGGGCAACAGATTGATGATGGAGGCCGCGTCGTTGAGTTCGACGACAATGCCGCTGGGATTGGCGACGATGTCATCGGTTGTGGGGTCGGCTTTCGTGTTGTCTTTGAGCTTGATGAGCCCCGCTGAATCCAGCACCTTGAGCGAGCGGCCGAGGTTGGTGACGTTGTTGGGCACCGCGACCTTGTCACCAGGTTTGAAGTCCTTGACGCTCTTGTATTTTTGCGAATACAGGTTCATCGGCGAGATGTAGGTTTCGGCGATAGGAGTCAACTTATAGCCCTTCTCCTTTTTGTCCTGATTCAGGAAGGCGTAATGCTCGCAAGCCGAGATGTCGAGTTCGTGGTTGGCAAGCGCCTGATCGGCGTAGATGGCGTCCTGGAAGGTCCGGTATTTCAGCTTGATATTGGCGTGCTCCTCGTCAAGCCGGGCCTGCACGGCCTTCCATTCGGCATCATCGGAATTGCCGACCAGGGCCACGGTGACGACCTGCTCCTTGTTCGCTTTGGCGTTGCGGAAGATGCTGATGCCGGCGATGACCAACACCACCACGACGATCGCCGCGAGCAGGGCGAAGAGTTGGTGCTTGGCTTTGGTTTGTTTTTTGGTGGCCATGGGAAACCTTTCTGGGTGTGTTCGACCTGGCGGCTTGTCATTTTGCACGACACTGATTGCCGTCAGAGGATTGTTATTTTGAGATTGAAATAGGTTTGGTAGCGGTTCTCGCGTATCCGATATCGGAAACAGGTTCGGTTCCGTCAGTGTTCGGTGATCTCGACGAGCAAGCGGCCGATGAGTTCGACCAGGCCAACGAGGAGCACCAGGACGATGATGGTGGCGATGGTGACGTCCATCATGTAGCGCTGGTAGCCGTAGCGGATGGCGAAATCGCCGAGTCCCCCGCCGCCGACCACGCCGACCACCGCGGTCATGTCGATGAGGCTGACCAAGGTGATGACGCTGACGCGGATGATCGAGGGGATCGCCTCACGCAGGTAGACGCGCCAGATGATCTCAGGAAGGCTCATGCCCATGGCCTGCGCCGCCTCGATCAACCTGGAATCAATGCCTGCCAGGGCCGATTGGATCTGGCGGGCGAAGAACGGGGTGATGCCGACGACCAGCGGGAACAACGCGCCTTTCGTGCCGATGGCCGTGCCCACGATGAAGCGGGTGACCGGCACCAACGAGGCCGCCAGGATGATGAACGGAATCGAGCGGAACAGGTTGATGAGCTTGTCGATGACGTTGAAGACGACCTTGTTGGGACGAAGCCCTCCAGGTTTGGTGATGGTGACGGCGACGCCCAGGATGACCGCCAGGACGAAGGAGATCAGACCGGCGATGGCGACCATGATGATCGTCTGCACGAACGAGTCGAAGAATTCCGGCAGACGGCTCATCACGTTCGGAAACCAAAGGTTGAGCAGATTAAGCACGATCGATCACCTCGATGCCGATATTGCGTTCCTTCAAATAGGCGAGCGCGTCATTGATTTTCTTGGAATCGCCTTTGAGCATGACGACCAGCCCGCCGAGCGGCGCGTTCTCGACGATGTCGATGTCGGCGAAAATGATGTTGACGTCGATCGAGAACTCGCGCGAGATGTGCGAGACCAAGGCCTCGGAGACCTCTTTGGCGATGTAGTTCATGCGTAGCAGCACCTGCCCGGGTTGCGGCTCGACCAGCGGCGAATGGTCGTCAAGCAGCTCGTGGACCTTGTCGAGGTTCGAGGTCGTGGCGACGAATGCCTTGGTGAGCGCGGCCTTTGGCGCTGCGAAGATGTCGAAGACATCGCCCTTCTCGACGATGGTGCCGTGGTCGATGACGGCGACCTTGTTGCAGATCTGCTTGATGACGGCCATCTGGTGGGTGATGACGACGATGGTCAGGCCCAGCGTGTCGTGCAGGTTGCGCAACAGGGCGAGGATGGATTTGGTCGTGGTCGGATCGAGCGCACTCGTCGCCTCGTCGCTCAACAATATGCTGGGCCTGTTGACCAAGGCCCTGGCGATGGCGACGCGCTGCTGCTGGCCGCCGGAAAGCTCGCCGGGATAGGCATCGGCCTTCTCGGTCAGGCCGACCAGTTCCAAAAGCTCCGAGACGCGCTCCTGCCGCGTTTTGGCGTCGGTTTTGCCGCGGAAGGCGAGCTCGACGTTGGCGGCCACTGTGCGCGAGGGCATCAGGTTGAACGACTGGAAGATCATGCCGACATCGCTTCTCAAGGCGCGTAGCTCCTTGGGGCGCAGATCGGCGACCTCCTTGCCGTTGACGGCGAGCGTGCCGCCATCGTAATGCTCAAGCCCGTTGATGCAACGCACCAGCGTGGACTTGCCGGCACCGGACAATCCGATGATGCCGTAGATATCCCCTTTTTCGACATCTAGATCCACGCCGCTCAACGCGACTTTCTCGCCGTCTTCACTGGGATATTTCTTTGTCAGGTTACGTATCGTGATAGCTTGTGACATCGAATCACCTCCCTCGTCTTTCCCATCCATCCACCGTGCAAGCGCGCTTTTTGCAAGCCACTGAACCGCGGACAGCTCAATGAATCCACCGTTTTTCTTGACATCGCCGGCGTTAGCAACCGAGTGTATCGGCATACATTCGGCCATCGCAACCTGAACGATATACGCAGAATCAATAGTCATTTATCAATCACGCAAGCCGCAGGCGAGGCCGGGCACGTTCTTCTGGTTTTTATTTCGCCGGCCATGGATTTTTATCAGTATGTGGACATATCAACCTGCCCTGCAACCCTCGCTTAATGTAACGTCCGTCACATAACTGTTGTGTTCTTGCTTACAAAGGGCCGCTTTCGCTTGAATGACGGCACACCATCGACTCATAATGAAAAAAGTCTTTATTTTTTTTCAATCATTCTCACGGAAAGAACACACGGAAACACATGGGCAAACTATCGGAACTCAAAACCACCATTTCCGAAGTCGAAGGGACCGAGGACGAGACCAAGCCGCTTTTCCCAGGGCGCGCGTTCATCTCGACCGTGCTCGACGTGCTTGACAGCAAGGAGACCATGACCGGCAAGATGACCGGCCGTTACATCCAGCGCGCGACCATGGCGGGCATTTTGGTCGGCGTCTTCTTCACCGCCTTCTGGGTCATCATGGGGGCCAGCTCGTCGGGTGGACCGGGGCTGCTGCTTGCGGGCAAAGTGCTGGCCGGCACGACCTTCGGTTGGGCGCTTGTGCTCATTTACTACACGAATTCTGAACTGCTGACCTCCAACATGATGGTCGTCAGCGTCGGAGCCTACCACAAGCGCATCGGCTGGCTGAAATCGCTGAAACTGCTGGGATTGTGTCTGCTCGGCAACCTTCTGGGCGCGCTTATCGTGGCCGTCATCCTGCGCTTCTCCACCATCATCTCCGGGGCCAGCTACGACGCCATGCTCGCCGCGGCGAATGCCAAACTCGTCTATCTCAACTCCTTTGGCGGGGTCGGCGACCTCTTCGTGCGCGCGATCTTCTGCAACTTCTGCATCAACATCGCCATGCTCATGGTATACAACGGCAAACTTTCCAACGATTTCACCAAGTGCATCATCATGGTGGTCGCGGTGCTGGTCTTCACCTTCTGCGGCTTCGAGCACTCCGTGGCCGACTCAGCGATGTTCCTCATCCTTGGACTGCATGGGGCAATCAACGCATGGAAGGCGATTCTGGTCATCGTGGTCGCGATCCTCGGCAATCTCGTCGGCGGCGGCATCCTCATCGGCCTCAACTTCGCGACGATGAACGACGAGCGCGGCATCACGGCGGAGGCAGGCAAGGAATAAGGCAAGCCCGGATTCCTGGACCTTCTTCACAACCAAAGCCTACGTAACACTTCAATATAAAAGGGTATTCGCATATCAAAATACGGATGCCCCTTTATCGTTTCCCAATAAGGCGCTATTCCCGCTCCCGTGCCGCGTAGCCACCCGTGGGATTATGGTGGAGGCATACCAATCGGATGCAAAACAAGGAGCGACATGCTGGATTTCACCAGTGATTACACGGAAGGCGCCCATCCCGCGATCTTGAAGCGGATGGCCGAGACCAATATGGAGCAGATTCCAGGCTATGGCTCCGACAAATACTGCGACTCCGCCAAAGAGAAGATCCGCCAGGCCTGCGGCTGCCCGGACGCCGATGTCTGGTTCCTCGTCGGCGGCACACAGACCAACCAGACCGTCATCGACACCATCACCCCGGCCTACGCGGGTGCGGTGGCCGCCACCAACGGGCACATCAACGTCCACGAGGCCGGCGCCGTGGAATCCACAGGACATAAAGTGCTCACTCTGCCGAGCCACGAGGGCAAGATCGAGGCGGACGAGCTCGATCAATATTGCAAGGACTTCTACGCCGACGGCAACTACACCCACATGGTCTTCCCCGGCTGCGTCTACGTCTCGCACCCCACCGAATACGGAACGATGTATACCAAGGCCGAGCTCACGGCCATCGCCGAGGTCGCGCACCGCTATGACATGCCGCTTTTCCTCGACGGCGCGCGCCTGGGGTACGGGCTGACGGCGGCCGGCAACGACCTCACGCTTGAGGACATCGCGCGCATCACCGACGTCTTCTATATCGGCGGCACCAAGGTCGGAGCCCTCTTCGGCGAGGCGGTCGTCTTCACCAAGCACAACACGCCCAAGCATTTCCTCACCCAGATCAAGCAACACGGTGCGCTTTTGGCCAAGGGCTGGCTACTCGGCTTGCAGTTCGACACGCTGTTCACCGACGGACTGTATACGAAAATCGACAGGAACGCCAACACCATGGCCGACCAGATCCGCGCCGCGCTCAGGGCCAAGGGCTATCAGCTCGTCTACCCGAACACGACCAACCAGGTCTTCGTGGCCATGGACCAGCCGACGATCGACCGGCTTTCCCCGCAGGTCGCCATGGGCTTCCTTGAGAAGTACGATGACACGCATTCGGTGATGCGCCTTTGCACCAGCTGGGCAACAACCCAGGAGCACACCGACCAGCTCATCGCACTGCTGTAGATTTAACCGCCAATCATCCTGCTTTGCGTCGCGGACTCTTAAAGTCAGTGCGACGAAAAGCAGGATTTTTCATGCTTTTCGTCACGTTGAAACTCGCAATGCGACCAAAAGCACACTTTTCTTGCGTTTTCCGTGCTTTTCGTCGCAATAACACATGCCATTGCTGACCCGTGGCACCGCACTACGCATCGGCGATGGCCGCGCGCTCCATGGCGACAAAACGGCGCACACACTGTGGCAACGCGTATTGCTCGCGGGCTTCCTGCGCGTATTTGGGTCCCCACTCCGCACGCTCTTGCGGGTGTTCGATCCACCAATCAATGCGACGGGCGAGCGCCTTGGCGTTGCGGGCGGGGAAAACCGACGAATCGGTCAACACGAACTGGCTGGCGGCCGAAAGCGGCGAATCAGCGATGACCGGCACCAAGCCGGAGGCGATGCCCTCAAGCACGCTGAGTGATTCGATGTCCACGATTGAGGGATGGACCAGCAAATCGGCCCGGCGCAACAGATTCGGCATATCCTCATTGGGATGGAATCCGATATGCGCTTGACGCGGCAACAATCGCTTGGCAAGTCGACGAAGACGTCGTTGCAATGGACCCGTACCACAAATGGTCAAATCGATGTGCAAGGCGTGATGGCTCATCGCCACCGCACGGATCAGCGTCTCATGGTCTTTTTCATGGGACAAACGGCCAGAAGCGATGATACGGAACACGGGTTGAGAATGGCGGGAATCTTGAATGTCGATTCCATCATATTCGCCATGTATTACATCATCAACCCCAGTACCGTTCGGGTGGAAACGGCTGGAATACCCGTTGGAGATGACATGAAGCCGGGCCCGATAGCCATGCGCCCGCAACTGACGGGCGATCATCTGGCTCGGAGTGTGGATGTGGCCGATATGGCGATACAGCCAGAAATCGAACAAGTAGTAGATCAGCGAAGGAATGCCGGGAATGTAGCGCAACGGACCGGCGGAATACGTGATGTTTTCAGGCTGAAGATGGAAACCTGCGGTTACGGGAATGTCCATCGAACGCGCGACGGCCAACGCCCGCCTGCCGAATTTGAACGGCATATAGATATGCACCACATCGGCCCCATCGAACGCCTCGCGGAACACCGCGTCGTCCGGCTGCGCGAACTGCATCTGCTGCTTGGCCGCAAGCCACGAGACAAACGGCAGATGATGAACCTCGACGGGATAATCGGGAGCGCCAACGCCGACAAGCCGAACGTGATGGCCTTGCCGCCGAAGTTCTTCGGCATATTGCAACGCCGAATTCGAGGTGCCGTTGCCCCGGTTGCCGACCGAATCGACCACCAGCGCGATGGTCAGCGACTTGTTGGCGTCGCCTGCGGCGTTTCGGGAATCTGGCATGGTTTCATCCTACTCCCCTACGCTGGGGCTATCTCATGCGAGAATGAAAGCATGAGCGCCGAAACTGCATCATCATCCGTCGATTATCCGCTGGGAAACCCTGCACCTTTACAGCAAACGCGCGTGCTGCTACTGGGTTCTGGCGAATTGGGACGTGAAATCGCCATCGGGCTGACACGGCTTGGGGCGTTCGTCTTCGCAGCCGACAGCTACGAGCGCGCGCCGGCCATGCAGATCGCGCAGGAAAGCCGTGTACTCGATATGACGGATACCACAGCGCTCAATGGTCTTATTGCAGAAGTCAAGCCTTCCATCATCATCCCCGAAATCGAGGCCATCGCGACCGCCGAATTGGCCAAAGCAGCTTCAAATGGTATCCAAGTCGTGCCCAGCTCCCGCATCGCATCGATTTGCATGGATCGCGAAGCTTTACGAACGTTGATGCACAAAAAACTTAATCTGCCGACCACCCCGTACCGTTTTGCCGGTTCGTTCGCCGAATTCAAAACCAGGACACAAGCCGTCGGCTATCCGTGCGTGGTCAAGCCGGTGATGAGTTCTTCAGGACACGGCCAATCCGTATTACGTTCGGATAACGATCTCGAAACAGCTTGGCAAGAAGCGCAAACCGGACGTCGAGATGCCAAAGACGGCGTTATCTCGCGTGTCGTCGTCGAGGCGTTCGCGCCACTTGATTATGAACTGACCATGCTCACCGTTTCTTCCAGCGCCGGCATCGTGGTCTGCTCCCCCATCGGCCAACGACAGGAAGACGGCGACTACCGCGAATCGTGGCAACCTGCACAAGTGAATCCGGCAGTTCTGGAAAAAGCGCAAACCATCGCCCGCAAGGCCGTCAGCGGATTGGTCGATATCGCCCACAAAGACGGTGAACACGGCTGGGGCGTTTTCGGCGTGGAACTGTTCGTTCTGAAGAACGGCGCGGTTCTTTTCAACGAGGTCTCCCCTCGTCCGCACGACACCGGCATGGTGACCATGATCTCCCAACATTTAAGCGAGTTCACCCTGCACGCAAGAGCGGTTCTCGGCATTCCCGTCACCGAAGAAAGTGTCTCCCTAAATCTTAAAAACGGCGAAGTCGCAGCCAGTCACGCCGTAGTGGTCACGGGACACGGCCAAGTCACGTTCACCAACGTTCCCGAAGCGTTATCACAACCGAATACCGACCTACGCATCTTCGGCAAGCCCACAGTAAACGGCCACCGCCGTATGGCCGTCGCATTGGCAGTTGGCAGCGATGAAACCGAGGCCCGCTCCAAAGCCACCACCGTAACGGATGCACTCGATACTACTGTGGCTCCAGAAGAATAGCACCCGCCGACTTTGCTCCAGTTCCCTCGATCCACCTAACCGCAATGTCGTCAAGATCGGCAGCTATGGCAGCAAAATCGCGGTTAAGGTCCAGCGTACGGACCGAGAAGCGATGCCCAAGCTCTGACCAAGTCTCATTATGCCCATCCTCATCACCCACCTTCGCGTAGAGCAGCATACCATCCACCAACTTGTCGTTGCCGAATGCCTCATGCAGCACATAACTTTGAATCTGATTGATATGTTTTGGCGCGTAGATGGGCTTGTCGTAATGGACATCGAGAATATGGCCGTAACATTTTGCGTCGATGATAAGTTCCCGCTTACCTTTAGACAGAGTAACGTCAGTTAGCAGTCTCGGCAGAAATTCTGTATTCCCCTGAGCCTGACGATTAATGGTTTTGGCGCTGGCGGACAGTTCCGGATGATGCACTCGATAGTATTCGAGTACAAATTTCTCGTAGAGCTTGCTTAGTTTTCGCTTCGACCGGTATCGCATCGACCGATTACCTTCATCCTGATTGAACAGCTCTCGCTCGATGACCATCTGACAGACATTCATCAACAGTACATACGACGCATTGTTGCGATGGAAACGTAACCTCGCCCAATCAACGCGATGAATATCCACCTCGCCGACATCACGCATGGCAATCAGACATCGCTTCAAATCGGTTTTCCTCACCGTATCAACATCCCTGCGGCCAATCAGCAACAGTGCTGTAGTCTTGAGCACACGGTTCTTGTAGGTATTCTCCGAAAAAACGTCGTAGACGCACGACAGCCCGTTGTACCCAGCCATTTGCAACCGAGCGGTTGCCGGCATATCGATATGGCCACGAACCGTATGAAGATTTTCATGGACCGGCAAATATTCACGCTCGAAACCACGGCGACGCTGTGTGCCAATCGCGATAGCCAGAATGGCTGCCAGTAGGTCGTCGATATGATCGAAATCCTCAGTTGCCAAACGCCGATAATCGTCGAGTCGCAAAGCCTTGAACGCATAGGTCATCATATAGTAGATGTTCTTGATGACCACATTGTCTTCAGTGGTCCGCTGCTTTTCACCATCCATCGCTTCTTTGACACCCACAGTCATTGAATCGCTTTTCGCAGCAAATCGGACTGTGTCTTAACCTGCTTCTTATTGTCGAACCAATATTCCTTAATCAATGGAACCAACTCGAACTCGATAATGGAGGCAGCCAGGCCTTCACCGTCCTTAGTTTGATTATCGCAAAAATAGCTATGACCGATGCAGAAGCCTTCACCCAAAGCATCATCCTCGACAATCACCTTGTTTAACTCACGCACGGCCTTTACAAGATTCAACAACCTTGCATCGCCAAGATTGCCAACACGGTTTTTAAAATTCGCGTTATCAAGCTGTGGCTTCATCGTAAAGAACGCGAAACGACGACGCAGAGCGTAATCAATCAGGGCTAGCCCGCGATCCGCCGTGTTCATCATGCCAATGATATAAAAATTGTCCGGAACGTAGAACGGCTGGCCTGTAATCGAAAGAACGACAGCATCATCCGAGCTACGGTGGTCGGACTCGATGGTAGAGAGCAATTCGCCGAACACTTTGGAGATGTTGGCACGGTTAATCTCATCGATGATGAAGAAATATTTCCTGTCCCTATCGCGCTTGGCCTTCTGCACGAACCGCGTGAAAATCCCCGGCACAGGTGCAAAGCCATTGCCATCGTCATTGGGACGATATCCATAGACGAATTCGTCATAACTGGTATTCTGGTGGAATTGAACGGACTGAATACGACTTTCGTCCTTTTCACCCATCATGGCATAGGCCAGTCGCTTGGCGGCAAATGTCTTGCCTGTGCCCGGCGCCCCTTGCAGAATCAGGTTGTGTTTACGCCGCAACAGACCTTTCAACACTTTGAGGTCATCCTTTGAAAGAAACACCTCATTGAGGAAATCACGGTCATTGTATAGTTCCGGCGTTTTCTCAACCAAAGGCGAAACATCATCCTCACCAGCCATCTCTTCCAACGCTTCATATTCCGCCTTGGAAAGTTTGAAAAGACTCCCGTTCATGTTCCTAAAAAATTCCATGCCAGACAATTCCGGGTTCGCTTTGATTGAGGAGAACGGAACAGGCTCGTCAAAATCGCGAAGTTTCTTGAAATACAACAGTTCATCACTCGGCTGACGGCTTACCTCGAATATCGCGAGCGCCGCCTTGGTCGGACTCGCTTCATAGCCAACGATCCGGTCACCTTTCTTAATGGCTTTGAAGTTGGCAGCGAGTCGCCGCAAATTGCCGTTCTCGTTATGAACTGTATAATTCTGTTCTTCATCGATCTTTAGCGAGGAGATTTTCCACTGTTTAGGACTGGCCACCAACCACCAGTACGCGACAGAGTCTGAGCCTTCGCTTTCCGAAGCACGCAACGGATACATCGACAAATCCATCTGTGCAAGTGCGTCACGAAGTTCAGGGCGCAGTTTCCAGACGAAATATCCATGTTGCCCTTCATCCGTTGACTTGCCCAAGCAAAGTACCGTCCAGTATTCGAAAGTTCTTTCGTTCTGATCGGGCTTTATTAGATTAATATTTTTTGCTACTTTTTCACCTAATGTAGAAATATTGCTGAGATAAAAATGCCAATCCCGACCATATTCGCCAGCCAACTGAGCACAGGAAAGACCATTAGGCTGTTCGTAAAGACATCTGAGAGTAATGAGGTTATTGTCTGTAACCATGGATGAGTCATGAAGCAGGCTTACCCAATGCTCAGTGGTGATACCCGGGTCATGCCCAACCCATACTGATTCGTCCTCTTCTATGCCGTTCTCACTCATAACCGCTCCATTGCTTGTTTATTTCAACAAATACTAAATTTATCGTTCACAAAAGACTTATGCAATAAATTCTTATCGTTTACAAAAGACTTATGTACTAAATTCCGGTTCTTGGAAACCCGACAATTGACGATTCGCAAAACGACGGTTTCAGTATCACAAGACCACTTCACGGCAAACCTGGCATATTACAGCACAGCCGTATCAATCAGTTACCTAAACTCGGCCCTTAACTACAATAAACTTGCAAAATCATTAATTATAAGATAGATTGATAAATGCAAGGCCGTCCTGATGCCGTGTAAACGGCTCAGGGGCGGTCATCATTTTTTCTTTTCCGGGAGCCGACGATGACGACAGGGAACCATCCTCATTACGAAAAGCCATGGCTGAGTCTGGACGAGCAATGCACCAAACTCAAAGCACACGGCATGCAAAACGTTGAACCATACCGTAACGAACTTTCTCAAATCGGATATTACCGTCTCAGCGGCTTCTGGTACATGTTTCGGAAAATCGACAAGACAACACATTCTCGTTCCAGCGACTTCATGTACGGCTCTGACTTTAGAGACGTATTACGGATATATAATTTTGACCAACAACTACGCAGCCAACTATTTTCAGCTATAGCAAGTCTTGAGATTTCCTTACGCTCTCGTTTAGCCTATACCATTGGGAAACAAGATCCATTCCTTTATTTAAAACCAAAAGTTTTGGATCCTGCTTTGAACGCTATCGAATATGGCAGATTCATCACCAAATTTAGCGAGCGTCAAAATCACTCAAGAGAGGACTTTGTTAAACATTTCAGGCACGACTACGACGGAGAAATACCGATTTGGGCAGCAACCGAAATAATGGAATTCGCAATGCTCCGGAACCTATACAGTTTTCTTCCTTACCAGATGCGAACACAAATCGCTATTACTTATGGTGCCGATCAGGCGACTCTCAAATCATGGCTTAACTGTCTCAATTTCATTCGAAATCTCTGCGCCCACCATGGTCGGCTATACAACCGTTCACTCATCGTCACTCCAAGTATCACACCCGCGATATCTTTACTTGAACATGCAATTGAGTCATCGACAAAAATGTATGGCGGCATTGCAGTTCTCGTATTCTTACTGTCAAGCCTCAATGCCGAAACAAGCTTACGAGGGCTTTTACAAGTTTTGTCGAGCATACCTGGCGACATTCCACAAGTAGATGTCGCTCGTTCGATGGGTATCCCCGCGAATTGGCAACAAGAAAAAATTTGGCAAGTTTCTTAAATAACTTTGTCATAATGGTATCTATCCAAACGCGGAATTATTTCTTTTACCGAGGAAATAAGTCGTAACAGAAAATTTACAATGGCCGAATTTATTGGGAAATGACGTAAGAGATAAAACGCTTCCATATAAATAATGTATCTGTTGTCGCATTTTTGCGCACGACGACGAACGAAATTGTTGGCTTCAGTTGGTATATTTTTGTTGTAAGTTCACCTCATTCAATCAATCTCGTTACTCTACGGGAAGGCGAATCATGGAGAAACTGGACATGCTCTACAAGGGCAAAGCCAAAAAGCTCTATTCAACGGATGACCCGAATGTTCTCTGGGTCGAATATATGAATCAGGCCACCGCCGGCGACGGCGCGAAAAAGGCCCAGATTCAAGGAAAGGGAAGCCTCAACAACCGCATCACGACGGTTCTCTTCAGGCTTTTGGAGGCCGAGGGCGTCAAAACGGATTTCATCCGCCGCGTCTCCGACACCGAACAGCTCAATGAGAAAATCTCCATGTTCCCGCTCGAGATCATCATGCGCAACACCGCTGCCGGTTCCTTCGCCCAGCGTTACGGCATTGAGGAAGGCACCGAACTCAAGCGTCCGATTCTCGAGTTCTGCTACAAATCCGACGAACTGCACGACCCGTTCATCAACGTCGATGGCATCGTGGCACTTGGCCTCGCCACCGACGAGGACATGGCCGAAGTCTCTCGGCAGGCCCTCGACATCAACGAAAAGCTCACCAAGATTTTCCGCGACATCGATGTGAAACTGGTCGATTTCAAGATCGAGGAGGGCAAGAACAAGGATGGTGAGATCGTCCTGGCCGACGAGATCACGCCCGACACCTGCAGGCTCTGGGATTTGAAGGACAGGTCCGGCAAAGTCGAGCATCTCGACAAGGACCTCTTCCGGCGGGATCTCGGCGACATCATTCCCGCCTATGAGGAAATCCACAAACGACTGCTTGATTTGGCCGACCGCCGAGGCGTCAAGGTCGAATGACATATCGCTCGCATACCTGAATCGTTGGTATGCGAGCGATTTTTGGTTGCCGCATCGTTTCTCGTTTTCCATACTTCCTCATTTCAACTTCTTGACCAGCAGTGCTAAGGAACTTCAGTGCTTTCACCAGTTTTTCGTGTGTACGTAGAAAAGAAACCCGGCTTCGACGTCGAAGCCTCCAATCTCGCGGGCGAGCTGCGGGATGTGCTCGGGCTCACGGGACTCGAACGCATTCGCATCATCAACCGCTACGATGCCCAGGGATTGGATTCCGAGCTGTTCGAAGCGGCCATTCCTACCGTGTTCAGTGAACCGCCAGTGGATACGGCCGCTCGGAGCCTGCCTGATTTGCAAGGCGCGCAGGTTTTCGCGGTTGAGTATCTGCCAGGACAGTTCGACCAGCGGGCGGAATCGGCCAGCCAGTGCATCCAATTGCTCAGCCAAGGAACACGACCGGATGTGCGGACGGCGAAAATCTATGCGTTGTACGGCGACCTCTCCCCCGAGGACGTTGCGGCCATCAAACGCTATGTGATCAATCCTGTCGACGCGCACGAAACTGGACTTGAGACGCGCGAGACCTTGGAAAACCAAGTCAAGGTTCCAGCCGATGTCGAAGTGATTGATGGCTTCAACGAGCTTGACGATGCCGGATTGCGACGTTTCATCGACCAGCGTGGGCTGGCGATGGATCTGGGCGACGCCAAGTGCTGCCAAACCTATTTCCGCGGCGAGCACCGCGAACCGACCATCACCGAAATCAAGGTGATCGACACCTATTGGTCCGACCACTGCCGCCACACGACCTTCGGCACCGAGCTGACGCGGGTCGATATCGACGACAGCGTGGTCAAGGCCGCATTCGAGCGCTATCTCAAGGTCCGGCAGGATCTGGGGCGCACCAACAAGCCAGTCACGCTTATGGACATGGGCACCATCGGCGCCAAGGAGCTCGAGGCCAAAGGCGAGCTGACCGGACTCGACAAGTCCGAGGAAATCAACGCCTGCACCGTCAAAATCAAGGTGGACGTCGACGGCGAACCGCAGGATTGGCTCTTCCTCTTCAAAAACGAGACGCACAACCATCCCACGGAAATCGAGCCGTTCGGCGGGGCGGCCACCTGCATCGGCGGCTGCATCCGCGATCCCCTGAGCGGCCGTGCCTACGTCTATCAAGCCATGCGCGTCACCGGGGCTGGCGACCCGCGCGTTCCCGTCTCACAGACGTTGGAAGGCAAGCTGCCGCAACGCAAACTCGTCACCACCGCCGCACAGGGTTATTCCTCATACGGCAACCAGATCGGGCTGGCGACCGGACAGGTCGATGAAATCTATCATCCCGGATACGTCGCCAAGCGTATGGAAGTCGGGGCGGTAGTCGGCGCGGCTCCGGCGGAGAATGTACGCCGTGAAACCCCGACACCGGGCGACAAAATAA
Source organism: Bifidobacterium sp. ESL0775 (assembly GCF_029395475.1). Classification (NCBI taxonomy): domain Bacteria; kingdom Bacillati; phylum Actinomycetota; class Actinomycetes; order Bifidobacteriales; family Bifidobacteriaceae; genus Bifidobacterium; species Bifidobacterium sp. ESL0775. The sequence goes on along the minus strand of NZ_CP113917.1, from coordinate 981,059 downwards.
TTCTGCTCGGCGGACGCACCGGACGAGACGGCATCGGAGGCGCGACCGGCGCTTCCAAAGCGCAGGATACCGACAGTTTGGTTGAATCGGGAGCCGAGGTGCAGAAGGGCAACGCGACCGTCGAACGCAAGTTGCAACGGTTGTTCCGTCGGCACGATGCCAGCGTACTCATCAAGCGCTGCAACGATTTCGGAGCGGGCGGCGTTTCCGTAGCGACCGGCGAAATCGCCGATGGGTTGGAAATCGACCTTGATAAAGTCCCCAAGAAATACGAGGGATTGGACGGCACGGAACTGGCCATTTCCGAATCGCAGGAACGCATGGCCGTCGATGTGGCGGCCGAGGATGTGGACGAGTTCCTACGCTACGCCCGTGAGGAGAACCTTGAGGCCACGGTCATCGCCACCGTCACCGCCGAGCCTCGTATGGTCATGGATTGGCGAGGTAAGCGAATCGTCGACCTTTCCCGCGAATTCCTCGCCTCGAATGGCGCGGCCAAACACCAGAATGTCCATGTGCTGCCGGCCGAGGATTATTCGGTTCCCGAAGCTTGGGAATCCGGCGATCTTAAGGAACGTTTGACCTCATTGGTCAGCGATATCAACGTCGCCGGCAACAAAGGCCTTGCCGAACGTTTCGATTCCACCATCGGTGCCGGCACTGTGCTGATGCCGTTCGGCGGACGCAAGCAGCTGACACCAAGCCAGGCCATGGTCGCCAAACTCCCGGTTCCAGGTGGGTTGACGAGCACAGCAAGCGCGATGGCATGGAGCTTCAACCCGTATATCACGGAACGCAACCAGTTCGCCGGAGCCTATCTGGCCGTGGTGGAATCCATCTGCAAGCTCGTCGCGACCGGCTTCACCAGAGAGAACGCCTATCTGAGCTTCCAAGAGTATTTCGGCAGGCTGCACCAAGACCCCGAACGTTGGGGCAAACCAACCGCGGCATTGCTTGGCGCGCTGAGCGCCCAGCTTGACTTGAAGGTCGGAGCCATCGGCGGCAAGGACTCGATGAGCGGCAGCTTCGAACAGGATGGCAAGGAATTGGACGTGCCGCCGACACTGGTTTCCTTCGCCGTGTCGACCGGAGACATGAGCCGTACGGTATCGCCGGAATTCAAGGGCTACGGGCATCACATCGTTCGCATCGCGCCGAAACGGTATGAATACGGCGAAGCCTTCGAAAACACGGGTGGCACCGGAAGCGCTTACCGGCTTATCCCCAATCCCGACGATTTGCTTGGAACCATGGCGACCGTTGAGCAACTGACCACCGCCGACCAGGCTCTCGCGATTTCGACACCCGGCTATGGCGCGAGCGCCGAAGCATTGTTCAAGATGGCCCTAGGCAACCAACTCGGTGTCAGACTCAACAACGACATCAACCTTGATGCCTTGTTCGAGCCTGCGTATGGAAGCTTCATCGTGGAGCTGGCCGAAGGCGCAGAGGTGCCACAGAGCACCGAACAAGTCGATGTCGAAGTCATCGGCACGACCACGGCCACCTACGAATTCGCCGCGGCCGGCGAGACCGTCGACCTTGGCGAAGTGCAGGATGTCTGGGAATCCGCGATGGAGGAGATCTTCCCCTATCGCAGCCATGGCGTCGACAATCAGAACGGTCTTTCACAAGCCGTTGCAGAAACCGTTCAAACGACTGCAAATGGCCTTCCCACGCCAACTCCGGCTCGTGATGAAACTGCCGCCGAAACCATCAGTTACCGCAAAGGCCGAAAGGCTTTCTACATCGGCAACCCACTCAAGGCCAAGCCGCGCGTACTCATTCCCGTGTTCCCCGGCAACAACTGCGAATATGACGCCGCAGCCGCGTTCGAGGCGGCAGGCGCCGACCCGCATACGCTGATCGTCAACAACCTCTCCCCTGAGGCCGTGGCAGAATCGTCACGCAGACTTGCCGAGGAAATCGCGGCGAGCCAAATCGTCATGATTCCCGGCGGCTTCTCCGGCGGCGATGAACCGGACGGATCGGCGAAATTCATCACCGCGTTCTTCCGCGCCCCGGCTGTGGCCGATGCCGTGCGCGATCTGCTGGGCAACTGTGACGGCCTGATGCTTGGCATCTGCAACGGATTCCAGGCGCTGATCAAACTCGGCCTGGTTCCTTACGGCGACATCGTCGAACCCAGCGAAAACCAGCCGACTCTGACCTTCAACACCATCGGACGGCATCAAAGCCGTCTAGTACGCACACGGGTGTCAAGCAATCTGTCACCTTGGATGGCTGGCAGCGAAGTCGGCGATGTCTACACCATCCCGATCTCCCACGGTGAAGGCCGGTTCGTGGCCACTCCTGAACAAATCAGGCAGCTCGCCGACAATGGACAGATCGCCGCGCAATATGTGGACGAAAACGGTAACGCCAGCATGGATCTTGCCGACAATCCCAATGGCTCCATGGACGCCGTCGAGGCGCTGACCAGCCCGGACGGCCGTGTGCTCGGCAAGATGGGCCATTCCGAGCGCCGTGGCGACGGGTTGTATTTGAACGTTCCCGGCCGCGAGTTCCAGCCGATTTTCGAGGCCGGCGTACGCTATTTCACCGATGTCACGGCAAAGGCTACCGAGGCAACCGAACTGAGCAATCCCGTCAACATGACCGACGAAAGCGAGGCCTGAGATGTCATTCGAACTCGAGGATGTCCACGAGGAATGTGGCCTGTTCGGCGTCTGGGGCCATCCTGAAGCCTCGCGTCTGACCTATTTCGGCCTGCACGCGCTGCAACACCGCGGGCAGGAAGGCGCCGGCATGGTCTCCAATGACCACGGCAGGCTCATCGGCCATCGCGGGCTGGGACTGCTGACCGAAGTGTTCCACGACGAGCACGAGATCGAACGGCTCACCGGCGACCGGGCCATCGGGCACGTCCGCTACGCCACCAGCGGCTCCAGCGGCATCGACAACATCCAGCCGTTCATCTTCCGTTTCCACGATGGCGATTTCGCCTTGGCCCACAACGGCAACCTTACCAACTGCATTGCATTACGCGCCAAATTGGAGAACGAAGGCGCCATCTTCCACTCGAATTCCGACACCGAAGTGCTGATGCACCTGATCCGCCGCTCGAGCAAGCCGACATTCATCGAGAAGCTCAAGGAGGCGCTGAACATCGTTCATGGCGGTTTCGCCTACCTTTTGATGACCGAGAACGCGATGATCGGGGCGCTTGACCCGAACGGCTTCCGCCCGCTTTCGCTAGGACGGATGAGCAACGGGGCCTATGTGCTGGCCAGCGAGACCTGCGCGTTGGACACGGTGGGCGCAGAACTCGTACGCGATATTCGTCCTGGTGAAATCGTGGTCGTGGATGATGACGGCTATCACATCATGTCATACACCGACAAAACCCAACTGGCCATCTGCTCGATGGAGTTCATCTACTTCGCCCGCCCGGATTCCAATATCTACGGCGTCAACGTCCACTCCGCCCGCAAGCGCATGGGCGCGCGCCTTGCCAAGGAAACGCCGGTCGACGCCGACATGGTCATCGGAGTGCCGAATTCCTCGCTTTCCGCCGCTTCCGGCTACGCCGAAGCCAGCGGCTTGCCCAATGAGATGGGACTGATAAAGAACCAATACATCGCCCGCACGTTCATCCAACCCACGCAGGAACTACGCGAACAGGGTGTTCGGATGAAGCTTTCGGCGGTGCGAGGCGTGGTCAAAGGCAAAAGGATCATCGTCATCGATGACTCCATCGTGCGTGGCACCACTTCCAAGCGCATCGTCCAACTGCTGCGCGAAGCGGGCGCGGCCGAGGTGCACATGCGCATCAGCTCGCCGCCGCTGAAATACCCATGCTTCTACGGCATTGACATCTCCACCACCCGCGAACTGATCGCCGCGCGCATGAGCGTCGAGGGGATTCGGAAATACATCGGCGCGGATTCCCTGCAATTCCTGAGCCTCGACGGCCTCATCGAATCGATCGGCCTCAACGCCGACGCGCCCTACGGAGGCCTGTGCGTCGCCTACTTCAACGGCGACTACCCCACCGCCTTGGACGATTACGAAGTCGAATTCCTCGCTTCGCTCAAACCCGAGGAACGCGAGCGCCTGCCGCATTTCGCCAAATACGAAAGCCAATACGTGGACAACGAATACCGCGACATCGAACCATCCAGCCATGATGGCAACAGTAAAAGTCATACAAATAACATAAGCGCCACAGCCACCACCACAAGGAGGGCATAGCATGCCTCAAGCATACGAACAAGCGGGAGTCAGCGTCGAGGCCGGCTACGAGGTCGTCCGCCGCATCAAATCGCACGTGGCACGGACCAACCGTCCCGGCGTGGTCGGCGGCATCGGCGGTTTCGGCGGGCTTTTCGACCTGGCCAGCCTCGGATACAAGGAGCCGATGCTGGTCTCCGGCACCGACGGCGTGGGCACCAAGCTCATGGTCGCGAACATGGCCGGCAAGCACGACACCATCGGCATCGACTGCGTGGCGATGTGCGTCAACGACATCGCCGCCCAAGGCGCCCAGCCGCTGTTCTTCCTCGATTACATCGCCTGTGGCAAGAACGATCCCGCTCTTCTGGAACAGGTCGTCTCCGGCGTGGCCGACGGTTGCGTTCAGGCGGAGTCGGCGCTGATCGGCGGCGAGACGGCGGAAATGCCCGGCATGTATGCGCAAGACGAATACGATTTGGCTGGATTCGCTGTTGGCGTCGCCGAAAAGTCTGCCATTGTTGACGGCTCGGGTATCCGCGAAGGTGATGCGCTGATCGGTCTGGAATCCTCGGGGGTCCATTCCAACGGATTCTCGCTGGTGCGCGAAGCCCTGTTCCACGAAGCCGGATACAGCATCGACACGAAACTTGACGAGCTCGGCGATGCGACGCTGGGCGACGTCCTCTTGACCCCGACGAAAATCTACGTCAAGGCGCTCAAGCCGCTTTTCGCCGCAGGACTTATCAAGGGCGTCGCACACATCACCGGCGGCGGGTTCATCGAGAACATCCCCCGCATGATTCCCGACGGTCTGGCAGCCTCGATCAAGGTCGGCACGTGGAGCGTCTCGCCGATTTTCGACGTCATCGAACGTGCCGGTAGCATCGACCACAAGGAGATGTTCAACGTCTTCAACATGGGTATCGGCATGGTCTTGGCCATCGATTCGGCGAACGTGAAGCAAGCGCTTGAGACGCTTGAAACCGTCGGCGAAACCGGCCATGTCATCGGCTCGATCGTTCCCGAACCCAGCGACGGGCAACGCGTGCGATTCGAATGATTTCCGTCCCCCCATGTGTGAGACATCAAGAATCCCGAAAATCACTAAGTATTGGCGTAAAACCAGGCCAAGCAACATAATTGAATAAGACAAAAACTGCGGAAGGACACGAAATGGGTATGAAGGTTTTGGTCATCGGATCGGGCGCGCGCGAACACGCCATCGCCGCGACGCTGCTCAAAGGCGCGAGCGTCGATGAAGTCACCGTCGCTCCCGGCAATCCTGGCATGGAGCTCGACGGCATCCGCACCACCCACATCGACCCGTCGAACCACGCCGCGTTGATCGAGTTCATGCAATCGAGCGGTTACGATTGGGCGCTCGTCGGGCCTGAGGTGCCGCTGATCCATGGCATCGTCGACGATTTCCGAGAGGTCGGGCTCAAGGCGTTCGGACCCACCCGTGCCGCCGCCCAGGTCGAAGGTTCCAAGGATTTCGCCAAGCAGCTCATGGCTCGCCACGCCATCCCGACCGCCACCTATCGTACCTTCACCGACTATGATGCGGCCGCGGCATATGTCATGGAACATGGGGCGCCCATCGTCATCAAGGCCGACGGGCTGGCCGCAGGAAAGGGCGTGACCGTCGCGCTCGACACACAGACGGCGCTCGGTGCCCTCGAAGACATTTTCGTCGAGCATCGTTTTGGCAACACCGACCTCAAAGTAGTGGTAGAGGAATTCCTTGAAGGCCAGGAATTCTCGCTGATGAGCTTCGTCAACGGCACCGAATTCTGGCCGATGCCCATCTCGCAGGACCACAAACGCGCCTATGACGGCGACAAAGGCCCGAACACCGGCGGCATGGGAGCCTACAGCCCGGTTCCACAAATCAGCGATGACACGGTTGAACAGGCCATCAATACCATCGTCCGTCCAACGCTCGAAGCGCTGGCCGAAGAAGGTATCCCCTTCACCGGTATCCTCTACGCCGGTCTCATCGCCACCGACGAAGGTCCGAAGGTCATCGAGTTCAACGCCCGTTTCGGCGATCCCGAGACGGAAGCCGTGTTGCCGCTACTCACGAGCGACCTTGGCAAGGCCATCAACGCCATCCTCAACGATGAATCGCCGACCTTCACCTGGCGCACGGATGCCACGGCCCTCGGCGTGGTGCTGGCATCCGACGGCTACCCCGGCAAGCCGAAGGAAGGCACACCCGTTCCGGCCATTCCCACCGACGCGGATTCCCATATCTATTACGCCGGAGTGAAAACGCCAAAGCATCCCGAAGGCCAGAAAACCGCCGACCCAGCCTCTTCAACCGGTTTGGTCTCATCCTCCGGCCGCGTCCTGGTCTACGAAACCATCGCCCCGACCCTCCAAGCCGCCCAGTCCAAGATCTACAGCACGTTGGATACCCTAGACACCCCCGGTTTCTTCTACCGCCGCGATATCGGCGCCAAGGCACTGAAGGCCGTTGTTCCGGACAGCTCCGAAACGAAAAATCAGTAAACTCTAGGGCAGTAACCACTGATTGGCGATGCCGTCAAGTTCGGCCGCAATATCCTGAAAATCCTGATTAAGGTTGAGGGTACGGACGGAAAAACGATGATCCAGCTCCTCCCATGTCTCGTTATGCTGTTCATCATTATCCGTCATCGCGTAAAGCAGCATGCCACTGACCTCGTCACTAATCCCATATGCTTCATGTAAGACATAACTCTGAATCTGATTGATGTTGTCCCGGTTATAGATTTCCTTATTGTAATGTATTTGAAGAATCTTCCCATAACATTTGGCATCGATGATAAGCGTTTTGTTTCCTTGATGAAGGGTGACATCACTCTGTAACCGGGGCAAAAACCTGGGTTCATCAGACCCTACATGGCGGTCAATCTCCTTTGCTCTTACCGTCATTCCACGCTGACTGGCAAAGCACTGTCGATAATATTCAAGCACAAATCTCTCATACAAGTTACTGAGTTTCTGGGCGGTATATTTGGCCAGTCTCCTTCTGCCCTGGGTTTGTGCGAGCAGTTTGCCTTCCAAAACCATACGGCATACGTTCATCAGCAGTTGATAACTGGCATTATTACGGTCGAACCGCAATCTTGCCCAATCAACATGATGGATATCGACGAATTGTATGTCCTGCATACTGATAAGGCATCGTTTCAATTTTCGTTTTCTGTCAGCATCCACGTCTGATTCGCCAATGAGCACCCGGGCCGTGGTCTTGAGTATCTGGTTCTTATAGGTATCGGCGGATAAATCGTCATAAACACATGAAATCTTGTTACTCCCTGCCATCCTCAAACGTGCCGTGTCAGACATATCGATTCGGCCGCGAATACCATGCAACCGCTCGCACTCGGGTTGGTATTCGCGTTCGAAACCATGCTTTCGCTGCGTAGTTATTCCGATGTTGAGAATCGCCGCCATCAAATCATTGATAGTGTCGAAATCCTCGGTTTCCAACCTGGCATATTGCTTGAATTTCAATGCTATGAACGCATAAGTCATCATATAATAGATGTTCTTGATGACGACATGGTCTTCGGCACACATGGCTATTTCACACTATTCGTAAGAGCATCACATTCTTCTTTGACTTTCTTAGGGTTATCAAACCAGTATTCTTGAATCAAAGGAATGAGTTCGTAACTGACAATTGAACTCGCGAAATTCGGATCGTTGTCATCGTTGTTTTGGCAGAAATAGCTGTGACCGATGCAGAAACCTTCGCCTAAGGTTTCATCACCCGCAATCTTGTCGTTGAGCTTTCCGACTGCCTTTACCAGTGCTGATAATTTCGAATCATGACGCCCCTCGATTAAATCAGTGAATTTCTTGTTTTTAAGTGCAGGTTTCATCGTAAAGAATGTGAACCGCCGCCTCAACGCATAGTCGATAAGTGCCAGACCACGGTCGGCTGTGTTCATCATGCCGATGATATACAGGTTTTGGGGCACATAAAACGGTTCTTGCGAAACCGTAAGAGTCACGCTCTCGTCAGGACCACGGTGGTCGGCTTCAATGGTCATCAATAGCTCACCGAAAACCTTGGAGATGTTGGCCCGATTGATTTCGTCGATAATGAAGAAATATGGCTCATCAGGATGGGCAATAGCTTTCCGCACAAACTGGACGAAAACACCCGGCACCTTTTCAAATCCCTTGCCATCCTCGGTCGGCCGGTAACCATAGACGAATTCGTCGTAGCTCGTATTCTGATGGAATTGCACGAATTCGATATGCCCACCATCTTTATGCCCCAATATGTCCCACGCAAGCCGTTTTGCGGTGAATGTCTTGCCAGTGCCCGGAGCACCTTGCAGAATGACGTTTTTCTTGCGTTCTAGCAACTCTTTCAGCTCATCCAAATCAGAAGAAGTCAAAAAGACATCATCCAGGAAATCCTTGTCGCCATACGGTTCCACCTCGGCTTTGCTTATCGGCGAGGACTCGGACTCAGCTGAAGTCTCTGGTTTATCGGTATACAGCGGATATCTCGAAAGATCCATGCTGTTAAGCGCTTCAATCACTTCAGAGCGCAATTTCCATTCATAATTTCCCGACCGAGGTTTTTTGACCTTCCGACCAAGACACATTACTGTCCAATACTCAAAAGTTCCGCTTTGCTGGTCGACATCCGCTAAACCGAATTTTTTCGCGACTTTCTCGCTCAAGGTAGAGACGTTGCTCGAATAAAAATTCGGCTCTCGTTTATACAGATCAGCCAATTCAACGCATGTCATCCCCTGAGGATGCTCTACAAGGCTTGCAAGCGTAATAAGATTATTCGTCGTCGTTAGATCGGGATTGGCAAGTACCGACTCCCATTCTGTTGCCGTGAGACCTGTATTTCGATGCTCCTCATCTGGAAACCACCCATCACGATTCCATGCTTTCAATGAAATCTCAGGAAAAGATTCCATAGTCGATTCTTTCACCTTGTGCAAAACATCAAAATAACCTTTACCGTCAATCGGCGATACAGGTCTGACCTGAAATTCCATATCAATATACTGTTTTGTATTACTGTCCAAGGACAGAAAAGTGTTAGGCCGCATCCAAAACAGACCCATTGTCTGCCTTGCATCAGCAATGAATTTGTGAGCTCTCATCCGATCAAACGAATCAATAAAATCTTGACGCGTTGAGATCTCCGAGCCACCATCTGCATAACGTATAGCAGCTTCGAACATGTCCCAATCATGTTCAACTATGTCGTTGCTTCCATCCCAATATTCTCAAAGCTGCGGATTATTAACAGGAACTCCCCCAAAATCTGTTGGCAATGTCATCTGAATTCCAAAACGCGAAAGAATGATTCTGATAGCATCAATGCGTTTATCACGTTGACTCCGTTTTCCGTTGAACATCGCGAAGAAGGTGAACGGATCCATATCATCAAACCGCTCTCCCAGAACCTGCTCAGCGATGTCGACCAGCACGCCGTGATTATCTCGATAATCCAAAAGCTTGGTGGCAATGGCTTCATAAACCGGAACCCAAGTGAACTTTTGCTGCTGTTTTATCTCATCTGACGTCCCTGTCATCATCGCTCCTTTGCACGGCACTGCCGCTTTCGACTCTAACTTCTTTTCATTTATGCTACTCGAATCATTCGAATACATTACAAATCAATAATCGCTGCTATCAAGAAATCTTGATTTTTCGCCTAATCCCTTCTTTAGATACCGGTATTCGTCTCTATCAGTGTTACCGTGAGTCCAATAAATGGATTGCAGGATACAAGTAAGTATGTGAATTATACAAGAAAAGCCAATTCAGTCAACGATAAAAGTATGTACATGAAAGGATGTATGCTTATTATGAAAGCTGAAAGTCCAATACGGTTCGAACGATCGGCACGGCATCATTACGACGAGCTGTCACTCAGCGACTCAATCGTCTTAGAGATGATAGCGAAAGGGATGATTTACTATGCGTTTCTAGATCCAAAAGATTTATCCACCCCAGAAGTCAATAGACCATTACCCGTCATATTCCTGACGTGCTGGATGCCGCCGGACACGCTCGGAAGCGGTATCGCTGAAATTCTGCTGTATCTGGACGGGAACCACACGACGGTATTCCATGTGGAACAGCTGACACAGGTTTGGGAACGATATTGGAGGGCTCATGATCCGGAAGCAGGAGAAAAACTGAGGGCATTGAGATAAACGAACCGCAACCTATTCAACAAATCGATTCAAAATTATAAGAAGAGAACATGGCTACTTTTGAAGAATACAAAGACTATCTGGCTCATCCTCAACATGACCTGGAAAAAGCGCCTCTGGCTGACGGCTCTGGTGAAGACGCCAGGCAATTCGGCGCGGCTCTAACCAACCCAGATAGCGATAAACAAGAGCTGGTCAAAACCGTCATGGGAAGGCCGACGCTTGAAGAACAGCTAAGAGGTAGGAGGCGGTCGGTTCAGATTCACCTGTCTTTTCCTGCAACGATGAAGGAATATGCCAAGGCTGCCACCAAAAGAGAGAATCTTTCCAACATGAGCGAATACTTGCGTAACTTGGTTGAAAAGGACGCGGAAGCGCACGACGTAAAACTTTCCACGCTTTAAGTATGCCAATTTCACGTCTCCGGAATCATCCTCAGGAATGATTGCGAAATTAGTGGGATTCCTGTAATTTATGGAATATCTGTTTTCCAATCGGCGGTCAATGAAGATGGGCGGAGGCAATGGCGAGCGATATCAGGACCTCAGGCAACGACGGGACGCACGCCGTCCCCGACTCAGCGCCGCCGCCACGGCGGCCGCGCGAATTCGTCAGTATCCACAATCTTCGCAAGGTCTATGCGGTCGACGACGACAAGGTGGTCGCCCTCGCACGTATCAATCTCGAAATCCCACGCGGGCAGATCTGCTGTATTTTCGGGGAATCCGGCTCTGGCAAATCGACATTGTTGAACCAGATGGCAGGAATGGAGAAACCGACGAAGGGATCGGTGCATATCGGCCACAACAACATCTCGCAAATGAGCGAGCGCGAGCTGGCCGCGTTCCGCCAGCGTCATATCGGCTTCGTCTTCCAGTCCTACAATCTGCTCCCCCACCTGACAGCCGTTGAGAACGTGGCGATGCCGCTGATGTTCTGTGGAATCGACAAAGTAGCGCGGGAAGCAAAAGCAAGCAAAATGCTCAAACGGGTCGGCCTCGGCAAACGGCTCAAGCACTTCCCCTCGCAGATGTCCGGCGGACAGCAGCAGCGGGTGGGCATCGCCCGCGCGTTCATTGCCAAGCCGGAGGTCGTCTTCGCCGACGAACCGACCGGCAACCTCGATTCCAAGACCAAAAACGAAGTGATGACGATGATGTGCGCCTTCGCGCGGCACTATCGGCAGACCCTGGTGCTGGTCACCCACGACGAGCACATGGCGCAGTACGCTGACCGGATCGTCACCCTCTTCGACGGGCATATCGTCGGTGATGTGATGACAGAAAATATAGCCGTCCAGAACCATGATTTTATCGATACCGGATTCCTCCGGCCATCGGTTTCGATACCACACATCACAGCAACGTCAGGCGATGGTCAAGCGGATCTTGCCCGCCTTGCGAACGCGAACAGCCAACAACAGACTATCCGCGCAAAAGAGCCACGACAATGACCACAGATGTCAGCAGCCACCAACGCATAACCCAACGAACCATTCACCACCACTGAGCGAAGGAGCCCACATGAACCAGAACGTATCCGTGCACGATCAACCACCGACGAGCCATCTAAAAAACGATATCTCTTCCGTAAGCTCCGCGAACGGTGGGATATACACGTCCGAATCCCCGCATGACATCAAAGATCCAAAGGTGGCGACCGGCAATCACCACCGATTCGCCGCACTGCTTGCGGTCGCGGTGACGCTGGTGATGCTGTGGGTTCCGTCATTTTTCATGCACCACGGTACGGCGAACGCCGAGGAAACAGACGAGTCCATCCCCGCCCAACAGATGTCAAGCGACATGGCCAAATCAGGCAGCGCCGCACCTGCCAGTGAACCGATAGCCGGCCCGGTACCCAACGTCATCATCACCAACTTCAACTATGGCAACGGGCCGGTAGCGATCGGCAGCAATTTCAACCTGGTCTTCACCTACCAGAACAAGGGGCAGGTAGCCATACAAAACATGGTGATTACCGTGGACGGCGGCGATATGCTCGCCATCTCCGGAGGCACCAACACCTTCTACGTCTCCTCGCTCTCGGCCGGGCACTCGCTATCCCAGACCGTGCCGATGCAGGCGCTGGCGGACGCGAAAAGCGGCGCGCAGGGCGTCACCATCCATTTCGCCTACGAGTACGTACAGAACAACCAGCGTTCCTCAGCCTCGGCCGACATCAAGGTTTCAGTGCCGCTGAGCCAGCCCACACGCATGCAGATCAACGATCCGGTGATTCCCGAACAAGTCAGGGCCGGCGAAGAGACCACCATCACACTCGCCTACGTCAACAAGGGCAAGGGCGACATCGCCAACCTTGAGGCCACCATGGAAGGCGAAGGGTTCAAGGCCAGCGTGCCCACACAGTATCTCGGCAATGTGGCCAGCGGAGGGAACGGCAGCATCGGCTACCTCTTCACCCCGCAGAAAGCCGGCAAACTCGAGGCGAAATTCAAGGTTTCATATGAGGACTCGGACGGCAAGGCGCAAAGCAAGGAATACCCGATCAGCATGAACGTGGGCGCAAAAGCCGAACCTGCGAATATGACCGTCTCTGAAGAACTGCCCAAACCCAACCCTCTCCCCTTCCTCATCATCGCTGCCGTGGTGCTTATCCTCGTCATCGCGCTAATCGTGGTACTCGTTCGCCGCCATCGCAAAAAGAAGAAGGCCAAGCTCGCCGCAGAAGAGGATGACGACGATTGGGATGATGACATCAGCGACGATAATGTCGCCGCTCTCAATGCCGGAAACCCCACCACGTCATACAACCAAAATGAAACGCCGGCAAACACGCCGACCGTCAACGACAACATGGCAGCCACCGCGGTATTGCCGAAAACTCAGCCTCAATATAGCGATTCCACAACATTGACAAACGGCTCAGAGCTCGGCGACCCGTCAAGCCAAAGCGACGACCGCTTCAAACCGAACGCTCCGGAAGCTTCGCAAGATTCCACTCTGACCTCCGACGAGGGCCGGTCATGAGAGTCGGCGACATCATACGGCTTGCGTTTCAGAATCTGCGACGGCGCAAGTCGCGAACCATCCTCACCGTCCTGGGCGTGATCGTCGGGTCCTGCTCGATTCTCATCATGATTTCGCTGGGTCAGGGCATGAGCGCAGCCAACGAAGCCATGCTCAGGGAAATGGGCGACCTGACCCTGATTACGGTAGGTAGCAACGCAGACGGCAACCCGATGATGGGGATGTCGAGCTCGAACGACGGTGGGAATTCTCCTAAACGACTTAACAAGACCGCATTGACCGTCTTTCGTAACATCGAAAACGTCAAAGCAGTGACACCGATGGACGTACTGAACATTCCGGTAAACGTTACAGCAGGAGCAGGAGGGCGGTATAAAGCCGACCAATACAGCAGTCTAGTGATTCAAGGCATTGACATGACCCAGCTCAAAGCGATGAGCTTCGACATCGTCAAAGGACGCGAGCCGCTGCGCAGCGGCGAAGTGCTTGCAGGCAAGAACACCGCCTATTCCTTTGGCGACAAATTCCGCTCCGACGAGGATTCCTTCCGCTACGCCCCAGACTCAGGAGCCTGCCAATGGAATCCGGAAACCAATCGTTGTGAGACCAGCGACAAGCCGGCTTTCTTCGATCCGCTGACCGTGAGCTATACGGCCTCAAAAGCAGCGGAGGACGAAGACGGACATGGCGGCGGCATCGGAGCCGGAATCACGCGGGACGGGCCCTCAGCGCCACAGGCCGCCAATGTCAACAACCCCGGAGGAACATTCAAGTTCAACGCGGTCGGTACACTCAAAAGCAATCAGACCGCTGGCGAATCGACCCACAACGGCTTTCTGATGAGCCTTGAAGACCTTCAGAAAATGCGCAAGGCCCTCGACCCATCCGCGCCGACACCCTCCGATTATTCGACGGTGCTGGTGAAAGTCGACGACATCTCGAAGGTCGCCCAGGTCCAGAAACATATACAATCGCTCGGCTATCAGGCCACTTCCAGCGAGGATATGCGCAAACAGATGCAGAAGGAATCCAACATGGTGCAATTGGCGTTGGGCGGCATCGGAGCGGTGGCGTTTCTCGTCGCCGCCATCGGCATCGCCAACACCATGGTGATGTCGGTGACCGAACGCACGCGCGAAATCGGCATCATGAAGGCGCTGGGCTGCAGGGTGCGCGACATCCGCCTCATGTTCTTGACGGAAGCGGCGGCGCTCGGCCTGTTGGGAGGGGTGGTTGGCTGCCTTCTGAGCGGACTGGCTTCCTTGGGTATCAACGCCGTCGCCAACAGCGCCACTTCACAGATGACGATGCCAGGGCAGGAAGCCACAAACATTTCCATTATCCCGTGGTGGCTTTACTTGTCAGCGCTCGTCTTCTGCTCGATCATCGGCCTGATTTTCGGATTTGGCCCGGCCAACAAGGCCGTGCGTATCCCTGCCTTTGACGCCATCAAGAATCAGGAATGACTTTGCAGCAAAAAGGTCGGTCAATACCAAAATCGAAATGGCAGAAAATAGCCATTTTATGATTGATATCGACCGACCTTTTTGCTGAACCTCAGCCCATAAACCCGGCGTCTTTGAGATAGCCCTTTCCGGCGGTGACATCGTACTGGATGAGCTTGTAGTCGTGCATCAGTTGCTTGGTCTCCTTGTCGAAGTCGCTTGCGGCCATCGGATGTCCCTTGGGGTCAAGATAGATCGGCTGGCCTTCGGGGATGCGTGACCAACCCTGGATCTGGTTGACCACGGGCGGCTCCATCGCGGAAACCTTGCCGTGCAGCTGGGTCAGGAAGGCGAGGAAGGGCGTGACCTTGGCGTTGGTCTGCTCGGCGGCCTGCGCCATGAAGAAGTTCGGCGAGGAATATTCCCCGTCGGGGCTCTTGTAACCCTGCCTGCCGCTGGCCTTGTTCGACCAGATGAAGTAATCGGTGGTGTGCAGCGCCAGGGAGTTCTTCTGGTCGGCCGAGGCGGTCTTGTAAATGCCGGGCAGGTGGTCGCCGTAGAAGACGACGGTGACGGGCTTATCGAGCGAATCCATCTGCTCCAGGAACTTGGCGGTGGCCTTGTCGGTGATGTTGGCGCCTTTGGCGTAAGTGTTGATCGACTCGTTCTCGTCGGCACCGAGCGGCTGCGACGGATCGGTGGATTCGGCCTTGAAATCATTGCCCTTGTACCAGTTGTGATACGGCATGTGGTTCTGCATTGTGGCCAGCTGGACGAATTCGTTCTGCGGGTTCTTCTTCATCGATTCGTAGACGCTCTGGTAGGCCGAAGCGTCGGAAACATACGGCGAGGAATCGATCTTCTGGCGATGCGCGATGACCTCCGGCGGCTCCAGCGAGTAGAAGTGCGAAAAGCCGAACTTCTTGTAGTTGTTGGCACGCAGGTACATCGACGGTTCGTAGGGATGGAAGGCCACGGAATGCTCTTTGCTCCCCCACAGCTGGTTGATGGTCGGCGTCCACTTTTCACCCGGAATGAGCTGCTGGTACGGGCTCGTGAGCGACGGATCGAAATTAACCATCGACATGCCCGTGAGGCTCATATACTCAAGGTTCGCGGTGCCGCCGCCATAGCCTGAGGAAAGCATGTAGCCGCCGGTCGTGTGCTGCTTGATTTCGCGTGTATTGGGAATCGGATCGTGATTGATCCTGAGCCCCGGCACGCGCGACGGGTCGGAATACGATTCGGAAAGGATGAAGACGACGCTGCTGTCGTCCATCTTGGCCGTGCGAGTCTTGTTGATCTTCGCGGCCTCCGCGGAGTAGCGCTTGGCGACCTGCTTCATCGTCGCCTCGTTGTAGTCGCTGGGTTGATCCATCACCTTGGGATGGGCCTGACCCAGGAACGAGACCAGAGGCCCGTTACGCTGCGCGTCGTAGACGGAATCCCACATCGAGGGGATGTAGCCCATGGTCTTGGCGAAGGAATTGGTGAAGGTGTTGATCTGCCCAACCTGATAGCTGAAGCCTGTCACCAGCAACAGAGGCACTATAATCAGCACGATACGCAACGCGGCACCAAGGCTTTTGCTCTTTGCATTGCTGCCATTTCCTTTATTATCGACATCATTATCTTCGACATCGCTTTTATTCGCGGCTTTGCGTCGATTAACGCCATCATGGCGTACGAAACCGAACACCTTCCCATGCCTTGCGTCGAAATGACTCAACGCGACAAACAAGGCGATGACCGCCACTATCGCGATGATGACAGCCGTGATAAGACCGCCCGACCCCGAGGGAATGAAACTCATCAGCGACCCCGCGTCGCCGTTGGAGACGAAACTCAGATCGGAGGGGAGAATCGTCTCATAGCGAACGCTCACCTTGAAATGCTCCACCACGGCGATGACGATCACTAAGACGAACATGACGGGTGTGGCGATCCAGAAGCGGTTGAACGCCATAATCACAGCGAGATAGATAAGTCCCAACAGCAGCAAATTCAGCACAAAGACGAAATTGCCCTTCTCCCACATCTTGGAGATCATGCCCCACACCCCGGTCAGCGGGCTGGCGAGCTTCACGCGGGTATCGTTCTGGGAGACGCCCTGCTGCAAAATGAGCGCCATGACGATGTCGAAGACCAGGAACAGCAGCGCGTAAAGCCAACCGTGGATATGCAGACGTTGCGAGCCGGAACGTTTCTTGCCGGCCCCGACCACGAAATCCGACGACGCATCGCCCGTCCCTTTGCCATCCAACGTCTCGTCTCCGGGGATTGCCTTGTTTTCAGCGCCGTCCATACCCTTACCGTTCTTTTCCTTGAGCTTCACCATGCCATGACCATATTCGCATTCGTCGATAATCATCCGGCCCTTTGCCCTGAGCCAAACATATTACCCGGGCAACACGCGTTTCCGCCTTTCAACGCACCGCGAGAACCGTGCCAATCCTCGCCCGCCATCCGTCATTGCCCACAATCATATCGACACAATAATATATTCCATTCCGGAAACGTTGTGGTTCTGAAATCATTCCTGCGACCGATTTCCACCATCCAGCGCATGCGTCTAGAATCGTCACGTAACATATCGGCACGGCAAAGGGTAACGAGTAACGATGGATTGGTTCTACAACATACAACTGCTCAAGGGATGGCTTCCGACCACCATAGAAGTGGCCACCCTTGTCGGCTGTATTCTGCTTGTCGTGCTCAAATCGAAGAGCGGATGGTTCAAGCCTCTGCTGCAGCAACTGGGTTGGGGCGTCATCGGCGGCCTGGTCGGCTACTTCGTCGTCTGGCTGCTTTCCGATGTCTTCATGGTTTTCGGCGTCAGCTTGGGCAGCAAGGTCGAGATCACCATCACGTACGGCATCGCCGTGATCTCCATATTGCTGGCCGCATGCGTGGATTCGGGGAAGATTCGCCGTATCATCGCGATCGTCACCGTCATCCTGGCGCTGATCACCTGCCTGTTGCACGTGGACGGCATCTATGGCGAGTACACGACAATGGGCTCGTTGTTCGGCCACAACCAATTTTCCAAGCTCGACACCGATAGCATCCGCAAGGCGACGGAACACCAAACCAACACCGTCGAGGATTGGCAGAAACTGGGCAAGGAAGACAAACTGCCGGCCATGCCCAAACATGGCGAGGTCCACTCGGTCGACATTCCGGCCACGGCCTCGCATTTCAAGGCGCGCACCGCCAACGTGTACCTTCCGCCGGCGGCGTTGAGCAAGAACCCGCCGAGGCTGCCCGTCATGATCGTGCTCGCGGGGCAACCTGGCACGCCGGACCGTTTCTTCAACGCGGGCCAACTCGGGCAGAAGCTCGACAAGTACGCGGCGAAACATTACGGTTTGGCCCCCATCGCAATCTCACCGGACCAGAACGGGTCCATCACCCACAACTCCCTGTGCTCCGACACTCCCGTGTACGGCAATGCGGAGACCTATCTGACCCGTGATGTCACCGATTGGGTGAAAAGCAACCTGCCTGTCGAGAAATCGCCAGACAAATGGCTCATCGGCGGCTTCTCGCAAGGAGGGACCTGCGCCACGCAACTCGGTCCCGCACATCCGGGCATCTACGGCCATATCTATAGCGCGGGCGGCGAGATAGAGCCTACCAGCGGCTCACACAAGAGCACCGTCAAACATTATTTCGGCGGGAATGAAAAGGAGTTCGACAAGCATGTCCCGATCTCCATCATCAACCGTCATGCGCCCTCCAAACAGACATGGTTCTCGGCGGCGGGCCAGATAGACAGCAAATCGCAGAAGAACCAAAAGGCCATCAGCGCCGCGGCCATGAAGGCGGGCATGTCGGTGACCACGGTGATCGTCAAGGACAACGGGCACGATTGGCACACCGTCAACGCGGGAATGACGACGCAGATCGATCTGTTCGGCACTGAAACCGGGCTGGGCAAAACCGGCAAGGACATCGACTCCTACCCGCTGTTGGAAGTCGTGGCGGCCAATACGAACAAATTCAGCGACTGACCTTGGAGCAAACATGAGACAGCATCGACCCCAATCTTGTTATCGCATCAGATAAAATGGTGTCACGAGTGAAGAATGAAAGTTGTTGAGATGCAGAATAACGTTGAGAACAGCACCGGCCAGGCCGGGAATGTATCGACCCCACCGGCCGACGGCAGGCCCGTCGGCAACCCTGAAGCCAAAACGAACCCGCAAACCGAACGCCCCAATGGCAAAGGGCAGCCAAACGGCAAAGGCGACAAAGCCGGCAAACCCAACAAATCCAGAAAAGGCGGCCCCTCAAGCTGGACCGTGCTCGGCCGCGATCTGATCAGCTGGCTGCGTGGGCATCTCTTCGCCATCATCGTCGCCGCGGTCTTCCTGATCGGCAACGTCATCAGCATGGTCTTCTCGGCGATCCGCCACCTGCGCGCACCTGCATACGGCAGCACCATGAGTTTGCGGGAGATTCTGCTGGGCAAGCTGGCCAACGGGGCCAAGCCCAACGGCCCGTTCCAACAGCCGCTGCACAGCCAGGACATCATTCCGTGGCTCAAGAGCATCCTGCGCTCCGCGGTGATCGTACGCAGCCCGCTGATGCTGATCGTCTACACCTTGCTGATCGTCGTCATCCTGGCGGTGGCGCAATCACGCCTCGGCGCTTTGAAAACCACGTTCGCCGCGCTGTTCAGCGCCGTCATCGGCTCCACGCTCGGCCTGCTGGTCTGCGTCCTGGTGGACATGGCCATGCATGACTGGCAGAGCATGGAGCGCCTGCCCGTGCTGCTTTCGCCGCTGACCCTCATCATCGGGGCGCTGATGGCTGAAAGCGCCTACGAATCCGCGCTGTGGCGGCGGCGCATCCTGCTCATCGGCTACACCGTCATCGGCACGCTGCTGCTCTTCAGTGGCAACCCCGGCGACTATTGCACGCTCGGCGCCGCGATCGTCGGCCAACTGACAGGCCTGTTGATGCATGGCCCCGTCAAGGAGCACATCCATTGGGCCAACAGCAGCGACTATGAGATCCGTCGCCTGTTCGCCTTCGCCCAACTGGTGCTCGCCATCGGTCCGCTGCTCGCCCTGACCTCTACCTCGCACCTGGGTCCGCTGACCACCTTCGGCCTCTTCACGTCTTCGGTCTGGGGCGATTCCTCCATGCTCACCCGGTGCAGCGTCAACCGTTCCGTGACCAGTTGCGTGCGTCTGATGGCCAGCCGCCAGCATCTGGCCATGGCGGGGCTTTGGCTGCACTTGCTGCTGCCGATAGCGGCCTTGGCCTTGGTGGCGTGGGGACTCTATCATGGCCGCAGGCTCGCGGCATGGGTCAGCATCGTTTTGAATGGTGCGGCAGTGGTGTTCGCGGTATTGTATTACGTTGTTTTCCCGTTCACCATCACCCCGTTGAGCCCCAGCATGGCCAGCCGTTACAACTTCATGCCGGCGTTCATCACCACCGCGTTGCCACCGTTGGTGCTTATCGTGCTGATGGTGCGTGAGCTTCCCCATTTCAGCGTCAAGGCGGGCCACGGACGCGTGCGCAACGGCCTGATCGCCATGCTGGGCATGCTGGTGGTCACCAGCGCCGTGTATATCGGCTTCGCGGTGGCCTTGCCGAATGATTTCAGACCGCGGCCGACCGTCAAACTGCTGCTGCTTGACATGATGCGCCGCCTGTTGCCCACTGGCTTCGGCGGACGCAAATCCACCGCGCTGATCGTCCCGCAAACCGGAATGGCGACGTTGGTGAGCGAAGGACTGACAGTCCTCTTCTGGCTGACGGTGCTTATCGTCTTCATCCTCTGGTTCCGCGACAACGTCACTCCCGACGAACGCGACCGGAAGAAGGCCGAGGACCTGGTCGCCCTTGGCGGCGAGTCCATGAGCTTCATGACCACCTGGGAAGGCAACCACTATTGGTTCTCCCCCACCGGCCGTTCCGCCATCGCCTACCGCGTCCTGCACGGCATCGCCTTGACCGTCACCGGCCCCTTCGGCGATCCGAATGAATATATGGACGACCTTCGCGCGTTTACCGTGTTCAGCGATTCCAACGGTTGGTCCCCTTCCTTCTATGCCGTTCACGACGACCAGCGCAAGGAGCTTGAATCAATGGGATGGTCCTCCATCCAGGTCGGCACCGAAATGGTCATCAACCCGAGCCTCTGGCAGACGCGCGGCAAGAAATGGCAGGACATCCGCACCGCCATCAACAAGGCCAAGCGCGACGGCATCACCGATGTGCTGACCACATACGACCAGGCCGGTTTCAACATCGACCAGCAGATCGTGGACATCTCCGAACAATGGGCGCAGCTCAAGGCGTTGCCGGAAATGAAGTTCACCCTCGGCGGCATCGAGGAGCTGCGCGACGACCGTGTGGCGTTGCTCTACGCGGTGGACGCCGACGGCGTGGTGCTCGGCGTCACCAGCTGGCTGCCGACCTACCGCGATGGCCGGGTCATCGGCTGGACGCTCGACTTCATGCGCCACCGCACCGACAGCCCCAACGGCATCATGGAATTCCTCATCGCCCGTATGGCCGAGCGCCTGCGCGACCAAGGACAAGCCGACCCAGCCAATGCGGTCGAGTTCATGAGCCTTTCCGCAGCCCCGCTGGCCGGCATGGGCGAGAAGGCACCTGCCGCAGCCGATCAAGCCGTCGAAGGCGATAAGTCCGGAAAGACGGACCAAAAACCTGATCAAGCCGGCCAAACCGCCCAAACCGAAAGCAAGGACACAGGCAAAGGCAACGACACGATCCCAAGCGGTACCGAAATCATCGAACACGCCCTGCAGATCGCGGCGGACGTGCTTGAGCCCGCGTACGGCTTCAAGTCGCTGTTCTTCTTCAAGAAGAAGTTCCAGCCGAGCCCCGCCCCGATCTACATCTGCTATCCGGATTCGGCCAAGCTCGCGCAGATCGGCATCGCCGTGGTCAACGCCTACGTGCCTGAACTCAAGCCGAAGGAAGTCGTCGGAATCGTCAAATCCATGACTTCTGGCGACAAGTCGGACAAGACCAACAAAAAGTAGACAATTCAAAAATCACAGCAGATAACAAAAGAATGGCGCCAACCTCAACCGGGTTGACGCCATTCTGTCGTTCAACGATTCAATGACACGAAATCAACACCGCAAAGGCCTTAAAAATCGGGGTTGCCCTTTGCTTTCGCCTCGGCTTCCAGCCGCTGGCAATCCGGGCAAAGGCCGAAGACCTCAAGCGTGTGCGAGCTGACGGTGAAACCATGCTCCTCGGCCACCTTGCGCACCCATTGCTCCGGCGGCTCAATCTCAACGGTCTTGCCGCAATTCTCACAGACCAGATGGTGATGGTGCTCGCCGTCGTCGCAGATGCGGAACATCTGCTGGTCATTCAAGTGGATGGTGTCGGCTCTGCCGTCGTCGGCCAGCGCGTTCAGCTGCCGGTAGACGGTGGAAAGGCCAATGCCCTGGCCGTCCTCGCTTAAGATCCGATACAGATCTTGGGCCGAGACGAAATCATCGCATCCGGAAAGCGCCTTCAACACAGCGTCCTTCTGCCAAGTATGCTGGCTGCCACGCCTGCCATTGCGCCCGAGCATCCTACGCATGGAACGTTCCTTTTCGTTTTGCCCGTTGGCTAACACGTCGCAGAACCTCTTTCATATCACATCACGCTTATGACCAAATGCTTGGATCATTCCACGGAATTCCTATGGACGTACATGATAGTTTACTCGTTTTTGACCGATTTCGAAAGAGTGTCGAAACCATGATCAAAATGCCGAAAAATCCGCATCAAGCCGGCCATCAACAACGTGGGGATAACAATCCCTTTTGCGAGGCAAGGCACAACCTTATCCACAAGCGCTTTCGCGATTTCTTTATTGTCGCAAATCGTCCCAGCAGCCCGTGGCCTCGAGTTCGTCGACCGTGCGTTGCGTGTCATCGGTAAGCACCGTGATATGGCCCATCTTGCGGTCCTGACGCACCTCGGCCTTGCCATAGTCGTGGACATACCATTCGGGATGCTTGGCGATGAGCTTGCGCGTGAGAGCGACATGTTGGCCCAAGACATTCGCCATCACGGCCGGGCTCAGCAGCTTCGGCTGCGGCAGCGGCCAACCGGCGATACCGCGGATATGCGCATCGAACTGGTCGATGGAGCAGGCCTCGATGGTGTAATGGCCGGAATTGTGCGGACGCGGGGCAAGCTCGTTGACCACCACTCGGCCGTCCTCGGTGATAAACAGTTCGATGGCCAACGTTCCCGCCAGCTCGAAGCCTTTCGCCAACCGCAGCGCCAAGGCCTTGGCCTCTTCGGCGATCCCATCACTGACCTGCGCGGGCGCGATGGTCAGGTGCAGGATGTTGTGGCGATGCTCGTTGCGTACGATCGGGAAGGTGACGAAATCCTTGCCGTTGCCGGAAATCAGGATCGAGGCCTCGAACGCGAAATCGACGAAACCCTCCAGAACCGATGGCGGGAACGTGCCTTGCTTTTCGTCACGCTCGTGAACCTTCGCCAAATCCTCAGGCCCACGCAGAACGACTTGTCCGTGGCCATCATAACCGCCCCGTCGGGTTTTCAACACAGCCGGATAGCCAATCTCTTCGATGGCCTTATCCAAGTCCGCAAGGCTATCCACTTGTCGCCAAGGAGCGGTCTGCGTGCCATGGTCATTGATGAATTGCTTCTCGAAGACACGGTCCTGCGTGACGCGCAACAGATCGGTTCCCTGCGGGACGGCGACGCTGCCACGCACCTCATCGATGGCATCGGCGTCCACGTTCTCAAACTCGTAGGTGAGCACGTCGCTGCGTTCAGCCAGCTCGCGAATCGCGGCCTTGTCATCGTAATCGGCCGTGACCTGGAAATCGGCGACCTGAGCGACCGGGCAATCCGGCGTCGGGTCGAGCACACCGATGCGGAAACCGTGGTAACGCGCGGAAAGCGCCATCATGCGTCCGAGCTGCCCGCCGCCGATGATGCCGATGGTGGCGCCCGGCATCAGCGTTTCGATCTTGCCGTTAGTCTCTTCAGACAAGCTGGGCATTGGATTCCTCCACCTTCTTCTTGAGGCCTTCACGGTAATCCGCGAGCGCCTGTGCCAAGGAATCGTCGGAAACGCTCAAAATGCTGACCGCCAACAGGCCGGCGTTCTGCGCGCCGGAATTGCCAATGGCCGTGGTCGCCACAGGGATGCCACCGGGCATCTGGACGATGGAAAGCAGGGAATCAACGCCGGAAAGCGCATGCGACTTCACCGGTACGCCGATAACCGGCAGGGTGGTCTGCGCGGCGACCATGCCGGGAAGATGCGCGGCTCCCCCGGCTCCCGCGATGATGACCTTGATGCCGTTCTTGCGGGCGTTGTGCGCAAAATCCGCCATCAATTCTGGCGTGCGGTGGGCGGAAATGACTTGTTTTGAATAGGAGACATTGAACTGGTCGAGGGTGTCGCAAGCGTGACGCATCGTCTCCCAATCGCTTGCCGAACCCATAATAACTGCTACTTGTGGTGCGTGAGCTGCCATGATACCTCCGAAGTATCGTTGGGAAACCAGAGCCGGCTCCCACTTTACGCGGCGGGAACGAGAAAATGCGCCTGTTCAATTCCCTGTAAAACGTACGGTTTCACCAAAAATGCCACCGGCATATACCGATGGCATTGAATGATAACTATCGTTTTGTTCGCGCCAGCGCCGGCAAACGGACTCTGAACATTGTCCAGATTACCAGCACCAGATCAGAGGATGACGTCAGTGGACGAGTTCAATCTTGGTGATTCCGGGCTTCTTCGAAGGCCGGTACAGCACGAAACGATGGCCGATGACCTGCACCAGCTGCGCGCCGATCTGGCCGGCAAGGGTCTCCCCGACCTCCTGCTCATCGACCGGGCAGCCGTCCTGCACCACGCCTTTCAGTAGCTCGTGCGATTCGAGCGTCTCCGAAGCCTGCTTCACAGCGGCATCGGTGACCCCGTTCTTGCCAATCCACAGCATCGGCGAGATCTTGCTCGCCAGCGCCTTGAGCTGCTTGACCTGTCGTTTGTTCAATCTCGTCGCCATTTACATCCCATTCCTCGTGATTGCCGATCACACCATACGGCTCCTGCCATCAATGGATTATCGGCAAAGTTCGGTCTTAATGATTTCACTGTATCCTAAAGGCTTGTCCTGCGGATATTCTGGCGGAACCGTCGTAACAGCGAAATGTTAACGCTCTCATCATATCGGCATGTACTACGGCTATATCCAATATAATAATGGTGATGTGACTTACGTCACGTTTTTGTTTACCAATGTCAAAGAAGGACACCTTGAAGAAAATTCTGTGCTCACCCGGAAGCTATATCCAGGAACCCAACGCCATCAACGAGCTCGCGGACCAGTACCGCACTCTCGGCAGCAAAGGCGCCTACATCATCGTCGACCCGTTCATCGAGAAGACCTATCATGACCAAATCGTCTCCAGCTTCGAAAGCAGCAACACCCCGTACCAGCTTGTCGTCTTCGGCGGCGAATGCTCCGACAACGAAATCAACAAGCATGTCGCGGCGCTCGGTGAAAACGACGCCGTCATCGGCATCGGCGGCGGCAAGACGCTCGACACCTCGAAGGCCGTCGCGCACTTCGGCAAGCGTCCGGTGATCATCTCCCCAACCGCGGCATCCTCCGACGCCCCGTGCTCGCGTCTGTCCGTGGTCTACACCGACGGCGGTGAATTCGACCACTACCTGCCCCTGCCCAAGAACCCGGACATGGTCATCATGGACACCACCATCATCTCGAAGGCCCCGGTTCGCTTCCTGATCTCCGGCCTTGGCGACGCCTACGCGACCTACTTCGAGGCCCTGGCCTGCAAGCAGTCGAACGCAATCACCATGACCGGCGGCCATTCCACCAACGCGGCCATCGCGCTGGCCAAGCTCTGCCATGACCTGCTCATCGCCGATGGCCCCAAGGCCGTCGCAGCGGTGCGTCAGGGCCTGTGCAGCCCGGCGGTCGAGAACGTGATCGAAGCCAACACCCTCCTGAGCGGCCTCGGCTTCGAATCCAGCGGACTCGCCGCGGCGCATGCCATCCACGACGCACTGACCGTGCTGCCCGGCACCCACAAGTACCTGCACGGCGAGAAGGTGGCGTACGGCACGCTCACCCAGTTCGTGCTTGAGGACCGTCCCGAAGCGGATCTGCGCGAGGCTTACGGCTTCTTCCGCAAGGTCGGCCTGCCTACCACCCTTGCTGAGATCGGCGTCGAGGATGCGAGTGACGAGGACCTCTTGAAGGTCGGCGAGCTCGCCTGCAGCAAGGACGACACGATGTCCAACATGCCGTTCGAAGTGACGCCCGAGGACGTGGCGATCGCGCTGCGCACCGCCACCGAAGTGGCCTCGGTCTACTGAACCGGCAACCGATAAGGCGGTCTGCTGGCGTGACCGCGTGAATGGCATGAACGTCGTCGAAGCTCGATATGGCGGCGTTCATGCCATTCTTGCGTCAGGAGTGCTGATACAATAAAGGATTGTTGTTCGGCCCCGTAGCTCAGTTGGATAGAGCAACTGACTTCTAATCTGTAGGTCGCGAGTTCGAATCTCGCCGGGGTCACTTGGTCTGGAGACGGGAAGCAACCCCCGCCGAAGAAACCGAACGGTACGATACGACAAAGACACCTCAATGACGAAATCTTCAACAATAAGCATCGACTGGCAGGCACCCAAACGCCGGTTTCCAAAATATTCCGCGCTAATCTTCGCTTTGGGATTCGTTTTTCTGATTCCCGAGTCGGCGTATATGGGCCGATTCGTACTCATGATTCTGCAGCCGATACTTATTCTGCTGCTCTATGTTGCCATGCTCAAGGCGCCAAAACTGTTCTGGCAACGTGCGGCGGCGCTGATGCTGATAGCGGTCTGCATCTGGTCGGCACCGTATCTGCGCCACGGCGGGCAACTGCTAACCTATATCGTCATAACCGAAGCATCAATACTGTTCAATGCCACATTCGGGTACACCGCCATCGTGATTTCCGCGGTTGCCATGTGGATACTTTCGCCGATACTTAATAATCTGCACAGTCTGCATACCCCTGATTTCATCGCCACATCAAGCTACATCCTGTTCGCCGGCATCCTCTTCATGGTCTACACCGTACAATCGGAGAAACTGCAACGGGCGAACGAGCAACTCCAAGACAATATACAGCAGATTGAATCGCTGACCCTTTCGCGCGAACGGGCACGAATGGCCAGTGAAATGCACGATTCCCTGGGTCAACAACTTACGACAATACACTATGCTCATGAATCCGCGGCCAATGCAACACTCGCCGCCACCAGCCTGACCGAAGCGGAACGGGCAGCCATCAGCAAACCCATCACCAGGGCAGACGACATCGCCGAAGGCGCCTTGTCGGAAGTCCGTCAGATGGCACGCGCTCTGGATCCGGCGGCGTTCGGTCAAACGCTCACCAATGAGTCGATCGACGCGATGGCACGCTCGTTTGGCCAAGCCGGACTTGAGATGCAGACCGACATCACCGGAGAGGTCAGTTTGCTGGGAAGCGAAGAACAGACGCTGTTGTTCCGCGCCTTGCAGGAAACTCTGACCAATGCCGTGCGCCACGCCCATGCCACCAAAGTACGGCTCGCCATCGCCGTCGGCGGCCACGAGACGACGTTGCGGGTCGAGGACGACGGGCCGGGTATCGATGCGGACGACATCGATCACGGCTTTGGTCTTGCGTCGTTGCGCCAGCGCATGGAACAGATCGGCGGAAATCTCATGTTAGGGGAATCGCAATCGCTTGGTGGGGCCAGTATCACGGTGACTATTCCGAAACCAAGCGGGACGGAACCGGCCGAGCCATCACGATCATCGAATTTGGATACCGCAAATCATACTTCCAAGAAAACCAGAGAAAATAAGGCAACGACACCCACGAAAGGAGCGGACGAGTCATGAGCGATGCCGTCGAATCTGCAGCAACCACTTCCAATCAACCCATCCACCTCCTTATCGTGGACGATCAGGAACTCATCCTCACAGGACTTACCGAACTCGTCACCTATATGCCTGGCATAGAAGTAGTTGCACAATCACAAAGCGGTCAAGCGGTGCTTCAACTGCCTGACAGCACACTCCATTCGATCGATGTCGCGCTGGTCGACGCACACATGCCGCAGATGGACGGACCCGAGCTGATTGCTCAATTGCATGACAAATATCCCGACATCAAATGCATTCTGCTCACCGCGTTCGATGAGGACGACAATCTGATTAATTCCTTAAAAGCCGGCGCGGTTGGCTATCTGCTCAAAGACATCTCCACAGCAGATCTCGCCAATGCCATCCATTGTGCTGCCAAAGGAGGCCATGTCATCGGTGCCAGCGCCACCGCACATGCCATGCGTCTCATCTCGCAATCCGGCAATCACGACGACCGAAACGATGAGCGTGCAGCTCTCTCGGCAAACTTCGACGAACAATCCACGGACGAAAGAACCGCAAGGAAGTTTGATATTCACCCTGCCGAGACCTCTCACGAATCTATATCCGGCAGGAACATTGACGAAAATAGAGTAGTCAACGATAACTCCTATATGGCTGTAGGCAATGATGCGGATATCTCTCAAGCCAGTTCGGAGACCCGTGCGCTACTTGCCGAGCTGACACCAAGAAACCAGCAAATCGCCTTGCTGATCGCCCAAGGCCGCACCAATTCGGAAATCGCAGACAAACTGTTCCTCTCCCCCGGAACGGTGAAGAATCACGCCAGCCACATCTTCGCCAGCCTCAACGTCCGCAACCGCACCGAGCTGACCGCCATGCTCGGTGGCACATTGGACTGAACCTACAGTCCAGATATCTCCATTGGCCCGGACACAACCATCCATCACGCGAAGTTGTCGGAATGCTTATTTGAGCGAAGAACAGACTGGCGAGGCTGCATAAGGCTATTCGCCGGTCAAAAATTATCCTATTGGGCAACGAACGGTACAGATTGACAATCATCGACCGCCGTTCCGGACAACGCCGCGATAAACCGAACGGTAAAGCAGCCCACCACAGCCGATAACAATCAGCAATGCGAGCGCCATCATCCCCAGCTGAGGCCATGGCACATAGACCCGCGCCGCATGCCAATACTCAGAGAGCCTTGGCTGCTCCGTAAGATTGACGGAAATGACGACAGCCACCATCGAGAGCAGCCCTGCCGTGCCGACCTCGATACCCGTACGAATGCAACCGGACATAGCCCATTGCCGTCCGCTCATGCCAATCATCCATGCAGCTCTGGCCTCGCGGCGGCGCGATTCAGCATCATTGGCGACCACGGAGACCAGACCCACCACCGAGATGAGCAGAATCGGGTAGACGAAGAAATAAACGCCGACGCGGTTGCCACCCGCGAACTCACGCTGGGACACCGCACCGAACGGCAGCCGATCAATGACATCTCCAGTGCTCGAAACGCTTACGGAACGACTGCCTGTATCTGAGACCAACCCATGGGCCCGGACCGTACGGTCGTGGTGAATGATCGCCATACGGTGGCCATGCTGGTTTTCCGCTGGGTTAAGCGAACGGGGTACATAGAGATTGCCGGTCATCCCACCGCCCATTCGTATGATAGAAGTCACTTTGCTGCGATGCCAGTGACCGTCCGCCCCCGCTATGCAGACGGGTTGGCCGATTTTGCTTTCACCCGCCGATACCACGCCATTGCGAGCATCCACGTCGCCTTGCCTCGCGCCGACCGGTATGAAATCCGAGAGCGAGCCGCTATCGATCACCGAAGAGAGGCCTTCACCCAACGGGAAGCCTCCGGTCAGATCCTCTTTCATCTGCTTATCACAGCCACCCGTATCGGAGTATAGGTACCTCACCTGCGTGGTCGGCGCCAGCACCAATGCGCGAGGATCGGCTTCTCTCGCCAATGCACGCAGATTCCTCGTGCCTGCTTTCCCTGCCTGTCTGGTCTCCATCACCGATGTACCATCGAAAATCGCGTGCAACGAGGTGTTGGCGGCGTGGTCCTGGAAGGTCTGCATCCCATAGAAAAACACAAATACGGCCACAGCAACGACGGTGATGCTGAAAATAGACACGGATTTGAGCGCTGTCACGTCACGCAACGCAATGTCCGCCCACGAACGACCCCGCATCCACCTGCTGATACCACCGCCAATAGCACGCAGCATCGGTTTGGCCAGCCGGGCAATACCCCAACAGACCAAGAGCGGCATCACACCGTTGCCCACCTGCGCCGCATCGCTGTTGGAGCGTGAAGAGACGATACCCCAGCCGATACCGACGACGAACATGGCCACGGTAATGAGGTTGCGGACAATGTTGGAAAACCGGGTATATACACTCCGCCTCGTCGCGCGCTCCGGGACGGCAGAAAGCACCAGTCGCGATTTGCCGACCTTCCTGCCGGAAAAGTAAGCGGAAACCATCGCGCAAACCAAGGAAATCAGGACGGTCTGCCAAACCGCATTGAAGAATCCAGAACCGGTGCGCTTAACCGCATCCGTGCCGATGAGTCTGAAGAAGAAGTAGAACAATGCGTTGCCCGGCACACCGAGTACGCACGCGCCAAGCGCCGAGACGAAAGCGACGGGCAGCTGCACACCGATCATCGCCCGAATCAGCCAACGCGGAGTGGCACCCATCATCCGCAGACGCATCAGATCACTCCACTTGGCAATGAAGGCATGGTCGGTGGTCGTCTTGTCAATCAGCACTGCGGCAACAACCATGAAGACCAGAAATGTCCCCAAATCACCGGCCACACTGGGAACCGAGTTCACCGCCCACGCGAGCACGAATATCAGAGTCATCGCCGCCATGTTTGCCGCACCGTTGAGCAACTGCAAGCGCCTGTTACCTCTCCAAAGCGAGGAAACGATACGCACGCCGCTCATCCTGACGATGTTTCGCAGCCCATTTCCTGTGCTGCCTGCGCTACCCATGCCGGCGGTATTATGCCGCCCAGCCGCAGCACCCGTACCGCTCATACTCTTCGCTTTCCCGGCTTCCGGCTTACTCATGACGGCCTCCAAGCAGCAAAACCTCAATCTGCGAGGCGGAAATCCCGTTGCCGTATTCGCGCACGATCCGACCATCAGCCATCAGCACCACACGGTCGGCCGATGCGGCGACCACCGGGTCATGAGTGACAATCAGAGCCGCTTTGAGCCCGGCACGCATGGAGGCATGGATGGTGTCGATGACCTCGTCGCGCGCTTTCGGGTCGAGGTTGCCGGTCGGCTCGTCAGCGAACAGCACATCGGCGCCGATGGCGAGCGCTCTGGCGATGGCGACACGTTGCTGCTGCCCGCCGGAAAGGCTGGTGACGGGCGTGTCCAGCGGTTTGTAAGAAAGACCCACGCATGCCAAGGCTCGCAACATCTCGTCGTCACCCATCCGCTCGCCACGAATCGAGGCGGGCAATGCCACGTTCTCCCCTATGGTCAGGTTCTCAAGCAGCATGTAGTCCTGGAAAATGAACGCGAAGCGCGAGGCACGCAGTCGGGCCAGTTTCTTCTCACCGAGCTTGGCCAGCACCTTGCCGTCGAACGTCACCGTGCCTCGGGTGGGCTTGTCCATTCCGGCCATCGCACGCAGCAGTGACGACTTGCCGCAACCCGAAGGCCCGATGACCGCCACCGTCTCGCCTTCGTGAACCGTCAGGTCGATCGGTCCCAGCCTGAACCCGAAATCACGGATCAGACCTTCGGCCCGCAAAACCTCCTTGGCCGTTATGATTTGTTGTTGTATGGGATACGTCTGTGTGGTATAGCTTGTAAAGTCTTCGTTTTTCATATTTTCATCGTCACATATTCCAAGAGACCATGCCCCGTGCCGAAAGTCACTGTTTTCCCTTAGGTATTTGGAAAATATCGGATTGATAATAATCGGCAGTCGATATGAAAATTGACATGATCAAGAGAATCTGAATGAACACTACAGTAATCATATAAGTGCCAAAATATGGCGGAATTGCAATGGAAAGCTTAAATCCGTGTCGCAAAGTGACGATAAACTCAAGTCATGGACACGGACAAGGAAACGCCCCAAACAGTTGGCGACGATGCTCAGCAGATTGCCGGGCCGTTTTCCGCCGCGCCTCCCTTTGACCACCGTTTGAGCGCGAACCAGAACCTGACCTTTGAATACGCGAAACCGGCGTTTGCCTCGGCCGGACTCGAATGGTCGGACGAAAACCTTACCAAACTCCGTCTTTTCGATGCCGAAAAACAAGCCACTAATGCCGCTTTGTTGCTTTCCGACCAATGCCCCTACCTCATCAAATGCGCAGTTTTCGACGGCGACACCAAGGCGAATCTGACCGAACGGCACAACGTTTCGGGCTCGGTATTGAACCAAATCGACGCCACGATGATGTTCCTGAACCGACACAATCCCGAAAACGCGTGGCCCGAGGCCGCGTTGCGCGAATCGTTGGTCAACGCCGTCCTTCATCGCGATTATGAAAAGAACGGGCCTATTCTTATCAGCCTGTTCACTTCGAGCATCGAAATCGTCTCCCCCGGCGGTCTGGTCGACGGCTTTGAGGTCAACGACCTGTTGAACGGGGTCAGCGAATCGCGCAACGCCTGGCTTGCGGATGTCTTCGAAGCCTTGGGCCTGAGCGAGAACTGCGGCACCGGCGTGCAACGCATCCTTGACGCCTATTCGCAAAGCCTCGCCAGCCCTCAACTTCGTGTCGGACCAGGCTCAGTCGCGATGATCCTGCCCAAGCCGGTACTCGATTCCGCGTGGCCCGAGTCTCAAGGCAGCGATGAGAATGGAGGCCAATCAAAAAACGAAACGGATAACCCCGATAACGATAATCCTGACACTGGTTCCGGCAAAGCCAAGCGCTATACGTTCCCGCTCGGCGGACCGCACCTCTTCACCACCAACCCCGCAGAAGCGCTTGTCGGAAGCAAGGTGCTTGCCGCGACCCCGTTGTCGTCCGTGGTTTTCGCAGGCAGCAAAATCTGGCAGCTTCTGAACAGCAACCCAGACTCGAAAACACTGGAAGCACTGCCTGATAACGTCAGATCGCAAGTGCAACAATGGATGGTCGGCAAGGAAACGAATCAATTCGAAATTGACACGCTCGGGCAAATCACCAAGCACCTGTTATCGGAACGGAAAGAGGCCATGAGCCTGCGTGATATCCAAACCGAGCTGGGTACCGATTCCGGAGAACTCACCAACGCGCTTGAAGGCCTCACAGAAAAAGGCGAATTGCAAAGCATCACTTGTGGCGAAATGACAACATACTCGTTACCACGCTAGGCAAACACTTTCGCCTCAGTTGATGATCAACGCCAATCCCAGCAACACCGCCAGGAACAGCACGTTGGTGACCGTGTAGACCAACAGATAGCGGCCCTTCTTGTCAGGGTATTTGCGGGCGATTTGCTGGTAGGAGATCAGCGAGGCCATCGAGGCGATCAGCGTGCCCAGCCCACCCAAGTTCGTGCCGATGATCAGCTCGCGCCACTGGCTGCAGAAGCCGGAAAGCAGGATGGAGGTGGGCACGTTGCTGATGACCTGGCTGGAGGCGACGGCGACCTCCATCGGATGCTGGTTGACGATCGAGGCCACGAAATTCGAGAACTCCGGCACGCGGCGCATGTTGCCGATGAAGATGAAGAACATGATGAAGGTGAGCGGCAGGCTCCAGTCGACCTTGAGGAAGGCGCGGCGGTCGCAGATCAGGAACGCGCCGAACACCAGCACACACATCAGCCACAGCGGAATCGAGCCGCTGACCGTGAAAATGCAGATGAGGAACAGAACCACGTAGACGATCGAACGCCAACCGCCATACCCAGCACCGTAATTGATCACACGGACCTCGTCCGGCTTCTGCTCGCTTTGCGGAGCGAAAAGCGATTGCTCGATACCCTTGCGCCCCAGCCCCGCGAAATCGGCCTGGCTGCTGCGACGGCGGAAAACGACCAGAATGACGACAAGCAGCAGGATCGCCGAAGCAAACGAGAAAGGCCCCATGACCTCAAGGAATTCCGAGGTCGGCATCTTGGAAACAGATTTGAGATATAGGTTGTGGGCGTTGCCGACCGGCGTCAGCATGCTGCCGGTGTTGGCGCCGATGGTCATCAACGTGACGACCAGAACGGTCTTATCCTCCATTTTCGCCATCACCAATACGGAAATCGCGAAGGGTATGAACGTGACCAGCGAAACGTCGTTGGTGATGAAGATCGCCGAGAAGAACGTCAGGGAGACCAACGAGATAATCAGCGCGCTCTCGGTATGGACATGTTCGAGCAACTTGGTGCCGATGATGTGGAACACACCGATGCGCTGGAAGCCGCAGACCACAAGCATGAGGCAGACCAGCTGGCTAATAGTGTTCAGGTGGATATAACCAAGGTACTGACGATCCGGCGGGACGATGAAACACGAAATGATGGCGAGTATCGTCGCCACCACCAAAATGGTGTCGTTTTTCAGTTCCTTGACGATCCACTTGCGCATCGGCTCACCAGCCAACCGTCAACGGGAAACACGCGACACGACGAGGGCATCTCATCGGCGCGCCTCAATCGCTCGCCGGCATTTGCGCCCAGCAATCCCCAATGTCTCGGTCATCATTTCCCATCCGTCATTCGGCCACCAAACAGGCCAACGAAGACGCGCCCCACAAAAGGTTCCGGCTCGACGCCGAACACGCATATTCGTTCTCTTACCTCTTATTGTATGGGCATTTGAAAGCGAAATGAGACGAAAAAACGCGCTTCCAGCGACCATTTTCATTAATATTACAAGAAATGTAGGGGGAAATCCTAGAAATTATTGGCATTGTTCTAGATGATCAAAAGCGACCAAAATTCCAAAGAAATTTGTGAAGATTCGTCGTGTTTTGCTTCCGGATGCATGGCCTCTGACAACGAAACAACCCGTGAATCGATACACCACTTCTCTGGCACCTCGTGCAACTTAGACCATGGGATGACGCGCCTAGAACAGATTAGGCCATAAACCGTCACGCCTCTATTTGCACCGACCGCCTTGCTTTTGCGGGACAGCCTGAGTTTTTACGCCACAGCGTTGCCGTAAACCTGCGCCTGCAGATCCTTCCGCGCGGTTTCCATATCGGTGATCTTGCCCAGGAGCTTGATTTTCTCCTCGCCGTCCGGCAACTGCGCCATCTTACGTTTTGCAGAGCCGATGCGGCGCATGTAGCCGACATCAAGCAGACGCGCGGTCAACTCCGAGGCATAGCGCTGTTCCTCGCTTGTGGGGGCGCGCAATTGGGCCGCAGCGGGATTGGGCATCTCGACGCCCGCACCATTGGCAGCGCCGTTCTGTCCGCCCTGCGCGACCGAAGACCCGTTCATGCCATTGGCATTGATGTTCTGGTCATCGCCTCCTGGCAACGGCAGCGGCATCACGGCGAGTTCGTTGATGACCTGCTCGAGCATCGGGCCACCAGCCTTGGTGAGATTGTGCATCCAAAGGCCTTGGGGCGTGCCTTTTTCAGGCAGGCCACCAGCCGCCGCAATCGCCTGGAACAGGGTGCGGAACACCGGTGTCATGAAATCCGCCAATGTCAGTTGCGCGAAGGCATTGGGCTCGATGGCACGTGGCACCTGGATGAGCACAGCCATGAATTGCTGCTCACAGATGAAGACCGCATCGTCGACACGGAAATAGGATTGGTCGGCGGCGTCGCGGTGTTGCAATGCCTTGCGTGCCGCCGGATTGGCATAGGCGTTCTCACGGTTCTGCGCGTTGAAATCATAGCCTCTGCCACCTCGCCGCTTGGGCGCGTACGCATCGTCGTCACGCACGTGGAGCTGCCGACGGGCCCGGTCGACCTCGCGACGCATGATGTCGAGATCCACACCGATGCGACGGGTCGCCTTGCGGGTGTAGATATCCAGCAGCGAACGGTCGCGGATCTGCGCGATCAACGGCGCCACGGCCTTCACCGCCCCCATCTGGCCGGTGGTGTATGACGTGTCGAACCTGCCGATAGCGGTGTCGATGACGAAGTCATAGAGCGGCTTGGCGTGGTCGATCAGCGAACGCACCGCTTC
Organism: Bifidobacterium sp. ESL0775; assembly: GCF_029395475.1. Taxonomy (NCBI): domain Bacteria; kingdom Bacillati; phylum Actinomycetota; class Actinomycetes; order Bifidobacteriales; family Bifidobacteriaceae; genus Bifidobacterium; species Bifidobacterium sp. ESL0775. Next base: position 945,169 of record NZ_CP113917.1, on the reverse strand, counting down.
GTTGCCCTGCTGGATGCGCAGATCACAGGGGTCGAGGTTGTTGTCCGCCACGGCCACGAAGGTCTGAGAGAGGAACGCCGAATCAAGGCCAAAGGCATGGATCGCGGCCTTCTGCCCCGCCGCGTCACCATCGAAGGTGAAGACGATACGGGAGCTCAGGGATTGCCCCTCGACTTTCAGTGGACCGACCAGTTGTACGGCACCCAACGAATCATCGGAAATCAAACGCCGGATGATCTTGGCGTGCTCCTCGCCGAACGCCGTGCCGCAGGTGGCGACCGCCGTGTCGATGCCGGCCAGATGGCAAGCCATCACGTCCGTGTAACCTTCGACGATGACGGCCTGGCGTTTCTTGACGATGCTGGATTTGGCCAGATCGATGCCGTAGAGCACTTGTGTCTTGCGGTAAAGCTGGGTGTCGGGCGTGTTGATGTATTTGGCGTTGATGGTGTCGTCGTCATAGAGCTTGCGAGCGCCAAAACCCAGCGTCCGCCCCGTGGAATCGCGGATGGGCCATGTGGCGCGGCCACGGAAGTAGTCATAGACGCCGCGCTGCCCTTGTCGCGCGAGGCCGGCGTCCAGCATCTCCTTCTGGGTGAAGCCCTTGCCCGCGAGATGACGGACGAGATTGTCCCAGCCCTGCGGCGCGTAACCACAACCGAACCGTTCGCAGTCGGCCTGGCTGAAGTTACGTCCGCCGAGCAGCTTGCGAGCTGCGAGCGCCTCTGGCGTCATAATCTGGGAGACGAAAAAGCGCTGGGCCTCCTCATTGGCCTCAAGCAGACGGGCGCGTTTGGAGCCTTGGTGCTCCTGCCTGTCGCCATTGTCGTTGACGTAATGCAATTCGATGTGGTACTTGTCGGCCAGCAGTTCCACGGCCTCGCGGAAATCGATGTTCTCCTTGTGCTCGACGTAGCCGAAGACGTCGCCGCCGAGCCCACAACCGAAGCAATGCCAGACTCCCAGTGAAGGGCGGACGCTGAAACTGGGCGTCTTCTCATCATGGAACGGGCATAATCCCATGAACGTGCCGGTGCCGGCGGCCTTGAGCGTCACCGTCGACGAGACGATCTCATACAGATCCGCCGACGCACGCACCTTCTCAATGTCTTCCTTCGGAATCATTCCCACCATAACTGTTCACCTTACCGCGCACCATGCATGAGACACAACCAAATCCATAGTGCAAAATAAGAATCAAGGAATCTTGCTGGCCGTATAGCACGAAGAAAACAATCTGGCATCACAAAGCCAAAAACACCGCATCCGTTTAGAATCTTATTCCCAACGGGCAAGTCGCATGAAATTCAGCAAATCAGGGAATGGAGGGTCATGGCGGAGCCGTCGGTCAAGCTAGCCACTTGGTCGATGGCCACGCGCAGGCGCTCGTCATCGTTGGTGGACTCGTTCCAGTCCTCGAGGAACACGGTTTCCAGCGCGTCGGAGGGACGCGGTGAATTGGCCATCAGCACATCGACCAGATCGGCGACGATCTGCTGCTCCTGATCGTACAACGGCTCCCGCTCCCGCGGCGCCATGACGAAGTAGACCGCGATGCCCTTAAGCGCGACGATCTCGTAGTTGGTCTCGTCGGGGATGACGACGTTGGCGCTGTAGCGCGTCAGCGGGCCCTGACCGTACTGCTCGCGCGTCGCCTGCTCCACGGAGCTGGCGAACCGGCCGATCAGCGAGCTGGTGATGTTCTTCAACTGCGCCAAAGCCTGTCGCGAGCCGTTGAAATGCGAGGGGAACATGTGTCGTTTCTTCAAGCGGTGCAATGCCTCGAGCAGCTCATCGGCGTCCCATTGCTGGCCGTACCATTCGCGGGTAGCCTCCACGATGCCGTCGAGCACACGCGAATCGGCCAAAGCAAGCGGATTGAACGCGCCGGTGGCGATGGCGTCTTCTACATCGTGCACGCTGTAGGCGATGTCGTCGGAAAGGTCCATGACCTGGCATTCCATCGGCTTGGCGTCTTTCGGCGCCCCGGTCTTGAGCCAGTTGAACACGTCGACGTCATCGGGGTAGACGCAGAATTTCAGGCTCCGCTCCCCTTTCGGGTGTTTCGAGGCTTCCGCAAGCGTCCAGGGATATTTCACAGCCGCGTCAAGCGAGGCACGGGTAAGGTTGACGCCTGCTGAGCGCCCGTCGGCATGAAAGACTTTCGGCTCAAGCCGCGTGAGCAACCGCAAGGTCTGCGCGTTGCCTTCGAAACCACCGATGCCGGAGGCGATATCAGCCAGCACCCGCTCGCCGTTATGCCCGAATGGCGGATGTCCGAGATCGTGGGCCAGGCAGGCGCAATCGACCACGTCCGGGTCACAGCCAAGCATCGAACCAATCTGCCGGCCAATCTGCGCGACCTCAAGCGTGTGCGTCAGCCGGGTACGGGCGAAATCGTCGGTTCCGGCCACCAGAATCTGGCTTTTCGCGCCGAGCCTGCGCAACGCCGAGGAATGGATGAGACGCGCGCGGTCGCGCTGGAAGGCCGTGCGGGATTGGGATTTCGGAGGTTCGGGGGCCCAACGCTCCTCGTCGAAGGCGTCATAGCCCTCCTCAGTCAGTATTTCCTCGCCATCCGCGGTGCGCGTCTTAGCCATGTATGCCTTTCGTCTTTCACGTCATCTTGTCATCAACGCAGTTTCTATAAAACCACTTTTATTCGTGCCTAAACAACGCCAATCAAATCAACGCAATTCCTCAACGTAACACAAAACTTACAGCAAGGTCTTTGCGTTGAGTTTGCTCATATCCTGGGCGTCGAGCACCTCGGCCGCATGCAGATACAGCCGCGGGATGCGCGTGCGCAGGCAGGTGAAGATCTCGTAGCTGATGGTGTCGGCGGCGCGCGCCCAATCGTCGGCGGTCGGTTCCGCATACTGCTCGCCGCGCCCAGGCCCGAAGAGCTCCACGGTGTCACCTTCGTGCACGCCAAGTTTCTCGGAATCGCCATGCAGATCGAGGATGAACTGGTCCATGCACACGCGCCCGGAAACCCGCATGAGCTTTGGTCCTTCGGAGGTCATCACGCGCACCGGTCCGCCCGACTTGCTTGTGTGCTTCGCGCCGGCTTCATCGAACCCGGAGGCGGAGCGGTGAATGCCATCGGCGTAACCCAGCGGCACGATGGCCGTGCTGGTCACCTCGTCGGTGATATAGGTGCGCCCGTACGAAATCCCGTGTCCAGCCTCAACGCTTTTGACCGTGGCCAGTTGCGCCTGTAGCGTCATCGCCGGCTTCAGACCATATCTCGACGGCGTGCCCATCGCCGGATCGGCCTCGTAACCGTAAAGCCCGATACCCGGACGGGTCAGTTCGAAGCGCGCCTCCGGACGCGAGAACGTCGCCGCAGTGTTGGCGATATGGCGGATGCGCGGTGGAATGCCGGCCTTCTCCATACGTGCGGTGAACTGTTTGAAGCTTTCGAGCTGCTGGTCGGTCGCCTCCACGAACTCGGGGACATCGGGCGCGTCGGCCACCGAGAAGTGACTCCACTGCCCCACGATGTCGAGCACGCCTTCCTTGGCGAGCGGCACGAGCTTGTCGAGCGCGGCTTGGAAGCCTTCGGAAGTGAAGCCGTTGCGGCCGAAACCGGTGTCAACCTTGATATGCACACGCGCCGGCATGCCGAGCTTGCGTGCGGCGGCCGCCACGGCATCGATGCCGTCGAGCGAACCCACGGAAATGTCGATGTCGCTGGCGATGAGCTCGACCAGCGGGGCATTGCGCCCGTTGTACATCCAGGTGAGAATGTGGCAACGACTTGAATCGATGCCCGCCATGCGCAGCAGCAGCGCCTCACGCGGCTGCGCGGTTCCCAGCCAAGTCGCGCCGCCCGCGAGCGCCGCCAACGCGGAGGGAATGAGCCCATGCCCGTAGCCATCGGCCTTCACCACGCCCATCACGGCTGTGCCGGACTTCGGGCCGCCGACGACCTCGACCATGTGGCGCATGTTGTCGCGCATCGCCTTGAGATCGACGATGGCTTGCCCAGGATAGCGCCGCAGCGCCGCGGTGTAGTTCGACTTGCCAAGAGTGGAGGAAAACGGCCATGGTTCCAATGCGTTCAATGTCATAGTCAATATTGTGTCGCGGGCAGGTGACGAACGCAAACATCAAGCCGAAAACGCTACACAACTGGCAAATTCATCGGTTCAGCACACAAATCAAGACACGAAAATATACGATACTGATTAATCAAACAGACTTTCATCCATCAGTACTTACCCGCGCAAAAACAACTTGCTATAGGCTTATCATTTCGTCCGAATGCCGTTGCTCAATTCCCGCCAAAGCGAGGCTTCGCTCAACTCACCCTTTGGCTAGTTCCGAACACTTCCCGTGGTGATGTGACTAGCCCAAGAACGACTTCACCTATCATGCCGCTGGTAGGCGATGCGCACGTCCGGCTTGTCGGTGACGTTCATGACGTGGATCAGCCCGCAATGCTGGAACCCGTCGGCCTCGAAAACGTGCTGCATGGCCTTGTTGTTGGGATGCGTGTCGCAGCGCACGTTGCCGTATGTCTTGACCGCCCAGTCGAGGCAGGTCTTGGCGCTGTGCCGCTTGAGCCCGGAAGAGGCGAGGCGGTGCATTGTGGCGTATTCGTCGTTGTCAAGCCACTTGCCCTCGATTTCGGCGTAGGTCGGCTCCAGCCCCGTGAACATGGCGAACTGCGCGAGGATGCGCTCCGAGCCGTTCTCGCCTTCGTTATCCACCAAAACAAACGCATTGCCGCCGTTGATGTCCTTTTGGACGAGTTCGGCCGGCGGCCATGTTGTGCCCCACTGCGTCGGGTTGCCGTTTGCTGCCATGAGCTTCCGCGCCCGATCGAAGTTGCGCAGGATGGTCTCGTAATCCCCCTGCGTCGCCTTCCGAATGTGTTCGCCCGACTGCTGCCCGCTCATGAAACCGCCTATCCCATACATCATGACCAATACTGAACGAAAGCCTAACACGGACAGGGACTTTCGAGAGACTCCATATTCGACTTCTGCGAATACGAAAAGGGACGCCAGCAAATACATTGCCAGCGTCCCTTATCGTATTCAAGCAATCACAGCCTTCATAAAAGCCGCGATATCGCCAAAATCAGACCACCTTGCGCACGTACGGATCGGAGCTGATGCCTTCATCGAGAATCTTCTTGCACCATTCCTTGGCGGTGAAGAGGCTGTGGTCGCGGTAGTTGCCGCAGCTCTTGATGTCCGTGGCCGGCACGTCGTCCCAAGTCGCCTTGTAGGCGATGAACTCGAGCGATTCCTTGAGCGCCTTCGCCACGTCCTCGGTGCTGTGCTCGCCCCAAGTCAGCAGGTGGAAACCGGTGCGGCAGCCGAACGGCGAGCAGTCGATATAGCCCGGAATGCGCTCGCGCAGCAGCACCGCGATGGTGTGCTCGATGGTGTGCAGGCCGCCGGTCGGAATGGCGTTCTCGTTGGGCTGCACGAGGCGCAGGTCGTAATTGGAGATCACGTCGCCCTTCTCGCCTGTCTCAGTGTCGATAAAGCGCACATACGGTGCCTTCACCTTGGTGTGATCGAGCTTAAAGCTCTCCGGTTCCGGCTTGTTTTCTTCTGCCATTTGGTTTCCTTTCAGTCGTACAACAATTTAAAATACATTTTAATGCGGCGCCGCTATATCTTACTTATTGAAATTAATGTGCAATCAAGAGCATTCTTATTGTGCGGCAAGACGATTGCGGCACAACAAGATAATCTGTCACTTGAAATAATTTGATTTTATCGTTTACTCAAACTCCGGTTCATAACCATCGTCAACTTCCGGCTCCTTGCCAAACACTTCTTCCTCAGTCAGTCTTTTGCCATCGTCCTGCTTCAACCTTTCCATAGCTTCTTGATAAAGAACAAAATTCTCTTCAGCTTCAGTCAAACGCCGGTAATCGTCAGGGCTTACAATAACAGCTGCAGGTTTGTTGTTCTTCAAGACGACAACTGGGCTATCATTCTGTACACGCTTGAACGTCTGACTTGCTTTACCATGATTGAAGTCACTAACAGAAACCAAATTGTTTAGAAGAGTAGCAGTTCCCATAATATCCTCATTCTTCATATCTATAATTCACATCATACACCATATAAAAATATACATTATAATTCAAATTAGGAGTATTAATTATCATAATCGCTTTGCTGCTTCTCGGTAAACAGCCTCATCATCTCGTACTCCAACGATTACAATAGTCATAGTTTTTCCAATTCGTTCAAGAGAATAAACGATTCTTATTCCATCGTTTCTTAATTTAACTTTCAGTAAGCCAGTCAAATTATTATTTCTTTTGTTTCCTAAGGGCTTACCGTATCCACCCTCAGTAAATGGTAAAGGGCTGCGAGAAACTTTACGAATCGCTTTACGCACATGACTTGCGCGCGGTTCACCAAGCTTTTTGATATCGACTTTTGCCATTTCTAAATATCTAACTTTCCATTCTTTCAAATGCATCACCTCACTGTTTTTTCTGCAAGTTCATTTTTGATAAATTATCAGTTCGGAAAAGAAATATTCAAATTATTTTTAAGAAATCCTCAAAAATTCAAGATTTTTTATCTTGACTTCAAGTCTTATTTGCAATAGCTGATCAGATAAACAAAAACAATATTAATAAATCAAATAAGTAGTTGAGGCGCCGATTCTGAAGGCAACAGACTAGCTATGAACAAGAGAGAAAATAGCTTGCTTCGAAACATCAAACGTTTAAATTTTTTCTTAAACTACTCTTTCGTCAATGATATAAAACTGAGATAATCCTTACGAACGCTGGTATTTATACGTGGAAAATAGTAGAGTGTCAAAAAGATAATACGTAAACTTCATTGCAACGTAGACGAATTTAAGGGGACACAGCAGCATGGTGGACAACGGTGACGAGAAAGACGCTCAACAGCCAAACGAGGTTGATACCGACGATATCTCAACAACACAAGCAAACAACACCACTGGTGCCCCAACAGCAAAGTTAACACAAGAAACCAGCCACACGAATAAAGTGGACCATTCAAGTCCGGAAACCAGCGAAACAGCAACCAAAACAGACGAAAAGAAGCAGAAGCATCTCACGCTCACCATCTTTGGAATCATCGCGGCGGTGTTGGTCGTGGTCATTGTGGCGGTTGTGGGGTATGGGTATTGGGACAAACAACATGCGGAGGAACGCGCTTACCAGCAGTTGCAGGGGCTGACGCAGAAGCCGGAGGGCATGAACAAGCAGGGCGGGCTACCGGCGTTCAAAGCCAGCGACTTCAACCCCAAGGCTCCCAGCGTCGACCTGTATGTCGATTATTTCTGCCCTGACTGCGCCGATCTCGACCACGACACCGCCCCCACGCTTAAAAAACTGGCCGAGGCGCGGCAGATCAACCTGTACCTGCATCCTGTCAATTTCCTCGACGCCAAGACGAAGAACCACTACTCCACCCGAGCCGCGGGAGTTGCCGCTTACATCTCCTCTCATGAACCAGATAAACTGCTCGACTTCACCTCATCAATGTATGACACAGATTTTCACCACCAATCACTGGACGGCAAGAACGTCACTGACCAACAAATCATCGATCAAGCGCTAAAGGCTGGCGTGAGCAAGCAGGTGGCCTCCGCCGCCACGAACGGCTCCTACACGGATTACGTTCAGAGGGCCACGAAATACACGCTCCTGCGCAAAGACCTTTTCGTCGATGTACGCGGTGAGCACCGCTTCTCGTCGCCGACTATCACCATCAACGGCACCATGTGGAAATACCGCGCCATGCAGAAGCTGGAGAACGTCTCGTCAGCACTGATTCAGGTCATCGGTCTGAACGAGCGGGATGTCGGCAACCCCCAAGTCACGCCGTCGATAGGCGCGCACGGCCAAGTAGGGGCAATAGCCAAGCAATATCTGTGACCATAGAGAGTGCGCTGAAATCACTTTGGCGTGCGAACAAACCAGCCGAGCAAACCAGACAACACAAGGTCAGGCACATTGCTCTTCGGCCCCACGCTGATCTATCCCTCACAACCTACTCAATGTTTTATTGAGCCAAAATCAAAAGTGCCGTCGCATACTGATTTGCGACGGCACTTCCGTAAGCGAATATGTGTGACGATGCGCTATCCGAGTCAAAGCTCAAACCACACTCGCCAGGTTCAAGCCACTCAGATGACACTCGCCAAGATATACAGCGCGGCGATATGGGCGGGATAGAAGATATAGAAGAAGTACTTGTCGCCACGTCCCTTCGCGCCGTTGTAGAGCAGGATCGGGATGATGGCGAAGATCATCATCCATTGCGTCTGCCCGGCGAAGGCGTAACACGCCGCGACCACGGCGATAGCCACGCTCCGCCAAACCGCGCTGTGCTTGACGTTGCGTAGGGCGTACATCACCGGGATGAGTAGTACCATGACGGTGTTTTCAGCGAGCAGAATCGCCGGATCGACGGCGGTCAGCACACGCAGCACCCATATCATCACCGGGCTTTGCGTGCCGTCGCCTTGGGCCATGAACGGCAGAAGCGCCAACGAGAGCAGGAACGGAAGGGCAAGCAACAGCAAGCCCTCGAAGGTCTTCTTCACGCGGAAACCACGAGTGACAGTGCCGGCGTGCCTGCTGGCCGACATCGCAGCCCGCCCGGAGGCGGTAACGTTATTGACGGAAGTTCCGGCGACAGCGTTACGACCAATAACCCCATGAACTGCATCGGCACGCTCGTCACCGCCGCGCACGCCAGCGCCGAACCCGGAGGAGGCCTTGTTGCCGTGCTTCTTGAACGCGGCCTCGAAGCAGTCGATGGCGGCCATGAAGATCGTGCCGATGAAAAGGTCGCGGAAGATGTTGTTGACCAGCTGGGCACCGTCATAGTTGATTACCTGCTGCAGCACCACGTCAAGTATGGCCATCAACACCATGCACACGTAAAGTCGCGCCATATAGGCCTTTTTGCTGTGCGTGTGCGAGAAACCGATGACGCTGACGAAGAAGAACAGCGTGGCCACGGGCCGTCCGAACCAGTCGAGCCAGTTTGGCGCACCTTGCGAGGCGAACATCTGATGGACATGATCGACCACCATCAGCACCACGCCAATCATCTTGATGTCGAAGGTCGTCAATCCCAGGCGACGGGAACGAATCTTGTCAATGGTTCCGGTTGTGCGATTGTCGATAACGTTGCTTTTGCCCATTCGTATATCCCCTATTCGTAGTTCTCAATATCGAATATCAATAGTTCTTGCCTTGCTCGGTGAGCCATCACGCCAATCTCTGGCTTGTAAACATGAAACCGATCAGTCCAACAGCCTTTTCCGATATCCAAGAATACGCATTCGCGATTGTCACGCCATCGTTCCGGAGGATGAAATATCGTTTTTGAATGTCTAATTACTTGAAATGACGCCGGCACGAAACCATTGGTCCGTATAGCCAAGCCATACGATGCTTTTCCTTGCGGCCTATATAATTGTTAGACAAGACCGCACCCGTTGTGTTACGCGAGGAGCGAAGTCCGCAAGGAAGCAAACAAAAGAGGCAAAGCATGTCACGCAAACACCGCAAGCCACAGAACGAGCCGGTTCGTTCATCAAACGATTATGCGACTTCGACGCGAAACCAGCGACAAAGACGCGCGGCCAAGGCGGCGGCAGAGGCGCAAGCGGCCGCAGTCACCGCGAAAGAGCGCCGGCAGCAGACGATCATCGGCGCGATCGTGGCGTTTGTCGTCGTGGCGCTGGTCGCGGTGATCGGCGCCACCGCTTGGGGCGAGCACAGTAAAACGCAACAAATCAAGACACAGACCACCTCCAACGCTTACCGCCAGCTTCAGGCAGTCGCCCAAAAGCCCAACAACGCCACCAACCAAGGCGGCCTGATCGCCTGCAAGAAGGCCAAGCTAAATCCCAAGGCACCCACCGTCGAAATCTATCTGGACTTCATGTGCCCCAACTGCGGCGAGATCAACCGCACGATGGACTCCGCGCTGAAGAAGATGAACAAGGCGCGCCAAATCAACATCGAGGTGCATCCGGTCACGTTCCTCGATGGCAATTCGACCGACCATTACTCACTGCGCACCGCGAGCGCCGCGGCGTACATCGCCAGCAAGGACCCGGGCCATCTGATGGATTTCGTATCGGCCCTCTTCGAAAAGGACTTCCAGCCCAGCGAAACCGCCTACAAGCCGGTGAGCGATGAGCAGATCATCTGCCAGGCCGTCAAGGCCGGCGTGGACAAGACCACAGCGAGAAAGGCCACGCAGGGCACCTACGCCGAATACATGAGCAAAGCGAACAATTACACCGTTTTCCATCGTCCGGAATTGTGTGACACCGCCATTTATCCGCAAGGCGGCACCTTCGCCACCCCATTGATTCGTGTCAACAAATGCGTGTGGTCGTTGAAAGACCGCAGCTACGACGAGCTGGTATCCGGCTTCGAGAACAGCATCGGTCTGAAACCCCAGGAAGTCGGCAATGCTAAGGTCCTGCCGACACTTGGCCCCACGGACGCACCGAAGTCCGCATGAGATGAGGTAGCTGGTTTGCATAGGATATATGTCCAGCAAACACAGGCGTGTGATTGATATGGAATCGGGTCTGCACCTTTTGGATGCAGACCCGATTGCCGTTTAACGTATTACATTATTGGTTGCTGGTGCGCTATGCCTTGGCGACCGTGACCTTCAGCTCGTCAGTGGACGTTTCGGCGTTGATGTCGAGCTTCGTGGCCAGCGTCTCATGGGCGATGAGGTCTCGGAACTGCTCGGCTTTCGGAGCGTCGGCGGTTGGCATATCGAGCTTCAGACTGATGCGGTCAGCGATGTCAAGGTCGGCGTCCTTGCGGGCGTCCTGCACGGCGCGGATGACGTCACGTGCATAGCCTTCGGCGATGAGATCGTCGGTCAAAGCCGTGTCGAGAATGACGAAACCGCCGCCGGGAAGCGCTGCAGAGACGTCGTTGGCGCGATCCTCAGCCCCGACTTCCTCGACCTGGTTGATCAGGGTATATTCGCCCTCCTCCAGCTTCAGGTCGCCGTTCGGCGTCTCGACCACTGGCGCACCGGATTCGTCGACATGCCAGTTGCCGGACTTGGAGCCCTTGATGGCGAACTGCACCTGCTTGCCAAGCCTCGGACCGGCAGCACGGGCGTTGACCTTCAGGTCGTGCACGATCTTCAAGCCATGTTTGCCTGCGTCGGCGAGCGTGGAGAATTCCACGTCCTTGACGTTGAGCTCGGTCTTCAAGATGTCGTCGTACTCGGCGACGGCATCGGGATTGTCGACCAGAACGGTAAGTTTGGCGAGCGGCTGACGCACGCGAATCTGGCAGGACTTGCGCAGCGAAAGCGTGCTGGAGACGACTTCACGTACCTGTTCCATGGCCTCCACCAGTTTGGGCTCGTCGACCAACACACGTCCCAGCTCGGTTTCCTTGCCTTGGTTGAGCTCGCCGGTGGATTCGGCGTTGGCGCCGACATCGTGGGACTTCTCATCCTGCACGGTGACGAATGGCCATTCGGCCAGATGTACGGATTCCCCACCGGTAAGCCCGCGCCAGATCGACTCGGACTCCATCGGGGCCAGCGGCGCCATGACGCGCATGAGCACTTCGAGCACAGTGTAGAGCGTGTTGAAGGCGTTCTCGTCCTCGTCCCAGAAGCGTTCGCGGTTGTTGCGGATGTACCAGTTGGTGAGCATGTCGATGAAGTCCTGCACCGCGGCGCACGCGTCGGAGATGGCGAAGGTATCGAGCGCATGCTCGACCGAAACCACGAGCCTGCGAGTACGGGCCAACAGGTAGCGGTCCATCTGCGGCAGCCCGGCGACTTCCTCGGGCTTCAGCGCGCGAGCGTCGTAACCCTTGCCGCCGTTCGCCGCGTTGGCGTACAGCGTGAAGAAGTAATACGAGCTCCACACCGGCAACAGCACCTGGCGCACGGTGTCGCGGATGCCATCGGCGGTGACGATGAGGTTGCCGCCACGCAGGATCGGCGAGGACATGAGGAACCAGCGCATCGCGTCGGAGCCGTAGTCGTTGAACACGCCGTTGACATCCGGGTAGTTCCTGAGGTGCTTGCTCATCTTCTGGCCGTCGTCGCCGAGCACAATACCGTGGCAGATGACGTTCTTGAAGGCGGGCTTGTCGAACAGGGCCGTGGCCATGACGTGCAGCACGTAGAACCAGCCGCGGGTCTGGCCGATGTATTCGACCACGTAGTCGGCCGGGAAGTGCTGTTCGAAGTACTCCTTGTTCTCGAAGGGGTAATGGAACTGCGCGAACGGCATGGAGCCGGACTCGAACCAGCAGTCGAGCACGTCGGTGATGCGGTGCATGTGCGACTTACCGGTCGGGTCGTCGGGGTTGACGCGGGTCAGGTTGTCGATATAGGGCCGGTGCATGTTGACGTTACCCTCGCCGTCGCGCGGGTAGTCGCCGAAGTCGGCCTTGAGCTGGTCGAGCGAACCGTAGACATCGACGCGCGGGTACTTCGGGTCGTCTGAAACCCACACGGGAATCGGCGAGCCCCAGAAGCGGTTGCGGGAGATTGACCAGTCGCGGGCGTTCTGCAGCCATTTGCCGAACTGGCCGTCCTTGACGTTCTCGGGAATCCAGTTGATCAGCTGGTTGTTGGCGAGCAGACGGTCCTTGATCTTGGTCACGGAGACGAACCAGGAGGAGACCGGCTTGTAGATCAGCGGGGTGCCGCAACGCCAGCAGTGCGGGTAGGAGTGCACGTAGCTCTTCTCCTGGAAGAGCAGCGCGCGATGATTCTCGGGGATGCGGGCCAGCGGGCCGTCACCGTTGCGCAGGTTGCGCAGGATCGGCATATTGGCATCGAAGACGTACATGCCTTCGTAATCCGGGCAATCGGCGGTGAAGGTGCAGCTAGCGTCGAGCACGTCGATGCAATTGACGCCGGCTGCGTTCAGCGTGTTCATATCGTCTTCGCCATAGACAGCCTGATGGACCATGCCGGTACCTTCGACGGTGTCGACATAGTCGGCGGCGAGGATCTGGTAGGCGTTCGGCCCAGGGATGTGGCCTTCAGACTCGGCTTCCTCCCCCGCGAAATACGGGAAGACCGGCCAGTAGCGACGGCCGACCAGTTCCTTGCCCTTGAGCTCGCGGACGATCTCATAGTTCTCGCCAAGTTCCTTGGCATACGAACCCAGCAGCGGCTTTCCAAGGTAGAACTTCTTCCCAGCGAACTTGCCTTCAGTAGGCTTGACCTCGACATAATCGATGTCCTCACCGACGACAATAAGGAAGTTGGTCGGCACGGTCCAAGGCGTAGTCGTCCAAAAGACGGCGTAGGCGTCGTCCTCATCACGCATCTTAACGGCGACGGAGAGGGTGATGTCCTGACGGTCCTGATAGACGTCGGCGTCCATGCGCAGCTCGTGCGCGGAAAGCGGGGTGCGGTCCTTCGGGCAGTACGGCAGCACGCGGTAGCCCTTGTAAGCCAAGCCCTTGTCATACAGTGTCTTGAACGCCCACATCACCGATTCCATGTAGGTGGTGTTCAGGGTCTTGTAACCGTGCTCGAAATCAACCCAACGGGCCTGACGGTGGACGTAATCCTTCCACTCGTTCGTATACTTCAAGACGGACTTGCGACAGGCGTCGTTGAACTTCTCGATGCCCATCTCCTCAATCTGGTCGACCGATTCGATCCCCAGTTCCTTCTGCGCCTCAAGCTCGGCGGGCAGGCCGTGGGTGTCCCAGCCGAAGACGCGGCTGACCTTGCGGCCCTTCATGGTCTGGTAGCGCGGAATGACGTCCTTGGCGTAACCGGTCAGCAAGTGGCCGTAGTGCGGCAAGCCGTTGGCGAACGGTGGGCCGTCGAAGAAGACGAACTCGTTGTCGCTGTGGTCACCGCTTGGATTGCGCTCGACGGACTTTTCAAAGGTGTCGTCCTTGTCCCAATAATCGAGCACCGATTCTTCCATTTTGGGGAAGCTCGGGTTCGGCGCGACGTGCGCGCTTTGCTCGCCTACGGACGCCTTGGGATACACATGGGAATTGGTGGTTTCGCTCACCGCTGTCTCCTCGCTTGGCAGATGTCATTAACTACCACGAGGACGATGACGGACGCTAACACGCGCCGTTACCGCGGTACCACCTCGCTTGTTATGTTGTTCGGATACTTGAACGTATCGCTCCAGCACAACCGCTTGAAGTACGGGCTGTTTCGGGCCCACCCGTCGGTTCTAATAAGCCATCCAACCAATTGAACAGCCGTTCTTCCAAAAGCTCCCCGCCGATAACGGATCAGCGCTTATGTTGCATACTATAACACCGGACAAGGATTGCATAAGCCCTCTGTCCGGTGCATGAACATCGAATTAACCGCCCAGTCCGACGCTTTAGTAGACCTCGAAACCGTGGGCCTTGAACTGGTCGTGGACGCGCTTTTTCAGTTCTTTGGACGGGCCTTCCTTGGTTTCCAGCGGATATGGGATGCCGAGCTGGTGCCACTTCGGGCGGCCGAGCTGGTGGAACGGCAGCACGTCGATATGTTCGACGGCATCGCCGAAGGTCTCGCAGATCTTGGCCACGTTCTCGACGTTCTCGACGCTGTCGGTAAGGCCAGGAACAAGGACGAAACGCACCCAGATCTTCTTGCCAGCCTTGTTCAAGCGCTGGCCGAATTGAATGGTCGGGGCGAGCTGGCTGCCGGTGACCTTGTGATAGGTCTCCTCATCGCCGGATTTGACGTCGAGCAGGCACAGATCGATGTCATCGATCATCTCGTCGGTCCAGTCCTTGTTGAGGAAGCCGGAGGTGTCGAGGCAGGTGTGGATGCCTTCCTGGCGCACCGCGTGGAAGACGCGCGAGACGAATTTGCCCTGCATCATGGACTCGCCGCCGGAAAAGGTGACTCCACCACCGGTGCTCTGGAAAACGTCCTTGTAACGGGTGACGCGCTCGATCATGTCATCGAGATAGACCGGCTGGCCGTCGCGCATCTTCCAGGTGTCGGGGTTCTGGCAGAACTGGCAACGCAGCGGGCATCCGCTCATGAACACCGTCATTCTGGTTCCCGGCCCGTCGACGGAGGTGTTGATGTCCCAAGAATGGACGAAGCCGATGTCGCCGGTGCGCAGCGCACTGATGCGGTCGTGGCGATCGAGGCCAATAGGAGATTCAAAGCCCGAGAGACCGCCCATCAACGTGTGCTTGGCATATACTTTCGACTCCTTGAGCATGTGCTGCGTCGTGGTTCTAAACTGAGTGGTTTCGGACATCATTGCCCTCCTTGTCAAATTCTGCTTTCCATACTATCGGATTTCAAGCTTAAATCCCAGCCGCTCGGTGCGCCTCAAGCACAATGTGACGCACTGAATATTCCATAGCTGAAAACCGCTGATCCTTGGCGTTTATTCCTAATCCAAAGCGGTTTCCAAGGCCATGAAACATGATTGAAGGGACGGAACCAGAGCCCCGCCCCTTCAATCAGCATTCACCACATTACTTCAGGTGAGCCGTCACTCGGTGACAGCGCCCTGGTGGAACGTACGGGAAATGATATCGAGCTGCTGCTCGCGGGTGAGCTTGACGAAGTTCACGGCATAGCCCGAGACACGCACGGTGAGGTGCGGATACTTCTCAGGATGCGCGACGGCGTCCTCAAGCTGTTCCTTGCGCAGCACGTTGATATTGGCGTGGTAGAGGCCATGGCCATTGCCGGAATCAAGGATGCCGACCAGATTGGTGACTCGCTCTTCCTCGTCACGGCCAAGGCCGTCAGGGGTGATCGTGTTGGTCAGCGAAATGCCATCCAACGCGTCGTTGTAGTCGATCTTGCCGACCGAGAACATGGACGGCAGCATGCCGTGCGAATCCATGCCGTTCTCCGGGTTGGCACCAGGAGCATACGGAGTGCCCTTCTTGTGTCCGCTCGGGAAGGAGCCGGTCGCCTTGCCGTAGACCACGTTCGAGGTGATGGTCAGGATGGACTGCGTCGGAACCGCGTTGCGGTAGACCGGCAGGGCCTTGATCTGATCCATGACCGTGGAGACGGTCCACTTGGCGAGCTCATCGGCGCGATCGTCGTCGTTGCCGTAAATCGGGAAGTCGCCGACCGTGCGGTAGCCGACCACCAGGTCGTCGTCCGCGCCTTCGACATACTCGTCCTCATGGCCTTCGAGGTTCTTCGCATCCTTGTTGTAGATCGGATAGACCTTCGCATACTTCAGAGCGGAGAGAGAATCGGCGGCAATCGACAGGCCGGACATGCCGCAACCGAGGGTGCGGTAGACTTCCTTGTCGTGCAGGGCCATCTCAACGGCCTCATACGCATACTTGTCATGCATATAGTGGATGATGTTCAGCGCTTCGACGTAGGTCTCGGAGAGCCACTCAAGGGCCTTCTCGTAGTTGTCCTTGACCTTCTGATAGTCAAGGGTGCCGTCGGCTTCGGGCTCGATCGGATCGATGACGCCCTTGTCGATGACCTGCATACCGGTCATCTCGTCACGGCCGCCGTTGATCGCGTAAAGCAGGGCCTTCGCGGAGTTCACGCGAGCGCCGAAGAACTGCATCTGCTTGCCAACACGCATCGGGGAAACGCAGCAAGCGATGGCCGCGTCGTCGCCCCAGTGGTTGCGGATGTCGCGATCGGACTCATACTGGATGGCCGAGGTGTCGATGGAGGTGCGGGCGCAGAAGCGCTTGTAGCCTTCAGGCAGCTTGGCATCCCAGAAAATCGTGATGTTTGGCTCCGGTCCTGGTCCAAGGTGGTCCATGGTCAGGGTCGCGAGCAGACGGAACGAGGTCTTGGTGACCATGTGGCGTCCGTCATCGCCGAAGCCCGCATCGGACCAGGTGGCCCAGTACGGATCGCCGGAGAAGATGTTGTCGTAGTCCTTCGTACGCAGGAAGCGGACGATACGCAGCTTCATGACGAGCTGGTCGATGATCTCCTGGGCATCGGTCTCGGTGATCTTGCCGTTCTTCAGATCGCGCTCGAAGTAGCAATCGAAGAAGGCGGAGTTACGGCCGAAGCTCATGGCCGCGCCATCCTGGCTCTTCACGCTGGCGAGGTAGCCCATATAGGTCCACTGCACGGCTTCCTGAGCAGTCTGCGCCGGACGGGAGAGGTCGAGGCCATACTCGTTGCCGAGGTTGATGAGTTCCTTCAGGGCCTTGATCTGGTCGGAATGCTCTTCGCGGAAGCGGATCCAATGCTCGATCTCAGCCTCGGTGAAGTCATTGCGATAAGGAATCGAATCCTTGTCGATCTTCTTCTGGGCGATCAGATAGTTGATGCCATAGAGGGCGACACGGCGGTAATCGCCGATGATGCGGCCACGGCCGTAAGCATCGGGCAGGCCGGTCAGGATCTTGTTGTGGCGGGCAAGCTTGATCTGCTTGGTGTAGACGCCGAAGACGCCGTCATTGTGGGTCTTGCGGTACTTGGTGAAAATGGTCTTGATGTTGGGGTCAGGCTCCTTGCCCGCCTCAATGATGGCCTGCTCGACCATACGCCAGCCGCCGTTCGGCATCATGGCGCGCTTGCAAGGCTCATCGGTCTGCAGGCCGACGATCACGTTATCGTGTTCCTTGTCCATGATGTAGCCGGGGCCGAAGTTGTCGATGCCGGCCGGGGTGTGGGTGTCAACGTCATACACACGCTGCTTGCGCTCTACGGCAAGCTGGTTGTTGTCGAGATACTCCCACATTTCCTTGGTCTTCGGGGTCGCCTTGGCGAGGAAGGACTCGTCGCCGTCATACGGCGTATAGTTCTTCTGGATGAAATCACGAACATCGATTTCCTTTTGCCAATTTCCTCCGACGAAGCCATTCCAGGCCTTTGCCTGAAGCTCTTCGGCAGAGAGAGCAGTCTGATCTACTGCGGTCATATAACACTCCTTGTTAATGGAGCAACGCATCTTCACGTTGCGTTCGTCTACCATTGTAGAGTGGGATGTGTCACAAAAAGCCAAAATCGGTGTGAGCTACGTCACTTTTTCATTTTCAACGCCGTTATCTCATTTTCCGAAAATGAGCTGTAATGCTATAAACCCTTATGCAAGAACGATTTGCAAGAATGTCTATTTTCTGGAGTGCATACGATTCTTGCCCAAAAATAAAGTGATGTAAGTCACATTTTCATTTCAAGTCAAGAGAAACGGGCCGATAAACAACGCTCGCCTATCAGCCCGTATCCTCAAGTAATTCAGTTCCGAAGATATTCGGAAATCCGAAGCCAACGCCTGTTAGTCGTCGGAGTCATCCTCATCGTCTTCATCATCGTTGTCTTGACCGGCCTTATCCCAAGCGTTCCATTCCTTGTTCTGCTCTTTCCACTTGAGATTGCGCTTTTTGGCGATCTTGCCTGCGTCTTCGGCGTCCTTACGCGACTGATAGGGGCCAAGACGCTGATCCAACGGGGAAAGCTTGCCCAGTTCGGGCTTTTTGGTCACGATGTTGAAATACCACTGCCCGTTTCCATCGTCATCGTTCGTGTACTGCGTGTCCTTTGCCATCGCCATTCCCCTTTATCGCCAATGCCAGCGTTCCAACCATAGCCCAGACCGGTCGTTGTATGAGCCGGGCTTACCCGTGGGCGTAGCCGCCGGCTCAGCCGCGCATATTGTAATCCGCGCAAAGCGTGTTCATCGCGTCTAGATATTTGTACATGTAGACAAGCTGCAAGGCATACAGCGCCAAATCAACGACGAACAGGAACGGAACGAAGAACGCGCCAATGAGGACGGGAATCTCGAAGAAGCTGGGCAGGGCGTTGAACAGCCAGAACGTGGTGGCCGTGATCTCTGGCGGCTGGTATCCCCTGCGCTGCAGCTCGTTGCCGACGCGGTCGCTCATCTTGTGGAACCAGACGAGCGTGCCGATTCCGAAAGTGATCGGGCCGACGAGGAAATAGAGCAGGCAGTAATGCATGGTCTTCTTGCCGTCATAGCGGCTGGCGATGGTGTTGAGCGCATCCGTCGCGCCGGTCATGATCACGATGTCGTAGATACCCAGCGTGATGAAGCCCAAGAGTATCCATTTGACCAAGCTGCGGTTGGTGTTCAATTGCCCGACGGGACGCGCATTGGCCGGCAAGGCGTTGGGTTGCGGCTGGTAGTTCTGCACCGGAGCCGCAGCATACGCGGGTTCCTGCATCACTGGCTGTTGCGGCGCGACAAACTGTTGGGGGTCCTCCATCATTGGCTGGGAGGCGTATTGAGCCGAATCCTGCATGGCGAACTGCGAAACGTCTTGCTGCGGCTGCTGGTAGTTTGGCGCGACCGGAGCCTCGAATTGCTGAAGATTCTGGGCGTTCTGGAAGTCGAACTGCGATGGTTGCTGGGTCTGCGGGGCTGGCATCGGCATCTCGTCAAGCGGCTGATTGGGCTGGGGAACGGCACCGGTTTGAGGCATCGGCTCGGCGGCATTGCCTGCACCGGACGAAGACTGCGGAAGCGGTGGAAGCGGGACATTGGGCTGCGGTATGGGATTGGACATGTGCATTTCTTTCTTCTTCGCGGGCCGGTGATCCACAATGGACTTCTTCGCCCAAAGCAAAATCATAATCAACCCACGCTACCAAACGCAACCCATCTGGGGCGTTTGCCCAAATTGCAAGTAAACGGGCTGCATCCCGAGGCGTTTTGGCAGCCTGCATCTACGACCATGTTGCGAATTCCGCCGGAATTCCGCCTCTGGAATGTAATTTGTTGCGTTTATTCGCGGAAGGCGCTGGTCACGGGCAGACGGCGGTCACGGCCGAACGCCAGCGAGGTGACCTTGGGGCCAAGCGGGTACTGGCGGCGCTTCCATTCGGCGCGGTCGACCAGACGCATCACCGTGTCCACCGTCTTCTCGTCGAAGCCGTCTTTCAAGAGATCGGCGCGGCCGTGGGCCTTCTCAATATAAGCCTCGAGGACCTTGTCGAGCAGGACGTATTCGGGCAGCGAATCGGAATCCTTCTGACCGGGACGCAGTTCGGCGCTCGGGGCCTTTTCGATGCTGGCCACGGGGATCATCACGCCGTCTTTGAGCGGCACTCCCGCTCCCCCGTTCTCGTTGCCGACGATCTTCAAACCGCCGACCCCGACTCCGGCCGCGGCGGCGCGATTGCGCCAGCGGGAAAGCTCCCAGACACGGGTCTTGAGCAAATCCTTGATCGGCGCGTAGCCGCCCACCGCGTCGCCATAGATGGTGGAATAGCCACAGGCCAGCTCGGACTTGTTGCCGGTGGCGAGCGCCAACAGGTTCTTGGAATTGGAATAGGCCATGACGATGACGCCGCGGATGCGCGCCTGCAGGTTCTCGGCGGCCACCCCGTCGAGGTCCAGTTGGGCCTGGAAGGCCTTGAACAACGGCTCGATGGGCTGGATGTCATAATGGGCGCCGATGTTGCGCGCCAGATCCGCGGCATCGTCCTTGGAACCGCTTGAGGAATACATGCTCGGCATCGAGATGCCTTGCACGTTCGCCCCGCCCACGGCGTCCGCCGCCATCGCCGCGACCAGCGCGGAATCGATGCCGCCGGAAAGGCCGAGCACGACACCTGTGAAATGGTTCTTGGCCATGTAGTCCTTCAACCCCAGGACGCAGGCCGTGTAGACCTCTTCGTCGGGATCGCGCGGCTCGGCGATGGCACCAACCTTTTGACGCGCGACGGATGAATCGAAATCGAAGTAACTCAGGTCCTCCACGAACATCGGCGAACGTTCGAGAAGCGTGCCGTCGGCGTCGACCACGAAGCTGCCTCCGTCGAAGATCAGGTCGTCCTGGCCGCCAACCTGGTTCAGGTAGATCAGCGGGGCGCTGACCTCATGCGCACGGCGAATGGCGAGATCCTGGCGCGTATGGGTTTTGCCCTCCTCATACGGTGAGCCGTTGATGGTGAGCAGCACATCGATACCCTCATGAGCGAGCTGCGCCACCGGGCCGCCATCCTGCCAGATGTCCTCGCAGATGGCCACGCCGACCTTCACGTCGTCGATGTCAAGGATGACGGAACGCTGGCCGGACTCAAAGATGCGGAACTCGTCGAACACGCCGTAATTGGGTAGAAAATGCTTGTCGTAGGTCGACCACACCGAGCCGCCATGCAACACCACAAGCCGGTTTGTGGGCTTCGCCGAATCTGCGGCGCCTCCGACCACACCGAGACGTTCGGCCGCCGTGTCATCGTCCTCGGCGGCCTTGGCGCCACCCCCATTTACCGTGCCAACGGTGCCAACGACCACATAAAGTCCGCCCAGGCCCTCCTTCTCCAGCGTCTTCGCCAGCTCATCGGCCTTGTCCGCCGCGGCCTTGCGGAAGGTGGCGCGGAACGCCAGGTCCTCGATGGGGTATCCGGTAAGCGTCATCTCGGGGAACACGACCACCTGAGCGCGGTTGAGGGCTGCCATACGCGCGAATTGCAGAACGGTGGAGGCGTTGCCGTCGAGATCGCCCACGCACGTGTCGATCTGGGCCAAAGCGAAACGAAGTTGAGTCATGCTGCCATCATACCCATACGTTGGAAACCCCAAATATCGCGGGACACACCTGCAGGCTTCCGGCATCGCACCTATCCACCGTGATGGTTTTGGGGCATTCCAACGCAAGCACCGCTGTGAACACATCTTTATGTATTACAGTTTCTGTGTGCCGTGGCGAGCGCAAACCTTTCGCATACCACCAAAAAGCAATGCCGAATAGCGTTAGCCTACCGGCTGATTTGCCTCAGGTCTGTGACAAGTGGGAAAATGAAACCTATGACTCAAGTAATCATGCATACCACCGAGGGCGACATCGCCCTGAACCTCTTCGACGACAAAGCGCCGGAAACCGTGAAAAATTTCATCGGCCTGGCCACTGGCGACAAGGAATGGACCAACCCCGAGACCGGCGAGAAATCACACGATCCCTTCTACGACGGCCTGACCTTCCATCGCATCATCAAGGACTTCATGATCCAGGGCGGCTGCCCGCTGGGCAACGGCACCGGCGGCCCCGGCTATGACTTCGACGACGAGATCGTCGAGGACCTCAAATTCGACGAGCCCTTCAAGCTCGCGATGGCCAACGCCGGCGTGCGTCGTGGTCGCGACGGCAAGATCCACGGCACCAACGGCTCGCAGTTCTTCATCACCACCGTGCCGACCCCATGGCTCAACGGCCATCACACCATCTTCGGCGAGGTCGCGGATGACGCGGGCAAGTCCGTGGTCGACCGCCTGCAGAACCTGCCCACCGACGGCAGCGACATGCCGCTCGAGCCGGCCGGCATCGTCTCGGTTGAAGTCGTGAAGTAAGCGCAACCACTTTTAGAGCGGACGTATAAAGTCCCTCGCCATCCCAGTATCGATGGCGAGGGACTTTCGTATACACGATGAAACTTTGGAACCCAAGCCTGGTGAACCAAAAGCGCGACCAAAAGCACATAAAAACGCACCTTTTCATGCTTTCGGTCGCATTTACGAAAGGGATGCGACGAAAAGCTCACCTTTTCATGCTTTTCGTCGCGCCTAACAGCCACAAACCACTAACGCATTACATCTTGCGCATGTGCGGGACGGCGGAGTCCTTGGCGCCGGTCAGGCGGTAGACGTCGAAGACGCCATCGATCTTACGCACCGCACTCAGGAGCGTGTTCATGTGCTGCGGGTCGGCCATTTCGAAGGAGAACTGGCTGGTGGCCACACGGTCGGAGCCGGTGGCGACGCTGGCGTTGATGATGTTGACGCCATGGTCGGAGAGCACTTGGGTGACATCGGTCAACAGGTGCGGCCGGTCAAGCGCCTCGACCTGGATTTTGACCATGAACAGGCCCTTGGCGCTGGTCCAGGCGACCTCGACCACGCGATCGGGATGCTGCTTCTCGAGGTTCAGCATGTTCTGGCAGTCGGCGCGGTGCACCGAGACGCCTTCGTTCTTGGTGACGAAACCAACGATCTTGTCGCCGGGGACCGGGGTACAGCAGCGGGCGAGCTTGACCCACACGCCTTCCACGCCCTTGACCGAGATGCCGAGCTTGTTGGTGTCACGGCGGCGTTCGGCGTGCTTGAGCGGCAACGCCTCCTGCTCGACGTCCTCCTCGACCTCGTCCTGTCCGGCGTCCTTGACCAGCCGGGAGATGACGTTCTGCGTGGAGACCTGGCCATCTCCGATGGCGGCGAACACGGCGTCGGCGTTGTCGAAATTGAGCTCGTCGGCCACACCGACCAGCGCCTGAGGGGTCAAAAGGTTGGAGACCGGAAGGTTGCGCTTGCGCATGGCACGGGTGAGTTCGTCCTTGCCCTCATCGATGGCCTCGCTGCGGCGTTCCTTGCTGAACCACTGGCGGATCTTGTTGCGCGCCTTCGGGCTCTTGACGAAGCTCAACCAGTCGCGGGACGGTCCGGCGGTCTCGGACTTGGACGTAAGAATCTCAACCGTATCACCGCTTTCGAGCACCGTGTCGAGCGGGACGAGGCGGCCATTGACACGCGCGCCCATGGTGCGGTGGCCGACCTCGGTGTGCACGGCGTAGGCGAAATCGACCGGCGTGGCGTGGGCCGGCAACGAGATGATCTTGCCCTTCGGCGTGAACACGTAGACTTCGGCGCTGCCCAGATCCTCTTTGAGCGACCCGAGGAATTCATCGGAATCCGGGGTCTCGCTGGTCCAGTCGGCCAGCTGCTGGATCCACTTGAGGTTGTCGGCCTCGCTTAAGTCCTGGTTCTCTTCGCTTTCGCGCTTGCGGTCGCCCTTGTCCGGCTCGCTAAGCTTTCGTCCGGCCTGCCCGTTCTCCTTGTACTTCCAGTGGGCGGCGATGCCGAATTCGCTGCGGCGGTGCATGTCCCAGGTGCGAATCTGGATCTCGACGGGCTTGCCGCCAGGACCGACCACCGTGGTGTGCAGGCTCTGGTACATGTTCATCTTCGGCATGGCGATGTAGTCCTTGAACCTGCCGGGGATCGGGCTCCAGCGGGCGTGGACGGCGCCGAGGGCCGCGTAGCAGTCCTGGATGGTGTCGACGATGATGCGCACGCCGACCAAGTCGTAGATGTTAGAGAAATCGTGGCCACGCACGATCATCTTCTGGTAAATCGAGAAGTAGTCCTTCGGCCGGCCGGTGACGGTGGCCTTGATGTGCTGATCGGCGAGGTCCTCGTTGATCTCGCTGATAATCTGTTTCAGATAGACGTCGCGCTGGCCGGCGCGGCGGTTGACGAGCACGACGATCTCGTTGTAGATCTTGGGATAGAGGACCTTGAAGCTCAGTTCCTCGAGTTCCGTCTTGATGGCGTTCATGCCGAGCCTGTTGGCCAAGGGCGCGTAGACATCGAGGGTCTCGCGGGCCTTGCGCTGGGCGTTGGAGGGCTTGACATAGCGCCATGTGCGGGCATTGTGGAGGCGGTCGGCCAGTTTGACGACGAGCACGCGCACGTCGCGGCTCATGGCCACCACCATCTTGCGGATGGTCTCGGCCTGCGCCGAATCGCCGACCTCCATGTTGGTGAGCTTCGTGACGCCATCGACCAGGCCGGTGACGGTGTCGCCGAATTCCGCACGGCAATCATCAAGCGTGTAATCCGTGTCCTCAACGGTGTCATGCAAAAGGCCAGCGGCGACGACAAGCGAGCCCATGCCAAGATCGGCCAGAATCTGGGCCACTGCCAAGGGATGAATGATATAAGGCTCACCGGAACGACGGCGCTGGTTGCGGTGCTGCCAGACGGCCCTGCGGTAGGCGCGTTCAAGGATGCCCAAGTCGGCATCGGGATGGTGCGCACGGCAGGCGCGCACGATGGGCTGCAGCGGGTCGAGCGGGTCGGTGCTGATCTCGCAGCCCAGCATCCTCGCCGAATTGTTGTCCGAAACCGTATCGACCATGTCCGCTCCCCTCACATCTCTGCGTTCATTCTATCCGATTGGAAGACGGCTTGTGCTATTCGCTCGCCATTCCCGTGGAACCGAACCCACGCTCCGCCCGGTCGCTGCCTGGCAGTTCCGTCGCGGGCACGAACCGGGCCTCGACGTAACGCTGGATGATGAGCTGCGCGATGCGGTCGCCGGCGTGGAGCGCCACCGTATGCTCCGGATCGAGGTTGATCAGCGGCACCTTGATCTCGCCGCGGTATCCGGCGTCGATGGTGCCGGGCGCGTTCAATACCGTGACGCCTGACTTGATCGCCAAGCCGGAACGTGGATGCACCAGCCCGACATACCCGTTGGGCAGTGCGATGCAAACCCCCGTGGGCACCAAGGCGCGTTCGAAGGGCTTGAGCTCGATATCCTCCGTGGTCGTCAGGTCCGCGCCTGCGTCACCTGCGTGCGCGTAACGCAGAGCCGGCACGTTCCCGTCGGCATCGGACTTCAGGAGCACTTCGACGTTTTCGGGTTCGTTGTAGCTTTCGGAATAAGCCATCAGGCGGCGCACTCCTTGCACACCGGGCCGTCGGGACCCATGTGGTCGAGCTGGCTGCGGTGCTTGACGAGGAAGCACTCCGAGCAGATGAACTCGTCGCCCTGCATGGGGATCACGGTGACCGACGAATCCTCGTTACTCAGGTCCGCGCCGGGCAGCTCGTAGTCCTCGGCGATGGCGTTCTCGTCATCGTCGATGTCCTCGGCCGAATCCCGATTGCTCTTGCTCAGCGCCTGAAGGGATTCCTCGTCCTCGTCCTTGTTACGGGGGGAATCATAATCCTGGGCCATTGGTCGTCCTTTCTTATTGGTTCACGGTATGTTATACCGATGGCATCCACGTCACAAATGTTTTTACGGGCTAAAGGATACACGATTTAGCAAATTCGTAAAGTACGACACGAGGGACATAATGGAATAAAGTGAAATTCTCGAGGTTTTGTCATTTCAGGAAAGTGGTGCTTGTATGCCAGTGAGTTCAGTTCAGGAGGCACAGTTCGACCATGTCGACGAGGACGGCGAGCTGGTGTTCCGCGCTAGGGGGCTTAAGTTCCGCATAGCGGTTGATGACACGCTGGAGCACGCCATACTCGAGGCGCGCCAAATCATCAGCGAGACCGGCGAGGCGGAGAACCCGGGGCTTGCGCAAACCCTACCTATTTCAAGCATTCAGGCGCTTATCCGTGCCGGCGCGCAACCCGACAAGGTCGCGGAGAAATACGGGCTCAGCCAGGCGCTTGTGCGTCGTTTCTCAGCGCCCGTCGAGACCGAAAAACAATACGCCATCGAGCAGTTCCTTTCGGTTTCGGCGCCCAAAGGAAGCAAGGTGCGTTCCGTCGAGGAGCTCATCGCGCGCACGCTGGCGGCGGCCCGAATCGGCATGGAGTCAGTGACGTGGGGCGCGACACGCCGGGGGCGCGAACCTTGGCGAATCACCGCCACTTTCAGCACCCAGCGCAATCGCGTGCGGGCCGAATGGACCTGGAACATGCATGACAATACCGTCGAATGCCGCAACGCCGTCGCGCAGATCCTCTTGGGCGAGACCAAGACGGGTCAGGCATCCACTGCGAGTAGTGACGCCGGATCCTCGAATGCCACTTCGAGCAATACCTCTGCCCGCCAAAACACGGCGCAGAATGTTCAAACCGAGCAGACCTCGGTTCAGCCGAATCTGCCCGCAAATGGCAATGACGAGGCGGCCGCCACGGAACTTGGCGGCAATCGCCAATTGCCAGGTGACTCGGTGCGTTCGGCGCGTATCGCCAACACGGTGGCTTCGATGCAGGAGCAGCCTCAGCACGTCCAGCCAGCAGGCGGCGCAGCAAAGCGGGAAGCGCAGCCCGAGAAGCGCGATTTAACCGCAACGCAGGCCCAGGAAAGTGCCGCCGGCAGCGGATCGGCCTCATTGCCGTATCCCGCGCCCGCCACGCGACAGCAACCGGCATCCGCCACGTCACGGCCTTCCGATGCCGCGACACAGACGATGGCACCGGTGGACGCGTTCTCATTGCCATTGCCCAACCGCGCGCCTGCCGCGCAGCCCCAGCTTTTCACCCCGCTCAATGACAAGGCCGAGCAAACCACACACAACAATCGCTCCGATGCCTCTTCCAACGAGAAATCACAGGAAAGCACGACCGACCATGACGAACGCAAGCATGGCAAACGCAAGTCGGGCCGCTCAGCGGTGCCCAGCTGGGACGAGATCCTCTTCGGAGAGTGAGATCAGCAAATTAATCCTGAAACCGTGCCTTTTGATCAAGGCACGGTTTTTTATTCGCCGACAAACCCATCGCGACTTTTAAAGCGCCGATCCGGACCAGTGCCGGTCATCTCATCAGGCCACATCGATCAGACAGGGAATCTCCCGTTCCAAACGCGTCAATGAGCCGTGAACGCCGAGCAAACCCATCGACCCCTCGCTTTGGGTGCGGGAATCGACGACGGTGACATTGCCTTTGGCGCAGACGACCACATCGCCGATCAACGGCCTGACACGCGCTTCAACGTCGCCGTAGAGTCCGCGTTCGATGGCCTCGTCACGGCTATAGATCTGTGCAACATCACCTAATTCGTCACGCCAGCGCGCCGCCATGGCGTTAACATCCGCTTCCGGTTCGGCGTAAAGCATCACCATGCGGGGCTCTCCGGCGACCAAGGCGACGTCACGGATCAGGTTGGGCCTATTCGCGATGTCAACCCGATTGGCCGGATCGACCTCCACCATTCCATGGTCGGCGACAATCACCATCAGCGTGCCGGGTTTCAACCCACGCCGCAACGTCCGCAGCTGCTCGTCTGTGCTCTCCAAGGCAGCGGCCCACTCCTCGCCGAACGGACCATGGTGGTGGCCGGTCTTGTCGACGTCCTCCACATAGTAATACGTAAGCCCTGGCTTGGCGGCGGCTTTGATGGCGGCTCGCACGCGCAATTCCTCGTGACGTGAGCCTTCGTACTCACCACCTCGTAAAGCAGCCTTGGTGAGACCGGAATGGGCGAATTTAGGCAAGCCAACGCTGGTGACACGCACACCAGCCCGTTCGAGACGCTCGAAAATCGTAGGCTGCCGCTGGAGTTCCTCAGGATCGGGAGCGCCGGCGAAGCTGATGAGCTGGCCCAATCCCCCCGTTTCCTCGTTGCGCTGGGTGAAGCCGGTCATGCCCGTCATGCCCGGGCAGGTGCCGGTGCCGAATGCGCCCATGACGATCGGCGTGGTGCTGGGGATACAGGTCGCGATCGGTTTTATATTACGTTCCTGATTCATCAGGCCGCGCAGATAAGGGGCGTGGCCGGCACGCATGGCCATGTTCCAGAATCCCAGACCGTCCACCAGGACGATGACCGCCGAGTCGGCTTGCGGAAAACCCAGAGCCACCCTTGCGGCTTCAGGATCGGGATGGACCGGTGTCGGCATGGGATGGCCGATGGACGCGCTCAAAGCGGGAAGCACCGCGGAGATATGCCGGGAGCTGCCATACGCGTCGATTTGGCGGAATTTCAGCAGTTCATCCATCGGTTCGGCTTCAACACTCATGCCCCCATTCAATCACCGCGCACCGAAAAACGCCGAATCAGCCAAGGCTTCATTCTCCCAGCCTCCCTTCGCCATTCACTGTTTTCTCTCCGAGCATTCGTTTATTCCCCGCCTATAAGTTTTGACCTATCCGATGAGCCAATGCCGACGAGGGGAAACGGTATGATAAGACGGATTGTCATTTAAAAGAGGAGTGCTTTTCAGTATGGCTCAACGTCGCAAAACGGCCAAACCGGCATACGACCCGCACACGGTCAAGGAGAACATCGTCGAAACCCCACTCGACGAGGAAATGAGCAAATCGTTCCTTGAGTACGCCTATTCGGTGATTTACGCGCGAGCGCTCCCCGACGCGCGCGACGGCCTTAAGCCGGTGCAGCGACGCATCATCTACCAAATGGGCCAGATGAACCTGACCCCTGACAAGCCGTATATGAAGTCCGCCCGCGCCGTCGGCGAGGTGATGGGCAAACTGCACCCGCACGGCGATTCCTCCATCTACGAGGCCATGGTGCGCCTCGCCCAGCCGTTTGCGATGCGCCTGCCGCTGGTGGACGGGCACGGCAATTTCGGCTCGCTGGACGACGGGCCCGCGGCCTCACGTTACACCGAGGCAAGGCTTGCGCCCACGGCGTTGGGAATGAACGCAGACATCGACGAAGATACGGTCGACTTCTCCCCCAACTACGACAACAAATTGAAAGAACCGGACGTGCTGCCGGCCGCCATTCCGAACCTGCTCGTCAACGGCGCTTCCGGCATCGCGGTGGGCATGGCCACCAACATGGCCACGCATAACCTCGGCGAAGTGGTCGCCGCGGCGAAATACCTGATGAAGCACCCCGACGCCACACTTGACGAACTGATGGACTACGTGCCGGGGCCGGACTGGCCGGGCGGCGGCATCATCATCGGCCGCGACGGCATACGCGAGGCCTACGAGACCGGACGCGGCACGCTGACCACCCGTTCCGCCACGCATATCGAGAACGTGACCGCCCGCAAGAAGGCCATCGTCGTCACCGAACTGCCGTTCATGGTCGGCCCCGAACGCGTGCTCGAACGCATTTCGGAAGGCGTGAAGAATCACCACATCGAAGGCGTTTCCGGTGCCATCGACCTGACCGACCGCCACAACGGCACGCGCATCGTCATCGAGATCAAAACCGGCTTCGACCCCAACGCCGTGCTCGCCCAGCTCTTCAAGAACACGCCGCTGGAAGACAACTTCACCATGAACAACGTGGCGCTCGTCCACGGACGGCCCCACACCATGGGCTTGAAGGAGATGCTTGAGGTCTGGGTGGAGCACCGGCGCAATGTCATCCACCGGCGCAGCGAATACCGTCTGCGCAAGGCGCAGGAGCGGCTGCATCTGGTCGAGGGCATGCTACTGGCGATGGTCGACATCGACGAGGTCATCCAGGTCATCCGCACTTCCGACAACGCCGACGCCGCCAAGACCCGGCTCATGGCCGTCTTCGACCTGGACGAGATCCAGGCGCAATACATCCTCGACCTGCGTCTACGCAGGCTCACCAAAATGAGCCGTATCGAGCTCGAGGCCGAGCAGGACGACTTGAAGCGGCAGATCAACGAGCTCAATGAGATCCTCGCCTCCGGCGAACGGCTTGACGAAGTCATCGTCTCCGAGATGGACGAGGCAGTGGAAAAGTGGGGCGACCCGCGGCGCACGGTGCTGCTCGAACGTCACGAGGACGGCAGCCTGACACCAGTGCGTTCGCTGGCTTCTTCCGGTTCTG
Source organism: Bifidobacterium sp. ESL0775 (assembly GCF_029395475.1). NCBI lineage: Bacteria > Bacillati > Actinomycetota > Actinomycetes > Bifidobacteriales > Bifidobacteriaceae > Bifidobacterium > Bifidobacterium sp. ESL0775. The sequence goes on along the minus strand of NZ_CP113917.1, from coordinate 915,027 downwards.
TGGCTGACAGCGCCAACACCAACCCGGATTCCTCCGCTCTGGCCGCGATCCGCGTGGAGAACACGGTTTCGCAAGCGGCACAGGACGTCGAAGCCGCAAAGAAGGCCAAGAAGGCAGGCAATGTCGAGGAAGCGACAGCGGCACTGCGGCTTGACGACGAGCCCTGCGCGGTAATGCTGAGCGCGACCGGGCTCATCGCCCGCACCTCGCCGAGCGCCGTTGACCTTTGGCAGACGCGAGAAGCGAACGGGAAGCGCGCACACGACGACCAGATCGTCTCCATCTTCGCCAGCACAACGCTTTCCAGCTACGGGCTGATCACCTCTGCCGGACGCTTGGTTCTGGCCCACGTCGCCGATCTGCCATCGCTGCCGGCCAGTGAGAACCTGAACGTTTCCGGCGGTGTCAACGCCGACGAATTGCTCGGCATGACCACCAGCACAGAGCCCGTCTCCGGCGAACACGTCGTGGCGGCTATCGCTATGGGCGACGTTTCCGACAAGAACGAATCTGCGGATTCGAGCGACGACAATGCGAACGGCACTGATACCACCAATATCCCGCTGGCCATCGGCACCCGCAACGGCATCGTCAAGCGCTGGAACCGTGAGTCCCCCAGCACCATGGATTCCTGGCCGGTCATCGACTTGAAGGATGGGGATGCCGTCGTATTCGCCGCACCCGCAGCCGACGACGACCGCATCGTCTTCATCTCCTCGGATTCCTCGCTGCTCACCTTCGAGGCCAACGTTGTGCGCCCGCAAGGCCGCACCGCAGGCGGCATGAACGGCATCAGATTGGCCGAAGGACAGCACGTCGTGGCCTTCAACGTGGTGCCGGCCGGCAAGATCGCCTGGACATACGACGAAGGTGAAAACGGCCTGTACTCGGCCTCCGGAGCCGTCGTGCTCACCGTCGCCGGAGACGACGCGGCCCTGCCCGGCACCGAAACCGGAGCGGCCAAGGTGACCCCGCTGGAAATGTATCCGACCAAGGGACGCGGCACCGGCGGCGTGCGTTCGCAGCGCTTCCTCAAGGGCCAGAACACCCTGACCAGAGCTGCCATCGACACCTATCCGCTCTACGCCAGCACCTCCGGCGGCCAGCCCGTCGAACTGCCCAAACCGGACATGCGCCGTGACGCCTCGGGCGTGGATCTCCCCGCGCCAATCGAATACGTGGCATAAAAAAACAGCACCATCAAAAACAGGTGCGGTCGAAAAAAGTGGGGACGAATCCGTATAGATATCGTCCCCACTTTTGCATTGATTGCGTAATATCAATCAAGGCCGTTCATCAGTTGTACATAGCCTGCTGAACTTTCTTGTCATCGATATTATCGGCGTTGTACCAGAAGCATCCAGAATCAACGGTCTTCGGTACCTTCTTGCCATCCAGGCGCTTGACGGCATTCTCAATCGTCTTGTAACCGATCTGATACGGATTCTGCGAGACCGAGCCGGCGACCACCTTGTTGCGGATGTACTGCTGCTGAGCCTTACCGGAATCCACGCCGACCAGGACCACCTTGCTGCCCGTCTTATGAGCCGCCTCCACAGGGGTCGCGGCACCGACGACATTGATCTCGTTCGTCGCGAAGATTCCATCAATGTCCGGATTGGCTTGCAGGATCGCGCTCGCGATGTCCTGGGCTTTGGACTGATCCGCACTCGTATACTGAACGGAACCCACCATCTTCATATCAGGCGCGTTCTTCTTCATGTAGTTGAGGAAGCCGTCCCTGCGTTCCGTCGAGGTGGCATCGGTCTGGCTGTGGGCGATCACCGCATATTTGCCCTTGCTGTTCAGCAGCTTGCACATGTTCTCAGCCGCGAGCCTGCCGACTTCGGTGTTGCTGGTCTTGACGGACGACGTGATCAGGCTGTCGTTCTTGACGAATGCGGTATCGAAGGCGAACAGCGGGATGTTGGCGCTTTTCGCGCTCTTCAAAGCCGCGGTCAGCGAAGCCTCATCAAGCGGCGCGATGGCGATGGCGTCCGGAGACTTGTTCACCGCGTTCTGCACCATATCCGCCTGCTTATCGACCTGGCTGTCATTGTCAGGACCGTTGAAGTTGACAGTGGCCCCATACTTTTTCGCAGCGGCATCGGCACCCTGGTGCACCGAGACCCAGTAGCTCTGGCTGAATCCCTTGGCGACCATGGATATCTCGTATTTGTGTTTGCCGTTTGCAGAGCTGCCGCCGCCATTACCGCAAGCGGAAAGAGGGACAAGCGTCATTGCCAACACAGCTAAACCTGCTATAACTTTTTTCTTCATTGAAATTTCCTCATTCTTATTGTTCATTGTTTCTGTCAGGCTCATCGCCCAACAGTCATTTCCTATCTACTTCTTTTCTCCTTTCCTATTTGGCTTTCTGCTGATTGTGCTGCCGATACACATCGACAAGAACCGCGACGATCACCACGACGCCCAGGAACACCTTCTGCCACGGATCGGGTACAGAAAGGATCTGAAGGCCGTTGTTGATCGTGGTGATGATGAGCGCGCCCAGCACCGTGCCCACGATTGAGGCGCGGCCACCGGTCAGGGAGGCGCCGCCGATGACGGCAGCAGCGATCGCGTACATCTCATAACCTTGCCCTGTGGCCGGCTGCGCGGCACTCAGACGGGAGGCCATCACCACACCAGAGAGCCCGGTGAAGCAACCGGTGAGAACGTAGACTCCCCACTTCCAGCGCCTCACATTGACACCGGACATACGGGTCGCCTCTTCGTTGGAGCCCATGGCCAACGCATAACGTCCCAGACGGGTCTTGTTGAGGATGATCCAGGAGAGCACGGCCACAAGCAGGAAGATCCACACCGCATTCGGAATCCCCAAAATCTGGGTTCCACGGGCTATCTGGTCGAATCCAGCCTGGTCAGTGGTATAAACGGGCTTCGATCCGGACAGGATAAGCGCCACGCCTTGGCATACCAGCATCATGGCCAAAGTCGCGATCATCGGCTGCATGCCGAATCCGGCGATGAGCAGGCCGTTGACCCAACCAAGCACGGCTCCGGAAAGAATGCCAATCAGCACAGCGACCCAAATCGGCAAGTGGAACGTCACCATCATCATCGCGGTGATGACGCCGGTCATCGCCATACCAAGACCGGGGGTGATATCGATGCCGCCCGTGGAAATCGCGAATGTCACGCCGAGAGCTTGGATGCCGGTGACGGCGGAGGCAAGCAGCAGGGCCACGATGTTGCCCATCTTCATGAAGTGCGGGTCAGCGAGAGAGAAGATGATGAGCAACGCGATCCATGTGGCGAGGATGAAAAGCTGCTGCACCACCGAGGATGGCAAATGTTTTGCTAAACGATTATTTTTTATTGATTTTGATTTCTTGGAAATTTCCATGATCTGTTCCCTTACTTCTACTTTGTCTTATCGAATTGCGTGGCGAGTTGCATGATTTTCTCCTGCGTGGCCTCGCTGCGTGAAAGCTCCCCGGTCAATGCACCATTGCACATCACCAGGATGCGGTCAGAAAGACGCAACAATTCCTCCATCTCGGAAGAGATGACCACAATCGCATGACCTTCCTTCGCCAATTGGTCGAGCAATGTGTAGATCTCCTGTTTGGCGCCGACATCGATGCCTCGGGTAGGCTCATCGAAGATCAGGACCTTGCAGTTTTTGGCGAGCCATTTCGCGACAACCACTTTCTGCTGGTTGCCACCCGAGAGATTCTTCACCAACTGCTCGTTCGATGGCGTCTTGATGCTCAACGAGCTGACGAATTTCGCGGCCGTCTTGCGCATCGGCGCGTCCCGGACGAGACCGGCCTTGGTGAAATCGCGAAGTGAGGGAAGCATGATATTGTCATTGACCGATTCATCCAGCACCAGGCCGAACTGTTTACGGTCCTCGGACAAATAGGCTATTCCGGCGTTCACGGCGTCAAAAGGCTTCTCGACCTTTATGGGCTTGCCCTCAAGGAAGATATCACCGCTTTTACGCTGGTCGGCCCCGATCACACAACGCGCGAGCTCGGTCCTTCCGGCGCCTTCGAGGCCACCAATGCCAAGGATCTCGCCAGCCTTCACATCGAAAGACACATCTTTGACAAGGTTCGTGCTGACATGCCTGGCCTCCAGGACCGGCTGGGCCGACACGTTCTGCCTGGCGTCGCGAGAGTATGGCGTGATCTTGCGCCCCACCATGAGCTTGACGATCTCGTCCTTATTCGTCTTGGCCGTCTCGACCTCCTGGACGAATTGCCCATCGCGGAACACCGTGATCCGATCCGAGATCCTCATCAGCTCCTCCATGCGGTGGGAGATGTAGATGATCGCGGTGGTGGGCGATATGAATTCGCGCATCAAAGCGAAGAGCGTATCGACTTCCTTTTCGCTCAACGCGGCCGTAGGCTCATCCATCACCAACAGCTTTGACTCGAACGAAAGCGCCTTGGCTATCTCCACCATTTGCTGGCCGGCGACCGACAGATCGCGGACGTATGTCTTGGGATTAAAGGAAACCCCTACCCTGTCCAGCAATTCCTGGGAACGTGAAATGGCTTCTTCGTCATGCATGAAGCCTTTCACTTTGGACATAGGCTCACGGCCCAGAAAGATATTCTGTGCGATGGTCAAATCCGGAACGAGATTCAGCTCCTGATGGATGAGGCTGACCCCTTGAAGCTGCGCCGCGGAAGGATTTTCGGGAGCGTAAGGCTTGCCTTCCAATAGCACCTTTCCGCCATCACGTTGATAGACGCCTCCAATGATCTTCATCAAAGTCGATTTCCCCGCGCCGTTCTCACCCATCAGCGCATGGATCTCCCCATAGCGCACGTTAAGCGAGACATTGTCCAGCGCCAATACCCCAGGAAACCTTTTGGAAACTCCATCGACTTGCAACAAGTACTGTGATCCCACATCTTGTTCTGTCATCTAAACTCCAAACGTTTGAATGTATGGTAGGGACCACCTGAAAGCCTTTGAAAACCCGAGGTGATCCCATGCACCCTTATTGATTAGTCGACCAGCTTATTCTGCTTCTGGGTAAGCTTCGCCTGATGAGGAGGCAATACCAGCTTGCCGAGGATGCCGAATTTCTTGGCACCGCAGGCGTCCGGGATATTATCGCCAATGCTTCTCTTGGTCGAGAAGGCGATGGTCGCGAACTTGATCGCCTCCTTGTACTGCGGAGGCACACCGATGACGTCGGAGGACTCCAACTTCACGCCTTCGGGAAGGCGCTCGGCGATCATCTTCATCATGGTCTTGTTCCTCACGCCGCCACCGCTGGCGATGAGGCGCTTGACCGGCAGGCCCGTCGGGACGATGAACTGCTTGAAGGCACGGGTGATGGCTTCCGCCGTGAATGCGGTCAGGGTCGCGAGGATGTCCTCATGCGAGAGGTTCGAATACTTCTCGAGCATCGATTCCGTGTATTCGGCGCCGAAATCCAGCCTCCACGCGCAACGCGGAATGTCGCGCTTGAAGAACGGGTGCTGCAGCAATTCGTCGAGCATGGTCTGGTTGATCGTGCCTTTTGCGGCGACCTCGCCGTCCTTGTCATAGCCCTTGCCGTAGAACTTGCGCATCGCGGCGTCGATCATCACGTTGCCGGGGCCGCAATCGAAGGCCTTCATCCTGGACCTGTCGGCGCAAGCCACATGGCAGTTCGAAATGCCGCCGATATTCAATGTCGCCGTCGGCTCGGTATGGCGGAACATCACATAGTCGAAGTACTGCATAAGCGGCGCGCCAGTGCCTTGCAGCGCATGGTCGACGCTTCTGAACTGCGTGACCACCGGGGCGTCGGTCAACACGGCGACGACGCCCGGCTCACCGATCTGCAGGCCGCAAGGATAGCCGTATTCCGTCCACATCTTATAGAAAGGCTCGCCTTCCGGGTATTTGGCCATCTGCTCATGCTCCGGCGGCTCCTGGTAAATGGTCTGCCCATCATAGCCGATGACATCAAGGTCCTCGCCCTTGAGATTGTGCTTCGCCATCAGCTCCATCGCGGCCTGCGCGAACACAGCCCCGCATATATAGTTCAGACGGGTCAGCTTGAAGATACCCAGCGTGTCATCGAACGCGGCGAGAACCTGCTTCTGAATCTCCTCCGGCCAATCGATCGAAAGCCCGTCGATGTACTTGGGAGGCAGAACGCTGCCATCCTCGGCTTGATTTATCTCGATGAGGACGGCATCGACTCCGTCGAACGAAGATCCGCTGTTCAGTCCAATTGCGTATGGCATATAAAACCTCTTAGTTTTGCTAAACGTTTATCAAAATGTAAAAAATAAACGTTATTATATTTTTTGTCGATTTAAATGATTCCGTACTTACAAATAATAAGCAGTACGGTGATTTGAAACTTTACCTACGATATTCAGCAACTTTGCTTTACCGCTTTCTGCATGACCTCCTTTCAATGAGACGGACGGGAATCGAGAGTTTTTGCCCTGTCATCGAGTCTCCGGTGATCTCATCCAGCACGAACCTGGCGGCCTGACGGCCGATCTCGTCCATGTTCTGGGAAATGACCGTCAATGGCGGGGTGAGCATCGGGGCCCAATCGAAGTCATCGACGGAAATCACCGAAAGATCTTTGCCAATTCGCACTCCCCTGTCATTCAACGCCTTGTAGGTCCCCATCACCATAAGAATGTTCAACGCGAAAACCGCATCGGGCCTATCCTCCTCGGTGGCGTTATCGAGGATGTCCCCCAACTTCCTGGCGGCTTCCTCCGGGGTGTTGTCGGACTCCACAACGGTGACTTTCATGGACCATTTCCTGGCTTTTTCCTCGAACCCCCTGATACGTTCGAGGCAGGTGGACCACATCTTGGGGTAGGTGAGCACGACGATGTTTTTGTGATTCAACTTCCCCAAATACTCGCCGGCGAGACGGCCCGCCTGATAATTATCGCTGCCAACAAACGGCCATCTGACATTGGCCGCGGAAGGCTGATCGACGAAGACGACGGGAACCTGGAACGATTCGATGATCCCCAGCGATTTCGCGCTCATTGGGTAAGCCGCAATGACCGCGGCGGGCCTCTGCTCCAAGAGAAGCCTCACCGATTCCTCCTCCGTGCTGTCCACATTGGCCTTATCCTCCAGAACATCGCTGGTCATCGCATAATAGCCATATTCACGCAAAGCCCCCGCAACCACATGGGTGAGCATGGAATAGTACTGGTTGCGTCCGCTTGCGGTCAATATCCCGACCGTATGGCCGCTTTGAGTTCTCAGACCGGCGGCCACCCCATTGCGGACATACCCTATTTGTGAAGCGGCCTTGACCACTTTGCGTCTTGTCGATTCCGCTACACCGTCCGCTCCCCTCAGCGCTTTCGACGCAACATATACAGAAACGTCAGCCGCCTTGCCGACATCCTTGAGTGTTGGTCTCTTATTCATAGCGTTCCTTTGCTAATCGTTTATTATCTAAGATATTATCACTAATTTTCAGAAACACAAATCCGCTGTCGACTTTTTTAATTATTTGCATTGCCTTTTATGAAAAACACTGGTAGAAACCAGCTATCTGTATAGTTTCATGCCTTGCGGGGACGGGGTGAAACCGGCAGCGCGCAACAGCTGCGCGTAATAGCTTAAAGCGGCCAAAGGCTCGCCGTTGACATCGCGGAAGGTGACGCTGCCGTGCTTGTTTCCGTTTCGCCGGCCCGATTCATACCGCTCGCGCAAGGTGTCGGCCAGCTTGGTGACGGCGCGTTGCAGCTCGAAATCGGTGGCGTCAAAGCACAACAGGTGATGGCTGGACGGGATGGCGTAGAGTATCGGCTTGCCTTCGATGAAGATGACGAAGGAACCGACCTTGCGCATGGGTTGCACCGGTTTTCCGCGCTTATGGCCCGGTTCCCGGCTGTTCTTCAAATCTGGTGGCGTGATACTGTTCTCGTCATCTTCAACAGCATCCGCCAATGCGCTCATCGACGGCCACGCCACCGCACCGCCGGCAAGACTGGCCGGGTCGGCGGCATCGAGCGCCACTGCGAGCGGGGCGTCCTGCGTACGCCATTGGCGGAGTTGGTCGATGGTGGCGCGCTGCGCGAATTGAACCGCCGACAAGCCGCGAACGAACATGCCGCGAACCAACGTGCCGGTGGCCTCCATCTGCTTCAGGACCGGGTAGATGTCCGAAAAACTCAAGTTTCCCGGGTCCATATCCATCAACGGCGGCGCGATGATGCCATAACGGTCGAGCAACACCTCGACCTGCGCGATGGCGCGTTGTTCCGGCCCCACGTCTTGGGGTTTGGGCACGGCCGACCACAAACCCGCCAATGTTCCCGGCAACTGCGGGCGTCGCTCGACCCGTGCGCGACCGTAGAGCCGATGACGGCTCATTGACGCCCTTGCATACGAACGGCTGGCAGGTCGTGCACCATTGCCATTTTTCAACAAGGCGCGAACTGGGGCGAACGAGGAATTGGCCACTTTGCCAAGCCACACCAATGACCAAAGTTCCCGTTCAAAGCCCGAATCACCCAGTGAAGACACGCGGACTTCGCCGGTCAACGGATCCACGACCTCCTGAGGTTTTTGGCCACCATTGGCACGCCACCGCGCCTCAAGCTGCTCGCCGCGATAGGAGCCGCCGAGAGACAGCAGCGACATCATGCCGTTATCAGGTGAATCACCCTCCTCCAACGTCAACAAATCGGGTTGGATGGAATGATCACCGGGTTGAGCATCAGCCACGGAAGTCTTGGGATACCGGATTTCCGCCAGTTGACTGTTGCCGTCCCTTCTACCATCCGTTCCTGTCGCCATCGGCTGCGCAGCTGCCTCAAAATCAGAATGACCAGAGACTGAATCAGGGTCGCCGATACGTGCAAGCAATGGTGAATCCGAGAGATAGAACGCTATTTTTCCGGGTTTCAACGATAGGTTGGGATTTTCGCTATCAGTATTGCCATCCTTGGAACCAACCCAGACAACCTCACCGGCCGAAAGCAGCTCGTCAAGCATCGATGGGGTGAAGTCCGGCACTCTGACGGGGAACACCGACGACTCCCACATCGCGGCTGGCAACGGCATCCCTTCAAGCTGCTCGATGACACGCAGCAGACCATCCGTTCCGACAAACCGTGGCCAAGCAACTTGAGAGCCTTCTGAAGCCTCCTCGATTGGTTCGTTTTCCTCGGCATTTTCTTCACCGGCCCAATAGCCCTGTTTGGACGAGCTGTGTCGGAAAACCGCATTGCCGGCTTTCGCGCCGATTCCCTGCCGCACCAGTAGCCATGACTGGTACACTTCGGAACCCACCGGTTTCAGAGATTTGCGCGTCAGCGTCTGCGAACGCGAACGAATGCGACGGAACACCTCGCGGTGCAGATATTGTGGGCTCGGCAAATCCTTGATAAACGTTCCGGTCATCAGCGCGCCGCAGGCCTTCAAATCATCGAGCTCGTGAACCACCGTGGCGGCATCCAAACCGAGCTCCTTCACGGCCTGGTCCGCGGTGAACGGCCCATGCGTTTTGGCAAACCGCACCATTCTGCCGGCGACGTCATCAGGTTCCAGCTCGTTCCAGAACTGCCTGTGGCTCAGCTCGTCCTCGACCTGTTTGATGGCTTTCGGGTCGAGGGCGTCAGCGATATGTTCGCTGCCCAGCAGCTCCTCCAACACTTCCGGGTCCATCGCCAACAGCGAGGCGCGACGCTCGGCCTGGGGCGAGTCGTACTCGTACATCACCGAGCCCACGAAGCCGAAGAGCAGGTTCTGCGCGAATGGCGACGGACTTTGCGTCTCGACGTCCTTGATTTCGATGTTGCCGTCATCGATGTCGGTCATGAGGCGCTTCAACGCAGGCAGGTCATAGACATCCTGCAGGCATTCGCGGGCGGTCTCCAAGACCAGCGGGAAATTGTGCTGGGTTTTTGCCGCCGCCAAGAGCTCCGAAGCACGAAGACGCTGCTGCCACAACGGCACGCGCTTGCCGGGGTTCATCCTCGGCATGTACAGCGAGCGAGCAGCGCACTCTCGGAACCGGGTGGCAAAAAGCACCGAGTCACCGACCTCCTCCTCCACATCGCGCAACAATTCGTCGGCATCGAACTGGAAGAGCTCGGCGGCGCTGACATGGCTGTCCTGCTCGGGCAGCCGCACGACGATGCTATCATCGGTGGCGTAGGTCTGCCCGTCGAAACCATACTTGCGCTTGAGTCGGTTGGTGATGGCGAGCGCCCAAGGCTCGTGGACACGCCGGCCATACGGCGAATGCAGGATGATCCGCCAGTCACCTTCCTCATCCTGACAACGCTCGATGACGATGGTCTTGTCAGTAGGCAGTGCGCCTGTGGCAGCTTTCTGCTCGGCCAACAAGCGGGCAAGATTGGCTCTGCCATTATCGTCCAAACCGTTGTCGCACAAGCGTTGCTCGGTGGTGGTATCAAAATGCGGTTCGGCATTGCCGCTCCAGTTCGTGCTGTCAATACGCTTTGAAGCGGCGGAATCCGGCAAGTCGGCGACATCCGACGAAACACCGGCAGAAGATGGCCTGTTGTTAGCGGAATCATCAGGAGAATTAGATTCATCGACAACAGCAGAAGCACTGGTATCAAAATGTGGCTTGTCGTTGTCATTATCAGATTGTGATATATCCATAACCGGCGACGACGCTGGTATCAGGCCATTGCCGATTTCGCGGACGAACGAGCCAAGCAAGGCTCCGAAACCGGCGTCACGCCCCGGTCCTTCGCCATGCCAGAACGGCAGTCGCGCGGTGCGCCCCGGAGCTGGCGTGACCACCACGCGGTCGTTGGTGATCTCGTCGATCTGCCACGTCGAGGTGCCGAGCGTAATGACATCGCCTACTCGGGACTCGTAGACCATCTCCTCGTCGAGCTCCCCCACCTTCTTGCGGCCCGATCCGGCATCCGCTTCTGGAAGGACGACGGTGTAGGTGCCACGGTCGGGAATGGTGCCGCCGCTGGTGACGGCCAAACGCTGAGCTCCGGGACGGGCGGAGATGAGGCCTTGTTCCGTGTTCAGTTGCAGAGGTGGCCGGAAAGCCGAGAATTCCTCGGAATTGTAGGCACCGGTCAACATGCCGATGACATTGTCGAACATATCGCGCGAAAGCGTGGCGAACGGAGCGGTGCGACGCACGGCAGCATACCAATCGTCGGTTTTGAGATCATCCATAGCCGCCGTGGCGACCGTCTGCTGGGCGAGAATGTCGAGCGGATTATGGCGAACAGCCAACGGTTCGATCTCGCTGCGCCTCATACTCTCCACGGTCGCCGTGGAAGTGATCAGCTCCTGACGGGTCAGCGGGTAGAACAGCGCATGCGAGACGCCACCGACGCGATGGTCGGCCCTGCCGACACGTTGCAGGCCGGATGAGACGGAAAGGGGCGGCGCGACCTGGATGACCATGTCGACCGCGCCCATATCGATGCCGAGCTCGAGGCTGCTGGTGGCGACTACACAACGCAGACGACCATGCTTCAGGTCATCCTCGATGACCTTGCGTCGTTCCTTGGAAACGGAACCGTGGTGCGCCATGGCGATGGTCTCGCTTTTCGGGTGCGAGCCGACTAACGATGTCGAAGAGCCGACAACGGAATCGTAGTGTTTGCCGTCACCATAGGATCGATTGTCGACGTCGACACCACATTCGGTTTCGGCGTACAAATCGTTGATGCGCGCCGTCAATCGTTCGGCCAGCCCACGGGAATTGACGAACACCAGCGTGCTGTGATGGCTCAGAATCTCATCGAGGATGCTGCGTTCGACCGCCGGCCAAATGGAGTGCGAAGCGGAAACATTCGGTGAGGAATAGTCGCCATGTTTGGTCGATGCATTCGAATTACCAGGCGTATCGTCAATATTCGCATTACGGTCTACAGGATTCTTTTGAGCTTTCGCCAACGCTCGCATGGCTGGACTGACACCGCTGATATGGCGAGAATCATGATGTTCGGCATTGCGTTCCGATTTCCCTTTTCCTACGCCGGCCCCGCCGACATGGAATCCGCCCTCGTCATCAGAGGCGGTGCCCAACGCCCCCATATCCGCGACAGGCTCGACGATCTTCAGATCCATGTGCACCGGGTCGGTGGCGTCGACGATTGTGACCGGCTGGTCTCCACCCAGGAAAAACGCGGCTTCCTTCGGCGGATTGACCGTCGCCGAAAGCCCGATGCGCTGCACCTTTCGGCCGGTCAGCAAATCGAGACGTTCCAAACTCAAGGCCAGATGCGCCCCACGCTTGGTGGCGGCGAGCGCATGCACCTCGTCGACGATGACGGTCTCAACGCCTTTGAGGATGCGCCGGGCCTTCGAAGTCAAGAGCAGATACAACGACTCTGGTGTGGTAATCAAAATATCCGGCGGATGCGTGGCGATGCGGCGGCGTTCCTTGGCCGTAGTGTCCCCCGAACGAATCGCCACGTCGACGTCAGGCGGTTTCACACCTTGTGTAATACATTCTGCGGCTATGCCTTCCAACGGCACCCGCAGGTTGCGCTCGACGTCAGCCCCCAACGCCTTCAACGGCGAGATATAGAGAACCTTGACACCGGATTTGGCGTTCCTGCCCAGCTTGCCGGCCTTGTTTGACTTGGCTGCTTTTCTTGGCTTGTCAACCTTGGAACCAGCCACCAATCCATGAGTTGGTTCATCAGGTTCATCGGGTTCATCAACCGGCATTGGCCTGCCACCGGTTTTACAAGACTCGGCCTTAGCTACGGATTCATTGCGCTGAGCCGATTGCTCTACGATCAGCCCATCAATGGCCGAAAGAAACGCGGCCAAGGTCTTGCCGGAACCAGTGGGCGCGACCACCAAGACGTTCTCCCCGGCTTTGATATGCGGCCACGCCTCCTGCTGGGCGTCCGTCGGCGCCGAAAACGCATGTCTGAACCACGCCTTGGTGGGCGACGAGAACAGATCCAGACATTCGTACATATGTTCGATTATCGCAACGCCTCAGGACGTGCAGACCGTCAAATCCTCTTCAGACGCACCTTGCGGCGCAACGTTTCGTGCATGACGACCATGATGACCAGGAACACCAGCAGATACCACGGATACAGCGCGATGGAGATGTGTTGCGCAATCAGCCCGAACACCGGCGGCATCAGCATCGAGCCGGTGTAGGCGCAGGCCATCTGCACACCCACGATCGCCTGTGAGCGCTCGACACCGAAATAATCGGGTGTGGAGTGAATGACGCACGGGTAGATCGGCGCGCAGCCCAGTCCGATCAGCAGCAGTCCGGCCACCGTGGCGGCGTGGCCGGGCAATGGCAGCATCATGATGACGATGCCCAAAAACAGCACGAACTGGCCGATGCGGATCATCGTCGGATCGTCAAAGCGGATTGTCAAGAACCCGCTCAACCCGCGGCCGACGGTGATGCCCAGATAGAACAGGCTGGCCAGGCTCGCCGCGACGACTTTGCTGATGCCGTCGTGGTCGACCATGTAGCTCGAGGCCCAGAGCCCCGAAGTGGTCTCCATCGCGGAATAGCAGAAGAACATCAGCAGAATCTCTTTGGCACCAGGGATCGCCAAGACTCCACGAAGCCCCAACGGCTTGACGTGAGCGGGTTCGCCGTCACTAACACCCGCGGAAGTGGAGACGGAAACAGCGCCGTTTTCTTGGTTATCCGAAGCATAAGTTGCGGTATTGCCATTTGAATCGGAAGACACGGCGGAGTCAGCGGTCACAACGGCCTTGTCATCGTCCGCCTTGGCGTCACCCGCCACATTGCGTTCCTTCCACAACGGCAAGGAAAGCACGATGATCGCGGTGAGCGCCACCTGGATGATGGCGATGTAGCGGTAGCCCCACGGCCAACCCTGACCGTTGGAAAGCGCGAAACCCATGATGTAGGGGCCGACCGAGGCGCCGATGCCCCACATGCAGTGCAACCAGCTCATGTGGCGGCTCGCGTAATGAATCGCGACGTAGTTGTTGAGCGCGGCATCCACGCCGCCGGCCCCGAGGCCGTAGGGGATGGCGATAAGCGCCAGCACCCAGTAGTTCGGCGCGACCGAAAAGCCGAACAACGCCAGAGCGGTCATGCCCACCGACGCGGCGGTCAGTTTGCCGGTGCCGAAACGCAGGGTCATCCGGTCGGAAAGCAGCGACGAGACGACGGTGCCCGCCGAGATGATCATCGAGATGCCGCCGACCCAGGAAAGCGGCACGCCCATCTGCGGACGCATGCTCGGCCAGACGGCTCCGAGCAACGAATCGGGAAGGCCCAACGAGATGAACGCCATGTAGATGACGGCCAGCAACAGATTGGTCACGATGACTCCTTCGGGTCATGACGCGGTTTTCGATATCAGTTATCGCGATGTCGAAAACCAAAAAGACAACGTTTTCATTATCGCACACAGGTAACGACGAACCTTAATGGGCCGACGAAACGAATCTCATAATATGAAAGCAGACGGGAAGTCACACCGCCACACACGCCACGACGAATGAAAACAAAGGCAAAAACTTGACTGAACGGAGTGGAAGCCCTTGGCTTCTGATCACGCGCAGGGTCGAGAAGCCTACGCAAACCACCATCAAGGAATCAGGTGTCGATCTTGGTGCGGTCGAAATCGTCGGCGTTATCGACGATGAACTGACGACGCGGCGGTACCTCATCGCCCATGAGGAGAGTGAAGATACCGCTGGCGTCCTCAGCTTCCTCCATCGAAATGCGACGGAGCATGCGGGTGCGCGGATCCATGGTGGTGTCGGCCAGCTGATCGGCATCCATCTCTCCAAGACCCTTGTAGCGCTGCACGTCGGGGTTGTAGGCGATGCCTTTCTTGTCGAGGTCGGCGAGCTTGCCGGCCAGTTCGTCGTCGGAATAGGTGTAGATGAACTCGCCCTTGTGTTTGCCGGCCAAGGCGATGCGGTGCAGCGGCGGCACGGCGGCGTAGACGTGGCCGTGCGAGATGAGCGGGCGCATGAAGCGGTAGAAGAGCGTCAGCAATAAGATACGAATATGTGCGCCGTCGACATCGGCATCGGTCATCATGATGACCTTGTCGTAGCGGGTCTGGGTGACGTCGAAGTTCGCGCCGGAGCCGGCGCCGATGACCTGAATGATGGCCGAGCACTCCTTGTTGGCGAGGATCTGGGTCATGCTGGCCTTCTGCACGTTCAAAATCTTGCCACGAATCGGCAGGAGCGCCTGGAAGCCGGAGTTGCGGGCGGCCTTGGCGGTGCCAAGTGCGGAATCGCCCTCGACGATGAACAGTTCGGCCACGTCGTCGTTGCCCGGTTGGCAGTCGGAGAGCTTGGCGGGCATGGAGGCGGATTCGAGCGCGTTCTTGCGGCGGGTGACCTCTTTGGTCTTGCGTGCCTGAATGCGGGCGTGCATCTCGCCGACGATCTTTTCAAGCACCCGTCCGGATTGCTCCTTGAAGCCACGCCGTGTCCCGTTGATCATCTCGCCGAACTGTTTGTCGGTCATTCTGGCGACTATCGGGCGGACGGGGGCCGTACCGAGCACGTCCTTGGTCTGGCCCTGGAACTGCGGTTCGGCGATGCGCACGGTGACCACGGCGACAAGGCCGGCGAGGATGTCGTCGCGCTCGACCTTGTTTTTGGTGTCTTTCAAGTTGACTTTGAGCTTGCGGGCATTGGCTTCGACGGCCTTGCGGACCTGCTTGGTGATGCTTTGCAGGAAGCCGTCGACGTGCATGCCGCCGCCGGGCGTCTCCACCACGTTGACGAAACTGCGGATGGTGGTGTCGTAGCCATTGACCCAGCGCAAGGCGATGTTGACCGAGCAGTCGCGCTTGATCTTCTCAGCGTGCAGGTCGCCGTTCGTGTCGACCGCCTGCGTTTCCTCGGTGTAGGTGGCGTCGCCGGCGATGCTCCAGACCGTCGAGACCGGTTCGCCGTGGGAAAGGAAATCGACGAAGTCCTTAACGCCACCGGTGTGCAGGAATTCCTCGACGCGCTTGTGCGGTCGTTCCAGAGCCCCGTCCGTTTCAACGTTCAGGGAAGCATTGGCTTCGGTGCCGCTTTCGCCTTCATGGCTGTCTTGGGTTTCGTCCAAGGAATGAGCATCGTCATCTTCTGCGGTTTCGGAGTCATCATCAGCCGTGTTGGCTTGATCATCATCTTCCAATAATTCCTCATCGTCATTCGCCCCATCTTTTTCGGAGTCACCGAACGAAACCGCGGAGTCATCGAATGGAACCGCTGAATCATCGTCATCATCGAAAGCGGAGGCCAACGTAGGGGTCTTAGCAGTCTTAGCGGCATCCACGCCGTCCGAACCATCACCGGTGGAAGATTCCTCGGGCTGGGGCGCGTCGACCTCGAACATGTCATCGACGGCGGCGTCACCGGTCTCGGGGATGTTCTCGTCGATGACCACGATCTTCAAGCCCGGCACAAGGAAGCTGGTCTGGCGCACACGGTCGATGAGCTGCTCGTAGCTGAAACGGGCGGTGTCGTTGAAGATCTCGGGGTCGGCCCAGTAACGGATGCGGGTGCCGGTGGTCTTGCGCGACACCTTGCCGATGACCTCAAGGTCGGTCGGCTTGCCTTTGCGGGTCTTCTTGAATTTGTTGTCCGGCGAGCGGTGTTCGGCGTCCGGATCGTCATAAACCCCGGGATGGCCTTGATGGAACGCCATGTGGTAGGTCTTGCCGTTGCGGTCGACCTCGACATCGAGGCGTGAGCTCAAGGCGTTGACGACAGAGGAGCCGACGCCGTGCAGGCCACCGGAAGCGCCATACGAGGAATTGCCGAATTTCGCGCCGGCGTGCAGCTTGGTCAGCACGACCTCGACACCGGTGAGCTTGGTCTTCTTTTCGACGTCGACGGGAATGCCACGGCCGTTGTCGGCCACTTCGATGGAACCGTCGGTATGCAGGGTGACCACGATCTTGTCGCAGGCGCCAGCGAGCGCCTCGTCGACGGAGTTGTCGATGATCTCCCACAGGCAGTGCATGAGTCCCTGGCTATCGGTGGTGCCGATATACATGCCGGGGCGTTTGCGCACGGCGTCAAGCCCTTCCAGCACGGACAGGTTCTTGGCACTGTATTCCTCAACCATTCGCTTCTATACCTACCTCAAATTTTGTCTGTCAGGCTCTTGGCCACGAATTATCAGGATACCCAACAGCCTCGCCAACACCGTTTCACACCTATCGGAAAACAACTACGAAACGTTGAATTCCCAGCATTTCTCCGTCCATACAATATGGAAAACCCGCCGTACGAAACGGCGGGCATCCAAAGCGATCACTGGTCGAGGAAATCGCGCAGCGTCTGTGAACGAGACGGGTGGCGCAGCTTCGACATGGTCTTGGACTCAATCTGGCGGATGCGCTCACGGGTGACCCCATAGACGCGGCCGATGTCGTCCAAGGTCTTGGGCTGACCGTCCTCAAGGCCGTAACGCATCTTGATGACGCCGGCCTCACGTGGCGAAAGCGTCTCGAGCACCTGCTTGAACTGCTCCTGCAACAGCGAGAAGGCAACAGCCTCGGAAGGGGCGATCGCGTCGGTATCCTCAATCAGATCACCGAACTCGGAATCGCCGTCTTCGCCAAGAGGTGTGTGCAGCGAGATCGGCTCGCGGCCGTACTTCTGCACCTCCTGCACCTTCTCGACCGGCATGTCGAGCTCACGGGCCAGCTCGTCGGGCGTGGGCTCGCGGCCCAGGTCCTGCAGCATCTGACGCTGCACGCGCGAAAGCTTGTTGATGACCTCGACCATGTGGACGGGCACGCGAATCGTGCGGGCCTGGTCGGCCATGGCGCGGGTGATGGCCTGGCGAATCCACCAGGTGGCGTATGTGGAGAACTTGAAGCCCTTCTTCCAGTCGAACTTCTCGACGGCGCGGATCAAGCCCAGATTGCCTTCCTGAATCAAATCGAGGAAGAGCATGCCGCGGCCGGTGTAACGCTTGGCCAGCGAGACGACCAGACGAAGGTTGGCCTCCAACAGGTGGTCCTTGGCCTTCTTGCCGTCGTTCGCGGCCCATTTGAGCTCGCGCTTGCGCTTGAAGTCCATGCCATCGGACTGGGTGTCGAGCAGGTGCTGGGCGTAAAGCCCGGCCTCGATGCGCTCGGAGAGGTCGACTTCCTGCTCGGCGTTCAGCAGGCTCACGCGGCCGATTTGCTTCAGGTAATCCTTGACGGGGTCGGCGGTGGCGCCCGCGGCGACCACACGGCGCTTGGGGTTGCCGGAGGGGGTCAGATTGTCATCGTCGTCGTCATTGTTGCTGACGATAAACGCGCCCTTGGCCTTTGGCAGCTCCTCGGAGTCATGATGGGAGGCGTCGGTGTCGTCATCCTCATCATCCTCGACGTCCTCATCGGAAGAGGAGTCCTCATCATCCTCGTCGTCATCGGGCAATGTCGAGGAATCGTCCGACAAATCGTCGAAATCCTCGTTCTCGTCGACCTCGCCGACATCCTCCATGTCGTCTTCCTGGAGCTCATCGTCGTCGACGATGTCCTCGGCCTGCTCAGTCTGCTCGTCGTCCATTTCTTCGGATTGCTTGACCGGCTTGGACTTCTTGCTGGAATCCTTGGGAGCGGATTTGACTGCCTTGGAAGTTTTGGTGTCTTTGGAGACTTTGGTTTCCTTGGCAGCCTTGGTTTCCTTGGCAGCTTTGGTGGTCTCAGAAGCTGTGGTAGCCTTGGTGCTTTTGGTCGTCTTAGCTTTCTTAACAGCTTCGGTGGAGCCCGCGGCGCTTTTCTTCGTCGTTTTCTTGGCAGCGCTTGTTGACGTGGCGGCCTTCTTGGCCTTCGTCGTTTTGGCAGACTTTTTGGCTGGCGCCGGTGAAGAAGACGAACGACTTGACTTCGACTTACGAGTGACTTCGCTATCCTCGCTCTGCTTAGCCTGTGCGGTTGCTGCCTTTTCCTTCTTGGCCAAACTTGTCCTCCTCAAGTGAATCCGATTGCTCCACGCATCTAAAAAACACGCAAATACGCCATATTACAAATTTTGTGACTATAAGAGTCAACCATCTCATCAGGACGATTATTCCCGATAACCGCAAATCCTTTCGTCAAAAAATATCAAAATGACCCATTCGCCAACAAAGCCTCAAACCGAACCCCGTCAAAATGCCGTCAACGCCTTCCTCCATCAGCATTTCAAACGCCAGGCGGGCCTCAATCCTTGGGCCAGGGCGGAGCAGATGATACGCGCCAATGTGCACTGCCCATCGACCTCAAGCGCACGCGTGGCATAGTCGAGGGCGTCATCGCTGCCCAGCCACCATGAGCCATACGCCGCCACGGTCAACGGTTGCACTTCGAAGCGCCCACAAACCTGGCTGGCCATGCCGTCAAGCATGTCGATGCCACACGCGCAGCGCTCCGGGTCGGGTGAGCAGTCGGCGTCGTTGAAGGCGCGATCGAGCAGGCGGTAGAGCCGGATGACATTGGCCGGGTCATGCGGGCTCGAGGCCAGATCGAGCATCGCCTTGGTGTCGACCACCGTCCGTGCACCGCCCACCAGCGACATGATCAGGGCGTCGCGTGCGGAGAGCATGTCTGCCATGGCCACGCAAAGCTCGGCCGCGTGTTCTTCCGACATGTGGTGCACATGACTTTCAAGATTGCCGTTCCATTCGTCGAAAGGCGCATCGAGCCAATCGCGGTTGGCCTTGGCGATACCCTCCTCCATCTTGCGATGTTGCAACCGGCGGGCCAGGGCCTCCAGCTCGTCATCGTCCTGTTGCGTCCAAGCCTCATCGGCGACGGCGGCGAAACAACCGTCAAGGTCGGACGGAATGCACCGCCGATCCGATGGGCCGGAAGCCGGATTCTCTTCCCTCAGGCCGGCCGGAGGGCATCGGTGTGTGCCAATGGGGGCTCGACGCGGAGAGCGCTTGCCCGCCTTGCCGCCCCTTCCCGGCCCTCCACCATTCCCGGTTCCACTGGCATGGCGTTTCCCTGATCCTCTTCTTTTGCCGCTATTCCCACTTGTTTTCCGGGTTGTCGGCTTCGATGCCGAGCTCCTTTCCTCTGATTCATCCATGATGTCGCTCGATGATCGCTGTGCCATATCGTTCCTCCTGTTGTGCTTGGTTTGTCCTTGGCCGCTGGTCAAGGTGGAAACTTCCCGTTCGATTCACTATGGCACATTTTCCGCGATTTCCGCGTGATTTCCGGCCACTGTGGTCGAACGCTTCTTAGCGTTGGAAATCCGCCGTTCCATGGGGAGATATACCGATGTGGATAGCCAAGTATGGCGATGTGGATAATCTTGGGGCTTATGCAAGCAAGAGTGGATAACCACGTTGTCGACCGACGCATCGGCGAACTGACCGAGGGCTGGATGCAAGGCCATGACGCGGACGATGTGGCGGCAAGCCTCAAGCCGACCTTGCAAGCGGTGATGGACGAGGGCATGACGGCCAACCAGGGCGGCAAACGGCTTCGCGCTTTGCTTTCCTTGGCCGCGTTCGATTCGTATGACACCTCGACATCCCCCAAAACAACCGATTCGGGCAACCCCACCCAAACCGCCGGCAATCCTGAGGGTGTTCCTCAAGCCATGCTGGACCTCGCCTGCGCCATCGAGATCTACCAGACCAGCGCCCTGATCCACGACGACATCATCGACGATTCGCCGGAGCGCCGGGGCCGGGAAAGTGCCCATGTCGCTTTGTCTCGGGCAAACGCACCCCGGAACTTCGGAACCGGACTGGCGCTGATGCTCGGCAACATGCTCGCCACCGCCTCAGCCGACATCGCCGCACACACCCTGGAAAGCCCGGCGTTGCACCACGCCGATGCCAATCTGCGCACCTTCCTTCAAATGCAACGGGCCGTCGAAATCGGCCAGACGTTGGATTTGGGCGCGGAGACCATCAGCCTCGATGAGCCCGACGAGCTGATCGACGCCTCGCTCGATGTCTTCAAATGGAAGACCGCCAGCTACACCACCATCGCCCCTCTTGAGCTTGGGCTTTGCGCGGCGGGAATGCCTCCCGAAGACGCGCACCGGAACGCGTGGGACATCGGGCTGCCGTTGGGAGTGGCGTTCCAGTTGGCCGACGACCTCATCGACGTGACCGGCAAAAACAGCGGCAAACCAATCGGCGGCGACGTACGCGAGGCCAAGCACACCGTGCTGCTCGCCGACGCCTTGCGCCTGGCCGATGAGAAGGACCGTGGCGCGCTTATCAGGATGTATGCCCAACCCACCAGAAGCGATGACGATGTGCGCAAAGCGCTCGGTCTTTTCGAGACAACCGGTGCCATCGAGCTTTCACATCGTCGTATCAAAGACCTTTGGCATCAAGCGGAATCAGCGATGGACAACCTTGCCATGACAACACAAGGCCGTGAAATACTCACCTCAGCCTGCGTACGTTTCATTCCCTCTGATCTGAGGTGACCACGTCACTTCACGAGAGCGAGCCGCACTTGCATACAACCTATCATGAATAATTAAAAAATAATCCATCATAACTCATCTTCGACCGAAACCCTTCCGTACCTTGCCGCATGTAATATTGAGACATTCGTACCCATCAATAGCCAAGGAACAGCAACCAAGCCATGAGCGAAGCCGATAACGAGCCACAAAGCGATCTGATCGACGGGCGCTACCGCGTCCTCGGACCGATCGCCGACGGCGGCATGGCCACGGTCTACAAGGCGAAGGACGAACGGCTCGAACGCGTCGTGGCGATCAAGGTGATGCACACGCAACTGGCGCAAGGCCCGCACCGCGACCAGTTCGTCGCCCGCTTCCACCGCGAGGCCCGCAGCGCCGCGGCCATCAGCAACCCGCATATCGTGCAGGTCTACGATTCAGGCACGGCCGGCGGACGCGACTACCTGGTGATGGAATACGTGCACGGCGTCAACCTGCGCCACGAGATGAACGAACGTGGCACCTTCAGCGTCCATGAGACGGTGCGCATCATCTCCCAGACGCTTGACGGACTGGCGAGCGCCCACCGCGCCGGCGTGGTCCACCGCGACATCAAACCGGAAAATATTTTGCTGAACGACCGCGGACGCGTGCAGATCACCGATTTCGGCTTGGCCAAGGCGATGAGCGAGGCGACGCTTTCCACCACCGGCATGCTCTTGGGCACGGCCGCGTATCTGGCCCCGGAGATGATCGAAAACAACCTCGCCACCCCGCAGGGCGACCTGTATTCCGTGGGCATCATGGCCTGGGAGATGCTGGCCGGGCGCGTGCCGTTCACTTCCGACAACCCCGTGACAATGGTCTTCAAGCATGTCCACGAGGACGTTCCCGCGCTCCAGACCGTCTGCCCCGGCATAGATCCCTCTATTTCGGCGTTTATCGGCCATCTGACGGCCCGTACCGTCGAGGCACGGCCAACCGATGCCGGAGCGGCCCTGCAGGAGCTGAAGACGCTCAGCTCGCGTATCAGCACCGAAGGATGGCAATACCGCTACATCCCGTCAGGCGACGGAACACAAGCCAACGGCGAGGGCACCACTTCCCCGCTTGTCGGCACCGCGGCACCGGCCCCTATCACCACAAACGCCGCAACCGCCACAGCCTCCCCCGTTCCCGACACCAAGCCCGCCGACAACCCTACTGGCTATCAGTCCGAAATTCCGGCACCGCCAGCCCCTGCCTCCGTTCCAACGACGGCACCTTCGACGTCAAACGGATCCAATATCCAGTCACCGACCGCCACGTATGGCGTTTCGGACATTCCCCAGGCTCCCCCGAGTCCATCGGACACGGCACCCTCCACATCCCCATCGCCATACACGGCGACGCAGACCATGCCGCCCGGCACCTACGAACGCCAATCCGCGCCCAACGCCGCCACACAGGCCCTCGACGCTCGCACCTTGGCCAACGACGGCACGGCGGCGGCGAACAATCCGACCATGTCCATCGGCCTGATGGACGCCCCGGTCGAGGCCCAAGCGGAGGCCTCCACCACCGGAAAAGACACGGCGAAAGGCACAACCAAATCCGGCAAGCCCTCGAAACTACGCAAACCGGTCATCATCACAACCATCATCCTGGCCCTTCTGGCCGTGCTTGGCGCAGGCGGCGTGGCGTGGTGGTATTTCCTGGGTCCCGGCAGCTACTACAGCGTGCCCAAGCCAGAAGACCTCAACTGCGCCTCCAACAGCGCCTGCCGCATCACCGATGTGAAGTGGAAACCGTATGAGAGCACGCTCAAAGTGGCCGGTGTCCCTTACGAGACCTCCGAACAGTTCAGCGACAAAGTGGCCAAGGGCAAGGTCATCTCCACCGACCCCGGCGACGTGGGCGGCCGGGTGAGCAAGCGCACCGACGCGAAACTCAAGGTGGTCGTCTCCAAGGGCGTCCGACACGTCACCATACCCAAGGACATCCTCGACCCGTCGAGCGCCGATGGCAAGAAGCCGTTGGAGGCGCTCTCGCAGGCCGGTTTCACGAATATCGTCCACGAGGAAAGCAAGGACGAGTACAGTGAGGACCTCCCCGAGGGCGCGGCGAAATCCGTTTCCCCCAAGCCCGGCACCACCATCACGCACAACAGTAAGGTGACGCTGGTGCTTTCCAAAGGGCCGATGCCCGTGAGCATGCCCGACGTGACGGGACGCTCCAAGGACGACGCGCAGGCCGCGTTCGATGACGCCAAGCTCAAGCCCAACTACAGCGAGCAATTCAGCGATTCGGTGCCCGCGGGCTCCATCATCTCGACTTCGGTCAAGGCCGGCACACAGCTGCATTGGGGCGACCAGGTGGACGTCGTGGTCTCCAAAGGACCGGAGACGGTGACCATGCCGGATGTGCGTGGCAAGAACGAGAACGACGCCCAAAAGACGTTGGAGGCATTGGGACTCAAAGTCAAGATCTCGGCGCCTTTGGGCGATTTCACCCATCAGGTCCGCCTCCAGTCCCCCGACCCCGGCCAGCAAGTGCGCGTGCGCGGCGATGACGGCAACCCCACCGTCGTCACACTCACCGTGGTGTGAAAAACACTGGAATCTAGCGATAGTAATTCCCTGGAATGACCGTTCGGTGGTTGTGCTTTTCTCTATTCCCTGATGGACGATACGTTGCCACGGGCACATTCAATACAAACTGGTTGTCATACAAAATGTGACGAAAACACCACTCCAGCTTGCTGAAACCTGCTTATCGTCTATACTTCGGAACACTAATTTGACCGGCTATTTGGCGATTTGCTTGGCCTGCGCTTCCTTTTTCATCCTCGCCTTGACAGTCTGAGCGTATTCGTCGA
The DNA here is from genome assembly GCF_029395475.1 of Bifidobacterium sp. ESL0775. NCBI lineage: Bacteria > Bacillati > Actinomycetota > Actinomycetes > Bifidobacteriales > Bifidobacteriaceae > Bifidobacterium > Bifidobacterium sp. ESL0775. Next base: position 890,846 of record NZ_CP113917.1, on the reverse strand, counting down.
CATATTCCTGCCCGCTGATCTTGGCAATCTCGGAGACGACATGGTCGGTCAACTCGCGCAGCTCCTCGTGGGTGATGGTATCCGGATCGACCTTTTTAACCGAGATCGGCCTGCCGTAGATCACTTTGGTGTGCCCGGAACTCGGAATCACCTGGCCGGGCATCTGGATCTGTCTGCTGCCGACGACGGCCGTGGGAATGATGTCGCAACCAGTCTCCAGCGCGAGCTTGGCCACGCCCGTATGGCCGCGATACAGCCTGCCATCGGGGCTGCGCGTGCCCTCGACGTGGATGCCGAAGAGATGGCCGTCCTCGATGATCTCACGCGCGTGTGCGAGCGCCCCCAGTGATTTCGAGCCGCCTGAACGGTCGACCGGGAACACCCCCACCGAGGTGAACCACCACTTGATGAACCTGCCCTTGATGCCCTTGCCCTCGAAATACTCGGCCTTGCCCATGAAATGGACCATACGCGGGCTCGTGAGCGGGATGAGCGCGTCGTCGATGACGGCCAGATGGTTCGCGGCGATGATGCCACCGCCGGTTTTGGGGATGTTACCGACGCCGACGCCCTGCGGATGCATGCGCCAGCGCGCAAGCGGGCCAAGTCCACGGACAAAGAACCAATAGAGCACGAGCTCTTCCCTCCTTGAATCACGGACATCTCACGGCCGTGCGTATTACATCTCAATTGGCCGACCGCTGGGTTAGAGTGGACGGTATGACTAGCCTCAAGGATAGCAACAACGCTGACGACCAGCGGCGCGACGCCGATTCCCATGCCGCATCGACGGATGGCGAGTCCACGCCGAACAATGGGAAGCCAGGCCAGCCACAGAATCAGAAGAACCACGATGGGCATCAGAAGCCATCGGATGGCAACCGCAGCAATCAAGAACATCCAAGCGACAACACCGACGGCGCTTCGAGTGACCCCTCGGCGGAAAGCACGGGTGACGAGACCGACGACGAGGCCTTGTGGAAACAGTTCGAGGCCGAGCACGCCGATGACCTCGACGACATCAGCAGCTCGCGCAACGCCAAGCGCTTCGAGAAACGCGCGAAACGCGAGGAGAAGAAGGCGTTGCTTTCGGTCGAGGACATCACGGCGGATTCCTTCGCGGATGGGTTCTCATCCTCGTCTTCAAAACAGCATGGCCCACGCGATTTCGAGGGCTCCAGCTGGCTCGACACCGACGATGTGATGGACCGGCTCGACGATTTCACGCCGCCGAACCCCGACCTCGGCCATCTCGACCCCGTGAAGGTCGTGTTCTGGGCGTTGCTCATCGCCGGCATCGCGGGCCTGATCGCGGCGGTGTTCTTCCCAAGGTTCGCCAGCATCCTGGGGCTCGTCTTCGGCCTATGCGCCCTGATCGGCGGCGTGGGGCTGCTGAGCCTGCACAAAGGCCATTCGCAGACACGGACGGATTATTTCGACGACGGGTCTCGGGTCTGAACCTTCGGATTATCCACTCATCTGATTCCCGATTATTTCGCTTCCGATTCCATGAATGCATGGAATATCAGAACATCGGAAAATGGCTGAATCGGGAGCACAAGGCATTTTTCATCGTCGTGTATGACAATGACCCGCATAATTCCAACAACCAAACAAAACGGTGGTCGACACATTGCATGTCGACCACCGTTTTGATATCCGATAACCTTTGGCTAGCGAATAATCATCGCGAGCCTACTTCTTCTCGTTCTGTCCGTGGCACATCTTGTACTTGCGACCCGAACCGCAGGGGCACGGAGCGTTCTTCTTGGTGCCAGGGAACGTCCTGCCGTCGGCCCATGGGCTCTTGAGCTCCTCGGCCTTCGGACGCTTGTTGGCAGGGACTTTGCCCTCGGCGTGGCTCATCGGCTCCGGACCCACGATGCTGGGCTCGGGGTTGCCTTCGTCGCTCTCTTCGGTTTCGGCGATGTCGGCCTCCTCCGCATCCTCGTCGGTAGAGTCAGGGTCGGCTGGAGCGGACACGACCGTGGCCTTGGACTCCTCGTCCTCGCCATCGTCCACGGACCCCACTCCGGCGGCCTGCGCAGCCTTGTCGATGGCCTCGTCCTCGGCGGAGGATTCGGCTTCTTCGGCCTGGTCGGTCTCGGCTTCGGCGTCCTCGGTCTTGGCGACCTGCTCGATGTCGACGTGGAAGAGCAGCTGGATGCTCTCCTCCTTGATGGCGTCGATCATCTTGTTGTACATCTGGAAGCCCTCGCGCTGGTACTCGACCAACGGATCGCGCTGACCCATGCCACGCAGGCCGATGCCGTCCTTGAGGTAATCCATCTCGTAGAGGTGCTCACGCCATTTCTTGTCAAGCACGGCCAGCACGACACGACGCTCAAGCTGGCGCAACCCGTCGGCGCCGATCTTGTCCTCGAAGCCGTCGTACTGCTTCTTGGCGTCGGCGACGATGAGCTCCTTGACTGCATCCACGGCCTTCTCGCCCTTGAGGCCTTCCGCCTTTTTCTTGGCGTCGTCCTCGTCAACGGCGATCGGATAGACCGTCTTCAGCGCGCTGAACAGGCCGTCCCAATCCCATTCCTCGGGCTTGTCACTGCCGTTGTTGGCGCCCTTGATGTAGCTCAAGATCGTCTCGTCGATGAAGCGCAGAATATCCTCGTGGATATCGACACCGCGCAACACGGCCTGACGCTCGGAGTAGATGACCTGACGCTGTTTGTTCATCACGTCGTCGTATTTGAGGACGTTCTTACGCATTTCGAAGTTGCGGGATTCCACGGACTTCTGCGCGGTACGCACGCCCTTGGAAACGCTCTTGGACTCGATGGGCTCGCCCTCGGGCAACCCCTTGGCCATGACTCGGGCAACCAGCTGGGTGTTGAACAGGCGCATGAGGTCGTCTTCAAGGCTCAGGTAGAAGCGGGACTCGCCCGGATCACCCTGGCGGCCGGAACGGCCGCGCAACTGGTTGTCGATACGGCGGGATTCGTGGCGTTCGGTGCCGAGCACATACAGGCCGCCGAGCTTGGTGACCTCGTCGTGCTCGTCCTTGGCCTGTTCCCTCATCTCGGCCAGGGTGCCGGGCCAACGCTTCTCATACTCTTCGGGAGTGTCGTCGGCGGAATAGCCTTCGCTCTTGAGCTTCTGGTCGGCGAGGAACTCGACGTTGCCGCCGAGCATGATGTCGGTACCACGGCCGGCCATGTTGGTGGCGACGGTGATGGCGTTCTTGCGACCGGCGACGGCGACGACCGCCGCCTCCTTCTCGTGGTGCTTCGCGTTCAGGACCTGATGCGGGATGCCAGCCACATCAAGCAGCGAGGAGACGACCTCGGAGGACTCGACGGAAGCAGTGCCGAGCAGGACCGGCTGGCCCTTCTTGTAGCGCTTGGCGACATCCTTGATGATGGCGGTGAGCTTTTCCTTCTTGGTGCGGTAGATCAAATCGTCGTTGTCGACGCGGATCATCGGCTTGTTGGTCGGAATCGGCAGCACGCCCAGCTTGTAGGTGTTCATGAACTCGGCGGCTTCGGTCTCCGCCGTACCGGTCATGCCCGCGAGCTTGTCATACATACGGAAGTAGTTCTGCAAGGTGATGGTGGCGAAGGTCTGGTTCTCGGCCTTGACCTCGACGCCTTCCTTGGCCTCGATGGCCTGGTGGAGGCCTTCGTTGTAACGACGCCCGGGGAGCACACGGCCGGTGTGCTCGTCGACGATGAGCACCTCGCCGCCGGTGACGACGTAGTCCTTGTCGCGCAGGAAGAGTTCCTTGGCCTTGATGGCGTTGTTGAGGTAGCCGATCAGCGCGGTGTTGCTGGGCTCGTAAAGGTTATCAATCCCCAGGAAGTCCTCGACTTTGGTGATGCCCGGGTCAAGGATGCCGACGACCTTCTTCTTCTCGTCGACCTCGTAATCCTCGTCGCGCGTCAGCTTGGTGACGAGCTTGGCAAACTGGCGGTACCAGCGGGTCACGCCACCTTCGGCGGGACCGGAAATAATCAGAGGCGTACGGGCCTCATCAATAAGAATGGAGTCGACCTCATCGACGATGGCGTAGTGATGGCCACGCTGCACCAGCTCGTTCTTCTCCCACGCCATGTTGTCGCGCAGGTAATCGAAACCGAACTCGTTGTTGGTGCCGTAGGTGATGTCCGCCTCGTACTGCTTGCGACGTTCCACCGGCTTCTGGTCGGTGATGATGCAGCCGACGTTCATCTTGAGGAAACGGAAGATACGGCCCATTAGCTCGCTCTGGTAGCTGGCGAGGTAGTCGTTGACGGTGACGATGTGGACGCCCTTGCCTTCCAAGGCGTTCAGATAGGCGGGAAGGGTGGCGACCAAGGTCTTGCCTTCACCGGTTTTCATCTCGGCGATGTTGCCCCAGTGCAGGGCCGCGCCGCCCATGAGCTGCACGTCGAAGTGGCGTTGGCCGAGCGTGCGCTTGGAGACCTCGCGCACAGTGGCGAAAGCTTCGGGCATGAGCTTGTCCAGATCCTCGCCATTGTCAAGGCGTTCCTTGAACTTGGCCGTTTGCCCGGCGAGCTCCTCGTCGCTCAGCGCCGCGATCTCATCTTCATGCGCGTTGGTCGCTTTGGCCACGTTCTCCAGCTTCTTGAGCTGGTGGCCTTCGCCCATACGTAGGGCCTTGTCGACGATATCTACCAATTTCGCTCCCTAGTTCGTTTCCCATAAACGAGCAAGACCAAGCCAACCGAGGCTTGGCACAGACTGGGGTCTATCTTACGCGACGGCGCAGATTTTCCGCATTGCCCCGTTCATTGCGATATAAAACACATGTTTTTGGCTCTGCATGAGTCGACCCACCGGGTTCGCTCCGATGGGTCGATGTAAAATTCGCTGGCATCAGCCGCATGGTCTTGTACCAAGACATACGCGATGTGACGCCACTCTTATTTACTTCTTGCTCTTGGCGGCCTTCTGCGCCTTCTTGACGTTTTCGGCGGTGTCGATCTCGAAGACGCCATAGCTCCAGCCGTGGCGACGATAGACGACGGACGGACGATGGGTCTCGCTGTTGACGAACAGGAAGAAGTCGTGGCCGATGAGCTCCATCTCATAGAGCGCCTCGTCGATGGTCATCGGCTCGGCGATGTGCAGCTTGCGGCGGATGACGATCGGGGTGTCCCCAACCTGCACCTCGACGCTCTCTCCGGGGCCGAGATCGGTGGACAGCGGATGCTCCACCTCTTCAGGCTGCTGCAGGGCGGTGGGCTCGGTATTGACCGGCTCGTCAACAGGTACCACGCCCATGTCGACGGTCTTCTGCTCCTTGCGGGTCGGGCGATGGCTCTTGCGGCGGTCGCGCACGCGGCGCAGACGAAGCGTCAGCTTGTCCAGCGCGATATCAAGGGCGCTGTATTCGTCGGAGCTTGAGGCTTCGGCGCGGACCACGGTGGCGCCGGCCTCGATGGTGATCTCGACTCGCTTGGCGGTGTCGGCCTGGCGTGGGTTGCCCTCACGCGATACGACGATCTGGGCGCGCGCGGTGTCCGGCGCGATGGCCGTGACACGATTCATCTTGGTGTCCACGACATCACGGAACTTCTGATTGACTTGCATGTGACGTCCGGTGACGACAATATCCATGGTCGACCTCCTGTTAGGTTCGGCGGAGCAACTCCACCTGATGTGCCAGCAGCTACATCACTGCTGTGCTGCTAGTTCCAGTCTAGCGGCTCGCCTTGGAGAAAGCTGGGTATTACCAGAAAAATACGCCGTTCGCTTGCTCACTTCGCGACGTTGCGCTGTTTGCTATAATCAAGTCTTTGTGAGACCTCTTGATGGCCGCGGCCGCGTTCGGTTTACCGAGCCGGCTGAGGAACTTCCGGGCTCCATAGAGCACGATGGCGGATAACGTCCGCCCAGGGTGACCTGAGAGCTAGCGCAACAGAAAGCAGACCGCCCGGGCAACCGGGTAAGGGTGAAACGGCGGTGTAAGAGACCACCGGGCCACTGGCAACAGCTGGCCGCTGGCAAGCCTCATCGGGAGCAAGGCCAAGCAGAAGGCACGTCGGGATTGTATCCCGGCACGGGTTGCTCGCCCGGCCTTCGGGTAGGCTGCTGGAGCCTGGCGGCGACGTCAGGTCGAGATGGATGGCCATCCGCGTGGCAACACGCGACAGAACCCGGGGTATACGAGGTCTCACCTCACTTTTCGGTTATGGATACAGGGCAGTATTCGATAACGACTTTTCCGGTATCAATTTGACGCACTTAGAATGTCATTTCTGTTTCAAATCCTACATATGTATGACAAAATGGATAGATTACAGACTTGCCTGACTGTATAAAACCGCTGTGTCCCCACAACATCAAACAACAACTATCAGAAACATATACGGGATTACGCATGTGCCAAGCGGCAGCAATCAGTCAACTTCCCTGTTGTCAAACAGCTCGTGGGCCACACGACGCAAGGTCTCAGGATCATGGCCTTTGCGACCACCGGCACTCCAGAACCGACGGCGACGCACTTCAAGTTCCAAACCCTCCGTTTTGGCGGCCACCTTGCGTCCCAACTGCCACGCTGCGTCCTCGAACACGCCCTGCTCGCGCGCTTGCGCAGCCACACTCTGTGCCAAACCATCATCGACGCCTTTGCGTTTGAGCTCCATCGTGGCACCTCGGAATCCAAGCATCCGGTTGGCGCAACTGCGCACGATGGAACGCGCGTATTCCTCGTCATCAATCAAATGCACTTCGACCAGGCGCGCCACGACGTCTTCGGAAACGACCGGGTCGTAGCCCTTGTCGACCAAACGTTTGACCAACGCACCGGAAGAGCGGGCCGCCGCGTCCAGCAAGGTCAGCGCGGCCTCGCGGCACGCCTCGACATCGGCCGGATCGTCTGGCACACGTCTCACCGGCGCACCTGTGCGATATCTATGGTAGCGGCCGGTCGTTTTGCCACGACCATACCGCTTACGACCGCGTTTGCTTGCTCCGGCATCCTCGGCGTCAAGACTGCCACCGAACCCGCTGGTGTAGTTGCTGGTGATCGGCACGGCATGCGTATGGGCCCTGTTCGGCCTTTTGGCAGGCTTGCGCCTGCCACCGGTCTCTTCTCGTGACCCTGCGTCGTCGGCTTGTGAGCCAGATGCAGTGCCGCGAGTCCGGCGGACGTCGCTTGCGCTCGGGCGCTCACCGACGCGCCTTTGGCCGGCACGACCATGGGAGGCCTGCGCATCATGCGGCCGAGGGTCGTCATGATCCGGCTCCACAGCCGGAATATGACGACCCTCAAGGAACTCCTCGACACTGATCATGTCTTTAGCCCAATGCGTTCTCAGGCTTTTGGCGCCGATTCAGGAATGGAACCGGAGGCGCCACCACCATTGGCACCAGCCGTAGCGTCAGCGTCGCCACCGTTATCCGCATCCTCGCCATCACCATCAGCGGGCTTGGAATCATCAGGAATCAGGCCGTACTTCACCTTGACCTTGCGTTCGATCTCGTCGGTCAGCGCCGGATTGTCCTTCAGGAACTGACGCACGTTCTCACGCCCCTGCCCCAGCTGGTCGCCCTCATAGGTGAACCAGGAGCCGGACTTCTTGACGACATCGCACTGCAACGCCATGTCGAGCACGGAGCCCTCCTTGGAGATGCCCTCCCCGTAGAGGATGTCGAACTCGGCGAACTTGAAGGGCGGAGCCATCTTGTTCTTGACGACCTTGACCTTGGTGCGATTGCCGATGGCCTCGTCGCCGTTCTTCAACGTCTGGATGCGGCGGATGTCAAGGCGCACGGAGGCATAGAACTTCAACGCCTTGCCACCGGTCGTCGTCTCCGGACTGCCGAAGAAGACGCCGATCTTCTCACGCAACTGGTTGATGAAGATGGCGGTGGTGTTGGACTGCGCCAACGCGCCGGTCATCTTGCGCAGCGCCTGGCTCATCAACCGGGCCTGCAGGCCCACATGGCTGTCGCCCATCTCGCCTTCGATCTCGGCCTTGGGCACCAGGGCCGCCACCGAATCGATGACCACGACGTCCAGCGCGCCACTGCGCACCAGCATGTCGGCGATCTCAAGCGCCTGCTCGCCGTTGTCCGGCTGGGAGATGATCAGCTGGTCCGTATCAACGCCAAGCTTTTTGGCATAGACCGGATCGAGCGCGTGCTCGGCGTCGATGTACGCCGCCACACCGCCGGCCTTCTGCGCGTTGGCCACAGCATGCAGAGCCAGCGTGGTCTTGCCGGAGGACTCGGGGCCATAGATCTCCACGATCCTGCCGCGCGGCAGGCCCCCGATGCCCAACGCCATATCGAGCGCCAAGGAACCCGTGGGGATGACCTCGACGTTCTGCACCGGCTTGTCGCCAAGCCGCATGGCCGAGCCCTTGCCGAAGTCCTTCTCGACCTGCTTCAGCGCGGTGTCGAGCGCCGCCTGCTTGCGTGGATCGATGCCATGCTCGCCACCAGACTCGGTCTGGGCGTTCTTGGCCTTGGCGCCTTTCGTCGTTTTTGATTGCTGTGCCATCGTTCTCCTTTACGTTGCTCCTGCACTACCAGAGTACGGAGCAATCCGCTACTTGCGCAAGCCAAACGGGGTTATGTGGTCGAACGCTTGCCTTTTCGACACGCCGTGGTTTTCCGGGCTTTTAGGCCCCAAACCCCATAAGGTCGTTTTATGTTCCAAAAATAATCATAGAACCACATACGAACATTTGTTCGAATGACTCGCCGAAGCAATCCATCAACAGGAAATTGTCAATTACCGAAAGCGCTCACTTCGCCGGCAACGGTGGGGCGTTGTGGTCCTTGCCCCACCGCTTAGAATCAGGGATCTGCAACTGGTCGCACAACACGTTCCAGATGACGCGCGGCTCGACGCCGGCCGCGAGCGCCTCGACGACGGTCATGTCGTCAAGCGCCGTCAACACCTGGTCGTGCGCCAGCGAGCGCCCGTACGTCCGTCCGAGCACCTCTTCGAGCAATTGCCAAAATTCACGTTCCTTCACATCCAGCAGTCTATCAGCGCGGACGAATACCAATCCGTCACGAAATCCATGAACCGATTTCCGATAAACCCAAAATCAACCTAAAAAACCGTTATCAGATATGCGGCATCATGAATTCGAATTCGCAAAAAACACGGACAACTACTGATGAAACAAACGGAGAAAGCAACGAAAAGACCCACCGGCCAAAACGCCAATGGGTCTTTCAACTTTTAAGGGCTTACAGGCTTCGAATCACGCCTCGGTGTAATCGAGGTAGTCCGCCACCATGCGCAGCATCTGCGCGGTGCTCAAGCCCAGCGATTCGGCGATGGACGCCAGCAGTTCGGAGCTGGCCTCCTTCTGCCCACGCTCGACTTCGGAAAGGTATCCGAGCGAGACGCCGGCCTTTTCGCTGACCTCACGCAGCGTCTTGTGGTCGCGGGTGCGCAGGTCGCGCAGCACGTGGCCGATGGCCTCACGCAACGAGATGTCGCGGGTCTCGCCGTCGGCGTCATGCTTGCGCGTGGCGGCCCTGGGCTTGGACTGCTCGGCATCCTCTTCCTGCCACATCCTGTTGAGCACCGCCTGGCGCTCGTCCTTCGCCTTTTTCGCGGCACGTGCTTTCAAAACCTGTTGTTGCGCGAATACCACCGCGCGACGCTGAGCAGGGGTCAAGTCCCTGTTGCGCGCATTGCTTGGGCGCGTGGCCCCTGATGCAAGCGTGTTCATTGCCATCTGCTCCTGTGGTCGAGTCATCGTTTCCATTACGCCACCCCTCTTTGCCTTGTACTGTTCATGTTGTCACTTCCATCAACAGTTGAGGGGGATATTTATTCCTCTTTGAGCGCTGTGAACTGCGTCACAAACTGCAATACGTCCAGCACCGAAAGATGTCGAATCTCCTCCCTTGAGCCGGAAAGCCGGAGCTTCGCCGCGATGGTTTCACGTGCTTGGCCATCGGCACCAGGAGGGACGCTGACACCGATGTAGACCAGTCCTGCGGGCTTGTCCCCATCCGGGCCAGGGCCGGCGACTCCAGTGGTCGACAAACCCAGGACGTGACCTTCGTATTGTGGTTGGTCGTAGAGATCCGCCGTGCGCTCGGCCATCTGTCGGGCCACTTCGGGATGCACAGCGCCTTCGGCACGCAACAGACCGGCGTCAACCCCGAGGACACTGGCTTTGGCGTTGATGTCGTAGGTCACCGCGGAGCCGAGGAACACCTCGGAGGCTCCTGGGATACGAACGAAGGCATCAGCCAAAAGGCCCGCGGTGAGCGATTCGGCCGCCGCGATTTTCCATCCCCGAGCCTTGGCCTCCTCTAGGATATTTGCAGCCAATGTATCACATTGCGGCTGGATGGCCGCGACCGCGCCACTTGAGGCCAGGCCGGCAACATTCTGTATCGCTTGCGACGTGCCGTCAGGCGTTTCGATATATCGCTTCATATTTCCCCACTTTTCGGCCTTGGACACGCCGACTACAAACCCGCAATCCAAGACCATACAAAACCGCCCCAAACCTCCCTACCAATCGGTCAGTAGCGGTTTGGGGCAGATTCTACAAGATGCTCACGCGGCTTTTCGCGCCCGCACCACATTGCGGACATAGACATAGCCGGAATAGAGACACAGAATCAACGCGATGCCGATAAGCAGATCGGTGACGGCGTAATAGCAGAACCACCAAACCGGAACCCCCGCCCCGATATGGGAGAACGCCGGGCCGCCGCCGTTGAAAGCGACACGTCCTGGATTGGTGATCTTCGAGGAAAGCGCCCAAACCGGCATCAAAAGCATGCCCAAGCCAACGCATTGGGTGAGGGTCTTGTATTTGCCTGCCTTTTCGGCCGCGATGACCTTGCCGCCGGTGTCGATGACAAAGAAGCGCATGACGGTGATGCCGATCTCGCGGATGAGGAACAACGCGGTGACCCACCACGGCACCTCGCCAAAAACCGAGGCGACGACGAGCGCCGAGCAGATCAGGAGCTTGTCGGCGATGGGGTCCATGAGCTTGCCGAGTTCGGTGACCTGGTTGTAGGTGCGGGCCATCCAGCCGTCGAGCTTATCGGTCGAAGCGGCGACGATGAAAAGCACTGCGGCGGCGAAACGCAGCCACGGGTTGCGCTGACCCCACGGGCCTGCGGCGATATCGGCCCACAAAAACACGAAAACCAGGACGATACGCGCGTATGTCACCAGGTTCGGCGGGCTGTTCCAGCCGTCCAGAAGCGATTTTTCCCCATTTCGTTGTTGCATACCCATACCTTACCGCGTCGGCGATACCGTAGGTCGGCAAACGGGCCAACTTTTGATGATTCCAACCACATCAACCAAGAATGAGCCTATTGCCAACCGGCGTACCACAACTTTGCCAACCGAGCTCATTCTTCTCTTGTGGAGCCACTTGCAGGCGAGGGCGCGACGGCACCGGTCTTGCCTTGAATGAAGTCGAGGGTCTGGGTCAAGTCCTGGGGCTGGACCAAGACCTCACGGGCCTTGGAGCCTTCCGACGGGCCGACGACACCGCGGGATTCCAAGAGATCCATCATACGGCCGGCCTTGGCGAAACCGATGCGCAATTTTCGTTGCAGCATCGAGGTGGAGCCAAACTGCGTGGTGACCACAAGCTTCGCCGCCTCCAAAAGCGTGTCCATGTCATCGCCGATCTCCTCGTCGGGATGGGTCTCGTTTTCTTCGGCCTTCTTGGCCATCTCCTCGATGTCCTCACGATAGTGCGGCTTGCGCTGGGTACGGGCGAATTCGACGGCCTTGCGGATCTCGGACTCCCCGACCCACGAGCCCTGCACGCGGATCGGCTTGGCCGAGCCCATCGGCAGGAACAGGGCATCGCCCTGGCCAATCAGCGATTCGGCGCCGGTGGTGTCGAGGATCACGCGGGAATCAGTGGCCGACGACGTGGCGAAAGCCAGACGCGAGGGGATGTTCGCCTTGATGAGGCCGGTGATGACGTCGACGGACGGACGCTGGGTGGCGAGCACCAGGTGGACACCGGCCGCACGTGCGAGCTGGGTGATGCGCTGGATGGAGCTTTCGACGTCGTTCTTGGCCAGCATCATCAGGTCGGCCATCTCGTCGACGACCACGACGATATAGGGATATGGAGCGACCTTGCGCTTGGAGCCGAGCGGGGCGTGGACCTTGCCGGCGAGCACGGCTTTGTTGAAGTCCTTGATGTGGCGGAAGCCAAAATACTGGAGGTCGTCGTAGCGGGCATCCATCTCCTTGACCACCCATTCCAACGCCTGCGCGGCCTTCTTGGGGTCGGTGATGATCGGCGTCAGAAGGTGCGGGATGCCGGCGTAGGCGGAAAGCTCGACGCGCTTGGGGTCGACCATGATCAGGCGCACCTGCTCGGGGGTGGCGCGCATGATCAATGAGGTGAGCATCGAGTTGATGAAGCTTGACTTGCCGGATCCGGTGGCGCCCGCGACCAAAAGATGCGGCATCTTGGTGAGGTCGGCGGTGACGAAATGGCCCTCGACGTCCTTGCCGACGCCGGCGAGCATCGGGTTCGGGTCGTTCATGGCCTTGTCGCTACGTAATACATCACCGAGGTGGACGATCTCGCGGTCGATGTTCGGAATCTCGATGCCGATGGCGGATTTGCCGGGAATCGGCGAAAGGATGCGCACGTCCGTGGAGGCCACGGCGTAGGCGATGTTGCGCTGCAGGTTGGTGACCTTTTCGACCTTGACACCCGGCCCCAACTCAACCTCGTACTGGGTGACCGACGGGCCGCGCAGGAAACCGACGACCTTGGCGTCGACATGGAACTGGTGGAAGGTGGCGGTCAGGGCCTTGATGACGTTGTCGTTGGCCTGCGTGCGTGCGAGATGTGGCTTGCCTTTCACTAGAATATCGAGGCTCGGCAGATGGTAGGGCCTGTTGTCTTCCTCGTCCGCGGCGTTCTCGGCCTCGTGACGAGCCACCGAATCGTCGCCGTCGTGATTGGCGACAGAAGCGGGCAGGTTCGCCGCTCCCCCGGCGATGCCCTTGACCTGCGGCACCATGGGTTCCGTGGCGCTGCCGTCCTTGCCAACCGCGGCCCACGGGTCACTCGCGTGGCCGGTTGCCGAAACGTCAGGGCCGACGCTCGACCCGTATGGTCCCGTCGAGCTTGCCGCCTTAGGAGCGCCAAAAGCACCCGTCTGGCCATTCATCGGCACAGACTGGGTCGCAGCGGTTCCATTATTTTCGCCGCCGAAACCAGAAACTTCCGCCGGAACGGCATCGGAAGTACCAGCGACACCTTGGATCTCACCGGTGACGGGATTGACCATGGCCTGCGAATGTCCCTCAATCAACTGGGTCTCATCGGTCTGGCCATTCAGGTCAGCTGCCCTGTCGAAGGCCTCATCGCCAGCGTAACGTTCCAATTTGCCATCGTCGCCATCATCATCGGAATGTCCGAAAAAGCGGGAGAAGAACGCGCCAATGCCACGTTTGCGGGGTTGCGGCGCTTCGATGGATTCGTTTCCATCCTCAGTGCCATCATGCGTCGGCACACCTTCAGCAAGCTGCAACGTCTCGTCGCCGACACGAACCTCATTCGGGAACTGCTCGTTTTGCGCGTCCACATCGGCATTTTGGTCGACGGCATCATCTTCGCCGCCATTCTTGCGCCGTTGCGACCAATCGTGCAACCGCTCGGGGATCTTGGTGATGTCGAGCTTGACAATCAGCAACAGCGAAAATATCGCCACGACGACGAAAATGACCACGGCGAAGACACTGGAAAGCCCCCAGGCCAAAGGCGAGCCTAACGCGAAGCCGAGCAGACCGCCCGCGCCGCGCAGCACATCCATGTTGAAGTCACGCGACGGCGAGGCGATGATGGCGTCGATGATTGAGCAGATCGACCAGAACAGCAACGCGCAACCAATGATCAATCGCCAGTTGCGCTTGTGTTTGGTCGGGTCGAGCAGCACTTGGTAGGCCACAATCAGCAGAAACACGGGCAAAACCACGCTCATAACACCGAACAGGCCAGCCGCAACCAAGTGCAACCAGTGTCCCAGGAACCCATCGACGTGGAACCATTCGGAAGCGCAGAACATGATGGCGACGATCACCAGCGCGAAGAAGCCGGCGATGCGGCACAGCGTGGAATGGCGGACGAAGAACGAGGCGTCGGCGGGCGGCATGACCTTGGTGGTTCCGGTCTGGCTACTCGAAGAAGACCCGTTCGCCTTGCCGCTACGGGTCTTTGCGCTCTTGCTGTTCGTCTGTCTCTTACGTGCCATATCACCAGTGATTCTACTTCAAGCCCGCCCCTTGGGCGCGTTGGCCAGGTAACCTGCCCAACCCTTTCAAATGGCATTGGGATTTTCATGCGATTACCCTTAACCATGATTTGCAATACAAATAGAACAATGCATCACAATTCTCCGTTCACGCCAACATCGAATGCGCACACAGAAACATTCAGCTTCACCGGTAGCCTTACGATGGAGGCATGGTCATGACCCCTGCGGAACGTGCGAGCGCCGTCGCGTTCTCATACAAAAACTGCGAGCTTTCGGGAATCACCCCGAGCGATGCGATGGTCGAGGCCGCGAACGGATACCAGCGCGGGACGCTGGGGCTTGCGGATTTTGTGGCGACCCCAGAACGCCAAGCTCACCGCATGAACCGGCAGGACACCAAACAGCATGGCGAAACGCGACTACGCGACGACCGGATTTTCGCCCGTTCCGTACGCCTCATCGATTGCGATTGGCCTGCGGTCGGTGGGCTTGAAGAGCTCAAGATTATTCATCGCGCGCTTTTCGTTGGGGCGATGCCGGATGCCGGGATGCTCCGCGACGACGGACATGGATCGCAAAACGAATCCTCCCTGACGCAAGGCTTACCGACCAAGCAAAAACCATTGTCAAACCTGTATTTCCCGGCCTCGCTTATCGAAACCGGCGCAGCCAATATCTTCTCGCAGCTTGAGGATGCGGATCATTTCTTCAATCTGGACCGCGCGGCTTTCATCCACGCGTTGACCGGATTGTATGACGAACTCAACACGCTGCACCCCTTCGCCTACGGCAACGGCATGGTGCTGCGCATCTTCATCTCCGAACTCACGCACGAGGTGGGATGGGACCTCAACTGGGGAACGGTCACGTTGGGGAATTATCGGGAGGCGACCGAGAGCGCGTTGCATGCCGATACCACCAGGTTGGAGCGCATGTTCAACGCCATCATCCGGCCGGCCAACCCGACACGCGTCTTCCTCATTTCCGGCTGGGACCAAGGCCCGGCGCACTGAGCGCTGGAAATCCGTGAGAAAAAGCTATTCCCGAGTAGTTTTGGCGCTTTCCTCACTGATTGCGATGTCGCCCAAGTGGTGGGTGACATGGCGCTCGTCGGCACGGGCGTCGGCCGCGTCGTATTCACCGGCATCGGCCCGCGTGACGACATCCAACGCCTTCGCCACCAGATCCTTATCGAGCGCGGCAAGCCAGTGGATGCGCGGGTCGCGGCCGAACCAACCCATCTGCTTGCGGGCCAGGCGCTTCGTCTTCTGCGCGATGTCGGCGAACGCCTCGTCCTCGTTCATCTTTCCGTCCAGATACGCCTCGATCTGGGAATAGCCCAGGGCGCGGGAGGCCGTGACACCAAGCCGCGGGCGGATGCGGCGCACCTCGTCGACAAAACTTTGCTCGCGCATCTGAGAAGTACGGATGTCGATACGACGGTCAAGCTCCTCTCGCGGCAGATCGAGCCCAATCTGGACAGAGGGAATGACGTAACGATAGCGCGGAAGACTCGCGGAATACGGCTGTCCGGTGATCTCGATGACCTCCAGCGCGCGGATGGTGCGACGGGCGTTGTGCGGATCCATGCGTTCGGCGGCCTCGGGGTCCTTGCGCTTCAATTCGTCATACAATGCTCCGGCACCCTCGGTTTCAGCGCGCCGCTCAAGTCGCGCGCGTACCTCCGGGTCGGTGCCAGGGAAGGAAATATCGTCGATGGCGGCACGCGCGTACAAACCGGAACCACCGACAAGAATCGGCCGCACTCCCCTGCCCCGCAGCTTGCCGATCTCCTCACGCGCCAGCTTCTGGAACCTCGCGACGGTCATCGTCTCGTCGGGATCGATGATATCGAGCAGATGGTGCGGCACCGCGGCCTGCTCCTGCGCACTCGCCTTGGCGGTCCCGATATCCATGGTGCGATACATCTGGTAGGCATCGGCGTTGACGATCTCAGCCTTCTGCCCACGTTTCGCAAGTTCTTGCGCCAGCGCGATGCCCAAGCCGGTCTTGCCGGAAGCGGTGGGGCCGATGATGGAAACGACGCGAGCCGCATTGCTGTTCGTCTCCATATATCCGCCTTCCATAAACCTTTCAATGAACCTGTCATTGGCGATTCTAACGACGGGGATAACCTACGGAATTCGTGTCGTTTTCTCAGGAAACGTCCAGTTTAGATAGATGGGACTCGTTATGATAGAGGCCGTGATACTTGATCGACACGAACGCATTAACACCGCCGAGATTCAGGCAAGGCTTGAAAAGGTGGCGCAAACCGGCACCGAAGAGCCGGACCCGAAACTTTTCCCGGCGGATGAGATCACCGAATTCATCGACATGATGCAGGTCTATGAGGGCGCGATGTACGAGATCAGCACCAAGCTCGAGGTGCTCGACAGCGAATTCCACGTCCACTTCTCCCACGACCCCATCCACCACATGGAACGCCGCTTGAAGTCCGTCAACTCGATCCTTGGCAAGCTGCAGCGCCGTGACCTGCCGATGTGCACGAAATCGATCCGCGACAACCTCTTCGACGTGGCCGGCATCCGCGTGATCTGCAACTACCGCGACGACGTCTACTCCGTGGCCAACTACCTTTCCAGCCAGTCCGACATCCAGGTGCTGCGCGTCAAGGACTACATCAAGAACCCGAAGCAGAACGGCTATCGCAGCCTGCACGTCATCTACGCCGTGCCGGTTTTCCTGTCCAATGGCGAGCATTACACGCCGGTCGAGGTGCAGTTCCGCACCATCGCCATGGATTACTGGGCGAGCCTCGAACACGCCTTGCGCTATAAGTCCAACCTGCCGGACGCCAAGCTGACCGAACATTCGCAGACCTTGCTCGATTGCGCGCGCAGCCTGCAGAACATCGAGACGCAGATGCAGAACATCCACCGCGACATCAATGGTGCGCCCCAGCAGGAGGAGGCACCGACCTCGGTGAACTTCGACCCGAAGAAATAAGGCTTAGCAGTAAGTAAATATCGGAAAATCTTTCGCGGTTTCCTCTATTTGAAAGAAAACCGCGAAAGATTTTTTATCAGAGTTTACCGTCAATCAACGAATCTAGAAATCGAAGTTGTCGGGATCGCCGCCAGTACGCACGCCGGTGGCCAGGCCCGCGATCTGTTTCATTTCCTCCGCGTTCAGCTCGAAGTCGAAGACGTCGATGTTCTGACGGATGCGCTCGTCGTGCGTGGACTTCGGAATGACGATGACGCCGCGCTGCAGATGCCAGCGAATGACGACCTGGGCCGGCGACTTGCCATATTTCGCGCCGATCTGGGCGAGCAATGGCGAGGAAAGCAACGAGCCGCCGGTGCCACCGAGCGGACTGTAGGCCTCAACGGCGATGCCCTGCGACTTGACGAAATCGACGAGCTCCTGATTCGGGAACTGCGGCGAGGACTCGATCTGGTCGACCGCGGGCTTGACGCCGGTCCCCAGCGCCTCCAGCTCCTTCAGATGGTGTTCCTGCAAGTTGCACACGCCGATGGCGCGAATGCGGCGGTCGTTGTAGAGCGCGACCATGTCCTTCCACGCCTGCTGCCAGCCATCGGCCGGCCAGTGGATCAGGTACAGGTCGGCGTAATCGGTGCCGAGGCGGTCAAGGCTTTCGTAGAAGGCCTCGCGCGTGCGGCCTTGGCGGATGTCCTCGTTCCAGAGCTTCGTGGTGAGGAAGATGTCGTGGCGCGGCACGCCGGAACGCCGCATGCCCTCGCCCACCGACTTCTCGTTGCCGTAGACCTTCGCGGTGTCGATGTGGCGATAGCCGGAACGCAACGCCACGTCGACCGCGTTGGCCGTGGTCTCGCCCTCCGGGGTCTGGAACACGCCCAGTCCCAGCTGCGGGATGGTGATGCCATTGTTCAATGTGATATCCGGGACCTTGTTGTCGATCATTGTGCCTCCAGCTGTGTAGCCATATAGCGCCACCTCGCCTTACGAGGCTGACGCCTTCATGTTCGTTTCCTATCGTAATCGAAGAATGTCACGTTGCTCGACTTCGCGAAAATGGATGTTTACAATCCGCGCCATACCACGCTTCCAGCCCCTTCGATGTTCGCATTCAGCCAATTGCCAGTGTCTGACGATAGACTTTGAACATATACGAACGTCAATCGCAAATCGATAAAGGAGCGGGTATGGCTTTCGGGAACAGACCAGAGGAAAACAACAACGCGCAGCAGCCTTACGGGCAGCCGGCGCCGTATGGACAGAATAACGGGCAACAGCAATACAACCAGTACAGACAGCCGCAAGGGCAGCCTTACGGCCAGCAGAACATGCCGTATGGTCAGCCTTACGCACAGCCGCAATATCAGCAATCGCAGTACCAGCAGCCGGCATACGCGGGCGCAGGTGCCGGGACGGCCGCGCCGACGATGACGATGAACGGGCAGGCCGCCTATTCCTTCGAACGCGAGCGCCACGTCTCCACCACCAAAGCCTACGGCGAGATGACGCTGGGTCTGCTGCTGACCGCGGTGGTCGCAGTCTTCACGCAGATGACCGGCGCCCTCGACAGCTTCCTGATGACGACGGGCATGATCGGCTGGATCGGCCTGGCCGTGGTGCAGGTGGCCATCGCCGTTGTGCTCGGCTGGCGCATCAACAAGATGAAGGTCGGCACCGCACGCGTGATGTTCTATCTTTACGCGGCGCTGACCGGCTTCACGCTCGCCACAATCTTCGAGGCCTACAGCCTGCCGTCCATCGGCATCGCGCTGGGGCTGTGCGTCGCGTTCTTCTTCGTGCTCACGATGCTTTCCCTGACGACCAAGAAGGACATGCTCAAAGCCGGCCCGATCCTGATGGTCGCGCTTCTGGTGCTGCTGGTCGGCGAGGTCATCATGATGTTCCTCGCGCCCTCGCACACCACGCTTATGGTGACCGGCGCGATTGGCCTGGTCATCTTCGCGGGCCTGACGATGTATGACGCCCAACAGACGCGCGCCATGTTCGACGCGGCCGAACGCTCCGGCGACACCGTGATGTTCAACCGCATCTCGATCCTCTGCGCGCTGAACCTCTACCTCGACTTCATCAACATGTTCCTCTACCTGTTGCAGATCTTCGGCAGCAGCGATAATTGAGAACGTGTAGCTTGCGAAATCGGTAATACGATTCCCTTATAAAAATCGGGAATGGCGGATTGCTTCCGTCATTCCCGATTTTTGTTATACAGACGTTTCTGGTACTGGGTATATGTCGCCGTTCATCACTCAGATGCGCTACTTCATGTATTACTTCATCAGCCTACGTAGGACATACTGGAGGATGCCGCCGTTGCGGTAGTACTCGGCCTCGCCGGGGGTGTCGATACGGACCGTGGCGTCGAATTGCGTGGTCTTGGCTGGCTTGCCGTCGGCCGCGGGCTTGGTGGCGACAACATGGACCGTCTCTGGGATCGTTCCGTTATTGAGCGCCTCGATGCCTTGGAAATCGTAGGTTTCCGTGCCATCGAGACCCAGCGATTCAGCGGATTGGCCTTCGGGGAACTGCAGGGGCAGCACGCCCATGCCGATGAGGTTGGAACGATGGATGCGCTCGAAGCTACGCGCGATGACGACTTTGACGCCGAGCATCAGCGTGCCTTTGGCCGCCCAGTCGCGCGAGGATCCGGTGCCGTATTCGGAACCTGCCAACACGACCAGCGGCGTGCCGGCCTTGCGATAATCGAGCGAGGCGTCGAAAATCGTGGAGGGCTTGCCAGTGACAAAATCGTAGGTGAATCCGCCGGGGCGAACCTCCTCGCCCATTGAGGCGAGCAGCTGGTTGCGCAGGCGAATATTGCCGAACGTGCCGCGAACCATCACTTCGTGATTGCCACGACGCGAACCGTATGAGTTGAAGTCCTTAGGCTGGATGCCGTGTTCCAGCAGGTATTTGCCGGCGGGACTCGAGGCGGGGAACGCGCCAGCCGGCGAGATGTGGTCGGTGGTCACCGAATCGCCCAGCAATGCCAAGACGCGCGCGCCACGAACGTCATCTACCGGTTGCGGTTTGGCACTCATACCATCAAAGAAAATCTGCTTGCGCACATAGGTCGAATCCGGATCCCAAACGAAACGCTCGCCCTTCGGCACGTCGAGCGACTTCCAGCGTTCGTCGCCTTCAAAGACGTCGGCATAGTCGCGCACGAACATCTCGCGGTTGACGGACGACGAAACGACCTTATCGATTTCCTCGTTGCTCGGCCAGATATCGCGCAGGAAGATGTCACGTCCGGTTTTGGCATCGGTGCCGAGCGGCTGAGTCTCGAAGTCGAAATCGAGGGTGCCGGCGATGGCGTAGGCGATCACGAGCGGCGGCGAGGCCAGATAGTTCATCTTGACGTCGGGGCTGATGCGCCCTTCGAAATTGCGGTTGCCGGAAAGCACCGAGACCACCGTCAGGTCGTTGTCGTTGACGGCCTTGGAGATTTCTGGCAACAGCGGGCCGGAGTTGCCGATGCAGGTGGTGCAACCGAAGCCGACCAGCTCATAACCCAACGCGTCCAGATCCTCCTGCAGGCCGGCCTTCTTCAAATAGTCGGCCACGACCTGCGAACCTGGGGCCAGCGAGGTCTTGACCCACGGTTTGGGCTTGAGGCCGTGCTCGCGGGCGGCGCGAGCGAGCAGTCCAGCGGCAATCATCACCGACGGGTTGGAAGTGTTGGTGCAGCTGGTGATGGAGGCGATGGCGACGTCGCCGTTCGTGATCTCAAAATCGCCGCGGAAATCGGTATGCACCGGCACCGGGTTCTGATTGGTCTTCGGCGTCTCGTAATCCGGCAGCGTCTTTTCGAAGGTCGCCTTGGCCTCGTCCAAGCGAATGCGATCCTGCGGGCGCTTGGGACCGGCGATGGACGGAACGACCGTGCCGAGGTCGAGTTCCATGTATTCGGAATATTCCGGCTCGACATAATCGGGGTCGCTCGTGTCTCCCCAGAGGCGGTTGGCCTTGGCGTAGGCCTCGACCAGCGCGATCTGCTCGTCGCTACGGCCGGTCAGGCGCAGATAATCCAGCGTGACCTGATCGATCGGGAAGATGCCGCAGGTCGAGCCGAATTCGGGGCTCATGTTGCCGATGGTGGCACGGTTGGCCAGCGGCACGGAAGCCACGCCGTCACCGTAGAATTCCACGAACTTGCCGACCACGCCGTGCTCACGCAGCATCTGCGTGATGGTGAGCACCACGTCGGTGGCGGTGACGCCTTCGGGGATGGAACCGGTGAGCTTGAAGCCGACGACGCGCGGGACCAGCATCGAGATGGGCTGGCCGAGCATGGCCGCCTCGGCCTCGATGCCGCCGACCCCCCAGCCAAGCACGCCCAAGCCGCCGACCATGGTGGTGTGGGAATCGGTGCCGACGCAGGAATCGAGATAGGCGAGGTCGCGTCCACGCTCCCCTGGCTTGCTCATCACGACCTTGGCGAGATATTCGATGTTGACCTGATGGATGATGCCTGTCCCCGGCGGAACGACGCGGAAGTTCTTGAACGCCTGCTGGCCCCAGCGCAGGAAGCGGTAGCGTTCGCCATTGCGCTGGTATTCACGGTCCATGTTGCGTGCCACCGCATCGGCGACGGCGTAGTTGTCAATCTGCACGGAGTGGTCGATGACCATGTCGGCCTCGACCTGTGGGTTGATGACCTCGGGATTGCCGCCCAAATCTGCCACCGCGTCACGCATGGTGGCAAGGTCGACGATGCAGGGAACGCCGGTGAAATCCTGCATCAGCACGCGCGAAGGCCCGAATTCAATCTCGTGGCTGGGCTCGGCGTTGGGGTCCCATTTGAGCAGCTCATTGACCTGGTCTTCGGTAACGTTGACGCCATCAATGCGGCGCAGCAGGTTTTCGACCAAGACCTTCAACGAATACGGCAGGTGCTCGATGCCCGGCAGATCCGCAATCCGGTAATAATCGACATCCTTGTCCCCGACCCGCAACGTATCCAGCTGCTCGTCCCGCAATGACATTGAAATCCTCCGAACGTTTTGACGATGTTCCCTTTTCATTATCGGTCAACCGAACGTCAGAAACGTTAACAATGTCGTCCCAACGTCGATTCCGCTTTGATTTCACGATAAAACGCTTGGAAAATCAACGAAAAGCCCAATTCACTATGTGAGACCTAAAAGCTACTCGCTCTTCTTGCGGTTGGCGATGCTCGAATAGAGGCGGCCGATCAGGTCGGCGATGGTCTGAATTCCAGCGAAGACGACTACCGAAAGCAACAGCACGATGATCGTGGCCACCAGCGTCCAGCCGGTCGGGAACGTCAGTTCGAAGAAGTGCGAGACGATCGGGATGAACATGCCGATCAGACCCGCCGCGGCGAATCCGGCGACCAAAACTCCACGCCAGGATTTCAACGGCTGAGCCACGCGGGCCATCACCAGGATGCCCAAAACGAAGACGATGATGGCGCAGATGTCACGCAGTTTCAAGAGGTCGCCCGGCTTGGAAAGGTTCCAGTTCATGAAGCCCGGCAAGGTCCAGGCGGTAAGCAGGACGGAAAGCGCCACGGCGATGCCGCCCGGCAAGGCGAAACGCACCACGCGCCCCAGGAAGCCCGGAATATAGCGGCGGTTGTTCGGCGCGAGAGCGAGGATGAACGCCGGAATGCCGATGGTCAGCGCACCAATGTAGGTGATGTGGCGCGGCAGGTAAGGGAAGGGAATGAACGTGCAGACCACACCGAGCGAGATCAGCGCGGAATAGACGGTCTTGACGAGGAACAACGACGAGACGCGCTCCATGTTGGCCATCACCTGACGGCCGCGGGCGACGACACTCGGCAGATGAGAGAACTTGGAATCGACCAGAACGACCTGTGCCACGGCCTTGGTGGCGGGCGCGGCGTTGCCCATCGCGATGCCCAGATCAGCTTCCTTGAGGGCCAACGCGTCGTTGACGCCGTCGCCGGTCATCGCCACGACGTGCTTGCTTTCGTGCAGCGCGTCGACGATGGCCTTCTTCTGCTCGGGCAGGACGCGGCCTAGCACATCAACATTCTCCATCACGGTGGAAAGTTTCTTGACATCACTGGGCAGCTCGCGCGCGTCCATCGCCACCGGCTCTCGGTCGCCAGTCAGGCGGACAGTTCTGGCGATGGCGCCGACTGTGGCAGGGCTGTCGCCGGAGATGATGCGGCAGCGCACGCCTTGCTCGCGGAACCAGGCCAGCGTCTCCTCGGCGTCGTCGCGGATATGCTCGCTGCACAACACCAGCGCGACCGGTTGCGAGGAAGGAATCAGCACGGGATTGTTGGCGAAGGCGTTGGCCGCCTCCGGAGTGCTCCCCGCCCCCGAGGCACGGGCCAATAACAGCACACGCATGCCCTGATTGGCGTACTTGGCCACCATGTTCTTGGCCGCGGTGCTGTCCCCCTCAAAGCCGCTCAACAGCATTTCCGGGGCACCCATATACCATGCGTCCCCGCCGCGCACGATGGCGCTCCATTTGCGGGCCGAGGAGAACGGCACACGGGCGTCGACCGGCTGAGGCCGCACACCTTTGGCGTTCAGGGCCTTGAGCACCGCCGCCCCGGTGCCGTTGGGGTTCTCCTCGTTGGAGAGATCGTACAGCGCCTGGACCGCCGCGGTCTTCTCGTCATCGGTAGTGCCGACGGTCACGCTGGCATGCACGGCGTTCTCGCCAGACGGGGCGTCTACCACGATATCGGCGTCGGCCATCGGGCTTGCGTTGTCGGCCTCGCCGAGCATGACGACCTGGTTGAAGACGATGCCGCCATCGGTGATGGTGCCGGTCTTGTCAAGGTTGAGCGCATCCACGCGGGCCAGCGTCTCGACGCTTTCCAGCTCCTGGACCAGCGTGTGCTGATGCGCCAGACGCATCGCGGCGATGGCGAAGTTGAGCGAGGTCAGGAGGACCAGGCCCTCGGGGATCATGCCGACCACGCCGGCGACGGCCGAGACGATGGCCGAACGCCACGCGCCGGTGGTGAAGGCGACCTGCCAGCCACCCACCGTGCGAATCTGCGAGGCGACCAAAAGAATGCAGAGCGGGATGACGACGATGGTCATCACCTTGAGGATGGTGTTGATGCCCTTGCTCAAGTCGGAGACGGTCTTCTTGTAGACCTTGGCTTTGGCCGTCAGCTTGGCCGCGTAGCCGTGCTCGCCCACCGCGTCGACTCGGACCAGCGCCATACCGGAAGTCGCGTTGGAACCGGAATAGACCTCGGCGCCCTCGCCTTTCTTGACGGTTCGGGATTCGCCGGTGAGCATGGATTCGTCGAGCTCCAAGCCCCATGTGTGCACGATGGTGGCGTCGGCCGGCACCTGCTCGCCGCTACGGAGCCAAAGCAGATCGCCGAGTACGATGTCCTCATGCTCGATCTCGACGTCCCGTCCGTCGCGCCGCACCAGGGATTTCGAGGCGACCAGGATGGAGAGTTTGTCGAGCGTGTGCTTCGCCCGGATCTCGGTGAAGACGCCGATACCGGAATTGATGATGATGACCAGTCCGAAAACGGCGTCCTTCCATTGGCCGGTCAGAAGCACCAGGACCATGGCCACGAAAATGATGGCGTTGAAGAGCGTGAAGACGTTCTCGCGGATGATCTGGCCCATCGAGCGCGATGATTCGGTGTCGATCTTGTTGACGTTGCCTTGCTGGACCTGCTCGGCGACCTCGGCGGAGGTCAGCCCCACTTCGGCGATTTGGGGAAGGCGGATCGCGGAAGCGCTTTGCTGCCCGCCGTTGCCGCCGTTGCCGGCGTCGCCACGTGCCTTCCCAGCCGCGGTCTCGCCGTCGTTCTGCCCGAACATCCCGGTTGCGCTCATTGGTTGCCCCTTACCCGTGCATCCGTCCTGCGGACGCACGGTTTCTCACTGCGTTTCGTATGTCTCATCTGCCGCCGGCGCTTGGATTCTTGGACGGCTCATTACCGTTAAAAGTATATGCGGTGCCACTCTACCGTATCCCCACGTTCGCGGTGGGCGCGTGAGCACATTCACGGCAATGTCACGCTCATCGTCTTGGCATGTGGATTGTCGTTGATCGCGGCTTGCACAGCCTGGTCGAACGGCACCGGCCCTTTGCCATCCCCTGTGCTTCCCTTGCCGTTGCCCGTTGGGACGATGCGCAATAATTCGGCATAAAGATCGGCATCCTTCGGCCCTTGCACAGCATTGATCAGTATCACCGGGATCCCGGCGTCACGGGCCGTTTGCAAGGCTTGGTTCCAACCATTGGTTTGGCCGCTTTTCATATCGAGGCCATCGACCACGAACGCGGTGACGGGCCGCCGTGCCATGTCCTTGAAGGATTGGCCGGGTAGCGGCGTCCCACCTTCCGGAACGGAAGCGTAGATGGCTTTGATGCCCACCTTTTTGAAGGCGTCGAGCATCGTCCGGTCAAGGTCCTCGTCACCGGCGGCGACCACGCCGATCAGCATGTCGGATTTGTCGACGCTGTCGTGGCCCACATGCCCAGAAACCGACTTCGTGTCACCGACGGCCGCGTTGTTCGGCGTGCAGGAAGCGAGCGCGGGCAAAGCCGATAATGTCATACATATACCGAGAACGATTCCCAACGGACGCCGCCATCCATGGTTATGTCTTAGCCCATGAAATCCGCTGATGGCATGTCCATGCCACGCAAGGCCACGACGAGAAAGGTCGTCATGCCTTTCACGCCTTTGATTGCCTGATTGCCAAGACCATCGCATCGAGCCGACCTACTTACTGGCCTTCGCGCGCGAACAGCGCCACGGTCTCGACGTGGTGGGTCATCGGATAGATATCGAACGCCTGAATCGATTTGAGGCCATAGCCCAGCTTGGTGAGCGTGGCCGTGTCGCGGGCGAGGCTGGTCGGGTCGCAGGCGATGTAAATGATGGAGCGTGTACCCGCGTCGGCGAGCTGGCGGCAGACCTGTGCCTTGGCTCCGGCGCGCGGCGGGTCGAGCACGACGACGTTGGGGTTGGCCAGTTCCTCGGGCACGTTGCGCAGGCAGTGCGAGACGTCGCCCTGCATCACGGTGACGTTGGCGTCCTTGGCTATATGCAGGTTGCGTTCGGCATTGCGCACGGCCATGCGCCCGCCTTCGACGGACAGCATCTTCGTATGGGCGAAGGTCTTGGCCAGCGGCACGGTGAAGAGGCCGGAACCGGAGAAGAGGTCCCAGAGCGTGGCGGATTGCACACCGGAAAGCTCCTGGCTGACCAGGCGCATCACGTACTTGACAAGTGTCGGCGGGGCCATGCGGTGCACCTGCCAGAACCCGTCGGCCTCCACGCCATATTTGTAGCGTTTGCCGTCCACGTCCACGACTTCCTTGAGCCGCTTCGTTCCGCGGCGCAAGTGGCCGTCAACGGTGATGGCGAAGTTGTCGCCGATGGCCTCAAGCAAAGCCTTGTTGGGGACCCTGGAGGTATGGATATCGCGCGGCTCCGGCACCGCGACGCGGATCTTGGCACCCGGTTCGAACTCTTCGTCCCAAAGCTTCTGGTCCCGGGCGACGGCAAGGAGCGCGCGGGTGGCCAACGGCATGGTGTCGATGCGCACGCGGGTATGCGAGGCGCGGCGGCGCATGGAGACGCGGCCTTCCTCGTCGGCGATCAATTCGATGCGAGTGCGCCAGTGCAGGCCCTTCTCCTCGACGTCACCATCCATACGCGCCACCGGCACGGCGTCGATGTCAAGATGACCCATACGCCGCATCTGGTCGGTGATGACCGCTGACTTCCATTTGAGCTGGCCCGCAAGCGAGACATGGATCAGATCGGCGCCGCCGACTCCCCCGCCCTGCGCGAGAGGTCCCGCCAACGGCCAAAGCGGCTCGACGCGGTCCTCGGAGGGCTCGACCACGTTGACGACTTCGCCGGTCCAGAAACGGTCGTCGCGCTCGTGCGGCTCGTCCAGCTCGATGGTGTCCAGTTCGCCGGGCAGTGCGAAACGCACGAACACCACCCGTCCGTCGATATGGGCGACGCAACGCCCTTGGTCGGCGTAACGTTCGATACGTACTGTGGCTTGCATTTTTACCCCTGCTTCTAAGATTCATTTCGACGCGGTCGCATACCAACGATTTCGCGTTCAATCATTCATTTTTGTATGGCATATTGCAGACGATATCCATTATTTGCGGAACCGGCATATCCTCATGACTGAAAACTCAGTCTATCGTTGCCCCTCGTCCGCACTTCATAGACTTTTCAACATATTCTTCGATTTGTCCCGTCCGTGATGCTGCGGCTTTCACGATATCTTTAGTTCACCGCGGCCGCAACAGTTGCCGCTTTCATATTGCCGACAGCGCCTTCATTTTTGGCATCTGTTCCGGCATCGTTACCTGTTTTACTATCATCAGCATCTGTACTTGCATTGTCTGTAACCGTGTTACTATCGCCATTATCCTGGTCTTCCGGCTTGAACTTGGGATGGTGCCTCATCGGATCGGCGATCAGCAAGTATGAGATCCAGATGGCCAATGCCCAGAACGGCAAGCCCATCAATAGGCGCGTCGTGCCCAGCCAAGTGACGTGGTTGGTGAGGTAGAGCGGCACCTGCACGATCAGCCGCAACGCGAAGACGCCGATCCACATGGCCGTGACGATGTCGTAGGCACGCATAAGGTCTTTGTCGCCGCGCCAATCGGCCAGCCAAGCGCGGTAATGCTCCGTGGGCAGGGAACGGATGAACTCGACCAGAAAACCGACCCCCGGCACACGGATGGCCAGTGTGATGGCCAGCACGACGATGTAGACGCTGTTGGTGATGAACCCGTACATGTAGTAATTGCGGGCCTCGTGGGTGTTCCACGCCCAAATCAGGCAGATGGCGATGGAGATGAGTCCGGCCAACGCGCCCAGCACGGTCTGACGTTGGACGAGACGCACCAAGACCAAAAGCACCGCAAGAACCGCCGAAACGATGATGGTGAGTTTGAGATCGGACGTCACCACGAACATGACCACGAAGACGAAGCCTGGCAGCATCGATTCGATGACACCACGCACCCCGCCAATGGCGTCGATGACGGAGAAGTCCTCGCCGTTGCCAGCCGCGGCCAGCGCCGCCAGTCCTTGACGTTTTTTCGTGTCGGCCATGTTTTCCTATTCCGTTGCAATGGTTTAAAAAGGTTGCGGCAAATCAATTTCCGATAAGTTCCGTCATTCCATGTCACCTTAAGCGGTTACACAATTCGCCGGTCTGTGCAAAGCAAACCGGCGAAATCCGTGGAATCAATCAGCGCAGTTCCGAGAACATCGGGCCACGCGAGATCGTGGTCTGCACCTCGGTCTGCTGGTCGGCGACGAACGGGCCCTTGATGCGCTTGGGAATCTTGTGGCCCTTGCCGTCCTTTTCGGCGGCGGCCGCGGCGGCCTCATCGGCCTTGCGACGCTCTTCCGGCGAGACCGGCGCGTGCATCGGGATCAAATCGCGCGGCGCCAGCGGCTCCTCACCGCGATCGACCACGATGTCGGAGAAGAACTGGTTCAGCGCCTTGGTCTCCGGGCTTTCCGGATGCGTGGCGGCGCGGCCGGAGAAAATGCCGCGAAGCATCCAGCGCGGGCCGTCAACGCCGACGATGCGGGTGACCAGCGTCTTACTGCCCTTGACGGTAACCGGCAGCTTGATCTCCGTGCCGAAAATACCCGGCTGCTGGCTGGCCTTGGGATTGGCCGCGAGCAGATCCTCGCTCACCCCGTCCCAGAGGCTCAAGGTCTTGGGCGCCGCGAGCGCTTCGATCTCCAGACTGGAAGCCTTGTAGGACACGGTGCAACCAAGCACCTGGCCACTAGCACGGTTGGCTTTCACACGAAGCTCGATGCCCGGCATGAACGGCAGATAGTAGGCACCCATGTCGAGGTACTCGTCGTAGTCGGGCGCGTCCTCCTCATCGATGTCCCACGGCCCGTAAAGTTCGCCGCGATCCGGGTAAGCCTCGCTCGGCTCATCGGGAACCTTGCGTTCGTCCGCCTCGTCATCGTCGGCGTCAGCATCAGACTCCGCGTCCGATTCCGCTTCAGATCCCTCGTCCCCGGAATCCTTCACCGCGTCGTTTCCGGCGTCCTTATCCGCATCCGCACTGGTCTCGGTGGCCTTGTCGTCCTCAGCCTGCGCAACCGCATCCTCATCCTTCGCCTCGGCCTCATTGGCCTTGGCTTCGGTCTCATCATCGTCGTCGCGGCGCTTCTTTTTGCCGAATCCGAACAATCCCATGGTTCTCCATTCAAAACGATCAATATCTTGGAACAAGCGTATCACCGGGCAACGTCTCCCAGCTCCGGAAAACCAGGCCGGGACCGGCGTGGGCTCGGTTATCGGTTCCGGGATAGGTAATCGCTCTCAAAACATTGCGATATCAACGATTACCGCGATTCGTCCT
Source organism: Bifidobacterium sp. ESL0775 (assembly GCF_029395475.1). Taxonomy (NCBI): domain Bacteria; kingdom Bacillati; phylum Actinomycetota; class Actinomycetes; order Bifidobacteriales; family Bifidobacteriaceae; genus Bifidobacterium; species Bifidobacterium sp. ESL0775. The sequence continues at coordinate 861,293 of NZ_CP113917.1, read as the reverse complement.
TGATTGTCCGAAACCCCGCCAATCAACCCACAGTTTCATACGCGTCAATCAGACGTCATACACCACGCTCAGCGGCGCGTGGTCGGACCAACGGGTGTCGTAGGAGGGTGCGCGGTCGATGTCGAAGGACACCGCCTTCTGCGCCAATCCAGGCGTGGCCAGCTGATAGTCGATTCTCCAGCCGACGTTGTTGTCGAACGCCCGCCCGCGCTGGCTCCACCAGGTGTAGGGCCCCTGCACATCGCCGGCCAGATGACGCATCACATCGACGAAATCGTATTGTTCCGGGTCGAGCCACTTGTCGACGTAGGCGCGCTCCTCGGGCAGGAAGCCTGAATGTTTCTCGTTGGCCTTGGCGTTCTTGATGTCGAGCGGGGTATGCGCGATGTTCATGTCGCCGCACAGCAGCGCCTGCCGGCCACCTTTTTCGGCTTCGTCGCGCAGTTGCCCCATGCGCTGAAGCATGCGGTCGAGGAAGCGGTATTTCTGCTCCATTTTGTTCGGGTCGTCGGTGTTGCCGGCGTGTACATAGACGCTGGCGACGGTCAGCTTCATACCGCTCGGCGTGGTGACATCGGCTTCGATCCAGCGGCCAGAATCCACGTCATCGCTCAGATCCATCAATCCGTAACGCTGTTCCTCGATCTTAAGGTCGCTCAACAAGCCGACGCCGGCACGCCCTTTGATGCGGCAGACCTCGTCCATCCGCCCAAGATCGCTGGCTCCGGAAACCTTACCGGCCTTTTCATAGCCTTCGGCCATCGCGGTGAAAATCGGGTCGATCTCCTCCTGCGGGGCGCGCACCTCCTGCATGCACCAGATGTCGGGGGTGTTGGCCTCGGCCCAGCCAAGCACACCCTTGCGTTTGGCCGCACGGATGCCATTCAGATTCGAAGTAGTCACAGTTATGCTCATGCCGCCAGTCTATCGTCACACGAGCACAAAGGTCGGCAGATAGCGAAACAGAAACGGCGGAAATCAAGGTTCTGTATTTTGCATCGACCGACCTTTTTGCTGCCTACGCCCGCGGGAACGCCTGCTTATAACGCGATTTGAGTTGCTCGATGGAGACATGCGTATAGCGCTGGGTGGTTTTCAGCGAGGAATGGCCCAGCATCTCCTGCACCTCGCGCAGGTCCGCGCCGCCGTCGAGCAGGTGCGTCGCCGCGCTGTGCCGCAAAGCGTGCGGGCCAATATCGGGCACGCCCGCCTCCTCGGCCTTCTCATGCACCACCTCACGCACGATGCGCTGGTCGATACGTTTGCCACGAGCGCCGAGAAAGAGCGCATTCTCGGCACCGCTTGACTTGTCCGACTTTCGCTTTTTCCTGCTGTCTCCCACGAATCCAGCCGATGCTCTTTTCTCCGAAACGCTTCCTGCAAGCCCAGCAGACCGTTTCCCCACTTTGGCGACAAGCACAGGCCGGCCGTTACTACCCAACCACGCCTCAAGCGCATGCGCAGCGGGAGCGCCAAACGGCACCACGCGCTGTTTGTCGCCTTTGCCGGTCACTCTTACGGTGTGCGTGTCAAATGCGACATCACCGATATCAAGCCCGGTCAGCTCCGCCACACGGATGCCCGTGGCATAGAGTAGCTCCACCATCGCCGCGTCCCGCAACGCCAACGCCTCGTCTTTGACAGTACGTTTTGGTGAATCATCCGAAGATTTTTCTTGGCCAATGTCACTTGCTACATCGCCGTTAATCTGACTTTTGGCTTTACTTTCAGAAACCTGTGGATCCTTACAATCCGCATCGACGGTATCCATCAGCCGTTCGGCCTGAGATTCGTTGAGCACGGTCGGCAAGGTCTGGGGAATCTTCGGCGTCATCAGCGTCGCCGCAGGATTGGTGGCGATGACATCGTGCTCGTCGGCCCAAGCGAAAAAATTGCGCACCGCCACCGTCTTGCGCGCCATGGAACTGCGTGCGTGCTCCCGCGATGCATTGGCCATCCACTCGCGCAAATCCTCCAACGTCACGTCGCCCAGGCCCTTTACGCCACGTCCATCAAGAAATCCCAGACATTCCTCCAAATCGGAGCGATACGCCTTGAGCGTGTTGTCCGCCAGCCCGCGGTTGGCCTTAAGGAAGTCAAGAAACCGGTCTATCTGCTGCTGATATTCCATGTCTCTTCCCTTTCATTCTCGGCCTCAATGGCTTGGCACATCTTGTCTTTGATGAATCACCGACTTGGCGGTTGACGACTTACCAGTTTGCCAGTCTAACAGTTTTCTGCTTAAGCTTTCCGTCACCCTCATGTCATTTTTACTTGGCAACGACAAACCAATCGCAGACCCACTATGCCTCACCATATCTAGACCTACTATGGAGACCGCAAAGCTATTGATAACCTTACGAAAGCGGAAATATGCCACTGCCACAATCCATTCCTACCGGCGCGCGGCTGACGGTGCGCACGCTCGACGGCAAAGACCCGCAGACCGGCCGCCAACAGTTCCGCGACTACATCGGCCACGTCCGCTCATGGGACGGCGAAACCCTCGCCCTGACCCGCGACCCAGCCGCCAACGGCTCTCGCCCCGCACAGAACGTGGTTATCCCCCGCGACCGAATCGTCGCCCTCAAGCCGATTCCCGAGCGGAAAACCCACAATCCTAAATCAGACACTATCCGAAACTGACATGAACCTCACTGCTAAGATAGGCCAGTTTTCAGCAGCCCAAAATCTGTGACTCCCTTCATTCAGTGCCCTATTTATCACATTCAGACTTAGCTTGTCATAAAATGCGACACGCCGTAGCATCCACGTCTCGAAAACATTTCCAAAGACATTTCAGTACTATGTCAAAGATTTTACTAATCACGTCAAAAACTTGAAATCAATATACTTCAAACCTTCCAAACTTATTTGACAGAACATGGTGTGACACTGTTTCCACGCGCCCGCGGACAGTTGTTTTTGTACCGGAAAGCCGTTAAGGTGTGGATTCATCGGAACGGCGGAACCGCATACGACAATGTATTACATCGCCGGGTTCCGGTTTTGAAGAAAAAGGTTGGTGTTTGCCATGGGTGTCATCCGCACGTTGGTCTCGGTGCTGGTTTGTATTGCAACGATGTCAACACTAACCCCCCCCGCAATTCTAGTCTAAACGAAACTTTCCCATCATTTCCGGACACCATTCAACCCGCATCCCCATCCTCATCCCGTCATCTTCCCCATTCTTCTTTTTCTGAACCTTCCGGTCCGACCCGTCTTCCCAACGCACCACAGCCCACGCACGCTTCCAAGCCTTCCGCATCCCCCAAAGCAACGTCGCTTCGCAATCGTCCCGCCTCACCCTCCGTTTCTACCACTGTCCGCTCCGCATCGCACACCGTCGAAGGCCCGGGCCGACCCTCTTCCGCGGAGCCGTCGTCGCCGTTGACGCGTGGCGGGCCATCCGTGGGCCCGCAGTCCGGTTGCGCGGCGCGGGCCGGCACGTGGGGCGCGGCCGGATGGGACTTCGGCGCGGACTGCACGCTGACCATCCACGGCGGCGACACCGGCTCCACCCCAAGCTCCACGCCCTTCGGCACCGGCTCAACATCAGGAACGATCGCTAACACCGCGGTCAGCGTGGCCGTCGACGGCAACCTTACCATCAACTCCCAAAGCGCGTTCGACTCCTGGACCTCCCTGCGGCGCCTCACCACGGCCCCGGCCGGCCACCTCAAACTCACCGGCCCGGCCGGATACCGCATGTTCGCCTACGACGCCGCCCTCACCACCCTCGACGCCACCGGCTGGGACACCAGCCAAACCACCAGCACGTGGGGCATGTTCAGCAACTGCACCCAACTGGCCAGCCTGGTCCTGTCCGGATGGGACCTCACCGGCATCCGCGGCGACAACGGCATGTCGTACATGTTCAGCAGCGACCCCAGCCTCACCACCATCGGCACCCATGGCTGGAAGATCGACGACCACACCACTTGGTGCCTGCCCGGCGCCTTCCAGTCAGCCATTAACCTGAAGGCCATCGACGTGTCCGGCTGGGACCTGTCCGGCGCCACCAGCCTGAAGAAGCTCCTCTACGGCTGCGCCAAACTCACCAGCATCACCGGCCTGGACACCTGGACCACCACCAGCATCACCAACATGGAAAGCCTGTTCGACGGCTGCGCCAAACTCACCAGCATCGACGTCAGCCACTTCGACACCCACAACACCAACAACATGAGCGCCATGTTCAACGGCTGCGCCAGACTGGCCACAATCCCCGGCCTGGGCACCCGCGACACCACCAGCCTCGCCAGCATAAGCGGCATGTTCAACGGCTGCGCCAGCCTCACCAGCCTCGACCTGTCCGGCTGGGACATGCGCGCCCTCCGATACGCCGAGAACCCGTTCACCGGCGCCACCAGCCTCGACACCCTCGACACCCACGGCTGGACCGTCAGCAACACCACCATCGGCGCCCTGGCAAGCGGCCAATCCTTCAAGAGCGCGCCCAACCTCTGGACCATCGACGTGTCAGGCTGGCGCAACACAGAAACCCTGTCCAGCCTGGCCGGCCTGTTCGACGGCTGCGCCAAACTCACCAGCATCACCGGCCTGGACACCTGGACCACCACCAACGTCACCAGCATGGACTACATGTTCAGAAACTGTCCCAACCTCGCTGTCTTCGACCTCTCCAGCTTCGACATCAGCCATGTACTTTACATGAGGTCCATGTTCAAAGGCGACACCAACCTCAAGAGCCTGGACCTCAGCGGCTGGGACACAGGCCACCTCCCCAACTTCGGCGTCAGCAACCTGCTTCCCAGCGGCCTACGCATGCTCGCCCTCGGCCCCAACACCAGACTCCAAGACCAGGCCATCACTATCAGCGGCACCACCTGGCCCAACTCCTTCTACAGCGTCAACCAGAACATCAACTGGATGCAGACCGTCAGTTTTGATCTGGGCACCGCGGTGGTGGGCACAGTGGGCCTGACGCCGGCATTGGCCTCGAAGGCCGGCACCAACCCCGCCGGCTTTTACATCGACGAGAAGTACGTCGGTGCCGACCTGGTCGTCGACGCCAACGGCGGGGCCGGCTCCTACAGCCGGGAGTACAGCACCTGGGACACCGCCCAGACCGTCAGCGCGCCCGCCGCGAACAGGCTCACCGGTCACAAACCCCACGCCGTGTTCGCCGGATGGAATACCTGCCGCCAGGGCGGCACCACTGGAGGATGCGTCCAATACGCTCCCGGAGAGACGATCAAGGACCTCGGTCTGCGCGAGTACTTCCCCGAGCAGACCATCACCATCTACGCCCAATGGCGAACCCTCACCGCCCCTACAGGACTGCAGGCCAAATGCCACAAGAGCACGGGCGTGGACATCACCGGCACAAGCACGACCAGCGACACGGTATCCGCGTGTCTGACGGCTGGCGACTGTGTGGACGCCACCCGTGACGGCGCGGCCTGGGACGCCGGGTTCACGGCCAGCCGGTTCACCACCCGCTACCCCATCGGCTCCCCCTACCGGGTCACCGCGCGCACCAGCGCGCACGACGACACCACCAACACCACCGTCACCAGCCCCGACAGCGTCCTGCAGGGCACGCTGGACTACACGACCACCACACTCGCCACCGACGGCGGCACCGGCAACGTGCCCGCCATCCCGGCCGTGCTGACCGACTCGGACACCGACCAGGCCGACGTCACTCTGCCCAAACTCGCCCTCACGTCCGACGGCGGGCTCGCCTACGCGGGACACCTGCTCGCCGGCTGGCACCACCTCACCGGCAAGACCACACCCGAATACAATACCCCGGGAACCGTCAGCATCCCCACCACCGACGGCACCACCACCAACGGGCACACCTCCGTCACCCTGCACCCGGTGTGGGCCACGATCAGCACACCCGCGTTCACTACCGTGGGACGGCAGGCCGGCGACAACCGGATCGCCGCCACCGGCACCGCCCTGCCATGGACCAGCGCGGACACCATCAAAGTCTGCATCAAACCCACCGGCTCCCCCGGCACGCCCGACTGCCAGACCGCCACATGGACTCCGAGCAGCAGCGGCTGGAACGGAACCGACAGCCACACCTGGTCCTACACGTTCCCGCGCAGCACGACCCTCGACAAGGCGGGCGGCTACGACCTGACGGCCACACTGGTCACCAACGACGCCTGGCGCACCTCCACCACCACCGTCAACAGCCAGGACGCCACCGCCCCCAACACCCGCATCAGCGGCCTCTACACAAGCTCCCTGCCACTGACCGGCGGACAACCACAGAGGCTCGCCGCGTTCCTCGCCGCCGGGCTGGGCCTGGCCCTCCTCCTGCTCGCCGCCGCGAATTGGCTACGCCATCAACGCCAAGCCAAAGCCCGCCACAGCAGATAAGACAGCATGCGTGGGCCTGTTCATCCCGACATGAACAGGCCCAACCCAAAACCAGTAAACAACCAGCCAAGACACGGGGCACCAACCACATCCCGGTGTCCCAACAATAAAGACTTCCCGCCAAGGCCAACCAACACCCCGGCCCGACGGGAACCCAACCGGGTGCCGGCACGGCAACCAAACCCAAACCAACCACCGCGCCGACACCCACCCACTTTTAGATTCTTTCCACCTTGCTGACTTGATGAATTTCTCCCCCATCAGCGCGGAGTTGTTTGAGGACACTTTGATGGCGGACGCTGGAGGGAAAATAAACATTATGCTCGTAGTCCCTTGATCGGTTCCCATTCGTAAGCCCTAACGACCATTCTTCATTGCCGTAATACCAGAGCATCCTGTCCTTCTCTGTATCCACAACGACATTGCCTTCATAATTCGCATAATCGAGGATGTCAGGGAGCACACTCAGCTTGGCCTTCGAGTCCTTGTAATTTCGATAACGAAATTCCCTCCACCCAAGATGTTTCGCAAGAACCATGTCGTAAAAGTATTCCTGCTCATTTCTCGAGTTACAGAGAGCTCCGCAGAGATGCTCGAAGTTTTTCTTTTCCTATAAAACCTTGACGCGCAATCCATCATCGCAGGTGATGACAGTATGGCGGTCAAGCAGATCATCGTTATATATTCTCACGACTTCTTCGGCCATCTTAAGCAAAGTTTGGCGGTGCTGCTTATCAATCTTGGCCACCGAGCTGTCGGACATCTTCGTCTCCCTATGATGTGGATAAGCCTCGCAGACTGTTGAAATGCAGCCTGCGAGGCTTATGGCGAATCGTTTTAACGTCTCCTGTCTGACATCTTCCTAAACGGAAGCGATATGGCTCGGAACAGACATCGCCCATATCTTTTCCGTATTGCCCGCCATGGGGCTAGGTTCCCATTTGTCGCAACCGGAATCCGGAACCATCCGGAGACCAGAGGAACCTGCGGCAGTCGATTCTTTCTACCTGACACCAGCTGGTTCTCATCTCAGGCACGATGAGAACCACCATCACACACGGAACACCGATGTCAATTACTAGGTTAAATCTTATTCACCTGAAAAGCAACCGGCCTCTCGCAGGAGGCCGATGAGATCCGAGGTAGGACGACCTACCCAGGTATCCAATAGCGTATCATGAATTCAGCGACTACAGGGCCGTATCGTTTTGCATAGGTTGCCGTTGGCGATGAAGAACATGAGCAAAAGTTCATTATCCAAAATTCACATTATCCATCGTAAACAATCATACCTTGGAACGGGTCTCGACCTCTACCTGCCATGGCTGGATGAAACGGACGACGTGCTCGCCGCGGCGGGCGGAATCTAGGAACGTGCGCTGCCAGTCGGTCTCGGGGATGGCGACGACTTTGCGCTCGGCATCGTTTTGGCCGCCTGGTTCGTTGAAATCATTGGAACCTTGAGAGTCGCCTGGCCTATTAATCACGCTGGATTCTTCGGAATTTTGAAGCTCACGCTCATGGGCCTTGTAATCACGGAACGGCTGGCCTGCCTCGAAGAACTGCGTCAGAGCGGCATCGTCATGGGCGTGCAGGTCGTCAGCGAACAACGTCAAACGGGCGGCCAGATCTCGCAGCAACGCCTCGACATTGTCGGCGTCTTCCTCGATCATCGCGCGGGTGCGGGCCGGGTCGGTCAGGGCCACACGAGTCATGTCACGCCAGGAGCCGGCGGCGAGCGCGGCGGCGATGTTGCGGTCCTGGCTCTCGCTCAGCTCGTTGATGAACGCCGTGGAGACGACGTGCGGGGCGTGGGAGATCATCGCGGCGGCGCGGTCGTGGGTGGTGTCGTCCAGCACGATGACGCGGTTGCCGATGACGCCGGTGATCAACGTGGCAACCTTCAGGAACCGCTGGTAATCCGTGTTTTCGTCAACCGTCACGGCCCAGAGCGCGTCGTCGTATATCGCGGGGTCACTGGCCGCGAATCCCGAGAACTCGGTGCCGGCCATCGGGTGCGCGCCGACGTAGCAATCTCCAAGTCCGGCGGCCTCGACCTGCTGGCGCACCATCCCCTTGACGCTGCCGACATCGCTCAACGTGGTGGCCTCACGGTCGAGCATCGGAGCCAGCCGCTGAAGCATCTCGGGCATGGCCTTCAGCGGGTTGCACAGGAAAAGGACCTCGGGCCTGGCTATGGCCAAGTCCTCAAGCGAGTCTACGCAGGTGATGCCGTCCTCGCGAGCCGCGGCGTACGGGCGTTCGGTGTGGTTCCACGCGACGACCTCGACCTCGCGCTGGACCAACCTTCTGGCCAGCGAGCCGCCGATGAGCCCGAGGCCCACAATCCCGACTGATCTCACCACAGCAGTTCCCTTTCCTCTTTCGTCTCGACCTTGCCAGCCTGCGTGCGTTTCAGGCATACCCCGCCCTGCGGCAGCATCCACGTGTCGACCGGCGGGTTCGGGTGCTCACCTCGCGGGTAGACGGCCAGGGTCTTGACCCAATCGCCTTTGGCCACGATCTGCGAGAGCAGGTGGTTGAAATTGTTTTGCCATGGGGCGGCGTCGAGCGTGATGATGAAGCTGTAGGTGCCCGCATGGCCTTTGATTGGCCGCGACATGAGGCTGGTCATGTTGAGCCCCTCGTCACGCACCGCGTCAAGCAGTTCGGCAATGACGCCAGGGCCGGTGCTCAACGGCACCACGGCGATGATGGTCTCGTAATCGACGACACTGTCACACCGCTCGTCCTGCAACCTGCGACGCACCGCATCGCGCGGAGCCACGACAAGGAAATCCGTGTTGGCGCCGCCAAAGTCCTGCACATTGCGTTCCAGCGTCTCAAGTCCATAGAGTTCGCCGCATAAGGCCGGTCCAAGCGCCACCTGCCCCGGTTTCACATCCCGGCAGGCCGCCGCGTTGGATGAGGCGGGCACTGGCGTCAGATGGCGTTCTCGGGCGAATCTTGTGCATTGCGCCAGACCGTGCGGATGCGCCACGACCTCACGTAATACATCATGATGATTGGGGGATTCTTTGCCGTTACCGTCCAAGCCATAAGGGTGAATCTCCGAGTCCTCGTTGCCATCATCGGCATCGCCACTTCGCGGACGCACAAAGGCGTCGAACGCGATATCGACGCTCAGACGGGCCAGACCGGCCACATCGTTGGCGTCGATCACGGCATCGAGATTCGGCACGACGTAGCCCTCGACGCTGTTCTCCCAAGCGATGACGCCCCAGCCAAGGCCCGCCTCGACGTCGCGGATGATGGCCGGCACGTTCTCACGCGCCTCAAGCGAAACCCCATTGCCACCCGGTTGCCCGAGCCGACGCGCCGCCATGGCCGCCGCCTGATGGGTGAATGATCCTTGCGGCCCTAGAAAAAACAAGGTCCTTGGCTTAACGGATGAAACCTGCCTATCATCGGCGATGCTGCGTGCGTCCATCGAAGTCCTCAAACTTCCTCGACGGGCTTGTCTCCGTCGGACTCGCTGGAATCAGCGGAGGCCGACCCGTCAACGCCAATAGCCGCAGCCGCATTGTCTGAATCGTTCGACTCGATGGTATTGATGGAATCACCGGCTCCCACCAAGGCCTCCGATTGTCCGGATTCCGCTGGTTCTTTCGTGTTGTCAATCTTGTTGGAATCACCGGTAACTTCAGAATCAACCGAATTATCAGCATCACGAGCATTCACGACATCATCGGTCTCTTTGGAACCGTGCGCCATCTTGCCCCTGTCCTTCGCCTTCGTTTTTTTCGTTGCATTGATATCAAACCATCGTTCCGGGAAGAACACGAAAATCACGGGAATGACGATGAGTCCACCGAGCCAGAGCCAGCCCACGTACTGGCTGAAGAACGAGAGTGTCGTGCTGTAGAAGCCCATGGGTAAAAGAATGTCGCCCATGAAATTGGCAAAGAACCCGGCCACCGAGGTCGAGAACATGAGGTGCAGGGCCAGGCCCACAATGCCGCTGCGGGCGCGGGCGCTCCATGTGGCGATCACCAGGATCAGGAACGCCAGCAGCAGGCCAATCGGCACATTGTATTGCGCGCCGAGCCGATGCACAAGCGTGCCGCACACGCCCACCACGATGCCGGAGACCACGCAGATGAGCGCACGCACCACGGCGTTCTGGCGGAACGACCACGGCAGGTTCTTGCGCGAAGGCGCAGGGGCCTCATGGGCTGGAACGGCCACGGGGGCGGAGGTTGCGACGGCATGGGAGGCGGCATGAGAAGTCATAGTGCCAGTATGCCTCACCGGGCGGTCAATCGGCGCGAAACCGCCATATTCCAAACGGCTCTGACAACACAATCTCACGATAACAAAGAAACGCCATACCACGTCTCTAAAAAGACGGAAGTATGACGTTTCCAGTGGATCACATCCACACGTTCAAACGAGCCTTAGACGGCCGAGAATCACTTGGCCTTGCTGGCGTTCTGGCGACGCTGGCAGGCGTGCCACTTGTACCATTCGTCGCGGTCGAGAATGACCTTGCGCACGCGGATGGCTTCGGGGGTGACCTCGACGCACTCATCCTCGTTGGCGAAATCAAGCGCCTCCTCAAGGCTCATCTTGATCGGCGGGGTGAGCGTCTCGAGCACGTCGGCGGTGGAGGAACGCATGTTGGTCATGTGCTTGGCCAGCGTGATGTTGACGTCCAGCTCGTCGGGCTTGTTGTTGATGCCGACGACCTGGCCCTCATAGACGTTGGACTGCGGCTCGACGAAGAAGTTGCCGCGGGCCTGCAGACGCTGCATGGCGTAAGGTGTGGCCACACCGGCGCGGTCGGAGATCATCGAACCGTTCTGGCGGGTCACGATCTCGCCGGCCCACGGGGCGTATCCGGCGGAGATGGAGCTGGAGATGCCGGTGCCGCGCGTGGCGGTCAGCAGAGCTGTGCGGAAGCCGATCAGGCCACGGGAAGGAACCGTGAACTGCAGGCGGACCCAGCCGGAGCCGTGGTTGGACATGGAGTCCATGCGGCCCTTGCGGTCGGCCATGAGCTGTGTGACGGCGCCCATGTATTCCTCGGGCACGTCGATGGTGTCGTTCTCCATAGGCTCGTTGAGCTTGCCGTCGATGGTCTTGGTGACCACCTGCGGGCGGCCGACGGTCAGCTCGTAGCCTTCGCGGCGCATCTGCTCGGCGAGGATCGCGAGCGCGAGTTCGCCGCGGCCCTGCACCTCCCAGGCGTCGGGGCGGTCGGTCGGCAAGACCTTGATGGAGACGTTGCCGATGAGCTCGCGGTCGAGGCGGTCCTTGATCATGCGGGCGGTGAGCTTGTGGTCCTTGCCCTCGCGGCCGGCCAGCGGGGAATCGTTGACGCCGAAGGTCATGGAGATCGCGGGGTCGTCGACGTGGATCAGCGGCAATGGCTTGGGGTCGTTGGGGTCGACGATGGTCTCGCCGATCATGATGTCGTCAACGCCCGCGACGGCGACGATATCGCCGGGGCCGGCCTCTTCGACGGGCGTGCGGTCGAGGCCCTGCGTGCGCAGGATCTCGGTCAGCTTGAAGTTCTCGATGGAACCGTCGACGCGGGAAAGGCCGTACTGCTTGCCCTTCTGCAGGGTGCCGTTGTAGATGCGGACCAAGCCCAAGCGGCCGAGGTAATCGGAGGCGTCGATGTTGGTGACGTGCGCCTGCAACGGCGCGCCTTCCGTATATTCAGGAGCGGGGATGTTGGAGATGATGGTGTCGAAAAGCGGCTCAAGATTGTCGTTGTCGGGCAGGCCGCCGTCCTTGGGCTGGTTGGTGGAGGCGTATCCGGCCTTCGCCGCGCAGTAGATGACTGGCAGGTCGAGCAGGGAATCAACGTCAAGGTCGACGCCTTCCTCGGTGACGTCCTGCGCCAGGCCGAGCAGCAGGTCGGTGGTCTCGCTGACGACTTCCGAAATTCGCGCGTCGGGACGGTCCACCTTGTTGATGCACAGGATCACGGGCAGCTTGGCCTCAAGCGCCTTGCGCAGCACGAAACGTGTCTGCGGCAGCGGGCCCTCGGAAGCGTCGACCAGCAGCACGACGCCGTCGACCATGGAGATGCCGCGTTCGACCTCGCCGCCGAAATCGGCGTGGCCGGGGGTGTCGATGACGTTGATGGTGATGCCTTGCGGCTCGCCGTACTTGGCGGCCAGCGGACCGGTGTATTGCACTGCGGTGTTCTTGGCGAGGATGGTGATGCCCTTCTCGCGCTCGAGGTCGTTGGAATCCATCACACGGTCCGGCACTTCCTCGCGTTCGTTGAACACATGCGACTGCTGAAGCATCGCATTGACCAGCGTCGTCTTGCCGTGATCGACGTGAGCCACGATCGCCACATTCCGAATATCACCACGTACCGCCATAAAAGCCTCTCCTACTGCATATTTTCTTGGTGCTCTATAAGAATAGAATTACTCTAACCTTCTGCTTACACACAAACCTTCACAATAGTATCCATGTATCCCGACAGTGAATACGCTATTTGCTAAGCACGCGTAGGCGTGGTTCAGTCGGTGGTCAGCGCCGAAAGCACGTCGTCACCGGCAGCACCGCGTTCCGATCGCCCATGATCCGCTGGAGGTTTGAATTGCGAGCCCCATGGCCGCCACACCTCGCTGCCTGCGGTCATCACCTCGGAAGTGTACCGGTAGACCGCGGCCGGCCGGTGACGCCCCTCGACCAGCTTCTCCCCGGTCTCCTCGAGCTGTCCCGAGGCGAGCATCTTGCGGCGGAAATTGCCCAGGTCGAACGTGCGGCCGGCGATGGCCTCATAGACATCGTGCAGCCGACGCAACGTGAAGCGCGGGCCGACCAGCTTCGAGGCGACATCGGGGTATGACATCTTCGAGCGCAACCGGTCCAAGGCGTAACGCACGATGACCGAATGGTCGAAGGCGAGGTCCGGCAACGCCGATTCGGCGAACCAGCGCACGTTGTCGCCATCGCGCAGATCATCGGCCTCCGCGCTGCCGATCAGGGCCCAATAGACGATCGAGACCATGGGCAGGCCGGAACCGGAGCGGTCGGGGTCGCCAAACGTATAAAGCTGCTCGAGATAGCCCGGACGCAGGTTCGTGGTCGATTCCAAGGCGTCATACGCCGAGGATTCCAGCGAACGCCCGGCTTGTACATCGCCACCAGGCAGGGCCCACATGCCTTTGTATGGCTCGCGAACGCGGCGCACCAATGGCAGCCAAAGCTCGTCACGTCGCGTTTTGGCGTTTTGCGAGGGATTGGGCGAAGGGGCGAGCGCAAAGATGATGACGGAGACCCCGACCTCGGGCGGGCCGGCCTTCCGTTCCGTCACATTGCCTTGCCGCATTTCGCTGTATCTCCTGTCATTGATGGCCAGTCGTAATAAAAAACCACCGCCTTGAGATTACCAAGACGGCGATAAATCCGTACAAGTCGGCATATAGGTTTTTGACATCCCCGGAATTCCAAGGTTGTGTAAAACCTATATGCCGACTTGTGCGGCGACAAATCAGTCCTCGAGCTCCTTGCCGGTGAGCTCAGGCAGCGCGAGCGCCGAGACGCAGGCGAGGATGAACGCGACGGCGAAGACCACAAAGGCGATGGCCTTGTTGCCGCCGGACATGGTGAGGAACCACGGCATCAAGAGCGGGGCGACAATGGCGGCGATACGACCGATGGCGGCGGAGGCACCAGCGGCGGCGCCACGCAGGCGGGTCGGATAGATCTCTGGGGTGACGGCGTAGAGCACGCCCCAAGCACCGAGGTTCGCGGCGGAAAGCAGCATGCCGAAGACCAGCACCATGGCCACGCTGGAGGCCTGCGAGAAGAGGAAGGCGGCGACGGCGGAGACGGCGAGGAAGATGCTCAGCGTCTTGCGACGGCCCCAGATCTCAACGAGCCATGCGGCGAGGAAGTAGCCGGGCAGCTGGGCGATGGTGATCGCGAGCATGTAGCCCAGCGACTTGGTGAGCGAGCCGAACTGGTCGGCCAAAAGCGAGGGCATCCAGGTGAACGCGCCATAATACGAGAAGTTGACGAAGAACCAGGTCAGCCAGATGGCGATGGTGCGGCCGAGATACTTGTGACCGAACAGGGCGCTGGTGGGAACCTTGGGCAACGGCTTGCCATTCGGGGACGGCACGGGCTTCACGCCACTGGCCTTCTCGAAGTAGCGGACGGCCTGCTCGGCCTCGTCCTCACGGCCTTTGGATTCGAGGAACCGCACGGATTCGGGAATCTGCTTGCGGGTGACGATGGCGTAGAAGAGCGGGATGGCGCCAATCAGGAGCGCCCAGCGCCAACCCCAATCGCCGGTGTTCGGGATGATGAAGAAACCGATGAGGGCGGCGATGATCCAGCCAACGGCCCAGAAGGATTCGAGCAATACTGTCATACGTCCACGTTGCTTGACCGGCGAGAACTCGCTCACGAGCGTCGAGGCGACGGGCAGTTCGGCACCGAGGCCAAGACCGATGATCAGACGGGCTATCAGCAACACCGGCAGCGACCAAACGACGGCCATCAGCGCATCGGCGAGACCGTAGATAATGAGCGTGTAGGTGAAGACCTTCTTGCGGCCGATGCGGTCGGCGAGATAGCCACCGAGCGCCGCGCCGATGGCCATGCCGACGAAGCCGATGGAAAGCACCCACGACTTCTGCGAGGGGTTCAGCGCGAAATGCGGATCCTTGGCGATGGCGGTGACGACGAACGAGACAAGGCCGACATCCATCGAATCGAACGCCCAGCCAATGCCGGAGGCGACCAGCAGTTTGCGGTGCGCCTTGTTGAACGGAAGCCTGTCAAGCCGTTCATTGCGGGTCAGGGTCTTGGGTTCCCCGGCCGTCGCCCCGCCCGAAAGTTGTGTAACCATAGTGTCCTTCTTCTTTTCGCGGGCCGGTGCTTTGCTCAAACACCATGGCCCATCGATATGAAAGCGATGCCATATCCGGCATCGACGTTCTTAAGATAGCACTTATAGTCAACATGACTATAATTCAGACACCGCGATTTGAACGGCTTTTGACATTTCATGCGAATGTATTACATCACAACAGCGGCCATCATCACCGACAGCCCGCCAATATCAAGCCTTTCGCTTCAGCTTCCGCGAAACTTTCCCGGCAGGACACCTTTATCCAGCCGAACGATTCGACACTACAGTCCGGGCGTTTCGTCCGGGGCCATGTCGTCATCAAGCGCAGAAGCGGCACCGGCGGAAGCGGCACCGCCCCTCGATTCCGCCTGGTTGACCACATCGCTGGCGGCCGGCATGAACGGGGCCAGCTCCGGAAGTTGGTCGAGCGACTCCAAGCCCATTTTCTCCAGGAACAGGCCGGTGGTCACCAGAAGCGCCGCGCGCGAGTCCTCATCCGTACCCTCCTCGCGAATCAGGCCGCGCACGCTCAACGCGCGCACCACACCGTCGGAATTGACTCCGCGGATGGCCGCGATCTGGGCACGGGTGACCGGTTGCTTGTAGGCCACGATGGCGAGCGCCTCGAGCGCCGCCTGCGAAAGCCGGGCCATCTGCCCATCGGTGACGAAAGCCGAAACGACCGGTTCGAACACAGCCCGATTACCGTATTGCCAACCGCGAGCGGTATGGCGTAGCTCGAAGCCGCGTGGGGCGAGGTTGCGGGACTCATCGCCGTCGTACTCGCGTTGCATGGATTCAAGCGCCTTGGTCACCTCGCCCTCGTCAAGGGCGAGCACACGGGCCAAATCCGCCGCCTGTTGCGGCTGGTCGGCCACCATTAAGATCGCCTCAAGGCAGGATTCCAAGCCACCAGGGAAATCCTCGACGGTGAAATCGACATATTCCGGCCGTGTGGGCGCACCGTCCGGACCCTCTTCCGAAGCCGATTGATTGCCATCGCCATCGACCTCGACAGCGCCCTTCAGGCGATCATCGGCAATCGGTCCATCGGTTTCGCTTTGAGCATCATCCGATGAGGAATTATCGCTATTTGACATTTTTAAGTCTATTGAAAAATCCTCGGCTTGGCTTTCGTCACGATCGTTTTCAGTTGCTGGCTCCATGCTGTTTTCGGCCATATCATTGGTCTCACTCATGCGAAATCACCTTCATTCACTTCCACGGCGTCGTCCCCATCATCGGCACCTGGTATCCATCGTAAATGCAAATCCTCAAAGGGGCCGGACTGCTTATACTGCAAGACACCCTGTTTGAAGAACAACAGAATAGACAAAAACCTCGCCACGACCACCAACGTGCTCTTGGCGTCGGCCGTCAGCTCGCCAAACGTCATTGACGCGCCAGAAGCCAAACCACGCAAACGGTCACGAACGATCTGCGACTGCTGTTTCAAATCGACTTGCGAAACGTGTAACTGGTCGAGCCGTACCTGGTCATCGGGAGCGTTGAGGAACACCTCAACGGCGATCTTGGCCAGATCCTCCGGCCCCAGCGTCCATGCCAGTTCCGGCAGCATCGCCGCAATAGCCGGATCGCTGAAGGAGGGATGCGGGTACCGCCCGGAATTGGCGGCGAATAGCCCGCGAAAATCGTTGGCGGCGCTTTTGAACGCGCGGTATTGCACAAGCCTGGCGAAGAGCAGATCCCGCTCGCGCAAAGCCTCCATGCTCTGCTCGTCGCGCTCGCCGTTCTCGTCCCCCGGCAGGATGGTGGCGCTTTTGGCCTCGACCAGAACGGAGGCCACGTCGAGGAACGCGCTGACCTGCTCCATATCGCGGGCCATGTCGAGCCCACGCACATATTCGATGAATTCCTCGGTGATGGCCGAAAGCGAGACTTCCGTAAGCTCGAGCTTGCGGTTGGCGATCATCGTCAGCAACGCGTCAAACGGCCCGGAATAGACCGAAAGATTGACGGAAAATCCCGTGTTCCCGGACTTTTGCGATTCTTCGACGCCGTCCGCCGGATTCGACGTCAAAGTCGTGTCATCAACGTGAGCCTCAAGCCCGTCCTCGTTCATGACACCTCACTTACACCGATCGACTCCACTGGGAAACCAAAACTCCGTCTACGCCAGAAAATCTCAATCCACGATGCCACGGGCGATAAGCTCGCGCGCTGTCTCGCGGTATTCCTTGGCGGTCTTGTGGTTCGGCGCGTAGATGGTGATCGGCGCGGCCGCGACGTTGGAATCAGGCAGTTTGATGGAACGGGAGATCACTGAATGGAAGACCTTGTCCTGGAAGGCCTCGTAGATGCGTTGCAACACTTCCTCGCAGTGCAGGGTCGAGGTGTACATCGTCACCAAAACGCCATAGACCTCAAGCTGTGGGTTGATGCGCGAGCGCACCTTCTCGATGGACTGCATCAAGAGCGCCACACCGCGCAGCGCGAAGAACTCGGCGGCCACGGGGATGATCACGCCATCGGCGGCGGCCAGGGCGTTGACGGTCAGCAGGCCCAACGAGGGCTGGCAATCGATGATGATGACGTCGTATTCGTCACGCACGCCTTCCAAAACACTGGCGAGGATGCGTTCGCGCCCCACTTCGGTGACCAATTGCACTTCCGCCGCGGACAAATCGATGTTGGCGGGAATGACGTCCAGGTTCTCGAATTGCGTATGCTGCACCACATCGTGCACATCCAGCGAGGAATCGAACAACGCGTTGTAGATGGTGGCGTCCACCGTGTTCGCGTTGATCCCGAGGCCGACGCTGGCGGCGCCCTGCGGATCGAAATCGACGATGAGCACGCGCCGGCCGTACTGGCTCAGCGCCCCGGCGATGTTGATGGAGCTGGTCGTCTTGCCGACCCCGCCCTTCTGGTTGCACATCGCGATGATGCGCGCCGGGCCATGGTGGCTGAGCGGCTTCGGCGCTGGAAACGTCTCATATTTACGTCCAAGAAGATCGGTAGGCATGTCTTTCATGCTATCAAGAGGCCTGTTCACCGGCTCCGGCGCGGGCCTGACCGAAACCGTGCCCGGCAACGGCAACTGGCCCTGGACGGCTTTGCATTTCTTTTTCGCCATCACGCCTCTCCATCTCCATGCATCCTGTATTCCTGCCATCATAACCGGAAAGCAACAGCCATATCACCTTGCGCGGGGATGGGCGGTCAGGTAGGTCTCGATGAGGGTCTCGGGGCTCACATGGGTGTAGATCTGCGTGGTGGTCACCGAGGCATGGCCCAGAAGCTCCTGCACGGTACGCACGTCGGCGCCGCCTTGGATCAGGTGGGTGGCGAAGGAATGGCGCAACGTGTGCGGATGCAACGGCTTGGCGATATGGGCCCGCTCCCCCGCGGTTTTGACGACCTCCCAGACGGTTTGCCGTGAGATGCGCCGGCCGCGTTTGTTGAGGAATATCGCGCGGCGTTCCTTCGCGTCTTTCGCTTTGGCCTCAAGCTGCGGACGCCCCAACGAAATGTAACGTTGCAGCGCCTTGATGGCGTACTCCCCCAACGGCACCAGCCGTTGCTTCGAGCCTTTGCCGGTGAGCACCACCACCCGCTCGTCGGTGTCGATGTCGTTCAAATCCGCGCCAACGGCCTCGGAGACACGGCAACCGGTGGCGTACATGAACTCCAGCAACGCCTTGTCGCGCAGGACCACCGGGTCCTCGGTTCCGCCCATCGCAGCGGTGTCAAGCAAGCGGGTGACTTCGTCGATGCTCAGTACATCCGGCAAGTGCCCACTGGCCTTCGGCGCTTTGACGCGCGCGGAGACATCGTCGGCGACCACGCCCTGCATCAGCGCGAATTTGTGGAACTCGTGGACGCTGGCCAGCCGGCGGGCCTTGCTGCGCCCGCTCTCCCCCGCCTTGTCGAGCGCCGCGACATACGCCTCGACGTCATGGCTGGTGACGCTCGCCAGATCCTTGACGCCCCGTGCATCCAGCCATCCGAGATATTTGCGGATGTCGGCCGCGTACGCCTTGACCGTGGATTTCGCCAGCCCGCGCTCCACGTCGATATGCGCCAGAAACTGCTCCAGCAATGCGTCCGATCCGTCCATGGCTCTATTTTCGCCTCATTATGCGACTTTGTGGCTTTGCATCAGCTACCAGGCTCGCACACAGCACAATCCAAGCATTCCATTCCCGTCTCATCGCACCCTAACGAAATTACACAAGTCCGTCAAACGCACAAAAGCAATAAAGAAAACCTGTGCGGTTCACATGCCGTTTTCACGACATGGAACCGCACAGGTTTCCTCAGATGAGGAGGTCAGGAAATCAGCTGATCATCAGCCTTCCTGGTTCAGGGACTTCTCGCCGCGGCGGGTGATGATGAACAGCGCACCCGCGACACCGAGCAGTACGATGACGACGAGGCCGACCACGATGGCACCCGCGCCGCCGGTCATCGGCAGCTGCGAGAAGGACGTGACTTCCTGCACCGGGATCAGATGGGAGGCGGCATCGGTGTAGGGCCAATACGCCTCATTGACCAGATGCCAGGCATCATCGGAGTTGGAGTACTCGGGCTCCGCCGCCGAATGAGAACCATCGATATCGAACGTCACGGTGAACTCTGAGGCGAACGCGTTGCTGTAGCCAACAGGAACGGTATTTTCGTGGACAGTATAGGCGTTGGCTTTCAGGCCATCCACCTTCAACCGGCCCAACGGCACACCGGTGATCAGGTTGGAACCATCCGAGGATACCAGCGTATCGACGATATTGCCGCCAAGGGTGGTATCATCCGCCACCTTCTTGTAGTTGCCCGGTCCAAGCTTCATGAACTTCAGCTTGGTGTTGTTGGTGGGATCCGCAGGGTCATAGACGAAGAACGTGGCTCCGGAGAGTTTGGTGGACGGGTCAATCTTCGCCTGGACATCCAGCGTGAATTGATAGAAGTACGCGTAGACCTGAGTGCCAGGATCGGTGTTGTTGATGATGCTCACGGTGCCGTTGAGACCAGTGTCGTCACCGGCGTTGTTGGAAGGCGGGGTGCGAGTATCGTTGGAATACGCGAGCTTGACGCCGTTCTGGGTGGTACTGCTGGTCGCGTCGTTGTTGATCTTCATCTTGAACTGGATGCGGATGACGCTGGTAGGATATGTCTCACTCAGCGAGATGATACCGGGAGACAGGTTGATGATCAACGAGTCGCCAGGATTGGTGGGGGTCGTCACCGTATATTGGCTGGGTGAAGACAGAGTCGTTGTGACACCGCCGAGCTCGGAAGGCGAGACCACTACGGAATCCAATGACACGAATGTCAGGCCGGGTTCGGGGACATCGGTGATCTTGTAGGTGTAGTGGGTGAATCCCGTGGTCAACGGCATGCTGGCGATGATCTGATAGGTCAGCGTATCGCCGACGGCCGCCGAACCGGTGGTCGGGCTGGTGAGCTTCTTCTTGATGGTCGGCACGTTGTTCTTCATGTCGACCTCACCAAGCTTGATCAGCTCATCGTTCAGGAAGTGGTCATAGGTCGTGCTGGCGGTCCTCAACGCCGAGCTTACGAGGATCGGAATCGTGGCAGGCGCAGGGTTGGCGGAGACCGGGCCACTGGGGGGTGTTCCAGTCACATCGACTACCAGATATATTCCCTGCGGAACGGCCGGGAAGACAACGGTATCATCGACATCCGGATTCGCTGAATCGAAAGTCGGGCCTGTGGCGCTCAGCAAGGAAGCGGTCACTGCGGCCTGAACATCGGGCTGGTTGACGAGGCTCGTCACGAAGTTACGCAATTCACCGGTCCACCGTGCGCCGACGCTGTTCGACGTCTCATCGATGTTCGTGGAGCTGGCTGCCGAATCGAAGCCAAGCCACTTTTCGGCGACCGCCGACATGACGTTGCCACTATGTGCGGCATCGATCGGACCGCTGTTGGCTACGTTGTAGGCCGCAGCCAAACCAGTGGCCAGGCCTAACGACGAGGTGACGGAAACCGAGGTCAGATCGGCCCCGGTGGCCTGCGCCTCCGAGTACGCTGCCAGTCGCACAGCCTTGAACCTATGGCCCGCCAGGGTCCTATTCGTACCTTTGATGGTCAACGTGGTGGTTTTGGTGGGGTCGATGGTGATACTGGCGGCGTTCGCCGTTCCGGGTACCGTCAAGGCGAGCAAGGCCGCGACGGCTATGGCGCCACCGGCGATGCGCTTGAATACTTGAGGGACTTTCATGGTTGTTCCTTTTCTTGTTTGTTTGACATGTTGTTGGTGATTGAATCTTCGAATGCTCGATTTGACGGACGCCGGGTCACCGGCCCTGAAGGCCAACGGGTACAGGTCTTAAGACCCGCCATCCCATCGGCGACGTCCTCGCCTGCAGTTTATGGATCATCGCCCGCCTTTCCTTGCTTCATCGCATGTCCGATACACAGATAAAGAATCATCGCGATGGCAAGCATCGCCGCCACCAATGCCGCGACGATTGGAACCGTGCGGCTACGCTCGCCGGCGAACGGCAACGCGACCGCGGGCGGCACGACATTGAGGTAGTAGCTCACCCATCCGGCCTCGTTGGTCTCGGTGTCGTCAGCGGTGACATAGACCGTGCCCGACGTGGTCATGCTGGAAGGCACGTCCACCGACCAGGTGCCGTCGGCGGCGACCACAGGGTGGCTCTCCGTGTTGTCCGGCCATTTCACGATCATGACCGCATTGAGATCGCCCGTGCTGCCTGCGGGAAGCGTGTAGCCCGTGCCTCGAAGCGTCTGGTAATCGGAGGTGTTCGAGATGGCGATCTGGGTGGAGGTCATGTCGACCGTAACCACGTTGGTTTGAATGGAGAAGCCCGATTCCACGTTGGCGGAGTTGACAAGTCTGGCGCGGAAGAGATAGGTCTCGCCGCTTGATGTCTGGTCCAGGAAATATGAAGGACTCACGTCGCACGACCAGCTCTGCGAGCCGGCGTCGTCCAGAGTCTGCGTGCACTCGCTGATCAGGTCGGTCTCAGAAGGCGGCGTGGCGGCCACGGTGCTGACATTGGCCGTGGTGGCGTGGCTGGCGTAGACCTTGAGCGTCGTATCGTCTGTCAGCGGTGCGGCCGTGCCGGATATGTGTACTTTGGCACTCGCTTCCAATTGCCCGTTTTCGGCGCGCTTCGTGTGCGGCACCGTAACCACCGGGTTGACCACCGGGGCGGGATCGGTGCCGAAGTTCACCTTTTGGATGTTGGAGAATCCGGAGGTGATCCCATAACCGCTTGTCTGCTCGGCCTGCCAGGCGTGATAGTTGACATAGCCGTCGGTCACCGTGTTGTCGTTGTCGACGATGGACCATTTACTGTCCGAGCCAACGGTGGCCTGACCGATATAGCGTCCACGGGTATCCGGATTGTCGGGGTCTGAAGGATCAATGGGGTTGGCAGGATCCTCCGCATAAAGGTAGACGATATGGCCGGGCTCGCCGGTGCCGCTGATGGTCGGATGGATAGTCGGTGAGTAGGTGTCATTGTCAGGCTTGGTGATCACCGGAGGCTGAACGACGGGAAGCTTGTACTTGTAGTAGGCCGTGTCGATGGTCCAGCCCTTGTTGATCAACGTATTGACCGTGGACTGCGGCATACCCGCGGTCACACCTTTTGCGCCTGTCGGTTGCCCTACGAGCGGATTGTAGGCATCGACCATATTGGACGCCACGCAGTCATCTGTAGAACCGGCAGGATTGGTGGTAATGGGCCACGTCACCAATTTGAAATAACCGTCCAGCTCAGGCTGGTCGGCCTTGGCCTGTGCGAAATCGATGGTTCCATCCAGGTTCTGTGCCAAAGACATCGAGCCGCCGCTGCCTCTCGAACGGATATCGTGACCACTGACGGTAGGTACGTTAAAGGCCGAGCCAGCTGGCGCTCCCGTGAAGGGGGTAATCCCCTCAGGAACCTGGCCGTCTACACGTTGGGCCGTAGGTGTCAGATCGTTGACCGGGACCCAGTCCTTGCCGCCCTTCAGACCGAGCCACTGGAAATAGAACGAGGTGTTGCGTGAACACGACTGAGTGTTGTAAGGAGGCAACAAACTGCCCTCGACAGGAAACCAGGGATTGTACCAATAGACGAAGAACGATTTCGGAGGAGCGGTGCCCGCACTGATCGGCGTTCCGCTGACGACGTCGATGCCGACGTCGGTCATCAACCCCCAGTTGGGCTGGCCGCCGGTAAGCAGCCATGAACCGGGGCTGCCATCATATCCGACAAAGGCGCGCGGACCGTTGCATTGAGCGTTGACACCATTGCCGCCGCATATATCGTCATACACTTGGGCCGGATAGTCAGCCGTCAGATTCGTCCAATTGTTCGCCTCGACACGATTGACGGGAACCGTCCAACCGGAACCCACATCACCAATCTGCGCATAGACATATTGCGGTGTCGTCACACCTCCTATCGCCGATTGATTCACGGTATTGCTTAAAGCCATACCGCCTTCGAGCGAAATCGTCAGATAGTCGTAGACGCCTGAATTGACGATATTATGAATCGTATAGCTGTTCAACATGTTCTGCGCCCACGCCAAAGCGCCTGCGGCACCAAGCAACCCGTTGCCAAGAGCATAGATATAGTCAGGCTCCCACAACGGGGCTGTCGGGCTGGCAGCCGGCTGATAAAACAGCTTAAGCCCGCAACTTCTGCCAGCGGAAGAAATGCCCGGAGCGCAGGAGGTGGGTGTCACCGGATTGACCTGACCGTGGGCGACGCGCAGCACGAAATCCATGCGCAACTCGTCATGGGCGGTATCGATGTGGTTGTTGATCGCCAGCATCTTGTAGAGCCTGGGCTTGTAATCGATGGGCTCAAGGGCCTGGGTACTAGGCTCGTCGGCTTGGGCTTCGTTGGTGGCTGAGGACGGGGTGAGCATCGCGCCAAGCAGCGGGGCCAATGTGATGGCGATCGCGCACAGCGCGCACCACACCGCCTTCCCCCGTTTGGTTAGCTTCGTCCTGGTGACCATGATGACCGCCTTGTCCAAGTGTGGTGCCGACCGGTTCTCCATTGCTACCGGCTGTTAGAAACCATCATAGGTCATAAAATGATATTCCGTTGTATCAGAATGGCTCGGATGCACGATGTGAATGATATTTTGCACAAACTGAGAATCGTCATCTATCGATATACGAACTTGAATGTCGCATTACTAAAAAGGCGTATATAAGGTTTAGAATCTTTTGACGCTCATCTAGACCACGCGCGATGACACAGTTAAGGAAAATTATTCTCAAAGCGATAACGTATCGGGTTAGTCACTCACATCAAGCCATGAAGACCGGAATATAGGGCGAAAAGGCGATTCCACTAACGCGCGCCATGGCGGACCGGCCAATGACGGCGATGCCGAATCGCCAGCGTGACGAGGCCAAGGGCAAGCACGCCCAGAATCGTCAGCCCACCCGTCAGCAAGGCATCCCCCTGCGCGTCCTCAGGGTACGGGATGTCCTTGGGAATCGGCCGCCGCTCGGCGGTCAGCACTAAACGCTGGGTGTTGACACCATAAGGCGTGCAGGTCATCAGGGTGACCAGGTCCTTGCCCGGCTTGACCTTGTAGAGGTGCGTGTCATCCGGCCTGATGACGTGAATGGCCGTGATCTGGTAACCAAAGGTGTGGTTCAAGGTGTTGAGGTAGAAGACATCACCCACCTTCAACTCGTCCAGACGCGTGAACAGCAGGGTGTTGGGCCGCCCACGATGTCCGGTGAGCACCGTGTTCGTGTTTTTCCCGCCCACCGGCAAGCTGGTGCCGTACAAGTGGCCGACGCCCTTGTCGAGCACTTCGTCGGAGGTTCCATGGTAGATCGGCAGTTTCAGCGAGATCTTGGGGATCTGAATCGCGCCCATCACCCCACGGCCCTCGTTGAGCAGGCTTTGGTAGGTGCCATCCCGTTCGGATCGCGTCACGACCTTGTTCGCATCCTTTTTATCGGCGCCGGTGGCGAAGGGATCAGGGAACTCGCCCAGTGAGGACTGGCCACTGGCGGCGATGCCGGCATTGTAGCGCTGGACCTCTTTGAGTTCCTCGGCGATCCGGCCCTGAGGCCATTTGCGCACGCGGTTCATCGCGGCGACGGCTACAGCCGCCTGCTTGCGGGCGCTCACGTATTGGTTGATCGGCAACCACGCAGCCAAGGCGACGGCCGCCACGACGAACATGACCATCAGCGCCTTCAATGCGGTGATGAGCCGGCGTTTGCGGCGAATGAGCAGATAATGGCGTCTGCCACGAGCCATGACGTCGCCGAACGTCGCACCTTGAGCCGTTGTGTCCATAGCCCCATTCTCGCCTCATTGAGCGACTTCAACAAATTCGCAATGGTTGGCGCCCATAACACCGATGGATAAAGGCGTCACAAAGACCGCAGAAAAGCGGGCACAAACACAAAAAGCCCCGCATAAGCGGGACTTTTCAGTATCAATGCCATCACCACGCAAAGCGTGCGCAACGGAAAACGTTGCAGGGAGGCACTCAGGCGGCCACCGGGGCGTTGACGTCCTTGGGCAGCGCGGCCTTCGCCTTGTCGACGATGGTCTTGAAGGTGTCTGAATCGGAAACGGCCAGCTCGGCGAGCGCGCGACGGTCGAGCTCGATGCCTGAAAGGCGCAGGCCCTGCATGAAGCGGTTGTAGGTGATGCCCTGGGCACGGACCGCGGCGTTGATGCGCTGGATCCACAGCTTGCGGAAGTCGCCCTTACGCGCCTTGCGGTCGCGGAAGTTGTAGTTAAATGAATGGAGCAGCTGCTCTTTCGCACGACGATACGAACGAGAGCGCTGGCCGCGGTAGCCCGAAGCCCTCTTGAGAACGACGCGACGCTTCTTATGAGCGTTCACTGCGCGCTTGACACGTGCCATATTGTTTCCTCTAGCTTTCTATAAACCTATTAAACCTTATGAACCAAGCCGATTTCAGAGGCCGAGCAGCTTGCGCATGTTCTTGCTCTGCGACGTGGCCAGCACCTGGTCGCGGGAGAGGTTGCGGCGCTTGCGCGCGGACTTGTGCTCAAGGTTGTGGCGCATCGCGCTGCCAGCCTGCATGAGCTTGCCCGTACCGGTGACGCGGACGCGCTTTTTCGCGGCGGAATTGGTTTTCATCTTCGGCATTGCTGCCCTCCTATTTTCAACAGGTGTCGAATCGTGTCATCGGCACCCTGCACCGGCCGACTTCATCGGCCCGCGCAAAAATCATTGTTTATTTCTTGCTCGCCCTGGGCGCCGGCTTGGCCGGCTTCGCGGGTTTCGCCGGCTTTGCCGACGTGCCCGGCTTGGCCTTTTGCACAGGCTTGGCGGCCGCCTTGGGTTTGCCGTCCTTGGGCGCTGCCTTCGCAGCGGGCTTGGCGGGCGATGGCGTGGGAGCCTTCGCGGGCTTGCTTGCCGCTGTGGCCTTGATCTCGTCGACCGCGGCCTTGGCTTCGCCGGCTTCCTGCGCCTTTTCCTTTTCCTTGGCCGCTAGCCTCGCCTTTTGGCGTGCCTGGCGGTCGGCACGGGTGTCGGCGCCGCGACGGCGCTGCTCGGACTGGGCGTGCACCTTCTTGCCCTTGGGGGCCAACGTCATGAAGATGTTGCGTCCCTCGTGCTTCGGATAGAACTCGATGGTGCCATACTCGGAGACCTCATCGGCCAGGCGTTGCAGAAGCTCGACGCCGCCGATCGGACGGGACTGCTCGCGGCCACGCAGCATGATGGTGACCTTGACCTTGTCGCCGCCTTGCAGGAAGCGGATCACATGGCTTTTCTTGACGTCGAAGTCATGCTCGTCGATCTTCAAGCGGAAACGAATCTCCTTGATCTCGGCCGCACTCTGGTTGCGACGGGCCTCACGCTGCTTGATCTTCTCGTTGTACTTGTACTTGCCATAGTCAATGAGCTTGGCGACCGGAGGCTTCGCATTCGGCGCCACCTCAACCAAATCGAGATTCGCTTCCTTGGCCAGATTCAATGCGACTGAGGTCGCGATGACCCCGACCTGCTCGCTGTTCGGGCCGATCAGGCGTACCTGGGAGACGCGTATCTCGTCGTTAATGCGTGGTTCTGCGCTGATGATGAACTCCAATCCTTGCTTCCGTCGGACGCGTCATCATCCGGAAAGCCGCGGCACCAAAATGTCTTGGCATCACTCGCAACTGGAATTCAAAACAAAGCGCCGACATCAACCGACGCACGGAACATACGGCACATGCCGATTTCCGATTCCTTGCAAATCCAAGGAATGTCTTGAACCCGAAGCTGCGAAAAGCTTCCAGGTGGGGCGCACCCAC
Organism: Bifidobacterium sp. ESL0775; assembly: GCF_029395475.1. Lineage (NCBI taxonomy): Bacteria > Bacillati > Actinomycetota > Actinomycetes > Bifidobacteriales > Bifidobacteriaceae > Bifidobacterium > Bifidobacterium sp. ESL0775. Next base: position 833,816 of record NZ_CP113917.1, on the reverse strand, counting down.
TTTCTTGATTTCTCAAGCCAACAGACAAGTATACTACATACGCTGACAACGCGGCAAACCCCATGTCCGTGATAGCGCGGCCTTGTCTTTCGCGGTTTATTGTAGCCCGTCCATCTACAATTGCCGTATGTCCCAAACTTGCGTCGTTTTCGCCGCCGGAGCCTATTACGGCAATGAACCATCCGCCGAAAAACTGCCGCGTGACGCTTACGTCATCGCCGCGGACGGCGGGCTCGACCATGTGCGCGCTTTGGGCGTCCGCCCCAATCTGGTCATCGGCGATTTCGATTCCGTGAACGCTCAGGCGCCGCAAGACGTCGAAACCATACAGCTGCCGGCGGAACACGACGATCCGGATATGCTTTCGGCGTTGAAGGTCGGCTGGTCGAGAGGTTATCGGGACTTCCACATCTATGGCGGCCTGGGTGGGCGAATCGACCACACCATCGCCAACATCCAGATGCTCGCGCTTTTGGCCCACAACGGCGGCCACGGGCTGCTCTACGGCGAACACAGCGTGGTCACCGCCATTTGCGACGGGTCGGTCCATTTCCCCGCCGACGGTTTACCCCACGCGGCCGCAAACCGCATGGTCTCGGTTTTCTCGCACGCTGACATTTCGCGAGGGGTCACCGAAACCGGCCTCAAATACGAGCTCGAAAACGGCACGATGCATAGCGACACCGTGCTCGGGGTCAGCAACGAGCGCCTCGACGGCTGTGCTGCCTCCATCAGCGTCTCCGACGGAACCCTCATCGTCACCTTCCCCATCGAGTCAACATTGCCGGCATTCAAAACCGGTATCAAAGCCTCGGAGACGTTGGGCCCACTGGCCTCCCACGTCTCGGCGTTGCTCAACAAGTCACGCTGAGACGTGACGGTTTTTGTCTGATGGCGCATATTGAGGCGTTTCCCCGCTCCGCGCTCCTAGAAACCTCAAGAATCAAGTCAATACGCGTTGAAAGGATTCATCATGGCGAACACAAAGACGGCAACCGCAAAGCCGGATCCGGCGCAAGAGGATGGCAAGGTGCTCTTCGTCTGCTACAACCACTGCACCACCTGCGCCAAGGCCCGCAAGTGGCTGGGCGAAAACGGTGTGGATTTCACCGAACGCGACATCAAGACCGACAACCCCACCGCCACGGAACTCAAGCGCTGGTGGAAGGCCAGCGGCCTGCCGCTGAAGCGCTTCTTCAACACCTCGGGCATGCCGTACCGGGAGATGAAACTCAAGAGCAAACTGCCCGGGATGAGCGAAGACGAACAGTTGAAAGTCCTTGCCAGCAATGGGATGCTGGTCAAGCGCCCGATCATTGTGAACGCTAACAAAATTCTGGTCGGTTTTTCTCCAGAAGCATGGGAAAACGCGTTTTCTAGTACAGCTGACACGTTACAGTAAAAGTGTTGGTAAATATACAGAGAGGAATACGAGCCTGTATTCCCCGACTGTTTCCTTTTAGGGAGAATTACATGACAGTAAAGATTGGTATTAACGGTTTTGGCCGTATCGGCCGCCTTGCGTTCCGTCGCATTTTCGAACTTCAGGCCCGCGGTGGCGAGGCCGGTGACATCGAAGTCGCAGCAATCAACGATCTGACGACCCCTGCGATGCTTGCCTACCTCTTGAAGTACGACAGCGTCCACGGCACCTTCCGTCACGATGACGGCACCCCGGTCGACGTGAAGTCCACCGATGACGCGATCGTCGTCGACGGCAAGGAATACAAGGTCTATGCCGAGAAGGACGCCCGCAACATTCCGTGGGTGAAGAACGATGGCGTCGAGTTCGTGCTCGAGTGCACCGGCTTCTACACCTCCGCCGCCAAGAGCCAGGCCCACCTGGACGCCGGCGCCAAGAAGGTCCTCATCTCCGCTCCGGCGAAAGATGACACCACCCCGACCGTCGTCTTCGGCGTCAACCAGGACATCCTCAAGGCCAGCGACGACATCGTCTCCGCCGGCTCCTGCACCACGAACTCCTTCGCGGCGCTCGTCAAGCTGCTTGACGACCAGTTCGGCATCAAGGTCGGCTTCATGACCACCGTGCACGCCTACACCGGCACCCAGATGCTGCTCGACGGCCCGCGTGGCTCCAAGCCGCGCAATAACCGCGCCGCCGCCGTCAACACGATCGAGCACTCCACCGGCGCCGCCAAGGCCATCGGCAAGGTCGTTCCTTCGGTCAACGGCAAGCTGCAGGGCCATGCCCAGCGCGTGCAGGTTCCGGACGGGTCCTTCACCGAGCTCTTCACCGTGCTCAACAAGGAAGTCTCCGCCGACGACATCAACGCCGCCGCCAAGAAGGCCTTCGAGGACAACGAGACTTTCGGCTACAACGCCGACAGCATCGTGACCTCCGACATCATCGATGACACCCACGGCGGCGTCTTCGATCCCACGCAGACCGACGTCAACACCATTGACGGCACCACGCTGGCCCGCACCGTCGCCTTCTACGACAACGAGTACGGCTTCACCTGCAACATGATTCGCACTCTGCTCTACTTCGCCGAACTCAGCAAGTGAGCACATGCGGCGCTAAGCTGCAACAACGTTTCGTAAAAGAGACGTGATTCGTGATGAAAAGATCCCCGGCCATACGGTTGGGGATTTTTTCGTATGCGCAATGAAAAATGATAATCGACAACGATTAAACTTGGGGACATGAGCAAGAAACATAAGAAAGAGGCCGGAACCGCGTCCACCCCCGCGACGCGCGAGCTTACCGAAGCGGGCATCCCTTTCAAGATTTACGAGTATGAGCATTCCTCCGACCACATGGATGAGGGTTATGGGCTCGAAGGCGCCGAGAAGCTGGGCATCGACCCGCACCAGGCGTTCAAGACGCTGATGGCCGACACCGGCGAGGAACGGGTCATCGGCGTGGTGCCGGTGAGCGGGCATCTGGACATGAAAGACCTGGCGGCCGCCGTAGGCGCCAAAAAGGCCGCGATGGCCGACCCCAAGGTGGCGCAGCGCGAAAGCGGCTATGTCGTCGGCGGCATCTCCCCGCTGGGGCAACGTACCAAACACAAGACGGTGCTCGACGAAAGCGCGATGCAGTTCGATGAGATCCTCGTCTCCGGCGGCAAACGCGGCTTCAGCGTCGGCGTCAACCCGAAGGATCTGGTTCGCGTACTCGGCGCGACCGTCGCCAAAATCGGGACTTGGTAAACCACAATGAACGATTAGAATGGTGGATGACAACAACAACGTTTCAATCAGGAGTTGACATGACCTCATCCATTCTGCCTCCCCGCTCGGGCCAGCAATTCACCATCTCGCACGGCGACTACACGGCTGTGGTCACCGAACTCGGCGCCACGCTGCGCAAACTCACCTATCGCGGGCGTGACATGATCGCCTCGTGGGATCCGGACAAGACGGTCCCCTGCACCAACGGAGAGCTGCTCGTCCCCTTCCCCAACCGCATCGAGGACGGCACCTACACCTTCGAGGGCAAGACCTACGAGCTGCCCATCGACGAGCATGACAAGTACAACGCCATCCACGGCTACGGCTACCGCGCCTTCTGGAAGCTCGAACGCCTCGAAGAGGACCAGGTGACGCTCACTTGGCGGACCGGCGGGATGAAAGGCTATCCCTTCGACCTTCTGGTTCGCGCCACGTTCCATGTCGACGACGACGGGCTCAAACTCACCCTGTCCGCGAGCAACAACGACACCATCGACGCACCCTGGGCCATGGCCATCCATCCTTGGATCGCCAACGGGTTTGACGGCTATGGCGACGAGATCGACGGGCAGAACGCGCGGTGCCTGGTCACCATTCCGGCACGCACGCACGTCATCGCCAACGAACGCCTGTTGCCCACCAGCACCGAGCCAGTCAGCGGCAAATACGACCTGCGCCAGCCCACGGCTTTGACGCAGCAACCCTTCGACGATGCCTGGACCGACCTGGAACATGACGCCGACGGCAACGCCTTCGCCACGCTGACACGCCCCGACGGCCTCACCGTGAGCGTCGGCGGCGACAACATCACCTCCTTCCAGATGTGCACCGGCACCGGTTTCGCCCCCGAGAGCCACCCGGCCGGCGTCGCCATCGAGCCGCAGACAGCATACGCCAACGCCTTCAACACCGGGCGCGACCTCATCACCATCAAGCCCGGCGAGACCAGCACAACGAACATCCGCTTCAAGGCGGAACAGCGCTGAACCGCGTAATACATACCGCAAGCCTCCCCTGAAAAGTTGATGGAGGCTTGCGCGAAGTCGCAACGACGTGCGATAATGCCTAAGGCTTATTCATTGAAGTAAAGGAGTCCATCATGGGAATGCGCGGACGTAAGCGTAAGGCACGCCGCAAAAAGGCGGCCAACCACGGCAAAAGGCCAAATGCCTGAGTTCCGTTAGGTACGCAGTAAACGAAAGAATGTCTCGCAGCAATTGCGGGACATTTTTCGTATTCCGGAGAGATTGCTCAATCGGCGCCAAATCAACGAATATCGACCAAAACCAATGAAAAAGCCACGCACGGATGCGTGGCTAAAAATCCATCTTCTGCGTATGGCTATGCGGAGGCGACTTCCCCGCCGCAGGATTCCTCCAGGCAGCAACGGTCAAGCGTCGCCTCGAGCTTGGCGATCAGGCATTGCGGGGCGCAGGTCGGACGCAACAACTCGCGCAACTCGGCGATCACGGCCTTTTCACGCGCGTCGCAACACGATTCCGGATTGAAGCGCTCGTCGTCGGAAACCCGGCTGCTGGAGTCGTAACGGGAAATCTCGATGTCGGTGCGGGTAACGCCGTCGGCGCTCCGGCTGGTCATCACCACACGGCTGGTGCGCTCAATGCTTCCGTCCATCGTTGATCTCCTTTCGCGGCTCGACTAATTCACTATTATTACTCATTTTGGCGGTTTTGGGGTTCGCGGATAGTGAAGAGCCCGTTTCATCTTGGTTTTGCGCGCTTTCGTCTTTGCCATACCCCCGTGCATGGGCGTACTCGGTCAGCTCGTCCTTCAACTGCGAGCGCGCGCGGTTGAGCCGGCTCATTACCGTGCCAATCTTGATGCCCTGCTCCTTGGCGACCTGTTTGTATGACTTGCCATCGATGGCGGTGTCGATGAAAACCTGCCGCCGCTCGGGCGAAAGCGTGTCGAGCGCGTGCATGATCTCGGCGGGCGCGAAGCCGTCCAGGTACTCCTGCTCGGCCGACTTGAGCCCCTCGGAGGAATGGTCGGAGGCGGAATAGATGTCCCAGTCGTCGTACTCCCCCGTGGAATCGTTGGCGCGTTGGGGACGGCGCTTGGCCTTGGCGTATTGGTTGAAGTAGGCGTTGCGCTCGATGGTGGTCATCCACGCCTCGAAATTGCTGCCGGGACGGAAGCTGTCGAATGCCTTGAACGCGCGCTCGTAGGCGTCCTGCACCAAATCCTGCGCGTCCTCCGGATTGTTCGTCAGCTTCATGGCCTGCCGATATAGCGCATCCACCGCAGGCATGGCAAGAGACTCGAAACGCGCGCGCTTCTGCGCGGTCGTCTCGGTTTCGCGGTGTTCTAATTGCGCCTGATCGGTTTGTGTCACATTACCATTCTACGCATCGGCCCTCCGGCGGCCGACACACGTCTTCACGCGGATTTATTGAGACATCACGCCTACGCATGAATGAAAATCAGAACAGCTTGACGATATTGTAGAAAATCGCGCTCACGCCGACAAGGCCGACGACCACGATGAAGACGTTGCTGATCCTGCCCGCGTACTTCTTGAGCGAGGGCACCTTGTGAATCGCATACATCGGCATGAGGAAGAGGATGAAGGCGATGATCGGGCCGACCATGGTCTCCAGAAGGTCCATGACCGAAGGGTTGGCCCAGGCGACGAGCCAGTCGATCAGGAAGACGAAGCAGCTGATGAAAATCATCAGGCCGCGCTTGGAGACCGTGCGATTCATCTTGCTGGCCGCCTTGCGAATGATGCCGCCGAGGCCTTCCTTGGTTCCGGAATAGTTGCCGAGGAAGGATTTGGCGATGGCCACGAAAGAGATGATCGGCGCGACCCAGGAGATGAACGGGGTGGCGGATTTGTTGGCGATATACGTCAGGATTGAGACGTTCTGGGACTTGGCGAGCGCCAGATCCCCCGGCGTCAGCGACAGGTCGCAGCTGATGACGAAGAACATCACCACGCCCACCATCAAGAGCTCGCCCCAGCGCAGGATCTGCCGGATCTTCAGGTGCACCTCGTCGTCGCCGTATTCCTTGCGCTCGGCCACCGAGAAGGACGAGACGATGGCGGAATGGTCGAAAGCGAAGATCATCACCGGGATCAGGAGCCACAGGTTCTCCAGAAGAGCGCCCACATTGAAGCCGCCGTTGGCGGTTTTGGGGTAGCTCGTCACCATCGACATGTTCCACTTGGGGATCAGATACAGCGAGAAGAGCACGAGGACGATGATGACCGGGTAGACCAGGGCGCTCACGACCTTGGTGATCACGTCGATGCCGAGGCTGGCGATGCCGACCAGGGCGGTGATCAGAATCAGCGAAAGCAGCCAACGCGGCGGCGTGGGCAGATGCAACTGGTTGCCGATGAAGCTTTCGACGGTGTTGGTGATGGAGATGGCGTAGACCAGCAACGTAATACACGTCTCGATGAAGTACAGAATCGTGAAGACCATGCCGAAATTAAAGCCGAAACGCTGCTCGACCACATCGGTGATGTCGTCGTCAAGCCTGTCCGCCGAAAGGACGAAGCGGCTCAGCGCCAAATGCGCGAAATAAGCCATCGGGTAGGAGATGATCGCCATGAAGAGCAGGCCGATGCCGCCGGCGCCACCCGCGTCGATGGGCAGGAACAGCACCCCCGCGCCCACGGCCGTCCCGAAGAGGCTCAGCATCCACACCGTATCCTTGCGATGCCATTTGAGCGGGTCATAGGGTTTGCCCGCGCCACTCGCCGATGTCGTCGTCGCGGCCTTTGGCTTGTTGTCTGACATTCCGTCCTCTTTTAAGTCGTGCAGGTATCGCCGGGATATCGGAAAGCCACGCTCGAAAGGCGTGACGCGCCGAAATCCACTGGTCTGCATTGAATCACGCGCTACCCGTATTCCCGTTTCCAAAGACACGGCAACGAGATTCCGCACGAAACCACAGAAACCCGTGTGCAAGACTACACCCTTGCACACCCGAAAGCACGGGCATCAAGAACACTCCAGACACACCATTTTGATAGAAACTTGCAGCAAAGCAAAATAAACATAATAAATAGTTATATCTAGTTTTTTCAACATCAGCTATTTAAACGTTTACCAACAAGCAGAATGTCGAAATCGACACGCACAATTACTGGTATGACAGCATCAACAAACACCCAAGAAGACGGCCCCGACATCATGATGGAAGCGCTTGCTCAGGCCCCGCAGCAAGATGACGACACGACGCTCAGCCAGACCTGGCTGTTGGGTTTCGACACCGAGACTACCGGCACCGGCTCCAAGGACGCCATCGTCTCCGCCTCGTTGGTGCTGCGCAACCCGGCAAAGGGCTATGAGGGCGACGCCGTGGCGGAATGGGTCATCAATCCGCATCGGCACATCAGCGCCGGCGCGAGCCGCGTCAATGGGTTCACCGATGAATTCCTCGAGGCTAACGGCGCCGAACCAGCCCAAGCCATCGCCGCCATCGGCTCCATCGTCACCGCCGCGCAGGCCAAGCGCATCCCCCTGCTCGCCTACAACGCCCCGTTCGACGTGCGCATGCTCTCCGGCGACCTCGAGCGCTGGAACCTTGAGGCGCTGCCACAGGAGCTTCTGGTCGTCGACCCGCTGGTCATCGACCGCGAGATTTCGCATCGACACGGCAAGCGCACGCTGACCTACACCACCGAATATTACGGCGTGGAACCGCACGGCGATTTCCACGACGCCACAGCGGACACGACCGCGGCTGTGGACCTCATCAAACCAATGTCCACGCTTTACCCGCAGGTCGGCGCGCTGAAATTGAGCGAGCTGATGGATTGGCAACGGCAGGCGCACGAGAAATGGCGGGTGTCGTTCAACAAATGGATGGTCTCGCACGGGCGCAGGCCGGTTTCCGACACCTGGCTATAACGAGCCCGAAGGTCATTTCGCGCTCATAGCGCATTACAATATCGCTGCGGCCCGCGACGATAAACCACGCGGCCACTATGGACACGACCAAAGTGACCAACGATGATGGGATTCTCTGAATGCGGGATATCCAGGCTGTCCGCGGATTCTCGGCGGCGTAATCCAGGATCGAACGCGCGACATGCCGCAAGTGTGCGGGTACCGCCAAGAACGCTTGATGCGATGATGCGGTTGATATAGGCTTTTCGAGAAAGTTATCGCACGAAACGGTACGGAAAGGTTCACTATGGCTTTGTCGCTGGCATCCGCCGCACGCCTACTCGAGGAACATCATCTGCTGCGCGAGATCGTGCAGGGCTCTTGCTGGACGCTCAATCCGGCGGATATCGACGGACACGACAAGGCTTTCGACGCCATCACCTACGACACCCGTGAGGTGAAGCCCGGCAGCATACTCGTGGCCAAAGGCCATTTCAAGAAGGAATTCCTCGAGGGCATCGACGGCAAGGGACTAGCCTGCTATGTGGCTACTGAGGAATTCAGCGACGTAACAAGCGCCCCAGGGCTTATCGTCGACAACGCCAGCGAGGCGCTTTCCCTGCTTTCCGCCGAGTTTTACGACCGCCCGCAAGACAAGCTGACCATGATCGGCATCACCGGCACCAAGGGCAAGACCACCACCGCCTACTTCACGCAGGCCCTGTTGAACGCCGTGAGCGGCGGCAAGGCGGCGCTTTTCTCTTCAGTCGACAATTGCCTCGACGGACATACCTACGTCGAATCCGACCTGACCACCCCCGAATCGCTCGATGCCTTCCGCATGATGCACACGGCCGTTGAAAACGGGATGAAATACCTTGTCATGGAGGTCTCCTCGCAGGCCTACAAGGTCAACCGCGTTTACGGGCTGACTTTCGACGTCGGCGCGTTTCTGAACATCTCCCCCGACCATATCAGCCCGATCGAGCATCCGACGTTCGAGGATTATCTCTATTGCAAGCGCCAGATCACGGCCAACAGCCGCAAGCTCGTGCTGAACGCCGACCACGCGTACGCCTCGCTGGTCCGGCAGGATGCGGCCAAAGACGATGTGCCGGTCACCACGTTCGCGTTGAGGCTTGAATCTGACAACGACAACGCCGATGCCTCCGCACCGAAAACCGCGCCGGCCAATGTCACCATTCGTCCCGACGATCCGCGGCACCAGTCCTTCACCGCGGTGTGGTCGGATAAAGCGGATGACGGTTCATCACGTCTTGGTAATCCTGCGGTCGCCGAGCCTTCCGTCGTCAAGACGGCCACCGATTCCAAAGTGCTAGCGAACGGAATTTCCCTCAGCATGCTCGGCGATTTCAATTACGCCAACGCGGCCGCGGCGCTTGCCATCGCAACTGCGGCGGGGATGGATGTTTCCAATCATCCCGAGGTCATCAAAGCAATGGAAAAGGTCCGTGTGGCCGGGCGCATGGAGCAGTTCAAGGACCAGCAAAGCGATACCGTCGCCATCGTCGATTACGCCCATAATTTCGCCTCGGTGCGCGCGTTGCTGGACTTTGTCGACGAACGCTACGGCGCGAAACACCCGCGCATCACGCTCGTGACCGGTTCCGCCGGCAACAAGGCCTACGACCGCCGCAAGGAAATCGTGGAGGCCGCGCAAAGCCGCGTCGAAAACTTCATTTTCACCGCCGAGGACACGGACACGGAGCCGTTCATCGACATCTGCATGGAAATGCAAGGCTACATCACCGCACCCGACCGCTCCTCGACGGTCATTTCGAACCGCACCACCGCGGTCACCAACGCCGTCTACGACGCCCGCGCGCACGCCGACCGGTTCAACGTCATCCTCATCATCGGCAAAGGCAACGAACGCTGGATCAAGGAGCACAACAAGCACACCCCGTTCGAAGGCGACGACCGCATCATCGAGCGGATGTTTGCCGCCAGCGACAACTCGGCCGGAACGCCCGCTGGCCGATGATTGTGTGGCCACACGCTAAGATAGGCATTAACAGACAAACAGCTCGATAGTGAGGGAATTCGCTTGGACGTACATAGTCTCATTCGCAGTGAAGCCGATGTGAAAACATATCTTCAGCCGGTCATCCTAGGTGCCGACACGCTGGGATACTCGTACGTACGCTGCTTCAATGAACTCTATGGCATCACCAGCATCGTGCTCAGCGCGGCCGACCAGCGTTTCGTCTCCCGCAGCCGGTTCACCGATTACCGCATCGTCAAGCACATCGACCAGGAAAGCGTGCTAATCGACTACCTCATGGCGCTCGGCAAGCAATTGGAAGGCCACAAGATTCCGATTCTGCTCGGTTCCGGCGACTGGTACGCCCGCATCTTCTCCAAAAACAAGGAGAAGCTGAGCCGTTACTTCATCGTCCCTTATATCGATTTTGACCTGCTCGACAGCATCACGCAGAAAGAGACGTTCTACAACATCTGCGAGGAACTCGGCATCCCCTACCCCAAGACGCAAAGCTACGATTGCTCCGACCCGAACGCGACGATTCCGGTCGACGAATTCACCTATCCCGTGATCGCGAAGCCCTCGAACTCCGCGCGCTACCATTACGCGGAGTTCCCCGGCAAGGAGAAGGTCTACACCATCCAAACCCCGCAGAAACTGCAGGAGGTCTTCGAACAGCTCAAGGCCTCTGTGTATGACAAAGAGCTTTTGGTGCAGGATTGCATCCCCGGCGACGATTCGCACCTGCGCTCCATCACCTGCTTCTCGGACGCCGAGGGCAATGTGAAAGTTTCCTGCGTGGGGCAGGTTTTGTTGCAGGACCACCTGCCTTCGGCCATCGGCAACCCGCTGTGCATCATCGACGACGTGCAGCCCGAACTGCTCGAACAGGCCGCCAAATTCCTCAAGCACGTCCATTACGAAGGCTATTCCAACTTCGACGCGAAATACGACGAGCGCGACGGCACCTACCGGTTCTTCGAAATCAACACCCGCCCTGGGCGCAACACGTACTACCTCACGCTTGCCGGGCAAAACTTCGCCAAGCTGTTCGTCGACTATTACGTGCTGGGCAAGAAGCTCGACACCGTGGCCGCCAACAAGCCCTTCCTTTTCCGGATGGTGCCCACCTCGGTCATCAAAGGCTACGTCGCCGAGCCGCAGCGTTCACGCGCGCTCAAACGCATCCGCTCCGGCGCCGCCGGCAACCCGCTCTTCTACCGCAAGGATACGTTTACACATTGGTTCTGGTCGGTCATCAACTACTACCACCAAATCATCAAGTTCCACAAGCTTCTTGGCAAGCCGTCGGAGCGATAAACCGAACTGATTACCGAGCAAATATTAAATAACAAAGAATAATCAAATAAGTTTAACTCACCCAACGTACCCTTATCTACTTAGGTAGTGGGGTCTTGGGATATGCGATGTTCGGGCGTAGGCTTGGCCGAACGGCCTTGAGTGTCCCGAACATTGTATATCCCAAGACCCCACGGGACCCAAAATTACTAGCTCATTCATGCTCAAGCTTTTGGCTCACGACTGCGGTGACGCCGTCGGAGCGCATCGTCACGCCGTAGAGGGCATCGGCGATGGCCATCGTGCGCTGCTGATGGGTGATGATGATGAGCTGGGCGTGCTTGCGCAGGTCATTGAACGCGTTGATCAGACGGGTCAGGTTGATGTCGTCGAGCGCGGCCTCGACCTCGTCCATCACATAGAACGGGCTCGGACGCGCGGTGAAGATGGCAAAGAGCAACGCCAGCGCGGTCAGCGAACGTTCGCCGCCAGAAAGCAGGCTCAACTGTTTGACACGTTTGCCCGCCGGGCTTGCCTCGACGATGACTCCGGTGGTGAGCAAATCGTCCGGATTCTCCAGGCGCAGGCGTCCCGTACCGCCCGGGAAGAGCGTGGCGAAGACCTTTTCGAACGCGGCGGCGGTGTCGTCGAAGGCGTTTTTGAACACCTCGATCATCGTATGGTCGAGGTCCTTGATGAGCTTCAGGAGGTCGTCACGGCTCTTGGCGACGTCATTGCGCTGGTCGTTCAGATATTGGTTGCGCGTCTCGAGCGCATCGAACTCCTCGGCCGCCAGCGGGTTGATCTTGCCCAGCGCCTTCAGATCGCGTTCGGCCTTTTGCAGACGCTTCTCCTGCTCGACACGAGCATACGGCACCATCTGGTAGTGGTCGGCATCGATCGGCATGTTCTCATTTGCGCTTGAATCTCGATGACCATTGGAGCCGGAAACATCCTGATTGAAGTCATCGACGCCATCAGTTGCAACCGGCACCGATTCGGCGTTTTCAATAGCGGAATCACCATTTGAAACAGCAGAATGTCCATCATCGGCAATTGTATTGCTTTGACGATTTTCAGTACCAACACCGCCGTCATTCTCCGGCTCAAGCGGAATCGGACGACCTTCCTCATCCAAGACGGGAACCAGCTTATCTGGGCCGTATTCGTTGACCAAAGCCTCGAGATCCATGCCCAGCGTGTCCGAGACCTTCTGCTCGATCTGGCCATATTGCGCGGCCAGTCGCTCGCGGTTCACGTCCAGCTCATGCTCGTGTTGCTGCAAAGTGGCTACTTTTGGCTCGGCCTCGTCGCGTTGCGCACGCAACTGCTTCAGCTCGCTATCATGGCTTGAAACCGCCTTGGAAAGCTCATCCCGTTTGGCGACCACGGACTTGAGTTCGGCGGCGACCAGTGCGGCCATGCCCCGCGCATCGGCGGCAATCCGCCGTTCGTGGGCCTGCTGGCGTTCGCGCTTCTCGTTGAGCGCTTTCATTTTCGCACGCCGTGCCACGGCTTCGCTCGCCTGATCGTGCAGCAGACCGGCCTGTCGTACGAGCGAATCGACCTTATGACTGGCGTCATTCCAGACGATTTTGGCCGAGACTTCCTCTTCACGCGCCTTGTCGAGCGTGGTCTCCAACTCATGGACTCGTTTGTCCAGATCGTCGAAGTCCTCGTTGTCGGTGTCGGAATGTTCTGCGGTTTCCAGCGCCTGGCTCAAATCTTCAAGCTTGAGCTGATGGGTCTGCCGGTCGTCGTCAGTCTGTTTGATCTTCTCATCAAGCCCGTTGAGCTGTCGCTCCAGTTGCCTGACCCGTTCCTCGGCAGTCTTAAGGTTCTTACGCGCCTGATCGGCTCTCACTTTGGCTTGGATACGCTGTTGCGATTGCTTGTCGACTTCCAGACGAGCCTTGTCGCGAGCCTCTTTCGCGGCTTCAATCTTTGGCTGTATAGCATCGGCCTCACGCTGAAGTTTTTTGGCTTCCGCACTTGCCTTGTCACGACGGGCGGCCAGCGAAAGGTCACTCTGCGAGCGCGAGGACCCACCGATGGCGCCCACAGCGTTGACCACTTCGCCAGATTTGGTGACGGCCTGGCTGAACCGCTTCCCCTCCACGGCTTCCAGTGCGGTATCCATATCGGGCACAGCCGCGACATCATCGAGCAGCAGACGAACGGCACGGACGACACTGGCCGCGAAAACCGCATCTTTTGCAAAGCTATTAACGCTCACCAAAGTCGAAGCACAACGAACGGGATACTGGCCGTCTTGTGCACCGTCGTTTTCGCTCTGTCCATCTGGGTCATCATCAGTTAGACCTTCCAGCGGATGTAATACAACTGCCTGTCCAAGCTTGTCTTCGCTGGCTCGGCGCAGAGCCTGAACCATATTGGATTTGCCGGGCACCACGATGGCGCTGGCAAACTGATCGAGCGCGTGGGCGATGGCCTCTTCCCAACCGTCCTCGACATGGATGAAGTCGGCAAGCCTGCCCAGTGCCGCCACGGCATCGTCCTGTTCCAGCTCACCTGAAGCGTTGCGGCTTTCCAACGTCTCCTTCAAAGCATCGGCCTTGGCCTTAAGCGATGTCACCTTGGCATTGGCGGCACGCAGCTGCTCCTGCAAGGCATCAAGTTCCTCCTGACGCTGCTGCATCGCGGTTTTCGCCGCTTCAAGTTCGGCGGCGCTGTCTTCCTCACCGGCGTTGCGCGTTTCGGCTTCAAGTGCCTCGCGTTGGGCAGTGGCATCGTCACGCTGTTTGGTGATGGACTCACGTTGAACATTGAAATCCTTAGCACGGCTTTGTGCCAGCTCAATGGCCGATTCCTCACGGGTTTTGAGCTCACGCAGATTGGCGACCTTTGAGGTGTGTTCCTGCGCGGCTTTACGTAGTTCCGTCAGGGTCTGACGGGCCGCGGCGAGCTGCTTTTCATTGCCGGCCCGCGCTTCGGTCGCTTTGTCGTAGTCCAAACGTCTGTCGGAAACGGCCTTCTTCTGCGCCTCGGCCTGTCCGTCCAGTTCTTTCGCTCGGGATTCGAGAATGTCAGGATTCTCGCCGAAATTCGTGATCATCTGGCCGGCAAGGGAACGCGCACGTTCGTCGGCAAGCGAAGCCAACGAGCGGAACCGTTCCTCGATACTGGAAAGCTCGTGCCAGGTATCGTTGATCTTGGCCATGGCCGGACTGGACTCGGAGCTCAGCGCTTCGACCTGCTCGATATGCACCTTGACCTTTGCCAGTTCGCGTTGCGCGATTTCCAGTTCCCGACGCACATCACCAAGCTCATTGCGCAGCTTGGCGCGGCTTTCCATGGATTTCTGGGCATCCTCGGCGAAAATCCTTGACTGCGCGTCACGCAACGAAATCTGGATGCTTGCCGCGCGCCGCGAGATCTTGGCCTGTCGCCCGAGTGGCCCCAGCTGCCGGCGAATCTCGTGTAGCAAATCATCGGTGCGGGCAAGATTCGCCTCGGTGTTCTTGAGCTTGCGTATCGCGCGTTCCTTGCGCTTGCGGTGCTTCAGGATGCCGGCGGCCTCTTCGATGAAGGCGCGGTGACCGGCGGGGTCGGCTTTGAGAATTTCGTCAAGCCTGCCCTGGCCTACGATGACGTGCATCTGCTGGCCCAAGCCGGTATCGCTCAAGAGCTCCTGAATGTCGAGCAAGCGGCAGGGCGAACCGTTGATGGCGTATTCGGAGCCGCCGTTGCGGTAGATGGTGCGGCTGATGGTGACTTCCGTGTAGTCGATGTCGAGCGTGCCGTCGGTGTTATCGATCGTCAGGCTGACTTGCGCACGTCCCAGCGGCGGACGCGAGGAGGTACCGGCGAAAATGACGTCTTCCATCGAGGTGCCGCGCAGGTTCTTGGCACCCTGCTCCCCCATCACCCACGTCAGCGCGTCGACGATATTGGATTTTCCGGAACCGTTCGGGCCCACCACGGCCGTGATGCCCGGTTCAAAGCGCAGCGTGGTCGCGGAAGCGAAGGACTTGAATCCCTTGAGCGTCAGTTCCTTCAGATACATGGATTATTGACTTCCTCTGTTCTCCCGCTTACCGCCCCGCAAGATCGGGCGCGTCCTGTTATCACTTGCTATCATACCGGCCAGCACACCTAACCGCATTGTGCAATATCAAGGGAACGGATGGCTCATCCACATCGATCTATGCCGCAACTGCGACGTAAAGCACTATTTTGGTCTGATTTTAGTGCTTTTCGTCGCAGTTGATTCGTCAATCAGCGGGAAACGCCACTTGAGCCGAAGAAAGCGCTTCTCCCGCGGGGTTATGCTTGACTGCCGCCTTTGCCGCCATTGCCGGTGCCATTGGCATGATGACGAAGCTGCTCGGCGGTGTTGCCGGGCTCGGGCTCACCTTCGAACGGAACCTGCTTGACTCCGAAATCGCCGAATGCGTCACCGAAAACCTCCGAGACGATGTCCTCGTCCTCGTCTTTGGTGTTTGCAGTTTCGGAATCGGCTTTGCCGTCCTTTGGCTTGCCGGACACGCGCTGGGCTTTGGGCAACGCCAGTTCGGGGTTCTTCTTTTCCGCGAGCAGCGTGCGGGCATCGCCGGCGGTGACGAAGCTGCCACAGATAAGCACGCCGTGACCGTAGCCGACACCCAGCTCGTCATCGGCATCGACCATGTTGACGGCCTCCTGAATGGCGTCGGGGAGGTTGTCGATGCGGGTGACACGGTCGCGTCCGAACACGCCGACGGCGATCTTCTCAAGTTCCTCGGCAGGCATCACGCGGTCGCGCCACGAGTTCTCGGTAACGATGATGTGGCTCAGGATCGGCTCCAGCGTGCCGAGGTATTCCTCGACCTGCTTGTCTTTCATCATCGCGACCACGCCGACCAGCTGCTCGAAGCTGTAATTCTCCTCGATGGCCGCGCGCAGCGACTCGGCGGCGTTGACGTTGTGCCCGCCGTCGACGATGATGGTCGGCGAGGTGCGTACCTGCTCGATGCGGCCGGGAATCTTGACCCCACCCAACGCCTCAGCCACCACATCCTGAGTAAGCTGCCCGGCCACGGGAATCACGGTTTCGGCCGCCGCGAGCGCCGCCAAAGCATTATGCGCCTGATGTTCACCGAACTTGGCGACCGGAATGTCCTCGTAGGTACCGTTCGGCGTGCGGAACGTGACCAGCTGGCCGCCGACCGCAGGCTGGCGCGAGACGACTTCCATCTCCTCGCCGTCGCGGATAAGCGTGGCGTGTTCCTTAACGGCCGCAGCCTCAAGGATGGGCATGACTTCGGCCTCGTGCGGCTGCGCGCCGATGATGGCGGTGGATTCGTGCTTGATGATGCCGGCCTTCTCGGTGGCGATTTTTTCGACCGTGTCCCCCAGCCATTGCATGTGATCCATGTCGACCGGTCCAATGACTGCCGCGTCGCCGTTAAGCGCGTTGGTTGCGTCCCATTTGCCGCCCATGCCGACTTCGAAAATGGCGACGTCAACGGGCGCGTCGGCGAATTTCCAGACGGCCATCACCGTAAGGATCTCGAAATAGCTCATCGGAGCTTTGCCGTCGGCCTCCATCTTCTTGTCGACCAGCGCGACGAAATCCTTGATCTGCATCCACGTGTCGATGAAATCGTCGTCGGAAAGCTGCTGGCCATCCACGGCGATGCGCTCGTTAATCTTCTGGAGGTGCGGCGAAGTGTAAAGGCCAGTACGCATGCCGTAGGCGCGGCAGATGGCCTCGGCCATGCGGGCGGTGGAGCCCTTGCCGTTGGTGCCGGTGATGTGGATGATGCGGAACGTGTCTTCCGGATGTCCCAAAAGATCAAGCATCAGGTTCATCACCTCGAGGTCGTGGCCCAGTTCCTCGTGCGTGGTGCGCCTGCCCATGATCTCGCGCTCGACCTGACGAATGGTGACCCCGTTGATTTTCGGATGCTCGAATGACATAAGACCTCGTTTTGGTGTGAAACCCTTGAAAATAGCTGTAACCATTGTATGAAACGGCCTCGAAAGCGCTAAGCCGAACGGCGAATGGCAGGATGTTCCTCAACCGCCGCAAGGAGATTCCGCGGAGCGATTCCATGTTCATGAATGCACGAATCACCTACTAACTGTATTACGAAATTCTTATACGAACGGAAGAGTCACACTGGATTATTAGGATGGAAGACAACGAATTTCGTCAAATGGGAGCAGCAATGACAGACGTCATCACAGACAACGACAAGAAGTACGAGGCCCAGGAGCTGGCCGAGGCACCGGGAGCCGAGCAGCCCATGGAGGACCGGACCAACAACCGCACGTTGCGTCCGAACATGTCCAAGGCGTTCCAGAGCTTCATGAAGACGGGCTGGGACAACCAGGAGCCGGACATCGAGCCGCTGGAATCCAGCAAGTTCACGCCCGCGCGGCTTAAGGCGCTGGGCAGGCGCTTCCCCGGCGAGCGCATCGTCATCCCCGCCGGCAACTACAAGAACCGCAACAACGACGACGATTACGCCTTCCGTCCGAACACCGAGTTTTCGTATTACACCGGGCTTGGGCATGATTACGAGGCGGGCGCGGTGCTGGTATTGAACCCGCTCGACCCTGATTCCGACGAAGCCAAGGCCGGCAAGACCCACGCTCCCGAGTTGTTCGTCACCCCGCGCGCCGACAACAGCACGGTCGATTATTACGCCAACGCCCAATATGGCGAGTATTGGGTCGGGCCGCGCGCCGGTGTCAAGGAGCTGGCCGCGATGACCGGCATCCCTACACACGACATCGCCCAGCTTCCCGACGCCTTGGGCAAGGACGTCGGAGCCGAAGCCGGGGCCGTTCGCATGCGCGTGGTGCGCCAGGCTGACCCGCAGATGACCGCCGAGGTCGAAAGCGTGCGCGAGGCCAATGGCTTCCCCGACCCGGACGCCAATGAAAAGGCCGATGACGAACTGCAGGAGTTCGCCTCGACCGCGCGAATGATCAAGGACTCTTACGAGATCGGCGAGGTACGCAAGGCCGTGGCCGCCACCAAGGACGGCTTTGACCGCATCCTCTCGCGCATCCCACAGGCCGTGGGCAAGCCGCGCAGCGAGCGCATGCTGGAAGGCGCGTTCACCTCGGTCTCACGCGAGGAAGGCAACAGCGTCGGCTACAGCACCATCGTGGCCTCCGGCGAGCACGCGCCGATCCTGCACTGGATGCGCAACACCGGCGTCGTCGGCCACGGCGAGCTCGTGCTGATCGACGCCGGCATCGAAGTGGAAAGCCTCTACACCGCCGACATCACCCGCACCTTCCCGGTGGACGGCAAGTTCACACCGTTGCAGAAGAAGATCTACCAGGCGGTACTCGACTCGCAGCAGGCCGGTTTCGAGGCAGCCAAGCCAGGCGCCACCTATTCCGACATCCACCACGCCTGCATGCGCGTCATCGCCGAGCGCCTGCACGAATGGGGCATCCTGAAGGTCGATGTGGAGGAATCGCTCTCCCCCGACGGCCAGCAGCACCGCCGTTGGATCGCCTGCGGCGTGGCGCACCACCTCGGTCTCGACGTGCACGACTGCGCGCAGGCCCGCTACGAGTCCTATCAGGGCGCGAAGATCACGCCGGGCATGATCTTCACCATCGAGCCTGGCCTCTACTTCGCCAAGAACGATTTACTGATTCCGCCGGAGATGCGTGGCATCGGCGTGCGCATCGAAGACGACGTCCTGATGACCGAGAACGGCCCGGAATGGATCTCCAAGGCCATCCCGAAGCAGATCGACGACGTGGAAGCATGGATGGCTCAGCGCGCGGCGGTCAACGAGTAAGAGGTTTTCATGACTACACCATCGTTCATTATCGAGCTACGCAGGAAAATCGGACATGATTTGCTGTGGCTCAATGGGGTCACCGGGCTTGTGGAGGATTCGCAGGGGCGGATTCTGCTCGGGCAACGGGCCGACATCGGCGAATGGGCGATGGTGTATGGGGTCAACGAACCCGGCGAGCAACCGGCCGACACCGTAGTGCGCGAGATCAAAGAGGAGACCGGCGTTGACGCCGAAGTCACCGACTTGGTGGCCGTCATCTCGTCGTCGGACATCATCACCTATGCCAACGGCGACCGCACGCAATACATGGATCATTCGTTCCTATGCCGGCTCAAGCCTGGCGGCAACGCCAACCCGTTCGTCGGCGACGACGAAAGCCTCAAGGTCGGCTGGTTCTCGCGCGATGCCCTACCCCAGCCGCTGGCCAAAAGCACCGTCGAACGCCTCAAGATTTTCGATGAGTACCGGCGCAACAAGGCCAACGGCGACAGCCATGCCCTGTTCGTCGTTGACGATCAGCTTCACTGACTCGAAACCATGGTGCCTTAGCCAAAATGGCCCGAAGCACCATGTCAATAACGCCGCATCCAAGCTTCGGCGAGCGATAACCTATTGCAATTCGCTTTTCTTCACGATTCGATTTGCAGTTTTTCGTTAACCTCGTTAATATATGAAGTCAGTTCATCAATACGAAATCGTCAGCAGCACGGTTGAGGATATGACTCTGACCCGAGGAGGTGTCGAATGGAAAAACGAAACGAAAAGCGAGCACAGAAGCGAACATCGCCGGCAATCTCCATCGACCATCTGGCCCCCTCGACACCGGACTTTCCCGACGACCCCACGCACGCCACAGCACCGCAATCCGTCGTCTCCGAACGCAATCGTTCACGGACGCTGTGGCACCTCTACCACCATGGCGTCACCTCGCGAGCGCAGATCGCCAAGTCCTTGGGGCTCACGCCGGCCGCCATCACCAAAATCACCGCACGGCTTATCGATGCGGGCATCGCCGCCGAAACCGGTGACATCAAAGGCAGCAAATCCCGCCGTTCCATCGGACTGAAAATCGATACCTCAAGGTTCCATTTCATCGGCGTCAAATTCGCGCGCAGCCTGGTGCAGATCGGCGTCTTCGACCTCAAAGGCACGCGGCTGAGCCTTGAGGACATGCCAAAGGTCAGCGACGACACCATCGACGCGGCCATCGCCGCGACCCACAAGGCCATCGATTCCCTGCTCGCGACCGACCCCGACATCGTCGCCATCGGCATGGCCGTGCCCGGCCCATACCTGCACTCCACCGGCCACACAGCGCTCGTCTCGAGCATGCCGCACTGGCGTAATATCAACTTCCAAAAGGAATTCGGACAGGACTGCCCGGTCCCCTTGTTCATCGAACAGGACGCACGTGCCGGCGCGTTGGCGCAACGGCTTTTCGGCGGGCTCGCCGACGCCGGAAGCCTGGCCTATTTCCTGCTTGGCGAAGGCGTCGGCCTCGGAGTCATCGAAAACGGCAGACTTGTCTACGGCAGCCTTGGAGCGTCCACGGAACTCGGCCATGTCTCCATCGACGCCATCGACGGCAGGAAGTGCGAATGCGGCAATGTCGGATGCCTGGAATGCTACTGTTCCGCCGGCGCGATCCATAAGCAGATCGACCAGCTCGGCATCGTCGAAGGCTCCGCTGACATGACGCATATCAAGGCGTGCCAGGCGCTGTTCGCTTTGGCCGTGCGACAAAGCGACAAGGCGACAGACGCCCGGCGAATCACCGACGCCCGGACGCTTGTCGCCGACATCGGCCGCTATGTCGGCTACGGATGCGTCACCATCTGCAACGCCTTCAATCCGCGTCGCATCGTCTTGGGCGACATCGGCGCGCTCGGCGGCCAGCAGCTGCTCAAAGCCGCACAGGCCGTGGTCAACGAACGGGTCATCCCCGAAATCGTGCAATCCACCGAAATCACCCTTTCCGGGCTGCCCACCGACGCGGCCGTGCTTGGCGCCGCCGCCACGGCCATCACCCAGTTTTTGGATCATCCCTCCTATTTCCTCGCCGCAAGGCCTACGGAAAATACCGGATGAGCCGAAGCAAAACTACCCACCAATCTCTTAGTCCAAACGGATAATAAAGCCAAGATTTTTGTAAACCCATAACTTAAGATTTTTTAAACAGTTGTAAGAAAGGATCACATCATGACCAAGCCAATCGTTGTCTCCCTAGGAGAACTGCTCTGGGATATGCTCCCCACCGGCAAGCGCGCGGGCGGCGCCCCCGTCAATTTCGCCTATCACGCCGCGATGAACGGTGCTGAAGGCCACGCCATCAGCGCCGTGGGCGAGGATCCGCTGGGCGATGAGCTCGTCGAGGCCATCAAGCAGTCCGGCGTCGAATCGATCGTGCAGCGCAACGCATGGCCGACCTCCACCGCCGAAGTCGCCCTCAAAAACGGCATCCCGGAGTTCACCATCATCAAGAACGTCGCCTGGGACCACATCCTCTACACCCGCGAGCTCATC
Source organism: Bifidobacterium sp. ESL0775 (assembly GCF_029395475.1). Taxonomy (NCBI): domain Bacteria; kingdom Bacillati; phylum Actinomycetota; class Actinomycetes; order Bifidobacteriales; family Bifidobacteriaceae; genus Bifidobacterium; species Bifidobacterium sp. ESL0775. Next base: position 812,151 of record NZ_CP113917.1, on the reverse strand, counting down.
AACTTGGTGCAGAAGGCCGACGCGATCTGCTACGGCACGCTCGCCCTTCGTTCGCAGGAATCCCATGACACCATCGTGGAGCTCCTGAAGCACGCCAAGCCCACGGCGATGAAGTTCTTCGACATCAACATCCGCGGCGACCACTATTCCAAGGACCTGATCAACGAGCTGCTGGGCTATGCCACCGTCTTCAAGATCAACGACGCGGAATTGCTGCTGTTGCGCGACATGTTCGACATCCGCGGCACCTCGGATGAGGAAGCCTGCAACTGGTTCATGGAGAAGTACGACCTGAACTACGTCATCCTCACCGGCGGCTCGACCTTCAGCACCATCATCGCCAAGGACGGCGAATCCTCGACGCTGGACACCCCGCGCGTCGAAGTCGCCGACACCGTAGGCGCCGGCGACTCGTTCTCCGGCACGTTCACCGCCAAGGTGCTCACCGGCTCGTCATTGCAGGAGGCGCATCGCGCCGCCGTCAACACCGCCGCTTTCGTCTGCACCCAATCCGGCGCCTGGCCCGAGTATCCGGAGAACATCCCGGACTATCTCGGCGAAGCACAGAAATAACGCAAACGCAAATCGGTGTCCTTTCCAACGAAAGGACACCGATTTTGCATGCAGCACCAGTCCGCTCCCATGTGAAAACATATTAAATTGCCAGTTATGGCATTATTGATGTATAATTAGGAAAACGTTTTGAAATAATAAAATGTTTCAAGGAGGAACAATATGATGTTCGTCAAATATCAATTAGACACTGAAGGCAATCGCCTGTTCATGGCTTCGCAATCATACGATTTGCTTGATTTCGGTAAAGGATTCCCAGCACCTCAAGGTGGCTCCGGCTGGTTGGACAACGACGGAACAATCGACCCCTCCCATGGCATACAGACGTGGATCACCGGACGAATGATTCACGTCTACTCCATAGCTACGCTCCTGGGTCTCAAAGGCGCTGAAACGCTTGTGGACGCAGGCCTCAAAGGGTTCACCGGCATTCTGCACGACAATGAGAACGGTGGCTGGTATCCCTCCATCGGTGAGGACGGGACCCCGGAATCTGGGAAAACCTGCTATCCTCACGCGTTCGTAATTCTTGCGGCGTCCAGCGCGTTGCTCGCTGGGCGGCCTGGCGCTCGGGAACTTCTTGATGAAGCGCTTGGGATTTACGACAAGTACTTCTGGGACGACGAAGCCGGACTGGCCGTAGACACCTGGGATTCCACCTTTACAAAACTGGATGACTACCGTGGCATCAACGCCAACATGCACACCACCGAGGCATTCCTGGCCGTCGCCGATGCCACAGGAGACGAGACATACCGCCAACGCGCCGGTCGCATCGTCAATCATGTCGTCAACTGGGCCAAGGCGAACTCCTGGCGAATCCCCGAGCACTTCAGCCGCGATTGGGAACCCAATCTCGAGTACAACGCCGACAACAAGGCCGATCAATTCAAACCATACGGTTCAACCCCCGGCCACGGCATCGAATGGGCGAGGCTTATCACACAGTGGGCGCTGAGCACCTTCAAGAACACGGAGTTGGCCAAGCCATACATCGACGCGGCCGAACACCTGTTCCACCAAGCCGTCGCCGATGGCTGGAATCGCAATGGTCACTCCGGCATGGCCTATACCGTTGACTGGAACGGAAATCCCGTGGTCACCGACTGCATGCATTGGACCTTGGCCGAGTCAATCAATACCTCCTCCACGCTTTACCGCGTGACGGGCAAGCCTGAATACAAGGAACGCTACGCCGGATTCCTCGAATACATCGACGCGCATCTGATCGACCATGAAAAAGGCAGCTGGTTCCACCAGTTGGACCAAGACAACAATGTCCTCGACACGGTATGGCCCGGCAAGTCCGATGTCTACCACGCCTTCCAATCCACGCTTATCCCCTATCTGGAGCCTTCCGTCAGCATCGCCACCGCCGTAAGGAACACCATCGACTAGCCCCAGGCAGTTTAGATGAACCGTGACACTTAACCCGTTATCGCCACAATCCGACAACCACAATATTCTCGCGATAACGGGTTAACCATATCCCCACCTGGCATTGACGCCGGCACTTTTCCTTCAAACCAAAACGTTTCATATCTGTCACGAGATAACTTCATCCACGACATCAAGTAGTATTTCTAATGTTTTGAATTATTGATGTTGTACGACAGAATACATGATATTTCCGAAAGGACCTTTGCTGGCATGACCGCTACCAAACCGTTAATACGCGGCACGAATCTGCCCGCCCTAGGCAGCTACAACCACAGTGTGGTCCTTGAGACAATCAGAAAAGAATCGGGTATCAGCCGCATCGACATCAGCCGGCAGACCGGGCTCACCCCACAGACGGTTTCCAACATCGTCCGTTCCTTGCTCAAGGAAAACCTCATCAAAGAAGGAAGCACCGTCACCGGGGAACGCGGCAAGCCACCGACTTCACTGACGCTCAACCCGGAAGGCCGTTACGCTTTCGGAGTGCATCTCGAGCCTGAGCACACCGGCATCGTACTGATGAATTTCGCCGGTGAGACTGTCGCCCGTTACCATCCTCAGTTGCAAAAGGACGCGGCCAGCTCGATAAAAATCATCGCGGACACCATTCTCAAAGCCATCGAAAATTATCACATACCCATTGAACGTATCAGCGGCGTCGGCATCGCCTCGCCTGGCCCTCTTGACGCCAAGAACCAAATCATCGTCAACCCGCCGAACCTTTCGGGCTGGTGGAATTTCCCCATCGTCGACGAACTGAAAAAACTCGTGCGTCTGCCCGTGGCTCTAGGCAAGGACGTCACCGCCGCATGCCAAGGTGAGGCCTGGAACACCGATCCGGCGACGAACGAGGATTTTCTATTCATCTACATGGGCATTGGTGTCGCTTTCGGCTTCACCCACCACGGCGAAGTCTTCCACGGAGGCACCGGCAATGAAGGCGACGCTGGGCACCTTGTAGTAGAGGTCGATGGTCCGGAATGCTGGTGCGGCCAACGAGGCTGTCTGACGGTGACCACCGACCCACGCGCTATCGTGAAGGAAGCCGAGGCGCTCGGTCTTTTCAAAGAGCCCACACACGTTCACAAACCCCAGGAATTCAACACCTCCGATGACATCGTGCAACTTGAACATTACTTTGACGAGCTGTGCGAACGCGCCAGAAACGGGGAGGACGCCTGTCTCAAACTCATGCACCAGGCCGGCATCCATCTCGGGCGTGCCGCCACAACGTTCTGTGACGTGCTCGACATGAACAACATCGTGCTGGGCGGCCCGTATTGGAACAAAATCAAGGACTTCGCCATCGATGACATCCTCAATACCGTACGCGAGAAAGCTGTCATGCGCCAGGAACACACACCGATGGTCAGATCGGCTGAACGCGACGAGGACATCGCAGCGTATGGGGCCGCCAGCACGGTGCTGGATCGAGACCTTTCGCCGAACACCAACTCCTTGGTCATTCCTAAAATTCAATAAACCGTTCGTTTGACCAATGCACAGTTTGCAATGCAAACATGGGTTCTACAAACACAGAGCAAGGACCAAACATCCGAAAACACTGAAGCCGCCAAGTTCAAAATCCCGATGGCATCATAAAGTTAAAAATCTGAGGGTCGGTTTCGAACTCATCTTCCACGTCCGAAACCGACCCTCAAATCATGTCATCACCTTACTTCCTGCAGAAACGCAAGGTTACGATCTGGAAAGGATGCAGACTCAGGCCAATCACCGAACCGTCCTGCTCAGTCACAGCGTTTTGCACCGCATCGCATTCACTTTCGAGAAGGCCGACCTCACGGACTTCCTGATAAGGGAAACCTGTGGACAGATGCGCATGCGAAGAAGTGCCGGATGCTTCATAGAGTCTGACCACCACATCTCCAGATTGGTCTTCGGCCATCTTCACAGCTTCAAGAAGAACATTCGAATTGTCCAATGAAAGGAACGGCGGAACTCCGTGATCCACTTTGACAAGTCTCGCGGGCACGTTCATCCGATATCCGGCGCGAATGGCGTCACCAAGCGTGGTGCCGATGCCGAAAGCGATGTCGAAGTCGTGCTCGCCCACATCGGCCCTAGGAGTCGGATAGTGGGTCGCGCGCAGCAATGAAGCCCTGATCAATGTGCCCGGACGTCCATTAGACAGACGCACCTGCTCGAAATCATAGGCATAGCTGGATGCATTGGCCACGCTGACACCGAAATCACCATCAGCCACATGGACCCAACGTTGCGCGGAGCTTTCGAATTTCGCTTCGTCCCATGAAGTGTTTTTGATGATAGGCCTGTCAAGATGGCCATACTGAATCTCGCAGGAGGCCTGTTTGGCATAAAGATTCACCGGGAATGCTTGCTTGAGCAGCTTATCGCTTTCCCGCCAATCAACATGAGTGTGAATACGCAGCATATTGGTGTCGTTGTCCAATGCGAGCTTCTGCGAATAGCCGGAAGAACCGATTGTTCCGCTCACTTCAACGCTTTGCTCCACAATGCGACAGGAGGATACCTTTCTGGCCCGCTCAACACGCATACGCTGGTAGGACTTCTCGATGTCCCATGCATCGTAATGTGATGGGGCATCGCCGAAAAGCTGCAGATCGTTGCCTGGCAGCTCACTATCTATGGTTTCTCGGCCAGCACGCTTATCGAACGCCGAGATGATGCGTCCCTGCTCGTCAAGCGTGTAGGAAACAGCGTCATTTTCCAAAACGATGCCATTAATCTCCCCATGAACGCTTATCCGTCCATCCAAATGGGGTTCATCAATGGCAGTGGAGGCGATACCCTCTTGAGGTAACGGACCGGCATTCGCCTTCAGCTCCAGATTTCCTTCGCCGCACAACGACACGATCGCTTCATGAATGATATCGTTCAACTCACTGATGAGCTGACGCTGCGAGCGCTCCACCTCGGCATAGACCCACGCGATAGCGGAACCTGGAAGAATGTCATGGAACTGGTAAAGCAGGACCTTCTGCCAGATATCCTGTAACTTGTCATATGGATAGGCCACTCCTGTTTCCACCGTAGCATAGGTCGCCCACATCTCGGCCTCACGCAACAGGGCCTCACAACGCCGATTGCCCTGTTTCGTGTTGGATTCGGAAGTACCGGTTCCGCGGTGCTTTTCCAGATAAAGCTCACCGTTCCATCGCGGCATCTCACGTATCTCGGAAGACGCGTTGTCGAAGAACTCGATCGGGGAAGCCACCTTGACCTTCGGAGATCCCTCGAGGTTGCTCTGCAACCTTGCCGCAGCCATCATCTCACGGGTAGGGCCGCCGCCGCCATCACCCCACCCAAAGAGCATAAGGCTTGATTTGCCGCCATTGCCCTTCTCGGAATACTGTCGTTCGGAAAGGGCGACTTCGGCTGGGCTGATATGGGCGTTGTATGTATCGGAAGGCGGGAAATGGGTAAAGATCTCCGTGCCATCAATCCCCTGCCACAAGAAGGAGTGGTGGGGAAAGACGTTGGTGTCGTTCCACGAAATCTTCTGCGTCAGGAAGTATTGGATACCGGCAAGCCGGGCAATCTGCGGGAACGCCCCGGAATAGCCGAAGCTGTCAGGTAGCCACACAATAGGAGCGGCCCCTCCGGTGTTCTCATTGAAGAATTTCATGCCCTGCACGAACTGACGAACCAACGATTCCCCTCCGGTGAGCATGGCGTCGCTTTCCACCCACATACCGCCAACAGGAATGAACTGGCCCTCACGCACCTTGCGTTGCACTTCCTTGAACACGCCCGGGTAGTTCTGCTTCAGCCATTGGTATTGTTGGGCCGAGGAAGCCGCAAAGATATAGTCTGGATCCTCGTCTCCCAGCTCCACTGCGTTGCTGAAAGTGCGGGCCACTTTGCGCTTCGTCTCGCGTAACGGCCATAGCCATGCCGAATCGATATGGGCGTGCCCGATGGCATAGACCGTATGCCCATCATTGACCGCCGGCGAGGCAAGCACGTCTACCAAAGCCTTGCGTGCGTCTTTGGCGCTATCCTTGACATCCGCGATGTCTATGGCATCAAGGCTGTCGGAAATGGCTGCCATGATCTCAGCATGACGAGTGCGTGTCGAATCAAGCTCATTGCTCAAGCCGCAAAGAACCTGCAACTCCTGAATGAGATTCCATACCTCAAGATCAAGCTGGCCCATTTCCAGACGCATAAGACGGTAAAGTTCCGGTCCATCCTGCACGCCCTCATTGCCCATCTCAGTAGGAGTATGACGCCCCCCCTGGCCAATCTGCGGATTGGCCGCAGCCTCGATGTAGAACTCGAAGGATTGCCCCGGAGCGGGCAGAGGCACGCGATCGTTGTATGGCTCGACCGCCTTGATCACCGTACCATCGGCATCACGTACCAGACCTTCTGCCTGGAACCCGGGTCCCCGGCCGATTTTGCCCAAATCAACGACGAGTTCGGGCTGGGTGCCTTCATCGACCCATGAGGCGGGAACGGTACCGGAAACATGAATCCACCATGTGTCCCAAGGAGCCCCCCAAGTATCCCCTATATTGAAGGGCTGATATGTCGCCGCCTTCGCGGTTTTGAAATCAACGGGCTCGCCCCCAACTTTCCACGCCTCGATCGAGACAGGCTCTGTATTACGATACAAGGCATCCGGCAGGTATTCTCGCAACACGCGCTCGGCACGCTGCATTGTTTTCTCATTTTCGGTTGTTGTTGTCACGGCTCAATACTCCTTGTGATGAACATTAAAGGTCGCATTTCTCTCCAAGAGTGCGCCGCATCGCATCGGCGACGCACCCATTTTGTTTTCGCTACCCCTTGACACCACCAGCCAACGAATATGTACCGAGGACATGGTTGGAGATGATATACATGACGACCACGGGGATCGAATACAGCAGCGAGTATGCCGCCAGCTGCCCATAAGCAATCATTCCGTTCTGGCCGAAGAAGGTGTAGATACTCACCGACGCAGGCTGCTTGCTCGGAGAAATCAGAAGAATGTATGGAACGAAGAAGTTACCCCAAGTATGCATGAGCACATAAATGCTCACCGCCGCAAGCCCGGGTTTCATAAGAGGCACGACCACCGTGCGCAGCGTCTTCATTCTTCCGGCACCATCAACCCACGCCGCTTCCTCAAGTTCCAAGGGCACCGCATCCATATAGTTCTTGGTCATCCAAATCGCCATGGGCAATGAGGAGGCGGCCAGGAAGCAGATCGTGCCGATCATCGAATCGATCATGTGGAAGGAAACGAACAAGGCGTAGACAGGCACCATCAAGCAGGTGATCGGCAGGCAGGTGCCGAACAGCACCGTATACATGAAAGGCTTGTTAAACTTCGACTGGTAGCGGGACATGGGATACGCGGTCAACACCGAACAGATGATGACGATGAGCGTGGAAATGCCCGCAAGGATCACGCTGTTCCACAATGGTCTGAACGTTGTGTCCATATTGAGAATCGAACTGAAATTGTGCAAAGTCCAGTGCGTGGGCATTTTGGTCTCAAAAGACGCGTCCGAATCGAACGCCGCCAAAAAGACCCACAGCATCGGGAGCAGGAACACCACGAACACCACACCCATTGCCAAGTAGGCAAAGAAGGCCGAAGCACCATGCCTCGGTGAGGTCGGAGTGGTGAAATGCTGGTTGCCCTTCGTCTTCTTTTCGTCTTTGGTTTTGCCGGAAGACGTTGCCGTCATTGTCGCTTCACTCATTGGTGACTCCCTTCTCGTCTCGAAGGCCGCGGACATATATGACACCGAAAATGCCGCCGATGATGAGCATGACCACAGCTATCGCGCAGCCATAGCCGATATCACCGAACTTGAAGGCTTCTTTGTAAGCCAACACAGGCAATGTGGTGCTGTTCGTGCCTGGACCTCCAGCGGTCATCACGAAGATGAGCGTGAAGGACGCCATGGTCTGCAAGGTGATCAGCATCAAATTGGTCAATACGGTCTGTTTAATGACAGGCATCGTCACATGGATGAAAACCTGCCAGCCATTGGCGCCATCGACAACGGCCGCTTCAGTCAACGAGCTGTCGACCTCGCCTATGGCCGCCTGATAATTCATCATTGAGAACGCGGTTCCTCTCCATATATTTGCCAGTATCACGGAGAACATAGGCATCAGATAAAGCCATTCAACGCCATGTAATCCAAGCATCTGAAGAATCTGGTTCAATGTACCGTTCTTCGAGAAGAACGCGTAGCACGCGAATGCGGAAACCAACTCAGGAACGACCCACGCCGTCATTACCGCGGCGGAGACGAACCTTCCGATGATGCGGTTGCTGCGTTGCAGAAGAATGGCCAATCCCAACCCCAAGAAATTCTGGGCGATAATGGCACTCACCACCACGAAGACTATCGTCAGCCAGATCGATTTTGGAAAATCATGGTCTGTGAACAGACGCGCGTAGTTCTTCATCCCCACAAAGTCTGGATTCGTGGCCTTTGGACCCGTCAAGGCGACATTGGTCAAGGATCCATAAAAAGCCCATAGAATCGGCCCCAACATGAATGCCACCATCAATATAAGACCAGGCAGCACGGGCCAATACCGTTTTGCAAACACCTTCATAACAATCCTTCCCGAAGTTTGCGAAAGCTGATTGCACGGCGTCGATGAGTGTCCTCTCTTGCCCCGCAACCAGCTTGTTACTTCATAGGCTCACGTCTCAATCCTTCTTGACGTAATTGCCCTGGCCGACGATGTCCTGGACCGCCTGGTCGTAGCCTTGAGCCGCCTCATCGACAGACGTGCCGGTGATGACTTTCTCGGTGGCCTTCTGAATTTCGGCGGAAACCTTGGTGTATTCGGTCACCGACGGACGGAAGTGCGTATACTTGACAGCTTCAGTCAGCTTCGGGGTGAAAGGTGTGATCGCCTTATAACGGGGATCGGCGGCGACATCCTTACGAACCGCGGTGTTGGCGCAGGAAAGCAGGAACTTCACATTGTTTTCCTTGGTGTTGAGCATCTTGATGTACTCGAAGGCAAGATCCTGGTTCTTAGACTTGGCGCCGATGGACACGTTCCAGCCACCAGAAGCGCTGACGTAGTGGGGACCCTGGCCGTTCTGGGTCGGGAAGAACGCGACATCGAGAGTCTTGGTATAATCAGGCCATTCGGCAGGGCCACCCTTAACCCAATTTTGTGGCATCCAGCTGCCGTCGACCATCATGCCAAGCTTGCCCTGTGGCATCCACTGGGTGCTCACCTTGTTAGTGATGTTGGAATCAAGTTCCTCGGAAGGCGCGGGCGCATACTTCTTGTCATAAAGATTCTTCAGGAACTTTAGCGAATCCTTGAAACCTTGCGAACCGATAACCCACTTGCCGGTCTTCTGGACGCGCAACGCGTCATTCTTCTGCTTGGTTCCGAAAAGAAGCTCATAGAAGCTCTGCATAGAGGTTCCCTCACCTCGAGGGGTGCCTGCGTACATGTTCAGCGGAATGACACCGGGAACGTTGTCGTGAATCTTCTGAGCGGCAGCCGTCACGTCATCCCAAGTCTTAGGCTGCCACGGCATTGAGATGCCAGCCTTTGCGAAAATCGTCTTGTTGTACCAGATGACTCGGGTGTCGGTGTTCAGCGGCACGCCATAATAGCCATTCTTACCTTGCCCGATCTGCTTGGCCGTAGGCAGATACTGCCTCCAGTCCGCCCACTTGTTCACATATTTATTGAGATTGGCGAGATAGCCGGCATCGGCATCTGCCTGAATGCTATCGGAATCCTGATAGATAACATCCGGAGCTGTTTCCGGAGAACGCTCAGCCAAGGCGAGTTTGGTCTTGTAGTCGGATTCCTGTGCGGAAACCGGCTGCAACTCGACCTTCACATTAGGATGGGCCTTCTCGAACGCCGCCTTCGTGGGCTTCGCTATCAAATCAAACGACTTGAACGTGTCAGTCTTCTGATAAAAGACCTTGATGGTCTTGCTTTCCGAAGAAGAAGAACTGGAGCCACAGCCCGCAAAGACCATGGACGAGGCCAGAACCGCAGCGGCAACCGCAACGTACTTTTTCACTCTGCTCTTCATATTGCTCCTTTACAATGTTGTTGGCATCCGCTTCCCCTAGCTACACCGCAAGGCCTGCGGAAACTGACATATTTATTAAATCATATTGAAATAAGATTGTCAAGCAGAAATAAACTTTTTAACTATAACTTTATCAAAGAATTATCTGATTACACATACACTTAAAAAAGCAAATCCTAAATAAATATCAATCCTCTTCATGGAAACGAGGATCGAAGCCGAACATGCTGCCCAACGGATTGTCCAACGCCTTGAGCCGGGCCATGTCCAGCTCGTCGAGTTTGATGCGCGAGACCGCAAGATTCGTCCGCTGGCGCTCCAGCGAGGCGGATTTCGGGATGGCCACATCGCCGGTGAGCATGTGCCAACGCAGGATGACCTCCCCCGGTGTCACCGCATGCTTGCGCGCGATGGCGACGATGTCCTTATCCTCAAGCATCCGGTTGGCCCGGCCCAACGGGCACCACGCCTCGGTGATAATGCCATGCTCCTGGTCGTAGGCCATCTGTTCAGCTTGCTGATAATAAGGGTGACGCTCGATCTGGTTGACAACCGGCGTGACCCCGGTGACGCGCTCCAGCATGTCGATATGGCCGGGCAGGAAATTGCTGACGCCGATCTGCTTGACGATGCCCTGCCGCTGAGCGTCCACCAAAGCACGCCAGGCCTCGACATACTGGCCTTGCGAGGGATTGGGCCAATGGATGAGATACAGGTCGATATAATCCAGTCCCATCCGATTGACGCTTTCCTCGATGCATATCCGGGCCTCGTCATAAGCGTGGTGACGGCCCGGAAGCTTGGAAGTGACGATGATCTCTTCCCTGGGCACCTCGGATTCACGAATGGCGCGCCCAACCGTGCCCTCGTTCTCGTAATTGAACGCCGTGTCCAAAAGCCGATAACCCACGCTCAGCGCGGATTTGATGCCCTCAACGCCAGCGAAACCATTGAGCCCGCCAGTCCCGAAACCAATGGCCGGCAGGGTGAAACCGTTATGCGCCCGACGCAGTGGCATGTCAATCTGTTCGCCGGCCTCATCACTTCCCATTGTCCTCACGGACCGATTCATCGCATCGCTATCGTCCTGTGTCATTGCCGTCTCCTCGTTTTGCGAAAATATCCTTGGTCTACCATTATCAAAGACCTTCAATACTGCTTTCCGGACTTTTGAGGCCTTCGATTGGCTCACCCCAAGCATCCGGCGCATCTCAAATCAATACTCTACCCTTAGGCTATTCCGTGTAATTCTTCGTCGTATCGTCGGCTCGACAACCAAGTCAAAATCACCAGCAATATTTTGCTTTTCCTTCTCCCGGGCGTCAAATTCTGCACGACAAGTCACCGACGCCTTCCTGCGGCTCGCAAATCACCCGAATCCGAAGCACCGCATTTCTGCTCTCAGGACATAGAACCAGGCCACGGTCCTCGAAACGGGATATACTGATAAGTCCGGTGCAAATCGGGGTTTGAAAATTCAAAAAGGGGCTGATCGGTTTCGACGGTGACCTGTTCGTCGCAGGGAAGCGTGCCGAGAATGTGGAGTCCACTCGAGATGACCTCCACGAAACAACAAGTGCTAAATCTAATCGCACTGAGTTCGCACTCGCTGCCTGAGCTTCGCGCCAGGATTAACCAGTGAGCTGCTGCTCCGTTCACTCTCCATTGTCTTCGGGGAGATGCTGAGCGTTATTAGAGGACTTGCTTGAGCCATTGAACCACAGGGTGACTCAGGGACTTTAACTGTAGATATGCTCGCCATCCATTGTCCGCGACACGGATGGGGGCAGAAAAACTGCCAAAAGGCCAGCGGCCTACGCACGTAGAAGACTGAGGGTTCGGCCATCGGACCGGGGTTCAATTCCCCGCAGCTCCACTCTGCAAACGCCGCCAGGGGTATCCTTGGCGGCGTTTTTCGTTATCAATAAACGAATCAGGGCGCGCTAGACTTGAAGCCATGAGAATCGTATTGCAGAAAGTCAGTAAAGCGGATATCGACGTTGTCGATGAAGTCAGTGGCGAGGTCGATACCACATTCGAGCCACAGCATATCGGCATCGGGTACGTGCTGCTTGCAGGGGTCAGCGACGAGGACGGGCAGGAACAGGTCGATTGGTTGGCTCGCAAAATCAGCAAGCTGCGCGTCTTCGAAGATGAGAACGGGAAGATGAATCTCTCGCTGGCACAGGTGGGCGGCGAAATACTGTCGGTCTCGCAGTTCACGCTCTTCGGCGATGTACGAAAAGGCAACCGGCCGAGCTTCATCAACGCCGGCGAACCGGAACACGCCAAACACATCTGGCTGGACTTCAACGACGCGCTGCGGGCGCAAGGCATCAACGTCAAAGAGGGCCGTTTCGGATCGCACATGCGGGTGAGCCTGACCAATGACGGCCCGGTGACCATTCTCTTCGATACCGATGAGCTCATGGCCAAACGCTGACAAGCCAATCACTTGATGATCGGGCGCAGCGGGGCCGAGACGTCGACCTGGTGCTTGTCGCCGATTTTGGTGGGGTCGTTGATGATCTTGTCGACCACGGCCTTCTTGAGCTTCATGTCGGAGGCGTCGCCCCAGACGATGACCCGTTGTCCACCGTTGAGTTCGGTGGTGATGGAATCCTGCGTTTTCGCGGTGACCTTGGTGATCGAGGCGCGCATGTCATGCGGCAGGAGATTCAGCACCTTGAGCGCCTGCTGGACGGAACGGTCATGCAGGCTGTTCTGCACGTCGTCCACCTCGATGACGGGGATGCCTTGGGCGGAGACATTACCGACCTTGTTGAGCACACGCCCGTAACCATCCACGGCCGTCTCGCTGTTATCGGGGGTCTTGAGCATCGCTGCTGGCTCCTGCGCTGTGATGCTGACTTTCAGTCCTTTAGGATAGACTTTGTCGACCTTGGCATGGGAGACACCAGGAATGCCTTTGAGCTCCTGCTCGACGTCCCCAGAAGACACCAAGAGCAACGATTTGCCGGCCTGCTTGTCGGCGATGGAGACGATCTGGGCCTTACCGACCCACTCGTTTTCCCCGGAGACCGCGATCTGACGCGCGTCAAGCCGGAAAAGGGGCGAGAAGAACAGTATCCAGGCCATGGCCACGATGGCGGCCACAATCATCAATGCCACCAAGACCCGGGTCGTCACCTTCCAAGCGCTGATCCGACGACGTTCTTTGAGACGAGCGTCGAAATCGATGACTTTCGGACGCGCGGCGACACCGAGCGGGCCGGTGGTCTGCTCCAACGTCTCGCCGATGAGATCCTCGTCCTGCAACCGCCGCGCGTCGACGAAGCCGCCGGGCGCGCTTTTGGTCGCCGCACCACCGGAGCGGGCCGACCGCACCGATCTTGGGGAATCCGCGTTCCCGCCGTCCGTCAGCGGTTCGTCTATCCCGTACCGGCGCTTGGAACGGCGAGCACGGGAAACGCTTACGGATTTGCCGTTGCGCGACGTCTTGGTTTTGGAAGACGCGCCAGCGGACGACGAGGCCGAACGCGTCGACGAGGATTGTTCTCTCCCGCCATTTTTCCCATGTTGCCCGTCACCGGAACCGGTGGATTCCGACTTTATCGAGCGCGGTTGGCGGGGCGAGTCACCATTGGCGGCATCACCACGCGATGACCGCCTCCGTCCTGACGCCGAAGTCCGGGAGACGGAGCCGTGGTCTCCCGTATGCTTCCTTGTGGGCACGCCGAAGTCATTGACTTCGGCTTCCACCTCGTTTGGCGCGGTGGAACCGGCGGAGGCGCGGCGGGAATTGTTCCTGCCTGCCTTGCCACTCCTGCCGCCACCGCTGGCGATGCGTCGTCCGGCCATCAGCACGACTCTTTCGCTCTGGCCTTGAGCATGGCGAGCATGATGTCATCCATCGTGGTGACATCTCCTGCCCCTACGGTGATGAGGACGTCACCCGGCTGAGTATGGGTGACCAAGGTCTCAGCACCTTCCTGAAGATCCTTCGAAGCCGAGATCCACCCCTCGACCGGCTCGTGCGCCAAACCGTGGGCGGCGTCCACGATGACCTGTGAGGTGACGGAAGGGAAATCCTCTTGCCGTTCACGGGCGGGGTAGATCGGCGCGATGACGACATCATCGGCCTTGGCCAGCGCCGCGGCGAAACGATCGGTGAAGAACTTGGTGCGGCTGAAGAGGTGGGGCTGGAAGAGCACGCGGATGGTGGAATCGGGGTACCGACGACGCGCGGCGTCGAGCAACGCGGCGATCTCGGTGGGATGGTGGGCGTAATCGTCGACCACCGTCACACCATTTTCCACGCCGTTGACCTCGAAGCGACGCGAGGCGCCTTTGAACGTGGAGGCCGCGCGTGCGGCGAGCGCCGGGTCCATGCCCAACAGTGTCGTGGTGATGATCGCGGCGGCTGCGTTGCGTGCGTTGTGAATGCCGGGGATACCAAGCTTGACGGGGACGCGACGAACTTTGTCATATCCGGCGAACCCAGCGGGAAATTCGATGGTGAACCGTTCCGTGCCGTCCCCTGCGCTTTCCTGTTCCGACAGGATACGGATAAGCTGCGGGCCGCCGGCATTACCGGTTTTCGTATTATTTGAGCCGACGATTTGGGCGATATCATCGGTTGGATTGGTGGTATAGCAGATGGTCTTCGCAGCCACCTCGGCAGGCAGCGCACGCACGATGGCCTGTGCCCCCTTGTCGTCGATGGACATGACCACATGGCCCTTGGCGTGGCCGGCATATTGCACGAACGCCCGCTGATAGTGCTCGGCGTCACCATAATGGTCGAGATGGTCGGCCTCGGCGTTGGTGATCAACGCGACGAGCGGACGGTATTTCTCGAAGCTGCCGTCGGATTCGTCGGCCTCGGCAACGAGGACATCCCCGCGCCCGGCATGGCCTCCGTCGATCGCGACACCGTCAGGGCCTTGAATCGACCCGCCGATGGCATAGCTCGGGTCGGCCAGTTTGGCGGATGTCCCGGATTCCCCGTTCGCCTCAACCTGGCTGCTCTTATCGGCCTCGGCTCCCGCGTTGACGAGGATATGCGCGATCAGCGAGCTGGTGGTGGTCTTGCCATGCGCGCCGGCGACGCTGACGGCGCGTTTGCTCGCCATCAGCAACGCGAGGATGTCGCTGCGGTGGACGATACGAGCTCCAGCTCTTGCGGCCGCCACGATCTCTGGATTGTCGGGTTTGATGGCGCTGGAATAGACGACGGTCCGCGCGCCTTCGACGTTTTGCGCACGCTGTCCGTAATACACTTTGACGCCCAGCGAAGTCAACCGGTCCGTTTTAGCGTTGGCCTCGCGGTCGGAGCCCGAGACCTCGACGCCTTCCTCGTGGAGCATCTCGGCGAGCACGCTCATGCCCGCGCCCCCGATGCCGATGAAATGCGTGTGTCCGAGCGACGCCACGGTGTCCGACGGGCCGAACGCGGCCGCCGTCGGATCAAGCACGATGGGTTCAGAGCTGGTTGATGACTGCACGATACGCTCCTTGGACGTTTGCGTTGCGATGAAAGCACTATTTGATGACCGTTATACCCGATATCGGGGCCACACGAAGCCGGAACGCCAAACCCACGCAGACTACTTGCAATTGACACGCCAGACAACGAATGACATGCGGCGTAGCAAAGACAAACCGAACACGGAATCCAAAGCCAGTTCATCGGCACAGACGGACGTATTACAATGCCATGTTATTGGCCGTCCGCCAAATCGAGCACCACCGTGGCCATCGTCTCGGCCGCATCGCGTATGCCATAGCCGTAAGCCTTGTGACCCATGGCCTCAAGGCGTTCGGCATCGGCCAGAAGCGCCGGAACATGCCCTCGCACCCAATCCGGCGTGAAATCATCGTCGGCGACCATCAGCCCGCCTCCGGCCTGGACGACCGGCTGGGCGTTAAAGCGTTGCTCGCCGTTGCCGATGGGCAGCGGCACATAGACCGCGGGCATGCCGATGGCGGCCAGTTCGCTGACGGTGCCCGCCCCGGAACGGCAGACCACCAGATCCGCGGCGGCGAACGCCAGGTCGATGCGCTCCAGATATTCCGCGACGTGGTAGTCGCCGTGGCCGGCATGCGCTGGGTCAAGGTCGGTCAGCACCTGCTCGCCCGCGCTTTTGGCGACACGCTCACGCACCTCCGCGCTTTTCGTTCTTCCCGTCAGATGGATGACCTGCGTGGTTTTCAGAAGCTCCGCCGCGGCGTCGCTGACCGCCTCGTTAAGGCTCACCGCGCCCAATGAGCCACCGGTGACCACCATCAACAGACGCTTCGGGTCGATGCCCAGCTGGCGGGCGGCGACTTGTCGAGCTGAAGCCTTGTCCCGCTCGAGTTTTTCGCACAGATCCGCCATCACCGGACGCAACGGCAAACCGACACGGCGGATTTCCGCGCCATCGCGGGCCTTCAAACCCGTGTCGTCGTAGGCGGTGCCGATGAAGGTGGCCCAGCGGGCGCCAAGCTTGTTGGCCATCCCGGCCCGGGCGTTCTGCTCGTGAATGACGATGGGAAGTCCCATGGAATGCGCCACCGTGTAAACGGGAGCGGAGACGTAGCCGCCAAAGCCCACCACCACGTCGGCCTGACGATGCTCGAGGATTTCACGGACCTTGCGCTGCTCGCGCTTCCAACGGGACGGGAAACGCAGCGCCTGCATGTTGGGCCGACGCGGGAAAGGCACCTTGGCGATGGTGTCGAGCTCGAAACCGGCCTGCGGCACCAGATCCTTCTCGAGGCCGACATCGGTGCCGATAACGCTGACCGCGGCCTGCGAATCCGCGCGTTTGATGGCTGCGGCGACGCTCAGCAACGGGTTCACATGCCCGGCGGTACCGCCTCCGGCCAATACGATATGCTTCATATTCTCTTCCTCGTTTGCACTACAACTTGTGCACGCCTTGCGTGCGTGATCTCAGACGCTCAATGACGCGACATTGGCCTGGATCTGCGGCTGCATCTTCATCATACTGGTGGCCACGCCTGCCGCGAAGAGGCACATGACCAGGCTGGAGCCTCCGGCCGAGACGAACGGCAACGGCACGCCCATCACCGGAAGCAGGCCGATGACCACCATGATGTTGACCAAGGCCTGGCCGACGATCCAGATGGCGATGCAGATCAGCACACGCGAGGCGTATTTGTCGGGGGTCTGCAAGGCGATGGCGAACATGCACCAGGCGAGGATGGCGAAAAGGATGATGACGGCCGCGGCGCCGATGAAGCCGGTCTCCTCGCCGATGATGGCGAAGATGAAATCATTGTGCGCCTCGGGCAGGTAATTCCATTTCTCGCGGCTGTTGCCAATGCCGACACCAAAGAAACCGCCGGAGGCCATGGCGTATTTGGCGTGCATGGACTGGTAGCATTCGCCTTGCAGTGCCGAAACCGGGCAGGGGCGGTAGGCCGCCGTGATCCTCAACATGCGGTTGGGGCTGGTGATGACGAACAGGACGACCGCCGCCACCAAGACCAGACCCGAGCCAATCAGCCATTTGGTGGGGAATCCACCGACGAGCATGGCGGTGACGCCGATCGCCACCAGGATGAGCGCGGTGCCGAGGTCGCCGCCGAGCATGACCGCGCCCAGGCAGGCGAGGAAGACGAAAACAGCGGGCAGATAGGCCTTGAATCCTTCGGCCTTATAGTGTCTCGCGGCGGCGGAAATGGCCCATGGCATCCACATGCACAGCGCCAGCTTCATGACCTCCGCCGGCTGCATGGTGAAGACGTTGCGTATGCCGACCCAGCCCTTGTTACCATTGACCTCCACGCCCAGAGGCGTCATCGTCAGCAGCTGCAGGGCGATGGAAAAGACCACAAACCAGAACGAGATTTTCCGATAGGTTTCGGAACGCACCCGCATCGCCACCAGGCAGACGACGAGGCCGATGATGCAATACAATCCTTGACTCAGCGCCTGCTTCCAAGGCGAAAGCTTGGCGGCGATCATGGTGACCGATGAGGCCGAGAACACCATGACGACACCGAAGCAGGTCAGCGCGACGACGGCGATCCGGAAGCCGTAGTAGCACCACAGCGGGTTCATCAACGCGCGGATGCCGGTATAGTCGGGCATGTCGAGGGTGTCCGACGAATCGGCCGCCACGGGCTGCGACGCTGAGGAGGACGGCGAGGCCCTTCTGTAGAAAACGTCAAGGCGCGATCTTGCTTTCCCACCACTTGCCTTGTCTTTTTTCTCCCGTTTGGAAACGCGTGATTTCACGGCCTTGCCCACCAGGCCCACGCGGCTTATGCCGGAGTCACCTCGTTTTTTCGCCCGCTTTCCGTTTTCATTGTCATACACGCGTCTAGCCATGGGCACGCACCCACTGGCGGGCGGCATCAGCGAACCGCGCGCCGCGGTCGGCGTACGAGGCGAACTGGTCCATCGAGGCACAGGCGGGCGCCATCAGCACCACGTCACCGTCCGTCGCATAGTGACCGGCGGCTTCGACGGCACGGGCCATCACGTTAGCCTTGTCGTTCGGGTCGATAATCGTCAGCGGAATGTCTGGAGCGCTGGCTTTGAAGGCTTCGAGCATGGGCTGTTGGTCGACGCCGATGATGACGGCGGCCTTGATGGTTTTGGCCTGGTTGACGACCAGATCCTCGAAATGGCCGCCTTTGGCCAGTCCGCCCGCAATCCAGACCACGGATTTGGGCTTGTAGCTGGACAGGGAGGCGTGGGCCGCATGGGCGTTGGTGGCCTTGGAATCATCGACGAAGCGCACGGTGCCACCGTCCTTCAAGTGCGCGGTGGCGACGGTCTGGATGCGGTGGCCTCCCGGCGCGAAGGAGCGCAGGGCGTCGAGGCAATGGCCGGGGTCGGCTCCCAGGCCCATCGCCAAGGCCAGCGCGGTGATGGAATCGGCCAGCAGATGCGGGTAGACCGTGCCGTCCGGCTCGCAAAGGTGGGAGAATTCGGTGACTTTGGCCAACGCGTTCATCTCGCCGGCCGGGGCGCCTGCCAAGCCGCTGGCATCGACGATCCAGCCGTCGGATACGCCAATCTGGCCGGGCTGTGGGGCGTTGAGCGTGAATCCGATCTTACGACATTCCGGCCCGGTCTGCGCGGCCTCGGCGAGGTCGGAGACCCGTGCGTCATCGGCGTTGAACACCAACACGCGTTGGGCGTTGCGGAAGACCTTGGATTTGTCGGCCGCGTAGTTGGCCATGCCGCCATGCCAGTCAAGGTGGTCGGCGGCGATGTTGGTGATGGCGGCGCAATCAAGCTCAAGCGAATCGGTGAAATGCATCTGGAAGCTGCTGAGCTCCACGCACAGCGCGTCGTGCTTCGGGTCGACGGCGGCGAGGCTGACGGATTTGCCGATGTTGCCGACGGCCGGGGCGTCCATGCCGCAATGGGTGAGCATGGCACAGACCATTTGCGTGGTCGAGGTCTTGCCGTTGGTACCGGTGATGCCAATCCATGGCGCGGGCTTGTGCGAGGCGGAATGCTCGGCGGGCACGCGCAGCAGCCAAGCCAACTCGACTTCGCTGATGACCGGGACATGACGGCTTTGGGCCTCAAGGATGAACGGCGTGCGGGGATTGAAAACGGGTGAGGCGACCACGATGTCAACGCCGTCCCAATCGATGTCGGCGAATGAATCGAGGTCGGCCTCCGGCTTCTTCTCGTCGACGCTCACCACGCGGCCGGCGCGGCCTTTAAGCGCTTCGACGGCGCCAAGGCCCGAAACCCCGAGTCCTGCCACCAGCACGGTTTTGCCGCTCAAATCGAAACGTGGCGAGGCGCCGCCGACGTCCCCGCGGTGAATATGGGAGAAACCTGAATCCGTCGTCGCCTTCATCTGCCAGCAACCTTTCCTTGTAAGCCCGCGAAACCGTTCAATGCGAAACCTTGCCTAGACCAGAAGACCGGTGCGCGAGGCCCAATCGGTGTAGAAGATCATGAGCCCGATCAGCACGAACATGAATTCGATCATCCAGAAACGCACGACGACCTTCTGCTCGCTCCACCCCATCAGCTCGAAATGATGGTGGATCGGCGCCATCTTGAAGACGCGCTTGTGGGTGAGTTTGAAACATCCGACCTGGATGACGTCGCTCATCGCCTCAATGACGTAAAGCCCGCCGATGATCACGGCGAGGAATTCGGTGTGCGTGGCGATGGAAAGCGCGGCGAAAAGCCCACCCAAGGCCAGCGAGCCGGTGTCGCCCATGAAGATGGTGGCGGGGTTGGAATTGTACCAGAGGAAGCCGAAGCAGGCCACGGCGGCGCAGGCGGCGATGATGGTCAGATCCAGCGGATCGGAGACGGCGTAGGCATAGCCGGGTTTGGGGCCGCCCTTGACATGGTAGCTTTCCCAGAACGCGATGATGGTGTAGCCAGCCAAGGAGATCATCGAGGAGCCGGTGGCCAGGCCGTCGAGCCCGTCGGTCAGGTTGACGGCGTTGGTCCACGCGATCATCAGGAAATTGACCCAGATCACGAAAATGACGATGGCAACGGCCTTGCCCGCGAACTCGAAGCTGAAGAACGGGTGCTCGATGAAGCTCATGCCCGCCTGCGCGGAGGGGAACCCGGATTTGGTGGGAATCAGCAACGCGAGGACGGCGTAGATGGTGGCGAAGACGAACTGGCCGAAGAACTTGCCGCCAACGCTCAGGCCCGTGTTCTGCTTCTTGCGCACTTTGGCGAAATCATCGATGAAGCCCAAGGCCCCCATGGAGACCATGGCGAACAGCACCAAAACCGCGGACCACGAGACACTTTGCCCGCCGGTCAAGCCGCGGTAGAGTGCTGAGGCGCCCCAACCGAACAGCACGGCGAAGATGATGACCACACCACCCATCGTGGCCGTGCCGCGCTTCAAGAGATGCGATTGCGGGCCGTCCTGCCGGATGTACTGGCCATAGTGCAACCGGTGCACCACCCTGATCATGACCGGGGTGCCGACCATCGTGACCACCAGGGAGACGACGATGCCGATGATGAGGGAAATCAATGTTTCGGCTCCACTTCTGTACGCTGTTGCTTTCGCGCGTGCGCCCAACGTTCCGCCAGGGTGGAAAGCCCGGAAAGATGCGAACCTTTGAGCAGCACGACGGTGTTTTGATGCCGACGGGCGGTTTCGGCGACCAAGCGCTCGGCCTGATCGGCACTATGTACCCATTGCACCACGACGGGGGTACGCGACGGCTTGTCGGAACCGTCGGCGGCAGCAACGGGAGTGTCGCCGTTCCTGTCTTCATCTTCCTGACCACGGGCCCCTTGCGACAGAGCCGACGCCAGCTCGTCGAAATGCCGGTCGGTTTCGTTGCCCACGGTGATGATCTCATCAAGGCCCAGCGAGGCGGCGTAGGCGCCGGTCTGCCGATGCAGCTTGAGCTCGTCGCCCCCAAGCTCGAGCATCGCCCCCAAGACGGCCACACGGTATGGCTTTGGCTGGTTTTCGTTGGAATCCTGGGCCTTTTGACCTTCGGGGCCATCCGGCACCTCCCAGCGGGCGAGTCCATCCAACCCGGCCCTCATGGAATCGGGGTTCGCGTTGAAGGAATCGTCGATAAGCGTGAACGGGGCCGCGCCTTCGTCCAAAACCACGGACGAGACGGCCATGCGATGCGGGCTGATGTGCTCCACCTCGCCAAGCCCCACGGCGATGTCCGTAAGCGGCATGCCGAAATACGAGGCCACGGTGGCCGCGGCGAGGGCATTGATGACATTGTGGGCTCCTCCGATGCCCAGATGGACCTGGGCCTTTTCACCACTGGGAGCCACCATGGTGAAGCTCGGGCGGTCCAAGGCATCGACGGTGACATCAAGGGCGCTCATTCTCGCGGCTTCCGGCTGAGCATCACCGTTCAAACCGAACCAGAGCACCTCACCAGGCGCGAATTTCGTCATCGCCGCGACACGCTTGTCATCGGCGTTCAGCACGGCGACGCCACCAGGCACCAGGCCTTGCACGATCTCGCTTTTCGCTTGCGCAATGCGCTCCACCGAGCCGAACTCGCCCAGATGCGCGACACCCACCTTCAAGACCACGGCCAGGTCGGGAGGCACGATTCGCGTGAGCCCCGCGATCTCACCGACATGGTTGGCGCCCATCTCCGCGACGAAGAACCGGGTGCCCTCCCCCACTTTCAGCGCCGTCAGCGGCAGTCCTATCTCGTTGTTGAACGAACCGACCGGCGCGACAGTCTCGCCGAGCTGCGTCATCAGGAACCGCAACAGGTCCTTGGTGGTCGTCTTGCCGACGGAACCGGTGATGCCGATGACGGAGAAATCCGTACCCAACTCGCGCCTGCGGACGATGTTATGGCGCGCCAGACGACCCAGCGCCTGCACGGTGTCATCCACCACGATCTGCGCGATGTCGTCCGCGCCATCGACGACGTGGTCGACCACGGCCGCCACCGCCCCAAGGCCTGCGGCACCGGCGACGAAATCATGGCCGTCCACACGCTCGCCTGGGATGGCAACGAATACCGATCCCACACGGATCTGGCGGGAATCGCTCACCGTCGAGGTGGCCACCGGCTCGGCGCAGGTATCACCGGAAGGGCCGGCGACCAAACGTCCGCTGACGGCCTTGGCGATCTCATCGACCGTCATCGGCATCATCATGCCGGCATCACCCTGCGCCTCGGTTTTGTTGTCATCCAACGTATGCGCTCCTTCATCACCGTTTGTCCAAGGCCACAACCTCAGGACTACACCTTCAAGCAATAATCAATAATCGATAGTCAAATCAAAATCAGAAAGAAATCAGAAAGAAATCAGAAAAGGAATGCCTCACCGCATCTCCTTCGAGACGCGCAGGGCGTTGCGGATATTGCTGCGCCGCACGCCGGCGTCCATCGCCATCGCAATCGCCAGCGAAAGCCTGCGTTGACTCTGAAGATCGCGGGAGGCCGAGGCCTGGCCGGCCAACCACCCGGATTCCTCGGTGCAGGTGACCAGACGCTTCTGCTCGTCGATCGAAAAACCGTAGCGTTGCCGGGTCTCCTTGAACGCCCGTTGGCTTCCGCCACGGTCAAGCTGTTCGATGGTTCCCAGCACATCCACGTTGACGCCTTCGAGCGCGCCGGGACGCAAAGTCTGGCTGTCTGCCGAAATGACCATCGCCGCAGCCCCGTCCTCCGAGCAGACAGCGAGCAGGTGCTGGATATCGAGGATCCCCAACGGATAGGACATGTCCAATTCGCGTTCCAAGGAACTCGAACCGGAGGCGCTGACGATGCCGACCGGATTGCCGAGCATGTGCAGGAAATCGGCCACGCGCACCACGTCGGCCTGGATCTCATCGTCTTCAACACCACAGACCACGAACACGGCCATCGTGTTGGCCGGCGTGCCCGCGATGTCGGCGGCCAAAGCGCCAAGAGTGGCTTTGTCGGGTGTGGCCAGCAAAGCCGGAACACCCGCGGATCGCGCCGAAGCCGCCATTGAAGGCGGCACAAGCACGGCGTAAGCACCACGGCTGACGGCCACCGAAAGCCATGACGGCTCCTCGTCGTCGCGCAGGACATACAACGCGCCGGGACGCACCGAATCGGGCGTGTCGGCCACGGAGGTCACCGTGACGCCATCGGCGAAACGTGGCTCGAGCTCGAATCCGTAATGGCTGGCGATGTAGCCCAAGGTCACACGCCGTGAAATCGATTCGCTTACCGCACTCATAGCCTCAAGCCCTTCTGCTTGACGACGTGTAATACAAACGCCGCCATCTGATTCTGCCGCATACCGCCCTCACCATGACACAGGAATAGCACCGTTGCGCGGGGCGGAGGCGGGGACTTCGTACTTCTGCATAAGGAATTCACCGATTTGCTTGAACAGCGCGCCGCTGGTGATGCCGCCGTACATGCCCTGCGGGTTCTTCATCGCCACGGTGACCACGAAACGCGGGTTGTCGGCGGGAAGAATGCCCGTCCAGTCGCCGATGATGCCGTTGAGGCCGCCACCAGGCCCAGCCACCTGCGCCGTGCCGGACTTGCCCGCGATGCGATAGCCGTTGATCCCCACCGTGTTCTGGTAATGGTCGGCCGCGGATTCCATGGCGTTCATCAGCTGCGCGTCGACGTTCGGGTCGAGGATGCGCGTGCCCTGGTCCTGCGGCTGGGCGATGACATGGCCGTCGGAGTCGGTCCGCGAGGCGACGATGGACGGCCTGCGGTACACGCCGCCGTCGGCCACGGTGGCGATGGCGTTGGTCAGCTGCAACGCGTTGGTGGCGTAACCCTGGCCGAAGAGAATCGTGTCGCGGGTGCGCCTGTCCCAAGCCTTGGGATTGGTGAGCGTGCCGCGCGATTCGCCCGGAAGGTTCAGGCCGGTGGGCTGCCCGATGCCGAACTTGGTGAGCATGTCGTAGCGGTCCTGGTCCTGGTAATTGTCGGAGGCCATCACCATGCCGACGTTCGAAGACTCCGCGAGGATGCCCGCCAACGTCCAGTTCGAGACCGGGTGCGGATCGGAATCGTGGAAAAGCTGGTTGTCTTTGGTGAAGTGGTCGGGCACCTGGAACCGGTCGCCCATCTGGTGGATGCCATGTTGCATCAGGCCCGCCATCGAAAACGTCTTGCCAATCGAGCCGGGCTCGAAGGTCTCGGAGACGGCGCGGGAGACGTTGAGCTTGGCCTGGTCGCTGCCGGCCTGGATGTCGTCCGAATCGTCGAGGGCGATGACCTGGTGGGTCTGCGCGTCTATCACGCAGGCAACGGCCCAATCGGCCTTATATTGCGCCTTGCCATCGGTCAGGACCTTCTTGACGAACCAGTCCACGTCAGCGTCAATGGTCAGTTTGACGTCGCTGCCGTTCTGCGCCGGTTTGGCGTCGGTCAACGTGCCGGGGATCTCCACCCCGTTGTTGCCCTGCTGGTAGATCTTGTAGCCGTCGGTTCCGGAAAGCGCCTTATTCTCGACCTGCTCCATGCCCGAGGCGCCGTTGACCTTGGCGTCCACGCCTCCGAGGAAGGCGCCCAACAGCGCGCCATCGGAATAGACGCGGTTCTGCGAAAGCTCGCCATAGACGATGCCGCCGAGATCGAGCTTGTCGAGCTTGCGTTTTGCCGCCGGCTCCACATCCTTCTTGAGCACGACATAGCGTCCGGGGCCCGCGAGCTTGCCGCCGAGCTCCATGGCGTCCATGCCCAGTATCGGGGCGATCATCCTCGCCACGCGGGCCGCCCCGATCACGCCGAGCGTCTGGCCGCCCTTGCTTTTCGGCTGCGTGCAGTTGTCGGTGACCTGTTTGCTGCAGATCGGCTCGTAGGCTTGCGCGGCCTCGGGGTCACCGATGATGGTGTAGCGTTCCACGCTTTGCACGAGCACCGCGCCGTTGACGTCGAGGATCTTGCCACGCATCGCGTGCACCGGCACCTTAAGCGTGCGGCCCGCGGTGGCGGCCTCGGCCATGGAGCGCCCGTTCAACAGCTGGATGTTGGCCAATTGGCCGAAGCAGACGACGAAGACGAGCGCGAGCACCGTGGCGATGACGGTGCACCGTGACACGAATTGCTTGGCTTTGGCGTTGTCGGCAGGTGTGCGCATGTCACTGGCCCTTGCTTGTGGTTTTTGTCGTCGGATTGGTCGGTTGGGTTGGTTGACTTTGCTGGTTCGGTTGGCTCGGCGCTTGGTAGCCTTGCAAATCAATGGAAAGCGGGCCCTGCTGGGGCACCATGCCCATCTTCTGGGCGCGGTCGGGCAGGCTGGCCTGCAAGCCGTCGAGCTGGGCCTGGTCGTCCTCGACGTCCTGGTTCAGCTTGCTGATGTTCGTCTGTATCTGCGCCTGTTCGAAGGAATTCTGCACCATTTGCGTGCGCAGGGCCAGAGAGCCCAGCAACGCCGCGAAAAGGAAGACGACGGCGACGATGATATGCACCACCGAAACCGTTTTGATATGGCTGAAGATGCCAAAGGCGGCGCGGTCCTGGCCTTTGTCCTTGCCTGCCTTGCCGCCGGTGACGACCTGGAATCGGGGGCGTGAGGAGATCGCGTGGTTGTCGTCCTCACGGCCGGCGGGGGCGACGTGGGAACGGACGGATCTTGCCGCTGCGGTGCTTGCCATCATGCCCTCCTTTCCTTATGGTTGTCTTCATTACGCTTTTTGTCATGCACATCATGCCTGTTTCCGCCATGAATGTGCTCCAATGATTCTGGTTCCTCTTCGGCGTCCTTCTCGAAACGGTTGCGCCAGCGCCGCGGCAGCTCGCGGGAAAGTTCGACGCCACGCAGACGCACCGGTGCCGAACGCGAATTGCGCGCGATCTCGGCCTCGTCGGCCTTGATCGCGCCCCGAGTGAGCTCCTTGAAAAAGGGCTGGGCGTCGGCGGGAACCACCGGCAGATCTGCCGGAGCGTCGACAGTGAGGCCTTGGGCCATGAACGTCTTGACGGCGCGGTCCTCCAGCGAATGGTAGGACTCGACCACCAGCCTGCCGTCGAGCTCCAGATGGTTGGCGATCTGTGGCAAGGTGCGCTTGAGCTTGTCAAGCTCACCGTTGACCTCGATGCGCAACGCCTGGAAGACGCGTTTGGCCGGGTTGCCTTTGGCGCGATGGGATTTAGGCACGACGCGATCGACCAGCTCGTCGAGCTGACGTGAGGTCTTGAACGGCTCGGTCTCGCGCTGACGGACGATGGCACGGGCTATGGGCTTGGAGAACCGTTCCTGGCCGTATTCACGGAAAATGCGGACCAGGTCGCCTTCTGAGTATTGCGCCAAAATCTGCGCGGCGTCGAGGCTTTGGGTGGTGTCCATCCGCATGTCGAGCGGGGCGTCGTGCGAGTAGGAGAAACCGCGGTCGGTCTCGTCGATCTGCAGGCTGGAAAGCCCCAGGTCCATGAAAGCCGCGTCGACGCGACGCAGTTTCAGATCGTCGAGCACGTCACTGAATTCATCGAACGCGGCGTGCACCGGGGTGAACCGGTTTTGAAAACCGGCCTCTTCCATGCGTTCGGCGGCCATGCCCAGGGCCTCTTCGTCGCGGTCGATGCCGATGAGACGGGCCTGGGGAGAGGCTTTGAGGAACGCGAGGGCGTGACCGGCAAGGCCGAGCGTGCAATCGACGACAACGGCATCGGGGTGTTGCAACGCCGGGGTGACCAAGTCCACGCACTCCGGCAAAAGCACTGGCTGATGAATGTTCGCGAGTTCTGCCATCACCACTCCATCGCCGGCAATACATCATCGGCTATGTCGGAATAGCCTTCCTCCTGGGCCGCGAGATATGCATCCCACGATTCCTTGTTCCAGATCTCGGCGCGGGTACCCACGCCGATGACCACGATGTCGTCGCCCAATCCGGCGTAGCTACGCAAATTCTGGGGCACCAGCACGCGACCCTGCTTGTCCGGTTCGCCCTCGACGGCTCCGGAAAGGAAGACACGCAGGTAGCTTCTGGTCGCCTTGTCGCCCATGGAGGCACGCTGGATTCGCGCCGCTATACGACGGAATTGCGTTTGCGGCAGCAGATAGACGCATTTTTCCTGGCCACGGGCCATCACCATGCCCGTTCCCAGCTGGGCGCGCATCTTGGCGGGCAACGCCATGCGACCCTTTTTGTCGATTTTCGGGGTGTAGGTGCCGAGCAGCAGCGGTTCAGGCTGAGCCATGGCAGGGATGGCGCCATCAGATTGGGGTGTTTGGCCGGCGTCCATCGCTTGCGTCGAAAGGTTCGGCGAGGCGGCAAATGCCCCGTTTTCGCTTGGGTTTTCATTGCGTCCGATCATCTGCCACCCCCTTGCATGAATCTCGAAAATCTACAAGTCTTCCAACTAGTTCACCACTTTACCCCACTAATCCCCATTCTTCCCCACGAAAACGTAAAAACCTTGCACTTTCTTGAAAAAAATCTGTATTGCGACGTTTCTTCATCATTTAGCTGTCAATAATGACTAGGCAATGACGAGTTAGAAAGACAATTTGACGTCTTGTTGACGCAGCCCGTCTCGCCTTGAGAATTTCAGCATCGCCCAAGAGCACAATCAGGACGGCGAAAATAGGGAGCGCGGGCTAGAATTGTAAATTCGAGTTTTTCAGACGCAATCGGAATCAGAACAATCCGTATAAAAGGGGAACGTAATACATGTCGAGCTACTCCTCACAAATCGGCGACGAACAGCACGCGGTCGATCGCGCTTACGGAAGACTGGATTCCCTAAGAGCCCAGACACGCGAGCGCCTCGATACCGTCCGTGCCGCCGGCGCCCACGGCTCCCCCACCATGCGTACCGAACGCGACTCCTTCGCCACGATGTATGAGGACAGACTCACCCAGCTGCGCGGGGTCGAGGACCGGCTCGTCTTCGGCCGCATCGACAACGACAAAGGCGAGAAATGCTACATCGGGCGCATGGGATTGTCCAGCGAAAACCACGAGCCGATACTGACCGACTGGCGCGCCGAGGCGGCACGGCCGTTCTACGAGGCGACGCCCTCCCACCACGGCGACATTGTCATGCGTCGCCATATCACGTTGAGCTTCCGCAAGGTGGTCGGCATCGAAGACGAGGTGCTCGACGTCAATTCCGGGCAGGTAGGGCAGGCCCAGCAGGCCGGCACGCTGACCGGCGAAGGCGCGCTGATCGCGTCACTCAACTCCAAGCGCACCGGCAAGATGACCGACATCGTGGCCACCATCCAAGGCGAGCAGGACCGCATCATCCGCGCACCACTCGACCGCGCGATCGTGGTGCAGGGCGGCCCCGGCACCGGCAAAACCGCCGTGGCGCTGCACCGCGCCGCCTACCTGCTCTACACCCACCGCCGCAGGCTCGAGCGCTCCGGCGTGCTGGTGATCGGGCCGAGTTCCGCTTTCCTGCGTTACATCAACCAGGTGCTGCCGTCATTGGGCGAGACCGGCGTGGTCTCGCGCACCATCGGCGACCTGGTTCCCGGCTTCAGCGCGGCGGGAATGGACAAGCCGTATGCGGCGAAGCTCAAAGGCGAGGCGCGCATGGCAAACGCAATCGCCAACGCAGTCGCGGCGCGCGAACGCGTGCCCAAGCATCTGCCCACCGTGCGCATCAACGGCATGGACGTGCGCATGCTACGAGGCGACATCCAGCAGGCGATCGAGGACGCCAAGCGCACGCGTTCCCCGCACAACAAGGCGCGCGAGACCTTCGTGCGCAGCGTGCTGAGCGCCATGCGCAACCGGTATGTCGACAATCTCGATTACACGCCCGAGCAGTCGGAGATATCCGATGTGGCCATGCAGCTAAAGATGCATGACGACATCCGCAAGGCCCTCAACCTCGCCTGGCTGCCTATGAACGCCTCGTGGCTCATCGACCAGATGTTCGCCAAGCCCGCGCAGCTGAGACGTTTCGCGCCTTGGCTTTCCGACGACGACATCAAGGCGCTGACCAGGCCCAAGCACTCTCCTCTCACCGTCTCCGACATCCCGCTTCTTGACGAGGCCATGGAACTGCTCGGGCCGGACCCGAAAGTGACCGCGCTTCAAGCCGCGGCGAAGGCCAAGCGCGACGAGGAGGAGCAGTTCGCCAAGGACACGTTGGCCCAGGCCGGCATCGGCTCAGGCATCGTCTCCTCCTCGATGCTGGTGGACAACATCAACGGCTTGGACGCCGAGGCCGTGGCGCAACGCGCCGGCTCCGACCGCGAATGGACCTACGGCCACATCGTCATCGACGAGGCGCAGGAGCTCACGGCGATGGATTGGCGCATGCTGATGCGGCGCTGCCCCTCGCGTTCCTTCACCATCGTGGGCGATGTGGCGCAGACCTCGGCGTTGGGTGGCACCCATCGCTGGGAGAAGACCATGAACCGGCTCTTCGGCGCCGATGGCTGGGACCTGAAGGAGCTGACCATCAACTACCGCAATCCCAAGGAGGTCTCGCAGCTCGCGACGCGTTTCGCCGAAAACGAGGGGCTCTACGTCTCCACCACCGAAGGCGTGCGTACGATGACCGATTCCGTGCGACGGGTGAGCTCTAACGACGAATCCGCCAGTGGCCTCTTAGACACCATCGAGCGTGAGGCTTTTGAGCTGACCAGACAATTCATCGCCGCCGACGGCACCGGCCGCGTCGCGGTGATCGCGCCGGATGAACTGGTCAAGCCGATCCGCCAGAGCCTCTTCCGCCACCTCACCGAAAAAGTCGGGGCAAAACAGGCTTCGGCGATGATGGGCATCCCCACCGAAACCCGCCAAGGCGACGATGTCGAGGAAACCGAGGACAACTTCAGCGACGCGCCATTGAGTGTTTGCAATACACAGATGATCAAGGGACTGGAATATGACGCCGTGATCCTCGCCGAGCCCGGAACAATCGCGCAGGACGCGCTCTCACGGCTTTCCGGTGCCGCGAACCTTTATGTGGCCATCACCCGGCCGACGCAACGTCTGGTCATCGTCCAGACGCCTTCCGACCGGCAGTTGCTGACCATATAAAAGCCGGAAAATATCGCAAACGCTTAGGTGAATTACCGATCCATAACTACTAAGCATAAAAACACTGCCAGAGCTTATCCTGCGCAAGCACCAATCTCATCAACGCCATGCATACGAGGAACAATCTGTTGGCGAATGCTCAGATTAGGAATCAGACTTGACGTCCGAGCATTCAGCAAGCAAAACTACTTGTTCGCGGCCTGGTCGCGCTTAAGATTGTCGATGGCAGTTTGGAAATCATCGAGTCCATTGAAATTCTGATAAACACTGGCGAAGCGCAGATAGGCGACCTCATCAAGCTCGCGCAACGGCCTCAAGATGGCCTTGCCGATATCCTCCGACTTCACCTGGGCAAGCCCTTGGCTGCGCAAGTCCTCTTCGACCTGCTGGCCCAGTTGCTTCAGCGCGTCCTCTTCAATCGGCCTGCCTTGGCACGCCTTGCGCACCCCATCGATGACCTTCTGCCGATTGAAGGGCTCGAGGTTGCCCGACCGCTTGGTGACCAGAAGCATGGTGGTCTCCACTGTGGTGAACCGACGACCGCATTCCGGGCACTCGCGGCGACGACGGATGGAATGACCATCTTCGCTGATACGCGTATCCACGACTTTGGTGTCATTATTCTGGCAAAAAGGACAATGCATACTGACACCATAACCAAAGGGCGCGAAAATGACCACTACCGCTCAGGAACGACAATCCTCTGTCCGGGCTTCAGCTGGGCGGAATCCAGCTGGTTCAAATCGATCAACTGGTTGACCGTGTCGCCCACGTTCTTGTTGGCCGGGGTGATCTTCTTGGCATACGACCACAGGGTGTCCCCGGGGCGGACCGTGTAGCTGACGACGTTGACGTCGCCTTGCGCGGAGTTCGCCACATGCGGGGCGGCGATCTGCCAGCCGAAGAAGACGACCGCCGCCAGCACCATCGCCGCGACGAAGCGATGAAATGCAATCTGACGACGCTTGGCCGCGCTGCGGACTTTTGCATTATTGGCTTTTCCACTCATCTTCTGCACTCCTTCGAACATCTGTACTAACGAACGTTTGTTCTATATTGGCACACCTGTTCGAAAAAAGCAAGTCAAAATCGAACATCTGTTTGATTTTGCGGCGAAAATGGGTTATGCTGTAAGTCAAACGCCGAAAGGAAGCATCGTGAGCACCCTCCCACCTATCCATAACCCGCATGGCAACTTCGCCCAGGCTACGCCTTCGCAGCAGCTGACGGACCGCCAGGAGAAAGTCCTAGATGCGGTCCGCAGGCACGTCTCCCGTTACGGATTCGCGCCCTCCTTCCGTGAAATAGGTGAGGCGGCCGGGCTCAAGAGCCCGTCTTCGGTCAAGCACCAGCTCGAGGTCCTTGAAGACAAGGGCTACATCAGGATGAACGCCAACAAGGGCCGTGCCATCGAATTGGTGGAGGCCGAGCCCAACATGGCCGACGACGGCACCTCCACGATTCTTCCCTTCGCCTCCGATGAGGAGATGGATGAGGCCATCGCGCAATCGCACGACATCCCCTTGGTCGGCCGCATCGCCGCGGGCGCGCCCATCACCGCCGAGCAGCACGTCGAAGACGTGATGCGCCTGCCGGAGCGGCTCACCGGCAACGGCAACCTCTTCATGCTTGAGGTCCATGGCGACTCGATGATCGACGCAGCCATCTGCGACGGCGATTTCGTGGTGGTCCGCGAACAGGAGACAGCGGAGAACGGCGACATCGTGGCGGCGCTGCTCGATGGCGAGGCCACGGTCAAGACCTTCCAGAAGGACCACGGCCATGTGTGGTTGATGCCGCACAACCCGTCCTACTCCCCCATCGACGGCACCTACGCCAAGGTGATGGGCAAGGTCGTCACCGTGTTGCGCAAGATCTGAACCCAATCCATCCAGGCCGATAAGCACTGATACAACACATAACCTGAATGCCACAATACAAGGCCAAAATGCGTTTTTCCCAGCACTAACCACGATTATTATGCTGGGAAAGACGCATTTAAACTTTTATTTTAGGTGTTTTCCAGCATCAATCTGTGGGAAGCGCCGGAAAACACCCATTCAGCGATGGATTTTCTCGCTTTGCGCCGAGCTGAAGCCCCGCGGCTCGAGCTGGAAGGTGGTGTGGGGAATCGAGACCGAGAAATGGTCGGTCAGGCAGGTGTGCAGCTGGTGCAGGATATCGGCGCCCTGCGCCATCGAAAGCCCGGGCTCCACCACGACATGCGCCGTCAGGATCGGCATGCCGGTGGCCACCGTCGAGGCGTGCACATCGTGGACATCGATGACGTGGTCGACGCTTTTCATGTGCTTGCGAACCTCATCCAAATCAAGCCCGTCCGGGGTCTCCTCGAGCAGGACCTTGATGGCGTTCTTCATCAACACAAACGCACGGGGCACAATGAGCAGCGCGATGACCGCGCCCGCCACCGCATCGAAGCCGTGCCAGCCAGTGGTCATGATGACAACGGCCGACACCACCACGGTGAACGAGCCGAGCGCGTCGTTCATGGTCTCCAAGAACGCAGCGCGCATGTTCATGTTGTCCTTGTGCTGCCCGGAAAGCACGAGCACGGAAATGACGTTGAAGACCAAGCCCAGGATGCCGAACCCGAGCAGCATGCCCACGCTCTGCACCTCCTCGCCGGAGACGCCAGCCAAGCGCAGCACGGCCTCGACCAAAGCATAGACGCCCACGGCCATCAGAATCAAGGCGCCCAAGCCGGCGGTGATCGGCTCGAGCCGAGCCCAACCCCAAGTCCGCTCCTTGTCGGGTTTCCTGCGCATCAGCACCGCCGTGATTGTGGAGGCGGTGAGCACCGCGACGTCGGTGAGCATGTGGGCGCAATCGACCAGCAATGCCAATGAGCCGGTGATGGCGGCTCCGGCAACCTCGACCACGAAAATCGTCAGGGTGAGCCCCAACGTCACCATGAGCCTGGTCTGATGCTCCTTCGCCTTGCCCTGGCCATTCGCGTTTCCCTTTGGTGTCGCAGATTCCTGTGCTTGCGAACCCATGCCTTCTCCCAACTGCCTGCAACGCCGTGGCGGACAGACGAGCGATCATCTCGCCAGTCCGCGCTTCCAGCGGTTCATATTCCCGTGTGGCGCATGTCGCACGCACCACTCCACGAAGGACACTATACCCGCCAAAACGTATGCGGGAGTTGGGTTTTACGGCTCAGAGCCAAAGTGAAAACAGGTCAAACAATATTGTTCGCTTCACGTTTTCTTGACACCGAAACCGACAATTGTTTTCATATTCACCAATACGATATGAAACATAGGAAAATCCTAGAATACCAACGTTTTCCATCACTGAAGCAGCAGCATGGCACAACTCAGGGTGACAAACGAGAGCACGGTGCTCAGGAACTGCGTCGATGCCATCTCCGACTCGTGGATGCCGTAATCGATGGCCAGGTTCGTCGGCAATGTGGCGGTGGGGATCGCCATGGTGATCACGACGATGCGCGTCAACACGCTCGGCATGCCCGTGGCGACCATCAGCACCCAGATGATGGCCGGGTAGGCGATGTTCTTCAGGCCCACGGTGATCCAGACCTGCGGGTTGAAGGAGATCTTGCGGGTCGCGAGCACGATGCCGGTGGCGAACATGGCCACGCCGCCTGCGCATTTGCCGAGCACGGTGAATGTGGGTTCAAGGATGCTGGGCATCGACCAGCCGCAGATCGAAAGAATAAAGCCAAGGAACGCCGCCAACACCAAGGGTTTGGTGAGCCCTTTCAGCAAGCGCTTGCCGACCGAGATCTTCGGGCCGTCTTCCTTGTTGACCTCCGCGGCGAGCGCCTCGAAGACGAACGGCACCAAAATCACGTTGATGATGAGGCTGGCGATGCCGATGTCGATGGCGCTGATGGTCTCGTCGAAGAAGAGCGGCAGCACCGCCGATCCGATGAAGGGAATCGAGGGGTCGGCCACCGAAAGGGCGCGCAACGAGGAAAGCCCGCTCGTGTTCTTGACGATCTTCCAATAGATGAAGTAGAGCAGCAGATAGGAGACAAGCATGGCGCCGAGCATCCACAGGGCCAGCGGGATGTCCTCGACGATCAGCTTGCGCTTGGTGGCCCAGATGCCGCCGAAGACGTGCATGGGCAGGGCGTAGTTCATCACGAACTTGATGAGCCTGCTGCTGTCCGTGCTGTCGAAATCACCACGCTTGGCGGCGAACGCGCCGAGCAGCATGGTGACGAGAATCGGCAACAACGCGAATATAACGGTCTTGAGCATCATTCACTTCCATCCGAACACGCCTATCCCCTGGTAAAAGCGTCTAGGCGCACATCGTTGAACCGCGACATCGGAAGTAGACGTTCTGGCGTGAGTTATAGATACTATACACAATCCATGTTTTCCCAAGAAGCCATGTCTCGATGAACGGACACCGACCCGCTGACATCGTGTCTTCCACACTCACCCAAAACAAGTATGCCGTCTCCACTCCATTCGAGAGCGGAGACGGCATACAGCCAGAAATGCCAATCACCTGACATCATTTGCTAATCATCAATTGCCGATTCGATACTTGAAATCGCATTCATCTACACGCAACGAGAACGATGACGGCAAGGCACCAATCGATCAGAAACCGAACTTGGAGACGGTCTCCTTCAACGTGTCGGCCGAACGGCGCAGCTGCGCGAGCTCATGATCGGAAAGCGGCGTGTTGATGTGGGAGTTGACGCCGGAGCGGTTGACCAGGGTAGGCACGGACATGCAGATGTCGGAGATGCCGTGGAAGTCCTGCAGCAGCGAGGAGACCGGCAGCACACGGTTCGAATCGTTCAGGACCGCGTCGATGATGTCGACGCCGGACATGGCGATGGCGA
Organism: Bifidobacterium sp. ESL0775; assembly: GCF_029395475.1. Lineage (NCBI taxonomy): Bacteria > Bacillati > Actinomycetota > Actinomycetes > Bifidobacteriales > Bifidobacteriaceae > Bifidobacterium > Bifidobacterium sp. ESL0775. The sequence continues at coordinate 776,882 of NZ_CP113917.1, read as the reverse complement.
AGTTCGTGGCGCCCTTGCCGTTGATGATGCGGTAGGCGGCGTTCTTGACTTCCTGGTGGATCTCCTCGCGCTTGGCGGCGTCGAGCGGCTCATGGCCGGGCAGCGCCTTCCAGTCGCACATGGTGACACCACCAATGGTGGCGGAGGCCCACAGCGGCACTTCGGAATCGCCGTGTTCACCGGCGATGTAGGCGTGCACGTTCTTGACGTTGACGCCGGTCTGCTGGCCGATGAGGAAGCGCAGGCGGGCGGTGTCAAGGTTGGTGCCGGAGCCGAAGATCTGGTTGGCCGGCAGGCCGGAGAGCTTCAACATCACGTAGGTGACGATGTCGACCGGGTTGGTGATGAGCATGTAGATGGCGTTCGGGGCGACCTTGATGACTCCGGGAACGATGGACTTCATCATCTTGACTGTCGCGTTGGCAAGGTCGAGCCTGGTCTGGCCCGGCTTCTGACGAGCACCGGCGGTGATGACGACCATATCGGCGTCGCGGCAGATCTCGATATCGTCGGATCCGTCGATGGAGACGGAGGGATAGAAGCTGGAGCCGTGCTGCATATCGAGGACTTCGGCCTCGACGCGCTCCTTGTTGATGTCCTCGAGCACGATGTCGCGGGCGACGCCACGCTGGGCGGCGGCGAAGGCGAGCGTGGAGCCGACGGCCCCGGCTCCGATGATGGCAAGCTTGGTGGGTTTAATCGAATTGGCCATGTGTATTGGACCTTTCAAAATCAGTGTTCGCAAGCAGGCTTTCGACGCGCCGAACCGATTCCGACATACGCACAACCTCCTTGGCACAATCATGAGGGCATGCCCAACGCGGCCATATGGCTACGCCAAGCATCTCGTCATTGTGATCGCCACAAACCTTGCCGGCCCAACTGGAGAGCGACTAATCGCATGTCCCCGGTACCGGCGGTTACCGCCCTGCCGAACTCCAATCGGCAGCAAAACGGAATTTGTGACTCATTTCATTTTATCAGGAGGCATAACATAAAACCGCAAATTCGTCACGTTTTCGATTTTGTTGCATTTAAGCCTATAGAACGCGAGAAAACGGCCAAAACCGTCTATTATCATCAGCTTTATTCAGAGCGCACATCAAGAATTTCACGTATTACAACAAAATCCTACGGTGCGTATGCATCGCTCAGTCGACGGCCTGGTCCATCATCTGGGCCGCCAAACGCGAGTCGACATCGGCCTGCAACGCGACACCGTCGGCGCGATAATCCTCTTTCTCCACCTTGCCGTATTCACGCACCCGGGAAAGCAGGGAGCCGGCCTCGTCGGTATACGGCAGCAACGCCTCGACATGGACCGACGGGACGGGCAACGCCTTTTCGACGGCGGCACGCAGGTCATCCATACCGCTTTCATCGGCCGCGGAGACGATGAGCGCGTCGGGACGGATGTTATGCAGACGATCCAGCGTGCCTTGGTCGACCTGGTCGGCCTTATTGAAGGCAAGGATGCGCGGGATGTCCGAAACGCCGTCAATGCCGGCGAGCACATCGTTGACCGCCTCGATCTGCGCGAACGGGTCGGTGGTGGAGGCGTCGACCACGTGAAGAATCACATCGGCCTCGCCGATCTCCTCAAGAGTGGATTTGAACGCCTCGACCAACTGGGTGGGTAGACGGCGCACGAAACCCACCGTATCGACGTAGGCGTAAAGGCGTCCGTCGGCGGCTTTGGCACGGCGAACCGCAGTGTCGAGGGTGGCGAAGAGCGCGTTGCCGACCAGTTCGCCGGAATTGGTCAGGCGGTTGACCAGCGAGGATTTGCCGGCGTTCGTATAGCCGACCACGGCGACGGTGGGCAGCCCGTAACGATGGCGGGAACCGCGCTTGACTGCACGCGCCGGTGCCATGGCGCGAATCTGCTTTTTGAGGCGGGCGATGCGGGTGCGGATGACACGACGATCCATCTCAATCTGCGTCTCGCCGGGACCACGCGAGCCGATGCCGCCGTTGACGCCAGCGACCTGTCCACCGGCCTGACGGGACAGCGAACCACCCCAACCACGAAGACGCGGGAGCATGTATTCCAGCTGTGCCAGCTCCACCTGCGCCTTGCCTTCGCGGCTGGTGGCATGTTGGGCGAAGATGTCGAGGATGACGGCGGTGCGGTCGACCACCTTGACCTTGGTGGCGTCCTCGAGCGCACGGCGTTGGCTCGGGGCCAGATCGCCGTCGACGATGATGGTGTCGGCCTCGCATTGAGCGACGATTCCTGCGATCTCCTTGGCCTTGCCACGGCCGACATAGGTGGCGGCGTCAGGCTTCAGACGATGCTGTAATACACCATCGCAGACCACGGCACCAGCCGTGTGCGCGAGCGCCGCCAGCTCTCGCAACGATTCCTCGGCCTGCTCGATGGTGGTGTCGACGTTCGACCACACCCCCACCAAGACGACGCGTTCGAGGCGAACCTTGCGGTATTCGACGTCCGTCTCGTCCTGCATCTCGCCAAGCCCAGTGACATGCTTGAGCTCGTTGCGCGACTCGCGCTCGCTCCACTCCTCGGCCCCCGGAGCCGCACCGTCCGTGTGCTCCTGCAAGATGTCAGACTTCCGCCCCAACACCTCGTCCTGCTCGTGTTGCTCGTCCTTACGCGCGTCGTCAGTATCCAATAAGTCAACCTTTTCAGTAAATCGGTATTCTGTATCTAAGGTATATCAAGATTAGGTGACCTCCCACCTTTTACAGCGGGAGGCTGAGTGTGCCGTTACACGCGGCTCGTCACATGATGTTCCCACATCGACCAGCTCGCGAGAGCCAGACAGATGACATCGGCCACCATCGCATCGACTTTCGCTGACAAGACGATGACCATCACCATCAGGAACTTCATAATCGAGTCGCTTCGCGGCTCTCCATCTAACTTGTGCGTCATTTCACGCACCTTTCTTCTATAGCCACAAAAACGTGGCTTCGTCGCCACGACTGTTGTCGCGCGGTCAATCCGCCCTCGGCTGAGAAGGTTTCTCGACATGTCCGATTATATCGGTTACAATAGATACGTCGGCTGAAGACGTGCTGACGTTCCTGATATGCAAGGCGGTGCGCAACGACTTTTATAGGAACGTGTTCTTTAGACGATAGGGTGTTTCTAACTGCATCCTCTTTCATTTATGGATGGCCTCTGACTTAAACAATCGGAGGCCATCTTCGTATTCTTTCTGTTCCGGTCTGGGAATAGTATTGATAGCCTGATATCAACGCTGGCCACGGGCCGTGATGGGATGAATTGAATGGACGATATGGGCGAGAATAACGGCAAGGGGACACATTCGGAACAGTATTTTTCGGCCGAACCGGCCTCGCGCGACGTGCGGCGGAATCTGCACGTTTCATTGCGTGGGCATGATGTGGACGTTGAGGTCTCCAATGGAGTGTTTTCGGGGCACCGGCTGGATCTAGGCACTTCCGTATTGCTGCGGCACGCGCCGGAAGCGCCGGAAAGCGGGACTTTTCTTGACATCGGATGCGGTTGGGGGCCCATTGCGTTGGCGATGGGCTTGGAATCGTCAAAAGCCGACATCTGGGCGCTTGACGTCAATGAACGTGCGCTGGAACTGACGAAAACCAATGCGGAAAAACTTAGGCTCGGCGAACGTATTCACGCGGTAAAAGCCGCTGGCATACCGGCGGACTTGACCTTCGACCTCATTTGGTCGAACCCGCCTATCCGCATAGGCAAGGATGAGCTGCATACGTTACTCATGTCTTGGCTTCCACGGCTTAAAACCGGTGGATACGCCTACTTGGTCGTGCAGAAGAACCTTGGCAGCGATTCGCTGATCAAGTGGCTTTCCGCCCAACTCGGCGACGATTTCTCCGTTATGAAATATGCGAGTTCCAAGGGCTATCGCGTTATCGAGGTTCGACGCTGAGCAGCACATAAAACCGATCGAACGCAGAAAACAACAATGAGCCACGGCTTTCAGCCAATGGAACCGTCGCATTCGCGCTCAATAGCCCGCACAAGACCAGGCACACCAACACCGGTCTTGACGTTATGCCCGCTCTTCCAATGCTCAACTTAGGGTGTGCGTACAATAGAGAAACACATGAAATACCATTATCCATCAGATCTGCCGGTCAGCGCCGCGCGCGACGAGATTCAGCGCGCCGTGCGGGATTCACAGGTCGTTATCGTCTCCGGACAGACCGGTTCGGGCAAGACCACCCAGATTCCGAAAATGCTTCTGGAAATGGGTCGCGGCACCCATGGTCATCAGATCGTGCACACCCAGCCACGCCGTCTGGCCGCACGCACCGTGGCCGAGCGCATCTGTGACGAAATGGACGTTAAGCTTGGCGAGGAAATCGGTTATCAGGTGCGTTTCACCGACGAAAGCTCGCCCAAGACCCGCCTGCGCATCGTCACCGACGGCATCCTTCTGGCCCAGATTCAGCACGACCCAAGCCTGTCACGCTACGACACCATCATCATCGACGAGGCGCACGAACGCAGCTTGAACATCGACTTCCTGCTCGGTTATCTGACGGCGTTGCTTCCAAAGCGCCGTGATCTGAAGCTCATCATCACCTCGGCCACCATCGATTCGGTGAAATTCAAGGAGCATTTCGAGGACGCGTTGCATACGAAAGTGCCGGTCATCGAAGTTTCCGGACGCACCTACCCCGTGCAAATCGTCTACGAGCCGCTGGGCGGCATGCCCGCGCTGATGCGTCATGTGCCAGGCTTCGCCGATGGGTCACTGCCTGATGAAAATGGTGAGATTCCGGGAGCCGGCGACAACGATGGCAGTAGAGGCAACACTGGCAGCGAGGACATGCCACGCGCGGTGGCACGAGCTTGCGCCGAACTGGTCATCCATTCCTCGCACGACCGCGGACCGCGCGACATCCTGGTTTTCGCTTCCGGAGAGCGCGACATCCACGAGTACGAAGATGCAATCCGCCATCATTTCGGCCCCCGAGCCGCCGATATGCGCCGACCGGACGCGCTGGAAATCGTGCCGCTCTACGCCCGCCTTTCCTCCAAGGAACAGCACCGCGTCTTCGAGCACCATTCCCACCAGCGCATCGTCATCGCCACCAACGTGGCCGAGACCTCGCTGACCGTGCCTGGCATCCGTTACGTGGTCGACCCCGGTGAGGCACGTATCTCCCGCTATTCCAAGTCCGCCAAGGTGCAGCGTCTGCCAATCGAGGCCATCAGCCAAGCCAGCGCCGATCAGCGAAGCGGCCGTTGCGGACGTATCGCCGACGGCATCGCCATCCGCCTTTATTCCAAGGAAGACTTCGAGTCCCGCCCCCGCTTCACCGAGCCGGAAATCCTGCGCACCTCACTTGGAGCTGTTGTATTACACATGCTTTCGGTGGGCGTCGCGCGTACAGCCGACGACGTGACCCATTTCGGGTTCATCGATCCGCCCGATACCCGTTCCGTCTCCGACGGCTTCAACGAACTGACCGAGCTCAAGGCCATCGCTCGCAAGCACGGCGAGGTACGGCTGACCCACACCGGCCGTCAGCTTTCGCGCATTCCCATCGACATCAGGCTGGGTCGTATGATTCTCGAGGCCGCGCAAAAGGCCACGCCCAACACACTCGCCGCAGTGCTGGTCATCGTCGCTTTCCTCAGCCTTCAGGACCCGCGCGAACGGCCCGACGAAATCCGCGCCGAAGCCGATCGTATCCACAACCGCTACGCCGACGAGACCAGCGATTTCCTGACTGCACTCAGCATGTGGGACCACATTTTCGGCCCCGACGAAGGCAGCGACGGCAACCACACCGGCAACGCCAAGCTACGCAAGATCTGCAAGAGCGAATATTTCAGTTTCATTCGGCTTCGCCAATGGCGCGATTTGGTTTCCCAGCTACGGCAGATGTGCCGGCAGATGCATTTCAAGGTCGGCAAGCCCGCCCCGATCTCACGCCCCGCACCGGAAATTCTCGCGCTGCCGTTGAACCAGCAGGCGGCACACTCCCTGTGCTGCTCATGGGACGCACAGGGTATCCACTCCTCCATGCTCGCCGGCCTGCTTTCGATGATGGGCATGCAGGTGGTGCGCGAGCCCAAGGCCTCGGACTTCTCCGGGCTCAAGGGAGCCGCGAAGGCACGAGCCATGAAACGCGCGGCCAAGCAGTCGAAGAACGAATACCAAGGCGCCCGAGGTACCCGGTTCGCACTCTTCCCCGCCTCGTCGGTGGCCAAGTCGACCCCGCCGTGGGTGATGTCGACTGACCTGACCGAAACCTCCCGCTTGTGGGCACGCTATTCCGCCGCCATCGACCCGGCGTGGGCCGAACCGCTGGCCGGAAGCCTCACCCGCGTCACCTACGCCGAGCCGCATTGGTCGGGTTCACGCGGCAGCGCCATTGCCAGTTCGAAAGTCCTGCTCTACGGCCTGCCAATCGTGCAGGACCGGCCGGTGCAATGGGGCCGTATCAATCCTCCCGAAGCTCGCGATTTTCTGATTCGTCAGGGTTTGGTCGAAGGCGATATCCAGCAGCGCTTCTCCTACGACGATTTCGTCGAGGCCAACCGTGATATCCTCCAAGACGCGGTGGACGACACCAACCGCACCCGCCAGATCTCTGATTCGGTGAGCGACGAGGACCTTTTCGACTTCTACAACACCGTCATTCCGCAGGACGTCACTAGCGTTGCCGACCTCGGCAAATGGGTCAAGTCCATCCACGACACCCAGCCGCATCTGCTCGACTTCGACCCCGACAAAGTCGAACGTTTGCAGTCGCACGAATCCGTGGACCTGCGCGACTATCCCGACCAGTGGCACACGCTCGGCAGCGACGGCACCCCCATCGACCTGCGCCTGAGCTATATCTACAATCCCAGCGACCCGGCCGATGGCGTGACGGTGCATATCCCCGTCAAAGCCTTGTCCCGTTTGACACCTGAGCAATTTACTTGGAATGTTCCGGGACTTTTGAACGAGCTGATTCTGGGCTATATCAAGTCGCTGCCGAAGTCGTTGCGCGTCCAGTTCGTGCCCGCGCCCGACACCGCCCGCACAATCCGCGCCGCCATCGACGAACGCTACCTCAACCTCCCCGGCTCGGGTGCCGAAGGCAAGCCGAATCTGCCACCGGTTGACGAGGCGACCGGCACCACACGCTGGCCCGATTTCGCGCACGCCTTCACCTACGCCGCCATCACCAGCGTCAACGCCACCATCCACCCCGAGGACTTCAACAACGACCAACTCGACAAGCTCTCGCCGTATCTGCGCGTCACGTTCAGCGTCGAGGAACCATTGCCTCCAGCACCCGGCAAGGGACGGCATGGCGGCAAACGGAATGGCAAAAACAAGGACAACCACGTTGATGCCGCCAATGCCAGCAGCTCCACAATTTCCTACAATAAGTACGCCAGCAGTTCCCGTTCAAATTCCGGAAAGAACAACGGCAATGTCAATGGCGGCGCGGGACGGAACAATCAAAACAATTCAGCCAATACCGCCGACAATCCGACCATCATCGACGACGCAACCTTCCGCGCCCAACGCCACGGCAAAGCCCAACGTTATCGGGTGCTGGGCACCGGCAAATCATTGGTCGAACTGCAGCGCAAGTTCGCCCGCCAGGCACAGGCCAGCGCCCGCAAAACCGTGGAGCGCCAAGCCAACAAGGCCAAGTCGCAAGGCAAAGTGGTCGCGCAGGCGAACCTTCTGAACAAGGCCGGCGCCACCACGGTCTCCCGCGCCGAAATGCTCTGGCAGGCGGCATACGAGAAGCTGAAACTTCCCGAAGACCGCATCTCCTCGCGTTGGCTCGGCAGCGAGGCGCTAATGCTGGCCAGCGCGCCTTACAAGTCCACGAAACTCTTGGTCGACGATCTCGAGTTGGCCGCCGTCAAGCGTCTGCTCCCCCATATCGACAAGCTCGCCGACGACACCGCACTGGCCGAGGCCGTAAGTGGGGTGACACAGACCTTCGAAGACACGGTCTACGCCGTGGCACACGACGTCATCGCCATCCTCAAGCGCTACGCGGCCGTCGATTCTGCGGTCGGAGGCAGGGCCGACTTGACAATGCTAGCTGTATTACAATCAGTTCGCGACCACATCGCCACGCTCGTCTATCCCGGATTCATCGGCAAAACTCCGCCCGAAGCGCTACCAAACATCGAACGCTACTTGCACGCCGATCTGATGCGCCTGGAAAAGGCCAAGACCGACAAGAACCGCGACGTGCGCTGGGCGTGGGAGGCCGACGAGGCCAAAGACCTGGTCACCAGGGCCCAAGAAAAGCTCAAGGCCGAACCCGCCGGCCCGCGGCGCGAGGCATTCGGCAAGCAAGTGGAGCAGGCCCGCTGGATGCTCGAGGAGTTCTACGTCTCCCTGTGGGCGCAGGAGCTGGGCACCAAGTCCCCCACCAGCCTCAAGCGCATCCGCAAATTGTTGTCATGATGTCATCATGATGTCATCATGATATCGTCACCATGATGCAGGCAACTTCCTAGCCCCGACTTTTTCTGCGGGAAAACGTTCAGGGGCGGACGATAGCATTGGCATTGTGACCTCATCTTCTAAGTCCCGCAACCGTTCCCATATCCCATCCAAGTTCGTCGCGACCTGCAAGCGCAAGTGGCGCAAGGCCGGTGTACCCGCCAAGGTCGGGGTGGTGCTCGGCGGCATCGTCGCGGTGATCTGCGTAATGGCGCTGGTGATGGGGCTGGTGCGCATGGTCCAGTGGCATATCGAGGTGGCCAACGCGCAGAAACGGCAGGAAGAGCTGGTCCAAAAATACGATTTCGACCCCGGCAATATCATCTCCGACGCGCAGTTCTTCAACGCGGACGCCATGAGCCAGGCCGAAGTGCAGGCCTTCATCATCAAGCATGGCCCGAACTGCACTTCGCCGAACTGCCTGCCCGTCAAGACCTTCGACACCACGGACATCCCCGCCAATGACCTCTGCAAGGCCTACAAAGGCGCCAAAGCCGAGTCCGCGAGCGCCATCATCTACAAATCCTCGCAGGCCTGCGGCGTCAGCGAGAAAGTGCTCCTGACTGTAATGCAAAAGGAACAGCACCTCATCGGCTCCGCCAATCCAACCGACTTCCAATACAAGGCCGCCATGGGCCTGAGCTGTCCCGACGACGCCGACTGCGACCCGCAATACGCCGGTTTCTTCAACCAGGTCTACGGCTCGGCGAAACGCTTCAAGTATTATCAGGCCCACGAAAGCCAGTACGGCTACCACGTCGGCACGCTCAACTACGTGCAATACCATCCGAACAAAAGCTGCGGCGGCTCCCAGGTCTATATCCGCAACCAAGCCACGGCACTGCTTTACGTCTACACGCCCTACCAGCCCAACACCGCCGCGCTCAAGGCGAACTTCGGCGAGGGCGACTCCTGCTCCAGCTACGGCAACCGCAACTTCGCCCTAATCTACAACAACTGGTTCGGCGACCCGCGCAAGTAAAGCAATCAGAGCTTCGGCAGGAACTTCTCCAGCTCGTAGCGGGTGACCTGGCGGCGATAATCGTCCCACTCCTGGCGCTTGTTGCGCAGGAAGTATTCGAAGACATGCTCGCCCAGAACGCCGGCGACGAAATCGGACTTCTCCATCACTTTGAGCGCCTCGTCGAGGCTCTCAGGCAACGGCTCAATGCCCATGGCCTTGCGTTCCGCGTCGGTGAGGTCCCACACGGCGTCGCTGGTGGGCTCGGCAAGCGTCATCTTCTGTTCGATGCCGTCCAGGCCGCTGGCCAAGAGCACCGAGAACGCCAGATACGGGTTGGCCACCGGGTCGAGCGCACGGTATTCCATACGCGCCGAGTTGCCCTTGCCGGGCTTGTACTGCGGAATACGCAAGAGGGCCGAACGGTTGTTGTGGCCCCAGCACACGTAGCTCGGGGCCTCGTTGCCGCCCCACAGGCGCTTGTAGGAGTTGACGTACTGGTTGGTGATCGCGCTGATCTCGCGCGCGTGGTAGAGGATGCCGGCGGCGAACTGGCGGGCGATCAGCGACATGTTGAATTCCTGCCCGGCCTCGTAGAAGGCGTTGGAATCCCCTTCGAAAAGGCTCAGGTGGGTGTGCATGCCGCTTCCGGCCTCGTCGGTCAGGGGCTTGGGCATGAAGCTGGCGTGGATGCCGCGTTCCAGCGAAATCTCCTTGACCACCGTGCGGAAGGTCATGATGTTGTCGCTGGTCGCCATCGCGTCGGCGTAGCGCAGGTCGATCTCGTTCTGGCCGGGGCCGACCTCGTGGTGCGAGTACTCGACGGAGATGCCCATCTGTTCGAGCATGTTGACGGCGGCGCGGCGGAAGTCCATCCCGGGGCTGCGCGGCACATGGTCGAAATAGGTGCCGTAGTCGACGGGCGTGGGCGGCTTGCCCCAATCGTCCTGCTGCTCGAAAAGATAGAATTCGATCTCGGGGTGGACGTAGAAGGTGAAGCCCTTCTCCTTGGCCTTTTGCAGCTCCTGCTCCAGGACGTGGCGCGGATCGCCGAGCGAGGGTTCGCCGTCGGGGGTCAGGATGTTGCAGAACATGCGGGCGGTGCCTTGCGGGCCATCGCGCCACGGCAACAGCTGGAAGGTGGACGGGTCCGGACGCACGATCATGTCGTCCTCGGAGACGCGGGTCATGCCCTCGATCGCCGAGCCGTCGAAGCCAAGGCCCTCCTCAAAGGCGTCCTCGAGTTCGGCGGGAGCGATGGCCACGGACTTCAGCGTCCCCAGCACGTCGGTGAACCACAAACGAATAAATCGCACATCGCGTTCCTCGACGGTGCGCAAGGCGAATTCTTGCTGTTTATCCATAAGCACCATGGTCTCACGGCATTATTACATTCCAGTTAAACCTCAGTTGGCCAACCAAAAGGTCGGTCGATAACAATTTCGCTTTGTTGATATTCCGCCATTTCCGATTTGTTATCGACCGACCTTTTGGCTCCGCTACAAAATTACCGACGTTCCCACGCACTTTCGATCTCGTCGTATTTCAACGCGGCGGTGTTCGGCACCAAGAGTTTGGCATGGCCGAGCTCGTCGGGGCTGCCCACGCCCACGGAATACGCACCGGCCGCGTTGATGGCGGTGATGCCAGCGACGGAATCCTCAAGGCCGACGCAATCATCCGGCTTTTCACCGATTTCGGCGGCCGCCTCCAGAAAGATGTCAGGGGCGGGCTTGCCTGCGGCAACCTTGCTCGGGTCGGCGATGGCGTCAAAGGTGCCCGAAAGGCCCAGCTTCTCGAGGATGAATGGCCCGTTCATGCTCGCCGAAGCCAGCGAGAGCTTCACCCCGTGCTCCTTCATCTGCTTGATGAGCTCGGGAATGCCAGGAAGGATGTCGGCCGAGGTGAGACCGGCCAGAAGCCCGCGGTAGGCCTCGTTCTTCTCGGCGGCCAGCGCGTCGAACTGCGCCTGCGGCACGGTGACGCCAAGGTAGTTCAGAATCACCTTGAGGGAATCGACACGGCTGACGCCTTTGGTCTTCTCCTCCAGTTCGTCGGGAAGCTCGCGGTCGAAATGGTCTTTGACCAATTTGCGCCAAGCCTGGAAATGGTAGACGGCGGTATCGGCGATTACGCCGTCCAAATCAAAAAGCGCACCCTTCATGGTTCTCCCTTTCTCTGCAAACCTTGTTGCATGCATCGGCCTTCATATATCCGACGCTAAATTATAGTATCGATGGCCACGTTGTTTACGCTACATTTTCGCGTGTCCTGTCTTAATCACGGCACGACTGTCAGTTCGACACCGATATCATCGCTCTGACGCCCCGGCTTGCCGGCACACATGCATAGCTGTATCGTCGCCGAGCCGCTACTCCGGCCGCACCACTTCCAGCGCCTCCCTCAGCGTGAAGGCATGGGCATAGAGGGACTTGCCGAGAATCGCGGCATCCACTCCGACGCTTTCGAGCTTCGAGACGGCGCGGATGTCGTCCAGGCTGGAAATCCCGCCAGAAGCAGTGACATTAGCTGGCGTGCGCTCGGCGACCTCACGCAGCAACGTCAGGTTCGGCCCGTCCATCATGCCGTCATGGGCGACATCGGTGACGACATAGCGTCGGCAGCCAACCTTGTCAAGCATGGTCATGGTCTCAAAAAGGTCGCCGCCCTTGCTGGTCCAGCCGCGACCGGCCAGCGTATGGCCTTTGACGTCGAGGCTGATGGCCACTTTGTCGCCGTATTTTTCAATAATCCTGGCCGTCCACTCCGGATTTTCCAGGGCAGCGGTGCCGATGTTGACGCGCGCGGCACCGGCCTCGAACACGGCTTCAAGGCTTGCGTCGTCGCGGATGCCACCGCTCATCTCGATATGGACCTTCTCGCCCAGTTTCTCACCGATCTCACGCAGTTTCGAGCGGTTGTCGCCGGTGCCGAACGCCGCGTCGAGGTCGACCAGATGGATCCAGTCCGCGCCTTCGTCGGCCCACGTCCGCGCCGCCTCGTACGGGCTGCCGTAATCGGTCTCGGAACCGGATTTGCCTTGGCGAAGGCGCACGGCCTTGCCGCCTCGGACGTCGACGGCCGGAAGCAATGTCAGCATCTTGTCTCCTTTTAACGAAGTAATAATTCTTAAGTCACCGGTCAGTATGTAATACAGATAGTCGGAATAGAAACGCACGCCACACGTTGCACGCATATTCGCCATGTCCGCGCAACACAAACTTACGATTTCGCGACTATGGCATTTACAGCGTCGCGGCCCAGTTCTTGAGCAGCTGGGCGCCCGCCTCCCCCGATTTCTCCGGGTGGAACTGGGTGGCCGAAAGCGGGCCGCGCTCATAGGTCGCCACGAAATGGCTGCGGCCGTAATCGCACCAACCCACCTTTTGCGTCTCGACATCAGCAATGGAGGATTGCGCATGGCCGCGATAGCCGTCAGGTTCCAATACGCCCGCATTTGGCGGAATTACAGGTCTTTCGGGGATATTAGCTGACATCGAGGCGTAGGAATGCACGAAATAGAAACGCTCGTCCTCAAGTCCGCGCAAAATCACCGAATCGTCGGGAGCCGCGATGGTGTCCCAGCCCATGTGCGGCACCACGTCCGCGTCGAGAAGATCCACGCTACCGTCGATGACGCCAAGCCCCTTGGACGCAGCCCCGCCTTCCGTGCCTTGCGCGAACATGATCTGCAGGCCGACGCACACCCCAAGCACCGGACGCCCCGCCGCAAGCCGCCCGAGGATGATCTGGTCGCCGCCGACGGCCTTGAGCCCGTCCATGCACGCCGCGAAAGCCCCGACACCAGGCACCACCAGCCCATCGGCTTCAAGCGCCTGCCTGCGGTTGCTGGTCAGAGTCGGCTCAAGCCCCACATGCGCCAGCGCGCGCATCATCGAGCGCACGTTGCCGAAGCCGTAATCGAACACCACCACTTGCGTCATTTGTCCCCTCCGTTTTCCGTCAGCGCATTCAGCGAATCCGCTATTCGGCCGTCACATACCTTAAACCACAACTCACTCGATGTTGGGTTTGCCGCGTCCGCGCGAACGCGTGTGGTCGGCGATCACGTCCATGGCTTTCTTGCGGTCGAAATCGGCGGTCCTCACCACACGCTCGCCCTGCGCCTCAAGACCGGCGACATCGACAATGCCGAGCATCAGGTCCTCGACGCATTTGGGCGTGGTGGTGAAAAGCACCGGCGGCGCGAACTGCTGGCCCGGCTCGCCGGACATGTAAAGCGTGGAGACGAGCTTGTCGGCACGATTGACCGAAAGCACCGCCGGCATGCCGTTGACCACGCTTGTCAGATCCTTTGCGGCGCCTTCGGGCGCGTCGCCGTCAAGGTTGTGGAGGATGGCAACCGCCCCGTTCTCGTCGGCCACGCAATCGGCCGAAATGTCGGCGATCTGGCAAAAAGCGGCGAGCAGATCCGCCGAAATCAGACGGGTGATGAGCACAGCGACTTTGGCACGGTTGCCGATAAGTCCCTCAAGCTCCTCGTCGAAGTCCATCTTGTTCAGCTCATCGGTGATCTTGCGGTCGGATTGCCCGGAATCGCCGCCAGCGTCATGGGCTCCGAAACCGGAACCGCTTACACCCTGACCGGAATCCGCGTCCTCGGTTGCGCTATGGCTGCCAGGATTGTCACCATCCGCGGCGTCGTCCTTCCCCGCGTTTTTGCCATCGGGGTCGTCCGCGAATTCCTTCTCGAAACCGGCGAGCGCCGCCTCCAGCTCCTCGTCGCTGAACAGGCCGCCGTTCTCGTCATCGGCATTGCCGGAACCGTTGGTATGGTCTGCTCCATTGTCATCACGATGTTCGCTCATCACAGCGCCCCTTTGGTGCTGGGAATGATGCCGGCGATGCGCGGGTCCGGCTCGACGGCGAAGCGCAACGCGCGGGCCAGCGCCTTGAACTCGGCCTCGGCGATATGGTGCGGGTCGCGCCCGGCGAGCACGGTCATGTGCAGGCAAAGGTCGGCGTGGAAGGCAATGGATTCCATGACATGGCGGACCAGCGAACCGGTGAAATGCCCGCCAATCATGGCGTATTCGAAGCCTTCCGGCTCCCCAGTGCACACGGCGTACGGACGGCCGGAAATGTCGACCACAGCACGCGCGAGCGCCTCATCCAGCGGCACGGTGGCGTCGGCGAACCTGCGGATGCCACGCTTGTCTCCCAACGCCTGCTTCAGCGCTTCGCCAAAGACGATGGCCGTGTCCTCGACAGTGTGGTGCACGTCGATATCGGTGTCGCCGCTGGCGCGGATCTTCAGGTCGATCAGCGAATGCTTGCCGAGCGCGGTCATCATGTGGTTGTAGAAAGGCACCGTCGTCTCGATGTCGGTTTTGCCGGTGCCGTCAAGATTCAGGCTCAGCTCGACCTTGGATTCGCTGGTCTCGCGTACTATCGTCGCCGTTCTTGCCATAACCGCTCCTTTATGCTAATTCACACACATTTCGACGTTTAGCACCATCATAATTCATCGCGAAGTCAAGCGAGATCGCTTATACCTCACGTCCATAACGGCCCTTGGACAGAATGGCGTGCATTGAGGCAGAACCATAATGCATACCAAGGTTATGAATTTACGACGCCGCTATTCGTTTTCGAGTTGCGCCAGCACTTGTGTCAGCGCCTCGCGGAAACGGGCCATTTCGTCATCGGTGCCCATACACACGCGCAGCCAGCCGTCCGGGCCGACCACGCGAATCAGTACGCCGCGTTTCAACAGCTCCTCGAAAACGCGTTCCCGATTCTCGAATGAGCCGCCAAAGAGGACGAAGTTGGACTGGGAATCCGCGACCTGCAACGGCTTGCCGTGCCAAGTCTGGGTCTTCAACCATGCGGCGGTCGCTTCACGGGTCTCGCGCAGGTGCTTGACCTGGCTCAGCTGCTCGTTGGTGTGTTTGAACGCGGCGAGCGCCGTGGCTTGGGTGACGGCGGAAAGGTGGTAGGGCATGCGCACGATGCGCACGCAATCGATAATGCCTTGCGCCGCAGCCAGATAGCCCACACGCGCCCCGGCGAAGGCGAAGGCCTTGCTCATGGTGCGGCTCACGGCCAGGTTCGGGTAACTAGCCAACAGTTCCAACGCGCTCGGCGTGCCTGGGGTACGAAATTCGATATAGGCCTCGTCCACCACGACCACGGGATGCACGCCTTGTGCCGCGCCCTCGACCTTGGCGTTCTGCGCGGCTTTCAGCACCGCCTCAAGCTGGTCCATCGGCAGGATGGTGCCGGTCGGGTTGTTCGGGCTGGTCAGCAGGATGATCGACGGCTGTTCGCGCTGTATTCCCTCCAGCAGAGCCTCGAGGTTGAGCGAGAAATCAGGATTGCGCTTGACGGTAATCCAACGCGTGAACGTGTCACGCGCGTATTCGGGATACATCGAATAAGTCGGATCCGCGCCCAGAGCCTTGCGGCCCGGCCCACC
This sequence comes from Bifidobacterium sp. ESL0775, assembly GCF_029395475.1. Taxonomy (NCBI): domain Bacteria; kingdom Bacillati; phylum Actinomycetota; class Actinomycetes; order Bifidobacteriales; family Bifidobacteriaceae; genus Bifidobacterium; species Bifidobacterium sp. ESL0775. The sequence goes on along the minus strand of NZ_CP113917.1, from coordinate 761,029 downwards.
AAAGGCCTGGAAGAGCTGGAGCATGATCTCGTTGCTGCCGTTCGCGCCCCACAACTGTTCGACGCCGAGCTTGACGCCGGACTCACGCGCAAGGTAATCGGAGAACGCCTGACGCAGCTTGGTGTGCTCGCGATCAGGGTAACGGTTCAGCGTCGGCGCGATCTTGCGCACATCCTCGGCGATCTCATTGACCACATCCGGCGCAGGCTGGTACGGGTTCTCGTTGACGTTCAGACACACCGGCACGTCGAGCTGCGGCGCCCCGTAAGGCACCTCGCCGATGAGGTCGTTGCGCAGCGGCAGATCCTGTGGAATCGTATCGGTCATATCGATCTTCCTCTTCACTTTCCGGCACATATACGTAGACAATATAAATAATATATATCATTGGTGGTTTCAAGCCTTTAACGACCAGAAAATCACGGTTTCATGGAATAAAATAATTTGCCGTTCATACCATAAAACAAGTAAACAACAAAGCGGTTTTGCCGAAACCGGAGACCGGAACGACAAAACCGCTAAAACTTCAACCAAGCGCGCTACTTGCGCAGACCGGCCTTGCGCTCCTGCTCTTTGAGCGTGGCCTTGTCATACGGGTCGTCGACGAAGCGGCTCAGGACGCACTCGCCGTGGGCCGGAAGGTCCTCGGAGACGGCGAAGGCGTTGATCAGCGATGCCAGCGGCTTCAGGCCCTGCTCGTCGTATTCGATGACCTCGACGGGCTTCATGAAGGTGTGCACGCCAAGACCACAGGCGAAGCGGGCGGTGCCGCCGGTGGGCAGCACATGGTTGGAGCCGGACATGTAGTCGCCCAGCGGAACCGGCGAATACGGGCCGCAGAAGATGGCGCCCGCGTTCTTGATGCGCGGCAGGACCTCTTCCGGGTTCTCGGTCTGGATCTCCAAGTGTTCGGCGGCATAGGCGTTGGCGGCGTCGATGGACTGATCGAGCCCGTCGGTGAGGATGATGCCGGACTGGCGACCGGTCAGCGAGGTGGCGACACGCTCGTGCGACATGGTGCGCGGCACACGCTTATCAAGGCTTTCCTGGGTCTTCTTGGCCAGTTCCTCGCTGTCGGTGATCAGAACGGAACCGGCGAGCTCATCGTGCTCGGCCTGGCCGATCAGGTCGGCGGCGACCCAGCTCGGATTGGCGGTCTTATCCGCGAGAATGGCGATCTCGGTGGGTCCGGCGACCGCGTCGATGCCGACGATGCCGGAGACCATGCTCTTGGCCGTGGCCACGAAGATGTTGCCGGGGCCGGTAATCTTGTCGACCGGCTCGCAGAGCACTTCGCCGTCCTGCGGCTCGGAACCATTGGCGCCGTAAGCAAACATGGCGACGGCCTGTGCCCCGCCGACCGCGTAGACCTCGTCGACGCCAAGGATAGCGCAGGTGGCGAGGATGGTCTTGTTGGGCAGGCCGTTGTTGTCGGCGCTCGGGGGCGTGGCGATGGCCAGCGAGGAGACGCCCGCGACCTGGGCCGGCACGGCGTTCATGATCACGGAAGTCGGGTAGACCGCCTTGCCGCCGGGCACATACAGGCCGACGCGCTCGACGGAAATCCAGCGCTCGGCGACGCGCGCGCCTTCGGCCAGGTCGGTGTAGAAGTCCTTCGGCACCTGCGAATGGCAGACCTTGCGGATGCGGCGCACCGATTCCTCGATGGCGGCGCGGACCTCCGGGTCCAGCTCCTTGAGCGCGCTTTGCATCGCCTCGGCAGGCACGCGCAGGTCGTGCGGACGGATATGGTCGAACTTCTCCTCGAAATCGCGCAGGGCCGCGGCTCCGCGGGCCTTGACGTCGTCGAGGATGGGGCGCACAGCGCTGCTGGCTTCGTTCGTGCCCATCTCAGCTCTGGGCATGGCTTCAAGCATCTGTGCTCTGGTGAGGCGCTTTCCGCGCAGGTCAATGATTCTCATGGTGTTATCGCTCATACTTGTCTATCGTATGCCACGGGCGATACCAGTATTCCCTCACACTCGTATCGTGAGATAAGTCACTTCCATCACTCACGATGCGAGACGAAACCGTCCAAAAATCGTTTTTCCCAAGCCATCACGCCTTGCGCTGAAACCAGACAAACAACAATCCAAGAAATATGTAATACATTATCCAAGATCGTGCGCGTCACGCTCTCACGACGCAGGCAGGCAGCGCGGCCCAAACAGGATCTTGATCTCGGCGAACAGCGAGGTGTCGCGCTTGATGCGGAACTTGTCGCCGAAGGTGAGCACCTTGGCGTTGCCGTCGGAATCCATGATGGCGAGCTTGACCTCGCAAATGCCCGGATGGTGGGTGAGCACCTGGCCGAGCTTCATGACATGCGGCCGGTTCAGCGCGGCTTTCGGCAGGGTGATAACCAGCGGGCGCTCGTCCTCGGCCTCCAGGTTGGGGACGGTCATCTCGGTGGCGCGCAGGCTCACCGTCTCGTCGCGTTGCTCGACGAAGCCGCGGACCTGCACCACCTCGTCGACGGCCATCTGCTCGACGGCGGCGGCGTAGACACGGCCGAAGAACATGCACTGGATGGAGCTTTCCATGTCCTCGATGGTGACGATGGCCCAGGGGTTGCCCTTCTTGGAGACGCGCCGGTCCACCGCGGTGATGAGCCCGGCGATGGTGACCATGCGCCGCTCGTCCATGTTCGGAGCGCTGTTGATCAGCTGCGCGATCGACATGTCGCGCAGGCCGTTGAGCACGGCGGTCATGCCGGAAAGCGGGTGGTCGGAGACGTAAAGGCCGAGCATCTGGCGCTCGAAGTTGAGCCGGGTCTTCTTGTCCCAGTCCTCGATATCGGGCACGGTGACCTGCGCGTCGCCCATCGCGTCGTCGCCTCCCCCATCGCCGTCCATGTCGGCGAAGAGGTCGAACTGCCCCTCGGCCTGCTTGCGTTTGAGGCTGATGACGGAATCGATGGCGGACTCGTGGATCTGGAAAAGCGCACGGCGGTTCGGGTCGATGGAGTCGAAGGCGCCGGCCTTGATCAGCGATTCCACGCTGCGCTTGTTGAGCGCCTCCAGCGAGACGCGGCGGATGAAGTCGATGAAGTTGACGAACTTGCCGCGTTTGCTTTCGCGTTCCTTGATGATGTCCTCAACGGCCTTGTCGCCGACGTTGCGGATCGCGCCCAGGCCGAAACGGATGATGTTGCCGACAGGCGCGTACTCGAGCCGGGACTCGTTGACATCCGGCGGCAGCACCTGGATGCCCATGCGCCGCGCCTCACCCAGGTAGAGCGCGGTCTTGTCCTTGTTGGTGCGCTCATTCTGCAGCAACCCGGCCATGAACTCGACGGGGTAATGCGTCTTCAGGTACGCGGTCCAGTAGGAGATGAGGCCGTAAGCGGCGGAATGCGCCTTGTTGAACGCGTAGCCCGAGAACGGCACGAGGATGTCCCAGACGTCCTGCGCGGCCTTCTGCGAGTAGCCATGCTCCTTCATGCCCTCGAAGAACGGGACCTGCTCCTTGGCCAGCACCTCGGGCTTCTTCTTGCCCATCGCGCGGCGCAGCACGTCCGCTCGGCCCAGCGAGTAGCCGGCCAGTATTCGCGCGGCGGACTGCACCTGCTCCTGGTAGACGATGAGGCCGTAGGTCTCGTCAAGCACCGGCGCGAGTGCCTCGGCCACCTCATCGTTGATCGGGGTGATCTTCTGCAGGCCGTTCTTGCGCTTGGCGTAGTTGTTGTGCGAGTCCATATCCATCGGGCCCGGGCGGTAGAGCGCGATAAGCGCGGATATATCGTTGAAGTTATCGGGCTTGAGGCTTTTGAGCAACGCGCGCATGCCGTCGCTATCGAGCTGGAAGACGCCGAGGGTGTCGCCCCGGGTCAAGAGCTCGTAGGTCTCCTTGTCGTCCAGCGGGATCTTGGTGTAGTCGATGGGCTCCTTGCCGTTGATCTCGATGTTCTTCAACGTGTCGCGGATGACGGAGAGGTTGGAGAGGCCCAAAAAGTCGTTCTTCACCAGGCCAAGCGTCTCACAGGTATGGTATTCGAAGGTCGTGGTGATGGTGCCGTCGGTGCGTTCCAAAAGCGGCGAGGTGTCGGTGATTGGCGTGGCCGACATGATGGTGGCGCAGGCGTGCACACCGGTCTGGCGGATCAGGCCCTCGATGCCCTTGGCCTGCTCCACGATGCGCTTGGCGTCCGGGTCGGCGTCATACAAATCACGGAACTCGCGCGCCTCGGCGTAGCGCTTGGAGGTCGGGTCGAACATGTCTTTGAGGCTGGCGTCCTTGCCGTTCTTGCTCGGCGGCAAGGCCTTGACGATGCGGTCACCCACGGAGAACTCGTAGCCCATGATGCGCGCGGAGTCCTTGATGGCCTGTTTGGTCTTTATGGTGCCGTAGATGACGCACTGCGCCACCTTGTCGTGTCCGTATTTGTCGGCCACATAGTCGAGCACCTTCTGGCGGCCCTCGGGGTCGAAATCGATATCGATATCAGGCAAGGAGACGCGTTCCGGGTTGAGGAAGCGTTCGAAGATCAGGCCGTGCTTCAGCGGGTCGAGTTCGGTGATGCCCATGGCGTAGGCCACCATCGAGCCTGCGGCGGATCCACGTCCGGGGCCGACCATCACGCCGTGCTCCTTGGCCCAGTTGATGTAGTCAGCGACCACGAGGAAGTAGCCGCAGAACTGCATCTGGCAGATCACGCCGCACTCGTAATCGGCCTGTTTGCGCACTTCCTCGGGGATGCCGTCCTCATAGCGCCGCTCCAGGCCCTGCTGCACGTCGTGCAGGAAGAGCGAGGTCTCGTCCCAGCCTTCGGGGCAGTCGAAGAGCGGCATGAACGCGCCGTCCTCATGGTCGTCGAACATCACGTTGCAACGCTCGGCCACCTCGAGCGTGTTGTCGCAGGCCTCGGGCAGGTCCTTGAAAAGGGCGCGCATCTCCTCGGCCGACTTGATGTAGTAGCCGGAGCCGTCGAACTTGAAGCGGTCCGGGTCGTCCAAGTGCGAGCCGGAGTTGATGCACAGCATCGCGTCCTGCGAGCCTTGGTCGGCCTCGTGAACGTAGTGAGAATCGTTGGTGGCGATGATGGGCGCGCCGAGGTCTTTGGCGATCTTGAGCAGGTCGGCGGAGACGCGCTTTTCGATTTCGAGATTGTGGTCCATCAGTTCGACATAGAAATTGTCACGCCCGAAGATGTCCTGCAGCTGGTGCGCGGCACGCAGGGCCTCCTTGTATTGGCCCAAGCGAAGCCGAGTCTGTACGATGCCTGACGGGCATCCAGTGGTGCCGATGACGCCTTTGTGATACCTTTCCAGAACCTCGTAATCCATACGCGGCCACTTACCAACGCGACCCTCAAGATTGGCCACGGACGAGGCCTTCATCAGGTTGACCAGGCCCTCGTCGTTTTCGGCCCAGAGGGTCATGTGGGTGATGAAGCCGCCGCCGGAGACGTCATCGCTGCGCTGGGATTCGGTGCCCCAGTGCACACGACCCTTGTCCGTCCTCGAAGTCTCAGGGGTGACGTAGGCCTCGATGCCGATGATCGGCTTGATACCGGCGTTTACGGCCGTGCTCCACATCTCGTAAGCACCGTGCATGTTGCCGTGGTCAGTGATGCCGACGGCGGGCATATCAAGCTCTTTGGCGCGGGCGACCAAGTCGGGAATCTTGGACGCGCCGTCGAGCAACGAATAGTGCGTGTGATTGTGCAATTGAACAAAGTTTCCCGATTCAGCCATAAGTTCCACGATACCGACTCGGTCAGACTCGTCCAACCAATATCTAATTAACTTTTCTCGTTAAACTCATGACGGTCGGAGAGTCGGGCATACATTGTCCGGGACGCTCCTTGGCCGCTCGGCCGTGTCTTACGCCCGGCCAACGCATGCCCGCCTCTCCGACCTTAACCAAATTAATCAATATTCAACAACAGCTGTAGGCGTAACCTTTTTCATCTACTCTTTTTCGCACTTATCCTCGCGCACGACGTTGAGGGCATGAGCCAAATCGGCGGGATAGCGGGACGAGACCGTGGTCCAGACGTGGGTGCGGGGGTGGCGGAATTCCAGGCGTATCGCGTGCAACCATTGGCGGGTCAAACCCAGGCGCTCGGCGAGCACGGGGTTCGCGCCATACATCGAATCGCCCACCAGCGGGTGGCCGATGGAGGAGAAATGCACGCGGATCTGGTGGGTACGGCCCGTCTCGAGGTTGACGCTCACCAGCGTGGCCTCGCTGAAGCGTTCGAGCACATCCCAATGGGTGATGGCCTTCTTGCCCAACGGCGTGACGGTGAAACGGAAGTCGGAGACCTTGGCCCGGCCGATGGGCGCCTCGATGGTCGCCTTGTCGTGGGTGAGGTTGCCTTGCACCAGCGCGTGGTAGATCTTGACGACCTCGTGATGGGCGAATTGACGGCGCATCTCGCGGTAGGCCAGGTCGGATTTGCATACCAGCATCAATCCGCTGGTGCCGACGTCGAGCCGGCTGACGATGCCCTGCCTGCCGAGGGCGCCAAGCGAGGTGATATGGGTGCCGCGTGCCAGAAGGCTGCCGAGCACCGTGGGCCCGGTCCATCCGGCGGAAGCGTGGGCCGCCACACCAACCGGTTTGTCGACCACGACGACGTCCTCGTCCTCGTAGACCACGGCCATGCCTTGGGCCAACGGCTCTGGGTCCGGGTCCTTCTCCACGATGTCGAATTCAACGGTGTCGCCGCTGGCGAGGATTCCCGATTTCGAGACGTGCCGTTGTAATACAGATACTTCACCGGCCTCGATGAGCTCGACGGCCTTGGAGCGCGAGACACCCAGCATCTTGGCCACGGCGACATCGAATCTCTTGCCGACCAAGGCATCCGGGGCAGGCACCAGACGACTCATCGGCCGTCCGCTCCTTTATCTTGGGGAGTTTGGGTTCGGGTTTCGCCTTGCTCGTCTTGCACGGCGAGGTCCTTCTTGCTGAATGGCACGCTGGCCAGCAGCAGGACGACGATCATCACCGCCGCCACGCCAAGCTCGATATCGGCCACATTGCCGACGGACCAGCCGTAATTGAGGAAATCGACCACGGAACCGTTGAGGAACCCATGGGCGAAAATCACGCGGTCGATGAGATTGCCAAAAGCCCCAGCAAACGCAAGCGTCAGCGCCGCGGTCCACCACAGCGAGACCGTCGTCAACGCCAGATACACCAAGACCACGCACGCCACCAGCGCCAAGCAGGAGATGAGCCATGTCACCGACGATCCCATACCAAGCGACGCTCCGGGGTTATGCACCAACGTCAGCCCCAGCAGTTTCGGGATGACCACGACGGTGGTATGTGAACTCAGCTCGGCCTGTGCCCACAGCTTGGTCAGGCGGTCAAGCAGGAGCGCCACCACCGCCACGATAACGAAAACGGCCACACGAGTGCGCGGCCGTTTGGGTGATACATTCTTCATATCGATGGCCGAATCAGTCCTTGGATTCTTCCATCTTGTTGTAGGTGCTCGTATCGCTCACCTGGGAGACGAGCTGGCCCAAGAACTCGGTCAGGCGAGTGCGGTACTCGGTCTCGAACTGCTTGAGGCTCTGGATGTTGGCCTCGGCGACCTTGGACTGCGAAGCGAGGTTCTCGCGCACTTCCTTGGCGTAGGAATCGGCCGCGGAACGGGTCTTCTGATCGTAATCGGCGGCACGGCGCTGCACTTCGGACTCGTAGGCATCGGCGACGGTGTGCTTCTGCTTCTCGTATTCCTCGGCGCCGCCACGGATCTTTTGCGCGTAGGTGTCGGCTTCCGAACGGACCTGCTTGGAATAATCATCGGCCTTGCCGCGAGCTTGCTTGGCATATTCGTCGGACTCGTTGCGGGTGCGGTTGGAATAATCGTTGGCCTTGTTGACCAGCTCTTGGTACTTGGTCTGGCTGGCTTCGGTGATCTCCTTGGCCTTGGCCTTGCCCTTGTCGACGTACTGGTCGTGCAGCTGCATGGCAAGCGTGAGCATCGCGGTGGCGCGCTCGGGCTCGCTGGCGGCACCAGCCGCGGCGCCGGCGATCTTCTGCAGGCTGCCGGTCTCGGCGCTCGGCTCAATCTTGGAGACCTGGGCGCGAAGCTCGTTCTCGCGCTGCTTGGATTCCTGCAGCTGGCGGGAAAGGTCCTGAAGCTGGCGGGACTGCTCGCTGGCGTTGGAAAGCTGCTTCTTGGCCTGCTCGAGCTCACGGGAAAGCTTCTCGTTGCCGCTGCGGAACTCATCGCGCTCGTGCTGGACGGCGGCGAGCTGGTTGTCGACGTCCTTCTTGCCCGCGGCCTGCGCGGCCTGGGCGGTGAGCTGGTCGATCTGCGCGTTGAGGCGATCGACCTGGTCCTTGAGCTGCTTGTTCTGCTCGGCCAAGCCCCTGTTGCTCTCCTCGGCTTCGGCGAGCTTGGAGGCGGCGACCTTGGCGGCCTGGTCGTCGGCGCTGCCGGTCTGCTGGCTGGCGGTCTTGAGCGTCTGGTTCTCGCGGCTCAACGCCTGCACCTGCGAGGTGAGGTCGGAAATCTTCGAATTGAGCTTGCTGACATCCGGTCCCAGCGACTGGGTCGACTGGCCGTTGCCGTTCGCCATCGCCTGCTTGCCGAGAGCCTCTACGGTCTCGGTGACCTGATCGAGGAAATCATCGACCTCTTCGACGTCGTATCCCTCTTTAAAACGTACGGTTTGGAAGGCATGTTCCCTGATATCCTTCGGCGTTAACAGTGCCATAAACTTTTACACCTCACTTTGGGCATAATGCCTCTAATATTGACTCTTCGGATAAATGCTACACCACCCAGTGTACCCTTGCGAAACCGCCAATTCAGATAATCACTTCAAGCACGGCGATGATGAACCACAATATCATCGGCGTGACGTCCAGGCCCATATTGCCAAGCCTGATGGGTGGAATGAAACGCTGCAGCCAGCGCAGCGGCGGGTCGGTCAAGATATAAAAGACACGGATGATCGAGCCAAGCACGTGGCCGGGGCGCCAACGTGGCGCGAGCACGAACACCCAGTCGATCAGCACCCTGATGAAGAGCACCGTCCCGTAGAGACCAAGGAGCCAGCGCAGGATGGAGAGAATCAGAAAGAGCATAGGACCTCAGAACAGGCCGTCGCTGGCTTCGTCGGACTGGGACTTCTCGACCTTGATGTTGACCTGGGCCGGGCTCAGCAGAAAGACCCTCGGGGTGACGCGCTCAAGCGAGCCGCGCACGCCGAAAACGACGCCCGCCGAGAAATCAACGATGCGGTAGGCCACAGCCTCGGAGACGTCGGTGAGGTTCAGGACCACGGGAATGCCGTCACGGATGGCGCGGCCGACCTGCTGGGCGTCCTCATATGACTTCGGGTGGATCGTGGTGATGCGGTTCATACGACCTGCGGGGAACGGTTTCGAAGCGCGCGAAGTCATCGCGGAATCCTGCGAGGCGGCGGACGTGGTGTGCTGCGTGATCGGCGTCACGGTGCTGTCCGAATCGAAATCGGAGGACGTCGGCTCGTCATCGTCCTGGGCGTCGACGTCATCGTCATCGACGACATCGGTCATGCCCAGATAGGACATCGCCTTTTTCATGTATCCAGCCATCAAAAAATCCTTTCGTCTACTTGCTTACCGCAGGAAATCCGGGATGTCGAGATCGCCGGGGTCATCGGGCGAAGCGGACTGCTCGGGCTCGTCGTAGCTCGTGTCTTCCGGGGTGTGCGACACGGTCGGCGTATCCAGATCCGGCACCTCGCGCACGAGCGGTTCGTCGTCGGAATGATAGGAGTGGCGTGCCGGCGAGTCGGTGCGATGGGGAGCGGATTTGGCGGCATCATCATCGGAATCCTCGGCGTCCTTCTTGCCTTCGGCGTCGAATCCTGCCGCGATGACGGTGACGCGGACCTCGTCGCCGTAAGCGTCGTCCAAGGCGAGGCCCCAGATGATTTGAGCTTCAGGGTGGATGGCCTTGCGCACCAGTTCGGTGGCGTCGCTGGCTTCCTGAAGCTTCAAGTCGGTCGGGCCGGCGATGTTGATGAGCGCGCCATGGGCACCTTCGATGCTCTCTTCCAGGAGCGGCGAGCTGATGGCGATTTCGGCGGCCTGGGTGGCGCGGTCCTCGCCGCGCGCCGAGCCGATGCCGAACAGCGCCGTGCCCGCGCCGCGCAGGATCGCAGTGACATCGGAGAAGTCGACGTGAATGTAGGAGTTCATCGTGATCAGGTCGGTGATGCCCTGCACGCCGGCCAGAAGCGCGGTGTCGGCAGTCTTGAAGGCGTCGACGATGCCGATGGTCTTGTCGGAAAGCTCAAGGAGACGGTCGTTCGGGATGACGATCAGCGCATCGACTTCCTTGCGCAGGTTCTCGATGCCGAGCTTCGCGGAGGCCGCACGCTGCGGGCCTTCGAAAGCGAACGGACGGGTGACCACGGCGATGGTCAGCGCACCCTGCTGGTGAGCCGCACGCGCGACGATGGGGCTCGCGCCGGTACCAGTGCCGCCGCCTTCGCCGCAGGTGACGAAGACCATGTCGGCGCCCTTAAGCGCTTCCTCGATGTCGGATTGGTGGTCTTGCGCGGCCTTGGCGCCCTTTTCGGGGTCAGCCCCTGCGCCCAATCCTCTACTGGAGTGATCGCTCAGGGAAATCTTGACATCCGCGTCGCTACGGAGCAGGTCTTTCGCGTCGGTATTAATCGCTACAAATTCAACGTTCTGCAAGCCTTCGGCAATCATTCGATTGACGGCGTTACCACCGGCACCACCGACACCGACCACCTTGATGCTCGTCTTATCGTTGAAATTGTCATTCGGGGCAATCTCGCTCACCATAGTCTCCTGTCACTTCACGGTTATGCCTATTACTCTATCGCAGAACACGCCTACATTAAGACTATTTCCCGGTGTGTACCACAACTTTTTTGGATTTTTATCAATTTCTGCTGTTCGGACCTTATCAATAGGTTTCTTGCAGATTCAAAATAAATGTGCTTGGGGCTGGGATATGCGATGTCAGACCGTAAAGACTCGGCCTGTGTAAAATCAAAGATTTTACCTTCGCGCTCAATACATCGCGCTCACTTCGCCTACAAGAAGCCCACAGGGCTTCCTGCTTCACGGCTCAGCCCGGAGCGTGTCGGACATTGTATATCCCAGCCCCAAGCACCGCCACACTTATTTCTTACTAATCATCAATCAGTAACTGGCATCCATGGGGTCGTCACCGAAAAGCTGCTCGCGCTCTTCATGGGTGGTGGTGCGCGAATCGAACCAGCCGTAAGGGACGTGGACCTTTTTCGCGTAGCGAACACGGCCGCGGGGCTTATCTGTAATACGTTCTGGATACGTGATGGACGGGTCGAGTTTGTCCATCACTTTTCTGACATCGTCCAACGTCTCCGATTCCATGAACTCGCGACGTGTATTGCCACCGACCGGGAAGCCCTTGAGATACCACGCGATGTGCTTGCGCAGGTCGTGCACGGCCATCGTCTCGTCGCCATCGTAGAAGCGCAGTAACAGCTGGCCATGGGCCATGATGATCTGGAAGACACCGCCGAGCGTCGGGCTGAAGCGTTCGTCGGAACCGGCGAAGGCGTGTTTGATATCGGAGAAGATCCATGGCCTGCCCTGGCATCCGCGCCCAATGGCGACGCCTGCGCAACCAGTCTCACGCACCATTTCCAACGCGTCCTCGGCACCCCAGATATCACCATTGCCGAACACCGGGATATCGACGGCTTTCACGAGTTCGGCGATACGGCTCCAATCGGAATGGCCACCATAATATTCGGCGGTGGTGCGCGCATGCAGCGTGACAGCCGCACAGCCTTCGTCTTCGGCGATACGAGCCGCGTCAAGGAATGTAGTGTGATCGACGTCAATACCGACGCGGATCTTTGCGGTCACAGGAATATTGGCATCGCTGCACACTTCAACCACACGATGGATAAGCTCGCGGAAGAGGTCAGTTTTCCATGGCAACGCGGAACCACCGCCGCGACGAGTGACCTTGGGCACCGGGCAGCCAAAGTTGAGGTCGACGTGATCGGCCAGATTGCCATGGACCACCATCTGGGCGGCCTGGGCGGTGATGTTCGGGTCGACACCGTAAAGCTGCAGCGAGCGAATTTTCTCCGTCGGCGCGAAGCGGCAAAGCCTGAACGCCTTGGGATTGCGGGCGACCAGCGCACGCGCGGTGATCATCTCAGCGACATATAACCCATCGGGACCGTATGCACGGCACAGCGTTCGGAACGGCCAGTTGGCCACGCCCGCCATCGGAGAAAGCACAACCGGGGTCTCGATATGCAGCGGCCCCAAATCGACTGGCGCGATCTTCGGCAACGGCTTGCCATCATCAGCGGCTTCGTATTCGCCGTCCTGCGCACTGGTCTCACTGGAATCAAGCCCAGGCAATCCCTTGAGCACCTCGTCCCAACCGTCATCAAACCGCTGCCGAGCCTCCGAATAATCCACCCGGCTCAGCCATTCCTTAAAGTCCTTCACGTATCACCTATTTTATTTATCTACTATTCGTCAAAACAATACTTCAACTGACGTGCTTGGGGCTGGGGCATACAATGTCCGACACGCTCCGGGCCGCTCAGGCCAAGTCTTTACGGTCTGACATCGCATGCCCCAGCCCCAAGCACTCAACACATTCTGACTCTCTGCTGCTTGATTGCCAACATCTGTACATGACCATTTTGAGTCCAAAAACAAACAGTTGAATTCCGTTGAGTGTTGGGTGTCGGGATATGCGATGTTCGGGCGTAAGACACGGCCGAGCGGCCAAGGAGCGTCCCGAACATTGTATATCCCGACACCTAACAACGTCAGTTGAAACTTATACAGTTTTATCGACTAGTTTCCCAAAGCGACTTAGTAGAGTCCACCAGCCTCTGCTACCTTGACCGGAGCAGATTCGTCCACGCCGGACTCCTTGGCGAAGTCTACGCCGCCATCGGCTGCGGTGGTGCCGACGATGGAGGCCGGGCCTTCGGGATAGCGCACACGCTTCTCGCCGATGCGGTCGGCGATGTACTTGGCCACGTTGTCGAGGTCGACGCGCTCCTGCTTCATCGAGTCGCGTTCGCGGATGGTGACTGCGTGGTCGTCGGTGGTGTCGAAATCGACGGTGATGCAAAGCGGGGTGCCGATCTCGTCCTGACGACGGTAACGGCGGCCGATGGCTCCGGTCTCGTCGTAGTCGATCATCCAGTCGTGCTGACGCAGTTCGGCGGCCAGGTCGTGGGCGATGCCCTGCAGCGGCGCCTTCTTGCTCAGCGGGAAGACGGCGGCCTTGACCGGCGAAAGCCTCGGGTCGAGACGCAACACGGTACGGCGGTCGACGCCGCCCTTGGTATTCGGCGCCTCATCGACTGCGTAAGCGTCCACGAGGAAGGCCATGAGTGAACGGGTCAAGCCTGCGGCCGGTTCGATGACGTAAGGAATGTACTTCTTGCCGCTAGCCTGGTCGAAGAAGGTGAGGTCCTCGCCGGAATACTCCTGATGCGCGGAAAGGTCGAAATCGGTGCGGTTGGCCACGCCTTCGAGCTCGCCCCAGTCGGAGCCCTTGAAGCCGAACTTGTATTCGATGTCGACGGTGCGCTTGGAATAGTGCGCAAGCTTCTCCTTGGGATGCTCATAATGGCGCAGGTTCTCCGGGTTGATGCCGAGGTCGGTGTACCAGCGGGTGCGGGTGTCAATCCAGTACTGGTGCCATTCCTCGTCAGTGCCGGGCTCGACGAAGAACTCCATCTCCATCTGCTCGAACTCGCGGGTGCGGAAGATGAAGTTGCCCGGGGTAATCTCGTTGCGGAAGGACTTGCCCATGTTGGCGATGCCGAACGGCGGCTTGGAGCGCGAGGAGGTCATAACGTTCTTGAAGTCCACGAAGATGCCCTGCGCGGTCTCCGGGCGCAGGTAGTGCAGCGAGTTCTCGTCATCCACCGGCCCGAGGTGGGTGCGAAGCATCATGTTGAAGTCACGCGGTTCCGTCCACTGGCCGCGGGTGCCGCAGTCGGGGCAGACAATCGATTTGAGGCCGTCTTCCGGCATCTTGTCGCCATGCTTCTCGGCGTAGGATTCCTCGAGCTTGTCGGCGCGCTGGCGCTTGTGGCAGTTGAGGCATTCGATCAGCGGGTCGTTGAAGACCTTGACATGGCCGGAGGCCTCCCAGACGGCGGAAGGAAGAATAATAGAGGTGTCGACGCCGACGACGTCACCGCGGGTGACCACCATCGAACGCCACCATTCGCGCTTGATATTGTCCTTGAGCGCGACACCGAGCGGGCCGTAATCCCACGCGGAGCGCGTGCCACCGTAGATCTCCCCCGCGGGGAACACGAAACCACGACGCTTGGCCAGCGATACGACTTCATCTAGTTTGGATTGAGCCACGACACACCTTCCGCTTATCGGCTTTAATCAGCCGTTCTAAGAACCAATACTCGTGTGCCTACTTTATCGACATAGCGTGACAGTAGACAGCTTTTAGAAACTCAGAGACAGAAACAAATTTCCGAATCTTGTACCCTAATACCCCATATATCAACTAATACATACATCCGTATTCAGTAGAGGAAAGGCGGCCATATCAGACAACCTATTTAGATTGAGATATGACCGCCGATTCGACACTTTCGCTTTATACGTAGTTTTCAATTATCGAAACATTACTGTTGGAAAATTACGTCTAAAAACGAAATCAGCTCTATGCCTTATTCCACTTATACGCTGGTATCTTTCCGGTTGAGTCTCAGCTTACCCAGTCTCCCGATTACATGCAGATTCCACACGCTTAGGACAACGGCTAAAACCGTGGGGATAATCAGGTTAAGATACCACGTCATGATAGGCAACAGTGGACAAGTCAGCACACACGCGATTGGGAAAAGCGAGAAACCAATTCTACTTAACCGAGCAGGCATTTTACCATCAAATCTCGTAGTTAATTCATCAAATGGACATGCCCAAACCAGAATCGTACCGGCCATTGCAAATCCCATGAATATCAGCCATGCAATACATCCAACGTTAATCATAAAATGCTGCATCTTATCTCCAGATAATGTAGGACAATATTCTCCAACATCCTCCTATACCCAATGCATTAAGGATAAGAGCACCGCTGTTCCGCAAGGCCGCCTTCGCCGCGGCTTTCAGTGAACCATTGATATTTACCGGATTCCCCCCACTCGTCACAAATGACAAAATGGCACTGACCAAATTCCACCCATATCGATTAAATAGTTGAGCCAAGGCCGATTGTGGTCGCGCATGCCGTGCAACATATAAAACACGGGAGACTTTAGACGCGGCTACCGCAAACGAGCCAATACCCATTGCGCAGCTGGCTGCATTAGCCACCCACCACCACCAACTCGGATCTGCAGTGACAGGGAATGCCGTATCTGTACTGCTTTCCACAACTTGGGTAAGGGTATTCCCAGAAATCTTATAGTGCGTGGGAATTGACATGCCATTGGCATCCACCGCCCAAGGTGTAGAAATGGTAGATACAATTTGCTCTGTTGTCACCGCCTTGGTTTTTTCCTCTGGAATTGCAGCCAGCTCAGCAAACTGCTCATCAGTAAGTTGGACAGTGTCAGTGGAATCGCCAATCACACTTTTGACAGCGTTTTCATAACGCTCAATCTCTGATTGTGGTGCAACTTGAGCGGTGACCGGAGCTTTCACATACACGGAGCCATCTGTTTGCTGCTCGAATTTCGCCCCTTTTGGAAGGCTATAAGAAAAGGGAATTTCCTTAGGAGCATCTTCGTTGGCAAGTATGGCTACAGTTTGAATCCCCTTGTCCGTGGCTGAAGTGACTGTACTGGTTGCGTTTCCCTGATCGCTGCTGACCACGGAACCATCCACCAAATTGGCACCGTCCCCATCACCAATTGGTTTAATTGAAACAGCTACACCTGAGGAATTAGTAGAAGTCAATGTTCCAGAACCATCCACATTAATCTTTCCAGCCTGAATCTCGGCTTCGGCCTGCTTCGAACCCTTTCCGACTTGATCAGTCTCTTTCAGATCGACAATATTTGCGGCAGAAGCCGCTTGAGCCAAATCCAGTGCCGATGTTGCATCGTTCGGATTGTAATTACCCGCCGCATCTGCGATTGCCGCGACATCGTTCGACCGACCTATTCTTTCAGACGAAGACACGACAGGAGGAGCAAGCGTGTCCTCTGCAACCTTACCCAACGTCAAAACATCAGTATCGCCCGCCGTGTCTGCCATCGCTTTTTCAGGACTAGCAATAGCCAATACCATGCACATAGCCAACGCAACGACGAAACCAATAGCCGCAATAATTCCGCTTCTCGGCGCTCTGAAACCTCTCATCATCATCTCCTTCTATTCTGATTTAAATTCTTCTGAATGAAGAATTTAAATGAAAATACCATAACCCGAAAAAACTGTCAAAACCTAAAGAACCGATGTAGAACAACCGCGCAAAGTACCGTGATTAACGCGTCTTGAATAAAGTATTTCTACGATTTCGAACTTTCAATTGGCTCGTCGAATACGTCAGTATGTCCGTGCGGCCACCTACCGTACAACTGCAAGCAGGGGAACCCGGCAGCGGGTTGAGAGTGGCGAAATCGCCAGACCCTTTGAACCTGATGGTCAACACCAGCGTAGGGAGCGATTTATGGACAATACGTCATGATTCATTACCATGAAGTGGTTATTCGACCCTCAATCCATTCTCATAGCCGGTCATAACCACATAATAGCCATTCAACAATCATAAGCAATACAACAAACAAGGAACATACTATGAGCAACCCAACCAACCGCAACGCCGTAAAACAGACCGTCCCAACCGACCCGGAAACCGGCAAACCCTACATCAACACCGTCGCCGCAGTGGCCATCGCCCCGTCAGGCACCGGTTCCGAGGCCAGTGAGTACGTGGCGCAGGCGGTAAACGTCATCCGCGAATCCGGCCTGCCCAACGAGACCAACGCCATGTTCACCAACATCGAGGGCGACCTCGACGACGTGCTCAAAACCGTGCGCGACGCGACGATGGTCCTCGCCGAACAGGGCTATCGCACCGGCGTCACCCTCAAACTTGACATCCGCCCTGGTTTCTCCGGCCAAATCAAAGAAAAGCAGAAGCTCGTTGACGAAATCCTGAGTCAAACGAAATAAACCACTGTTTGCCGCGGAATAGGTGGATAACGCAAAAAGCCGTCATGAAGTTTTATTTCGTCCTCAAAGGGGTATAAATTTAAAACCATGCTGACAATGAAAAACGTCGCGGAGAAGGCCGGAGTTTCAATCTCCACTGTCTCCTTGGTACTCAACAACAGAGATGCCGGACGTGTGAAGCCCAAAATCGCCACGAAGGTGCGGCAGATCGCGGATGAGCTGGGTTACAAGCCCAATCCGATGGCCCGAAGCCTGCGCACCAGCAAGACCGGCATCCTTGGGTTCATCGCCGAAGACATCTACAACATTCCCTACACTGCGCAGACCCTCCAGGGCGCGCAGGACGCCGCAAGCCATTACGGCTACATCATCCTCTTCGTCGACACGGACGGTTCGGCGAGCCAGGCCGAGCAGATCAACGTGCTCCAGCGCTACGGCATGGACGGGTTTCTCTATTCCAAGCCTTCCAGCCAGGTCACCGAAGTGCCGGAGGACCTCGTCCATTCCCCGCTCGTGCTCATCTCCACCAACACCGTCGACAACCGCTTCCCCATCGTCGAGCCGGACGAGTTCGCCATCGGCTACGACGCCACCAAGAGGCTGATCGACGCCGGCGCCAAGAAGATCGCCTACATCGGCAACGACGAGCCGACCATCGCCCAGGCCACCCGCATCGAGGGCTACCGCAAGGCCATCAAGGAGGCCAAGATCGGCTTCGACAAGGACCTCGTGGTCAACGTCTCGCAGGATGGCGAGGCCCTGCGCCGCGTCTCGGAGCTTTTCGACACGGAGAAGCCCGACGCCTTCTTCTGCTATGATGACGCACGCGCCTGGTACATCTACGAATGCGCCGCACGCCGCGGCCTGACGGTGGGCAAGGACATCTCCGTGATCGGTGTGGGCAACAACAGCAACGTCGCCGACACCTTCTCCCCCAAGCTCACCACCATCGCCATGCCGTATTACGAAATAGGCTATTGGGCGGTGTGCAAGCTGGTCTCGCTGATTGAGAAGCGCTCGCTGGGCAACGACCCGTTTCCCAAGAACCTCATCGACCTGCCGCCGATCAACTCCGCGATCCCCGCCTGCATCCACTGCCAGCTGATCGAGAACGAGTCGGTGGTCGGCGCGAACAAGGGCTGATTTCGTTATGACTCCGGTTCGATGTTGAATCGGCGATTTT
The DNA here is from genome assembly GCF_029395475.1 of Bifidobacterium sp. ESL0775. Taxonomy (NCBI): domain Bacteria; kingdom Bacillati; phylum Actinomycetota; class Actinomycetes; order Bifidobacteriales; family Bifidobacteriaceae; genus Bifidobacterium; species Bifidobacterium sp. ESL0775. The sequence continues at coordinate 742,725 of NZ_CP113917.1, read as the reverse complement.
TCTTCCGGCATGTGGCTTCTCCGCGATGTGCCGGTTTTATTTTTCGGATTTTGTCTGGTTTCCTCATTGCTATTGTTAAGTCGCCGGCGCGGGCCTCACACCCGCGACCGGCAACCAACACCCAACCAACCTGGCTTGAAACCACCCAGCACGGCGGCCCCGAGCACAACCAAGACTTCCTGCCCGGAATCCAACACCCCGGTCAGGAAACCAACAGGGTGCCGGCACGACAATAAACCCAAACCAACCTCCGTGCCGGCACCCTTCCACTCTAATAAATTCGACACGAAATACAAATCCCACGCACGATATGGTTACCTGGCTGACGGGATTTACGCGGTTATCATCATTTTGTCTTGTTTTTGACGCCGCCGAAACGACGGTCGCGGTGGACATAGTGGTCGATGGAGCGCCAAAGCGCCTCGCGGCCGTAATCCGGGAACAGCTCGGGGGCGAAGTCGAGCTCGGCGTAGGCGGCCTCCCATGGCAGGAAGTTCGAGGTGCGCTGCTCGCCGGACGTGCGGATCACCAGGTCGCAATCGGGGATATCGGGGTTGTAGAGGTGGTCGGCGATCATCGACTCGGTAACGCGGTCACCGCTGATCTTGCCGTCGCGCACCTCACGCGCGATGGCCGCCGCGGCGTCGGCGATCTCGGAACGGCCGCCGTAGTTGATGCAGAAGACCACGTCGATGGTCGAATTGTGCTTGGTGCGCTCCATGGCGACCTCGAGCTCATCAATCACCGATTTCCATAGCCTCGGGCGGCGGCCGGACCAGCGCACGCGCACGCCCCACTCGTCCATCTGGGCGACGCGGCGATGGATGATGTCGCGCGAGAAGCCCATGAGGAAGCGGACCTCCTGCGGGCTGCGCTTCCAGTTTTCGGTGGAGAAGGTATAGAGGCTCAGGTAGCGCACGCCCGCCTCGATGGCGCCGGCGATGGTGTCGAAGACGACCGGTTCGGCCGCCTGGTGGCCATGCGTGCGGGTCATGCCGCGCTGCTGGGCCCAGCGCCCGTTGCCGTCCATGATGACGCCGACGTGGCGCGGGACCTTGTTTTTCGGGAAGTCGGGAATGATCGAAGGGTCGGAGAAAGGCGCCGCCGGAACGTCAAGCGACGTATAGTCCACGTGTTCAAAAGCCATACTACGAATCTAGCAATTTCAGCGAGCGAATGGGGCGTTCGAGGTAATATTCTCCCCATTCTTCAACAAATCGACGAATTTCGGCCTTGAGCGGGGCGCGGTCGAGCACGTTCCAGTCGCCTTCGACCAGCGCCTCCATCTGCTCGCGGCCGTCGAGGTCGATGCGTTGGGAATCGGGCGTGTGATCCGTGGAGCAGAGGATGCCGCCGGAAGCCACGGAGAAATAATCGAGGTCATCGCGTTTGCCGCACACCGCGCAGGACGCGAGGCGCGGGGTCCAGCCGGCCTGCGCGAGCGCCCGCATCACGTAGGAATCGCTGATCGCCTCGGCCGGGTGACGCGCACGGGCGAGAGAGGCAAGCGCGGAGATCAGCAGCATGTATTGATTTTGCGCGGGCTCATGTTCCGTGGAGACAAGCTTGTCCGTAGTCTCGGCGATGACGTTGGCGGCGGTGTAGGCGTCGTAATCCACGCAGATGCGGGCGGCGTACGAGGAGATCGAGGCGGCCTGCGAGACGACGTCGAGCGAACGGCCCTCGGCGATCAGCAGATCGTCGCGCATGAACGGCTCAAGCCTGCCGCCAAAGCGCGATTTGGTGCGGCGCACGCCTTTGGCGACCGCGCGCACCTTGCCATGCTGTTTGGTCATCAGCGTGAGGATGCGGTCCGCCTCCCCCAGTTTGACAGTTTTCAGCACCACGCCTTCGTCCTTATACAACGCCACTGAAAACCACCTCCCCAGATTCACTGATATCCGAATAAATCGCGTCCGTATATTCCCAGCCTATACGCCGCGCGGCCCACACTTACAGAAGGCATTTTCTACATCGTCTAGAAGATGAACAGGCCCCAGAAGGCGAAGAAGAGCAGGACGCTGAACATCGCGGCGGCGACCAGCCAGAAGAAGACGCGGCCGAAACGCTTGGAGGCGAAGACCGGTTCGCGGCCGCTGACCACGTCGCGGATGGCGCCTTTGCGCGGCGGGATCTGCGCCAGGCCGCGGTTCTGGGCGACTTCGATGCAACGCGCCAAGATGCGGGCCCACGCCCATACCACCAGGATAGAGACCACTTGTATTACAGGCCAGCTCCAATACATCATGCCGGGATCCTCCGTGGGAGCGCCGCCCCAGCCGAGCTTGACCACGGCCATGATGACCTGGCCCAGGCCCGCGGCGAAGAGCACGAACGTGGCCAGCGTCGTCAGGGTAACGGCCACAAGCTCGCCGCCGAAGCCCCGCATGAAGCCGAACACCTTGTTCGGGTTGCGACGAACCAGGCGGAACGCTTTGATACCGCAACCGACCAACGCCATGAGCAAGGCCACGGCGAGCAGCACTACCATGCCCACGTTGACGATGCCGCCGTAGATGGTGAGGTTGCGGTCGGCCTTGAGTTCCAGTGGCACGGCGATGGACTGGCAGATGGTGGTGCCGGCGACCAGCTCGCTGGTCTGCTTGAGGCCAGCCACAGTGCCCGTCGCCCACGAGATGACGTCGCCCACGTACTCGTCGGCGAACGGCGTGCCGGTGTCGGCCTCGTCGCCGAGACGCAGGACGTGGTTGGCCACGGAATAGCTGCGCACTGTCACGTCCTGGTTGCCTGCGCGGTGGGCGGAATAGAGGATGTGCTCCAGTCCTTCGACCTGCGCGGTCAGGACGTCCTTGGAGCCGTAGACCACCATGGTCGGCACGGCGTAGGCCTCGGGCAGGTCCATCGGGAAATCGAGATTATGAAGCCCCATCATCTCGGTGTCAGCGTGGAAGAGCCGGCGGACGATGGACTGGTAACCATTGTGCGCGCCGACCAGCGAGAAATCCTGCCCGACGAAGAACCCCAGGGACTGCCGGGGTCCGTAAACCATCGGGCTCAGGAGCAGCTGGAAGGCGATGCGCTTGTCGTATTTGATGACGTAGGGCGAAATCCACGTGCTTTCGGAGGTCGCGTAAAGGCCGACCTTGTCCGGATTGACGTTTTGTTGCGTACGCAGGTAGCGTACGACCTGGTCGTAGGCCTTCGCACTTCCCGGATAATCGCGGGTGAGGTCGTTGGTCGACCAGACCGGCTTGTCGAGCACGGCGGTGACGAACCCAGCGGACGAAAGGTCCTGCGCGACGTCGCCGAAACTGTTCTCGGCGGTGCCGTAGCCCGCGCCGTGCATGAACACCACGCCCGGGTGCTTTGTCGCTGCGCCCGCGGGGTCCTGCGGCTGGCGGATGAGAACGTCGATACGCTGAATCTCCCCTGTGGACGGACGTTTGATATTCAGCTTAATCGTGCGCGAGACGACCTTGAAACTGCCTTTTTGCGCCAACGGCACGCCTTGTGGGTTGTCGAACGTCACGGCGGTGTCGGGCGAGAGCGTGGCCACGCTCTGGCCAGTCGGCTCGCGCTTCCACGGCACGCTGGTCAGGTTCGAGACGGTGACCAAAATGCCCAACAGGACAATGAAAATAGGAATGGTCACCAACAGGCGGCGACCCAGGCTCCACGTCGTTTTCGATTGGGCGGCGGGACCGGAATTGTCGGCATTGGCATGAATATTTGTATTACTTTTAGTCCCGCCCTCGCCGATTTTGTCGTCAACAGACGAAACCCGCTCGTTGGGAGCGGGAATATCGTTGCGCTTATTAGACAGTGGACGTGACACAGTGCTCATGATAGCCAAAGGCTGCGCCGGGCAAGCCTCTGGCCGGTGAAATCACTCGCCGGTCTTCTCGTCATCGGAGCTCGAGGTTCCGAAATCAGGGAAGGAGAGGCTGGGAATGTCCATGTCGTTGCTGTTGTCGCCGTCATTGCCATCGTTCGAGGCGAACGGCACCTGATCGGCCGTGGATGCGTCTTTGGCCGATGAGGGCGATGCGGCCGACGAAGCAGGCGCGGACGGAGCACCCGGAGCGGGCGTCACCGGCGCCTGCGGGGCGAACGAAATCGTTTCGGCCTTGTTCGGCGCGGCTTGCGAGGCGTGCGCCAGGCTAGCCAAGGCGGCCAACGACGAATCGCCGTCAGCGCCCGTGTTTGCCGCGGCATCAGAGGCGGGGCTCTGCGGGGTCGCCGCCGCATTGCTGGCGGCCACGGCGCTGTCGGGCAGATCCGGAATCACCGGCGCGGCGGTGTTCTCGGCGGATACGTTGAAGTCGAAGGAGACCGGAGCCGAGGTGTCAAAATCCTGCTGTACGGTCTGCGGGAACGTGCCGAAAGGCGACGGGGCCGGCTCGGATTTGCCGGGTTGCGATGCGGTTTTCTGCGAATCGGCGAACAAGGCCGTGGCGCTCTCGTCGATCAGCGGGCTCACACCGGCGGCGCCAGCGTTTTCAGAAGCGACAGGAACCTGCGCGGGCAACGGGGAGACCGGCACGCTCGCGGGCTGGGCCGACGAAGCCGCTTCGGCGCTCAAAGTCTCAGGGTAATCGCCGACGCGCGCATAGGATTCGATGCGGCTCAGGAGCTGGACGCAGGCGTCGAGATAGTAATCGACCTGGCGCTCGTCGTAGCCGCGGTTGCCCTTGCGCTGAGTGAAGATGACGTTGGCGACGCTGCTGGAGTTGAGGTCGGCGAGGTTGCGCGCCTCGCTTTTGCTCATCGGCTTGACGCCCAGATCGTCGGACGTGCGGGTGACGATCTGGTCGATGAGGCGGTCGACCTGCTTCATGTCGTAGGCGGGACGCTTTTTCTCCGCGCGGATAAAACGTTCTTTGGGAGCGCGCCTCGCGTGGTCGCTGACCATTTTGTAGATCTGCTGGGTCCGGGCCTGCCACGCCACGCGGCCGTTGCCCGCGATCTGGCGCGCGGTGTTCTTGTCGACCACCGCATGCTCGAGGCGCGCCAAAGCGGCATCCACCTCGGCGATGACATAACCGCCCTTGGCGAACGTGAACGCGGCGCTCTGGATGTCCTGCTGCGTCAGCGATCCATCGTTCTTGTCGTACATCTCGTGCGCACGGTCGAGGAACTCGTCGACCTGCTCGACGTCGTAACCCCATTTGCGCTTTCCCGCATACTCGATCCCGGTCGAGCTCTGATTATTCGCGGATTTTCCAGCCATCAGTTGTGCCTCCTGAGGTGATAATGCAATGTGGCTAGTATACGTGGGCGTTCCGACGCTGGAAAGCCAAATCACAGAACCCTCGCAAACGTTCTACACGCCTGATATGGGGCTTCGACAAGCCATAAAACAACCCGATATCGCGCTGTTCACATGCAAAAGACCCACAAGACGTCAACGTCCACTACCGCTCAATATGGAAAAATTCATCGGACAGGGAGAAATCCTCACGCAAGGAGATCTCGGTTTTCTGTCCATTGCGAAGTATGATTCCGCGTACCTTGGTGCCGTTGGTAGAGCCAAGATCCCGGATCTCAAAGCGGTCAGAGCCCAGATCCGTGACCATGGCGTGCTGGCGGCTGATGTCTTTGGCTCCACGGACCCGCGCCCCGCAATGTGGCGAGCGCCCAATGACCACGCTGCCAACCGCCGCGCACAGACGCGAACCGTCCCTGTTACGCACGATGCTGAAAGTGGGAACCCGCTGCATGCCACCGGCCGCTCCCGTGTCCCCCAGCAGATAGGTGTTATCCATACCAGCAACATGGGTGGAAGTGGTGGCGGGGCCTCGCAAAGCCGGCGTTTGCAGGGGACGTGCCGGACTGGAACCGCCCCAGCCATTGTTCGGGGTGACGATACCGAGACGACCGGCCTGAAGCGGGTTGACGATCTCGTCGGAGGGCAATGCCACAAACGGGTCGAATGCCGCGCCCTTCTCATCATCCGGCTCGCCTGGCTTTGCAGAGGCCTCCTCGACGGTATCGCCGGAATCAGTCTCAAAACTCTTCGCCAGCCACTGGTCGTATTCGAACGACGAAAAAATCCGGTGCCGACGCACGAAGTCCAGCGTCACTTCGGTCATCGCCGAATCATCCGGATTGACGAAATGCACATTGGATCCATCCGAAAGGAACCTCAACAGCTGAAGGACCTGCGCGCCCTCAGGCTCGGTCTTTTCAACAGGCAGGCAGCAAAACACGAGGTCCGTTCCGCGCACGTACACGTCTTTTTCTTCGAATTGCACCATGTCCATGGGCAGATTCGTCGAAGCGCACAACTGCCCCAGCTCCCCTATCGAGCTCAAAAGCGAAACATACTGGTTCCGCGAAATCCTCATACCCAGATATTCCACGATTGTCGGCAGACCGGTGATGTCATAACGCAGGATGTCCTTGCTTTTCTTCGATTCGTAGGAAAATGGCAACAGGACAGGAGACGGGCTGTCAGCCAGCCATTGCGCACGCGGATAGTCCAACCGCTGGCCACGCTTCGTATGCACCACCAGGATCTGCGCACCGGTACGACGGCTCTTCTTCCTGCGTCCCTTCATCTCCATTGCTTCCAATCTCTCGGATTGAACTCCTACCTCTGAATCGTACACCGTGACGGCTAGAATTACATGGGAAACAGGTACCGGAAAGGCCCGATATGAATCGCAAGACAATGCTCCACGTCGCCCTGCCGGCCACACGCCGCACATACGACATCGCGGTTCCCGAAGACATGAGCATTCATGACGCGTCCTACCTCAGTGCCCAGATCCTCGCCGAGCGTGAACCGGACCGCTACGCCGCCCAAGGCGACATCACCTTCATGGACTCGCGCACGGGAGCGCTCATCAACCCCAACGCGACCGTGCGCCAGGCAGGCCTCGCCGACGGCAGCCAGGTCACGCTCGTCTAAAATCATTTCCCAGTCAGAGAATCACATTACGTTATTGCCACAAGACTTACGCGATATCGCAGGTTCCAAAAACGGAAACGCACAAATAAACCAGCCAGAATCCGAGTACCGCGGAGAACCTACAAACAACCTTATTTAATTGTTTTTCTCTGTGACTTGCTATTGGTGCATCATCTTCTGCAAATCAGTGGAAATGTCATTCAAGATATCCTGAAAATCGCCAATGATGCCGTTGTTGTTATTCATCTGGTTGTCAAGATCCCTGATCTTGTCCAATAGTTGATAATATACATAATCGACACATGCGCGGAATCCCCCTGCAGCACTATAAGCGTCGGACTTTCTGTGCTCGAACGTCTCACGCCTGTCGCCATGCCATTGAGGACCCAGATCATAATTTCCAATGCTACGTTCCAACGTTTTCGAACGTTGGAAGACGCCATCGACCCGATCCAACGCGGTCTTCAACAATTGACGCTTCGTCGCGATGTCTTGGTTGGCCGACTGCAGCGCCCCGATACGGTTGCTGTAGTCCTCATACCGCTGCCGCGCAACTTTTTCCTGATATGGATCAACACTCATAACCATCCGCCTCTCTCAACAACTCGTTACCACTGTCCACGACCGAAAGAACCTATCGTTTCAGCTTCACCGCAAGAACCGTATATCGCAGTTCCATCGCGATGAACACCGGCACCAGCAACGCCGGAATAAACACGCCGGCATGAGCCTGCCCGCGAGCCACCACATAAGCCACCACCATGGTAATAACCGCAATCACAGTAACCACCAAACAGGTCACACGCACGATCTTTTGCCATAGCTTCGTTCTTACAGCGGCAAAAACAAAAGCCACAAACCCCAGGCACAAGCCCATTATCACCGCCACCAGAAGGCAGAACATGGCAGCTGTCGAAACCGGTACTTCATCTTGTGAAAACATTCCCAAACCGAACAAAAAGCCAACCGCCAAAATCAAAGCGGCGATACCATACCCGATGGTGCATCCCCACGCATGATAAGGCTTCGCACCTTCGACTTGCTTCGAAGATTGACCGGTCTCTTCAAACCCACCATCACCACGACCATATTCCGACTTAACCTTCATCACAACCTCCAATCACCAAATAGAGCCTTCGAGTAGTTGACGCCCATCTTTTATGAATTTACGCACCTGATATGCCTGATCGTCTTCGTTTGTACCGAATAATGGCCTTTCAGCTCTGTCATCGGCATGCTGCCCCGACAATGGATGCGCTTCATGGTGGAAACTCGGCTCAGAAGCCTTAAAGACTTTCTTCACCCCATCTTTGCCCTTATCTATTCCAAGACCAACCGCGCTCTTGAATGTATCGGTTTTGTATTTTCCGGCCCCGGTATCACCAAATGCTGCATTGCCTGCAGATTCCAGAATGTTATCTTGGACCACACCAACAGCCTGCCCAGCGAAGAGTTTGCCGAAAGCGAGGGCCTTGCCTGCCTTGGTGGTGCTGGTCGCGGCGATGCTCGCCGCATTCCCCGCCGGCACCACAGCCGAATCAAGGAAATGAACAGCAATCGACGTGGCGTCATAGGCATTCTGGTTACCACCAAACATCTCGTCGCGCAAAGGATTCCATGCTTGGGCGTCCAAATTGCCTTCAGTGGCCAGCCGATGTTTTTCTTCGCCTTCGACCATTTCAGAAACATCGAAAGCCCCGGCAAGCGTCAAACCAGCCGCAGCCACCAACGGTGCTCCTGCTCCACACGTCGCGACACAAACCGCGACCGAACCTGCAAGCGCAGCAACACCAGCGATGAATTGCCATTCGCCTTCCTCCTCTTGGGCCTTCTGACGCATCTCGAAACGCTTCTGGTCGCGCTGGGCGACATCATCGTCCGCCGCTTCCACGTACTTTCTTCCATTCTGCACCAATTGCCTTGCAGGCTCCAAGGCCTTTTGCAAGGAATCGCATTCTTTGGTGGAGCTAAAAGAACCGGAGAGATAACCTACGCCGCCTGAAGGGTGTGGGCCGTATTTGCCAATCGTCGAAGAGATCGCATTAATCAGATCAGACAAGGTCTTGGCTTTCTGCTGATATGCCGTTTCATGGTTGTTAACCTTGTCGAGTGTATCCTGTGACCAGCTCGAAGTAAGGGATATCTTGTCACTCAAATTTTCAATAGAAGGAAGCGGTATCCCGGCAAAATCCTGTATCGGAGTCAAGGCATTGACCAGATCAACGGAAAGCTGCCTCAATTCGCCCTGATGATTGGCAATCGCATCACGCGAATCCGTCAACGTCTGACTGGTGAAATGGAAATCGACCGCGGTATCGATATCGGACTCGTACTTTTGCTGGTACATTGCGCCCAACGTATTCGCCTCTTTAACCAAGGTCGACAAAGAACCAATCAGCCCTCCATGGACCTCCGCGAAATACGCCTTTATCTGACTTGCCGCGACTCCGGTGAAACCTACAGAGTCGTTCAAATTGTCTATTGCATCATATACAGAGGCAAGAGCATTGTTTGCATTGTCGCAATACGTTCTTATCGACTCATATAGCGCATCGACATCCTGGGCCTGCACGTTGAAAGCCATGGCATCCTCCACTATCTATAAAATCAGTACCTTCAGTCGCCGTCAAAAGCAATAGCCGCGGTTTCATCGGACTGACGCAACGTTTCCGCAGCATTGCGTAAAGCCTGAGTATCAGCCACCAGCAATTTCTGGTAACTGGTGAAAACTTTTCCTATCGCCGTCATCTGCGCTTTGAACTCATTGAGTCCCGCAGCGGAACTCGACCCAGTGTTCAAATCAGCTTTGACCGGTATTTCACCAGCTGCATCACGGAATAAAGTCTCCATCTCATTCAAGGCGGCATCGCTCATTTTGATTTCAGGCATCATCCGCCTCCTTGGATTCATCGCCATCACGTGGAGACGTTGGATTGCCGCGTGGCAAATCGACCTGTTCCAGCACAGTATTGATCTTCTTGACATAAGCCACATCGGCATCGTCGCTGAAGCCGCGAGTGAATACTTCAATGATGCCTTCAGCGTTGAAATACGCCATGCGGTCAGCAATCAAACCTTCCGGCCACAAACAGCCACCATAATCGAAATATCGTGGTCCATCCGGGAACTTGACCGCTTCGCCTCGGGCGATAATCATCATTCGACCATTAAAACCTTCCACCGAGCAAATCGTACCCAGAGGAAGAAAATCAACCGCTTTCATGAATCATCCCTTTCATTTTTTGCATTATCATCTGATTGAACAAGCAAATTCACTTTCCGAAGGCCGCCGTCAAGCACGATATAACCCCACGGGGCCTTGATCTTCGGATCGATAGGTTCACCAACGCCGTAAACATGCTGCACCCGGCTTTGTCCATCAAGCCCAGTGCCTATCCAAATGCCATTGGAAGCCGAAGAATGCGCCGTAAACCAGCTTTCCGAACCATAAGAGGCATCATTGGTCGTATCGAATAGCACCATGGCTAAGGACCGGCCATCCAAGCCGTGTAGGAAATCTTCAACCTTTTGCGACTCATCAGGCATCGCACGAACAAGCAGCCCCGAAATGCCGGATACAAACGCCACGGTCCTGCCATTGAACGAGTCAGTGCCGTCGGCAAGGCCACACAGGTAGTCCAAAGCTTCTTTATCCTGCTGGGTTTCGTAGTCGCAGCAACCCGGAAGCGTATCAAAACGCTTTGCCACATCCAAGAGCGCCAATCTGGTATTTGGCTTTCCGGCGAAGAACCGCAATACCGCTTTGACAAAAGCCACTATATCCGCATTGCGATTCGACACAATCCTCTCGATGGGCCGTTCTTTGAAATTGAATCCGGCCAAGCTCAAATCACTTTGATATACACCGAACGGGAACTCCACTCCGCCACTATCCCGGCCTGCCAGGTAACTTGCCTCGATATGATTTGGCATGGTCGGAACGCCGGAAGCCTTGCTCTTGACATCGGCGCCAATCTGGCGGCAACGGCGCTCGACGTAACCGAATTCATCATCCTCGTGGCCGAGCACCTGAGCGCCCTGGAACATATAGGTCTCGTCATCGACGCGCACAACACCTTGGGCGAAGCCGGTCGGCACCGCCACGCCACGCATCGACCCCAAGGCGTCCAGGTATTCGTCCGGATTGTCGAGAGTGAAGACCAAGCGATTCTTGAAGTTCGAACGTAGCCGGCCGCGCACCTCATTGGGGGATCCCGCCACAAGTATCAGAGACAGGCCGACCCGGTTCCCGTCACGCGACAGACGGATCAGGCGGTCGAGAAGCTTCTGCTCGTACATCTCGGTGAACGTCGCCAGACCATTGATCACAAAAACAACCGCAGGCATATCGGAGTGCCCACGCGTGTAGCGCTCGAACGAACCACCGAACGAGGCGAGCTTCCGCCGCCTGCTGGCCACCAGCGAATCCAGCAAATCGAAAAGACGGAACACCTTCTCATCATTGCCGCCGACGACCACATCACCGACCTGCGGGGCAGACCGCAAGGCACCCAAGGTCTCAGAACCAAAATCCAAAGCATAGATATTGCACTGGCTCGCCGAATGCGTCGATACCAGATCAAAGAGCATGGCCAAAAGTACGGATTCCACTCCGGAATCCGATCCACCGAGCAATAGCAGGTTGCCGCCCGCCGTCAATGGCTGCGTGAGCACCCTTTGGTCTTGACGCGCCGGGTCGTCCAACATGCCGACAATCGGATCGAGCAGGAACTGGTTGCTGGCGCTGCCACTGCCGGGCATCGGCACGGCACTGACCTCAGCGGAGGCCGGTTTCTCATCGGTCTGATAACGCATCCGCTCGATGTCCTCCACCTTGATGAGGCCCGGCAGAGGGTCAAGCCACAATTGGCGGGCACGCAGGCCTTCGGCTTTCGCCACCTCGCAGATATGGCCAAGCACAGCCACCAGCTCCGGTGTCTTTGTGGCGTTGGCGGACCCGGAAATGGCCGGACGGGCCGACGAGATCTGATGCCCGACGTCGTTCAACAGCACCACCGCATCATCCACCGGTTCCTCGTACTGCTCGACAGGCCGGTAGGGGGCTCCGCTATACGCCGCCTGTCCCAAAGCGAACAGCTCGTTATAGCCGACCAACAGATAGAAACGACCGGCCTGGGTCAGAGCAGCGGCATCCGGACGTCCAATCATTTCCTTCGAATCCGCCACGTCCGACACCTTGAGGCTCACCTTAAAGCGCGAGTTGCTCCAGATCTGGTCATTAACCACACCTGAAGGCTTCTGCGTGGCCAATATCAGATGCACACCGAGCGAACGTCCGATACGTGCCGCACTCACCAGCTCGTCGAGGAATTCAGGTTCCTGCTGCTTCAGCTCAGCGAACTCATCCGCCACGATGAACAGATGCGGGCACGGCTCGTTGACCTTCCCCTCGCGGTACATGCGCAGGTAATCGTAGATGTCCACGTTATCGCCGTCGGCGATCTCACGGGCCTTGTTGAACAATTCCTGACGCCGCTTCAATTCGCTCTGGATCGACACCATCCCGCGCGTCACCGCGGCCTTGTCAAGATTCGTGATCGTCCCGGCCAAATGGGGCAGACGGTACCGGTTGTTTTCGAAGGCGCCCGCCAGACCGCCGCCTTTATAGTCGATCAGCACGAACGCGACCTGATCCGGAGAATACTCGACACACATCGATAGGATCCATGTGATGATGAACTCCGATTTGCCCGATCCGGTCGTTCCGGCGATAAGCCCATGAGGCCCATGGAACTTCTCGTGCAGGTTCAGGTAGAACGGCTCTCCCTGCTCGTCCACGCCGACCCTGGCGGCCAGCGTCTCGGAGCCCCTCGCCCGACGCCAACGCGAACGGATGTTCAACTGCTCGACGTTGCCTGCCTTGTACATGCTCATAAAGCCCAGCGAATCAGGCAGCGCCTCATGCGACTGACGCAAAGCCAGGTGGATCCTCGCCAACGCATGCGAGAACCGGATACACGTCGCATCGTCAACGACGGCATCAGGCGCAAAGGAAGTCCCTTCGCCGAGCTCATCCGCCAGTTGCCAAATCACGCCTTTCTCATCGGAAAGCTCAACGATCGCGGAGCATTGCCTTGGCAGATTCTTACGCTCGGCCGTCTGGCACAACACAGTGAATCCCGGAACCGGATCGCTCATAAGGTCACCGAGAAACGTGCTTTTGCCCATCAAAACGCGGGAGGTACACACCACAACGTAATACGGCAGGGGTGTCGTCCCATTGCCTTTCGCCTCATCGCGACGCTGCCTTGCCTCTTTGCCCAGATCGACTGACAGCTCCTCGAGATCCTCCTCGCTCGTCGCGAAATAACGCATACCCCGGTCGTTCGAGAAAATATGAGGCAGCGCCTCGACCCAAGCCCAGGATTCCCGCTCAACCTCATCACAGACCAAAACGAGTTTCACATCCTCATAGGAGTGCAATGCCGCGATTTGAACGATGAGATCGGACAGAAGACCTTTGGCCTTCTTATCCGCACCGCACAGTCCCACAACCGGATTGTCTGCGAGGCTTACCGATATGGGCACATCGACGATATCCCTCGGCTCATCGGAGAGACGATGCACCACTTCAGCCAGCTCATCCTTCTCAATCGAGAAATGCCTGTCCGGATAACGGATCTCGGCCGCAAGCGGAAGCGTTCCGATTCCAAGACGCAGCTCAAGGAAATCATCATGCGCACTGGTGCGGTCCATCACCCTGGAATCGTGGGACAACACCCTTTTCACACAATCGGACGCCGATATGCGGTTCTCGCACAGGATTTCCTTCTGCCGGGAAGTCTCATTGACAAGGCGCACCCGCACATGGTCGAGATATTCGGCGTATCTCAGACTTCGCACCTTCTCGTCGCCGGCGATTTTCCGGTTTTCCAAGCGCCTACTCAAAATGGGCCAAATCACGCTGCCCACCAGCATCGTCACCGCCATCACCAGCATCGGAATCGCATTGAGCATCGATCCGGAGGAACGCTGCATCTGCGTGACCATGACGGCGCCGGAGACCAAAGCCCCCAACACCATCACCATTGACGGGCCTATCTTCATCGCCACGGATGTCTCGTCGGGACGCTGCGGGGCCGGAGGGGCATCGACCGAAAGCTTGAATGGGACGATACCGCGCTTGAAACGAGGCGCTGGGTAGAAATATTCGTCCTCAACTTGCAGGCCGCTCTCGTCGGCGGTCTGCTGCATCGCTGTTTTGGCCGGCTCCCAATAGCGGGCAAGCGCCCCATTCGAACGGAGAGTGAGGTTCAACGGGCTGTTATAACTTAAGAACCGGTGGCCGACCGTGATGATCAAACCAAGAATCTCGACGACATCGCCGGCATTCAACACGGTGGGAGTACGAGGGGGCATCTTCTTGCCATTGACATAGGTGCCATTCATCGAATCGAAGTCCGTGAGGGTGAAGCAGCCGCCCGCGAACGCGATACCGGCATGCTTGCTCGAAACGTAAGGCGAATCGTAGCGGAACGTGTTCGACGCCGACCTGCCGATCGTCACCTCAACGTCCGCGGAGAAACCCATGATTCTGAATACTTTGGCGCCCTCATCCGCTTGTCGCACGATGATGGAGATGGTTGAGCCCTTCTCGCGCATCGTAAACGCCGACGAACCAGTGACACTCAAAACCGCCTGTTTCACCACACGGCCTTGGCCGTCACGCATCGTCCTGCCAGGAGCCGGATTCATTACCCAATTGCCTGCGTGGGCCTCGACCTTCGCGACGACCTCACGGGATGCATTGGCGTTCGAGGATGGCACAGTGACCCACAACACGCCTGATGGACGATCAGACAATGTCATCGTCTGAATCTCATCGCCTTCAAGCACCGTCAACAACATGGGCGTCTCTTTCAAAAAGTGCGCTATTGCACAATAAATGGCTTTGCGGATTGACCTTCCAATCCGCAAAGCACCTACTCTTGTCTTATCAGCCCGTGATCTCAGCCGCGGAAACCGCTGGCGATGGACTGATCCGTTTCCTCAAGCGTCTGAGCGGTGTGGTCAAGCGCTTGGGCGATCTCATCGATGAGATCTTTCGCCTGTACGAAACTTGGACGCAACTGCTGGTAGCGATCCCTATAGGACTCACTCGCAGAACCCTTCCACTCGGATTCCAGCGTTGTCACCAAATTGTCCATGCTGGAAATCACGTTCGCAACATTTGAAGACTCGGTCCTGTATTGGCTGGCCCGCTGCCGCATCGTATCGGGCGTAATAAGAATTTCTCCTGCCATTTGTTCTCCTCTTGATCACTCCTCCGGGCTTTCCGAAGGAAACAGCGGATAAATCATCAGTGAAATCGTACCGCAATGTTGGCATTTTAACACAACCCACCACTTTATCGTCTAACCTAAAATGCTCTATCAAACTTGGAAACGTCCCGACTGTGACATCCGCTGGGCAAGCGTCGCGCTAAGCTGGTCAAGTTCGGGCGATTAGCTCAGCTGGCTAGAGCGCCACCTTTACACGGTGGATGTCGGGGGTTCGAGCCCCTCATCGCCCACAGTTCCCGGATTTTTCCGATATGGTGCGTTCGCCGAACATTCACCTGATGTATGCCACTATCCAATGGCCTTTATCGACACCGAATGAAAACGACGGATTCTGATAACGCATTATCAATTCTTATGATAGTTTCCCGTCCATAAACACCGTTTGGTGGGCACGTTCCGCGATTTTTCTGGCATAATGGCGTGTGTATGGCGACCGACCAAAACGTCGGCGCCGTATGGTCCATATTCATACCCTTGAAAAAGACGGGACGAACGCGGGCCTCATCCGCCACCACACTGGCGGTTCAACGAGATATAAAAGGAGTCTGAAATGGCTGAACCATTCAAAGCCGACACATCCAACCCTGCAGTGGTGCAGAGTTCGTCGGACGTGTTCAACGCGCCCATCGCTCAAGCGGACCCCGAAATCTCGTCGCTGATCAACGATGAGCTCAAGCGCCAGCAGAACGGCCTTGAGATGATCGCCTCCGAAAACTTCGTGCCCCGCGCCGTGCTCGACGCGCAGGGCTCCGTGCTGACCAACAAATATGCGGAAGGCTACCCCGGACGCCGCTACTACGGCGGCTGCGAGTTCGTCGACGGCATCGAGACCATCGCGCGCAACCGCGCCAAGGAACTCTTCGGCGCCGAGTTCGCCAATGTGCAGCCCCATTCGGGCGCACAGGCCAACGCTGCGGTCTATCAAGCGCTGATCAAGCCGGGCGACACCGTCCTCGGGCTCGCGCTCGACCATGGCGGGCACCTGACCCACGGCACCAAGATGAACTTCTCGGGCAAGTTCTACCACGCCGAGTCTTATGGCGTGAACCCCGACACCTTCCTTATCGACCCTGAGATCATCCGCCAACGTGCGCTTGAGGTCCACCCGCAGCTCATCATCGGCGGCTGGAGCGCCTACCCGCGCATCGAGGACTTTGCGGCGATGAAAGAAATCGCCGATGAGGTCGGCGCGAAGTTCTGGGTCGACATGGCCCACTTCGCCGGCATGGTCGCCGCCAAGCTGCATCCGAGCCCGGTCCCCTACGCCGACGTGGTCTCCTCGACCGCGCACAAGACGCTGGGCGGGCCGCGTTCCGGCTTCATCCTGGCCAAGAAGGAGTACGGCAAGAAGATTAATTCCGCCGTCTTCCCCGGCCAGCAGGGCGGGCCGCTGATGCACATCATCGCCGCGAAGGCCGTGGCCTTCAAGGTCGCCGGAACCGAGGACTTCAAGCACCGCATGGAGCGCACGCTCGAGGGCGCGAAGATCCTCGCCGACCGCCTCAACGCCGACGACGTCAAAGCCCAGGGCATCACCGTCCTGACCGGCGGCACCGACGTGCATCTGGTCATGGTCGATCTGCGCAACAGCGAAATGGACGGTCTGACCGGCGAGAACCTGCTGGCGCAGTGCGGCATCACCGTCAATCGCAACACCGTGCCGTTCGACCCGCGCCCGGCCTCCGTGGCCTCCGGCCTGCGCATCGGCACCTCGGCTCTGGCCACCCGCGGTTTCGCAGCCCCACAGTACGAGGAGGTCGCCGACATCATCGGCACCGCACTGGCCCAAGGCAAAGACGCGGATGTGGAGGCGTTGCACGCCCGCGTCACCAAGCTGACCGAGGACTTCCCGCTCTATCCGGGCCTGTAAGCCACTACTTATCAAGCAATCGAAAGCTCCCACCGGTTCATGCCGACGGGAGCTTTTGCGTTGATTGTCATCTCAGATATGTGTATAGAATCCAATCAAAACGTAATACATATATGTGGCACAGATAATCCACAAATGTTCGCCACAAACCGAACGCGAAAGTCTCCACCAACGATATGCGGTGGAGACTTTTGAAAGTTTTAACGTCTATTCCAAGGAAGTAAGACTACTCCCAATGAACGAGCTGCGTTAACGACCCTTGCCAAACGCACGCAAACGGATGCCGTTCCAGTCATCCGAAACAGTCAACGGCATAGCCGCGTTCATGCCAGCGGTCTTCGCGGCGGATTGCACCGTGTTGGAAGCCGCGGCACCCGGGCGCCCAGGCTTCGGTGTCAGGATCCAAAGTGGCCCATCCTCGCCGATGACGCTGTAAGCGTCCACGATGGTATCGGCCAAAGCGTCTTCGTCGTCGCCGTCACGCCACCAGATGATGACGCCATCCACCGCCGAATCATAATCCTCATCGACCAGGTCCTGGCCGGTCAGATCCATGATCTTCTCTCGGATGGATTCACTCACATCGTCATCCCACAGCCATTCCTGCACGATGTCGCCTGCGTGAAAACCGAACTCTTCAGCGTTTTTTGATGCCGTTTCATTCACCCTTCCAATATAGCAAACCGTAGGGAATTGCGCACACGGCCATACACGGCGCCATCCACATTGCGGTCACCTATAGGCAAAACCAACATGAGTGCATAGGACAAAATGGAACGATCAATTCGCCGTGCAATGCGGCAGATCAGCGTCATCGCCTTGGCCGATGGCGACAAGCGCCTTGTAGGCCTCGTCGAGCGTGGACACCTTCACGTCGCGCAGGCCGGCAGGCACATGCCCCACGACCTCGGCGCAATTGTCGGAAGGCGCGAGGAAGTAGGTGGCCCCGTCGCGCTTGGCCCCGAGCATTTTCAGCTGGACGCCGCCGATCCTGCCGACGACGCCGCGCTTGTCGATCGTGCCGGTGCCGGCGATTACCTTGCCGCCGGTCTCGTCGGCCGGCGTGAGCTTGTCGATGATGCCCAGCGCGTACATCATGCCAGCCGAGGGACCGCCGATGTTATCGACGTGCATGTCGACCTTGGCCGTGGAGGCCCCGGCGATCTTGTGCTTCTTCGCATAGGCGAGCGCCGCGGCGGTGGCGGAGTCTTGGGAGGTGCTCATCTGCTTGGTGGCGGTCTTGTGGTATTGCTCAGGCGTCTGGCCGACGGGGAACACGGCCTCGCTGGGCATGACCTGCTGATGTGGGTTGATCCATGCGATCAAAGTATGGATGCCCAGAGACGGGAAGGCGCCCGGCACACCCTGCGCGTTGACCGTCAGCATCAGGAGCTTGCCCTTGCTTGCATGCGTGGTGGCATCGCTGATCGCGATGACCGGCTTGCCATCGACCTTGCCGAGCACGTCCTGGGTGGGGCCCGCCGACTCGATCACGTAGGGGCTGGGAAGCACCATCACCAACAAGCACAGGGCTGCGCAGATCAGGCCCGCGAAATATTTCAGCGAGTGGCGTGAGGAATGACGGCGGCCGCCTCGCCTGGAGCCATGGGAGGCGTGGGAACGATGGGAGCCATGGCTTCCAGCGTTCGCGGAGCTGGAATCGGCGTGGTCATCGTCGGTGGCGGAACCGGCGCCAGTATCAGCAGCAAAATCGCCATCGGCATCAGCATCGTCATCAATAACAGAATCCGCGTCAGTTGCGGCGTTAAAATCCGCGGCGCCGTCTTCGACGCCAACGGAATCGGCGTTGACGGTTTCGTCAGTGGCGACACCATCATCAATTGTATTACCATTTGAAGCTTCGCCGGCAGCGTCCTTGCCCAAATCGGCGCCTATCTGCGCCTCGTCGTGCTCTCCGGTCTCCTGAGAAGTGACATTCCAATCCTCCTGGGCCTCAGCTGTGGCGCCAAAGTCCTCCTGGGACTGGGATGACGAAGACGCCGTGTGACGGCCATGCCGGGATGCCGACGCGCGATGGTTGCCTGTTGCGCTGTGTTTGCTACGTGCCATAATCCCCAAGTATGACGCTTTGCCGCGACGCAAATGCCCGCAAAAAGCAAAAACTCACGGTGTTATCAAGAATTATCATTCGGTAGCGTAGAAACCGCCATAAGACCATGGAAGACCATAATATGGAACCATCAAACCGGCGGGCACTGTGCTTCGACGACTCTACGTAAAGGACGAAACGGTATGGACGAAAACGCGATTCACCAATGGCTGATCGATTGCTTCGGTCAGATTCAGGGCGACATGGCCTTCCAGCAGCTGAGCGCCCTGCCTGACGCCGTCAAGGACCAGCTCATGGGCCAGGATCCGTCCAAGCTGCCCAAGCCCTCCGAGGTGAAGGCGCTGATGAACGCGTTCGCCTCCAGCGGGCTCAACACGATGGGCGACATGCAGCAGAGCGCCGACCAGGGGCCGGTCAACGTGAAGCTGGCGACCTCCCTGGCACTGGCCATCGCCAACGACGAGGGCAGCGAACAGACCGTCACCGCCTCCGAAGGCGAGGCCGTACGGCGGGCGATGAGCGAGGCGAACCTTTGGCTCGACACCGCCTGCGACATCGACCCGGCCCCCGGCGAGCCACAGGTCTTCACCCGCGCCGATTGGGTCAACGCGACCGTCGATTCCTGGGCGAAATTCGCCAGCCCGGTAGAGGAATCCATGGGCAACGCGCTTTCCAGCGTGATTTCCGAACGTTTCGGCGACGCCTTCGACGGCGGCGAGATCGCCGGCATCTTCGCCGGCCCGGTCCCCGTGCCGATTCCCGACAACATGAAGGACCCGGCCAACCTCATCAAGATTTTGGGCAACACGGCGTTCTCGACGCAACTCGGGCACGCGGCGGGCCAGCTTTCGCACGAGGTGCGCGGCAGCTTCGACCAAGGCATCGCGTTGCAGAAGAACCCTGCCGGCGCGCTGATCGCGCAGAACTCCATCGAATACGCCAAGACGCTGGAGATCGACCAGTCCGAAGTGCTGGCGTTCCTGGCGCTTGAGGAAGAGGCGCACGCCCGCCTCTTCGCGCACGTGCCGTGGCTTATGCCGCGTTTCGAGGCGCTGATCGGCAAATACGCGCGTGGCATCAACATCGATCTGGACGCCATGGAGGAGCAGCTGCGCGAGGCCACCTCGATGGATCCCGACTCAATCTCCGGCGCCGTCGACTTGACCAAGGTCGGCATAGCGGACACCCCGGAGCAGAAGGAAGCACTTGAAAGCCTCGAGACGTTGTTGGCGCTGGTCGAGGGCTGGGTCGACGCGGTGACGTGGAAGGCCGGCATGGCCCATATCCCGCATATCGAGCAACTGCGTGAGATGGTGCGCCGCGAGCGTGCCGTCGGCGGACCCGCGGAACGCACCTTCGAAAGCCTGCTGGGCATGGAATTGCGCCCCAAGTGCATGCGCGAGGCGGCCGACATCTGGGAGAAGATCGGCGCCGAACAGGGCGACAAGGCCCGCGACGAGATGTGGTCACACCCCGATCTGCTGCCGAAGCTGCCTGATGCCGATGGTGACAAGGCTAAGGTCACCAGTGCGGAGACCAACGTCTCAGATAGTAATACAAATCCTGATGCCAACATCACGGCCCCGACCACCGATGGCAGCGACACCACAGGTTCCAAGCCCAGCATCGACTGGGACGCCGAGCTCGAGAAACTGCTCGATGCCCAAGGCGATGAAGGCGACGCCGATGATGCTAACCATACCGGCACTGCCAATAATGACGCTGCCGATAACAGCGGAGACAATGGGAACAGCTCTCCAAAGCCGGACAATCAGAAGAAGCCCGACGGCGATCATCCATCGGATGAGACCGGCGACGGCAAGCCAAACGACGGGGATGCTCCCCAAGCCTGAACGCCGAACGTCAGACGTCTCAAAAAACCGAAGTCCGTTATCGAACATCACCAGCGATAACGGACTTTGTTTATTCGCACTACCAGAAGCGGCTCGGGGCGCGGGAGAAAGCCGAGGCGCCATCCTTGCTACGCGCGTAAGAGAGGTGCAGCGAGTCCTCAGCGCGGGTGACGGCCACGTAGAAGAGGCGGCGCTCCTCCTCCAACGCGTCGCCAGGGGCCGGAGAACCATACGGCAGAAGCCCTTCCGAGCATCCGACGATGAAGACGTGCTTGAATTCCAGGCCCTTGGCGGCGTGGATCGAGGAGATGGTGACGCCGGGCTCGCGCCTGCTGGCGAGGACCTCCAGCGCCTCCCGACGGCTTTCATTGTTATCAGGCAAGACCGTGTCCTGCCCGCTGGCGTCGCGGCGGGTGCGATAGGGGATCCCCAGCGCTTTCAAGGCCTTGCAGACCACCTGCTGCTGGGCGTTGAGCCGCGTGAGTACCGCGCATTGCGAGGGCTTGGCGCCTTCGGCGATGAACTGGGCGATGCGCTTGGCCACGCCCTGCGCCTCCAGCTCGTCGCTTTCGTAGGCGGTTTTGACCACGCGCATGCCTTCGCTTTTGTCCCGCGCGGAGACCAGACGCAGGTATTGCTCGCGGTCGGGCGCGACGGCAAGCACGCGGTTGGCCATTGATACGACCTGCGGCGCGGAACGGTAATCGGTGTTGAGATTGACGTCGGCGCTCAGCTTGCCGAACTCCCCCGCGAAATTGAGCAGATCATAGCTGGAAGCGCCCGCGAACGAATAGATCGTCTGCGCCGGATCGCCCACCACGCACACGTTGCGGTTGCCGTCGCCCAGCCAGAGATCCATCAGACGGTGCTGGAGCGGCGAGACATCCTGGTATTCGTCGACGGTGAGCCAGCCGACGGACTGGCGGATCTGCGCGGCTTGCTCCTCGAACGCCTCGAGCACATGGCAGTCCAAAAGCAGGATGTCGTTGAAATCCATCTCGCCACGTGAGGTCTTCTCCTGCTCGTAGGCGGTGTAGACGTCGGTGAAACGCCGCGGATCAAGCTCGGCGGGCGGCACGCGATGGGTGGCCGCGCAGACACGCGCATAATCTTCTGGAGCGACCAGCGAGACCTTGGCCCAGTTGATTTCGGCCAACAAATTGCGTCTGGCGATGCCGTCATATTGGTCGGAGCCGGTGGCGCGTTTCAGCGCCCGCGCCATGATCTCCTGCGTGTCCTCGACGACATGCGGGAAAGGGGCAACGCTCACGTCATACCAAACACGGCGCAACTGGTGCAACGCGGCGGAATGGAAGGTGGCGGCGGTGACCTTGTCCCCCACCCCAAGCTTGGCCAGACGCTGTTTCATCTCGTCGGCGGCCTTCACCGAAAAGGTGACGGCGAGCGCGCGGCTGGCGTCCCACTCCCCTTTGGCGCAGCCGTAGGCGATGCGGCGCGTGACGGTGCGTGTCTTGCCGGCACCGGCGCCCGCGATGATGCGCACGGGCCCCTCGAGGGCTGTGGCGGCGGCACGTTGGGCGTCGTCCAGCCCCTCAAGCATTGTTTGCGCATCGCGGATGGTCATATCCGCTATTCTGCCAGCCGCACCCGATAGACCGCAACCGCGGCAATCCAAGGAACACTAGGACATACGATGTATTAATCTGGTAGATGTGACTTTACGAAGCAAGTTTATGCTGGCGGCGCTCGCCTCGGCCGCCATGCCGGAGACATCCATGGCCGGGGTGTGCGAACATGACGAGGCCAACACGACCGACAACGATGCCGGTATCGATTACGCCGTGGTGCAGGACGCCGCAGGGCGACGTTACGACGTGTTCGTTTCCAGCGAGAACAAGGGCAAGAAGCGCCTCGCCGGACGCGCCAAGGCCGCGCGGGTGCTGGCAAAATCCCACGAGATGAGCGGGCTCGGCTTCGCGGTGGACCGCGCGCTGGCATTCAGCCCGGCGGGTGAAGGCAGCCCGACCGGCAAGACCTCCGTGCTGGTGACCCCGCACGTCGATGGCGAACCGCGCCAGCTTGACCTGCTGACCTTGCAGGACGCGGCCAGTGTGGGCACGGCCATCGGCGCCATCCACCGCCAGCGCACGGAATTTTTGACCGAGGCCAAATACCCGGCCTTCACCACCGGGCAGATCCATGCGCAACTCACCGGCTGGATCAAACGCCTGCAGCAGGCGGGCCATGTGCCGCCGGCCATCACGTCGAGCTGGGCGAAGATCATCGAGACGGATGGGCTTTGGTCCTTCTCCACCACCCTGACCCATGGCGGTTTCCAAGACGGCGATTTCCTCTTCTCCGATTCCACCATCACCGCGGTGAGCAACTGGCAGGACATGCAGATCAATGATCCCGCGCGCGATCTGGCCTGGATATTCTCCAAAATGGACGAGGATCATCGCAACGCGCTGATGAGCGCCTATGGCGGGATGATGGGCTCTCGCGTGGACGAGCTGATCATGCTGCGTGCCAACCTGTGGTTGCAGATGGAGCAGGTCGGTGAGTTCATCGAGGCGCTGGGACGCGCGGACAACGCCAAGATCCTGCAGTTCAAGGCGCAGGTGGAGCATCTGGCCCACCAGCTGACCGTCGTGGCCAACAAGGCCGCCGGCGCGGCCACCGCGGCTTCCGCCGTCGTACCGCCCAAGGACGATTCCTCTTCAGCGGATTCCTCGGATTCCGCCGAAGAGATTGATGACGCGACCGGTGAGACCGACAAGACCGGTTCGGCCGAAGTCACCAAGCTTGTGGAGGAAAGCGACAGCCCCGCCGACCGGCCGGTGCATTTCAGGCCCTTCTCGTCACATAAGACCAATGAGGGCGCTGACGACGCCGATGACCGGACTGACGACAAGCACTCCCGCGTCGAACAATCCAAGCCGCTCTATCCTGATATGCCCAACCCCTCGTCTTCGGCCACCATGGTGCTGACCGAGGCCGGTAAAGCCTCCGTTGGCGACGATATCGATGACGGCATCGATAACAACGATTCGGACGGAACAGACGACACGGATCGCAGCCATGCCGATTTCGACGATAGCGCTGATGACGACTCCGCGGAAGAGGGTTCCGGCGATGAGGTCTCGTGGCATGTGCAGTATTCCGAGGACGACGATACGTATGACAAATCGCCGGCCGCCAAAACCGTCGACCACGATGCGCCCACCGCGCTCATTCCCCAACTCGAGCGAGAGGAACAGGCCCTGCGTGACGCCCAGGAAGGGCTCGAAGAGGTCGAAGAGAAAGCGGACGAGCGCCGCAAGGTCGCATCTTCATCGCGTACGGATATCGAGATCCAAGACGACGAAGAATCCGAAGATTCGTCCGATAATGCCACCAAGGAAAAGTCGGCCGGTTCATCCGATACTGATAGCGACGCCGATGATTCAACCAACACCAACAGTGCTGATGAGACCGACAAATCCGCAGATAACGATGAACCCAGCGATGCCGACGTCACTGACGGCACCGACAGTGACGATGACGCGGACAAATCCGCGAAATCCTAGCCAGAAGCGTAATGACCGGGCCTCGGGCAAAATAAAACCTAAGAGGTTCCCAACTAGAAAGAGGTAACACATGGACGTCGAACTCGGAGTTCAGAACGTGGCAAGGCCAATCAATTTCACCACCGATGAAAGCGCCGAAAAGATCAGCAAGAAAATCGCGCAGGCGGTGGCCATTCACGAACCGATCGATCTGGTCGACGACAAGGACCGCCATATCGTGGTGCCGGCCGGAGCGCTGGGCTATGCCATCGTGGGTTCGGAAACCAAGCACGCCGTAGGCTTTGGCGCCCTCTAAATTCCACATCATCATCCGTCATCCGCCACGGCGCCCTGTCGGATGATCGTTGACGAGTGGTGCCCTGCCGGATGTTTGCAAGCATTCGGCAGGGCACCACTGTATCTCATGGCATTTTGTATTCAGCAGAATTCCGGGTCATAGGACAGAATCTCATACTGCGCATTTCCGTATTACAATAATGTAATACTTCGGGTTTCCCAACCAAAAGAAATCCGGCTTGCCGATTTCAGCAAAAGACTTACGACACCAGCTTGATGGCACCTCGCCGCACAATCTCGGCCACGACATCGTCTCGCGTGAGGTTCTCCCCCAGTTTGTTTGGCTTGCCAGCGCCATGCCAGTCCGATCCACCGGTGACCAAAAGATCCAGCTCCTGCGCAAGACCCAGCAAATGCCGCCGCGCCTCGGGGCTATTGCCGCGATGCCAGACCTCCAGCCCACCAAGCCCGGCCCTGACCAGCCTCCTGATCTGATCATCGGAAAGCAGCACCTTGTTGCGGCTGTAATCGGCGGGATGCGCGACCACGCTCACCCCTCCCGCCTCTTTCACCACTTCGACCACCCGC
This sequence comes from Bifidobacterium sp. ESL0775, assembly GCF_029395475.1. Lineage (NCBI taxonomy): Bacteria > Bacillati > Actinomycetota > Actinomycetes > Bifidobacteriales > Bifidobacteriaceae > Bifidobacterium > Bifidobacterium sp. ESL0775. The sequence continues at coordinate 717,360 of NZ_CP113917.1, read as the reverse complement.
AAGGCGGTCGGCGAAGGAGTAGGAATGTAATACTTACTGGAGGAGGCGATGGCTCCAGCGAACGCCTCCGAACGTGTGCGGTAGACACCCGCGGCCACCAAGGCGTCGGCCATATGCGGACGGCCGACCGTGGTCTCGTCGCCTTTTTTGGCCTGCCGAAGCACATCGTCCCAGCTGATTGGGAAGTCCTTTGCCAATCGCGAAACCATCTGTTTGGCCCGGGTGACGCGCGCGGCCCTCGTGGAGGCGAACAATTCGACAATTCCAGCGTTTTCCGGGTCATATTGGTAGGCCAGCATGTGCACGGAGACATGGTCGTCCTGGGCAGTAATCTCACTACCTCTCAGCAACGGAAACCCTTGCGCTTGTGCGGTTTGCCGCGCATCAGCCCAGCCGGCAGTGGTGTCGTGGTCGGTGATGGCCACGCCGTGAAGGCCCAGTGACGAGGCGAGCGCGACCAGCTGTGCGGGAGTTTCGGTGCCATCAGAAAAAACCGTATGGCAGTGAAGATCCCAACCAGTGCCCGGGGTACAATCGTTATATTCGTCGCTCACCATACGACCATCGTAAGCCTATGTGTCCGACAGTGAGCCGCAACCAGAGCAAAGCAGGGGATGCACATGTCGACCAGACACAGCGTTGACGCGGTAAGGAATCTTGAACGGCAAGAGGCGGTGACAACCGGTAACCAACCTCTTCTTTCAGACGACCAGCCCATCCCCTCCAGCAACAGCCGCGAGCCCAAGGGCTTCTTCCACGAGTGCGTCTGGAACTACGGCGTGATGCTCGTCGGCGCGATCGTCGGCCTTTTCGCCTCGTTCATGCTCGCCGCGGACACCCTGAAACTCGCCCGCAACCCCAACAAAGCCCTGGGCTGCGACGTCAACGCCGTGCTCTCCTGCTCCGACGTGGCGAAATCCTGGCAGGCCGAGATCATCCGCTTCGGCGACCTGCGTTTCCCTAACGCGTTCTTCGGCATCGCCGCCTATTCCGTGTTCATCACCATCGCCGTCATCGGGATGTGCAACGTCAAGGTGCCGCGCTGGTTCGCCACCTGCACCTGGTTCGGCGGCCTGTTCGCCATCGCCTACGCCTACTGGCTGATGAGCCAGTCCATGTTCGTCATCAAGGCGCTTTGCCCTTGGTGCATGACCACGATGTTCGCCACCACCGTCATGTTCATGGGGCTGAGTCACGCCACGGTGACGGTGCAGAAAATTCCGCGCAAACGCAAGGCGCTCAACACCTACTACCGCATGCGTTACGACTGGATGGTCGACGTCGTCTGGATCGTCGCCGTCATCGCGCTGATCTTCGTCAAAGAGGGCGCCGCGATTTTCGCGTAGCCGTCTTGGCTTAGCTGCTTTCAGAAAACCCGCCTATTCATCACGATATTGATGGACATGCGGACTTTTCTTTCATTACTGGATACTCGGAAGCCGATACTTCCTCCCGACTCCCGAGTTGCTTACACTCGAAAGGCTCATCTGTTTTATAGCAACTCCACTTTCGCCACGATGACGGCAGCGCCGGTCAGCTTCACATCGTCATCGCTGACATCGACGCGCACTAGGCCACCACGAATGGTGATGTCCCAACGGCTCACGCCCGTCTTGGCCCGCAACGTCACCGCCGTGGCTCCCAGGCCCGTGCCGCAGGAAAGCGTCTCACCGCACCCGCGTTCGTTGACGCGCATGGTGGCACGGCCGAAATTCGCGTTTTGGTCGCATGAATCGATGCGCACGAATTCAGCGTTCTGGTCGGTTTCGATTGCCGGGCTCACGACCGGCTTGACGATGAGATTCAGATCCTCGACAGCGGGCAGCGTGGCCTTGCCATCCTCAAGGACGGAGACGACATGCGGATTGCCCATGTCAACGAACGTGCCCATGGCCTCGCCGAAAGTGCCAGGAATGGTGACCTTATAAGTGTCCAAATCCCCGACTTTGCCGGCCCCCAAGCTCACTTGGAACACGTCCTGGCCGTAAGGCTCGAGCGCCCCCAGCGAGCGCAACGTCTTGACCCCGGCCCGCGTGCCCAGCTTGAAAGGCGCGCCACCCGGACCAGCCGCTAAGCCGGCGCGTTGGGCGATAAGCGTGGTGACACGCGTGCCGTTGCCGCACATCTCGGCGAGCGACCCGTCGGCGTTGCGGTAATCCATGAACCATTCAGCCCCGTCATCCCGGCATTGCGCAATCTGCTCGGTCGAAAGGTCGCTGACATACTCCGGCTTGGTCAACCGTATCAATCCGTCGGCGCCGATGCCGAAATGCCGGTCGCAGACATGGCGGACCTCGTCGGCGCTCGGCTCGAACCCGCCGTCCCGGTCGATGTAAATGACAAAATCGTTGCCGGTCCCGTGCCCTTTATAAACGAATTGCGGAAGACTCATAACCGCCAGTCTACCCGCCGCCGTGCCTCATGCCGATAGCCGATTGCCAAGTATGTAGGCACTGTCATACCGCAACCGCGCTCATTTGGCCCATCATGTGTACGTTCGCGCAAGGCGCTACCATCGGGAGACGAAATCGTTAAACTTGATTGAGACCTGTTAATGCAGTGAAAGAGGATGGCATGGCTAGCAACGCTCCCATAGGCGTGTTCGATTCGGGGCTGGGCGGCATCTCGGTGGTGCGCGAGATCACCAGGCAAATGCCGAACGAACGCATCATCTATTTCGGAGATTCGGCCAACGCCCCCTACGGCACCAAAACCCCGGAAGAGGTGCGCAAGCTCTCCTTCGACATCGTCGAGCGGTTCATCAAGATTGGCGTCAAAGCCATCGTCATCGCCTGCAACACCGCCACTTCCGCCGCCGTCAACGACCTGCGCGCGACTTACGACCTGCCCATCATCAGCATGGAACCGGCACTCAAAGTCGCCTGTGATCGTGGACACGGCAAGCCGCAACGCGTCATCGTCGCCGCCACGCCGCTGACGTTGCGCGAGAAGAAGTTCACCGCGCTCATGAACCGTTTCAGCGCCACCAACACCATCTACCGCCAGCCTTGCCCTGATTTGGTGGAAATCGTGGAGCACGACCAGCTTGAGGACCACGACCTCGTCATGCGCACGCTGCACCGTTATTTCGACGGTTACGATCTTGGATCCATCGACTCGGTGGTGCTCGGCTGCACGCATTTCGTCTTCTACCGCGACTATTTCCGCGAGCTGCTCCCCGACTCCACCGCCATCATCGACGGCAACGAGGGCACCGCCCGACACCTGCACGACCTGCTCGCCGCCTCCGACGAGCTCGCCGAGACGGACGCCCAAGGCGGCGTGACACTGAAAAATTCCGACCCCAGCGAACGCATGGCCGCCCTAGCCGCCAAGCGTCTCAATGCGTAACAACATTTGAACGTATCCATGCCGCGTGGGGTTCTAGCAATTCAGGCACACCAGCACTCATCCACCGACCAAGCAGTTAAAACATGACCTGTTGCTCAACTTCCTATAACCCGCAAGCCATCCGAACGACGCTGTGGGGAAGAAAAACAACTGGCCTCCCTTTCGGGAGGCCAATGAGATAGTGGATGGGACTCACCCCACCCCGTATGACATAGTGTAACATGAATACATGAAACAGAACAAATCCGACATTGAAGTCGCAGTGAAATTTTGCAGCGAAGCACGCCTTAGCCACTATCTTCGCGATTCACATGGAGACAGCAACAAAGCCATCCAGTTGTGCAGATGGAATCACGATTTCGCAGGGATTGTCCATCAACAAATAGGGTATGTAGAAATAGCGGTACGTAATACAATAGACCGTGCATTGCGACAGCTTGCTTTTACGAAAACAGGGAATGAGTTTTGGACAAATCAGGGAAACGAACCTGTAATAGTATACAAAATTATCCGAAAACCCATTGAAAACGCCAGGAACAGAGCATACAAAGAACATCCAGATGGCATATCACACGACGATGTGGTGGCAAAACTCATGTGGGGAACCTGGCTAAAACTAATTGGCGAAGATATTCCGATCGAGAACCAGTTACAACAAAATCTGTGGACAACCTCGTTATTCAGCGCTTTTCCGAACGTTCAACCTAACGAACAGGGACGGTTGCGCATTTCACGGAACCTCTCATATCTTCGCAGCGTACGCAATAAGGCGGCGCATTTCGACAATCTAACGGAGACGGCGGAACACAAACGACGTGTCATCAACGCCTCGCTGTTTCTATTGCACGCCATCGATGACGATTTCACTCACGGCTGGTTCCAGCCGAACACCATCAGACAGGAAGCGAGAAAACGGGACACCATCATGGCAGCCGCAGAAGTTCATGAACAGTAAGGATAGACGACGATATGACGGGAACCTACAAAATACATCGAAACAGCCAACAATGACCAGACCATCGAAACGGTTGTACACCGCATGGGCAAAGGTCGGCCGTTAGATAGACCATAGTGAATTAACTACAGATAACTGGAATGTATCAATTTCGGGCACAGGCCCAAGAAAAGGGGAGACATGATGAGAACCGCTTTGATTGATGTCGGTGGGGGCTTCCGTTCCGTTTACGGAGCGGGCGTGATGGACCGGCTCTTGGATAAAGGTATTACATTCGACAAGTGCTACGGCGTCTCCGCAGGCAGCGCGAACATGATCTCCTACATCTCCGGCCAGCGCGGGCGCACCCACAAGTTCTATACCGAATACGCCTTCCGCCCAGAATACGCGAGCGCCAACAACTTCATCAAGTTGCACAACTACGCCAATCTGGACTACATCTACGGCACGCTGTCGAACTCCGACGGCGAATACCCCGTCGACTACCCCGCCTTCGCCGCCTCACCCACCGAGTTCACCGTGGTCGCCTGCGACGCCCGCAATGGCTACGCGCGCTATTTCGACAAGTCCGATGTACACCAGGACAATTACGACGTCATGAAGGCCTCCAGCGCGGTGCCAGTGGCCTGCGAACCATATGTCGTCGACGGAATCCCGTATTTCGACGGCGGCATCGCCGATCCGATCCCCGTCCAACTGGCGGCGGACGAAGGTTACGACCGCATCGTGCTCATCCTCACGCATCAGCGCGATTTCGTGCGCGAAGGCAAGAAGGACGCGGCGCCCGCCGCGCTGCTGAAGCGCTCCTACCCCGCCGCCGCGGAACGGCTCAAGAACCGCTACCGCACCTATAACGAGGAGATGGAAGTGGCCGAGAAGCTCGCCGCCGACGGCCAAGTGCTGATCCTCGCCCCCGACGACCTGTGCGGGCTAGACACCCTGAGCAAGAACCCCGAAGGGCTGGAAGAGATGTACCAGAAGGGGCTTGACGCGGCCGAGGCCGTGCCGGAGTTCCTCGCAAACTGAAAACAAACCGAAACAAAAACAAAGAGCATTGGGCGGATTCCTCGGGTGAGTGAGGAATCCGCCCAACTTTTCGACACATCGTCGTGTCTTTGGTCAAGCCGTCCGATTTGCTGGGCATCTTGGCCAGTACTGCTCATTATAGTGGATAAATAGTGAGATTGCCCACAATTCAGGCGAATTCATAGACGCCCTAAGTCACCTAAACGCCTAGGGTTCCCGCGTCTCCTACTTCGTCTCGTTCACCTCGTTGGAGGTGACCATGGCTTTGGTGACCTCATCGAAGAGCTGCTGGTAGCCGCCAGGGGTGGAAGCCGGAAGCACGACGGTCTTGGCGTTGCCGGATTCACTCAGCGAGCGCATCACGTCGAGGTACTGGTTGAAGAGCACCACGTTGTTGACGTCGGCGATGTTCATGCCCACGGCCTGCAAACTCTTGATCTGGTCGACGATGCCGTTGGCGATCTCACGGCGGTAGTTGGCCTGCCCCTCGCCCTGCAGACGGGTCTTCTCGGCGTCCGCGGTGGCCTGCGTCTCAATCTGGATGCGCTGGGCGTCAGCGCGCTGGCGGGTGGCTTCCTTCTCACGCTGGGCGGCGTTGATGGAATCCATCGCGGTCTTGACGGCCGGGCTCGGGTCGATGGCGGTGATCAGGGTCTTGACAACGGTGAAGCCGAACTTCGCCATCTCGCCGCCCACGGTCTTCTGCACGTCGGCGGCCACGTCGTCCTTCTTGGCGAACGCGTCATCAAGGGAAAGCGCGGGAATGGCGGAACGCAGGGCGTCCTCGACGTAGCTGCGCAGCTGGCCTGCCGGATCGCGGAGCTCATAGTAGGCGGTGGCCACGTTGTTGGGGTCGACGCGGAACTGGGTGGAGGCTACGACGGTGACGAAGACGTTGTCGAGCGTCTTGGTCTCGAGCTTGACGTTGAGCTGGTTGACACGCATGTTAGTCTTGGTGGCGATGCGGTCGACGAACGGGATCTTCAGGTGGATGCCCGCAAGCTCGACCTTGCGGAACTTGCCGAACCGCTCGATGACGAACGCCTGCTGCTGCGGCACCACGAAGATACCAGAAGCGATCAGCGCGATAATCAGGATGACAATTACCAGAACAATAATCAAAGAAATAATCCCTGCCACTGCCATGATTCCCCCTCGAACTCTCTCTTGCGACTTTACAATAATTAGCATTCATCGACACGTAAGCCTTCAAAATCCGCGTCGACACATCCTTTGAAAATGCTATCAGAACCTCTGGCGGTTTCGATTCTACAATTTTCAAGACATATATTGGCGAATGTGAGCACAAAATAATGAAACCGAGATGGTGATGCCTATAACACCATCAAGCGGCGGCGTCGGTACCCACGTCCATTCTGACGGAAACCCAACCGCCGAAACCGCTTACACCAACAGACCGAGCAGCAACAACACGAGGCTGACGACCATCATGCCAACCGTATGAACCAAAGCCCACTGGGGCTTGCCGCCCTGCACCAGCTTCGCGCCTTCGACGCTGGCGGTGCTGAAGGTGGAATAGCCGCCCAAAAATCCGGATGCCAAAAGGTATTGCAACGTCGACAAGCCGGCGTGGGAGGCGCACCAGCCAGCCACGAGACCCATGGCGAGGCAGGCGGTGAGGTTGACGACGATCGTGCCGCAAGGGAACGGCAGATGGACGTGGTTGTTGCCCCACGCGTCGACGCTGTAACGGGTGAACGCGCCGAGCCCGCCTAAAAGTGAGGCCGCGATCAGTAGGCCAAAAGCGCTGCCGTGCCGCCAATCTTCGTTGACCACCAGCGCGGCGAGGGCGACACAGAAGAATATGGCGAGCGCGGCCTTGAGCAGAGGGCCGCGGTCGGGTTCAGCGGATACGGAGTCCGCCGGTACGAGGTTAGGAGATACAGAATCGGCAGATATAGAATTGACGGATGCAGAGCCGTCAGAAGATACAGTTTTGGAGGCCGCAGAACCAGAGGATACGGAATTGTCAGCTATAAGTTCGGCGGACACAGTTTCGGAAGTTACGGAATCAAAGAATTCTGTTTCAGGATCATTCCCCTCTCGGGCCGCCATTCTGCGGACATGCCACCGCCCGATGGCCTTGCCAGCCATAAAGCCCAGCAACGCGCACAGCAGACCAGCCACGATGCTCACCAACAGATAGGCGACCGCAATGCTCGCCTTGCCGCCTTCCAGCCGCTTGGCCACTTCGAGCATGAACGTGCTATACGTGGTGTAGCCGCCGACCAGGCCGGTGCCCAAGGAAAGGCGCACCACTTTCCAGATGCCGATATCCGGTCCAAGCACGGCCATGTATGCGGTGATGCAGCCAAGCAGGAACGCGCCAGTGAGGTTAATTACCGTGGTCATCCAAGGCCATGGGGCCGTCGGGGATTGCAGGGCGCTCAACGCCAGACGCACCAAGGATCCGCAGGCGCCGCCGGCGAAAAGGCCCAGGGCTACCACGCCATGGGAAACGATGGTGGATTCGGTTTCATGCTCCATCTCAGACCCCACTTTCCCACCTCTCAAAACAACAACGACGCAGCTGCAATCCCACTCGGTACAATCGCAAGCCTCACGGAGAACAACGCAAACCAAGCCTGCGCTGCCGTTGATTCTCAATTATCGCTTCCCGAAAATAATCTTGCTGGTTGACAAAACCGCATTCGGACGCAAAATGATGTCAAACGTAGTGTCACATGTCCAATTCTCAGTACTAACGTCCATAAAACATCGAGTAAAACGTAAAACCAAGAGAACGTTTGACAAATTAGTCATTTAAAGCTCTCATTATTAGCATTTATTCAGGAAACTTACAGACACATCATCATTAAAACGTTTTAAACAAACTTGGTTTATCGGTTTGCCGTCGAGCCTCATCATTATCATTTAATACCAGATTCGAGTTTTACTTTTTGCACATTGCAAAAAGGCCGGTTGACTTATCATAGGAGATTTCATGACCACAGTTGCCGTCATCGGTTGCACACATGCTGGGACGTTTGCCGCGACATCCATCTTGAAAAACCACCCCGATTGGACGGTGGACGTCTTCGAGAAAAACGACACCGTCTCCTTCCTTTCCTGCGGCATTGCACTGTGGGCCGGTAACCATGTGAGCAGCACGGAGAAGATGTTCTACTCCTCCCCCGAGGAGCTCGAGAAATCCGGCGCGAGCATGCATATGTGCCATGAGGTCACCGACGTCGACATCAAGGGCAAAAAGCTTGACGCCACTAACCTTGAAAGCGGCAAATCCAAGCAATACCGCTTCGACAAGCTCGTGGTGACCACCGGTTCCTCGCCCGCCACCCCGTTCATCCAGGGCCTGCGCGAGGCGCTGCAAAACGGGCAGGCGATGCTCTGCAAGGACTTCAACGACGGCAAGCGCATCGTCGAGCGCGCCAAGAAGGCCAAGTCCGTCATCGTCGTCGGCGCAGGCTACATCGGCAGCGAGCTTGCCGAGCAGCTGAGCACCCGCGGCATCAAAGTCACGCTGGTCGACGCCCTGCCGCACGTGCTCGATAACAATTATGACAAGACCGTCACCGACCAGGCGGAGGCGGCCTTCCGCGACCACGACGTCACCTTGGCGATGGGCCAGAAGGTCGTCGCGTTCCGGCCCGAAACGGGCAGCGACGGGGTCGAGGACTCGGGAATCACCGTGGTCACCGAACTTGGGGAATACACCGCCGACCTGGCCGTGATGGGCGCCGGCTTCGTGCCGAACACCCGGCTCGTCTCCGCGCAACTGCGCACGTTGGGCTATGGGGCCATCATCGTCGACAAGTATATGCGCGCCGCCACCCCGGAAAACGATGTGCTCGACTACGTGTTCGCCGCCGGCGATTGCGCCACAGTACATTTCAATCCCACGAATTCCGACGAATACCGCCCGCTGGCCACCAACGCCATCCGCGAGGCCATGCTGATCGGCGAGAACATCGAGGAGCCAACCAAGGAATACGCCGGCACGCAGGCGACCAGCGCCGTCCAGCTCTACGACCTGTCGATGTCGTCGAGCGGCATGACCCTGGACCTCGCCCAACGCCGCCACATGGAGGCCGATGCGGTGACCATCCAGGAAAACTACCGGCCCGAATTCATGCTTTCCACCACTCCGGTGACCGCGACCATCGTCTTCGACAAGCAGTCAAGCCGCATCCTCGGGGCCCAGTTCGCCGCCGAGCACGACATCTCCATGGCCGCCAACCTCATTTCGGTGGCGATCCAGGCGGGCTTCACCATCGACCAGCTCGCCGCCACGGACATGCTGTTCCAGCCGAACTTCGACCAGCCGGTCAATTACGTGAGCTCGTTGGCCATGGCAGCCGTCGCCAAGCGCGACCAAGACGCCGCCAAGGCCGAAGGCAAGTAACCGTCGGTTTTCGTTTAATGTAAAAGTAGGGTGCCGCCATTGAGTTTGACGGCACCCTGCTTTGTTATTTCTGGGTTATTCCTTCACTATTTGTTCGAGCCGATTAACCTTTTATCGCTCGATCTTTCGGCGCCCCGCTCACTGCGTGCAACACAGCAACCACCATTACTGTGCACACACAACGCGCGACGTCATCACTCCGTGCGCAACGCCGTGGCCGGGTCCTGCTTGGCGGCCTTGCGTGACGGAATGAGCCCGCCAATCAACGTCAGCACCACAGACAACACAATGAGGATGATCGCCCCGGAAAGCGGCAGCGCCGCGTTGACCCGGTTCGTGCCCATGAAGTGGTGCATCACGGCGTTGCCGGGAACTATCAGTATCAGCGTGACCACGATGCCGATGACGCCGGCGCATAGGCCGATGATGCCCGTCTCGGCGTTGAAGACCGTGGAGACATTGTGCTTCGAGGCGCCCATCGCGCGCAGGATGCCGATCTCCTTGGTGCGTTCAAGCACCGAGATGTAGGTGATGATGCCGATCATGATCGACGAGACCACCAACGAGACCGCCACGAAGGCAATCAGCACGTAAGTGATGACGTTGATGATGGTGGTCACCGAGTTCATCATGAGGCCCGCGTAATCGGTGTAGACGATGCGGTCCTTCTTTTTGGCACCGTCGTTGTATTGCTTGATGGCGTCCTCGATCTTGTTCTTGGCGTCGAAACTATCGGCGTAGATCTTGATGGAGCTCGGTGCGTCGCGGCCGATGACACCGAAATCAGCGAGGTTGCCGTTGTAGGTGCCGGTGGAGACGTACTGGTTGTAGATCGAGACCAGCACGTTTTCGGGGGCCGTGGCGAGGTACTTTTCGAAGGCCTGCGCCACCTGCTGCTCGCCCATGCCGGAGACCGCCTCCTGCGGGTTGCTGGCGACGGCCGCATTGCCGGCTGCGGCCGCGGCGGAGTTGCGTTGTTTGGTGACCTCAGCGGACTGGTTGGAACTCGCCGCGCCCATGCCGCCGGGGGCCTGGGTCATCAGGCTTTTAGCCATGTTCGCCTGGTCGGAGACCGGAAGCGAGGCCACGTAGGCCTTGGCGTTGGCGGCTTTCGTCGCATCGTCGGAGGGCGCGAAGGTCATGCCGTTGAGGATGTTGTGGCTTGGGTCGGCCTTCTGCGCGTTGACGATTTCGCTGGATTTCGCGTAATCAATCAGCGAGTCGGTGAGCATGCGCGTATAGCCAATGCCCGGTGCCAGCGGCGTGGTCTTGGCGTTGGCGTCGGCACGGATGACGCCGACAACCTTGAGCTTCACCGCGGCCTGTGAATCCATGAGCTTGCCGACCTGATCGGCGTCGTTGCCCACGTACTTGAAGTGGCCATCCGCGCCTTTCACATATTGGTCGGCGGCGGGAAGCAACGTCAACGACTGGTTCATCGCTTTGGAGTAGTCGATACGCGAGGTGTCCGTCTTGACCTTCTCGCCGCTATTGAGCCGGTTCATCATATCGTTGTAATCCGCGCTGGGAAGCAAGCCGAGCTCATAGACCTGTGTCAACGGAATCTCATTGTTCTTATCGAGAACGAGCACCACCTGATCGCTTGATTTTGGCCAATGGCCCTTGACCATCTGGTAGTTGTCGGTGATCACCGAGCTGATGGGCTGTTTGTCGGCGTGCTCACCGGGCATGATCTCAGCGAACGCGGACGGGGCCTTGTTGTTGTCGGCCTTGCCGGTGAGCTTGGAGATCTGCAGGGATTGCAGGCTGCCGAAATCGTTGGAGGATGAATTGAGCCCGGCGAACGTGCTGGCCGCGGACTGCGAGTTGACGGAGCTTCCGCCGACCTTCACGCCATCCACGTCCACGAGTGTGTCCTTGGAATCGTGGGTGAACACGGAAAACTTCGGCGAATAGGAATATTGGATGCCGACGTCACCTACATATTTGCGCACATCGTTGCCGGGCTTGTCGAGATATTCCTTGAACGGGCTCAGGTTGTTGCTGGTGATGCCGCTGGTCACCGACGCGGCGCCCTTGACGCTGGAATCGTCGGGGTAGATGCCGTTGCGCGGCTTGGCCTTCTCCTTGGAATCGGCCGCGGCCTGGGCGGTGTCCATGATCTTGTTCATATCGAAGGTCTGTTCGTTGATCTCAATGGGGTACGAGGTCAGCGTCTCCTTCTGGATGTCCGCGATATAGCGGTTCACACCGGTCGAAACCGAAAGAATCAGCGCGATGCCGATGATGCCTATCGAACCGGCAAACGAAGTCAGAATCGTACGCGCTTTCTTGCTTTTGAGGTTGTTGAAGCTCAGCGCGACCGCAGTGCCGAACGACATCGAGGCCTTGCCCATCGTGCGGTGCACGGCAGGCGCTTCATCGGCCATTTCCTCGGGTTCGACAGGTCGGGAATCGCCGCGGATCACGCCGTCCTTGAGCTCGACGATACGGTTGGCGTATTGGTGGGCGAGGTCGGGGTTGTGGGTGACCATGACGACCAGGCGATCCTGCGCCACTTCCTTGAGCAGGTCCATGATCTGCACGGAAGTCTCGGAATCCAGCGCACCCGTGGGCTCGTCGGCCAAGACGATGCTCGGGTCGTTGACCAGTGCTCGAGCGATGGCCACACGTTGCATCTGGCCGCCGGAAAGCTGGTTCGGCTTCTTGTTGATGTGATCGCCGAGGCCGACCTTTTTCAGCGCTTCCTTGGCACGCCTGCGGCGGTTGACGCGAGAGACGCCGGAGATGGTGAGCGCCAACTCGACGTTAGAGAGGATGGTCTGGTGGGGAATCAGGTTATAGCTCTGGAAGACGAAGCCGACCGTGTGGTTGCGATAGGAATCCCAGTCGCGGTCCTTGTATTTCTTGGTCGATGTGCCGTTGATTACGAGGTCGCCGGAATCGTAGCGGTCAAGCCCGCCGATAATGTTCAGAAGCGTGGTCTTGCCGGAACCGGACGGCCCCAGAATCGCGACGAACTCATTGTCACGCAGGGTGAGGTTCACATGGTCCAGCGCCTGCTGGACGAAATCGCCCGTCTTGTACTGCTTGCTGATGTCTTTGATCTGTAGCACGAATTCCCTGCCTGCCTAGTTGTGCGTTTGTCGCCACGTCGAAACTTCGTCCTGCCACTCTATCCCAACGCACGGCCTTGCCACCCACGCCAAACGCCTTCGGCGAACTTCGACAGCCGTCACGAAAGCCAAATAGAACAGGGGTGCTCAGTGAAAATATTTTGCGTGATTTATTGAACAATGCTATATCATTGGCGCACAGTACCAAGCATTTTCACTACTTATTCCGCTTCTTTTTGATAAAATGCCCGTATCTATAAGCGTTTAAAGTAACTGCTGACTTCCAAAGCCGTTCTTCGGTAGAGTGGCAACCACAACGTATGCGTGACTTCAGTTTGCACGGAATCATTGTATTACATCAGTTAGCTTTCTAGAAAAGAGCACATCATGACGAACATCACCGTTTTCGGATCAGGACACATCGGGGCGGCAGTCGCCGGTATCGGCGTCGCGGCGGGAGCCGACGTACAGGTCATCGACCGCGACAAGGCCAAGGCCGCGGCCATCCCGGGCGTCACCGCGTCTGAATGGAGCGAAGAGATTACCGGCGACATCGTCATCTTGGCGCTGCCCTACCCAGCCGAAGCAAGCGTGGTTGCAGAATACGGCAAGCAACTTGCTGGCAAGGTGGTCGTTGACCCGAGCAATCCTGTCGATTTCAGCACGATGGACCTCGCCCTGCCACAAGGCGTACATTCTGCCGCTGAGGAACTGGCCACGAAACTGCCCGATTCCAAAGTCGTCAAAGCGTTCAATACCGATTTCGCCGCAACGCTTGCCAGCGGAACGAACGACGGGGCGCCGACCACGGTGATGGCCGCCTCCGACAGCGATGACGCGAAGAAGGCGCTGCAGGCCGTCGTGGAAGGCGCTAATTTGTGCTTTGTGGACGCCGGGCCGTTGAAGCGCGCTTCCTACATGGAGGGCTTCGGCGCGCTGCAGATGGTGCTGGCCATGAACGGCGGCACGCAATGGACCAGCGGTTTCAAGGTCGTCAAGTAAGTCAGCCGTCATTTACATACATTCGTTAACTATCAAGGGAAACAAATCATGAGCAAGAAAATCGCAGTGGTCGCAGCCAACGGCAGGGCCGGACGCCTGATCGTCGAAGAGGCCGTCGGGCGCGGCATGGATGTCACCGCTGTCGTGCGTGGCGAGAACAAGGCAAAGGCGCAGCACGCCATCGTCAAGGATCTCTATGATCTGACCGCTGACGACCTCACCGGTTTTGACGCCGTCGTCGACGCTTTCGGCATTTTCGACCCCGCCAAGCTCGACGAGCACAGCACCTCCTTGAAGCACCTCGCCGATGCGCTTTCGGGCAGCGACACACGGCTTCTGGTGGTCGGCGGCGCGGGAAGCCTTTACACCGACAAGGCCCATACCAAGCAGCTTTCCGATTCGATCCCCGACAATATCAAGGGCGTGCCGCTGGCGATGGGCAAAGCGCTCGACGCATTGCGCAAGCGTGACGACGTGCACTGGACCTACGTGAGCCCCGCCGGCGATTTCCAGGCCGACGGCCCGCGCACCGGCAAGTACGTCCTGTCCGGCGAGGAATACACCACCGACAAGGACGGCAAAAGCGCCATCAGCTATGCCGACTACGCGATGGCCATGGTCGACGAAATCGCCGCCGACAAGCCACACGACCGCGAGCGCATTTCCGTGCGTTGGTAGCTTATGACGTGCCGAATTCCCTGACTTGACACGCAATATTCAAGACCCGCAATCTACGGATATCATCCGATAGATTGCGGGTTTCTGTTTTTACAAATCCGCCTTGTCCAATGAAGCGCATAGCGTCGTGGATTGTAAGTGCAGGGGAACCTGCGAGACCGTTTCGGCGGGCGCGCAAGTTGAGACGAGCACAACGCTCGACCCTTGGAACCTGTTGGTTAATACCATCGTAGGGAGACGCGAATATGGTCAATGACGCATACTCATCAGCAAACAACAATCTCAGCAGTCTGAACGATCTGGCTTCGGACAATCCGCTGCGCAAGCGCATCCGCGAGGCCGCGCAGACCGTGCGGGACACCACGCCTCTGGCGCAGTCCTTCACCAATTTCGTGACCATCAACCTCGTGGCCAACGCGCAGCTCGCGGCGGGCGGAGCGGCGGCGATGAGCTTCCTGCCTGACGACATCGCCGACGGCGAGGTGGCCAGCGGCGCAAGCTACATCAACGTCGGCACGCTGCTGCCGTTCTATGAGGACGCGCTTGAGGAAATCGCCAGGCATTTCCATGCCGACCACCACCGTTGGGTGCTTGACCCGGTGGCAGCGGGGCTGGGCACGACTCGCACAGACATCCTGAAATCGTTCAAGGTCGCGCCGCCCACCATCATCCGCGGCAACGCTTCCGAAATCATCAAACTACGCGAGATGTGGGAACTGCCGGCGGACGAGGACGGAAGCAGCGACAAGCATGGTAAATCCAAGAAATCCAGCGGACCGGTGGGCGTGGAATCGGCCGATGACGTCGAAGCCGCCGAAGAATCCGCACGCGTTTTGGCGAAGTTCATCGCCAAGGGCGATGCACAGGGTCAAAGCGCGGTGGCCGTTTCCGGGGAAACCGACCTCGTCACCGACGGCGAACACACGTATCGTCTGCCCGGCGGCAGCGCGATGATGACCAAGATCACCGGTGCAGGCTGCTCGCTTGGCGGCGTGGTCGCGACGTATCTGGCCGTCGCCGACCCGCTGACCGCAGCCGTCGCCGCGAGCGCGCTCTACAACCGCGCCAGCGAAGCCGGCGAGGCCAATTCGCACGGCCCGGGTTCCTTCCAGGTCGCGTTCCTCGACGGTCTCTGGTCGACCACACCCGAGCAAATCGCCGCCTCGCCGATTCTGGCCTAAAGCAAACTGCCTCTACCCCAATCGGAATCCGACATTTTGGTTGGGTTAGAGGCACAATAACTGCGTTTCTGCCTCTAACGCAACAGCAAACGCTGGTTCCTGTTGGGTTAGAGGCAGGATATTGATTCCTTGCCTCTAACCCAACGGCAAAGAATCGGTCAGCGAAAATCGACGGGAAAAATCCGCATAACGTCACCTACGCAATTATTACCACTGAAATGAATCGAGTCAATAATGACCAATACTGATAACATACCATTCGCATCCATGCGCAACCGCTTCGATCTGAGCTCCTATCTGGTGCTCGGGCCTGCAGACACCAAATCGCGACCCGTGCCCGACATCGTGCGACAGGCGCTGGCCGGGGGCATCACCTTCGTCCAGATTCGCGTCAAACCAGGCGACGCCAGGGACATCACCGAAATCGCGCGACAGACCGCTGAGGTCATAGCACAGGCCGGTGCCTCCGAGACCGTGCCGCTGGTCATCGACGACCGCGCGGACGTGGCTTGGCAGTGCCGCGATATGGGCATCAAAATCGACGGCGTGCATATCGGACAGGACGACATGAATCCAGTCGAGGCGCGCAAGCTGCTTGGGCGGGATGCCATCATCGGGCTGAGCTGCAAAGTGCTTGACGAAGTGAAAGCCACCAACGCACTGCCCGTCGGAACCATCGACTACATCGGCGCAGGCCCGCTGCACCCCAGCACCACCAAGCCCGACTGCATCGTCATCGGTGCCGATCACAAGCGCCATACGCAGGACACCGAGTCCATCAACGCCCTGTGCACGCAATCCCACTACCCTATCGTCGTGGGTGGCGGTGTAAAGCTCGAAGACCTGCCCGACCTGGCACAAACCAAGGCCGCCGGCTGGTTCGTGGTCTCGGCCATCGCCGGAGCCGACGACCCGCAGGTCACCACCAAGGCCATGGTGGACTCATGGAACGCCGCACGCGCGAAGCGTAGGTGAACCCAATGTCGCAAAATCCATCCGTCGATGATTCGTCGGATACGGCAACCGCAACCGTCCGCCGGCACCGGCTGCCGGCAGTGCTGTCCATCGCAGGCAGTGATTCGTCGGGCGGTGCCGGCATTCAGGCCGACCTCAAGACGTTCATGGCCTGCGGAGTGTACGGCATGAGCGCCATCACCTCGCTGACCGCGCAGAACACCACCGGCGTACGAGCTTCCGCGGCTACCTCGCCGGACATGCTGGCCGCGCAGATCGATGCCGTATTCGAGGATATCCGACCGGATGCCGTAAAGATAGGCATGGTGCCGAACGCCGAACTCATCAAAGTCATCGCGGATCGGATCAAGTATTACAATTCAGCCAACGTCGTGGTTGATCCGGTGATGATCGCTTCCAGCGGCGACCGACTGAGCGACAGAAGCTCAGTTGACGCGCTGCGTACGAAACTGCTTCCGCTCGTTACGTTGGTAACGCCGAATATTCCGGAAGCCGAGGTATTGGCAAACTTCGATACGATTGGCAGCGACCGGAATAACGCCGATTCTCAAGTCATATCCGAAACCACGAAAGTTGACATCACCGGCAAGACCGTATCCGGAACAATCAACGACGAGGCAAGTATCATCGAAACCGCACAGCGTATCGCACAACGTTGCGGGGGTTGTGCGGTGCTTGTGAAAGGCGGGCACGGGCACGACGGTGCCAACGACCTGTTATTAGACAATGGGCAAATCACCTGGTTCCGGCACGAACGCATCGCCAATCCCGATACACACGGCACCGGCTGCACGCTTTCCAGTGCCATCGCCGCAGAGCTCGCCAAAGGCGAATCGTTGGCGCAAGCCGTACAGAGCGGCAAAGACTATCTCACCGGTTGCATCGCCGCAGGTCTCGACCTCGGAGCAGGCTCGGGGCCGATGGACCATGCCTGGCAATGGCGTAACGGCATAAATGAGACAGAGAAAGTTTGACGATGAACGACACCACTCATTCCGCTGATTTCAACAAGATTCCGAACTATTCGGATACAAACGATATAGAAAATACGACAACAACGTCAAACAACGATTCGGCAACAACAGCGGATAAAAACACCACGGAGACGCTGAACGACGATTCCGCCCAGGCCATCGGCACTCTGCTTGATATGCAGCAACGCTACGACAACGATCTCGATAAAACCAAACCATCACGTCTGCGCGTACTTTCCATCGAGGGTTCCGATCCCATCGGCGGAGCCGGGACGATGGCAGACATGAAGGCATTCACCGCGCAAGGCGTCTTCGGCTATGCGGCGATGACCAGCGTATTGGCGCAGAACACGCAAGGCGTCACCGATATCGTCAACGTTGAGCCGTCGTTTCTGCTTGCCCAGCTCAAGGCCGTAAGCGACGACGCCGATATCGACGCCATGAAAATCGGCATGCTGGGAACGCCGGAACTGGTCGACACCGTACGGGGATGGCTGGTTGAACTGCTGAAGGATTACCAAGCCAACGACAAACCCAAACCGACCGTAGTGCTCGATCCGGTGATGTACGCCAAGTCCGGCGACCGCCTGCTCACCGCCGAAGCCGAACAGGCGCTGGGCACGCTGATCCCACTGGCCGACATCATCACGCCGAACGCGATGGAACTGGCAGCGCTTGATACAATGGTCAATGGCGCAAAATCAAACAGCAATATTCCATGTACCGCAAGTATTGAAAATCAGCCATCCGACGGTAATAATCAGACAAATAAATCGACACAACTTGCTCAAACTCCACAATCCTGCGAGGAAATGGAGTATCTGGCAAAATCGGTGGCAGCTCGCTTCGGCGTGGCCGTGTACGCGAAAGGCGGGGCCTTAGCCCTGAACGGCAGCAAGGAATGTACCGATATCCTCGTAGTGCCGACTCATGAAAACGGTAAAGAACCGGTCATTACACGCATCGAAGGCGCAGCCGTACCCACGCAGAACGTGCACGGTACCGGCGATACCCTCTCAAGCACGCTGGCAGCCTTACGGCCGCAATGCGAAGACTGGGCCGAAACCGCGAAACGCGCCAAGGCGTGGATGACCGGTGCCATTGCGGCGGCAGACAGCCTGCATGTCGGCCACGGTCACGGACCGGTCGATTTCACCTGGCAGCACTCCCCCACCGGACTGAGTTTCACCGAGGATTACTGGCGTCGCACCAAGGAAACCCGCGAGCGCATCGCCACGATGCCCTTCATCGAACGCATGCTCGACGGGACGCTGCCACTCGATGATTTCTCATTCTATCTGCATCAGGACGATATTTATCTGACCGATTACACCTCGCTGCTGGCCCTGGCGAGCAGCCGTGCCGCCGACCCGCATGAACGCGCGTTTTTCGCAGATGCTGCCTCATACGGGCTCGAAGAGGGGTTGACATTCCACCGGCAGTGGTACCGGGAGTACGGTTTCAGCGTCGAGCAAGCTCCGGTGAGCGAGACGACCGCGGCCTATCTCGGCCACGAATACCGTTTCACCGACACCGGCTCCTACCCCGCGCTGGTAGCCGTGGTGATGCCCTGCTATTGGGTGTATTCGGTCATCGGACAGGAGATGGAACACCAGGTTCGTGTGCGCCGGCTCGACCTTGACCATCACCCGTACGGCCTATGGATCCGTATGTATGCCGACCCCGGCTTCGCTTCGCGTACGCTCGAGGAGCTGCGTATCTGCGACAGACTCGCCGCCGAGGGAACCATGGCCGATTACAACCGCATGATGGACGCCGCCCTAGGCTCCACCGAGCACGAATACCGCTTCTTCGACCAAGCGTTGGCCCGTCACCAATGATCATTTCGGCTCACTGCCAAGTTGTATTAGGGGCAGGAACGCCGGAAACTGCCTCCAACCCAATAGAAAACGCAACTTCTGGTTGGGTTAGAGGCAGGAAAATCGTAAACTGCCTCCAACCCAATCAGAAACACAAGTTCCATGTATATAAAGGGCAGGAATACCGAATCCGCTTAGGGCCGACCAGCAATGTATACATCACATATCAGCCCAAAGCATACACTTCGCGTAAAGGTGACACTTATGCGCTTTCAGTCCACGGATTTCAACGCTTCAAGCATGTCGAGGTGCTTGAGCTTGGAGTTGACGAACCAGCCGAGGGCGGCGGTGATGAGACCGACCACGACCAGCGGAACCACGAAAGCGAGCCACGAAACCGACGGGTCGAACATGACGTCGTCGGGCGGGACGGCGGTGATGATGTAGCGGTGCAGCCACGCGCCGAAACCGTAGCCGACGAAGATGCCAAGAATCGAGAGCAGGATCGTTTCGCGGTAGATGTACATCGTGGTCTCGCCGTTGTAGAAGCCCAGCACCTTGATGGTCGACAGCTCGCGGACGCGCTCGGAGACGTTGAGGTTGGTCAGGTTGTAGAGGATGACCACGCCGAGCAGGGTCGCCACGATGATAAGCACCCACATGATCTGGTTCAGGGCCTTGACGACCACGTCGATCTGGTGCATGAGCGTCGTGTTCTGCACCACGCCCTCGATGCCGCCAAGCCGCATGAACGAGGCCGCCTGCCGCTTGGTGTTGGCCACGCTGCCGTCTTTGAGCGTGACCATATAGGCGTTGGTTTCGTAGCGTTGCCCAAACACGGAACGGTAGGCCGACGGACTCATCACCATGAAGTGGCCGAGGTACATTTCGCAGACGCCGGAGACCTTGACGCGGTAGGTCTTGCCCACGCCGTCCTGGAAGTCGATGGTGTCGCCCTTCTTCGCGTGCACGAGGTTCGCGAAACGCTCGGAGACCACGGCGCCGTCCGAATCGAGCGAAAGCGGGTGGTGGCTCCGGCGCGTGTTGAGTTTGATGTAGTCGTTGAACGTCGAAGTATCCTTCGGCACGAGCATCGTGACGGCCTGCTTGTCGCCGTTGCGCCCGGCGACTTTGCTCACGGACTCGTAGTGGACCGGTAGCGAGCGCTTGATGTCGGACTTCTTAAGCCGGTGCTCGATGGCCTTGCTCTGGGAATCCGTGACGTGGGCGTTCTCCGCGGCGATGAGATTGTAATGCATTACATCACCGAACTGGTGCTCGTTGATGCCCGAGATCGAGCCCTGCACCGCGAAGCCGGCGGTCAGAAGCGCCACCGAGCCGCATACGCCAAAGATGGTCATGAACATGCGCTGCTTGTAGCGGAAGATGTTGCGCGCGGTCACCTTGTGAGTGAAGTTCAGGTGGTTCCAGATGAAGGGTATGCGTTCCAGCAGAATCTTCGAGCCGGCGCTCGGCGGCTTGGGCAGCATGAGCGCGGCCGGCCGTTCCTTGAGCTCGCGCGCGGCGCTCCACACCGCCGGCACCACGGCGCTCAGCATGGCGAGCACGACGGCGAGCAACGTGACCTGCCAGTGGAAACCAAGATGGATCACCGGCACGTTGAAGCCGACCTTGTAGGCGTTGTAGACGATCATCGGCAGGAGCGTGTGCCCGGTGAAGATGCCGATAATCGCGCCCAAGATCGAGGCGGCGAAGCCGTAGACCACGAATTTCTTCATCACGTCGCGGTCGGAATAGCCCAGCCCTTTGAGCGTGCCGGCATTGATACGCTCCTCGTCGACGAAGCGGGTCATCGTGGTGAAGGTGACGAGCGCCGCGACCAGGTACATGAAGTAGGGGAAGATGTGCGAGAGCGAGTCAACGATCACCGAGACGGAATCGTAGATCTTGTAGCCGTCGGAGCCCGGCGTCTCGCGCTTGGAATCCACCGAATAGACCGGGTCCTCCACGGCGTTCAGCATGGCGGTGGCGTCGTTGAGCTTACTCTCGGCGTCCTTGATTTTCGCTTTCGCGCCCGGCTCGGCCTGGTCGAATTGGGCCTTCTTGGTGTTGTATTCGTTGGTTTTATCAGTCAGCTCGGTTTGCGCGGCATCGATCTGCGCCTGGGCCTGCTGTTGCTTGGCGGCGAGCTGCTGCTGCGATTTCTGGACTTTGGCACGGCCCTGCGCCAGTTGCGCCGCTGCTTGGTCAAGCTGGGTTTTGGCGGCCGCGAGCTGCTGTTGCTTCTGCTGCAGTTGGGCGTTGCCTGCATCCGCCTGTGCGCGCTTGGCGTTGAGTTGCGCCTGCGCGGCCTGGATTTGTGCGATGCCGGGATTATAGGTTCCGTTGACGAAAGTATTACGTCCAGCGATGGCTTGGGCCAGACCATTGGCAATCGCAGGTTGCTGAGCGGTCAGTGTGGCGAGTTGGGCATTGAGCTGACTAATCAATGTGTTGTGTTCGCCGGCTGTAATCAAGCCGCTCGCGAACTGGTTATTCACTTCATTGATCCGCGCGTTCACCGCGTCAATCCCCTGCTGGTTGGCCGTCTGCGCCGCGGTCAGTTGCGCCACCGCATCATCGGCCTGTTTCTTGCCGGCCGCGAGTTTAGCCGAGTTCCCGTCTATCTGCGCCTGCGCGGCATTCAATTGTGCGTAAGCGTCATTAATCTGTCGCGCTGCGGCCCCAATCTGCGCGGCCGAAGCGTCATACTGCTTCTTGTTCGCGTCGTACTGCTGCTGCCCCTGCGCGATCTTGGCCTGGGCCGCGGCGATTTGTTTCTGCGCCGAAGCGACCTGCGTGGCCAATTGCTGTTTGGACGAAGCCAGCTGCTGGTTGCCGTTGTCGAGCTGCGTCTTGCCATCCGCCAGTTGCTGCCGCGCGCTGTCGAGCTGTTGCTTGGCATCGGCGACCTGCTTGCGTCCGGAGTCGATCTGAGGCTTGACCTGTTTCTCGATGCTCCTGCGCCGCGCCTTGGGCCGCCCGGCGAAAATCTTGTCAAGTTCCTTCTTATGAACCTGCAACGCGTCATTGTATTTCGCTGAATAATGGTCGCGCATGTGGTCGAGGTCGGTGTAGGTCAGCCGCGCGATCATGTAATCGTCGGATTTGAAGGCACCCGGCGTCACCACCGCGTACCCATCCAGCGAGCCGGAGCCCGAGGTCGAAGGCCCCATGTTCACCGAACTCAGGATCTCGGTGGAATCGACGATGCCGACGACTTTGAAGCTGTCGCGCCGCAAAACCTTGCGTCCCAGCGCATCCGGCTTTTCGCTCAGCCTCAGCGTCGAACCGATGGGATACTTGCCCTGATGCGCGGAATCGATGGCCGTCTCGCGCGCGTTTTTCGGCATGCGCCCGGCCACGAGATGGTAGGTGGAAACGTCTTTCGGCGCGGAGAGCACGCGGACGCCCTCGTCGCTATGACGTATTACAACATCCTTCAAATACCCGTATTCGATGCGCGAGGCGCCAGGTGCCTTGTCGATCTGCCGCGTGTCCGCCTTGTCGAGCCCATAGCTCGAGATGACGCTCAGATCGGCCAGATGGTGCTCGGCGAAGTAGGCGTTGCCCGTGTCGCGCATATCCGGCCCGGAGACCGTGAGCCCCACCAGCGCGAAAGACCCCAGCGCCACGAGGCAGACGATGGAGAAGAACCGGCCTTTCGATTTCGAGAACGCCTGGCGGATGTCGCGCCACAGCACGCGCTTGGAACCGCGGAATTGCTGGGTTTCCGCAGCTTCCGCACCTTCCGTGGCTCCCTGCCCGGAATCCGGACCATTAATATTGTCGTCGACCATGCGTCACCACTCGATGTCGTTGATATCGGCCGGCGTCTCATGCCGCTCGACGGATTGCACCCGTGCATCGCGCATGTGGATGACGCGGTCACCAATCGGCGCGATGGCGGCGTTGTGGGTGACGATGATGACGGTGGAGCCGAACTTGCGCGACTGGTCCTGCAAGATGCGCAGCACCTGTTTGCCGGTGTTGTAGTCCAGCGCGCCGGTCGGCTCGTCGCACAAGAGGATCTTCGGTTTCTTGGCCACGGCGCGGGCGATGGCCACGCGCTGCTGCTCGCCGCCGGAAAGCTGGGCCGGGAAGTTGTCGAGCCGGTTCTCAAGCCCCACGTCGATGAGCGTCTGGGTCGGGTCGGCTGCATGCGGCACGATCTCGGCGGAGAGCTCGACGTTCTCGCGCGCGGTGAGGTTGGAGACGAGGTTGTAGAACTGGAAGACGAAGCCGACGTCGTAGCGCCGGTAGGTCGTGAGCTCCCGGGCGTCGTATTGCGCGATGTCGTTGCCGTCGATGATCACCTGCCCGGAATCGCAGGTATCCATGCCGCCGAGGATGTTCAGCAGCGTCGATTTGCCAGCCCCGGAGGCGCCCAGGATGACCACGAGCTCGCCGCGTTCGATGGAGAAGCTGACGTCGTGGTTCGCGTAGATCGTCGTGTCGCCGGTCTTGTACTGCTTCGTCTCGCCCTTGACGTCGATATATGTCATCGCCAAGTACCTCCCCCGTAACCAAGCCTCGCTACGCGGCAAACGGCCACGCTCAATCCATGATATTAATGTCGTGCGAAAATTATGCGTTCCGCCGCAAAAGATTAGACATATACGCTTATCTATCTAATTATTGAACGACAACCCGCTGTCGACGTGAGCGAAATCGGGGACCTTGTTCCACTTGACCGTGTAGCCGGCGCCGTGGGCGCAGAAGACCGAATCTGGGGTGTTCTCGAGGTCGGTCTCTGGGTCGTAAGCGGTTTGCTTGATGACTTGGTCGGCGTTGTGGCAGGGCTGGTAGCCCGCGAAAACGCAAGTCAACGAGCCTCGGCCGTGGGTGTAGGCGTTGACGTCCATCGAGTAGTCACGCATTTCCGAAACTGGCGCGCGACCTTTCAGCTCGGCGTAATCGCCGTCGGATTTCGGGGCGTCGAAACTGCCGCTCATCCGCTGGATATCGGCCATCGCGCGACCCAGCATGTCCTGCGGAACCTCCAGGCGGAAGCTGTACCAAGGCTCAAGAAGTCGGCATTCTCCCCTTGCCTTGAGCTCCATCAGGCCTTGCCGCACGGCACGATAGGTGGCCTCGCGGAAGTCCCCGCCTTCGGTGTGCTTCTCGTGGCCACGGCCGGCGACGAGGGAAATCCTCATATCCGTAATCGGCGAACCGGTGAGGACACCCAGATGCTCCCTCTCGCGGAGGTGGGCTAGGATCGCCCGTTGCCAGTTGCGGTCGAGGTCATCGAGGCTGCAACGCGAACCGAAGCGCAAGCCGCTGCCAGGTTCTCCCGGTTCGAGCAGCAGATGGACCTCGGCGTAATGGCGCAACGGCTCGAAATGGCCGATACCCTCGACCGGCGCGGTGATGGTCTCGCGATAGAGGATGCCACCGGGGCCGAAATGAACGTCGATGCCGAAACGGTCGTGCATCATCTGCGTGATGATCTCGACCTGCACCGCGCCCATCAGCTGCACATGAATCTCGCCGAGCCGCGCCACCCAGCGCACATGCAACGCCGGGTCCTCATCCTCGAGCGTGCGCAGCGCCACGAGGATCTTGTGCAACTCCGGAGTGACCTCAGCGGGCTTACCCGAATTATTTCCGACTCCAGAACCGTCCGAACCATCGCTTGCATTCTTGGCCTTGGACTTCTCTCCACTGGCGTGAGAATCCTCAGCGCCTCCAGCATTTGAGGTATCCTGCACGGACACATTACTGGCAATACCAGCTCCGGGTAACACGGTATAGGTCAGCACCGGTTGTAATACAGATTCGCCGGCATCGGATTCGAAGCCCAAGCCTTGTCCCGGGAAGGTACGCGTCAACCCTGTCACCGCACAGACATCACCGGCCGCAACCTCGTCCGCCAGCTCAAACTTCGCACCGGAATACCGCCGGATCTGATCGACTTTCTCTTGCCAGATCTCGCTATCGGATCCGGCTACACCGTTCGCATCACCGTCATGGCTCACCGATTTATCGGGAGCGTTATAACCACTGTTCTTGCTTGCGGCGTCAGACTTTTCAGAACCATCGTTATGGACGTTCGTCAGCATCGCCTTCACCTTGAGCGTGCCGCCCGTGACTTTGAGCCAGGTGAGGCGATTGCCTTGTCCGTCGTGCGATATCTTGTAGACGCGAGCGCCGAACTCACTTGGATAATCGCGTTGCTTGGTAAACCGTTCCAGTCCGGCCAAGAACTCATCGATGCCCTCAAGTTTCAGCGCTGAACCGGAATAGCAAGGGAAAAGTTGGCGTTTGGCCACCATCGAGCGCAAGGTGTCGTCCGAGATCTTGCCAGAATCAAGCAACTCGTCCATCGTCGTGCCGCTGTCGTCCAGCAACGCGACTTCCTCCTGCTCGCCCGGTTCGGCGCCGCCTGCGAAGTCAACGCATCCCTCAGAAAACCGTTGTTGCATCTGCGCGATCAATCCGGTCTTATCGGCTCCTGCAGCGTCCATTTTATTGATGAAAATGAACACGGGTACGTTATAGCGAGCCAAAAGCCGCCAAAGCGTTTCGGTGTAACCTTGCAACCCGTCGTTGGCGCCGACGACAAGGATCGCATAATCCAACACCCGCAGCGTCCGCTCCATCTCCGCCGAAAAATCAACGTGGCCAGGGGTGTCAAGCAATGTAAATTCGACATCACCCTGCTGCAAAAGGGCCTGCTTGGAGAAAATGGTAATGCCGCGTCGCTTCTCCATGGCATCGGTGTCAAGAAACGCGTCGCCGTGGTCCACACGCCCGAGTCTGCGGATATCCCCTGCCCGGTACAACATCGCCTCGCATAACGTGGTCTTCCCCGCGTCCACATGCGCCGCGATCCCCACCACCGCTTGTCCCATCTTTGCTCCCCGAATCGCGCTCGTGTTTATCCTCACCAATCATAAAACGAGCCTGTCATCAGGGTAATATGTAGCACGCAATTAAATCGAAAACAGGCATGGTGGGGCGGCCCTAGGAATTGGGAAGAAAGGACAAGCGAAACGGCTCCACCACACTGCAATGAACGTCGGTTCTCCAGTAAAACCGGACGTTCGGATGATTATCGAAAGACAAGACAAGGCCTTTTAGCAAATCACAGTTGATAGTGTAGCGCGTTTTGACAACCTTCGCGACACTTCTGAAAATTTCGTCTCGAAATATGGAAAACAAAAGGCTATGACCATCCATTAATTGACGGTCACAGCCCTAAACAATTTACAGAGGACTTCCTGGAACCTCAGTCAGTGTACTTGGCGGGGTCAGCGGCGAAGCTCTTGGCACAGTTGTCGCTGCAGAAGTAGTAGGTCTTGCCGTTGTATTCCTGGCTGCCGGCAGCGGTCTTCGGGTCGATCGTCATGCCGCAGACCGGGTCCTTGACGGTGCTGGCGCCGCCGTTCATGTTCATATCCATAGTGGTTCCTTCTTTCGCTTTCGCGGGTTGATTGTTCTTGTTGTGCGGCGCTTCCGAAGATGCGTCAACAGATTGAGCGGTCACCTTGCGACCGTCGAACAACAGGGTGGGGATGGAGGTCAGATCCTTTGACAACGGGCAATGGGCGGAAACCTTCGACGTGCGTTTCGTTTGAGTTTTTGACGACGACGTATCCGCGAAACCCTGTCCACTATCCGACGCGCCTTTGAGCTCGACGTGACGTTCACGAAGTTTGAAGGTGAAGTGCCGAGGCTTGACCGTGGCGGGATTGAATGAACGCAGGCGGTTCGCGTTCAGCACCACCGAAAGCGAGGAGAACGCCATCGCGGCGCCGGCGATCATCGGGTTCAGCATGATGTGCCAGAGTGGGTAGAGGATGCCGGCGGCGATCGGGATGCCGATGCCGTTGTAGCCGAAGGCGAAGCCGAGGTTCTGCTTGATGTTGCGCATGGCCGCGCGCGAAAGATCGATGGCCGTCACCAGGCCGGTGAGGCTGCCGGACACCAGCGTGATATCGGAGGATTCTATGGCGACGTCGGTGCCGGTGCCGATGGCGAAGCCGACATCGGCGGCCGCGAGCGCCGGAGCATCATTGATGCCGTCGCCGACCATACCGACTGTATGCCCCTCGTTCTGCAAGCGCACGATTTCCTCGGCCTTGCGCTCCGGGCGCACGCCCGCGATGACGCGGTCCACACCCACTTCGTTGGCCATGGCGGAGGCGGTCGTTTTGTTGTCGCCGGTCAGCATGACCACCTGCAAGCCGCGTTCGCGCAACGCCGCGATGGCCTTGGCCGAATCCGGCTTGACGGTGTCCGCCACAGCGAGAACGGCGACCAACCTGCCGTCTACTGCGACCAGAATCGGCGTCTTGCCTTTTTGAGCGTACTCGGCAAAGAGCTTTTCGACATGGCTTAATTCCAAATGCGCATGCCCGCTGCCCGTTTCATCGGCATCAGAGATATTTGCATTGCTGTCGTTTTTGGTAGTGGCGATACCTTGTTTATCATCGTTTGCAGCCGATGATACGGAAGTGCTGATGTTGCGGCTTTTCATCAGTTCGGCATTACCGACGATGACATCGTGACCACTAACCTTGGCCGCTACCCCGCTGCCAGGAACAGCTTCGAACGAGTCCGCACTTGGCACTTCCAACCCACGTTTTTGGACGCCTTTCACAATCGCCTGCGCGAGTGGATGTTCGGAGACCTGCTCAGCGCCTGCAATCAGCTCAAGCGCCTTGTTTTGGTTTTCCTCACCCGACGTATCATCCACCCAACCAATATCGGTCAGCTCCGGCTTGCCTCGCGTGATGGTGCCGGTCTTATCAAGCACAACGGTGTCGACGTCACGCGCGGTCTGCAGCGCCTCGGCGGAACGGATGAGCACGCCGTACCGCGCGGCCTTACCGGTGGAAATGGTCACCGAAAGCGGGGTGGCGATGCCCAACGCGCACGGGCAGGCGATGACCAGCACGGCCACGGCGGAGACAAGACCATACAGCCCTTGCGGAGCGGGGCCAAAGACCCACCAGATAACGAACGTCCAGATGGCGATCAAAATGACGCCCGGCACGAAATAGCCGGAAATCCTGTCGGCGAGCTTCTGGATCGGCGCCTTCGAGGTCTGGGCGGTGCGCACGAGCTTGATGATTTGCGCGAGAACCGTGTCGCGTCCGACCTTAGTGGCGCGATATTGCAACGTTCCGTTGCCGTTGATGGTCGCGCCGGTGACCGTGTCGCCAACGCCTTTGGCGACCGGAATGGATTCGCCGGTGATCATGGATTCGTCGATAGAAGTCTGTCCGGAAATGACTTTGCCGTCAACCGGCAGCTGCTCCCCCGGCTTGATGACCACGATATCGCCTACTTCAACCTGGTCGGCGTTGATGTCGAGTTCTTTGCCGTTGCGGACGACGTGAGCGGTTTTCGGCTTGAGATTGATCAGCGCGCGAATCGATTCTCCGGTGCCGAGGCGGGCATGAGCTTCGAGCAGCTGTCCCAAAAGCATCAGCGTAATGATAGTGCCGACGGATTCGTAATACGGCTCGCGGGCGCTCGGCGGCAGGATACCCGGCATCACGGTGACCACGACGCTATATGTATAGGACGCGGCGGTTCCCAGCGCCACCAGCGAGTTCATTTCGGGAGCGCGATGAATCAGCGCCAGCCAGCCGGTGCGGTGGATTGGCCAACCGGAATAGAACATGACCGGCGTGATGAACACAAATTCGACCCAGGGATTGGTGAAGAAGTCGATGACCCCCATGGGCATGAACGCCTTCAACCACATGTGGAACATGGCAAAAACGAACACCGGAATCGTCAGCACTGCGGCGACAATGAGCCGACGGTCGAGTGCCTTGATTTCGGCCTTGCGTACGGCATCGGGGTCGTCTTCCTGGGCCTGTCCATTGTTTGCGGCAGGTTGCGTTGCCGTCTGCTTGCTGACTTGACTCATTGCTTGCTCCGATTCATTTCCCACGTTGTCCGCGTTCCCCGAATGGTCCATTTTGGACTTCATTTTCTTTCATTTCACTCATACGATTTCATTGCTCAGCATCCGTCAAAGCCGGCACGATTACCAGCGTTACCGATAATCGCAGATTTGCGAATCTGGAATCAGCTCTTGCTTTTCGTTCCCTTCGGCAACACATGCACGACGCCATGCAGCATGTTCATGCCGCAGGCGTAGGACAGATCGCCGGGCTTGGTCGGCGTGAATTCGACATCGGTGGTTTTGAAAGGCGGCAGCGTCTGGTCGATGCCGAGGTCGCTGAAAATGACGTGCGACGAGCATTCGCCGTCTTCTTGCCTGTCGAACTGCAGACGAACCGGCGAACCGGCCTCCACATCGATCTCTGCGGGCGTATAGCCACCCTTGACGACGATATGCGCCGTCTGCAACGCACCCTCACGGCTGGCCTGCGCGGCCTTGCGGGGCGCGAAGAAATACCAGACGATAGCCACGCTCACCACAAGCGCTACCAGAATCACCACGATGCTGCCGACCATATTCTCCCCACATCCTGCTTACGAAAGCGTCTTTCTACAGTAACAACATCCGTCTGCGAAACAAGCGAAATTTAGCCGGCTGGTGAATTGTGAGCGCCCTACTCCAACTCCAACTTGCCGGTGTAGAGCTGGTAGTATTCGCCGCGCTGGGCGATGAGCTCGTCGTGGGTGCCGCGCTCGATGATGCGGCCGTGGTCAAGCACCATGATGATGTCGGAATTGCGCACGGTGGAGAGCCGGTGGGCGATGACGAAGACGGTGCGTCCGTTCATCAGCGCGTCCATCCCCTGCTCCACGACTTCCTCGGTGCGGGTATCGATGGAGCTGGTCGCCTCGTCCAGAATCATGGCAGGCGGGTCGGCAACGGCGGCGCGCGCGATGGAGATCAGCTGGCGCTGGCCTTGCGAAAGGCCGGAACCGTCGCCTTGCAGCACGGTGTTGTAGCCTTCCGGCAGCATGCGAATGAACCCGTCGGCGTTGGTACGCTTGGCGGCGTCGATGCATTCCTCATCGGTGGCGTCGAGCTTGCCATAGCGGATGTTGTCGAGCACTGTGCCGGTGAAGAGGTTGACGTCCTGTAATACAATTCCCAGCGAACGGCGTAGATCGGCCTTCTTGATGTTCTTGACGTCGATGCCGTCGTAGAGGATCTGGCCTTCCTGCACGTCGTAGAAACGGTTGATGAGGTTGGTGATGGTGGTCTTGCCCGCGCCCGTGGCCCCAACAAGCGCCATCTTCTGGCCCGGCTTGGCGAACCAGGTGATGTCATGCAATACGGTCTTGTCGGGATTGTAGCCGAACGAGACATTGGTGAAGCGAACATCGCCGCGCAACAGCGTCAGACGGCCGTCGGGCGAGGTGATCGCCTTCTCGTGGGCCTTCATCGCCACCTCACGGGCCGAGCCCTTGAGCTTCTTGGCGGCCTCCAGCGAGCGCGTGCCGTCGTCGTCCGCGGCGCGCTTCCAGGCCCAGTGTCCGGTCTCATGATTGGTTTCGGTCATCGTGCGGCCGTCGGAGCCAAGTTCGACACTGACCAAGCGGACGGTGCCGTTGTCGGATTCGACCGGCTCGTCGATCAGGTTGAAGATACGCGCGGCACCGGCGAGCGCCATCATGATCATGTTGATCTGCGAGGAAATCTGGCTGATCGGGTTGATCAACGCCTTGGAAAGCGTCAGGAACGAGACGATCATACCCAGCGTCAACGCGCCGGACCCGGAGATGCCGAAGTTGAACCAGCCGTTGATGCCCGCGATGCCGCCGACAATCGCCAGCAGGACGTAGAGCACGTTGCCCATGTTGCCGATGACCGGCATGGTGATGTTCGCGTAGATGTTCGCCTTGGCCGAAGCCTCGAAGAGCTGCTCGTTCTTCTGGTCGAAGCGGGCCTGCGTGGCGTCCTCGTGGTTGAAGACCTTGATGACCTTCTGGCCGTTGACGGATTCCTCGACGAACGCGTTGACGTCACCGATGGTTTCCTGCTGACGGACGAAGTAGCGCCCGGAACGGCTGACGATCACACGCACCACCAGCATCATCAGCACCACGAAGACGACGGTGAAGATGGTGAACGGCACGGAAAGCCAAAGCATCGCGAACAGCGCGGCGAGCACGGAAGCCCCGGAAATCAGGAGCTGCGGCATGGCCTGCGAGACCATCTGGCGCAAGGTGTCGGTGTCGTTGGTGTAGCGGCTCATCATATCGCCGTGCTCGTGGGTGTCGAAGTAGCGGATCGGCAGCTTCTGCTGATGCTCGAACATCTGGTCGCGCACCGTCTTCAGCACACCCTGCTCGATGCCGACGACCATATAGTTCCAGACGAACGAGGCGACCATACCCAGCGCGTAGATGGACCCGACGATGATGGTCATGTGGATCAGCGGACCCCAGTCGGGCGTCTGCGCATGGATGAAGGGCATGATGCAGTTGTCGATCAACGGCTGCAGCACGAACGAAGGCAACGACTGCGTGCAGGCACAGATCAGGATGCCGATGATCACGACAACGCACTGCCAGCGGTAATGGAAAATGTAGCCGAGCAGGCGCTTGGTGGTGCCCTTCGGCGCTTTCTGCACCGCGGGCATGCCCGCCTTGCCGGCCTTGTTCTTTTTCATCATGCCTTTGGTTTGGCTTTTGCCGTCGTTAGCGGTCACGTCCTGCTCGTTGCTGTTCTTTGTGGTCATCGTCGCTTCACTCATCGTCATCATCCCCCTTGCCCTGGTTCTTCGTCTGGGATTCGTAGATCGAACGGTATTCCTCGCATGTCTTCAGCAGCTCGTCGTGCGTGCCGTGGTCGAGGATATGGCCTTCCTCCATCACGATGATCTCGTCGGATTCCTGCACGGAAGCCAAGCGCTGCGCGATGATAATCTTCGTGGTGTCGGGGATCTCGGTGGCGAAGGCGTTGCGGATCAGTTTGTCGGTTTTGGTGTCGACCGCGCTGGTGGAATCGTCGAGAATGAGAATCTGCGGCTTCTTCAACAGCGCGCGGGCGATGCACAAGCGTTGCCGTTGCCCGCCGGAAACGTTGGAACCACCTTCCTCTATATAGGTGTCGTAACCCTTCGGGAACTCGCGGATGAACCCGTCAGCTTGGGCGAGCTTGCAAACGCGCACCACATCCTCGTCGCTGGCGTCGGGATTGCCCCAACGGATGTTCTCGGCGATGGTGCCGGTGAACAGCACGTTCTTCTGCAGCACCATGGCGACGGCGTCGCGCAGGGCGACCAGGTCGTAGTCGCGCACATCGTGCCCGCCGACCTCAAGCGAACCGGACGAAACGTCATACAATCGCGGGATAAGCTGCACAAGACTCGACTTGGAGGAGCCGGTGCCGCCAACGATGCCGATGGTCTTGCCGGCCTTGATGTCGAGGTTGATGTCCTCAAGCACCGGCCGTTCCGAGCCCTCGGAGTAGCGGAAGGTGACGTCGTTGAACTTGATGGAGCCGTTGGGGACCTTGGTGATCGGGTGGCTGTTGTCGCGCACCGTGCTCACCTCGTTCAGGACCTGGCAGATACGTTCGGCGTCGGCGCGGGAGATGACGACCATGACCACGATCATCGAGACCATGTTCAGGGACATCAGGATCTGCATGGCGTAGGTGACCAGCGCGGTCAGGTCGCCGGTCGTCAGGCCTAGCACCGGGTTGTTGTGCGAGGCGACGATCTGCTTGGTGCCCATCCACGAGATGACGAGCATCGCGCCGTAGATGCAGGTGTTGAGGATCGGCCAGTTGAAGGCCATGACGTGCTCGGCC
This sequence comes from Bifidobacterium sp. ESL0775, assembly GCF_029395475.1. Lineage (NCBI taxonomy): Bacteria > Bacillati > Actinomycetota > Actinomycetes > Bifidobacteriales > Bifidobacteriaceae > Bifidobacterium > Bifidobacterium sp. ESL0775. The sequence goes on along the minus strand of NZ_CP113917.1, from coordinate 684,235 downwards.
TTGCAATAGAGCTCGTAGATACGCTGGGAGACGCGGCCGAACTTGCGGTCCTCGTGCTCCTCGCGGTCGTAGGACTTGACCACGCGGATGCCCTGGAGGTTCTCGTCAACGATGTTGTTCAGGTGGTCGTAGGTATGGAAGACCTTCTCGAAGATCGGATGCACCGAAAGCGCCAGGCCCGTAAGCGCCAGGCCCAAAATCGGGATGATGACCAAGAAGACCATCGAGATGGAATGGCTGATCCTGAAGGAGAAGATCCAAGCGACGATGACCATCATCGGGGCGCGCACGGCCACGCGGATGATCATCTGGAAGGCGAACTGGATGTTGGTGACGTCGGTGGTCAAACGGGTGATGATCGAGCCGGTCGAGAAGCGGTCGATGTTGGTGAAGCTGAAGGATTGCACCTTCTCGAACAAATCATGGCGCAGGTTCTTGGCGAAACCGGACGAGCCGATGGCCGCGTAACGCCCGGACATGAACCCGGCGAACAGCGAGACGATGGCGCAACCGAGCAAAATGATGCCGAATTTCCAGATCGCCGGCATCGAGCCGCCGGAGACGCCTTGGTCGATGAGCTGGGCCATGACGGTGGGGATCACGATCTCGAGGACGCTCTCGACCATCACGAACGCCGGCGCCAACAGGCTTTCGCGCTTGTATTCGCGCAGGCTGTGCAACAACGTGCGTATCAGGTGCTTGGGGTGTTCCCGATCCGTTGCCACCACCTGTGCGTTCTGGGGAGCATCAAGTGTCTTGCTCATCCAACCCTCTTTTCTTGATTCTTAGCGGAACCGCCGCTTCTCCCCCATGACTTTCGTCCCGCCTTGCGCTCATGTTTTGCGCACAATGAGACAGTGCGCAACCGCAAAACGAGGGACTGCTGAAGCCGACAGACTACAATCAACGCTATTACGAACCGGCTACAAAAGCAATCCTTTTCCGTCTACCTTTGCGGGCACAATCGGCACTATGGAATGGATGTTCAAGCGCGCACTTGCAGAAAGAACCAGCCCGAGATGACACATCTTCATCGCCAACCATCAACGCCGATCCTCAGCGCCCGGACCAAGGGCGTTGACAGCCGCACCGCGATACTCAACGCCGCGGTCGTCTCGTTCGGAGAACGCGGGTATTACGGGACTTCGCTGCAGAAAATCGCCAATACCGTGGGTATGACCAAGCCCGGGGTGCTGCATCACGTCGGCAGCAAGGCGGGGCTGCTCGAGATCGTACTCGACGAGATCTACGACCCCGGCACCGAAAGCATCATGGAGCATTTCAGGATGACCGACCGGCCGAATCTGGCGCGCATGTGGCGCGAGGTCGTGGCGATCAACGCCCAACGACCCGAGCAGGTCCACATGTTCTCGACGCTGGACGCCGAGGCGATCGACCCCAGGCATCCGGCCCACGAATATTTCAGGAAACGCGACCAGAACCTGCTCGAGGAAATGGTTCGGATTCCTTGGTACGTGCCGGAAAGCACGAACATCGAGCACCTGCTGCAGGCCGGGTTCAGCATGATGGATGGCATCCAGTTGCGCTGGTTGCGCGCACCGGAACATGACCTGAACGAGATGTGGGCCGAATGCGAGGCAGAACTGATGCCGATGCCGCTGTGGAAGGGTTATCGGTAAGCTTTTCAGCGCTGGAACACGTGGGGATGAACCGGATCACCGGGAATGTCGGCACGGGTGTCTTCCAGTCCGAGCGCATCCCGCCATTCATCCATGGTTTTCCCGAACGGACGCGCCTTCATGCCGCGCGCTTGCAGATCATCCTTCGCCAGCTCGACATCCACAATCGAGAGGCCTTCGACGAACGCCTTCCAATGGGCGAAATTCGCGTCGTTGTAGAACACGTTCCTCACCGTTTCGGTCAAGAGCTCCGCGCGCTCGATGGGCAGGGAATCCCAATGCCGGAGCTCCACGAAATTCTTCAGGCGCACATCGTTGAAATGCGTCGAGATGATGTGGCTCGCCTCGTAATCGTTGAGCTCGCGGTCCGGGTAGACATCGGCGGCGTTCTTCTCGAACGCAACGAATTCCTGCTCGTCCTCGCTCAAACCGGCTGCCTCCGGGGTATGGGTAAGATCGACGAACATCAACGGCGTCGCCAGGACGTCGCGGGCGTAATCCTCCCAGCCAAACCGCGAGTCGAAAAGCCCTGGCGTGATGCCGGTGCGCTGCGGATCGGCCTTGTCCCAGATACGCTGCCGCAGAAGCGGGAACGGATTCTGCTGGGCTTCGAAATACGGGGAATTCCGGAAAAACATGGAGATGATCGGGCCCAACGCCGAACCGACACGCATCTTGGCGACGGCGTCCGCTTCGTCGCTGTAATCGATGCTCACCTGTGTCGAAGCGGTGCAACGCATCATGCAAGGACCATACGAGCCGACATGGCCGAGATAATCGTTCATCGCCGCGTAACGGCGCTTCGGATTCAGTTTGATGTCCGCGAAACCTGTGACCGGCTGGTAGCCATAATTAATCAGGCGGAAGCCCAGATCGTCAAGAATCGGGTCGATCTCGCCGCGGAACTTTGCATAGATTTGAAGCAATTCCTCTGGAGAATGTAATACACCAATGGACGTCTCGAACTGTCCACCAGGCTCGAGCGAGAGGCTGATGCCTTCGCGCGAAAGCCCCAGCAGATGACCGTCCTCGATGAACTCCCTGCCGGCGTCGTAATAGGGACGAAGCCGTTCCAACAGCGTCTCGATGCCGTTGGGTTCGGCGTAGCTGACCGCTTGGTCGCTTCCGTTGCGCACGGGCAGGTGCTCGATCTCGACGCCGTACCCATCGTCGCGTTCCGGCTTGGCCCCAGACTGGAAGAAACGCAGCAGGCTGGCCACATGCTTGTCGTTCACCTTCGCGCCGACATGCGCGTAACTCACTCGTGGAGTAATGTTCATACCTTTCAATCGTATTCGTTGACGCCATATTTATCGAACAATTACGCGGGTTGCGCACTTGCCTTCCAGCTTCGCCGTCCACTTATCCCGGATCACAACGCATCTCAAGTCGCGAATCTGAGCAAACGCACAGCCCGCCAAACCCGCGCCGCATGCCGCACGAGATAAAATAACAAAATAACAAACAACTGATATAACGACAGTAACGCTTTATATTGTTTCGCCATCCGTCAAAGGAGCACGTCATGACCACGGATAATCGCAGCACTTTGTTTTCATCGTTGACCATCGCCACACCGGACGGGACGGGATTGACGCTGCGCAACCGGACCATCCTCTCCCCCATGTGCCAGTATGCCGTCGACAAGATGGATGGCGTGGCCACTGATTGGCACCTTCAACATTACGGGGCCATCGCGGCCGGCGGGTTCGGGATGCTGACCATCGAATCGACCGGAGTCAATCCTGTTGGCCGGATTTCGCCGCGCGATCTCGGGATGTATAACGACGAGCAGGAAGCGGCGCACCGGCATTTGGTGTCGTTCATCCACTCGCAAGGCGCTGCGGCGGCCGTGCAACTCAACCACGCTGGCGGTCGCGCTTCGGGCAAGCCTTGGCTTCCGGGCTTCCACGGCGGTTCCGCACCGATTGAGGACGGTGGATGGCAGACGGTCGGGATGACCAATCAATCCATCGCCAAAGGCTACCGGCCGACGACGAAACTGGACAAGGCCGGAATCGAGCAGATCGTCTCGGACTTTGCGACCGCCGCACGCCGGGCTGATGCCGCAGGCTACGATGCCATCCAGCTTCATGGGGCGCACGGCTATCTGCTCCACCAATCACTCTCCCCGCTGACCAACACGAGAACCGACGAATACGGCGGCAGCGAAGAAAACCGGTTCCGCCTGACCTACGAAGTCGCAGACGCCGTGCGCGAGGCGTGGCCGGATTCCAAACCACTTGGCATCCGCATTTCCGCCACCGACTGGGTCGAAGGCGGGCTTGACATCGACATCACCTCACGCCTGATGCGCGAGCTGGTCAAAAACCACGGCGTCAACTGGGTCGACGTCTCTTCCGGCGGTTTGGTCAACACCCCGTTGCAACCTTCCGGCCCAGGATTCCATGCGATTTTAGGTGCGCAAATGAAAGACGCGCTTGCGGGCACCGACGCGGTCGTCAGCGTGGTCGGCGGCATCTCAAGCCCGGAACAGGCCGAAACGATGCTACGTACCCAGCAGGTCGACGCGGTCTCCATCGGCCGTGCCGCGATGCGCAACCCGCATTGGCCCGCGATGGCCGCCGCCCGCCTTGGCGTTCCGCGCGAGAATATTCCCGCCGCCCCGCAATACTGGCGCACCGAGTGGTGATGAACTTCATAACAACTCGCCAATATAGCAAAGTTGGGCATACCCATGAACAGGTATGCCCAACTTTTATTGTGCTCTATCGACACATGGCTTTATGACTCAGACCAGCGTCTCAGCCTCAATCGGCCTTGGCGAGCTTCTGGTCGGCCTTCTTGGCGGCGGCGATCATCAGCTTGATGCGGTTCAACTGATTGGCGGCGGAAGCGCCGGGATCGTAGTCGATGGAGACGATGTTGGCCTCGGGGTGAAGCCTGCGAATCTTGCCGAACATGCCGCGTCCGGTGACGTGGTTGGGCAGGCAGGCGAACGGCTGAGCGCATACGACGTTCGGGCAGCCGGACTTGATGAGCTCAAGAATCTCGCCGGTCAAGAGCCAGCCTTCTCCGGCCTGCACGCCAATCGACGTGACGGTGGAAGCGAGCTTGACCAACTCCGGCATCGGGGTGTCCTGGCTGAACTTGCCGTGCGCGAGGTCGATGGCGCGGCGCACCGGGTTCAGAATCCGGTCGAGGCCCCAGCGCATCACGGCGTAGAGCTTCTTGTTGCCGCCCATGCCGGTGTTATGCTCGTTCCAGTCGGTAATGTACGGACGCGTGGTCATGAACTCCATGATGCCGGGCACGACGGCCTCGCAATCCTGGGATTCGATGACGTCGACCAGATGGTTGTTGGCGTCCGGATGGTACTTGACCAAAATCTCGCCGACCACACCGACACGCGGCTTGCGCGGGATGTTGCGCAGCGGCAGGGCATCGAAGCTCTTGACGATCTCGTTCAACAGCGTTTGGTAGGGCAGGTAGCCTTTGCCGATCTTCTTTTTGGCGGTCGCGGAATAGCCGTGGTGCTCGATGGTCTCGCGCACGATCTTGTCCCACATCTCGTAGAGCCTGTTGGCGCTGCCCTTGACCTTTTCGTACGGACGCACGCGGTAATGGCATTTCATCAGCAAATCGCCGATGACCAGCGCTTTGAGCGCACGCCAGAGCAAAGTCGGGGTCGCGGTGAAACCGGGGTTGTCCTCGATGCCTTGCGTGGAAAGCGCGATGACCGGCACCTGCGGATAGCCTGCATCAACCAGCGCCTTGCGGATCAGTCCGTAATAGTTGGTGGCACGGCACATGCCACCGGTCTGGGTGATGGCGAGGCAGACCTTGTCGGGATCGTACTTGCCCTTGATGATCGAGTCGACCAGCTGGCCGACAACCATGATGGCCGGGTAACAGGCGTCGTTGTTGACGTATTTGAGGCCGGTTTCCACGTCCTGCTGGTCGGCCATCTTGAGCACGTCGAAGTTGTAGCCGCCGGAACGAATCACGGACTCGACCAGGCTCATGTGCACCGGGCTCATCTGCGGGGCGACGATGGTGTAGTCGCGGCGCATGTCCTTTTGGAAACGCACCTTGTGGGCATACGCCGAAAGGGTGCCCTTGCTGCGCTTCTTCCCGCCCGTCTTGGCGGCCTTTTTGGCACTTGTCACAGAGCCTTTGGCCTTTGCGGAACCGGACTTTGCAGGTGCCGTCGCCTTGTCTGCGACAGTTGCACCGGACTTGCCGTTGGCTCGACGCGAAACCTGCTTCATCGACTCGGTGAGCTTCGGATTCGACTTCATCACGCTGTCGAGCAGCACTTGACGACCCGGGGTCGGCGCCTTGGAACCGGTTTTGCGAAATTCGCCCTGCTTGTCGGCGGGAGCCTCAGTGGCATCAGCTGCGTTGACATCGTTATCGGCAGAATCATCGACGTTGCCGGAATTACCAGTAGCAACAGCATCAACGGAACCCTCAGCTGTCTCAACGTTCTGCTTGGCGGTCTCGGCCTTACTTTCGGCGGCGTCAACGGCAGCTTGGGCTGCTGCCAACTGTGCCTTGGCCTCTTCAAGCTTGCTTTCCGCGTCCTTCAATTCGGCCTCGCGTTTAGCGGCAACCTCTTGACGCGCCTTCGCTTCGGCTACTTTCTTGGCTGCTTCTTCGGCGGAAATCCGTGCGGATTCCGCAGCACCTTCTTGGTTGCCGGAATCGTCGGTATTGCCATTATTCGCAGCAACCCCAGCGGCCTTCGCTTCAACTTCGGCCTTGTCCGCAGCCTTCTGAAGCTTTGCCTTGTTGGCCTCGCGCTCCTCGATGGCGGCCTTGAGCGAACGCAGGCGAATCTTCGCCGCGCCGAGGTTGCTGACCTCGTCGATCTTCAACAGCGTATATACATCGGCCTTGTCGGCAAGAATCTCGCTGACCTGGTCGGTGGTGATGGCGTCGATGCCGCAGCCGAAGGAGTTGAGCTGCACCAGCTCGAGCCCCGGGTAGGACGCGACGAAATTCGCCGCCGCATAAAGCCTGGAATGATAGGCCCACTGGTTGGCCACGCGCAACGGCATGTTGATGACCTTGCGGTCGCCGACCTCGCGGAACCCGCCTTCGTTCTTGGCGCGCGGATCCTTCTCACCCTTGCTCAGGTATTCGCTCAGGTGCAGGTTCTCGCCCGGCTGCAACTCGCAGATGGAATCCTCGGAAAGCACCGCCATTCCCAGCGAGCAGATGGTCTCGGGGATGCCGTGGTTGATTTCGGGGTCGATATGGTAGGGACGGCCGGCGAGCACGATGCCGCGGCAGTTGTGTTCCTTCATATACGCCAACGCACGCAGGCCTTCCTGCTGCACGTCGTGCTTGAAGATCTTGTCTTCGGCGTACGCAGCCTTGACGGCCTTCTCGGCCTCTTCGCGGGTGACGTTGGTCCAAGCGAACTCCTCGACGATGCGGTCGACCATCAGCTCGTGGTCGGCAAGGTTGAAGTAGGGACGCATATAGCGGATGCCGGGTTCGCGCAGTTCGCCCATATTGGCTTCTATTACGACCGGATAGTTGGCGACGATTGGGCAGTTGTAATGGTTGTCGGTATCGCCCTCGACCAGGTTCTCCTCGTACGAGACGCAGGGATAGAAAATGGTTTTGACACCGCGGTCAAGCAGCCATTTGATGTGGCCGTGCACCATCTTCGCCGGATAGCAGATGTTCTCGGAGGCGATGGATTCGATGCCGGACTGGAAGAGCTCATGGCTGCTTCGGCCGGAAAGACGGACCTTGAAGCCGAGATTGGTGAGCAAGGTGAACCAGAACGGATAGTTCTCGTACATGTTCAGCGCACGCGGGATGCCGATTTCGCCGCGGTAGGCCTTCTTGTCGGTCAGGCGGCGATAGGCGAAGACGCGCTTGTACTTGTAGTCGTAAAGGTTCGGGCGGTCGCTGCGTTCCGCTTTAGCGTCGGCGCCGCGTTCGCAGCGGTTGCCGGTGACATAGCGCGAGCCGTCCTGGAACGTCGTGATGGTGAGCTTGCAACGGTTCTGGCACCGCTTGCACACATCACGCTCGGAGGTCATCGACAGGTGATCAAGTTCATCGCCTTGGACGATGGCCGATTTGGTATGTTCCGCAGTCTCGTCGGTGTCGTGGGCATCTTCATAATGCATGCGGGCGGTCAGCGCCGCACCGAACGCACCCATCAGACCGGCGATATTCGGCCTGGTGACCTCTTTGCCGGTCAACAGCTCGAAGGCACGCAGCACCGCGTCGTTCAGGAACGTGCCGCCCTGTACCTCGATGGTGTCGCCAAGCTGGCCGGAATCACGCAGCTTGATGACCTTGTAAAGTGCGTTGCGCACCACGGAATAGCAGAGGCCGGCCGCGATGTTCTCGACGGTGGCGCCTTCCTTCTGCGCCTGCTTGACCGACGAGTTCATGAACACGGTGCAGCGCGAGCCCAAATCGACCGGATGGTCGGACCTCAACGCGGCCTGCGTGAACTCTTCGATGGTCAGGCCCATGGAATAAGCGAAGGTCTGCAGGAACGAGCCGCAACCAGACGAGCAGGCCTCGTTGACGGAAATCGAATCGATGACGCCGTCGGCGATGGCCAGGTATTTCATATCCTGCCCGCCGATGTCAATGACGGCGGTGACGCCTGGGCTCACCATTTCGGCGCCGCGATAATGCGCCATGGTTTCTACCACGCCCTCGTCCAGGTGCAACCCGGTGGTAATCAGGCCTTCGCCATAACCAGTGGCACAGCTGCGTGCGATCCACGCCTCAGCCGGCAGCGCGTTTTCGATCTTGCGCACGATTTCGACGGCGGCATCCAGCGGGCTGCCGTCATTGGTGCCGTAGGACGACCACACAATCTCGCGGTCGTCGTTGATGAGCGTCGCCTTGATGGTGGTGGAACCGGCGTCGATGCCAAGGAAATGCGGGCCTTTCGCGCCTTCCAGCGTACCGACCTTGACCTGCTCCTTGCCATGACGTTCGTTGAATTTGCGCCGGTCCTCCTCAGTCGGGAACAGTGGCGGCATCGTGGCGGTGTCGACCGGCTTGTTCTTCAACGCTTCAAGATCATCGAGAATCTCGTCACAGGTATGAGGTTCGAAATGTTGCCCGGAATCAAGCTCGTTGTCGTCGCCGCACATCAGCGCGGAACCGTAGGCGACATAAAGGTGGGCGTTCTCGGGAACGATGAACTTGTCGACCTTGCCCTCAAGCGCGCGGGCGAAGGCCTCACGCAACTCAGAAAGGAAGAACAGCGGTCCGCCAAGGAAGACCACGTTGCCGTGAATCGGACGGCCGGAAGCGAGACCGGCGATGGTCTGTGTGGCGACGGCAGAGAAAATGGACGCGGCCAGATCAGGCTTGTCGGCACCGTCGTTGATTAGCGGCTGCAAGTCGGATTTGGCGAACACGCCACAACGCGAGGCGATGGGATAGAGAAGCTTGTAATCCTTGGCCATATCGTTCAAGCCGGAGGCGTCGGTATCCAGCAACGTCGCCATCTGGTCGATGAACGCGCCGGTGCCGCCCGCGCAGGAGCCGTTCATGCGCTGCTCAGGAGTCGGCTTCAGGTACGTAATCTTCGCGTCCTCGCCACCGAGCTCGATGATGACGTCCGCTTCGGGATAGACCTCGTCGATGGCCTTGGTCTCGGCGATGACCTCCTGGACGAACGGAACGTTCATATCGTCGGCCAAGCCCAAGCCGCCGGAACCGGTGATGGCAAGGTTGATCGGCTGCGAACCGCGGCCTTCCTCTTCAAGCTGTTTCTTGATGTCACGCAGCAACCCGGCCACCGTGGCACGAACGTTGGCGTTGTGGCGCCGGTAATCCGCGAACAGCACGTCCTTCAGGTCGTTGCTTTTGTCCAGCACGACGGCCTTGACCGTAGTTGAGCCGATATCGAGCCCGACGCGCAGAGGCGCAACCCCTTGCTCCATCGTCTTGGTGTCCATCACGTCAGCCATGCCTGAATCCTTTGCCATTCCGTAAACTCACCGCGTTTTGCGTAATCTGAAGCTGTGAGTTTACACACATACTATTTAGTCAGATTAGTCGTGACACAACCCAGCCGCCAGACCCATTTCGATGATTCAGCTCACAGAGGCAACATTGTGATGTTCGTCTCTTGACAAATGTAACGATTCATGCATATCCCCCTTGTCGCATTTGTCTTATAAAGGCATAAGGTCTTGTCACTATTGAATCCACAAGTCATCGAATCTTCCACAAACCTGAGCCATCGTTCGGAGCTAAGCCATTCAAGCCGTACTCAGCTGGCAGCACCTTCGCCTGCGGAACGATCCTTGCCATAGACCTCGGGGATGAAACGATGCTGGTCGTGCAGTTTCGGCCAGATAACCGGCGTGATTGTTCTGGTCTCGTCGTGCGCACGCAACGAAGCTGGCACGTCCAAAATGCGCTGGTTGCTCGAACCGCGGAATTGCAGCAGAGAATCGTGGTGGTCCTTCATATAGCGGCCATCGACCAACACATCAACGTAACGCAGCAGCTCGAGTTTGTCGGCGCTTTCGCCGGAGCGCATCAGCTCTTCCCATGTATAGCCGGTCCAGCACCAGATGTCCTTGCTATGGCCGAATTCCTTGCGGATACGTTTGGAAAGCTTCAGCAGCACGCCGGTGTTGAGCAACGGCTCGCCGCCAAGATATGTAATACCTTGAACGACGCCTTGCGACAGGTCCTTGATGACCTTATCCTCGAAATCCTGTGTATACGGGTGGCCGGCCTGGAAATCCCAGATGGATTCGTTGAAGCATTCGACGCAATGGAACGGGCAGCCGGAAACGTAGACGGAGCAGCGGATGCCTTCGCCGTCGGTCATCACCAGCGGTTTGTAGTCGGCGATCATGTCGTGGCTCAGTTTGCCGCTGGTCCACTGCCCCGCCTTCGGATTGTTGGCGTAGGCCGTGGGAATCCAAGGGCCGCGATTCTGCTCGCCCGCCGCGAAATCATGCAGCTTGCCGCCTGCCAGCTTTCCCATCGTCTCTTTCCTTTTCTTGACTTTTGACTTGATTCTCGGCCTTACGATGGCCACACGGACTTTCAGGCAAAGTAAAAGCGGTACACCGAACGATGAACCGCCTTCACTTTTGCGTTTGCAAAACTACCGAACTACTTGGCCTCTTCGTACCATTCGCGCTCGGTGCCGTCCTTCAGGATCACATGTCCGGTCTCGCCGCTCATGTGCTTGGCGCGGTGCGTGATCTCCTCGTGACGGCCGTGCACCATCGGACGCTGCACCGGGTTGCCGAGGTAGCCGCAGGTGCGCTTGGTGACGTTGCACTTGTCTGGGTCTGAGTTACCGCACTCGGGGCACTTGAAGCCTTCCTCGGTCGGTTCGAAGTCGCCCTCGAAACCGCAAACGTAGCAGTGGTCGATCGGGGTGTTGGTGCCGAGGTAGCCGATGCCGATGTTGTGGGCGTAATCCCACACGGCCTCGAGCGCCTTCGGGTTGGTCTGCAGGGTCGGGAACTCGCAGTAGTTGATGAACCCGCCCGAAGCGTAATACGGGAAGTCCTTCTCATAGTCGAGTTTCTCCATCGGGGTCGGCGAAAGCCAGACCGGATAGTGGAAGGAGTTGGTGTAGAAGTCATGGTCGGTGACTCCCGGCACACGGCCGAACTTCTCGCGATCCATGCGGTTGAAGCGGTCGGTCAACGACTCGGCGGGCGTGGAATAGAGCGAATAGTGATAGCCCTCTTCCTTGGCCCACTTGGCGCACAGCTCGTTCATCTTCTTGACGATGGAAAGCGCGAACTCCTTGCCTTCCGCGTCCCAGCTGTGATCGGTCATCCAATCCTTGCCGTAGAAGACGCTGGTCGCTTCGTACAGGCCGATGTAGCCGAGCGAAACGGTGGCGCGATCACGGTTGAAGAGCTGGTCGACGTTGTCGTTGGCATCCAAACGACCGAAGGCACCGTAACGATAAAGCGTCGGGGCGTTGATCGGCTTGGCCTGCTTGCAGCGCATGATGCGGAACTGCATGGCTTCGTGCGCGACATCCATGCGCTCGTCGAAGATCTTCCAGAAGCGATCCTTGTCGCCGCGGGATTCCAGCGCGATGCGCGGAATGTTGACGGTGACGACGCCGAGGTTCATGCGGCCTTCCTCTTCCTCCTTGCCGGTGTCCGGGTTGGTCCAGGCGGGCAGGAAGGAACGGCAGCCCATCGGCGCCTTGAAGGAGCCGGTGATCTTGACGAGGTTCTCGTAGAAGAGGATGTCGGGGTACATACGCTTGGTGGAGCACTCGAGCGCGAGCTGCTTCAGGTCGTAGTTCGGATCGCCGGGCTCGGAGTTAATGCCGTGCTTGATGGCGTAGGTAAGCTTCGGGAAGATCGCGGTATGATGGTCGCGACCAAGGCCGAGGATACGCACCAGGAAAATGCAGCGAGTGATCTCGCGGGAGAACCACGAGGTGCCCAGGCCGAAGCCGACGGTGACGAACGGGGTCTGGCCGTTGGAGACGCGGTTGGAATTGATCTGGTATTCCATGGTCTGCATGGCGTCGTAGATGGACTTGCGGGTCATAATCTTGGCGTAGATCTCACGAATCTGCTCCATGCGCGGCACGTCCGTGTGGAACGGAACATCCTGCGGGATCGGCTTGCGGTCGGCATCGAAGTGCAGAGTCTTGGGCTCGTTGGCCTTGAGGCCGTCGACGATCTCCTGCGCCACATCCTCTGGCATGGAATCCGGAATCATGGTGTGAGCCTGGTCAAGGAACTTCCTGTAGTCCTTGCGGGCGTACTCGTCGAGCATCTCGTCGGCGCGGTTGACGGTCTGGCCGCCGTACTGGTCGCCCGCGATGTCCTTGATGATCTGCGTGATCTGCGTGGCGGCGGTGCCGATGGACTTCGGGGTGTCCATCATCGCGTTGCCCAGCTCGAAACCATTGTGGAGCATGTCGGCGAAATTCGGCAGGCTGCAGTTGGTCTCGGCGGTGAACGGCGAATAATCGGCGTCGTGGAAGTGGATGTCGCCCTTCATGTGGGCGTTGGCGACGCGCTTGGGGAGCATCGAGAAAGCGGAAGCCTTGGAAACGGCGCCGGCGAGCAGGTCACGCTGCGTAGCGTAGACGTTGGAATCCTTGTTGGCGTTCTCGCGCACCAGCGTCTCGTCCTTGTTGACCAAACGGTCGACGGCGGCGTTGATATCGGTGGCCTTGGCGCGGTCGATGTCCTTATTCAAACGATAGTTCGTGTAGTTGCGAGCCACGTCATAGAGATGGTTCTCAACCAGACCATGCTCGACAAGACTCTGGATATCCTCGATCTTGGCCGGGCCGGCGTAACGCTCCTTGACTTCGCCCTCGATGCCATTGGCGAGATCGCGGATCATCTGTTCCTCTTCGGGACCAACCTCTTTGTTGAGATCCTTAAAGGCCGACTTCACCGCGGCGATGATGTTCACCGGGTCGAAATCGACGATACGCCCGTCACGCTTCTCAACCAGCACGGCCTTCGTCGCCGCGCTCGGCTTTGCCGGTGCATCCAGAACCTGAGCCTGCATCACAATTCCTTCCTTTACTGCTAAGAATCCGACACTGAAGCCAACAAATCACATGGTTGAAATCACACACGTGTAACTTTCTGTGTCTTCCCTCACTATACGACGTTCTAAATACTATATTTAGGGTTACGTCCGGCGTTTCTCCCCCAGATATAGTAATAACGGCGGAATGGTGCGGAAATTCACTGTGAGAAATACCACAAAGTTTTCGGCGCCGGTGTGTCGCGGAGAACGCCATCGAAACTTGTCCAGACGCAGATCCGGAAATCTTGATATCCGCCTCAAGAAAATGGGTTCTTGTCCCTCATGAAGAGGATTGTGGAGACATGGCATTCAATACGAGATACGGGCAAGCCGCGCCCAACCAGCCAGGGTTCGCGGATGGTTCGGGCGTGGCCGAGCAGGGCCCGAAACCCCTGGACCAGCTGCCGCGGCTGGCGCGTGACACCACGCCCGAGAACCCCTGGCCGGTCAGTGTGGTCAGCCAGAAATACCACGACGCCGTCAAGCGCTGGCCCGGGTCGTGGGTTGAGGGGCAGATCGTCGAAATCAACATGCGCCGCGCCAGTTCCGGCTACATCACCCTGCGCGATAATTTCGAGGACATCTCCATTTCCGTGATGGGCTTCCGCAACTTCGTGGCGATGGCTTCGAACTTCCATCAGGGCGACCGCGTGGTCATCCACGGCAAGCCGGACATCTGGGTCAAGGCCACCCGTCTGAGCTTTGTGGCCGACGACATTCGTCGCATCGGCGCCGGCGACCTCAAGGCGCAAATCGACGAACTGCGCAAGAAGCTCAAGGGCGAAGGGCTCTTTGATCAGGAAAACAAGGTCGAACTTCCGGAATTCCCGAAATGCATAGGCTTGATTTGCGCCCCGCAAGCGCGTGCGGAAGGCGATGTCATCACCAACGTCAACCTGCGTTGGCCGGCCGTGAAATTCAAGGTCGTTCACGCCCACGTCCAAGGCGTGCAGTGCCCGTCCGACGTCATCGCCGCCATCCAGAAACTTGACGCCGACCCTGAAGTCGACGTCATCATCGTCGCGCGCGGCGGCGGCAGCTTCGAGGACCTGATCGGATTCTCGGACGAAGGCGTGGTGCGCGCCACCGCAGCGTGTCAGACTCCTATTATTTCTGCCGTGGGCCACGAGGACGACTGGACGCTGATCGATTTGGCATCCGACCTGCGCGCCTCTACTCCAACTGATGCGGCGAAGAAAGTGGTGCCGGACGTGCGCGAACAATGGCAGCTTATCGCCAACGCACGTGCACAGATGAATATGCGTGTGAAAGCCCGCGTCGACAACGAGATCCGCGTCATCGAAGGCTACGCCAGCCGTCCGAGCCTCACGCATCCGCAGACCATGCTCGAGCCACATCAGCGCTTCCTCGACGAATCGGTGCAGCGTATGCGGCTTGGATTGACACGGCTCGTGGATGACGCCAGTCTGACCGTCGAGAAACTGCATGCCAGCCTCAATGCTCTCAGCCCGCAATCCACGCTCGATCGTGGGTACGCGGTGGTGCAGGCGGCCAATGGCCACGTGCTGGACGACGCGACGGCGGTCTCCCCTGGCGATGTGCTCACTTTGACCTTGAAGAAGGGCGAAGTGGTCACAGAGGCCAAGTCGGTCAAACCTTGATAAACAGGGAGTGGGATTTCGTCAATCCGCTATCGAAACCGCGGCAATGACACTCAACTTCCGAAAACGAACATTTAATAATAACCAAACAACAAGAGTTATATAAGGACGCATCATGGCAACGACAACCAACGATTCAAAAGACGACAAGGCTGAAACCTCCACGGCAAAGCCTGCGGACACCCCCGCCTCAAGCCTCACCGACAAGGAACGCGACCAGATCGCAAAGATGCCTTACGAAGAGGCGCGCGACAACCTCATCAAAGCGGTGCAGGCGTTGGAGGCCGGTGGGCTGAACCTCGACCAGTCGATGCACCAGTGGGAAATCGGCGAGGCGCTGGCCAAGCGTGCGCAAAGCCTCCTGAACGAGGTGCGCACGAAACTCGAGAACGCCGAAGCCGAGCAGCAGTCCACTGCAGCGACGGCTGGAACTCAGTCTAATTTGGAGTAAGTCAATATTTCGCGCTCGAGCATCGCGCTCACCAAAACTACAAGAAGTCCACTGGACTTCTTGCTTAACGTTTTGGCCAGTACCTACGTAGAGCCCACAGGGCTCTCCGCTTAACGCCTCAGCGCATCAGCGCATCAGCAGTCTAATCTCGAGTAGCAAGCAAAACCAACATTTTGCGGCAAGATTGGCTTATTGTGAAATATTGGTTTCTAATACAAACGTGCAATAACTGACTATACTGTTAAGTGTAAGTGCCCGAAGAAGGGACACCAACGACAACAGAGAAGTTGTATTGCAGTTGTGATGCATTGCCGTCACTGCCCCAGGAAAGGAACAACTGTGATTATCGGAATACCTAAGGAAATATCTCCGGGTGAAAGGCTGGTTGCGGCGACGCCAAAAACCGTCGGCCAGCTGAAAAAGCTCGGTTATGATGTCTCCATCGAAACTTCGGCCGGAGAAGAGGCGAGTTTCTCCGACAAGGATTTTGAGGACGCGGGCGCAACAATCGGCCAAACGGCAGATGTCTGGAATGCTGACATCGTCGTCACCGTCGACACCCCGACGCCCGATGAGATCGCCCAGATGAAGTCTGGCGCGATGCTGGTTTCGCGTCTGACGCCCCAGAGCAACGGCAAGCTGCTCGACATCCTGACTCATCGCAACATCACCGCCCTCGCGCTCGACGCCGTGCCTCGCATCTCGCGAGCGCAGTCGCTGGACGTGCTTTCGACCATGTCGAACGTTTCCGGCTACCGTGCCGTCATCGAGGCCGCGGAATCCTACGGCGGCATGTTCGCCGGACAGGTCACCGCAGCTGGCAAAACGGCTCCAGCCAAGGTCTTCGTCATCGGCGGCGGCGTGGCAGGTCTGGCCGCCATCGGCGCGGCCGCGTCGATGGGTGCCGAGGTTCGCGCCTTCGACGTGCGCCCGGAAGCCGCGGAACAGATCGAATCGCTTGGTGCCACATTCGTGCGCGCCGAAGGCGCCCAGCAGGAGAAATCCGACACCGGTTACGCCAAGGCGCTGAGCGAGGATCAGGAGAAAGCGACGCTGGCCTTGTATACCAAGGAAGCGGCCAACGCCGATATCGTCATCACCACCGCTTTGGTGCGCGGTGCGGGTGTCCTGACCATCACCAAGGATGCTGTGGCTGGCATGAAGCCCGGTTCGGTGATTGTCGATCTCGCGGCAAGCGGTGGCGGTGATTGCGAGCTGACGCAACCCGGCAAGAAAATCACCATCGACAACGGCGTGACCATCATCGGCTATACCGATCTCGCCAGCCGTATGCCCCAGCAGACCTCGCAGCTGTACGGCACCAACGTGGTCAACCTGATGAAACTCTTGACCCCGAAGAAGGACGGCAATGTCACGCTCGACCTCGACGACGAGGTGCAACGCGGCATGACCGTGACCAAGGAAGACAAGATCCTTTGGCCGCCGCCCAAAGTCGCGGTGTCCGCCGCAGCCAAGGCCGACGATAAGCCAAAGCTGACTCCCGAGGAGCAAAAAGCCCAGGAAGAGGCTGCCAAGGCCAAGGACGCGGCGATCAAGGCGCAAAAGAGCAAGCGCAACACCATACTCACGGCAGTTGCGGCCATTCTGCTCGCCATCGCGCTGGCCTTCGCCGACACGAAGCTTCTGATGACGTTCTCGATTTTCATCCTCGCGATTTTCGTGGGGTATTACGTCGTGTCGAATGTCACCCATTCGCTGCACACCCCGCTGATGAGCCAGACGAACGCCATCTCGGGCATCATCCTCATCGGTTCGCTGCTGCAGATCGGCTCGAACAATACGCTGGTGACGGTGCTGGCCGTGATTTCGGCGGCCATCGCCTCGATCAACGTGTTCGGCGGGTTCCTCGTGACTTACCGAATGCTCAGCATGTTCAGGAAGGATGCGTGACATCATGACACTCGAATCCATTGCCCAATCCGCCTACCTGCTGGCGGCAGTGCTCTTCATCCTCTCCCTTGCCGGACTTTCCAAGCAGGAGACCGCCCGTCGCGGCAACATCCTGGGGATGATCGGCATGTTCATCGCCATCGTCGCCACCATCGCCCTGGCGCTGGTCGATTCCGCACGCCCGGTCTGGGTGACCGCCCTCCTGATTGCGCTGGTCTTCATCGTCGGCGCCTCCATCGGCATCTGGAAGGCACGCACCGTCGAGATGACGCAGATGCCGGAACTGATCGCGATGCTCCACAGCTTCGTGGGCATTTCCGCGGTGCTGATCGGCTACAACTCATGGCTCACCGAGAAGAACCCGAACGGCGCACATCTGGCCGAGATCTACATCGGCGTGCTGATCGGCGCCGTGACCTTCACCGGATCGATCATCGCCTACCTGAAGCTGGCGGGCAAGATGAAATCGAAGCCGCTGATCATCCCCGGTCACAACATCATCAACCTGATCGTGCTCATCGTGATGATCGCGATGATCGCCTGGTTCATACCGACGCAATCGGTCTGGCCTCTGGCCATCATGACTGTGCTCGCACTGCTGCTTGGCCTGCACATGGTGGCGGCCATCGGCGGCGGTGACATGCCTGTGGTCATCTCGATGCTCAATTCCTACTCGGGTTGGGCCGCGGCCGCGTCTGGCTTCATGCTCGACAACAACCTGCTGATCATCACCGGCTCGCTGGTCGGCGCTTCCGGCGCCATCCTCTCCTACCTGATGTGCAAGGCCATGAACCGCAAGTTCATGTCCGTGATTTTGGGTGGTTTCGGCGAAAAGCCGGCCAAGTCCGGCGATGCCAAGGAAATCACCGGTGAAGTTCACGAGACCACCGCCGCGGACGTGGCGGAAATGCTCAAGAACGCACACTCGGTCATCATCGCCCCCGGCTATGGCATGGCCGTCGCCAAGGCCCAGCAGGCCGTGGCGGCCTTGTCCGAGAAGCTGCGCGCCCAGGGTGTCGAGGTCCGCTTCGCCGTCCATCCGGTGGCAGGGCGTCTGCCAGGCCACATGAACGTGCTGCTGGCCGAGGCCAAGGTCCCCTACGATATCGTCATGGAAATGGACGAGATCAATGACGACTTCGCCGATACCGACGTCGTCCTTGTGATCGGCGCCAACGATACCGTCAACCCCGCCGCGGACAACGACCCCGACTCCCCCATCGCCGGCATGCCCGTGCTGCGCGTCTGGGAAGCCAAGCAGGTCGTCGTCCTGAAGCGCTCGATGGGCACCGGTTACGCCGGCGTGCAGAACCCGCTGTTCTTCAACGACAACACGTCGATGCTCTTCGGCGACGCGAAGGCCAGCGTGGAGGCCATCTCCAACGCGGTGTGAACGCGGAGCGCACAGCAGTTGAAAAGTAAATAAATAAAGTTTGGGCCTATCCGTTAATCGTAAGCGGATAGGCCCAAACTTTTATAAAAACAAACGGAGCGAAACTCAGCCGAAGATGTCCTTGGCAGCCTTGGCCACGGTATCACCCATCAGTTCGCCCGTATCATTCTCGGCCTTGAACAGGCGGTTCAATCCCCTATCAGCCTGCTCGACAGTCAGCGGCTTGCCATATTCCTTGGCGACAGCCTGCAAATCAGTAATGGTATTCACCTGGGAAAGCTTACTCACCAGTGTTTTCTCGTCCATGAGCACTCCTCGTTGTAATCTCACTTGTACGTTCGGGCATTCACTGCCTGCACCCTATCTTAGCCACCTAGGTAGATGAATGTATACCGTGTCACGTTTTTATTGGAATGACGCGAAAACCAGACAAGCCCACATCACTTGGTCAAATCACCTCAACATGAAAACCCACCATGATTATCATCCGTCATTGCACGGCGATGGTGGCCAGCAACGCGGCATGGTCCGACCCCGGAATCGGCAACGTGCCGACCTGCCCGGCGACGATGCCCTGGTCGAGCACGATATGGTCAATGCCCGCGAATTTGGGGAAATGGGGTATATCCGCCGGCCAACTGAACACGAACCCGCGGCCGGCGCTTTGGGCCGCGTCATGGAAGCGCGTGCCCAGCACGTTGCGGAACGGCGTGTGGTCGGTGGTGGCGTTGAAATCACCCATCAGCACATATTTGGTGTCCTTATGCGAGCGCAACGCGGCCACCTCGTCCAGCGAGGTGCGCCACTTCCCCCAATAACCCGGCTTGGGCGAAGTGGTATGGACCGAAACAAAACGAATCGGCGTCTTGGCGCTGCCAAACGAAACCGTGCCGCCCGGCATGAACGAGGCGCTGGAATCGACATCGTCGTCATTGGGCGAATCCAATGGGGTGGCGGAAAACAGCGCATTGCCGTATTTGTGGTCCGAAGAGGCGACTTGGAAATAGGGCAGGTAGTCGTTGATGCCCTCGGCCTTGAGCGCGTGAATGAATGGGCTGGTGGTCTCCTGCATCGCCAGCACCTCCACCCGCTGGTCGCGCACGGCCTCGACGATCGCCTTCGCCGACGCCCGGCCTTTGTAGACGTTCGCGGTCATCACCCGCGCGTAGCCATCGCCGGTATTCGCCCGGTTGCCACTCACGGCTTGAACCGCCGCGTCGTCAAGATGGTTTTGCGGCACGAAATACGAGTATTGCCACCAACCCTGCAGACCAAGGCAAAGCAACGACAGCAACGCCGCGATCCATTTTCGCGAGGCCAACGCCAAGACCAGCGCCACCAGGCCAAGCAGGGCGAACCATGGGGTGAACGCCACGACCACGGGCACGTAAGGCAATGATTGCAGCTCTTCGGGAAGCTGACGCGACACGGTGCCCAGCAACGCGGCCAGCAAGCACACCCAAGCGATCAGGCCGCAGACAAAGCGCGTGAAACCATGAAGGATATGCCGTTTTTTGCCCACTGTGTTTCCATTTCCCCAGACCAGACGTCATAAAAAGTGCCCGGAATCAGATTCGAACTGACGACACCCGCTTTAGGAGAGCGGTGCTCTATCCCCTGAGCTACCCGGGCAACATCTCGTATTGTACACGGCAACCTGGCCCTGCGCCACGCTTGGGAGGCTGGTGTCTATTATTCCCCATCATTCATTTGACAGTAAGTCATGGAGCGCAGGATGTTTCCGTCACCAACGAAACAATGGCGCAAGTATCCAAAAACTCCATCAGCCAACCAAACGCCAGCAGTTTGTCAATCAGCTGATTCCACATCAATCAAAGCAGGTTGTATGAGAAATCGCGGATCTGGCGCAATGTCTCCTGGCTTTCCGGCAGCCAGGTCATGCACACCGGATAGACGTGACCCAGCGTCTGGCCCTTGGGCGCATGAGGGTCGTGCAGCTCGAAGTCGCGGCCCGCGTCGCATAGCGCCGCCGCAAGCCTCATGGCGTCACCCTGCAGGAAATCGTCGTTGCTGGTGTTGAGGAACAGCGGCGGGAAATCGACGTGAGCGGCCATATAGCCCAAGTCGGCCCATTGGGCTCCCCGTTCCTTCAAGGTCTTGAAGAACACCGGCGCGATGACCATCATGGAGTCGGTCGGCGAGCTTTCATCGATGCCGTCAACCCCATCCACCGCATCAAGGTAGGGTTTCAAGTCGAACAGGCCGGAAATCAGGGTAGTGCCTTTGAGATTCAGCCCGGAACGGTTGACGCCCAAAGCGTCCGCCATTTCCTGGCTGCGTTCGACGGCGGTGGCATACAACGCCAACGTGCCGCCGGCGGAATCCCCGGTCAGGAAAATCGATTGCGGATCGACCGGATAGTCGTCGATATGGTCGCGAATCCAAGCCAGCGCCGCTTCCGCGTCGGCAAGCTGGTCCAGAAAATCGCCTTCCGGCATCACCCGGTAGTTGAGCGAGAACACCACAAAACCAAGCTCGGCCAAATGCGTGTTGAAGTTGCGGTTGAGTTCCTTGTGGCCGTACATGAAGCCGCCACCGTGGATGTCGACATAGACCGGGGCGGTTTTGCCGCTGCGCACCACCACATCGTGCGGCAGGTACACGTCGAGCTTGTGCGCCCGGGTCCCATCGTCGATGTAGGGGATGTCAGCGATGACGTCGATATCGTCCGGCACCTGCCAATAGGCGGTGCGGGAGCGGTCGCCGCGGGCGAACATCAGACGCGTGGCCAAGACGGTTCGTGCTATACACTCGTCGCTTCCTTCCAAGTCGCCGTCAAGCTCGGTCCACTTCGAAAAAAGCTTGCGCTCGTCATCTTCGATCTTCAAACCCATGGCACTCACTCGGCTTTCCTGTTCTCAAGTTCACACAGTAGTCTCCGGCAGAGCCTTGACCACGGCGTGGGCCATGCAGCAAGGCACCAAGCGCAATTGCATAACCGAGACGATCGATGCGGGCCGCCATGGAATCGGATGCGATGAATCTGGCCTATTCCTGCTTCGTTCCGGGCATCACAGATATACTGTACCCATGAACGGTTGCGTTCCAGCAGTTTCACGAATGGCGGCCGACATGGGACATCACAGGCTTGAATGCACTGGCATCTAAAAGAAAGGTCGACAATGACTGTCGCACATTGCGAAACCGTAAGCGCCATCTCGCTGGGACTGCCTCAGACCTGCGCGATACCCGAGGCGAAAGGCACGCTGCCCAAGCAGATGTTTTATCTCAAACCTCCGGTTTCGGCCCGCCTCAAGCAACGTTTCGTCGGCGATGTCGACTCGATCACCATGCTGGCCCTGCTGCGTCCAAACACCATCGGTGTCGCTCAGGGCGCGAAAGTGCGGGAGATACTGGTGATGGGAATCAAGCAAAACTGCCCCGGCGCGCCGGTCGAGGTGATGGAGCATATCGCCAAACTGCGTTCGTCGTCTAATATCCTGTTCGTCTGCCTGCGCGACGCCAGTCTCGCCAAGGGAGACAACACCTCAAACGTCACTGTCGAATATGACGGAGGCACTGCGCGAAAAGGCAGCGGTGATTGGCAATGCGCCTTCGCCGTGCAGCGCACCTTGCCGGTTCGGGCAGGCCATCAGGGCGAGGCGCAGACGCAAACGTATGTCAGTGACTGGCAGGCAGCCAAGGACGCGACGCTGAGCGTGAATGGCGACACGCTGGACCATGTATGGCAAAACTTGTGCGCACAGGCCATTTTCGGCGACTCCGACGGCAGCGACCTTGACGCGCGTCTCGCCAAACAGGCGGCGATCGCCGAACTCACCGCCCAAATCACCAAGCTCGAAGGCGACCACACTCGGGCGAAAGACGGCACAAAACGCAACGAAATCTTCGTCAAATTACACAAGGCCAGGAAACAGCTCGAAGCATTGCAATAACAAGGAGCGACAGCTATTTTCTGATTGATTATTAGTCAGCAGTTAACGTAGCCAGCCCAGACTCATCTTCTCCCACGATCTCACGATAAAGACGATCGAGGGTCTGCCCGCGTCGGGCCTTGCTCAGCTCGCATTCCCAGACAACGAGGACCTTCCAGCCAGCGGACTCGAGTTCGGCGTGTTGGCGGATGTCACGGTCGTGGTTACGCACCAATTTCGCGGTCCAGAATTCGACGTTGGATTTAGGCAGGCTGTATTCGTCACAGCCCTCATGCATGTGCCAGAAGCAGCCGTTGACGAACACGATCGTGTGCCACTTGGGCAGCACCACATCCGGGTGGCCCGGATAGCGCTTGTCGTTCTTGCGGAACCGCAACCCACGACGAAAAAGATAGGACCGCACCAGCACCTCGATCTTCGTGTTCTTGCTGCGGATATGCGACATCGTATAGCTGCGAGTGCCGCGCTCGTATTTTTCGGGAGTCTTCGAAGACGACCCGACTTTGGTCTTGCGTTTGGCTTTGCGTTTAGTTTTGTGACTTTTCGCCGTAGCTATTCCGGCATTGTTATCGACGGAGCAATCTCCATCGTCTGGATTGTTTTGTTGTACAGAAGGAATATCCGTTCTCGTCTTTATCGTTAGCCGTGCCACATCCCCATTTCACTTTCAGTCGGCGACAAATACAGGAACATCAATTCGGTGCTATGGCACGCTGGACTTTAGAATGAAGGTGTTGGGAATGCAATTCATGTGAGAAAGGACTTCCATGAGCAGACTGAATGGCAAACGCGCCGAAGCGGAGGAACAGGGCCTCAAGGTCAATGTCGCGATTCTGGGAGCGGGCGGCATCGCCAAAAGCATGGCGAACACGCTGGTGGAGATGGCCGGCGATTCGCGCTATAGCAGCTTGATCGAGCCTTACGCCGTCGCCGCGCGCGACGCCGACCGCGCGGCCGATTTTGCCGAAAAATATGGATTCGACGTCTCTTACGGCTCCTACGACGAGCTGCTGGCCGATCCAAAGGTCGATCTCGTCTATATCGCCACCCCTCACGCGCTGCACGCCGAACAGGGCATCGCGTGCCTCAAGGCCGGTAAGAACATCCTGGTCGAGAAGTCGTTTACCGCCAATACCGCGCAGGCGCAGCAATTGCTTGATGTCGCCGAAGAAAGCGGCCTGCTGTGCACCGAGGCCATCTGGACGCGCTACATGCCGTCGCGTGGCATCGTCGACGACCTCATCAAGTCCGGCGAGATCGGCGAAGTGCAAGCCGCAACGGCCAACCTCTGCTACCCCACCACCCACAAGGCCCGCATGACCGACCCGGCGATGGCCGGCGGAGCCCTGCTTGATGTCGGCGTTTATCCGCTGAATTTCTTCGACATGGCGCTTGGCGCGGACACCAGCGACCGCAAGATCTCGGATATCGAGACCTCCATGGTCCCCTACGAAACCGGCGTGGACGCCACCGATTCCATCACCTTGCGTTATGACGACGGTGTGATGGCCACGGCCACCGCTTCGATGATGTGCGCCTCGGACCGCTCCGGCGCCATCTGGGGCACGAAGGGCTATATGGTCTGCCAGAACATCAACAATATCGAAGGCGTCGACCTCTACGATCTCGACCACAAACTCACCCGCCACGTCGACATTCCCGCCCAGCTCACCGGCTACGAGTACGAGGTTGCCGCCTCTGCCAACGCAATCCTCGACGGCAAAACCGAATGCGGGGAAATGCCGCACGCCGACACCCTGCGCATCATGAAGCTCATGGACCAGATCCGCGGCAAGTGGGGCCTCAAGTATCCGTTCGAGTAAATCTATGCGATTCCCAAAATGCGGTAAGTTAAAAAATACTTTTCAACTTATCGCATTTTTCTACCAAGTTGAAAATCATTTTTCAACTTGGTATATTTTTATAAGAAGTTAAAAAATACTTTTCAACTTATATATCCGAGGAACCATGATTGATAGGCCGCAATATCTCCACCATTTGGAGCAATGGAAAGACAAGTCTGTCATCAAAGTGGTCACCGGCGTGCGACGTTGCGGCAAATCAACCATTCTGGAGCTTTTCAGTAATCGACTTACCGAAACCGGCGTGCCACAGGACCATATCATCTCAATCAATTTGGAACGTCTCGAAAACGAGCCTCTGCTTGATTACCACCGGCTTCATGAATTCATCATCAATCGTTGTCAAAGCAAGGGCATGCACTATGTGATGCTTGACGAAATCCAAAATGTGCCGGATTTCCAGAAAGTTCTTGATAGCCTGCAGACCCACTCAAATATCGACCTGTATGTCACGGGTTCAAACGCGACGCTGCTCAGCGGCACACTGGCCACATTGATTTCAGGCCGATACGTCGAAATACCGGTTATGCCGCTTTCCTTCGCTGAATATCGTTCTGCAGCTCCGAACGACGAATCGATACAGCGCACCTGGTCACGCTACATCCATGACGGTTCCTTCCCCGCGACCACGGAATTTGACGGGGACGACACACTCATCCACGATTATCTGGAAGGCATCCTCAACACTATCCTCATCAAAGACGTGTCGCAGCGCCTTGGAGGCTCGCGCGCAGGAGCGGTGGAAGCCGTCACGCGCTTCATGTTCGACAATATCGGCAACCTCACCGCGGCCAAGACCATCAGCGATACGATGACCTCTACCGGCACGCGCATCTCGGCTCCGACGGTGGCGAATCTGCTGGATGCGCTGTGTTCCGCGTTCATTCTTTACCCGGCACAGCGCTACGATGTGAAAGGCAAACGCCTTCTCAAACAGGAGCGCAAATACTACGCTGTGGATATGGGCTTGCGCCGCATACTTGTTTCAGGAAACGTGCGAGACACCGGCAGAATACTGGAAAACATCGTGTTCCTCGAACTCAAACGCCGAGCAGGAACGGTGTACGTCGGCCAAGGTGCAGGAGGCGAAATCGATTTCGTCACTAACGGCGCAAATGGCCCAGCCTACTACCAAGTCGCCGAATCGGTACGCGACCCCAAAACGCTGGAACGCGAGCTCTCGTCGTTCCGCACCCTAGACGACAACTACCCCAAAACGCTTATCACCCTCGACGACGACCGCCCCACCAGCCACAACGGCATCCAACAGGTTTACGCGCTTGATTGGCTGATGGAGCAATAAACGGGTTATCAATAGCCCTTAATCAGCTTTGATAGCCATCTGACGACGGTCCTACACGTATAGCCTCGCGCCTTTAGAATCTCAGCAGATCATTCGATGATTTGCAGGTTCAACGTCCTCCTGCTTGTTCTCGTCTTTGTTAAGTTTACGCAAAGTACTCATATCAGCATAGTCCAAGATGCTTTCGTCGCCCTTATCAAAAATCCGATCAAGCTCAGCTGCTTTTAAGGTCATCATAAGCTTCTTTCCCATATGAGTAGAAAATCTCAACGTAGCCCAAGAGCTAATTCAACTATGCTCGAGTAATTCCGTACTGTCTTAGAAGTTCTTGGAAATTCTGTCCTTCTGCAGTTCCACGATTCTTCTACGCTCAGAATCTATAATCTCTCGTACTTCAGCTAGCAAGTCGTCTGAAATTTCCGGCTTCAACACATCTCCGTCTATTGCATCACGCATAACTTTTTCTTTACGCTTCAGCCTTGTATAAATCTTATGATCAATAAATCCATATTCAGAAGGATTATTATGCGTTTCGCAAATGTAATATCTTGTGTACTGGTTATCTGGAAGTCCAAGGCGATGGATACGATCACGCGACTGAAGCATAAAAGTCAAATTAAAGTTGAATTCAAAGTAGACTGCGTCATGAACAACACTCTGCAAAGAAATCGACTCTCCCAATGTCTGCGGATTGGAAATCAAAACATTAATATTCGATTTCTTATCCATAAATCGGGACAACTGGTCCCCGCGTTTATCGACAGGGGTCTGCCCATAGACAAGTGCGGAGGAAATCCCATCAGAAGAAAGTCGATCATAAATTTTTCTAAGCGTGTCAACGAATAATCCCCAAACAACAACTTTCTTGCCTTCGGAAACTAATTGCTCGACTGTAGCGATTCCTGTCTCGAACTTTGGGGAAATCATATGAGATAAATCAAAATCAGAATATTGTTTAACTCCTTTAATCGGTGAATCCGAGTCCTGCGCGTCCAAAGCGATGGCAAAATCTTTCTTTGCCATCTCTGTTTCGGTGTCCTCATCATCATCGAATCCGAATGAGGAATAGTCTATTTTTTTATTGAGTAACGCCGGATTAGTTGAGACCTGCATAAGCCGAATCAATTTAGCAAGACTCGATTTCTCATTACTCCAAATAGACAGGGCCAAATCCAATTGTTCATCAGAAGCCTCGGCAACACGGAATATATCAGGATCTGCTGGGGGAACGCCCAAGTCCTCCTTATTCGTTCTCCAGAAAAATGGGTACATTTTTTCGTTAATTTGTTGAACCATATAAGCATTTGGATTTGAAAGCGCCGGAACGCCCCACCCGAAGAAGGCATCGTATTCTTTGGTATATAAAATATGCAAGAAATTATAAATATCCCGATATGAATTGGGTATAGGTGTTCCAGTCAGCACAAACCTGAATTTTGCCTTATCACAGATATGAGAAGCCGCTTTAGCACGAACTCCATTAATGCCCTTAATTCTGTGAACCTCATCAAAAACAACCAAAGTATCAGCATCTACCAATTCTTCTAATTGTTCTTTATATTTCACAAGCGATTCATAGTTCACTAGAACCAGATTCGAAACAGTCCAATTTCTCCGCAAATCACCATCGAATTGAGGAGCTTGAACGTTAATCAAATGTTTAATCTTCTTTTTTGCTCCAAAGGTTTTCTTAAATTCTTCCTGCCAAGAGCCAAACGCGTTAATAGGCGAGATTACCAAGATACGGTTAGCAAATTCTTCATTAGCCGTTTTATTGCTGTTGAGGTAAGCAAAGACTCCTAGAATCATAGCGGTTTTACCGGCACCAGGAACAGAAAAATTCGCGGCCTTCGCCAATTTATACATATAGAATGCCGCTTTCATATGTAATGGTTTCAGAGGTCGCTCGACGCTTTCACTAACAACCTGCGCAAAAGCCCGAAACTCATCATTGAACTGCGGCGAATTATTTTTGAGCGAGAATCCTAAATCCTTATATTTCTCTATCGAATAGCGTTCCTCAGCATTATTTTCAAGAATCTCGGAATCTACATAAAGAGAGACGTTTCTTTTGTCCGCTTCATGTGACAATTGCTTGATGAACTTGTCAACAAGAGAATAAACAAGATCTTCTTTGAGAAAATGCGAATGATGTTGAAAATATTTTCCTGTCCAATCGCCATCTATCCTTAAATGCCTATTCCTTTCGGAAAGTTGCTCTTTGGTTTTATCCTCAAAAAGAATTTTCCCATCCTTTAATTCCACTGCCCATCCAGAGAAATCGTCAGGAAGCATAGTCATTTTCTGCTGCATTATCTTCGTTTCCTTTGGAAAATCAACATATTTCTGAAAATCTTTAATATATTCATAAACAATTGAATTCGCCGAAACAACATGTAACCCGACTTCATCATCGTGCCATATACGCTCAAATCTATTATCGTTTTCTTCGATTCTCTTTTGAACCCTTGAGCTCATATCCCAATCGATATCAACCGAAATCGATTCGTAATTGGATTGAAGACCGCCTAAGGATTCGTTTGCCGACCCATTGAAAAAAATCCGATTGCCCACTCCATCAGTGAACAAGCCAAACTTATCGTGAAAAATCCCGTCGGCTTTCCTCATGAAAGCCACTTTGACATCAGCTCTGTTCTCGGCAATCATAAAAGCTAGAATCCCAAGCTGCTGCTTTAATTCTTCATCGTTTAAACCACTATCAAGCAGACGCTTTTCAATTAAGTCACGATAATGATATCCGGCATGAATCCTGTCAAAATCTTGTTCTGAAATATCTTGAGAGAAAACGAATTTGCACCGACCTCCGTTGTTAAGAAGCTGATCCAAACCTGCTGAAGCCAGAGACAAACCCGCTAAAGAAAAATATGCAGAGACTCGGCGATAGAGTACAGTTTGCGATAAAACCGGTTTATAAAACCTTGTTATTAGGTCATTATCGGTCGTTCGGTACTCAGACTCTATCGAGAGATCTCTAAAAGTCATAGCAAGTTCCCAGTTTCTGAAATGATGTTATATTCGGCATTGGCAACATCAACAATTTCTTTCAGCTTTCTTGCTGCTTTTTTAGACAAATCTTCCCCAAGGCTCGACAGTACTTGCCCATCGATTTCTTGTAAGGTATCTAGACAATCAGCAATATCAGAAACCACTTGTTCGAGTTCTCCCTGATATGAATTCTTCTTCTCAAGGATGCGACTATTCTTGTCGAACTCTTCCACGTCTCTCACAACTGCGTCATCTTGAGAAAGCACATCAGAAATCTGTGCCGTATTGTCGATGACTTGATCTTGGAATGCATCATATATGGTATCCACATCATCTTCAGTACTAGTAACCCAATCATCTTTTGCAGCCGAATTGACAAGGGCGTTCAAACGACTACGCATGTCTCTGGTAACATCCCCGTTGCCGTCGCCACGACTGACTTTCGCATAGCTGATTGCCAATAACGAGTAAATTGCGGAACAAACTTCACCATCCTCCAGTAAACCATTATTATCCAGAACGCGGCGAATCTCGTGCATAGGGCCATCCAACTTCATCTCTTTAGCCAAATAATATGAAGATTCCGAT
Source organism: Bifidobacterium sp. ESL0775 (assembly GCF_029395475.1). Taxonomy (NCBI): domain Bacteria; kingdom Bacillati; phylum Actinomycetota; class Actinomycetes; order Bifidobacteriales; family Bifidobacteriaceae; genus Bifidobacterium; species Bifidobacterium sp. ESL0775. The sequence continues at coordinate 655,028 of NZ_CP113917.1, read as the reverse complement.
GCATTAATAAATTTCAAGAAACCAGAAATTAATTTTGCTTCCTCTATATCTTGATTAACGCCTTTGGCATTTTTCTTGCCAATACTCTTGGCATATTCCTGAGCAGTCATAAGTTTTTGCTCACATACGGTATTGTAAACGTCGAAGATACGATCGATGGGATCGTAATCAACTCGATCCTCCTTGCCCATTTGCAAATCGAGCTCTAGCTGTTTAATGGTCTTTTTATCGACTTCATTGTCGATATCAAATTCCAGAATCGCAGCCTCAAAGTACTGCTCAACATTTTCTTCTTGTTGAATCAACCGCAAAGCAGTAAATCGCCGATTACCGTCAATAACACGCCCATCATTTAAAACAACTCCGGGCTCTTGTTGTGTATTCTTTTGGATTGTCTCTTTAGTCTGCAATAAACGACCACGATTCGAAGCCACAATAAAAGAAGCAAACAAATCGTTATAAGTTGCAGGTTTTCCTTCTACCTCATAAGATGCCCCATCACTTTCGATATCAGAACATGGCTCAATATGCTCACCCTCATGCGTACTTAGATACTTTTGTAATGCAGTACTGATTCTTCCGTTTTGATCGTTGTAATAAAGATATTTCAAAGAGATGGAATATATAGGCTCTGCTTTATTCTGCCCATTAATCGTGTATTTTTTATAAGCACCTGTCTTTTTTATAATGTTTTGATCAACTAAATCCCGAAGAGACACCATTGTTTTGTATCCTTTACTTCAAATGCTTACTCTTTATTATCAAGACTAACTTATTTTTATCTACTTTATATTACATACGACTAATTTGTCAGCGGATTGCGGGGCAATAAATGCATTAGAGCATATATTGAAAGAAGCTGACTGTAAGGGATTCGCTCTTTTATCTCGGAAAGCGATTTATCCTTTTTTATTCGAATAGACCTTTCCTTAAGGAAATGCTCTTTCGCGTCAAGCTCTTTTATTCCTTTACAGATACTCTGAATGACATTATATGGGTGATCGGCATCAGAATTATTGAAACCATATTGAGCGTTTTTGTCTTCTAATTCGTTGTATGAATAGCAGTGCCCTTTAGTTATGGCATCCATATAATCCATATCCCTTTTCAAAAGCAAACTTTTTGTTTCTAAATACTGCTCATGTGTAATTATGCTTTTATTGAATCCTCGGCCCGTCCCAACAAAAACTGCAACCACCCATTGTTTTTCTCCATCAAATTTGTTAGTCAACTCTACGGTCATATTCCCCTCTTTAATAGGGTGGAACCTGAATAGAGAGTCTTTCTGACGAACTGGTGGCTTATCGAAAGTCTTCAACTTTTTAGAGTCAAGATAAGAAAAATCAGGAAAATCGTGACCTATACTGATTGGAGCATCTTCAAAATCCCACGATAACTGATGCTTAATCATCTCCGCTATCGCTTTTGAAAGTTGAACGCAAACAGCATTACCGACTTGTCGCCATTTTGTCGATTCGTCATTTCCATAGAATTGATAAGTGATGGGGAAACCCATGATAACAGCGCCTTCACGGACAGTCGGTGTTCGATATTCGCCATCGCCCTTTCTCCCATTTTCAGATTGATATAGCAAAGCCTCTCTTGTGCTAGCCGATCTCGTAGCCATAATTGTTCGGCTAACTTTATGCTGGTCTTCAGGGAACGCCATTTTACCCATATACGAATGATCTTGCTTTGCGTCCTGTGCTTTTTCCCACTCAACTGCGTACACGCCAGTATCATAAAAATGATCATGCAATTGGTCGGCATCTATAGTGAGGCCATTGTAATTGGGATCAGTAATCTGACCTATCAATTGAGAATCCTGGTAAGGTGACGGAAAATCATGAAAAAGATTCTCCAAAGTTTTGGCTTTGTCATCTTTTACAGGATCACTAAATACACCTTCTCCAATAATTTCCCCACAAATAAAGCGTTTACGCGCCTGACTACATCCATAATCATCTGCCCTTAAAACTTTCCCATTTTTCTTAGGCTCGAGAACAATATCATCTGGCTGCTTCCCTATTTCAAGTGCCCAATCATCCAATCCCAAATCACTGAATGTATAAGACTCTTCAATAGATTTAGCTGAATTGGGTACATTCTCCATTACCCAAGCGCGTAACACGCTATTGGGTTTAGATTTCTTCACTGCGATTATTCGATAAAAAGTCTTGATTAAGTCAATACCCAAATCTTTATTAGCGTTCCCACCATGATTGGAAAGAGAAAACGAGACACATGGAGGACTGCCAATAATCACGTCGGTATCAGGTATAGATTCTTCAATATTTTGAGCATCTGTATACTCAAGAATATTCTTCGTCGAATCAGATAAACCAAAGTTAGCATTGTGAGTTCTGAGTGCAGGCTTCCAGAACTCTACTCCCTGAACAATCTTAAAACCAGCCTGCCGAAACCCTTCGGAAAACCCTCCTGCACCACAAAAAAAATCAATTACGGTCGCTCGACCATCAAAAGACCTTACCGCTTCGCTTTTATTCACATATTAATTCTACAAATCGAATAGACCAATTTCCATATTTAAGAACAACCAATACAAATGATATTGCCAACTAAAGGGAAAGATGAACACAACTATCGCCATTCAGATGAGGTAGCCAAACGTCTCTATATATGTAAATATTAAAACGATAAAATCAATAATTATGAATTAGACCACAACGGGTTGAAGACAGTAACATTTCCATCTTCAACCCGAATTTTCCCTATAATTCTATAAACCAGAAATCAGAACTCGGTGATGACGGAGCGGATGACTTCGCCCTTCTTAAGCTGGACGTAGGCCTCGTCGATCTGGCTCAGGTTGATGTGCTGGGTGACGATGTCGTGCATATTCAGACGGCCGTCGACGGCGAGGTCGGCGTACATCGGGATGTCGTGCTTGATGTTGGTCGAGCCCATCCAGACGCCCTTGAAGCCGCGCTGGTGGACCAGCAGGTCGGCCGGGTTGATCTCGAGGTTGATGGTCGCGTCGGGCTTGGCGAGGCCAATGCAGTACGCGGTGCCGTCAACGCCGAGCATATCCCAGCACTGCTTCATCGTGGACTCGAAGCCGATGGCCTCGAACGCCTCGTCGACACCGCCGTCGGTGAGCTCGCGCACTTTGGCGACAGGATCCTCGTTCTTGGAGTTGATGACGTCGGTGGCGCCGAACTTCTTCGCGAACTCGAGCTTGTTGTCGAGCAGGTCGATGGCGATGATCTTCTTGGCACCGCAAATGCGAGCGCCGGAGATGATGTTGAGGCCGATGCCACCCGTGCCTACGACGGCGACGGTGTCACCAGGACGGACGTGCGCGGTGTTGATCGCGGCGCCGGCTCCGGTGATGGTGGCGCAGCCGATGCAAGCGGCTTCGTCCCACTTGACCTCGTTGTTGACCACGGCGAGCTGGTTCTCATGGATCAGCGCCTTCTCGGCGAAACCGCCGGTGCCGAAGGCCTGGGTGATCGGGCGGCCGTCCGGGAAGGACAGGCGCGGCTTCTCGCCGGGCTTGCGCACGCACTCCTGCTGCTGCGAGCAGGACTGCGGATGGCCGTTCAAGCAATTGGCGCAATGGCCGCATACCTGCTCCAGCGAAGCGACGACATGATCACCGACTTTGATGCCTTGGACTTCCGGGCCAACAGCCTCGACGACACCGGCGACCTCATGGCCGATGACGGCCGGGAACGGGAAGAACTGGTCGTCGTCCTCCACCAAATGCAAATCGGAATGGCAAAGGCCACTCGCCTTGACGTCCACCAGCACCTCAGCGCCAATCGGATCGTCGATGATAATCTCTTCAGGTTGGGCGAATCCTTTGCCCACTCCGTACGCGACCGAAGCTTTGATTTTTTGTGGCATGGTTACTCCTTTCGTAACTCAGAATGCAACATAACTCAGATTAAATATTGCGAATCCGGATTGCAATCGGTATACGAAACGTCGCGTTTCTGTCACATTTATGAACAATTGGCAGGCATGAACCGATAACATTCCCCACAAACATCACACGAAACCAAACAAATAAAACCAAAAGATACCAAAGAACCGTATTGGGCTACTTATGCATAAGTGAACGTCATCGGGTCGTGGCCGGCGCGAGTCGGACCGTCCAAGGCATCGATTTGCGCGTGTTCGTCGGAGGTCAAGGAGAAGCCGAAGAGGTCAAGGTTCTCTCGTTGACGGGCGGTGTGGACGGACTTGGGGATGATGATGGTGCCGTTCTCGATATGCCAACGCAGGATGACCTGGGCGGGCGAGACGCCATGGGCTTGTGCGATGCGGGCGATGGTGCCGTCCCCCGCGTTGAGATCGGCGCCGCGGGCCATCGGCGAATATGCCTCGACGGCGACGTTGTGCTCCTTGCAGAACGCGACGACCTCTCGCTGCTGCCAAGTGGGGTGCAACTCGATCTGATTGACCGTCGGCCATTCGCCGGTCTCGCGATGCAGACGTTCGAGATGTTCCGGCAGGAAGTTGCAGACACCGAGCGTGCGCACGCGCCCTTCGTCACGCAGCCTGACGAAGGCCTTCCATGTCTCGCCGGAACGCCAGTTGAACGGCGTCGGCCAATGCAGCATGTACATGTCGACGTAATCGAGGCGCAGGTCGTTCGACTGGCGGTCGAAGGCCTTGAGCGCGTTGTCGTAACCCTGCTCGGAATCCTTAAGCTTGGTGGTCACCCAGAGCGTCTTGCGCGCCGCTCCGGTATTGAAGCCCGTTTCCGCGAGCGCACGCCCGACGCCCGGTTCGTTGTTGTAGCCGGCGGCCGCGTCGATATGGCGATAACCGACTTCAAGCCCGGACTTGACGACATCGGTCACCTCATCATCGCCGATACGCAGCATACCAAGGCCGATCTGCGGAATCCTGTTGCCATCGCTCAACGTAATATACGGAACCTCCGCGCCTTTTCCAACGGTCTCTTCTGTGCTCATCGCCATGCTCCTTTTGTGTCATCTGGAATCCACATTACTAGCCGACCCTGTCCAGCCAAGCTCACGGAAGTGACTAATTTCTGCACCCAAAAAGGCCCATGCAAAGGGACGGCCATTGGAAATCATTACATGAACCAGCCCGCATATCTGGGCATGCTAAAACCAACAAAACCACACCTGCGGATTTACAGCGTAATCACGCGATCGGCGATCTGCATGGTGGAAGCGCGATGGGAGACGAGAACAATGGAGACCGGACGCTCGTTGGCCAGGGTGTTGATCGAGTGGAGAATGACCGACTCGTTCAGCGCATCCACACGACTGGTGGGCTCGTCGAAAAGCACCAGCGAGGCATCGGTCAGGAAAATCCTGGCCAGGCTTATGCGCTGCCGCTCCCCCTCGGAAAGCCTGCTGCCAAGCTCGCCGACCGGGGTATCCAAACCCTGCGGCAAGGCGTCGATGGCGCTGGCGATCGAGGCACGTTCCAACGCCTGGTGCATGTCGGCGTCTTTGGCAGTCGGGTCGGCGACCAACAGATTGTCGCGCACGGTGCCGTCGAAGAGGTAGGTGTCTTGGTCCATCATCGTCTCGACCTGGCGGCGGTAATGCGCCTCGACCTTCGGCAACGGGTCGCCGGAGAAAACCACTGAGCCCCGTTGCGGGTCCCAGTAGCGCATCATCAGTTTCAGGATTGTGGATTTGCCATGCCCCGAAGGCCCTTGCACCCCGAGAATGCCCGAATGAAGGGTCGTCAGGTTGAAGTCCTTGAGCACCAGCGCCGGCGAAGGGCTGGAACCGAAACGAGATGGGGCCGCCGGATAGCCGAACGTCACATCCTTCAGGGAGACGGTACTGAATTTCGGCTTTTCCGTTCCGTTCTCCTCGACGGCCGGCTGCTCGTCGAAGAGAGCGAACAGGCGGCGGGCCGCGGCGAGCGGCTGGTTGAGGCTGCCCGGCAGCGCATTGAGCGCGAGAGCGGGGCCGAAGGAGCTGAAAATAAGCATCACCGCGACCACGCACATGGCCATCGACGTGGGGTTGGCCTGGACGATGCTGAACATCATCTTGATCGAGATGAAGGTGAACGCGATGACCGAAACGGCCCCGAGCCCAGCAAACACACCATCCTTGCGGCTCAACCTGCTTCTAAACAGCCAGAGGTTCCTGCCGTCAGAGACGATGTCGGTCAGGCGACGACGCCCTTGGTTGAAGCGGATGATCTCGTCAAGGCCGTGCATGTCGTCGATCAGCCTGTCGCCTAATTTGGCGGAATCGGAGCGGATCCTGCCGCCGATGCCACGCACATTGCCCGCGTAGAAGCGGGGCAGCACCACGCCGACGAAGAGATGGGCGAGTACCAGCAGCAACGTGAACCAAGGGTCCAACGTCCACAGGGCGAGCGCGGAGACCACCGAAGTCGCCAGCGCGATGACCACCGGCGAGATGGCGTGGGCGAAGAAGGTTTCCAGAAGCTCGATGTCGGCGGTCATCAGCGTGGTGAGGTTGCCGTCGCCTCGTTTCGTCAGCTTCGCTGGGGCCAGCCTGCGCAACGTCTCAAAGGTCTTCGAACGCAAGAGGGCGAGTATGCGGAAGCTCATGTTGTGGTTCATGTATTCCTCGGCGTAACGCATCAGGCTGTGCAGAATGGCGCAGGCCACCATCGCGAGCGCCGAATAGGCCACGCTCATGCCCCAGACCGGATGGCCGAAGAACGCCATCAGCGCCAGCACTCCGGAGACCGGCAGGAAGGTGTCGGCGAGGCGGCCGATGGTTCCGCACAGGCTCGCGCCAATCATCAATGGGGTGAGCCTGCCGACGCAGCGTAGGAGCCTCATCACCAGGTGGAAGGTGCCCATGGGTTTGCCGCCATCGCGCGGACGGCTGGCGACGTCCAATATCGTGTCGCCGTCATCGGCGCGAACGGTGCCATCAGCTGGTTTGTCCGGATATTTGCCATTTGAATGTTGCCCTACAACATGTGCAGGCACATCACCAGTGCCTGTATGCGAAGAGGCCGGCTGGCCTGCTTTCGTAGCAGCGGGATTTGCGCCACCGGCATTGCCGGATTTTGATGCAGCCGAGACCTGCGCAAGATGAACGCGCGCGGCTTCGGTTGTCGCATTATGGGTGGTGAAGCTATCCGCATTCCCTTTGTGTCTATTACTGTTTGCCGAGGTTGATTGCCCTTGTCTGGTTTCTTGGCTTTCCTCGTCATGGGAACGATAGTCCAGTAACGTGAAATCGAAGGGCCTTCTCACCTTGGGATTACGCGGCTGCGGCTTGGCGTAAGCGCTTCCCCAGCTCTTACGGTGAGACACACGTTCGATCGACTCCTGGGTGTGGAACATCGTGGCATACCTGCCGCCCAAAGCCATGAGCTCGGCGTGAGTGCCGCTTTCCACGACCTTGCCGCCATCAAGCACCACGACGTTGCCGGCGTCGGCCGTCTGGGAAAGCCGATGCGTGATCACGATGACCGTATGGGTCCGGGCCAGATCGCGGATCGTCACGTCAATGAGGTGCTCGCTGTCCGCGTCGACGCTGCTGGTCGCTTCGTCGAACACGTAGATCGGGCTGTCACGCAGCAGCGCCCGTGCGATTGAGAGGCGCTGGCGCTGGCCGCCGGAGAGGTTGCGCGCGTCCGCCTCGATGGTCATGTCGAGCCGCTGGGGCTGGGAATAGACGAAATCGTCGATATGGGCGCCTTCGAGCGCCAGCCACATCTCGTTGGCCGTGGCGTCTGGTTTGGCCATCAACAGGTTCTCGCGCAAGGTGCCGGCGAACAGATGGCTGCGCGAATCCACCAGTGTGACGGCATCCAACAGCGAACGGTTCTTAAGGCTGTGCAATTCGCAACTGCCGACGCTGCCGAAGACGCGATAGCCGAGCCTGATCGATCCTTCGTAATCACTGCGTGTTCCGGCGATCAGCGAGGCGATGGTCGATTTGCCGGAGCCGCTGACCCCGACGATGGCGGTGAACCCGTTGGGGCGAGCGCTGAAACTGACCGAATCCAAGGCTTTGCGGTTCTGCTCATCGGTCGCGCCGCTTTTCTCGTCGGCTTGCGCTTCCTGCGGCTCTTGCGCATCGTCCGAAGACGAGGTGTGGTGGGTCGGCAGCACGTCGTCATCCGTTTCCTCGATCGGGACATACGTGTAGCTGACATTGCGGAAGGTCACCGAGCAATCCTGCACACCCTGCGGCAAGGCGGCCTGCCCGTCATCGGCGAGTGGCGCATCGAGCAGCGCATAGATCCGCTGTACGGCGGAAAGCCCGTTCATGGCGGTGTCGGCATAGTCGGCGAGACGGCGCAACGGCACGAAGAACATGACCGCGAGCAGGATGGACACCAACGCCGCAGGCAGTTTCAAATGCCCTGAGGCGACCTGCCAGATGACGATGCCGATGGCTCCGGCCGTTCCGCCGTAGGAGACCAGGTCCAAGGCCAAGCGCGAAAACAGTTCGATACGAAGAACTTTCATAGAAGACTTGCGGAAATCCTCGGATTTCTCGCCCATGTGCCGGGCTGCGGCCTCGTCGGCGTCGAAGGTCTTCAAGGTCTCGAGTCCCTGGACGTTGTCAAGGAACGTGGCGCCCATATCGGTGTATTTGTCCCAATACTTGCCATACGCGCGCGAGGTCGCCACCGAAACCAGGACGACGATGGCGATGAGCAGCGGGGCGCAGACCAGAAGCACGCCGGCCGTCGGCGCGTTCAGCGGCAACAACACCACGAACAAGGTCAGGGGCGCCAAGACGGCGAAAGCGAGTTGCGGCAGGAACGATTCAAAGAAACTCTGTATCCGGTCGACGCCTTCGGTCAGCGATTGCACCACATCGGCGGTCCTGACGTGCTCCGAATAAGTCGGTCCCAAATCGAGCATTTTGTCATACAAACGTTCGCGTAATGAGATCTTGACGCGTTCCGAGGCCTCGGTACCGAAGAAATGCGAAAACCGGACGGCCAGGTATTTGATGATGGCGATGATGACCAAGGCGAAAACGAATGCGGAATAGCCATCCGGCACCGCCTGGAAATCCTTTAACAGTTTCGCCGCCACGGAGGGCTTGGCGTCGGCGTTGATGCCGGTGAGCACAGGGAAAAGCTTGCCGAGAAGGCCTACGGAAATGAAGGCGAACCCGATGTCGGCCAACAGCGAGACCCACAAGCTCAGCACTTTGGCGGCGACAAACGCGCCACTACGCGGAACGAGGGTGAACAGCCGACGATCGAACATAAAAACCTTCCCAACACGATCTGCACGGGCCCACGAATAAAAGATGGGGTGCATGAAGCAGAACGCCTATTACACAATACTGTAGGCCGAATACGACGATAATCCTCAGCGAAATTCGTCACAAAAGCATTATAATCATGGGTTTTCGGCGCGCCGGAATCGCCGATGCTTAGTCATCTGGCATGAATTGGACCGGTTATCGCTTGGTTATTTTCTGGTTGTCGACCGGACGATGATCCTTGATTCAGCCGTGAGCAGTTCCGGGGCCTTGATGGTGCCGTGGATACGGCCGATGATGCGCTCGACGGCGGTGGGCGCCGTCCAATCCAGACGCGAGTCCATCGTGGTCAGCGGGGTCTGCAGATAGGCGGATTCCTCGCTGTTGTCGAAACCGATGACCTGGACGTCTTCAGGAACCCTGATGCCGTTGGTCAAAAGCACGGAGATCGCCCCGAGGGCCAATTGGTCGTTCAACGCCAGCAGGCCATCAAATGGCTTGCCGGTATCGATCAGCGCCTGCGTGGCACGGGCGCCAGCACCGATGGTCCAGTCCTTGGGGGTGACCCCGATCAATTCCGGGTCGAGGTTGCAATCACGCCGACGGCATTCCTCGACGAAGCCTCGCAGGCGCAGCTCGGCGTTGCCTTCTTTGGCGCTGGCCAACCGCTTTTCGTCGAATGGCTCGCGGGCGCCCACCACCGCCAAATGAGAGCTGCCTTTGGAAATAAGGTAACCGGTCGCTTTCGCCGCCGCCCCCACATCGTCTGGGGTCACATGGTCGGCCTTGCCCCACGTCGTGCGCGAGCCGACGACGACCAGAGGGAAATCAACATCGAAGTCCTCGGCCGAGATGTCCTCCAGCTCGCTCATCGAAAGGATGATGCCGTCAGAGACGGTGGGATTGAACGAACGCAGCATGTCTCGCGCGCCTTTCGCCGAGCCTTCCGCATACGTGGTGACATAAACGGAATACCTGCGTTTGCGCGCCTCGTCGATCACTCGGTTCGCCAGTTCCGCAAGGTATGGCGGGGTGAGCGTCGGCACCGCGAGGGTGATGAACCCGGTCTGCCCACGATTGAGGTTGCGGGCCGCCACGTTGACCTGATAGCCCAGCTCGGCGATGACCTTCTTGACCTTCTCGCGTGTGGTGTCCGTCATGCGACCGGTGCCGTTGATGACGTTCGAAGCCGTTTTGAGCGAAACCCCGGCAGCATCGGCCACACTGCGCAGCGTGATATGCCGATGCTCCTCATGCATACCGTGATGCGTCGCGTCATGCGTCATTGCCGGCCTCCTTTAACCTTCATATGAATCTATCATCAACCCAGCCGATGTGTGACCAATATCCCATTTTTATCGAGAACACAGGAGGCACCGAAAGTCCGCTTTCCCGCGTCCCCATTATTGTCAAAGATTTCAATACTCCCGCCGTCGGCGAAGCTGGTTGTGTCGTCCCGTCCATGCATCACACGTCCCCGATAAAGAAGGACAACATCCCCATCGACACGAGGGATTCTGGCCTGCTGCCGACCGCGCGTCATATAGAAATCGAAAATCCCCGACTCACCACGACGCCGGACGTGGACCAGACCGGCTGCGCCTTGCGCGCTTGCACCGTTATCTTGATTGTCATACATATCCGAAGAAGCCCCAGGCTCCCATTGATCGCGATACCGCCGCAACAGCGCCGCGATGCTTTCGCCATCGAGATCACAACCCAGATAGAACGCCTTACCTTCACCGTATGCATTACAAGTGAACGCGGGGGCGCCATCAAGCTCCCACTCCTTGGCCTCGTCGCCCGCATAGGTCTGGAGCACTTCCACGGTTTCATCCCGGGAGCCGATGACGGTTTGCCACAGCTTGGAGACGGCCCCGTTGGAAAGCCGCACCTCATCCGGCTCGCCGTCGATGGGCCCAAGGATGTTGAATTCCTCACCCGTGACGCCCAACACCTCGCGCAACACGCCACCTCCCGCTCCCGGATAACCACCAAGACCGACATGGAAACGCTCGTCCACGAGCCCGGTCGCGTAATCGACGATGATGGTGCCACCGCCTGCCACAAATCGCTTGATTCGTTGCGTCTGTCGATCGGAAAGCGCCAGCACGCCGGGAAGCACGATGACACGGTATCCGCTCCAATCAGCGCGCAACGGCACGACATCCGCGCGACGCCCGATATCAAGGAACGCGCTGTACCAGTCACCAACAGCGCCCCAATGGTCCAGTTTCGAGGTCGGCAACGTCCTGCATTTCGTGGCCCATTCCGATTCGGCGTCGAAGAGGATGGCGACATCGCGATCCTCCAACTCGCTGCCTTGCACACCGGCGCTCGACAACACTTCAAGCGCCTTGCCAAGTTCGCAGACCTCGCTGAACACCTTGGTACGCTCTCCGGCGTGGGGGACCATCGCGGAGTGGAAAGCCTCTGAGCCGGCAGCCGATTGACGCCATTGGAAGAAGTTGATGGCGTCAGCGCCCATGGCCACATGCGCCAAAGCGTCGCGGACCAGCTCACCGCCACGTTTGCGGGCGTTGACCGGTTTCCATTGCACGGCCGAGGTCGAATGTTCCATCAAATACCATGGCAAGCGCTGCGACAAGGAATCAAGCAGGGCGTCGGCACACAGCAGATCGTCCAAATGACGCTCTCCGGCCGTGAAGTACTGGTCGTTGGAGACGAAATCGACCTCGTCGCTCCAATCGGCATAGTCAAGGACGCATTGGTCGGCGGCCACCATGAAATTCGTCGTCAGCGGCTTGTCGGGGCAAATCGCCTCGATGGCGTCGCGTTCGGCGATGTAGAAATCCTTCAGGGCGTCCGAGCCGAACCGTTCGAAATCCAGCTGGACACTGGGATTGATCATCGCGTCGTCGCCCGGATGCATCGGCAATGCGATCTCATCGAACGAGTAAACCTGCTGCGACCAAAACGCGGTGCCCCAGGCCTCGTTGACGGCCTCGATGGTGCCATAACGCCTCTTGCACCAGCGACGGAACGCACGAAGCGAATCCTCGGAATAATCATGGCGGTTGTTCCAGCCGTATTCGTTGCCGACATGCCATGAGACGACGTATGGGTTGTCCTTATACCGCTCGGCCAGCTTGCGGCACAACGCCAGCGCGTACTCGCGGAAGACCGGACTGGAAGGGCTCCACGATTGCCGCGAACCAGGGCGCACCACCGTTCCATCGGATTCAACGGGAAGCACCTCGGGATGCTGTTCATATAGCCACATCGGTGCCGTGGCCGTGGCCGATCCGAGGTCCACCGCGATGCCGGCCTTGCCAAGCTTGCCGATGATCCTGTCAAGCCAATCGAAATCCCATGTCTGCGGCCCAGGCTGGAGCCGGCCCCAGCTGAACACGCCGAGGGCCACCACGTTGACCTTGGCCTGTTTCATCAGGCGTATGTCATCGTCCCAGACGTCCTCGGGCCATTGGTCGGGGTTGTAATCACCCCCATAGGCGATGCCGCGCCCGTCAGGCGTCAGCAACCGGGGCCAGCGGAACGGACGGCGCGGACCGAGGCCGTCGCGGCCTAGTGTTGGCGTTTGGGACACAGACATGGGTTTATTCCTTTTGGTTATGCAACGAGTGGATGGACGCGCGCGGCTATTCTTTGACGGCGCCGGCGGCGAGGCCGGACTGCCAGTACTTCTGCAGAAGCAGGAACGCAATCACCAACGGGACGATGGTGACCAGGGAGCCCGTGATGACGAGGTTCTGGATGGCCTGCCCGCCGGCCGTCGAGGCCTGGTCCTTCCACTGGTTCAGGCCAATGGTCAGCGGGTACCAATCCGCGTCCTTCAACATGATCAACGGCAGGAAGTAGTTGTTCCAAGTCGCCACAATCGTGAACAGCGCGGTCGTGACAATGCCCGGGGCCAGAAGCGGCAGGGCGATGGTGAAGAAGGTGCGGAACTCGCCCGCCCCGTCCACGCGCGCCGCCTCGATCAGCTCAGTGGGCACCGCCTGCTCCGAGAATATCCACATCAAATACAGGCCGAACGGCGAAATCAGGCTGGGCAGGATCATCGCCCAGGGCGTGTTGGTCAGGCCCAGCTTGGCGAAGAGCAGGAACTGCGGGACGGCCAAGGCGATGCCAGGCACCGAAATCGCGCCGATGATGACCGCGAAGACGGCCTTGCGGCCCGGGAAGCGGAACTTGGCCAGCGCGTAGCCGCCCATGATCGCCAGCAAGGTCGCCCCGCCAGCCCCGACGACCACATAGAAAATCGTGTTCAGCAGCCAGCGGCCGAAGATGCCGTCCTGGTAGGTGAACACAGTGACGATGTTGTCCCACAGGGCGAAGGTGTGGCCGAAGCCCAGGCCGAACGTCGAGGTGAAGTCCGACTGCGTCTTGGTGGCGTTGATCAGCAGGTAAACGAACGGGAAGAGGCAGTAGATTGCGAAAATACCGACGATGAATGTCAACGCCCAGCTACGACGTGGGTTGTCCGGGTTGCTGAACCCGTTGCGCGCGCTGCGTTTGCGCTCCGCGGCCTCGTCCTTCGACACCTGGCGTTGACGCGCCCTCTCGGCTTTCTGCGCGGCGCGTTCCTGCGCCTTCAGCTCGGAGGCGGACATACGCTTCAGGCCCGCTGTGGCCTCGGCCGGCATGGTGGTGGCATCACTCATTTCATCTGCTCCTTCATGCTGTTCAATTGCACCGCGTAGGCGATTACCATGGTGATCACGGCCATCACGATCGCCAGCGCCGCGGCGTAGTTGCTCTGCCCGCCGGTGAAGCTCAGGTTATACGCGTACATGTTCGGAGTGTAATACGTCGTGATCGCGTTGCCCGGAACCATGTTCTGCATGATCGAAGGCTCATTGAACAGCTGGAAGCTCCCGATGATGCTGAAGATCACCGTGATCGCCAGCGAACCCTTGAGCTCCGGCATCTTAATCTTGCGCACGATCTGCCATTCGCTCGCCCCGTCAATCGAAGCCGCCTCGTACAGCGAATGCGGGATCGTGGACAGGGAGGAATAGAAGATCAGCATGTTGTAGCCCGTGAACTCCCAAGTGTTGATGTTGCCGATCGCCGCCAAAAGGACGCTCGGCTGTAAGACATCCAGATGTGTGCCCAGCCAACCGTTCAGCGAGCCGACGAGGCCGTATTTCGCGCCGTACATGAACCCCCACACCAGTGTGGAGACCACGGCTGGCACCGCGTAAGGCAGGAAGGTCGAGATGCGGAAGAACTTCGTGCCATGCAGTTTCATCGAATCCAAAGCCAACGCCAGAAGCGCGGCCAGGGACAGCATGATCGGCACCTGGACGATGGTAAAGAGCGTCACGCGCCACACCGAACTCCAAAACTGGCCGTCGTGGAAGAGACGCACATAATTCTCAAATCCTACGAACACGGTGCCGCCGATCATCCTCGACTGGAAGAACGACAGATACACCGCGTAGAGCACCGGGACCACGAACACGAACAGAAACACCAGAACGAACGGCCACAAGAACTTCCAACCACGCCAGTCCACACGATGCCTGTTCACCTGCACCGTGGACCCTCTGGAAGCCGAGGCCGCCGAGGATGCGGCAACGTCGCCCAGGCCAGCGTCGGCGGAGACTCCCCCAGCGCCATCCTTAGCTATTTTCGTTGACAAAATACACTCCTTTGTAATAGCGGAGAAGAACGGGCCACGCCACGATCTCCTCCGCTCATTTCGTTATGCGCTATACGCGTCACTTGAGGGTTACGGTGTAACCTTCCTGCTTGCCGTGGTCGGCGAGCTTCTGCGCGTAGTTCTGCATGGCCTTCTCCAGGGTGATCTCCTTGGTGTAGGCCTTGGAGATCTCGTCGCCGTAAGCGGTCTGGGCGAACGGGTTGTAAGGCAGATACTGGAACTTCTCGACCGGACGCTGCGCGCCTTCGGCCAGGATCTTGTTGACGTTCTGGCCGCCGAAGTAGTCGTTGACCTTCTTGTTGGCCGCGCTGGACGGATCAGTGAAGGTGCTGGAGTTGAGGATCTTCTTCAGGCTACTGAAGGTGCCGGTGTCGGCCATCTGCTGGGCGCCTGCATCGTGGGTCATGTACTTAACGAACTTGTAGGCCGCGGCCTGCGACTTGCCGGCCTTGGGTACGGCGAGCGCGGAACCGCCATCTTCAGCGGATACCTGCTTGCCGGCCTCCCACTGCGGAAGCGAGCCGACGCGCCAGTTGCCCTTCTGGTCGGGGGCACCGCTGATGAGGTTAACCGGCATCCAAGCGCCGATGGTCAGCGAGGCGAGGGTGCCGTCGTTCAACTCGCGGTTCCATTCGTCCGACCAGTTCGCGGTCTTAGTATCGATCAGATCCTCGTCGATCAGCTTCTGACGGAAGTCGATGTACTTCTTCATGCCCTCGTCTTTGGTCATGTCGATGGTGATCTTCTCACCGTCAACCTTCCAAGGCTTGGCGCCGGCCTGCCAGGCCTGCGCGGTGAAGGGCTGGTAATCACCTGAGCTGCCCGAGCTGTTGGTGATGTAGGATCCGGCGGCTTTGATCTTCTTGGCGGCCTCATAGTAATCGTCCCAGGTCTTGATCGACTCGCCGTCGACGCCGGCCTTGTCGAAGACGGCCTTGTTATAGAAGAACATCTCCGGGCCCGCGTCAATCGGCAGCGCGTAGGGCTTGGAATTGTATTGCAGCTTGTTCCAAGGGCCAGCGGTGAAGTCGTTGGCCAGCTTGCTCGCGCCGAACTGGCTCAGATCGGCGAGGTCACCGGTGACCGCGAACTGCGTGACCGTCGGGTCCTCGAGCATCACCACGTCCGGGATGCCCTTCTTCGCCGCGACCGCGTTGGTCAGCGCGGTGGAGGTCTTTTCTGCGGTGCCCGTGTTGTTGAACTTCACGGTCACGCCCGGGTTGGCTTTCTCGAAGTTGGCGATGATCTTCTTCATGGAATTGCCGGTGTCCCAGCCCCAGAAGACCAAATCAGCCTTGGAATCCGAGCCAGCGCCGCCCGAATTTCCCGAACCACAACCTGCCAGACCAATCATCGTCGCCGCAGCGGCTAGGACCGCGACGACTCTTTTTGCGTTACCCATTTTTGGCTCCTTTACCATTCTCATCACATACGTCAGCTCTCTTGAGCGTCTATCCGGAGAATGACCCGAATCGGGCTTTTCTTCTTTGGATACTCAATTGCTTGGTACAACTGTGTATCATGTACAATTCTCATGATACACAGTTGTATCGGCTTGTCAAATTAAAACGCCGCAATATTCATCATTCTGTCGGTTTGTCATACCAAATCATCCACCCGGCTTTGCACAGCAAACGCGACACGCCCGAAATGTGGATAAGTGCCAGCGTTCGACCACAGTGGTCGTTTTTAACACGGCAAACGACTCCGATTCCCTAAGCTACGAAGAACAGGCATCGGCTACGGCACGGCAGCACTTTTATCTAGTGTGGGATTGTGCTTTTCGTCTAGATTGGGGTTTAGTATATGGTTCAAAGAAAGCAGCTTATCAAGCAAATACGAGAGACCGCGAAAGCTCAAGGGGTGAAACTCTATCATCGCCGTCAAGGAGGAAACCACGAAATCTATTATCTGAATAACCGGATGATTCCCATTCCAAGACATAAGGAAATAGCAAAACGCCAAGCAGAGGTGATTATGAAAGAAGTCATATCAGCCTTAGAACAGGAGAATTCGCAATGAGACCAAAGAAACTTAAAAAAGGCTACGACGCTTACGGCAATAAAACAGTTCACCAAGCAAGCTACTCCGTCACAGTCGAGCCGGATGAGAAATACTGGATACTCACCATTCCGGGAGTCGGGGTGACTCAGGCACGAACCCTCAGTGAAGTGGACACCATGGCGCGGGACCTCATCGAGATCATGACCGGGGACCGGGATTTCGCCATCAAGCAGGAGATGAGGTTCCCCGAAGAGGTCGAGGCGCACCTCGAGGCCATGAAGCGTTACCGCGAGCAATCCCGGCAAGCCAATGCACTGGCCGCTAGGGAATCACGGAAAGCAGCCAAAGGTCTGCGAAAGGTCGGCCTTACGCTGCGCCAGATCGGCCAAGCCCTCGGCATTTCCTACCAGCGCGCGGGGCAACTGGTCAACGGCTGAAAACTCGCCCGGCACGGTGAGCCAACCAGCAACGGAAGACTGCGCCAAAGCAACCGACGAACGGCGAAAACTTGCCAACCCCAACCATATCTGCAGGCGGCAAAAGCGGTATCCGAAGCAACCAGCGTATGCATAAAATCTTGACTTGCACATTATCGTCAAAAGTCAAGCCGAAAAGCCCAAATCCCAAGAAAATCAAGAAACCTTGAACTTTGCCGAAATAATTAGAGTTTTCACAATGTATTATATAAAATTGAATCATGAGAGAGAAAATATCATCGCAACGACGCGAACTACATATTGTCCTGATTGATGACGACCCATGTGCCCTGCGATATGAGAAGATCATCCTGAGCCGTCTGCAAAACCGCAACGGATGCCATGTCAAGGTATGGGGCACCATCAAACTTGAGGACGGCATCCAAAAATCCCTATACGATTTTCATCCCGCTGACGTCGTCATCATCGACATGTCATTGAAAGAGCGGAGCAAACGCAATATCTTCCACGAAATCAAAGAAGTCCGTTCCGACATCATCATTATCGGCATCACCTCGCACATCGAGAAATACCTGCATCCTGTAAAACTGCCTTCGCAGGTACGCTGCATCCTCAATAAAGCCAAACTGAACCAAGAGCTTCCGCGCATCATTGATGCCATTTACCAAGAAAAGACACCCCGACACCGCTCGTCCTTGGAAAAAGAAGACAACGAGCCGCCACTCGTTTGTTGCGATGCGGAAATCTGCCAGCGCTTGTCATGTGCAAGCATCAAAACATGCCGTCTATACGCCATCAAACGCCATAAGAATTCGGATCTGACTGCGGAAACCGAAATATCAAACGCCATGAAAGACCTGACCAGAAATGCGAAACTTCGGCGTAACCGGTCTTCGACACCTCTTCAAAAGAGATCGCAACGAAGCGATATCTTTTTACGAACCGCAAATCAGAGGAAACGAACACACAATCTTTCGGCCTGCAAACCAGAAAGCCATGATCTCGCGGAGACGCTCAAAGACATGAACGCGCATGATCAGCCAACATTGCCGAGCGTGCCCCTTACTCCGACCGAGCTGAAAATCGTCAGGCTCAGCGTTGTCGGTCTGAAGCCATGTGAGGTCGCCAAACGTCTTGGAATCTCGGTCGGCACGGTGTATTCCCATCGGAGCCACATCATGTCCAAATACCAGGCAAAAAATTGGGTGGACGCACTGCTCATTTGCCAGCAGAAAAACGGGACGGGTTGAACGAAGAGCCGTAGCCAATCTGGTTGTCGGCGGACAATGGGCAATCAACAACGCTCAGGCGAGCTTGAAGCCCAATTCACGCGCGGCGACGGTGGGAACCGGGTCCTCGCACCAATAGTCCTCGAGATTCTCATCGGTGGCCAGAGAGCGGATCTCGGCTTGGTCAATGTAGACCTCGCCGCTCAGGTGGTCCGTCTCGTGCTGGAAAATGCGGGCGGGCCAACCATGCAGATGCTCCTCATGCTTGTTGCCGTCCTCGTCCTGCCAGCGGGCGGTGATGTCGAGCCAACGGCGACGAACGGCCTGGTAACCAGAAAAACTCAAGCAGCCTTCGTAGAAGCTGCGCTGTTCGGTGCCGATCGGCTCATAGGTCGGGTTGATGATCGCGCGGAACGGGAATTCGGCGATTTCGCGGGGGTCGTTCGTGTCATCGATCACGTCCCCATCTTCGGAATCGGCTTGCGAATCCGAGGAATCATCACTGTCTTTGCGCCCCACACTGCCATTGGGATTGTCGGTGATTCCCCTGCCGCCGGGGCGGACGTGATCCTCGACCACGGCGATGCGCAATCCCAAGCCAATCTGCGGCGCGGCGACGCCTACGCCAGGCGCTTCGAGCATGGTGACACGCATGGCCTCGATGAGTTTGGCAAGCGTTTTCTTGCTGAGTTGGCCGTTGTATTCCGCGGCGTTCTGCCGTAAAACAGGCTCCCCCATCTGCACGATGGGCAGAATCTTGTCTTTGCCGACCGATTTGATCAGCTGCTCGACGGCGTGGTTGAGTTCGGTGTCGACTTTGCTATTGTGTGAGAACATCAGATCGCGAGCTCCTCGGCCACCACGGCGGCCAGGCGCTGGCAGACCTCGTCGGCCTGCTGCTGGGTTTCCGCCTCGACCATCACGCGGACCAACGGCTCGGTCCCGCTGGGGCGAAGCAGCACGCGACCGGTGCTGCCGAGCAGCTTCTCCTCACGCGTTACCGCATCCTGCACCTTGGCATTGGTGGGCGCGGCCTTCTTATCGACTTTGGGAACGTTGATGAGCTGCTGCGGCAACTGCGGGAAGTCCGCGGCAAGCTCTTTGAGCGACTTACCAGACTTGACGACCTCATTACACAGCGTCAGCGCGGTCAGTGTGCCGTCGCCGGTGGTGGCGAACTCGCGGTTGATGACGTGGCCGGACTGCTCGCCGCCGATGGAGTAATCGCCCTTGAGCATTTCCTCAAGGACGTAACGGTCTCCGACGTTGGTCTGCACCGTCGAAATGCCCATATCCTTCAAAGCCAGCTTGAGGCCGAGATTGCTCATCACGGTGACCACCAGCGTATCGTGGTTGAGCTTGCCCTCGCGCTTCTTGGCACGCGCGAGGATGCCCATCTCCTGATCGCCGTTGACCATGTTGCCGTCCTCGTCCACGGCGAGGCAACGGTCGGCGTCACCATCGAAGGCCACGCCCATCGCGGCACCGGAGGCCTTGACCATGGCCTGCAGCTGCTCGGGGTGTGTGGAACCGGCCTTCTTGTTGATGTTGTAGCCGTCCGGCGAGGCGTTGATGACCAATACCTCTGCACCGGCGCGACGCAACGCTTCCGGCGCGACCACCGAAGTGGCGCCATTGGCGCAATCGGCTACGATCTTCAGGCCCTTGAGCGGCTTGGGCTGGGTCTTGTCGGGCGCAATCGGCGCTATGGCCGAAACCAGATGGTCGATGTACATGTTGGTGGCGGTGCTGATGTCGTGGCTCACACGGCCAACGCCGGCACCGGTCGGACGGTCCCAATCCTTGCCAAGCACCGCCTCGATCTCGTCTTCCTTCTTATCCGGCAGCTTGAAGCCGCCGCGGGCGAAGAACTTGATGCCGTTGTCGGGCATCGGGTTGTGTGAGGCGGAAATGACCGCGCCCATTTCGACATTCAGCTCGCTGGTCAGGTAAGCCACGCCGGGGGTCGGGATGATGCCCGCGTCAATGACGTCGAATCCGCCCGCGCTCATGCCCGCCGCGAGCGCCGAAGCCAGGAAATCACCGGAAACACGGGTATCGCGGCCAATCAGCGCACGACGACGCCCCTCACGATGCTCCTCTTCGGTTCCCGAGGAATCACCAAGCACACGCACCGCCGCGTCGCCCAGATCAAGCGCCAACCTTGCGGTCAAATCCCTGTTCGCCAGTCCACGAACGCCATCGGTTCCAAACATATTAGGCATGCTGATATATCCTCCGTTTGCACGAATGTTACTGTGTTCAATCTTACCTAACCGACTTCACCACATGCCAGAGCACGCCAACACTGCCCGATTTCGTCGCATTTGGGAGCCATTGTTCCATTGTTTGTTCTGGCACATCTGAACTTTGCGTAACCGAGCCGGCCGATGGCATTGCCAGCTTTAGCCGATTCCCAAGGCGGGCTCCAATGATTTCAATGGCGTTGCCTTTGCAACCTTATACAAATATTAGAGGCAGGAAGCTGTCGATACTGTCCCTAACAGCAATGAAACAATCAGTTCCATGCATATTAGAGGCAGAAACTTCCAATACTGCCCTCAACGCAACCGGAATGGACAGTTCCGATATGGTTAGAGGCAGGAATCAATGAATCCTGCCTCTAACCATTAATCACCAAAAAGCCATAGAAACGTCAAAACGCACGAATCACTATGCTTCCAGGCTGGCGTTGTAGGCGCTGACCTTCAGGGCGCGGCGGGAGGACTCGACGTTGCCGATGACGATGTTGCGCAGGGCGCGGGCGGCGTCCTTGTGGGAATCGAGCCATTCGTCGCCGAGATTCACCAGGTCGGCCGGATCGGCGTAAGCGGGATAGAGGTCTTCCAAAAGCGATTCGGCCATGTGGAAGGTGCGGTTCTGCCAAATCCAGTCGATCGTGTCGTAATATTTGGCGGGATATGGCGCGGCCAACTTGCCCTTGAGATTGGACGAGAAGCCGAGCGCGGCCGCCTCAAGCTGCGAATTGGTGAGGTTCAGGTCGCGGATGGAGGCGTCCCAGGCCCATGCCTTGGCTTCGGCGCTTGGCACGGAAGCGCGGGCGCCGTAGGCGAACTCGCGGTTGTCGGTGGTGTCGCGGCGTGCCAGTTCGGTGTTGATCGCCTCGTCATCCATCTCGCCGACGGCGGCAAGCGTCTTGATCAAGGCCCAACGCATGTTGTTGTCGATCTCGAGACCCTTGAGCTTGAGCATCCCCGAAAGCAGCCCCTTGACGTTCGAGATGAACGGGGCGTCGCCGGGCTCCCCATAACCGAGATAGGCGCTGACCAGCTGGAACTGCTCGTCGCTGCCGGACTCCGCCTCATTAGCCAGATCCCACAGACCGTCGGCGACCTTCTTGCGGACTTGCTCGCGGCGCGCTGGGGCGACATAGTGCGTCGCCGTGGTCTTGAGTGTGCTCAACGCATAGCGGAACGTGGTAGACTCGCGTTCGGTGAAAAGCATCTTGAGGCTCATGTCGATGAAGCGCTCGGCCGGGAATTCGGCGTCGCGGGTCATGTCCCAGAACGCCAGCCAGACCACGGCGCGGGCCAGCGCGTCATCGAACTCGAAGAGATGTTCTGAGGCGAACTCACGAGACTTGTCGTCGAAACGCAACTTGGTATAGGTCAGATCGTCATCATTCAGCAGGATGAAATCAGGGCGCTTCTTACCAGCGGCTTCGGTGGCCACCGTGGTTTCGCCGTCGATGTCAAGTTCGATCTGGTCGGTGCGCACCACCTTGCCCGTAGCCGCGTCGCGGTTATAGAAGCCGATGGCCATGCGATGGACACGCAGGACGGGATGATCGGCTGGCGCGGTCTGGGTCAACGTCAGGGATTTGATGGTTCCGTCGGCGTTCTCCTCAACGGATGCGGCGATGGTATTGATGCCAGCTTCCTCAAGCCACTGCTTGCTCCAGGTCTTCAAGTCGCGTCCGCTCGCCGCTTCCAGCTCGACCAGCAGGTCGTTCAGCGTCGCGTTGTCATACCGGTGCTTATTCAAGTAGCTGTTGATGCCCTTGAAGAATTGGTCGCGCCCGACGTAGGCCACAAGCTGCTTCAGCACGGAGCCGCCCTTGGCGTAGGTGATGCCGTCGAAATTGACTTCGGTGTCATGCAAATCGTTGATCGGCGCGGTGATGGGATGAGTGGTCGGCAGCTGATCCTGGTTCAGGCCCCAGCTCTTCTCCCCAGAGGTGAACGTGGCCCAGGAATCCTTCCATTCCGTGGCTTCCGCGGTCGACAGGCTCGACATGAACTCGGCGAAGGATTCGTTCAACCACAAATCGTTCCACCACTTCATCGTCACCAGGTCGCCGAACCACATGTGCGCGAGCTCGTGGAGCACGGTGACCACACGGCGCTCGGCCAGCGCGTCGGTGACCTTGGAGCCGAAAACGTAGGAGTCTCGGATGGTGACCATGCCAATGTTCTCCATCGCGCCGGCGTTGTATTCCGGCACATAAATCTGGTCGAACTTGGCGTACGGGTAGGGCACGCCCCAGGTCTTGGTATAGAAGGCGAAGCCCTTCTTGGTGATGTCGAAGAGGTAGTCGGCGTCCTTGTCGAAATCAGCCTTGAGCGACTGGCGGCAGTATTGCGCCATGGGAATGGTCCGGCCATCCTCGTTGGCATAGGTGGTGTGCCATTCGGCGTACGGGCCGGCGCAGATGGCGGTGAGGTAAGAGCTCATCTTCGGCGTGGTCTCAAACACCCAACGCTTCGTAGTCTCGGCCGGGTGCGTTCCGAGCGTCCCTTCGGCGGTCATCGCGTCGAGATTTTCGGTGGACTTGACCGGGGTGTTCGACGTGACCAGCCAGGATTGCGGCGCCGTGACCTCAAAATCGAACGTCGCCTTGATGTCGGGCTGGTCGAAAACGGCATAGACGCGGCGAGCGTCCGGCACTTCGAACTGCGAGTAGAGGTAGACGTTGCCGTCAGCTGGATCGACGGAACGGTGCAGGCCTTCGCCCGTGGTCGAGTATTGGCAGGAAGCCGTCACCTTGAGTGTGTTGTGCTCCTTCAAAGCTGGCAACTCAATACGATTGTCAATGTAATACTTTTTGTGATCAAGCTTTTCACCGTTCAGTTCGATAACGCTCACCTCATCGGCGATGAGATCGGCGAAGCTTGAGGAACCCGGTTTGGCGTCGAAGGCAATCGACGTGGCCGACGGGAAATTCTTCGGCCCTTTCGTCAGATCGAGATCGACATGATAGCTGACCGGCCCGGTGATGACGGACTCGCGTTCCTCGGCTTCGACACGGGTGAGATTCGCTCCTGGCATTTCGCTCCTTTATATATAACGACAACACTATCTACCATTATGCCAGTGATGGGCACAATTACAACGTTTCTAGGCGAAACGCGAATAGCGCAAGCTCTCACCCCTATGTCGCAAACGGTCTTATGCTAAAAGTGATTGGGGATACAGGAAATAAGGTTGTGCAGGCATGAAGGTCACGTACGAGCGCTCGGGGTGCAAGCAGTTTTTCAAGAAGCATCGCGACGATGAGAAGACCATCAAAACCTGCATCGAGAACGCGTTGGATATGCAACTGAAAACCGGGATGTCGAAAGTCAAGCGGGCCGTTTCGGCGCGGGTCAACGGTCAATGTGTCTATGAGTTTCGTGTCAATCTCAAACGCACCGGCTCGGCTCGCGTCGCCTTCATCGCCGGCAACACGGATGTTTCGAACGAAGACCATGACACCATTGATGGCGGAGACGACGCGAATGTCACCGTGCTGTTCATCTCCTCGACCTTGCAGAAAGACGAGTTCACGCATCTGCTGGAACATGATCTGAAAGAGGCCGGGCTATGCGACTGATTCCCGTCAAGCAGGCGCTGAGCATGATGGAGAACGCGGCGACAGCCAAATCGGAATATGGAAAACTCACGTTCCTGACCGCCAAAAAGGACCGTTCGCTTTGCCTCGAGCACGACGAGGGCACCGTCATTCTACACGAACAAGGCTATCGCAACGAAAGCACGGCTTTCACCGTTGATTCCGAAGGGATCCGCGAATGCAAGCACGCCGTCAAACAGGCGTTCAAACGCGAGTTCCCCCGCAGTCACAAGGTCTACGTTTCCACGGTGAAATAACAAGAGATTTGGTACAAATTGCAGCTTATTCACCAATATGGTATGTTCGTCATATCGGTGAAGCCGGTTCACTTCGAGGTATTGATGGGATCCAAAAACTTTACCCCGTTGGGCAACATCGATGAGATGCCTATTAATGGCCTCCAATTATTTGATGGACTTGTGCGGGTCGCTGACTTTGGTTGGTGGCCCGCACGAGTTTTTAAAATCAAAAGCGCGACCATCAAATCTGGTAGTCACCGCTCTTATCAAGCCTGCAAGAACAAAATCACGCGAGCTCGTATTCTTGCGGATAATGCTGGGCAAGTTGCTTGAGGAGCAGGTGACGCGCCAGCCAGAGGGCGAGGAACGGGAGGGCGAAGCCGACGGTGACGTCGGAGAGGAAATGGGCGCCTTGCATCATACGGCTGAGCATGACGACCAACGCGTAGACCAGCGCAACGGCGTAGACCAGCGCCTCCTTGTCCTTCCAACGCGGGTTCACCAAAGCGAGCAGGCAAAGCGACAAGGCCGCACCGGCGAATTGCGCATGGCCGGAAGGGAAGGATTTGATGTTGTCGGCCACGGTAACGGCAGCGCGGAAATGCTTGCCGTTGGGATGGTACCAAGGAGTGAACAGGTCAAGATTGCCTTGCATCGCGCGAAAACGGACGCGGCCCCAGATCACTTTGGCGACTTCCAGCACCGCCATGGAGCATAGGAACGCCACCACGATCGCGATACCGGCCCAACGGTAGCGCTGTTTCAATTCATCCGGAATCTTGCAGACGACATAGGCGATCAGAATGGCGACGATAACGCCATAGACCGCGCCGATCAAGTGGCAGTATTTGTAGCAAAGCGCAAGTCCCACAAGCGTCGAGCCGAGGTAGACGAGTCCGGAAAGCACGAGTTTCGTCAGGTTCTCCCGGACAAGTTTATAGGTCCAGAAGACCAGCGCCGCGCCGATCATCAGGACGGTCGCGCCGATGAGAGGTGCCAGACGTTCGAAGAAGGCCGAGAATCCGTTGCCCGGCATGTAGAGCGCCTGGTCGATGCGCAGATCGGCGAACGTGCCGACAATCAGCAGAACCAATACGCCGATAGCCGTGGCTGGAAACATCTTTTTCATACGTTCATTCCTCGTGATTCATAAAATCCCCGGCAAGTGCGAAACCTACCGGGGAAATCATATACCAACTTGTTTAGATTTTCTGCGATAAAACCAATCCGAATATCAACAAGCCGAATTCAGCTTCAGTCGCTGGCCGGGGTGCCGTCGATGACGTCGTGGGCGATGTCGGCGACGACCGGGACGATCATCGGCTTGCGGTGAAGCTGACGGGAGACCCAGCTGCCGATGGTGCGGCGCATGATCTGCTGGAGCTTGTGGGTGTCGTGGGTGCCATCCATCATCGCGTCCTCGAGCTGCTGGACGATCTGGTGACGCACCTTCTCGAACTCGCTTTCGTCCTCGGGCATCGCGTTGAGATAGACCTTCGGGCCGGAGATGACGTTCTTGGCGTCGGTGTCGACCACGGCGAACGCGGAGACGAAGCCCTCAGTACCGAGGACCTTGCGCTTCTCGAGCTCCTCGTCGGTCAGCTCACCGACAGTGTCGCCGTCAACGTAGACATAGCCGCACGGCACGGATCCGACAACCGCGGCCTGACCATGATAGAGATCGACCACGTCGCCGTCCTCGGCGAGCACGACGTTCTTCGGGTCGACGCCGGTCTTGACGGCCACGAGGCCGTTGGCGACCAGATGGCGGTTCTCGCCGTGAATCGGCATGACGCACTTGGGCTTCAGGATGTTGTAGAAGTAGGTGAGCTCACCCTCGTTGGAGTGGCCGGAGACGTGGATCTTTGCGTTGTCGCGGTTGATGACGCGCGCGCCCTTCTGCACGAGCTTGTTGATCAGGCCGTAGACCTCGTTCTCGTTGCCAGGGATGAGGGAGCTGGCCATCACGACGGTGTCGAACTCGTTGATGGTGATGTCGCGGTGGGTGCCGTCGGCGATGCGGCCGAGTGCGGCCATCGGCTCGCCCTGCGAACCGGTGCACATGTAGACCAGCTTGTTGTCCTGGATGTCCTTGGCCTTCTTCAAATCGACCACAGTGCCTTCGGGGATATGCAGATAGCCGAGATCGGCGGCGATGGACATGTTGCGCACCATCGAACGGCCGACGAAAACGACCTTGCGGCCGACCTTGTGCGCGGCGTCCACGACCTGCTGGACGCGGTGGACGTGGCTGGAGAAGGAGGCGACGATGATCTTGCGGGTGGCCTCGCTGAAAGCGCGCTCGAGCTCGGGGCCGATGGTGCTTTCGGGACGGACGAAGCCGGGGACCTCGGCGTTGGTGGAATCGACCATCACGAGGTCGACGCCCTTCTCGCCGAGTTTGCCGAACTCCACCAAATCTGTAATACGATGGTCGATGGGCAGCTGATCGAGCTTGAAGTCACCGGTGTCGATGACGGTGCCGGCAGGCGTATTGATGCACACGGCCAGCGCGTCAGGGATCGAGTGGGTGACGGCGACGAATTCGAGGTTGAACGGGCCGACCTTGATCTTGTCGCGGCCGGTAACCTCGATGCAACGCGGATTCTGATGATGTTCCTCGCACTTGGCCTTGACGAAGGCGAGCGTGAGCTTCGAGCCGATCAGCGGGATGTCCGGACGCAGGTTCAAGAGGTACGGCACGCCGCCGATATGGTCCTCGTGGCCGTGGGTCAGAACGAGCGCTTCGACGTCGTCAAGACGATCCTTGATATAGCTGAAGTCAGGGAGGATCAAATCGACGCCGGGCTGTTCTTCATCGGGGAAGAGCACGCCGCAATCGACCAAGAGCAGATGGCCGTTATATTCGATCACGTTCATATTGCGGCCGATTTCGCCAAGGCCGCCGAGTGGCACAATGCGCATGGAGCCCTTGCGGTACTTCGGCGGGGCGATCAGCACGGCGTCCTGATTGGGCGAAGTTCCCGGGGTCCGGGAGACGGTGCGCGGGTTGGAACGACGACTGTTGGAACGGCTGCCACCACGTGTATTACGCGATGAATTGGAGCCACCAGAACGACGTGAACCGGAACGGGAGGAACCGCGGGATTCTCCGCGCTTGCCGCTCGCGCGCTTTTCGCTGGTTTTCGTACTGGTTTTGGCGCTGGCGCGCTTTGTGGTTTTCTCGGCGGCCGCCTCGCTTTTGCGGGCGCGGGCCTTGCTGGCGCTGCCGCGACGATGCGTGGTCGCCGCTGTGGTTTTTTCTTCTGTATCTGTCATATCTATTACTGAATTTCTGTTTACTTAGTGTCTGCGCCTATGCGCAGACGAGGTATAAAAACAGCGGAGCAAAGCCCGTGGCGCTGTTATGCGCGCCGACTTTTCCGCTGTAATGAGTTATGCCATACGTTGCTTGATCGTCAAACCCTCTGCAATCAGGCGTCCAGGATACCGGCATCAACCATGCCCTGGTGGGCACGCTCAAATTCCGGCTGACCCGGGCCGACGTTCGGCAAGCGCATCGTGGTCTCATCGAGCCACCCGCGCTCGTGCAGCGCGGCCTTGGCCAAGACCCCCTGATATCCGGTGCCATTGACGGCATCGACCAACGGGGCGAGACGCACCGCGAGGCGCTGGGCCTCGTGGATGTCGCCGCGGTCGAAGGCGTCGGCAAGCTGGCGCATCGGGTTGGACGCGACGTGCGCGATGACCGAAATGACGCCGACCGCACCAATGGAAAGGAACGGAAGGAACAACGCGTCATCACCGGAATACCAGGTCAAGCCGGTTTCCACACGCTTGCGCACCGCTCCCGCGATGTCTCCCGTCGCATCCTTAACGGCCTTGATGTGGTCAAGCTCCGCGAGCCTGCGATAGGTCTCAAGCTGAAGATGCACGCCGGTGCGTCCGGGGACGTCGTAGACGATGATCGGCTTGTCAGCCGACTCGTTGACGGCCTGGTAATGGCGGAAAATGCCCTCCTGCGAAGGACGGGAATAATAAGGGGCGACCACCAGCACCGCGTCGGCGCCGGCCTCTTGCGTCTGCTCGACCATGCGAACCGTGTGGGCGGTGTCGTTGGAGCCCGCGCCGGAAATCACCGGCACGTCGACGGCAGCCTTCACGACCTTGACAAGCTCGACCTTCTCGTCTATGTGGGTGACCGGCGACTCACCGGTCGTGCCGTTGACCAACAGGCCATCGGCACCTGAGGCGACCAGATGCTTGGCCAACGCGGCGGAAGCCTCGAAATCGATGGAACCATCGTGATGCATCGGCGTCACCATGGCCGGAACAACGCGACCGAACGGCGCCGGATCAAGTAGATGCATGGAAGACTCACTCATACTTCAACGCTACTTCTCGGGCGGGACGCTTATCGACAACGGATGAACAAAATTCGTTGTGATAGATGCAGGCTCACACAAACGCAAAACCGTCGAATGCAGACCAACCTTCACTCGGCGGCATATAAAAACCTATTCGCGGATGACCTCAGAGGTCGAGGAACGCGTCGAGTCCGACGGTCAGGCCGGGGTGGGCGCCAGAGGCGATGTTGCGCACCGCGAGCAGGACACCGGGCATGAACGAGGCGCGGTCGAAACTGTCGGCGCGGATGACCAGCTGCTCGCCGGTGTTGCCCAGCAGCACTTCCTCGTGGGCGTTGAGCCCTTGCAGGCGCACCGCATGGACGTGGACGCCGTCGACGATCTGGCCGCGCGAAGCCGCCTCGCCTTGCGTGCCATCAGGCATCGGGGCGCAACCGGCCTTCTTGCGGGCGGTGGCAATGGCCTGCGCGGTGTGGATGGCGGTGCCGGAAGGCGCGTCGACCTTGTCGGGGTGATGCAGCTCGATGACTTCGGCTGAAGTGAAGTATTTGGCGGCCTCGGCGGCGAACTTGTCCGCCAGGACGGCGGAGATGGCAAAGTTCGGCGCGATGAAAACGGCCTGGCCTTGACGCGGGGCCTTGGCGAGCGCGGCCTTGACCTGATCCAGCTTCTCATCGGTCCAACCGGTGGTGCCCACCACCACATTCACGCCCTGTGCCACGAGCGTCAGCACGTTGTCCAACGACGAGGTCGGCACGGTGAACTCCACCGCGACGTCCGTGTTGTCCGGCGTGATGGCGGCGATGTCGTCGCCCGCGTCGATCTGCTGCGCGATTTCCATATCGTCCGCGGCCTTGACGGCCTCGACCACGCTGCCGCCCATGCGCCCGGATGCGCCGACTACCGAAACTCGAATCATTGTCAATCCCTGCTTTCCTGTTCTTGACGTTATTGGTATCTGATGCACATCGTACTCCGAGGCGGCATCCGGCAGTGTCATAGACCTTGCAAATTCATTCCTGCACTCACGCATTGTTTTTGCGGGCCAGGAACCAACCCAAAACCGCCAACGGCACGGCGGCGAACGTGGTGGCGATGGGCAGGAGCAGGCCGACGTGGGGGCTGGAGACGTCGAGCACCATGCCGGCCAGGGACGAGCCGAAGGACGTGCCGACCGAACCCGCCGTGGTGACCCAGGAAAGGCCCTCGGTCAGGCTGCTCGGCGGGACGATGTCCTTGACGATGAGGTTGCCCGTCGCGAACAGCGGCGAGACGCACAGGCCGGAGAGGATCGAGAAAAGACCGAGCAGGATGAGGTTGTCCATCGACAGACGGCAGAGCACGTAACCACAGGTCAAAAGCGAAAGGAAGACCACCATGTGTTGCCAGTTGGAGCCTTTTGGCTTCTTGGAACCGAAGATGAACGCGCCAACGCAGGAGCCGACGGCGAACATGGCCAGCTGCAGGCCGAGCAGCTGCTCGCGGCCGATGGCCTTCATCATCGCGGTCACCGAGACGTCGAACTCGTTGAAGCTCATGTTGAAGACGACGAAAACCACCAGAAGCGGGATGATGCCGGCGTATAGCAGTACGCTTTTGCGTTTCGGGGCGTGGGTGTGCAGCTGGTGGAGGCTCACGCCATCCTCGTCAAGCCGTGTGCCCTGTGTGCCGCCGAGGTTGGCGGAGGCGGCCTTCACGTCCTCGTCGGCGGGCGAGGCGGCGACGACCGACACGGCCTCGATCACCGGAGGCTGCGTATCCTTCAGCGAGAAGAACACCGCTCCCCCGACCGCGCAGGCGATGGTCGGCACGAACAGCTGGGAGACGGGGCTCACGGAAGTCGCCAGGAAGGCGGCGAGGATGGGACCCAGGATGAAGACCATCTCATCGATGCCGGCCTCCAGCGCGTACGCGGTGTCGAGCAAGTCGCCGTCCTTGGGGTCGCGCAGCGCGTAGGCCCAACGGGTACGCACCAGCGCGCCGAACGAGAACTGCGTGCAGCCCATGATGATGGCCAGAACGAACAACACGGGAATGGAAACCCGCGCCCAGGCCGCGGTGGCGAAGACCAACATGGCCACCACGGAGGCGACTAAAGCCACCCAGCCGACCTTGCGCTGGCCGAAGCGGTCGAAAAGCCGCGCATAAAGCGGCGTGACAGCGGCGACGGCAAGGATATACACCGCGCTCATCGTGCCGGCGACCGTCCAGTTGTTGTACATGTGGTTCAGCGCAAGCACGATCCCGAGGCTCATCATCGAAATCGGAAGCCTGGCCACAGCTCCGGAAACACAGAACGCTTTGGCGCCAGGGATGGCGAAAAGCCGCCCGTACGGCGAACGATGACGCTGGCTTGGCGTTGAACGATCTGCTTGGTGCACTCTCCATCGATCCTTTCGAAATAAGTCGTTGCTTTGGACCTTCCGGCTTGGCCGGCGCGCTTTTTGGAGACGTCACCCTTTGGATGACGTCAGTTCTTGGACAAGGACTCCTTGACCTTCTCGGGGACGCCGGCGTAGATGAACATCTCAGCCGGGGCCATGCCCGCGTCCCGGCCGTCATCCGGGTGGCGCTGCTCCTCACGCTCGGCGATGCGCTTCATGCCGTGGCGGTCGTAGAAGCTCACGTCGCAATCCGAGTCGGTGTGCAGGTAGAACATCGGCGCGTGCGAACGCTCGAAATAGTCCATGGCGCGGCGCCACAGCTCGCCGCCGACGCCCTGGCCACGCGAGGCATGGGAGACAAGGAAGAGCTCGACCTCGGCCGGCGCCTTGTCGTTGATGCCGGTCTGGCGCTCCATTTGCTCCTCAATCTGGAAGCCGCGCTCCAAGTCCGCGAGCGCCTTGTGGCCGGCGGGCGTGGCGTTGAGCCGCTCGTCGATCTTCGCCATCTCCTCGGCCACGTTCTGGAACATAACCGGCTGGCCTGCGACGCGCGAAAGCGTGACGCCCATGAACTCACCGTTCTTGTGGGCGATCTCGCCGCGCGTGGCGGGCTCGATGTAATGCAATACGAAATGATAAGAGAGCAGCATCGAGAGCTTCCTGTCGTCCCCGATGGGCGCGTAATGACCCCAGGTCTCGTCGAACTGCCGGGTGATGGCCTCGACGTCGCTCCAAATCATCGGCGCGTAGACCACTTCGATCCCTGCATCGCCTTTCGCAACGTTTTGCATGCGTTCGTGTCCCTTCGTAATTTGTTTTCCTCTCGTCGCGTCAGCCCCTACCGACGCGACGACGGGCCTTCCGGCCTCTCAAATCCTTGTTTTATCAACGCGGTTCGGCACCAAACCGAAGCCATACATACCTGCGCATCTTTCACACTGGCGACTGCGCACGCACCCCATCTGCGATTTTCCACAGCCTGCACCAGAGAACCATATTACAACATACCACCAAGTAATATACATTGTGAGCGAAAATGCCTAGTCCTCGTCAGACCAGACGGGGATTCCGGCGTTCAATTCCGTCAGGATCTCGGCCTTGGATTTGTTCCGCGCGTGGATCTCACGCAGGTCTTCCGAGGCGACGCTCAGGTAATAAAGCGTAGCGTCCACACTGTCCAGCGGGACGCCTTTCATAGCCGAAAGCATAAGACGGTACATGTCGAGCTGGGCGAGTTTGTGGTCGATATCCTCCGGAGCGGTCGGCTTCCTGCCGGTCTTCCAATCAACCACGGTGAAACGCTTGGTCCGGTCGTTTTCGTCAAGCCCGCCATAGAAGACGGCGTCAAGCTTGCCATTGACAATACGATCGCCAAGCTCGGGGATGGCGACGACGATCTGTTCCTCGGCGGAGTATGGGCGACGGGCGGCCCAACGGCTTTCCACCAGCCGGCGCTGCCAAGTCAGGATCTTCCGGTCCGACGCGGTTTTCTTGGCTTGCAAATCTCGCTCAGCGTCCTCAAGACCGGCGATCAACGAGGCACGGGTCTCAGGTTCGCTGCCCACTGCCAGCGCCGAGATTCCATCATCGACGGCCGCATCGGCCACCTCGTCCTCACCGAAGGCGTCGACGAAACGTTGCGCCCATACATGGAACTGCGTACCGGCCTCGGCCGCAGGCGACGCCACGCGAGGGACAGGCCGGACCAAGCCGCGCCAATATTCGCGGCTTTCCCTCTGGCTCATCTTGCCGGCGCTGGCCTGTAACGAAGTGACGTTCTGCCGGTGGCTGGCGAGGATGCGTTCGCCACGGCTGCGTACCTCGGCATCCAAGACGCTGGTGCCGCTCTCGCGGTTGCCGCCGCCTTCTGTGGAAACGCCTCGGTTTGCGGAGGACGAGGAACTGGAGTCTCCACTTTCCATGACATGCATTGATGGCATTAGATCTTCGTCGGCGAGCAGCATGCGCGCACGCTGGGCCAACGATTCGCCCTCGGGCAGTTCGGAGGCGATGGCATTGACCGTCTGCGCGACGACATCGGTACCGGTATCGCCTCTAATTTGGTTCTTGTTTCCGGTTTGTGCAATGGCTTTCACTTTGTCATTGGTTCCAACAGAAATATTGGCGCCAACAGCACCAACAGTATTCCCGTCCGTGGCCTCGGCAACAAGATGCCGATGGACCTGTCGGGCTTCCCTGGCAGATTCCTTGAGACGATAGGCCATCCCCTCGCTCATCGAGGCGGGCCACGGCAAAGGCTCGTCGCCTTGTTCGTCCTCATCAAGCGGCGTATTCCAGGCTTCTTCGACGACGGTCCGCTCATATTCCCGAGCATCGGCCCCCACAAAAATGCCGTCCGGTTTCGGCGCACCAAGCTGCATCAGCGTCGCAGGTACCGAGGTGTCACTCTCTACAGTCTCGCCGTCTACGCGTGACGATTCATCCGATTCGGAAGAGACAACTTGCGAAACCGCTACGTCGGCTTGACGCTCGCTGTGCAAAGTACTGGAATCCCCAACCGCATCCGCATCATCTCCGCCGACCACGACCACATCGTCGCGATAGGCCAAGGCGTCGTGCACCTCGGAGAAGAAATTGGACGGTTTGGAGGCGTGGCCGGTACCCGCGACCTCGGGGTCACGAGACAATTCGGCGTGACGGCTATAGGTCATCAGCACCTCTTCGCGGGCGCGCGTCAACGCCACGTAGGCCAAACGCCGCTCGTCGGCATGCAGAATACGGCCGTATTCCTCCTGCTGGGAAAGGTATGAAGCCTCCCCTTGCATGGAAACCCCAGATTCGCCACCGACATTTTCGTTTGTATTACCATTATCGTCATTGTCATCAAGTCCATCCAATGCACGCATCAGTCCTTCGGACTCATTGACCACCGTCTCTGCGTCATCAAGCTCAGCCAAGGCGTCAAGCGGGTCGTCGCCCACACCCATATCGTGCGGGAAGCGCGGCAGGATATCGGCATCGGCGCGCACCGGAACGGGCACGGCCGCGGGATTGTCAAGCCAGGTCCTGGCCGTCTCGTGGTATTGTGGCGACTCCCACGAACCTTCTCGCAGACCTCCGATATGGTCCTCATCCGGCTCGACCTTGAGGCCGTCGCCTTGGTTCGAGGGGAAACTGCCGCTTTTCATCCCGACGATGGCCACCGAATCCCATTCCAAGCCCTTGGCCTGGTGGATGGTCATCAGCACCACGTCGACCGGGTCGCTCGGCACGGCGGCCATCTCGTCGGGAATGCTGTCCAGCGAATCGACCCACGAGATGAATCCGCGCAACGTAGGCGTCGCCCCTTCGGTGATCTCACGGGTGTAGGTGTCGACCAAATCCACCAACGCGTTCATCGGCGAGCGGGCCAAAGCCGGTTCCACCGGTTTGCCGTTCTCCTGCAAGGCCTGGACCACGACGGTATCGATGTCAAGGTCAAGCGCCTCGATAGCCGTCTCGACGATTTCGGCCAGCGGATGGTTCATCACCCGGCCCACCCGGCGCAGCACCTGCGCGGCGCGACGAATCGCGGACAGCCCGGAAGGGGTGAAAGCACCGGCCACATTCGGCGAGGCCAACGTATCCCCGAGCTTGTCATCGGTCAGCACATCGGCGAGAAAGACCATATTGGGCACTTGGTCGCGGTGTTCGGCCACGAGTCTGGCCCGCTGCTCGGGTTCGGCGTCAGCCGGAACCAAGCCGGATTGCGCCAGGGCGCGGAAGCGGTATTCATCATTGCGTTTGCCGGCGAGCTTGGCCAGCGCGGTCAGGTCCTTGCTGCCCAGGCCGAAACGCGGTGTGGCCAGCAGGCGCATCAAGGCGTTGGCGTCGGCGTGGTCGGCGACGACGTGCAACAACGCCAGCACGTCACGGATTTCCGGGCGCTCCAACAACGCGGAATAGCCAACAGTCAGGGTCGTAAGGCCCGCTTTCTGCAACCCCTCGGAGAATTCCGCCATCCGTTGCTTGCCCCGGAAGAGCACCGCGACATGCGGGCGCACGTCCTTTTGCTCGGGATCGCGCGGAGTATGCCGGGCGATGGAGGCCTTGGCGAAACGGGCGACGGCGTCGATCTCCTGGCCAAGCGTGTCAAAGCCAAGCACGCCGAACGTGCCTTCCTTGGCGCCGTCGATGGTCGAAAGCGCGGGCACCTGCACCTCGTGCATGGGCGAGCTCGACGGAATGCGGTCGGGAGTGCGCAACGGCTGGGTCAGATCGTTGGCGGCCTCAAGCACGACCTCCGCGTTGCGGCGGGTGACGCTCAGCGAATACGGCTTGGCCGTCTCATCCATGCCGAAGTCGCGCTCGAACATGCGGAACGCGCCGGGGCTCGCGCCTCGCCAGGCGTAGATGGACTGGAAGGGATCACCCACGGCGTTGACCGCGGAACTGCCAGAAACACGTCCACGATGAGGCTGATCCGCCGAAACATCCGTCAACGAATCAGACTTGGAATCATCAGAATGGAACAACGCGGCGATCAGCGCGGCCTGGGTGGTGGAAGTGTCCTGGTATTCATCGAGCAGGACGTGCGTATAGCGATGACGGAACCGCTCGCCGATGGATGGGAAACGCATGACCAACGAATAGGCGGCGACGGTGAAATCGTTGAATTCCGCCATGTTAAGCTGCGCTTTGCGCTCGTGGTAGCGCTCGACCAACGTCAACAGGATCTCGCGCCTGCGAGCCACGTCGCGCAACGCTGCGCTCCGGTAAACGGCCAGCTCATGGTAGGTGGCACGGTATTGCGCGACGCGGTCGGCAAACTGGTCGTCGCTCTCCTTCTTTTTGCGCTTTGGCGGCTTGCCTGGCTTGGGCTCGTCTTCCGGCACGTTCTCGTCGCCGATCGCCGTATCCATTTGCGCGATGAACGCCTGGTCCCATCGGCGGATACGGGCGATGGCCTCAGGTACGCTTGCGCAACCCTCGCCAATCATCGAGCCGCTGATGGCGTTGGACAACTCCAGCAGCTTGGAGACGGTGTCATCGAAATTACCGAAACCCGCGCCCCGCAACGAATCCATGTTCTCGTCGATCACCGTGACGGCGAGCTCGTGGGCGCCAGCGGGACTCAGTGGCTGGGTGTTCTGGTCAAAACCGACCAACAGACCATATTGCCGAACGATGGACTGGAAGAAGGCATCGTAAGTGGAGACTTGGGGCTTGAGGAAAACGTTGGCACGGCGCGATGAGCCGGAAATGACCGCGCCGGCATCCGCACTCCGCGCATTTTGCGCCACCGCCGCCGAAACGCGGCCCAATAGCTCGGAGGCCGCCTTGCGGGTGAAGGTGAGGCCAAGGATCTTCTCGGGCGGCACCCCTTCCTCGATGAGGTTGATGATGCGTCTCGTCATGGTGTAGGTCTTGCCTGATCCGGCGCCTGCGACGACCAGCACGTCCGCGTCTTTGGGCGCATTGATGACCGCCGCCTGCTCGGGGCTGTCCGTAGGACCGCTTGGGTTCGAGGCGGTGGCGTCATGGCCATCGCCGGATGCGTTCATGCCGACATTGATGCCGTCAATGCCGTTGAGCCTGACCAGTTTGTCGTTCTCCACCATTCAGGCCCTCCTGACTTCGTAGACCGTATCGACCTCACCGGCGCAGGCCGGGCACACGATGTTCGAACCGTTCCTTTTCATCCGGCACCACGTGAGGTGGTCGGGTTGCGGACGGGCCACGAGCGTCCGCGAGCGCGAGGCCGCGGCGGCGTAGAAGATGCGTGCGATCATCGTCAGCGCCCATACCGCCTGGGTGCCACGCAACGCAAGGAATTGCTCCCATGCACGCGTGCCGACACCTTCCGGCGCGTCTTGCGGCAATGGCGGGATGTCAAGCAGGCTTTTCGGCGTCTTGATATGGCTGCGCGGCGTGAAAGCGGTGCTGTTGAGGCTGCCCGAGCGGAAGAGCGGGGGCTGGAAAAGGTTCTCCGCGGCACCGTAGCTTTGCGCGGGAGCCGTGGACGAATCGACGTCGAACAGGGCGCTTTGGGTGATGTCGGGCATGGCTTTGATGGCGTCGACACCCCGCAATCCAACGTTGGGCGCGGCCGGCGAATCCGAGCCGTCGTCCTGTCGCGCCGACCGGGGTTCCGGGAACGCAAGCCCAAGCTGATAGCAGACCAATTGCAGGTCGTTGAACATCTGCCTGCCGTTGTGCGTATGCCCGGTCTTCCAATCGATCAGCCGCACATGCTCTTTGCCATCGCTTGAGCTCCGCCATTCCATACGGTCAATGCGACCAGTCAGGCGGATCTGCAGGCCAGCCTGCATGCCCTCAGGCCAGCCGCCGTTGAGCACACCCATGATGGCATATAGCTCGTCGACATCAATCGGATCGACACCTTCGATGGCGTTGTATGCGGCACGGATGTCCTCCAGGCCGAACAACGCGGCGAACTCATGCTCGCAATCAGCACGTTCGAAGCCACCCACGGCGAAGTTCTTTAGGTTGCCGTCGGGATAGTCCTTGCCATTCGACATCACGAAGTACGTGGCGATATTGTTGAGCGTCCGCTCGGCGCCCTCGTCCTTGGCCTCGGCCTGGTAACGCTGTTTCGGATCGTCGATCGCGGAGGAATCGTCAGCAAGATTGTGATACATATCCATCATACGGGAGGAAATCTCCGCGATACGCTCCTCCTCGGAACTGCCGGCCATGAAATCAGGACGGTCAAGACCGACCTCGCTGGCCTGTTGGGCCACCTCGTGGATGATGGTGCCGAAGCTCGTGGCGGCGCTGGACGGGCGCGGACCGGCGAACTGGCTTTCCAACATCCAGCAGACCGGGCAGCCCCAGATGCGGTCGACCTGCGAGGGAGAAAGCGTCACCGTGGGGGCTGGAGACATCATTGCCTGATTGTCGCGGCGCGAAACGCTTGGGGTGGCCGGCACGGACGAAGCCAAGGAATCATCACGATTGGATAATGAAGGCATCCGCGAATCGAGTTGATCGGATAGACCAGCTTGACGGGAATCCTGCCCGGTAAACGTCGAGGTAGCCTCTCGGGAAGCGGCATTGTCATCGCCATCAATGACATCCCGATTGTTTGCCACTCCGAATGTGTAAGGCCAACCGTCGGGGTCGGCCGCCGACAATCCGGCATCGTCGAGCAACGCCAACGACACCGCGGCATCGCGGGCGCGGGCCGAAGACATGGCATCGAGTCCGCTGTTCGACTGCCTGGAATCGCCTTCGACGTCAATCACATCACCCGCATTGCCTCGCCCGCATTGCATCGCATCGGCTTGGCGCATCAACTCGATTCTCGAGGCCGCCACCAGGCCGCGCGGGTCGGTGTCGAGACCAGCGAAACGACCGGAATCCGCCAGTTGCGCATAATCGCGCGTCTCCACAGCCGCGTCGCGCACGCGGTCGAACCGTTCCGGAACGTAGGTGTACAGAAAATCGGAAGGCACCGCGTCATCGCTTAGCACGGCGCTCAACGTCACCCGTTCGCTCGCCCTCGTCAAGGCGACGAGGAAGCTTTTCTGCTCGGCCGAAAGCACCTGAGCGAGTTCCGGATCGGTTCCGGCGACGCCCGGTTCGCGCTCGTCGCACATTTTCCCATGCAGGACGATGTCGGCCAGGTTCTCGCCGCCGAACATGGTGTTGCGCGCGGCGAGGTTCGGCCAGACGTCCTGCTGAATCGCCGTGATGAACACCAACGGCCAATGCCCACCCGCAGCTCCGGCCGGCGTGCTGAGCGTGACGGCCTGGTCGATGGGCGCGACCTTCGCCAGCGAATCCGCCTCAATGCGCATGGAACGCACGCTGGCGATGAAATCCTCGACGCTCTGCTTCGCGCCGGAACCTGAGGCGTAGGCGAACAGGCGCATCATCACGTCGAGCCTGTCGTTGGCGGCACGGCCGTCATCGTTGTTGGCGAGCGCCTGACGCTGCCATGCGTTGGACACATGGCAGGCGTCCCATGCCAAGCCCAGCGCATACTGCGGTTCGGCGCTCGGCAAGGCCGACATGCCCTGCGTGACCTTAGACACCAAATCCCACACATGGGCGAACGCGCGCGTATAGAGGTCGCGGCCCACTTTGCCAATCAATGCCAATACCGCCGCGGCATCGTCATCGCTTTCACTGGCATCGGTGCCGGCGGAATCGACCTTTTGCTCGCTTGCGTCGTCATCGCCAGCGGAATCAGCAACATGGCCGGTATCGCCGAACGCCAGCATGATATACATCGCGTCCACACCGAAAGGCATGTCGGACTCGTCCTGCACGCTCCCGCTTTCAAGAAGACTGTCGTCCACCTCAACGTCATTTTTTGGACGATTATCAATGAATCTCTGCCGCAACCGTTCCCAGGCGGCTTGCAGACGCGGCAACTGTGCGGTGACGTCCAAAGCTGGCTCATTCCCGTCAGAGCCCTTATCCACGTCCGTTGACACGCTCTGACCCGTCATCTCGCCATCAACCACCTGCGCGAGCGATGCGATGGCCTTCATCACCGCCTCAACGGGAGCCAGACGCGCCGGCGACGAACCGGAAACACCGGATGACGAAGATTGCCGGACACCCACCAACGGGCTTTCCAACAAGGTCTGCACGCGGCCGCACACGTATCTCGCCGTCTCGCCCAACGACATCTTGCAAGCGTCAATGCCATCACGCCGCAACCTCGCCAGTTCCAACAGCGCGAACAGCCCCTGTACGCTCGGATCGTCCTTCAGCGGCTTGGTGACGGCGGAATAGCGCACCGGCACCCCGTCGCGCCGCAACCGCTCGCCGAAAGCGCGCACCGTGTCGTTGTCGTGGGCAATCAGAGCCATGTCGTTCCATTGGCGTCCGGCGCTAAGATGCGCCTCCTTGATGCGCCAGACCACATCGTCCAGCTCCTCGCGCGAAGTTCGGTAGAGCGCGGTTTTGACGCTGCCATCCTGGAGTTCCGGATCATTGACGTCCAACGCGTCTATGGGCAGGCTCCCGGTGATACGCGGCAGTTTGCCGGGCCGGTTGGGAAGCGCCACCGAGGTCTCCTCGTTCGCGGCGATGGAAAGCGAGACACGTGAGGCCAGCAAATCAAGGTAGGAGGAACCGGCTATGGCATCGTTCTCAGAAACATGGTCACCGCGATTCTTGGCGGTTTCAGAATGCTGTTTTTTGACGACGCCATCCGCCAAATCATCCGGAATATCCGCAGCCTTGCGAATCCGGCGCGCTGGTAATGTCATCAACTCGGCCGAAAGCGGGGCCTGTTGAGCCCTGGTGAACAGGTATTCGGGATAGGAGCCACGGAAGGTCTGCACGGCTTCGTCAGGATTGCCGACCAGCAGCAGTTTCACTTGACGCCGTGCCAACGCCTCAAGGAAGGCAAGGCCGGCCAAGGTCAGGTCCTGGAAATCATCGACGACCACGAAATTGGGAAGCGTGCTCTTGCCGACCTGCGCGGCGGCCTGCGCGCCCTCGACCAAAAGCCGGGAGGAATCGAGCCGGAACTCGCCCGGATACGCCCGCACGACGGTTTGCGCGTATTCGCGGCGCAGAGCGAACGCGAGCCGCCATTGGACGCCAAGCCGTTCCGCCCGCAGGCTGTGGCCATTTTCATCGTCACCGACGTCGCGCAGCATCGCGAGCACCTCGTCCTCGCGCTCGGCCCCCAACCCCAGCTCATCCATACGGGCCAGCATGTCACGCAATTGCATTACAAAAGCGTCGTTGACGCCACGAGCGAACAGGACATCGCTGGAACCAATGCCCTTCGAGGTTGTGCGAGGTTGGACGCCGGAGACCGAGACGCTTGGCATCTGCCCGGCAGCGGCCGACGACGCGCGCGACACGTTGCCGGCCCCGGTCCCGTCATCGCCATAAATCGTATTGACCCAATCGTCGGTCGCGAAATACTGACGCATGAGCTCGCAGGTGTCGCACAGCTCCCCGGTTTGCGCATGCCGGACATGCACCGCGACGACCTGGCGCAACAAGGCGTCCTGCTCGGCGCCATTCAAGAGTTTCGGCAACGGCTCATTGTGGCTGGCGCGAACCGCGGAAAGCAGACGGAAAGCGATGGCCGAAAGCGTGGTCACCGGTCGCGCGCTGGAGGTGGAGCCAACAGAGCGGATGATCCGGTCGGAAAGCTTATCCGCGGCCTGGCGCCCTGAAACCGCCATGAAGACCTTGGCGTCGCCGAACCGCGCGATGCCTTCAAGCGTCGCCGCGAGCGCGAACTCGGTTTTGCCCGAACCCGGCGCGCCAGCCACCAAAAGCGCATGCGAAGAGGACGCATGGGTCTGAGCACTCGTGGCAGTCGAAATCCCGTCGGAGCCATTCGCGCCTCCGGAAACATCCGCGGAATCGGCAGCGCCAACCTTGGCGGCAAGCGACACGTCAGAGGCCTCACCCAGCATCGTTTTGACCGCGCCCATCGCGGCGTTATCGCTGAAATCCAACGCGTCATCCCCACTCATAGCCATTGTTCCAGTCTAAATGCCGGTGTGGTCGCGCACCACAAATTCCGTGATGAACGAACCAGAACATCCGCAGCCAGAATCAGCATCGATGGGCCGGCTTCAAAGACGAGAAAACCTTCACGCACCCGACAGAGGCCACTTACCCTTGCTGCATTCCTGCCCTGGGGGATTTGGGTGACATAACGCCACGTGAAGGCTTAACCAGTATACCCCATGCTCGGACCGGCTTGCGCCGAGCACAACGCAGGCGAAAATGAAGCGGCAATACAGCCAATTGCCAATGTATGACGTCTGGGCAAACAGCACTCAGCTGGGTACTATGGAGGAAGCACACAGGCATGGCACGCCGCGCAAACCCCAATCGGGCCGGTTTCGTTTGTAATACGAAATCATTGTGTCGCGGCATGAATGGACAGACAGGAACGCAGATGGCACAGAACACGGACACGGACACGACGCTACCCAACCTCGTGGTGGTGGGCGCAGGGCTTTTCGGATTGACCGTCGCCCAGCAAGCGGCCGAGAACGGGCACACCGTCGAGATCATCGACATCCGGCCGCATATCGGCGGCAACGCTTACTCCTATATGGACAAGGAGACCGGCGCGGAGATCCACCAGTACGGCGCGCACCTCTTCCACACCTCCAACAAGCGCGTGTGGGACTACGTCAACCGCTTCACCGAGTTCACCGACTACCAGCACCGCGTCTACGCCACGCACGACGGCGAGGTCTACCCCATGCCGATCAATCTGGGGACCATCAACCAGTTCTTCCATGCGCATTACACGCCGGCACAGGCCCAGGAGCTTATCAAGGAGCAGGCGGGCGAACTGGCCGGCACCGACCCGACGAACCTGAACGACAAGGGCATCCAGCTCATCGGCCGGCCGCTTTACGAGGCGTTCATCAAGAACTACACGGGCAAGCAGTGGCAGACCGACCCGGCCGAGCTTCCGGCCTCAATCATCAAGCGCTTGCCTGTGCGCTTTACGTATGACAACCACTATTTCAAAGACACGTGGGAGGGCCTGCCCAAGGACGGCTACACCGCATGGATGCAGCGCATGATCGACGATCCGAAGATTCACGTCACGCTCAACACCGACTTCTTCGACGAAAGCCAGCCATTGAACAAGAAGGCTTTACTTGGGCGCGTGCCAATCGTCTACACCGGTCCGGTCGACAAATACTTCGATTATTCACTTGGCGACCTCAAATGGCGCACTGTCGATTTCAAAGAACAACGCTACGACGAAGGCGACCACTTCGGCTGCCCGGTGATGAACTTCGTGGACGCGGATGTGCCCTACACCCGCGCCATCGAGTTCAAGAACTTCAACCCGGAGCGCCGCGAGCAGCAGAATCCGAACAAGACCGTGGTCTGGGAGGAATACAGCCGCTCGGCCGGACGCGACGACGAGCCTTACTACCCCATCAACACCGCCGCCGACCAGAAGCTCTACCAGCAATACAAGGATCTGGCGGCCAGGGAGCCGGAAGTCGTTTTCGGCGGGCGCCTCGGCACCTACGCCTACTACGACATGCACCAAGTCATCAACAGCGCCCTCATCGCCTACGAAAAGCAGGTCGACCCGCTACTAGGCAAGTAAGAATGATCCACTGACAACAAGCCAATAACGATTGTGGGGTTGCAACCAGTCAAGGTTGCGACCCCACAATAT
Source organism: Bifidobacterium sp. ESL0775 (assembly GCF_029395475.1). Classification (NCBI taxonomy): domain Bacteria; kingdom Bacillati; phylum Actinomycetota; class Actinomycetes; order Bifidobacteriales; family Bifidobacteriaceae; genus Bifidobacterium; species Bifidobacterium sp. ESL0775. The sequence continues at coordinate 611,615 of NZ_CP113917.1, read as the reverse complement.
TATTCACACGGTTTCCCGCGTATCAGCGTTTCACTCAGGCGTGCCAGACGTCCTTGCCGTTGTCCTTGGCGGCCTTGACATCGGCATCGAGTTCAGCCTCGTCGCCTTCGACCTCGCCCTTGATGAACTTCTCCACCAGCTGGCGGGCTTCGGAGTCCTCATGCTGGACGGCCGGGGACTTCATGAAGTAGGAGCTCGGTGCGAGGATCGGGCCGGAGAGGTGGCGGTCGAGCGCGATCTTGGCGGCGCGAACGGCGTCGATGACGATGCCTGCGGAGTTCGGCGAATCCCAATCCTCAAGCTTGTACTCGAGGCTAATCGGCACATCGCCGAAGGTGGTGCCTTCCAAGCGGACGAACGCGAGCTTGCGGTCATCGAGCCACGCCACGTAATCGGACGGGCCGATGTGGACGTTGTGCGGATCCATCTCGTGCGGCACGATCGAGGTGACAGCGCGGGTCTTGGAGACCTTCTTGGATTCGAGGCGCGAGCGCTGCAGCATGTTCATGAAGTCCATGTTGCCACCGACGTTTAACTGATAGGTGCGGTCGAGGCGAACGCCACGGTCCTCGAAGAGACGGGCCATCACGCGGTGGGTGATGGTGGCGCCGACCTGGCTCTTGATGTCGTCGCCGATGATCGGCACGCCGGCATCGCGGAACTTCTGCGCCCACTCGGGGTCGGAGGCGATGAAGACGGGCAGGCAGTTGACGAAGGCGCAACCGGCGTCCATCGCGGCCTGCGCGTAGGCCTTGTCAGCCTCTTCCGAGCCAACGGGCATATAGCTGACCAGAACGTCGACCTTCTTGTCCTTCAGGACCTGGGCCACGTCGACAGGCTCGGCGTCGGACTCGGTGATCATCTGGCGGTAATACTCGCCGAGGCCGTCGTAAGTCGGCCCGCGCAGCACCTCGACGCCCTTGTTCGGCACGTCGCAGAACTTGTAGGTGTTGTTCTGCGAAGCCCCGATGGCCTCGGAGATGTCCTTGCCCACCTTGAGGGCGTCGACGTCGAACGCCGTGACAAACTCGATATCGCGAACCCTGTAGCCGCCGAAGTTGTTGTGCATCAGCCCAGGGATCTTCTCGTCGTCCTTCGCGTCCTTGTAATACTCGACACCTTGAATCAGGGACGAGGCGCAGTTACCGATACCTGCCACTGCCACGCGAATACTCATATTCGACTCCTTTATTTCACGTGCAAAATTCCACTTCCGAGTTTAGCGCCTGATGAAGAAAAGGACAGCAGCACACGCGCAATGTGCGCAATACCATACATAATAACTACACAAAAACCTTCGAATTTGCCATTTTTACCCGTCAATCCCAGCACTTTTTCAGGGGTAGCAGTTACGGTAGTTGGCATGGTCTCAGAGTCCCGCAGAGTTCCCGCACGTTCCATTGGCTCACGCAGAGTCAAGCCACAGCGTCGCTATAACAACTCTCAAACCCCACACCGCCAGCAACCGCGGCGTGGCGGCAACAACGCAGGCAGGCGCCCGAACGCGCGCGGTCCGCAACGCAAGTTGCCCAAACAACATAAGCACCGCATCCTCAAATGGACGTTGGGCATCATCGCCGTGCTCGTCCTCGCCGGCGTGGGCGTGTTCGCCTACCTTTACGCCACCACCGAAATCCCGCTGCCAGAGAAAATCGCGATGGCGGAGAAAACCAAAGTGTATTACAGCGACGGCGCCACCGAAATCGGCAGCTTCGCCACGCAGAACCGCGAGATCATCAGTTGCGACGCGTTGCCCAAATACGTCGGGCAGTCCATGGTGGCCTCGGAGAACCAGACGTTTTATAAAGACACGGGCGTCGATTTCAAGGGCATTGTGCGCGCGCTGCTCAACAACGTGAGCGGCGGCAAGCGGCAGGGAGCCTCCACCATCACCCAGCAATACGCGGAACGCTACTATATGGGTGACACCCACACCTACTCCGGCAAGGTGCGCGAGGCGATTCTCGCGATGAAGATCACCAAGTCGCAGGACAAAGACAAGGTCCTGTGCAACTACATGAACACCATCTACCTCGGGCGCGGGGCATACGGCATCGAGGCGGCGTCGAAAGCCTACTTCAACAAGGAGGCCAAGGACCTGACCATGCCGGAATCGGCGTTGCTGGCGGGCATCATCCCGGCCCCCTCGACCTGGGACCCGGCGGTCAACCCCAAGCGCGCGCAACAGCGCTATACGCGCGTCATCGGCATCATGGAAAAGCAGAACTATATCAGCGCCAAAGACGCCAAGGCCAACCCGCAAATGCCGCCCACCGTGCCGCCGCAATCCCAGCAAAGTTCGTACAAGGGCCCGAACGGCTACATGCTGCAGATGGTCCGCGACGAGCTGATCGGCAGCGGGAACTTCACGCGCGACGACCTCGACACCGGCGGGTACAAGATCACCACGACCATCGACAAGAGCAAGCAGGACCTGATGTTCAGCATCGCGAGCCCGTCGAGTACGGAGAACGCCAAGATCCTCAACCAAGGCATGCAGACCGGCGCGATGAGCGTCAACCCCAAGGACGGCTCCATCATCTCGTTCTACGGCGGTGACGACTACCTGACCAAACAGCTCAACAACGCCACGCAGGCCACCTACGAGCTTGGCTCGACGATGAAACCGTTCGCCCTGCTGGCGGCCGTGCAGGACGGGGTGAACCTCAACACGGCGTTCAACGGCAATTCGCCGCGCACTTACGCCGGCATCACCCAGCCTGTCAAGAATTTCGGCAACGAACAGTACGGCTATACGAATCTTTACAGCGCCACGGCAAATTCCGTCAACACGGTCTATATGGACCTGCAGGAGCATCTCGGGGCCAAGAAGGTGGCGCAGACCGCGCAGGCGGCCGGCATGAGCCCGAAGCTGGTGCCCGGCGACAACCCCTTCACTGTGCTGGGCAACGACGGCGTGCGCGTCTCCGACGTCGCGCAGGCCTACGCCACCATCGCCAACCAAGGCAACAAGCCGACCCTGCACATCGTCGCCTCCGTCAAAGACTCAAGCGGCAAGGACATGTACCACGCCCCCACCGCCAGCGAACGGACCTTCAGCGCCAACGACACCGCGCTGGTGGCCAAGGCGATGACGGGAACCGTGCAATACGGCACCGGCACCGAGGTGAAAAAAGTCGGCAAGACGATCGCTGGCAAGACCGGCACCGCGAACGATTCCACGGCGGGCAGCTTTGTCGGCTTCACCCCGAGCGTGGTCACCGTCTTCGCGATGTGGAATCCGGCGGCCGACGGCAAACCACAGGAGATCCAGCCCTTGCGCGAGGGCTACGGCGTGGGCGGCAAATACCCCGCCCACCTGTTCACCGAGTACATGAAGCAGGCGCTTGCCGACCAGGCCGACGAGCCTTTCCCTGTCGCGCACGACGAGGGCAAGATCGGCGGGCCCGATGGCTCGTGGGGCAGCGGCGCGAAGTCGTCGTCCGGTTCTGGTGGCTACAGCCGTAGAAGCTATGGGAACGACGATTCGAGTGGATCCGACAGCTCCTCCACCGGCGGCGGCAATACTACCTCGGGTGGCAGCGGGGCCGGCGCCGGGAACGGGAACGGAGGCGGGGCCACCGAGACCCCGAGCCAAGGCGGAGCCGAATCAGGCGGCGCCACTGGCGGCACCTCGGAAGGCCAGCAGCCTGGCGGAACGGGGCAATAGGCCCTTCGACTTCTAGGCTCAAGCCGTTCTCGACGTACTACAAAAATGGGTTCGTACCTTTCGATTCAAAAGGTGCGAACCCATTTTCATGATCGCTTATCGTCGTTCCAACATCCGACCCACACCTAACGGGTCGAAGATGCGCATGTTGATTTTTAATCAATCATCGACACATATTCAATTGTAAGACAATTGCTCGAAACGAATCAGCGCATGGAGCGATTGATCGCGGAGATGATCGCCTTGAGCGAGCTGGTGGTGATCGACGAATCGATGCCCACGCCCCAGATGATCTGCGCGTTGGCCTCGCCGCCAATCTGGCACTCGATGTAGGAGGCGGCCATCGCGTCGGTTCCGGCGGTCATGGCGTGCTCGGCGTAATCCATGACGCTGACGACCAGGCCAATGCTGGAAAGCGCGTTGAGGAAGGCGTCGAGCGGGCCGTTGCCGGCTCCGGAGACCTCGCGTTCGATCGGGTCGGCGCCAGGTTCGGCGCCGCGGTCGAGCAGTTTGGCCTTGAGCACGGTATCGGAACCGTCCGCGCCGGAAGTGACCGAAACGTTCAGAAGCTTCAGACGGCCCCACGACTGCAGGTCGTCATCGCCCTCGTCGCCCACGGCCTCGCTGGCCGCGAACGCGCCGTTCTCCTCGACCGGAAGGTACTCGTCCTTGAAGAGACGCCAGATCTCGTCGTCCTTGACCTCCTTGTCGGTCTTGTCGGCGTAATCCTGCACGACCTTCTCGAACTCGATCTGCAAGCGCTTTGGCAAGTCGAGGTTGTGGTTGGTCTTGAGCAGGTAGGCCATGCCGCCCTTGCCGGACTGCGAGTTGACGCGGATGATGGCCTTGTAGCTGCGGCCGATGTCCTTCGGGTCGATGGGCAGGTAGGGCACGAGCCAGACGAAATCGTCAAGGTTGGCTCCGGCGCGTTCCGCCGCGGCCTGACGGGCCTCGAGCCCCTTCTTGATGGCGTCCTGATGGGAGCCGGAGAAGGCGGTGAACACGAAGTTGCCGGCGTAGGGGTGGCGCTCGGAGATGACGAGCTGGTTGCAGTATTCGACGGTCTTGCGGATCTTCGGCACGTCGGAATAATCGATCTGCGGGTCGACGCCCTGCGTAAGCATGTTGAGGCCCAGCGTGACCAGATCGACGTTGCCGGTGCGTTCGCCATTGCCCAAGAGGCAGCCTTCGACGCGGTCGGCCCCGGCCAGCACGGCCAGTTCCGCCGCGGCCACGCCCATGCCCTCGTCATTGTGCGGATGCAGCGAAAGCACGATGGAATCGCGGTCCTTCAAGTTGTTGGAGACGTACTCGACCTCGTCGGCGAAGACGTTCGGCGTGGTCATCTCGACGGTGGCCGGCAGGTTGATGATCATCTTGTGGTCCGGCGTCGGCTTGATGACGTCGATGACGGCGTTGCACACCTCGACGGCGTAATCCGGCTCGGTGCCCGTGAAGGACTCCGGCGAATATTCGTAATACAGGTCGGTGCCGCCAGCGGCGCTTTCGAGGTCCTTGCACAGCTCGGCCGCATCGGTCGCGAGTTTCTTAATGCCCTCTTTGTCCTTGCGGAAGACGACCTCGCGCTGAAGGACGGAGACGGAATTGTAGAAGTGCACCACGGCGCGCTTGGCACCGCGCAGGCATTCGTAGGTCTTGCGAATGAGGTGCTCGCGGGCCTGCGTCAAGACGACGATGGTGACGTCGTCGGGGATGAGCTCGCGCTCGATCAGCATACGCACGAAATCGTAATCCGTGTCGGAAGCGGACGGGAAGCCGACCTCGATCTCCTTGAAGCCCATGGAAATCAGGAGGTTCCAGAAACGCAGCTTGCGCTCAGAATCCATCGGGTTGACCAGCGCCTGGTTGCCGTCACGCAAATCGACGGAGCACCAGCGCGGGGCACGGCGCAGCTTCTTTTCCGGCCAGGTGCGCTCGGGGTAATCGAACGGAATCTGCTTGTCGTAGGCCACATACTTGTTGTATGGCATCTTGCTCGGCTTTTGCGGATCGCCGATGAAACGCGCGGGAGGCAGCAGCAGGTCGTTGTTACCTCCATTGGATTGTGCGGCAACCGCCGCGAGATCGAACACTGATGATTGTTGATCCTGACCCATCACTCCTCCTTTTCTTTGTATTACGCACCGCAGGTTGCGATACGATGTAACCAAATACCATACGTTTCGATAGGCTTAATTACCTTACAGAAACATATAAATGATAATAATAGACGGCTCACGGCTAGAAAATCGCCTATATTCCAAGATTCGATGCGATAAACCGAAATTCGCATCCACTACCAACCCATGGTCGCTCAACGATACTGCACGTATTCCGATGGCTGCTTTCGATAACCATGGGTTGATGCGAGCCATTTTCATGACAGTGGAGCCCGAAAACCACAAGCCCTCAATCATGACGCAAAATGAAAACGCATTTGGCGCGCGATCAGCGGACTTCAGTTAATAGACAATGTCCGCAAGATATTCAGCGAAAAAGCGAGACACCGCGACGGGCCTGGCAGTAGGCGTTACCGAGCCAAGTATGGCGGGAGGTGGGCCAGACGGAACCTAGGCGCGGGGCGTTCTGGCTCATCCAGATGCTCGGCACGCGGCCGTCGGCGCTACGGGAACCAAGCAGGTTGAAGCCGTTCTTCCTGACCAGCCAATCCGGGTGCTGGGTGGCGATGGCGAGGCCCTCCTCAAGGGTCAACGGCATGCGTTCGTCCGAATCAATGAGCTTTCGGGCGACATCCGGCTCGCGGTTGACATAGGCCGTGCCGGTGTGCGGGTCGACGACCAGATAGAACGGGCCCTCCGGCGGCTCGAAACCGGGCTGCGGCAGGAAACTGGCGACGTCGCGCGGGGGCATGGTGGTGAAGCCGGCCATGCGGTTGATGCTGGTTCGGGCGATCAGCGATTCGGGGCTCACCAACTCGTGGGTCGGCACCAGAAGGATGTTCTCGCCCAGATCGCTGTCTTTCAGGGCATCAATCAACGGACGCGCCAAAGCCCGGAACGCCGCCGCGCTCATATCGGCCACGTCGGGATAGCCCAATGCGACGATGCGGTCCAGTTGTTTCTGCGCTTCTTGAGATGCCTTCGACATGCCTCCAGTATGTCACCTGCTCATGATGAAGATCAGGGCACGCCATCATGCTACGTTCGTGACTGTAGCGATACGCGCTGTCAAGTACTTGCTATCTGAACTCTCCATGCCACCGCTCACCAATAGATGCAAATGCGACCAAAAGCACGATTTTGGACTGTTTTTCGTGCTTTTCGTCGCACCAAACCCAGAATGCGACCAAAAGCAGGCTTTCCCATGCTTTTGGTCGCATTAACGATGAACAAGGTAGCCGATGGCTACGCGCCGAAATGCTTGCGGGCCACGATCTCGGCGAGCTCTACCGCGTTGAGGGCAGCACCCTTGCGCAGGTTGTCGTTAGCGATGAAGAACGCGAGGCCCTTCTTGCCGTCGACGGCCTGGTCCTGACGGATGCGGCCGACGAAACTCGGATCCTTGCCGGCGGCCAGCTGCGGGGTCGGGATGTCGTTGAGCTCGACGCCCGGCGCATCCTTCAGCACCTCGCGGGCCATATCGGGGGTGACGTCACGCTCGAACTCGGCGTTGACGGACATGCCATGGGCGGTGAAGACGCCGACGCGCACGCAGGTGCAGGAGGCGGCGAGGTTCGGCAGATGCAGGATCTTGCGGCTTTCGTTCCTGAGCTTCTGCTCCTCGTCGGTCTCCTCGCTGCCGTCGTCGACGATGGCGCCGATGAAAGGCACGGCGTTGAAGGCGATGGTACGCACGACCTTGGTGGGCTTGGGGAAATCGATGGCGGAACCGTCGAAGACGAGCTTGTCGGCGCCTTGGTCGACGGCGGCCTTGGCCTCGTTCATCAGCTGCTCGACACCGGCGCGGCCGGCTCCCGAAACCGCCTGATAGGAGCTGACGATCAGGCGCTTCAGGCCGAAGTGGGTGTCCAGCGCCTTCAAAACCGGAATACAGGCCATGGTGGTGCAGTTCGGGTTGGCGACGATGCGGCGCGGGATGTCGTCAAGGTCGTCGGGGTTGGCCTCGGCCACCACCAGCGGCACGTCGTCGTGCATACGCCACTGCGAGGAATTATCGATCACATAGGCACCAGCCTCGGCGAATTTCGGCGCCCAGACCTTGGAGGTGCCGCCACCTGCGGAGAAAATGGCGATATCGATGCCACTCAGGTCGGCCTTCGCGACGTCCTCGACCACGATATCGCGGTCACGCCATTTGAGCACCGTTCCGGCGGAATGCGAGGAGGCGAGGAAACGCAAGTTGTTAATGGGGAAATCGCGCTCGTCAAGCACGCGACGCATCACCATGCCGACCTGGCCGGTGGCCCCCAGCACCGCGATGTTGACTTTGCGTTGTTGCCCGTTTGAATCGGCCATGATGGCTCCTCCCCTTTGGCGGCCATTCGCTTCTGGCTTGCACCGCCACGATCTCATGAAAATGTTCGTCATCCGCGTCTAAAACGTGGCCAACGTTATGTGCCACATCTTAGCGCGAGGTGCCGCACGGTTAGCGGTGCATTCAACTATGCGAGACATGGGACGCCGCTGTGGGATATTACGGTTGCATCGAGATAAGCGGCCGCAGCTAATGGACTCGCGCAAAGCCGTGCTCAGCGACCGGTGCCGCCGTAGACCACGGCCTCCACCTGGTCGGCGTCGAGGCCGTAGGCCGTGTGCAACGCGCGCACCGCGTCGTCGAGCTGTTCCAGCGGGACGAGGGCGGCGATGCGGATCTCGGAGGTCGAAATCATCATCACGTTGATGCGCTTGGCGCTCAGCGCCTCGAAAAACTTGGCGGCGAGGCCGGAATGGGTTTTCATGCCCACACCCACCACGGCGACTTTGCCGACGTTCGAATTGATGAAGTAGGAGTCGTAGCCGAGCCTGTCCTTCTTGCCGTCGAGCGCCTTCTCCACCGTTTTCACCACGGCGTCCGGCACGGTGAAGGAGATATCGGCCTTGCCGGTCGAAGCGCCGGCCTGCACGATCATGTCGATGTTGATGCCGCTTTTCGCCAGCTCGGTGAAGACACGGGCGGCCATGCCGGGCTCGTCGGGGACGCCGCGCACGGTGACCAAGGACTCGGTGCGGTCGTGGGCCACGCCGGAGATCACCGGGGTCTCGGGGCCAAGGTCGGGGAAGATGTCACCCATGGATTTGCTGTCGACCGAAACTGGGGCCGAAGCCGAAACTGGGGCCGAGGCCATAGCCGCCGCCTGGGCCTGAGCCGCCTGGCCGTTTTCGGGCTCACGTTGGTCGCTGGACCTCACGCCGTCTTCCGCTGCGTTGTCACTGCTCATTGTGTTGTCCTTTGTTGCTGTTGTCTCTTCGTGTTCGTTTGTATTATTCGTATTCACGCCGGCTGCTTGGCATCGGGCCCGGTCATTGTTCATGCCGCTTGGGATTTTGAGACCGCGACACCGCCACCGCCCATCATTGCAGGTTCGGCAGAGCTCGGGCGTCGACGCCTTCGGGAACGACCAAGGTGCCCATGCGGTGCGAGAACGAGCTGCGCACATGCAGGGGCATGTTGAACCGTTGGGCGTATTCGACGCAACGCAGGGCCAGCACCTTCGAACCGCAGGAAGCCATCTCGAGGATGGCGTCATAACTGATGGAGGGAATGCGCCGCGCGGTGGGAACGATGCGCGGGTCGGCGGTGAAGATGCCGTCCACGTCGGTGTAGATCTCGCAGATGTCGGCGCCGAGGGCCACCGCGAGCGCCACCGCCGAAGTGTCGGAGCCGCCACGGCCGAGCGTGGTGTAGTCGCCGTCGGTGTTGATGCCCTGGAAGCCAGCGACGATGGCGACATTGCCGCCATGCAGCGCGCGGGCCACGCGGTCGGGCTTGACGGACTTGATGTGCGCCGCGCCGAATTGCGCGTCGGTCATGAACCCGGCCTGCGAGCCGGTGAATGAGTAGGCGTGCTCACCGGCGGCGTGGATGGCCATCGCCAGCAGGCTCATCGAGATGCGCTCCCCTGCGGTCATCAGCATGTCCATCTCGCGGGCGGGAGGGTTGGAGTCGATGCTCATGGCCTGGTCGATCAGGTCGTCGGTGGTGTCGCCCATCGCCGAGACGACGACGGCCACGCGGTTGCCCTTGCGTTTCGTCTCCACGATGCGCTTGGCGACGCGCTTGAGGGACTCGGCGTCCGCCACGGAGGATCCGCCATATTTCTGCACGATAAGGGCCACGATTTTCCCTGTCTCCCAGGCCTCATACGCATTGGACGTATGACAAGCCAATCTCGTCACCAGCCATGCATCACGCCATAAGCGCACAGCCACAGCCGGCTTCCGTCAGTAATGATTGAATTATAAGCCAGCTCCACGCCTACGCCTGTGAAGCTCCATCATACGGGCACATAAACGCTTCATTTAACCGTTTCCAAGGTCTGGTTTCGTCGCATCGCCTTTCATGACCTCGCTTGCCTGCGCTGTCTTCCATACAAAGAAAACAGCTACGCTTCCTGACGCCCTTCCAACGCGCGGCCGAGGGTGATCTCGTCGGCGTATTCCAGATCGCTGCCCACGGGCAAGCCGCTGGCCAGACGCGTGACCTTGAGGCCCAACGGGGAAAGCAGTCGGCTCAGGTAGGTCACCGTCGCCTCGCCTTCGATGTTGGGGTCGAGCGCCAGAATGATCTCCTTGACCTCGTCGGTTTTAAGCCGGTCCAAGAGCTTGGGGATGGCGAGGTCGCCGGGGCCAACGTTGGCCATCGGGTTGATGGCACCACCGAGGACGTGGTAGACGCCATGGAACTCGCGGGTGCGCTCGATGCTCATGACATCCTTGGGCTCCTCGACCACGCAGATGATGGAATGGTCGCGCCTTGGATCCGAACAGATCGGACACGGGCTCGTCTCGCACACATTGCCGCAGATCTCGCAGAAGCGCACCTTCTCCTTGACTTCGCGGATGGCGTCGGCCAGATCCTGCGCCTCCTCGTCACTGGCAGAAAGCAGGTAGAAGGCGATGCGCTGGGCGCCTTTGGGGCCGATGCCCGGCAGACGCGCGAATCCGTCGATAAGGCGCTGGATCGCGCCGTCATACGCCAAAGCCATGCTCTACACGCCTCTCGTCTTCCGGATGCCGGTTGACCGGCTTGATGTTCTTGGGGTTCTTTGGATCGTCGGCGGCGAACGTCTCGACCTTCTTGACGTCGAACAGCTTGGAAAGCTCGTCCATATCCACTGACGTGGCCTCCCCCAACGACTGGTCGTTAAGCGAGTAGTCATCGTCCTCGGCCGCCACTTGCGGCTGCCCGGCGTCATCGTCCGTTTCGGCGCTTTCGAAGCGGGCGGCCACGTCTCCCCTGTCGTCAGGATCCGCCGCCGGCTTGTCTTGCGGCGCAGCGGGAGCCGTTTGTGGTTCATTCACCGATGTGGGGGCAGGCCCGTTCATCGTCACGGCAGCGGGATCATTCGTCGTCGACGCGGGGGCAGGTTCATCCGTCGCCGTAGGAGCAGGTTGACCCATCGCCTGCACGGAAGCAGGCTGATCCGTTCCGGATTCGGCGGAAGCCGTGGCCCATGGGTCGATGCCATCGCTGACATCAGGCACCGCCACATGCTTCTTGTGGTGTTCCGGGGCGCGGTTCACCGGCTGGCCGGCTGGTACTACATGGCTGGAAACGCCGGCACCCGTTCGTTGCGACGTCGGGGTGGCTTGGCTGACGACGGCTGTGGACTCCTGCCCATTGCCGGAACCGGGCGTGGGCAGAGGATGCATCCACGGGTCGTAATCGTCGGCCATGGGGTCGTCGGTCCCGCCACGGAAATCCTGCGTCGCAGCCGCAGTCAAGTTTGGGTTGGAACCAAAGCCTTTGGCCGCATCGTCACCACGTACACTGGCTTGGTTGCCGCTTGCGCCTACTGGCTGGTGGACTTCACGGGCTTGTCCAGGGACTTCGTTCGTCTGGCTTCCGGCAAAACCGGTTCCATCCCCACCTTGCCCAAGGGCCGCGCCACCATCTCGGTGAGAGGAATCATCGGACTCGCCGGAGGCGTCGGCATCGGCCTTTTTCTGTTCCTTGGGCTGGGAGGCGGCATGCCCGCCCTGCCCGGCGGCCGTGCCCAGGCCACCGGCCGACGAGACCTTGGCCATCGCGATGTCGTGCTTGACCTTGGCAAGATCCTCGGGCTTCATGCGCTTGGTGGAGATGACCTTCTCCCCGTTCGCCGCCACACTGGTGGGCGCGATCATGGTCTGGGGGCCGAACACTGAACGCACGCCGTCCAGGACCACGTTGGCGGCCTTCTGTCCGTTGTGCTCGGCGTCGGAGGCGATCGCCAGCGCGAAGGCGTGCTGGCTCAGCGCGCAATCGAAGGTCATCGACAGACGCGACTTGCCTGCGGGATTCGTCGCCAGCGCGACTTTCGGCACCTTGGCGTGCTCGACATATTCGCGCACGTTCTCCGGCAGCACGCCCAGGACCACATCCCATTTCTCCTCGACGGTGGCATTCGGATCGACGTTCACCTGCACGGGCGACGCCTGCCGGTCACCTTGTTGGTCCGAACCATTTACGGCGTTCGCCGCATTCTCGGCGGAAGACCGCGGGTTCCGACCACTGGCGTCGTTTGTATTACCTTGACTTGCAGCGGGGGAACCATCCACACCCGGGGTCTGCGCGGCAGCCGGCGGTTGCGCACCGGGAGCCTGCATGCTCGCGTTACCAGCGGATTGTGGAACAGGCGCGGAACCGTTCGGCGTAAAGCCATTGGAAGCTGGGGCCGTTTGCCCTGTGGATTGGCGACTGCCCTGCTGTCGGTTCGCGGCGTTTCTGCTTGATCCGATGAAACCGCCACGCCTTTGGGCCCCACCATTGCCTTGACGCATGCCATTGCCTCCGGCCGGCATCGAAGTCCCACCCGACACCACCGGGGCACCAGTGGCAGGAGCGGGCGCAAAACCGTTCTCTCGGCCGGCCAGCAGCTTCGCGGCCAGCAATTCCAGACGCATACGCGGCGAAATCGCGCCGGTCATGTTGCCCAACGTGTCGTTGATGGTCTCAGCCATCCCGGTCAGCGTCGACAAGCCCAGCGCCGAGGACTGGCGGTGCAAGTCGCCCATGTCCTCCGCCGACGAGTCATCATTCAACGCGCTTTCGGCCTTTTCGCCGCCAAGCGTCAACACCAGCAAGTCACGGACACGGGCCAGCAGGTCCTCCACGAAGCGTCGTGGCTCGAAACCGCCGACAACCACTTTCTCGACCACACCGTAAAGCTTCTCGCCATCTTTGTCGATGACGGCGTCGATGGCCTCGCCAATGAGCTCATCAGGGGTGAATCCCAACAGCGCGACGGCGGAATCGTATGATACCTCGTTGTCGGAGGCGCCGGCCATCAGCTGGTCGAGCACGGAGAGCGTGTCGCGCACCGAGCCACCGCCAGCGCGCATGGTGAGCTTCAGCACACCCGGCTCAAGCTCGATATGCTCCTTCTCACACACTTCCTCGAGATAGGGGCCCATGACCTCGGGCGGCACCAAGCGGAACGGGTAATGATGGGTGCGTGAGCGAATCGTGGAGATGACCTTCTCCGGCTCGGTGGTCGCGAAGATGAACATGACATGCTCGGGCGGTTCCTCCACGATCTTGAGCAAGGCGTTGAACCCCTGCTGGGTGACCATGTGGGCCTCGTCGAGGATGAAGATCTTGTAGCGGTCGCGGGCCGGAGCGAACGCGGCACGCTCACGCAGCTCCCTAGCGTCATCGACGCCGTTGTGGCTGGCCGCGTCGATCTCGACCACATCGATGGAACCTGGGCCGCCAGTGGCCAGGTCCTTGCAGCTCTCGCATTCGCCGCAGGGATGGGAGGTCGGGCCCTTCGCGCAATTGATGCAGCGGGCCAGTATTCGCGCGGAGCTGGTCTTGCCGCAACCGCGCGGGCCGGAGAAGAGGTAGGCGTGCGTCAGCTTGCCCTCGTCCAAGGCGCGGGAAAGCGGGATAGTGACCTGATCCTGCCCGATGATGCCATCAAATGTGTCTGGCCGATACCGTCGATACAATGCAAGTGCCATAGTTCTAACCTACCTTCACCCGACTATTTTCGCTGACGTTTCAACGACGAAATCGCGCTCTGAATACCTGCGGATCAGCATGTAACCCCACGAATATCCTCGCACTCGACCCGCCTACGTTTGTACACGAGACGAGAGCAACACCTGCAATTCCATGAAACCTCGCCGACGAACGACCTGTCCACGTTTGCGCACGAGGCAAGAACGCGTCAATCACATTCCACCGGCCCGGCACGTGCCATGCGCGAGACAAGCGGCGTGAACGGGACCGCCGTCTTGACGGCAACCTTCACCGTGACGTCCTCTTCGTCGACCTTGCAGGTGATGAGCGAGGCCTTGTTGGCCGAGGAGGCGATGCGTGATTTGAGGCAGGGGTCAAAATCGCCGTCGCGGGCGGATTGCGCTCCGGCGATGGCGGCCTGGTCGGCGGCCGAGCGGGCCTCGGAGATGCACACCAAGAGGTTGCCGCCCAAGGCGACCGCCGATATCAGGATCGCGGTGACGGCGATGAGCATGACGCCGTTGATGGTGCCGGAGCCCTCGTCGTATCCACGGAAGACGCGGCGGAGCTTTCGCTTCAACCCGCTCATTGCACCACTCCCGTCGCCTTGCCGACCACCGCCATCGGCAGGACATGCATCGGGTCGGGCACCACTCGGCAGCTGACGACCACATTCACCCGTTTGAAGCCATGTGAGATCGAGACCCTGGCGTCCCCGCCAGCGGCTTGGAGGGCCGCGGCCCGCGCGTCGATGTCGCTGCCGGAGACCACCGCCACGCGGGCACCGGCCGAGGCCGCGTCCTGGCAGTTCATCTCCACGGTCACCGCCCGGGCGAGCATCATCAGCAGCACGGCCATCACCATCACGGCGGGAAGCACCACCGCGAACTCCGCGGTGACCGCGCCCTCATCGTCGCGGCCTCGCCTACGTTGGCGCAGAAACCTACTACGCCTGCGACAACGCGGGCCATGCATACGCTCACGGCCATAGGCGCAAACGCCTTGTTTACGGCGATCACGGCATTCGGAATGTTCAGGGCATTCGGGACATCCGCAATGCAACGCTTCCGTGTCCGCAACACCTTCGTGCCGCATGGCCACCGCCGCTTGGCTGCGGTGCCGCTCAAGACGACATCGCAACCAGGCGAACGGCGGGCACACAGCCGAGGCCGCCGATTGATTTCGGTGTGGCAACATGCTCCACATCCCCTCTCGAATCCGTATAGACGAACGCACACTTCGCGCAGCGATCAGACCACCTTGAGCGCCTTGTTGATCAGCGCCCGCAACAACGCCTTGACCGCCCCGGACTTCAGCAGCGCCACCAGCACCGCCGCGAATCCGGTCGCCGCCACCAGCACCACCGCGTACTCGGCCGTGGCCGCGCCTTCGTCGGGCTCAGCAAGCGCGGTGCGCACGCGAGCATCGAGCAGGCAGACCTGCCCTCTGACCTGCCTGCTTCGCTCAACCATGCGGTCGCCGAAGCGTCCGATGACACCTTGATTGCCCTGTTCGATAGTTGTCAGTTCCTTACTCATAATTGCTCCTTCAATATTTCTGCTTGTGTTCCACCGCGATGTTTTGTCGCGATACCCCCAGTCTTGCAAAGTTTCCGCTTTCTCCGAGAGGATTTCGGGTACTGTGGTCGAACGCTCGGGGTTATGCACAATCCGGGCGTGTCGCGGTTTTCGTCCACCGACTTATCCACCCGCGGCTGGCAATGCCTCACGCCATGAACGAGCCGATGGCCGGAATGACGCCGATCAACATGAAGGCCGGCAGAAAGCAAAGCCCGGTAGGCAGCAGCAAACGAACCGAAAGCCTCTGGGCGGTTTGCTCGATCGAAGCGCGGGCCCTCGCGTCCATCTGCTCGACCGCGCTTTCCAGCGGACCGACCGGTGAGACGCCGCGGGTCCAGGTACTTTGTAATGCATTCTCGATGATGGCCAACGCCTCGTCGTCGAATGTGGGCTCTTCAGCCGATGAGCCATCTTTGTTTTTCCTCGGTTTCCCGTCGTCTTTTCCCGACGATTTGTCAGGCATTTGCGCCCGACCGTCACGGTTTCTTTGCCTCTGGCAGGCCAGCGACGCGGCGAACCAAGCATCCTCCCACGAATACCCTTGCATCAGCGAGCGCGAGGCACGGCGCAGCCCGGCCCCCAGCGACCCACCGACGATCGAGCCGATGACCCCAAGCGCGTGCGGAATCGACGACCCCTCGCGCATGGCCACCGCCATCATCTCCAGAATGACTCCAAGCGACGGCTCGGCCGCAAACGTCGCGTCGAGCGCACGCAACTGCCCCTCGGCACGTTCCACGGGCGAGCGCCACAACAGCCAGGCGGCCGCGACCAAAGCCCCCGCAAGCAACGCATCCATCGTCACCCCTTTCCTCATCGACCACTTCCGCCCCGACCATCCAGCAATACATACGTTGCGGATTTTGCATATCGTCATTCAGGTTTTCGCGTCGTCCGCATGCGAGGGACCGCCGGACGAGCCGACACTGTCCATCAGCGCCCTCATCCACAACATTCCCAACGAGTAGGTCCCTATTCCAAGCAGCAGGCAGATGCGGCCAGCGGTGTTGCCGAACAGGAAGGCGATCGGCGAGGCCCCCATCAACTCGCCCAGGACGAGCGTGGCCAGCGGCAGCAATGAAAGAAGCTTGACCGTGGATTTCGGCACGGTGAAGGCGTTGTCCTTCAGCGTTTTCATCATCCGGTTGCGCCGGTAGGACGAGGCGACGGCATCAAGGCAATGCGTGGCCTCGCAGCCCAGCGTGCCGATCAACCGGCAAGCGAGATCCAACTCAGCCGCGGCCTGGTCGGCCTGCTCCCGCGTCTCCTTCTTGCCCAGGTGGGCGCGCAGCAAGTTCTGCAATTGTTCGCGGTCCGGCATGCAAGGGGTATGGGAAAGCGGTTCGTCGCCCATCTGCTCGGCGAACGCCTCCTGAAGCGATCCGCCCGCCCGCACATGCGCCCGCAAGGCGTCGATAAGCGACAATATGCCCTTCTCCTGGGCCCGCTCCGGCACCACCGACGCCGATTGTGGCATCGCCGACGTATCGGCCTTGCCTCGCCAGGCGAAAAGAATGAGGGCCAAACCCACGAACACCGCTGATAACAAAGGGAAACCACCCATACGCTACACCGCCCAGCGTTTGGCAAACGCGTTGAAAGCCGGCCCGGGGACCGGCATGCCAGAGCCGTCCCAAGTCGCCAGCGACTCGCCCGCGAATCGCTCGGGATCGGCGGCGAGACGACCAATCTGGACGATTCGGCGCTTGCCGTTGCGACGCTCAAGATGTAATACAACATCAAAGGCTCCGGCAGCCAGCATCGTCAGCGCTTGCTGGTTGAGTCCGGCCAACAAGCCCAGCGAGACCAGCCTGGAAGGCACGCGGTCGACGCTGTCGGCGTGCAGAGTGACCATGCCGCCATGGTGGCCGGAATTGAAGGCCCGCAACAGGTCGGCGATCTCCTCGCCACGACATTCGCCCAGGATGATGCGGTCAGGGCGCATACGCAATGTCGCCTTGACCAGATCCGGCAGGCCTATCGCGCCCGCACCCTCGACGTTCGCCTCACGCACGACCAGGGAGACGTGGTTGCCGCGCCCGAGCGTGCCCAGCTCTCGGACCTCCTCGACACTGACGACACGCTCCGAAGGGTCGGCCTGACCCAGCAGCGCCTTAAGCAGTGTGGTCTTGCCCGCTCCCGTGCCGCCGGTGATCAGGATTGTCGCGCGTTTGCTCACCAAGCCGCAAAGCAGCGGGAACCACGAGACGGGGAACAGGCCCTGCGCGCCAAGTCCGCTCAGGCGCGGCACGGTGCGGCTTGGGAAACGAATCGAGATGCTGGCGCCGAACGGCACGATGGGCGCGATGACCGCATGCACACGGATGCCCTCCACACTCGAGGCGTCGGCGATCGGGCAGGCGTCGTCGAGCCGTTTGCCGAGTTGCGCGCACAGCTGGGTGGCATATTCGCGCACCACCTGCGGCGAGCGGAACGGCACCGCGGGCCGGTATTCCGTCATTCCCGCGCCCCGGTCGACCCACACCCGACCCTCGCAGGTCACAGCGATGTCCGTCAGCGCGGGCTCACGTGTCAGCTCTTCGAGCGGTCCGAACATCAAGGCCGGTCACCCCCTTTGATGGACTCGCCGATCACGCCCGCCAACTCGTCCATCACCGCGCGGTCCGCCTTCGCGGCCTTGAGCCCCAGCCCTTCAAGCGCGTCGCTGGTCCTCGCATTGTTGGGACAGAGCGGCCCAAGGACGTCACGACCGAGATACTCCTTGGCATCGTGGACGCTCACCACGCCGCGCTTATGCGACGCGCCACGTGGCTCGATGCCAACAATCGCCAGCAATCGTGGGGCTTCACAGCCCGCTTCCAGCCCGTCATCATCGTCCATCACGAAATCCCAATCATCGGATGGCGGTGATGGCCGCGATAAGGACTGTAACGACGGCCTTGCTGATGACATCGCAAAATCATTAGGGTCCCGGGAATTCCCGCCAATAGGCTGACCATCTAGACAACGGTCCGACCCGGAAAGCCCGCTTAACAGCGCCTTGGCACGCGCCAGCCCAAGCACCGAAAGTTCCACGGCCACCACAACCGACGCCTGACGAAGGTCAGGCACCATGCCCAGCACGCGCCCGTGCGCCCCATCAACCACGAGCACGTCCACGCTGCGCTCGAGCGCCGCCATCGCCGCCTGCACCTCCCACCACTCGGGAATCTCGCTATTCCACGAATCGAAAGCGAGCACGGGAACGCCCTCCCATTGCGGAAGCCGCCGCAGCAGCACCTCGCCGTCGATCCTGCCCAGCGGCGCGTTCAATGTGCCGAACCGCAGCCCCTTGTCGTTCTCGAGCCCAAGCAGGATATCAAGCCCTCCGGCGTTGAAATCCGCGTCCACCAGTGCGACGCTCGTGCCTTTGTCATGGAGCGTCAGGGCCGTCAACGAACAGAGGACGCTCAGCCCCACCCCGCCGCTGGCCGAAAGAAACACCACCGTGCGCTTGCCGAACGCAGGGCCGACGGCATCTTTCTTATCATGCAAAGATTTTAGAGACTGGATATCGATTATGGCCGTCTGCGGCTTTGGTGGCTCGACAAGCGCCAGAACACCCATCGGCGTGGGTTGGCGCGGTTGGCGCAGCACAATCTCCTGCGACATCGCCGGACGCAGTGGTTGCGGCATATTTGAGGTCTCCGCCGGACGCTGCGGTTGCGGCACGTTCATCGTCATCGCCAAACGCGGCAATTGTCGCATATTCAACGCCGTCATCGGACGCGTCACTTGCCGTGCATTCAACGTCGCCACCGGACTTGGTAGTTGCGGCGCATTCAGCACTTGGGGCGAGCGCGGCAAGGCGGGCCCAGGCAACAGGCAACGCGGACGGCACGGCCAAGGCTTCGCCGGCATCGGTAACATCGCCGTACATTGGCGCGTTTCCGGGGCTTGGCGAGGTGCGGACGTTCGGCCTGGTTCCAGCAATCGACGAGACTCGGCCGCCCGGTTCGATTTCGGCGGCATGATTGGCCGTCCCCGGACCTCGGCGGGCAACAACGTTCTTTTATGCCGCGCGAATGGGACAGTGGGCGCACGATGCATCATCATTGGTAACGTATTTTCCATACGTCCATTCAATCCATCAATGAGGTTGGATGGCAAGCTGAAACGGGTACTGTGGTCGAACGCTAGGGGTTATCCACATTTGAGGCGTGTCGCGGGTCAACGTGGCAAATCATGCACATCCATTCACAAATCGCAAAAGGTTTAAGCGCAAATCAACAGAAATAGTTACAAAGTGATAATTCGTGAATAAAGAAAGAGCACAAACAACAAACAGAGCCAGATAAAAAAACTGGCCTGCAACCCAAACTTGCGGGTTACAGACCAGTTATCGATTATCCAGCAATCAGCCGTTTGAAACGGCCAATCACCAATCAATCAGTCATCGAACGGATCGAAGTCGCGGCGGACACGGCGACGCGGACGCTCGCTGCGCTCCTCGCGGTCCTCACGATACTCGTCATAGTGATCGTCGGTCGCGTAGCGCGGGTTGCGGTCGTTGCGACGGCCACCACGGTAGCCGCCATCACGGCGTCCCTCATGGCGATCGGAACGGCGGTAATCATCGCGGTCCTCACGGCGACGGCGCGGACGATCCTCAAAATCGGCATCGTCGTCACGCTCGGCGCGATCCTCGCGGTCATGGCCACGGCGGTCATCACGCTCGGTTCGACGACGGTCATCACGATCATCGCGCTCTTCACGACGGCGACGCGGACGATCCTCAAAATCGGCATCGTCACGGTCCTCACGGTCTTCATGGCTACGGCTGGGTCGACGGTCATCACGATCGTCGCGGTCGGAATGGCGACGGTCATCGCGGTCCTCACGGTCGCGTCCGTGGCCACGATAGCCACGGCCACCGCGATCATCACGATCATGACGTCCGCCACGGCCACCGCCGCGCGGGCCGGATTCCTGATCCTCGAAGCCGGGGATGGCCAGCGAAATCTTGCCGCGGTCGTCGACGCCCTGGACGGTCACCTCGACGGTGTCGCCTTCCTTCAAGACGTCTTCGACGGCGTCGATGCGCTCGCCGTTGGTCAGGTTGCGAATCTGCGAGATGTGCAGCAGACCGTCGGTGCCGGGGGTCAGGTTGACGAACGCGCCGAAGCTCGTGGTCTTGACGACCTTGCCGTTGAAGTTCTCGCCGACAGTGGGAACATGCGGGTGCGCGATGGCGTCGATGGTGGCCTTGGCCTTCTCAGCGCCCTCTCCGCCTTCGGAGGCGATGTAGATGGTGCCGTCGTCCTCAACGCTGACGTCAGCGCCGGTCTCCTCCTGGATCTGGTTGATCATCTTGCCCTTGGGCCCGATGATCTCGCCAATCTTGTCGACAGGAACGGAAGTGGTGATGATGCGCGGAGCATACGGGCTCATCTCGGCCGGAGCGTCGATGCACTCGTTGATGACCTCGAGGATGGTGGTACGGGCTTCCTTCGCCTGCTGCAACGCGGCGGCCAGAACGTCGGCGGGGATGCCGTCGAGCTTGGTGTCGAGCTGGAGCGCGGTGATGAATTCGGAAGTGCCGGCGACCTTGAAGTCCATGTCGCCGAACGCGTCTTCGGCGCCGAGGATGTCGGTCAGGGTCTTGTAGATGTGCTTGCCGTCGACGTCACCGGAGATGAGGCCCATCGCGATGCCCGCGACCGGAGCCTTCAGCGGAACGCCCGCGTCGAGCAGCGAAAGCGTGGAGGCGCAGACGGAGCCCATGGAAGTGGAGCCGTTGGAGCCGATGGCCTCGGAGACCTGACGGATGGCGTACGGGAAGTCTTCCTTGCTCGGAAGCACCGGCACGAGCGCCTTTTCGGCGAGCGCACCGTGGCCGACCTCACGACGCTTCGGGGAGCCGACGCGGCCGGTCTCACCGGTGGAATACGGCGGCATCTCGTAGTTGTGCATGTAGCGCTTGGTCTGCGGGCCGGAGATGGAATCGAGCGTCTGCTCCATCTTCAGCATGTTGAGCGTAGTGACGCCCAGGATCTGGGTCTCGCCGCGCTGGAAGAGTGCGGAACCGTGCACGCGCGGCACGATGCCGACTTCGGCGGAAAGCGTACGGATATCTCGCAGGCCACGGCCGTCGATACGGAAGTCCTCCGTGAGGACGCGACGGCGCACGATCTGGCGCTGCAGTTCCTTGAAGGCGTTGCCGAGTTCCTTTTCCTTCTCGGCGTCATCCATGTCGGTGAATTCGTCGGCGAGCTTGGCGCGGACGTCTTCCTTGATCTCGTGGATGCGCTCCTGGCGCGGCAGCTTGGCGGCGATGGACAGGGCGTCGTTGAGGTCGTCGTGGGCGATCTCGTCGATGCGCTTGTAGAGCTCGTCCGTGTACTCCGGGAAGAGCTGGAATTCCTTGTCGTTGGCCTTGCCGGCCTTCTCCTTGAGCTCGTTCTGAGCCTCGCAGATGACCTTGATGAACGGCTTGGCGGCTTCGAGGCCACCGGCGACGACTTCCTCGTCCGGCTTCTGCTGGCCCTCGTCGTAGATGAGGTTCCAGGCGTTCTTGCCGGCGCCGGCCTCGATCATGGCGATGGCGACGTCACCATTCTCGATGACGCGGCCGGCCACGACGATCTCGAAGACCGCGCGGTCACGCTCGCTCCAGCGCGGGAAGGCGACCCACTGGCCGTCGACCAACGCCAGACGCACACCGGAGACCGGGCCTTCGAAAGGCAGGCCGGAGATCATGGTGGACGCGGAAGCGGCGTTCAAAGCGATCATGTCATAGGCATCGTCCGGGTTGCAGGCGAGTACGGTCTCGACGACCTGAACCTCGTTGCGCAGCGTGTGCGGGAAGAGCGGACGCAGCGGACGATCGATGATGCGGCAGGCGAGGATGGCGTCGTTCGACGGACGGCCTTCGCGGCGGAAGAACGAACCCGGGATCTTGCCCGCGGCGTACATCTTCTCTTCCACATCGACGGTGAGCGGGAAGAAATCGTAGTTTTCCTTCGGGCTGCTGCCGGCGGTGGTGGTCGAAAGGACCATCGAATCGTCATCGAGGTAGGCGGCTACAGCGCCGTCGGCCTGTTGCGCGAGACGACCCGTCTCGAATCGCAATGTACGTTTACCAAATGAACCATTGTCAATAACGGCCTCTACGGCCTTGATTTCGGGACCCTCCAAGGGTTCCTCCTTTGTTTAATTTCCTATTTCCAACATACTGCAAAATGCTTTGTCAACGTCCGACCTTGTGTGGTTTCGTAAGGCTTACCTGGCCTCACCAACGCTGGTGCCGGCGCATTGACTTTCACTTCTCAGTCTGAAGCAGCATTGACGGCTATCGAGCCGGAACACATATCCAGATATTTCAATTATCGACCCTCACCTTAGGGCCGTCGGTTTTTCTTCACACGCGAACATTTCTAGACGTTTGCCAACGCCTATGTCCAACCAGACCTCTGAAAAAGCCCGAGCACGAAGCCCGGGCATACAACAGCTATCGACGAAGACCAAGACGCTCGACCAAGGAGCGGTAACGGTTGATGTCGACCTTCTTCAGGTAATCGAGAAGACGGCGACGATCGCCGACCATCAGCAGCAGACCACGACGAGAGTGGTGATCGTGCTGATGGGTCTTCAGGTGCTCGGTCAGATCGGAGATACGCTTGCTCAGCAGCGCAATCTGGACCTCGGGAGAACCCGTGTCGCCTTCGTGCGTCGCATACTTGGTTACGATCTCGTGCTTTTCTTCAGCCGTAAGTGCCACGGCATCCTCCTTATGGTTGCTGCGCGGTGCCGCCGGCATTATGCCGAAGCGCTCTCTATCCGCGGGCGAATACACGCCAAGTCTCTAGTATAGGAATAGGTAGGGATGAATGCAATTCCGCACCATGCGCAGGTTTTATTGCGACCAAAAGCACGTTTTTAGGCGCATTTTCGTGCTTTTCGTCGCGTTTATGAATGAGATGCGATGAAAAGCACGGATTTACACACTTTTCGTCGCATCGCCTGTCGAACGTCACACGGCGGCAATCAGGCCGCTGAAGAGGACGATGATCAACGCGATGCCCTCGATGACAAAGTACATGAGGAACGAGGCCCAGCTACGGGTGAGGATGTTCAGCGGAGAGTCCTTCTTGATGCCGATCAAGAGGCCCACGAAGAGAATCACATAAACGCCGGCGGCAATCAGCGCCGCGATGATACCAAGGTTTGCCGCGTTCGGCAGCGCCGACGAGGAGCCATACATCACGTAGGTGGAAAACCAGAACTTGAATTTCAGGAGCGAGACACCGGCTATCAGCTGCTCGAAGGCCAGCAGGAGCAGGAAAAGGTCGCGCCACAACCAGGCATGCTCCTCCACGAACGAAAGCGCGAACGTGGCCAGCGCGAACACAGTGACGGCCCAGGAAACCAGCGCCACACCTTGCGGGGCAAACGGGCTCAGCAGTTTGATGATCTGCTTGGTATACCGTACGGCCAGCACGCGGCCGAACCAGTACGGCCCGATGATGGCGACCAGCAGGATGACGACGTAGACCACCCAGCGCACCGGATGGAACTGGCTGCGTTTGATGTCGGCCAGGGAAAGATCGGTCTGCGGGATCGAGGCCTCGGGATGCTTGGAAACACTGACCTTCTCGACCTTGCCTTCGACGATTTCGACGGCCTCGTTAGCCTTGTCTGGATCGTCGGCATTGTCAGGACAGGCGTCAGGAGAAGAAGCATCGGAAAGTTTGCTGGAAGCGGGGGCATCCGGAATCTTGCCGGAAGGAAGGTTGCCGCTCGAAACGCCGTCGGCGGACCCAGGATTCACGTTCTTCGATTCATCCGTCATGGCCACGCCTCATTATCACACGAGCTGTTCGCATCCCCCATCGAGGCTTTCCGGCAACATGACACACGTAATACAATACTACGCACTCACACGTAAAACCGGAACGGCCGCGGGACGATACCCATACCTTATATATAGATGCATAGGCGTCAAACCTACCCACCGCCGCAATGGGAGCGGATGACGGGAATCGAACCCGCGTAATCAGTTTGGAAGACTGAGGCTCTACCATTGAGCTACATCCGCGTGCCATTCATACGCGACTCGGAAGCCTCGCAAAACAACGATTTTCAGTATACACGAGGCACGGAATTGGCGACACATTACCGGTTTTCTCACCAGGTACAGCCTAAGTACATCCTGAAAACGCAATCTTGCAACATTCAAGACGTAGTGGCACAGCAAGCGGATAGTGCAGGAATCACGAAAAACCGGGCGCGAAACATCATTCAACGTTTCATGCCCGGTTCGCATCAGGTGATTTCAAGCAATGAGTGAAAACTACTTGGCGGCCTTCTCATACTCGGCCTTGAGCTCCGCGACGAAAGCCTCGGCCTCGTCGGCGCCGAGCAGCATCGACATACCGCCGACCGGGCAGCTGTCGAGGAACATCACGATCAGCTGGCTGTCAGGGATGATGTTGTGGCCGAACTGCTTGTCGAGCTTGGCCACGACCTTGTCGACGACGGGGCCGCCGATCGGGTCTTCCTTCCATTCCTTGAACGTGGACCATTCGGTGAGCCGGACGGTCTTGCCATCGTCTTCGAGATCAATGGAAACGGCGTCGGCGATATCGCGGGACGAGGTACCGACCTCGATCTTGTAGGTGCCCTCCTCGACCTTCCAGTCGGCGAAGCGCTCGGACCAGTACGCGAACGCGCGCGAATCCAGATCGACGGAAACCTCGGCGGACTCACCCGGCTCGAGATAGACCTTCTTAAAGCCCTTGAGCTCGTGGACCGGGCGCGCGACGGCCTCCTTCGGCGGGGCGACGTAGAACTGGACGACCTCGGCGCCAGCCACGTTGCCCGTGTTCTTCACGGTAGCGGTGACGCGTGCGGACTGCGGACCGGTCTTTTCGGCCTTCGCGCCCGAGACCTCGAACGTCGTGTAGGAAAGTCCGTAGCCGAACGGGTACACAACCGGCTTGTGGAAGGTGTCGTAGTAGCGATAGCCGACGAAGACGCCCTCGCCGTAGTCGACGTGGCCTTCCTCGCCCGGCCAGTTCATCATGGTCGGGTCGTCGTCCAGATCGTTGATGATGGTCTGCGCGAGCTTGCCCGACGGGCTCACATCGCCGAAGACGACATCGGCGGTCGCGGCACCACCAGCCTGGCCCAAAAGCCATGCTTCAAGGATGGACTTGGCGTCGTCAGCCCACGGCATGGAGACCGAGGAGCCGTTGGAAAGGATGACCACGACGTTCTTGTTCGCCGCGGCAACGGCCTTCAGCAACTCGACCTGCTTGGCGGGGATGTCGAGCGAGGTGCGGTCGAAGCCTTCGGATTCGTAGGAAGCGGGCAGGCCAAGGAAGAGCAGAACGGTGTCGGCGCCCTTGGCCGCGGCAACGGCCTGCGAAGTCAGGGCCGGGTCCTGCGCGTCATCGTCCAACGTGAAGCCGGGCGCGAAGTCCGCCTTGACGCCACGATCCTTCAGCGCGTCGAGGAAGCTGGTGAGCTTGTTCGGGTTGATCAGCGACGAGCCGGCGCCCTGATAACGCGGGGTGCGGGCGAACTCGCCGATGACGGCCAGCTTCGTGCCGGACTTGACCGGCAGCAGATTGCCCTCGTTCTTCAAAAGCACCATGGCCTCGCGCGCGGCGCGGCGGGCCACGTCGTCATGCGCGTCAACGTCGTAACGATAGCCAGCCTTGCCCTTCTCCATGGCGGGACGGGTCTTGTTGACGAGGTCGATCATGCCCTGCGCCATCTTCTCGAGCTGTTCGTGCTTGATCTCGCCGTCGCGCACGGCGTACACGATCTTCTCGTCGGTGTTGGTCGGTGGCATCTCGAGGTTGAGCCCGGCGTTCAGCGCGGCGGCACGGTCGTGCACGGCGCCCCAGTCGGACATGACGATGCCTTTGAAGCCCCACTCCCCGCGCAGCAGGTCGGTCAGCAACCACTTATTCTGCGAGGAATAGACGTCGTTGATCTTGTTATACGAGCACATGATTGTCCAAGGCTGGGCGGTTTTGACGATGTGCTCGAAGCCCGGCAGATAGATCTCGCGAAGCGCGCGCTGCGAAACGTTGGCGCTCACGCGCATGCGGTCGGTTTCCTGGTTGTTGGCCGCGAAGTGCTTGAGCGAGGTGCCGATGCCCTTGGACTGGATGCCCTCGACCTCGCCGACGGCCTCATGCCCGGCCAGGTAGGGGTCCTCGCTCCAGAACTCGAAGCAGCGGCCGCCCAGCGGGTTGCGCTTGATGTTGATGCCGGGGCCGAGGATGACGGCGACCTGTTCCTGGATGCACTCCTCGCCCATCGCCTCGCCGGTCTCACGCACCAGGTCCGGGTTCCAGCTCGACGACATGCCCGCGGCCGGCGGGAAGCAGGTGGCCGGCACGGCCTTGTCGACGTCCATGCCTTCCAGGTTCTGCGCCTTGCGAAGTCCGTGGGGGCCGTCGGTAATCGTGTAGTTCGGCAGGCCTTTTTCGGGCACGGAGCCGATGCTCCACGGGTTGGTGCCGCTGGTCAGCGCCGCTTGCTCCTCAACGCTCAATTCCTTGGCACTTGTCACCGGTGTTGCTTGATTGGTCATAGTGCAACCTTTCCACATTCCGCGCGAATCATCCCTGAGCCGGGCGCGAACGCCTACGTTTGTTTAGTTATTTGCCGGGCCGGTTTCCGTTGGAATCTCAGGACAATCACTTAGTTACCGACCGGTAGGTAGCTATATTGTAACACCATTCGTCATCGCTATCTTTACGTAAATAATGAAAATTTGTCTATCGCAACATGATGAGTTTGCGCGCACGCGGCTTTGCAATTACGGCGTCGCAATATCAACGAACCGCCTGAAGAATTTGCTACGCACGCGGCTTTGCGATACTTAGATATCCCGCAGGTGTGAAGCCATTATTGTTATCTCTTGGATTCACCGACCAACAACGCCACAGCCGAGGCGATCGGCCCATCGTGGCTCAGCGAGACATGCCAGCGCAAAGTCGGCGCACCAGCGCCAAGCCGTCCCCCGCCAAAAGCAAACGAATCCCCATCTGATGAGACCCCATCCGCCGAGACCTCATCTCCCGAAACCACGTCCGACGATTCCTCATCCGCGCCCGCCGTTTCCGTCCGCCGCGCACCCAGCGATCTCAGTAACGTAGCCTCGCAATCCTGCGACAGCACCACGCGAGGCCGCGAGCGCGAATCATCGAGGATCTCGATCTGTGCCCACGGGAAATCGTCGAGCGTGTACGGGTTGGGCCGCTCCCCCAGCGCCTCGCACCAGGCCTTGAGCACGGCCTCCTTGCCCGCCCAACGCACCGCGAGATGCACAGCCTGGCCGTCATGCTTGGCCTTGGCCCGCGCCGCCGCCTGCCGCAGCTCACGCGTCGAGAACAGCCCGCGCATGCGCGACCCCGTCTCGCCCAGCTGCGCCGCGAACCCGTCGACATCCACGACGTCGTGCCCTATTCCAAGCACGCCAGAGCTGAGACCCGACGAATCGGAGTTTTCGTTGAAATCCATCACATTCCCATGCTACCGCCGGATATGAAACAACCGTGCGGTTTGCAGGAACGTACACTGCAAACCGCACGGCTGATACCAATTATTTGGTTTACCTCAAGTTACGCGAAGTAGCCGTCGGAGCCTAGGCGGGCGTCCGGGTTGAGAAGCATCGCCTTTTCGGCCTCGTGGGCGTTGTAGGTCTTCGTGTCCTCGTGGAAGCGACGGTTGTCGATCTCCTCGTAGAGCGGGGCCTCGCCCATCATGCCCATCAGGCGGCGGCGTTCGCCACGGGCCAGACGCTCGTTGGCGCGGGCACGCCACTTGTCGAGCACGTCCTGGCCGTACTCGTTGGCGACGGCCGCCTCGAAGGCGCCGGGGTGCACGAGGGCAACGAAGCCGGAGACGTGGCCGAAACCGAGTGAGGTGACCAGGCCAGCCTTGATGGAGCCGATGTTGAGCGGCTTGCGAAGCCAGACCATGTGGTCGTCTTTGCGCATCTTCGGGTCGACGCAATCCAGTGCCGCGTTGGCCGGAATGACGCCGGACTTGAAGAGCTGAGTCACACCGTCGATCTGGAAGATCGCGGCACCGCCCATCGCGTGGCCGGTGAGGCTCTTCTGCGAAATGACGAACAGCGGATTTCCATCGTTACGGCCGATGGCGTGCTGGATGGAGTTGTGCAGCTCGGATTCGTTGGAATCGTTGGCGTTGGTGGACGTGTCGTGCTTGGAGACCACGGCGATATCGTCAGGGGCGACGCCAAGACGCGCCAGCTGGCGGACCAGCTGGGAGTTCGCACCGCCCTGGGCCGCGGCGAGCGCACCCAAGCCCGGAGCCGGGATCGAGGTGTGCGCACCGTCGGCGAAGCTGTGGACGTAACCGACCACGGCCGCGACCGGCAGGCCCATCTTCAGCGCGATGTCGCCACGGGTGACCAGCATCGTGCCGCCGCCCTCGGACTCGACGAAGCCATCGCGGCGACGGTCGTTGGAGCGGGAGAAGAAACGGTCGGAAATGCCCTTGCCGTACATCACGTTCGCGTCGGCGGTGGCACCCATGTTGCCGAAGCCGATCACCGAATCCACGCCGATGTCATCGATAGCGCCGGTGACCACGAAGTCCGCCTTGTGCAGGGCGATCTTGTCGACGCCCTCTTCCAGCGAGACCGCGGCGGTGGCACAGGCCGAAACCGGCTGGACCATGTTGCCGTAGCCGCCGATGTAGGACTGCATGACGTGCGCGGCGACGACGTTCGGCAGGGCTTCCTGCAGGATGTCGGTCGGGATCTCGTGGCCGAGGAAGCGGTCGAGGTAGAGCTTGCGCATGCTGGCCATGCCGCCGAAACCGGTGCCCTGCGTAGAGGCGACCATCGAAGGATGAATCGTCTGCAACACCTCGGAGGGGCTGAAACCGGCGGAAAGGTATGCGTCGACCGTGGTGACGATGTTCCACAGCGCGATCTCGTCGACCTCGCCGACCATGGAGGCCGGAATGCCCCACTTGACCGGGTCGAAGCCCTTCGGGAACTGGCCGCCGACGGTGCGGGTCATCGCGAAGCGCTTGGGCACGCGAATCATCGAACCGGGCTGGCGGGTGACGCTCCACTCGCCGGACTCCTCGTCCTGGGCGACCGTGGTGTGCTCGGCGTCCATGATGACATACTGCTGGGCGACTTCCTCGCTGGGGACGTTGAAGGTGACCTCGTGGTCGAGGTAGATCTCCACCTCGCCGCTGGCGGTGTCGTTCTGATAGTCGCCGCTGCCCATGCCGTTGTCGAAGGGGCGCAGGCCGGAGCGGGCCACGACCTCGTCGTGATAACGCTCGGCGATGTCCTCTTCGGGCACGAGGTTGCCGTCGGTGTCGTACCAGCCGGCCTTCGGGCTGTCCTGCCAGGTGACCAGGCCCATGTTCCAAGCCAGCTCGAGCACCGCACCGGCGGAGAGATCGACACTGCCGTCGGGATGGATGCCCAGCTCGGCCTCGCTGCGGGTGCGGCCGGAGCCCCACGGGCCCAGCTCACCGATGGAGACAATGACGATCTGGTCTTCGGGCTTGACGGTGACGCCCTGCCAATCGGCCAAGTTGACCTCAGCCTGACGCGGCGGGTTCGGGGTGGGCAACGCCTTGATAAGCGTCGCCTTGCCGGCCTTGCTCTTCGCTGCGGCATCCGCCTCGGCGCTTTCGTCGGCGCTTGCCGCGGCAGAATTGGCCTTGTCGGCCTCGGCTTCGGCGCGCAGAGCGGAGATGTCGATGGGCTCACTGCCCAAACCACCGGTCAGATCGGCGCGAAGCGGGGCCTTCTCGGCCTGCTTGCGGGCACCGGTATCGGCCAGGTCGAGCAGCTGCTCGGCGACCTCGGCGGTGGAATAGGTGTGGATGCCATGACGTTCGACCACATCGACCAACGGATCGTTGCCGCCCATGAGGCCGGTGCCACGCACCCAGCCGATCAGCGGGTGGGCGAAGGTGACCCTGCCGGACCAATCCTTCTCGGCGCGGGCACGGGTGACGATGGCGTCGAACGAGGCCTTGACCTCGCCGTACGCGCCGTCGCCACCGAAGACGCCGCGGTTCGGGGAACCGGGCAGGACGACGTGAAGCTTGTGCTGCACGTCGGTGTCGCCGCCGATGGCCGCGAAACCGGTGATCGCGCGCTCGACGCCCCAGAGCATCAGACGTGCCTGCGACTCGAAGAGCTGGCCGGAATCGGCCATGGTACCGTGCACCGGAGGAGCCGCGAACGGGAAGAAGAGGCTCGGCTCGTAGGCCGGCTTCAGGATCGTGGTGGTGGCGCCGGTGGTCTTCTTGCTCACGCCGCCGACCCACTTGACAAGGGCATCAACGTCGCGGTAGCTGGAGAGGTTGGCCGGAACCAGCCAAAGCTTGGCGTCGCCGACCGCGTGCTCACGGTAGACCTGCTCGGCCCATGCCTTCACCGACTGCTTGAAGCTGTGCGAGGTGGCGATCACCGTCGCGCCGCCGGCCAAGAGGCCTTCGACGACCTGGCCCGCGATGGAGTTCGGGGCCACGCCGGTGACCACGGCGACGTCGCCGGCGAAGCGGGACGCCTTCGGGTCGGTCTTGGCGTTGCTGCGCGCCTCGACCGCGATACGGTTGAAGGTGGAGGCCATGATGCTGTCACCGTCGACCGCGGCCTTGGAGGCGAACCAAGTGGCCTGATCGGCGACCTCGCGGCCCGCGCCGATGAAGCTCAGCGAGGCAACCTTCTGGTCATGGTTGTAATACAGACGGACGAGATCCTCGCGCGCGGTGGCCCAGCGGTCATCGAGCAGGAGGGCCTTGCGCTCGTCGAAGCGCGGGGCGACCTGATCGACCCAGTCGCTGCCAAGTTCGGCCTCAACGGCCTCGACCACAGCGGCGTCCTCATCCTCATCCTCGGCGGGAACGGGAGCCTTAATGTCAAGTTCGTCGAGCACGAAGCGTGCGGTCTTGGCGAGCACGCCGTCGGCTCCGGTGACCTTCTCGGCGAAGGCGTCGAGCGCGGCGGAATCGACCACCGAGCCACCGGCGCCACCGACGCTCGGTAGGGCCACGGCCACGCCGTGATCGGCGGCGACCTTCTGCACGGCCGCGTCGATCAGCGCGTTGGCGTCGTTGGCGTTGGAGACCTGGGCAGAACCGAGGCTGGCGAGGTCGTCGCCACGCGAGGACGTGCCTTCGCGGGTTTCAAGTACCAAAGCGGCGAGCACATAATCGGCCCAGCCCTGGCCCAGCTGCCAGGTGTCGGTGACGCGCTTGACGACCTGGGCCTGCTTGACGCCGGAAGCGCCGAAGAGGCCACGGATGCGGTCGCGCACGATGTCGGAAAGCACGGGGCCGAACGGCTTGTAGTTCGGAGCCACCTTGTTGACCAGTGCGTAGAGGTCGGTGATCGACGCCTCGGCGGCGCCGTCGACCGATGCCACGCCCAGCTCGGAGCTGATGTCCATCAGCAGCTGGTTACGACGTGAAGAGACGCCGTTGGTCAGCGTGTCGGTGGTGTCGCTGTCGCCGATCTGGTCGGGGCGCACCTTGGCCGCGTAGGCCAGAAGCATCGCGATGCCATCGGATGCCTTGAAGGGCAGATCCGCGGGGCGTTCGCCGGATGCGGCGGCCGGTGCGGCCGGAGCTGCGGCGGCGGGCGTTGCGGGTGCCGAAGCTGGAGTGGCTGCAGGAGCGGCAGCTTGCGCCGTCGGAGCCGAAGCTGCAGCGGCGGGCTGAGCAACGGCCGGGGCCTCGTCAGCGTCATCATCCGTATCAGGAACCAGTGAATCCGAATCAGTCATATAAACGCGCTGCTCGTCACGACCAAGGTTGTAGACCGCGACCTCGCTGCCGGAGAAATCAGGCAGACGCAGGGTCTTGGTGGCCAAGTTCGCCAGCGTCGGCTGGTTGCCGAGGCCGACCTCAACGTAGTTCTCCACGCCGAGGCCGCCCTGTGCCGGGTCGCCGAACATGATGGCCTGCGTCTCAATCCAACGCACCGGGGAGGCGAACTGCCAGGCCAGGAGCTCGGTGAAGAGCAGACGGCCGAGCTTCTGCTCGTCGGCGGCGTAGGAATCCCAGACCTCCGGGTTGTCGAGCGCTTCCTGGATGCGGGTGGACGGCACGACGTCGACGATCTTCTTGGCAAATTCCTTCGTCATCTCAAACGGTGTCGCTACGAGGTTCGGGATGTAGCGGCCGACCAAACGGGAGTAGTCGATATGCGCCGGGAGCAGGGTGTCGAGCTTGTTGCGGAAGTCGGGCACGCCCTTGCGCAGGAGCATGGAGTGGAACGGCACGTCGATGCCGGGCACGTACATGAGCGCCGGCTTGCCGCCGTATTCCTTGACGCGACGCGCGGAATCGGCCTTCAGAGCTTCGAGGCCCTTGAGCGTGCCGGCGATGACGTACTGCTGGCCGGCGAGGTTGTAGTTGACGATCTGCAGGAACTCGCCGCTCGCCTCGCTCACGGACTTGACGTAATCGTCCACGCCGTCGTCGCCCACGCCGAACTGGTTCGGGCGCAAGGCAGCCATGCGGTAGTTGGAACGTCCCTGCTCGTCACGGTCGATGAGGCTGTTCATCGCCGACCCTCGCTGGAAGACCAGCTCGAGCACCGTCTCGAACGGGATGATGCCGGCGAAAGAGCTCAAGGCGTTGTATTCGCCCAGCGAATGGCCGGCGAAATAGGCGGGCCAGATGTCGCTGCCGGCCTCGCGCAGGCGTGAGGTCTGGGCGTAGGCGACGGTGGCGAGCGCCACCTGGGTGAACTGCGTGAGGTCCAGGAGGCCGTCGGGGTGATGATAGGTCACGCCGTTGGCCGTGAGCGTCTTCGGGTTGTCACGCACGATGGCGAGGATCGAGAAGCCGAGCTTTTCGCGGGTGAGCTTGTCGGCACGTTCCCAGGTCTCGCGGGCGGCGGCCGACTTGGCGCGCTCGTCCAAGACCATGCCCTTCTGCTGGATGCCCTGGCCGGGATAGACGTAGGCGGAACGCGGGGCGCGGACCGCGGCGGTGCCACGGGAGACGATATTGCCGTCGATGCGGCAGGTGACCTCAAGGGTCATGCCGCCGTGACGCAGCTTGCCGATGCGCTCGACCGAAATCTCGACCTTGTCGCCAAGCTGCACCATGCCGTACATGTTGTAGGTCCAGCCGACGATCTCGTAATGCGCGCCCTTGTCATCGCGCGCCTGCACGACGTGCTGGGCGGCGGCGGAAAGCCACATGCCATGCACCAGCGGGGCCTTCAGGCCGGAGACCGCAGCGCCTCGACGCGAGGTGTGGATCGGGTTGAAATCGCCGGAAGTGCGGGCGAACGCGGTCATCTCGCTTGGCGCGGTCAACGTGACGCGGCGGAGCATGCGACGCGGGGTGGAGACCACGGGGTCAAGCCCCTTGTCGTCCTCCTCGCCGAACGGCGTGCCGGCGCCGGTGCGGGCTTCACGGTAGCTCAGGTAATCGCCGTAATCGGGCACGTCCACCGGCAGCTCGTCGGAGTAGGAGCGGCCGCGCACGGCGAAACGCTCGACCTCGTGGGCCAGGACGGTGCCGTCAATGGCGGTGTGAGTGACGTGGATCGTGACGATGCGACCGGAAGCGGACTCGGCGTAGGCGTCGGCCCAGCTGGTGAGGTTGATCTTCTCGCCGACGTGCCCCAGAAGCTCGTCCTCGGTGACCTCGAGTTCCATCTGATGGTCGAGGTGGACGGCGTTCAAGAGGCCTTCGATGACCGGATAGCCGTGGACGTAGACCGAGCCGAGGGCCGTGTAGATCGCGGGCCAGGCCGGGCCGACCAGGGCGTCGGGGGCGATGCGCGAGGCGTTCAGCGAACCGGGCATGTTGCCGGCGGTGGCGGCCTCGTGATCGTAGCCGAGGTTGGCGGAGAGAGTGTAGCTGGAGTGGGCCTGGCCGTAAGGGAAGGCCTCCTTGTCGCTCATCTCTTCGATTTGCGGCATCGCGGTCAGCTTGTCGCCGGTGATGGCGGTGTTGCCGATGCCGGCGGTGTCGGCGAGCATCGCGTAGACGTGCTTCGGAAGGCGTTCGCGGTCGACGACCGGGAAGAGCCCGGATTCACTGGGGCGGACGTTCAGCGGGATGACGATGTCGCGCACGGCGTGCTTGGAGAGGCCGCCGTCGGGATCGTTGTCCCAGAAGGTGTCGAGGTGGATGTCGAGGTCGTAGAGCTCGGTGCCGTCCTCGTCGCCCACCGGGCGGATTTCGTAATACTTATCGCCGTTCGGGGTGCCGAAGGCGGGGTTGGCCATGAGGTGGCCGACCCAGGAGATGTTCGGGGACTTGCGGATGAAGTCCTCGGCGGTCTTGGCGGCGTCGAGCTCGGCGAAGGCGCGCTGCGGCTCGGCTCCCCCGTTGATCTCGCGGGTGCGGTCGAGCGCGGCGGCCTCGAAGCGGCCGAGGATGGAGCCGACGGGCTCGTCGACGGTGGTGATGCCGGCCACGGAAATCGGGCCGGGGATGGCGCGCACGGAATCGGCGGAATAACGCGGATCCTCGGACTGCCAAAGCTGGTCCTGGCCCCACCAGCGCAGCAGGTCGTTGTCGATCTGCGGCACGAAGGGCACCGGCTTGTGGTACTCGTGGATCAAGGTCGGGAACCAAGCCACGTCGGTCGGGGTCACGGTGACCTCGGCGGCGCGCGGGTAGGCGCGTTGCAGCTTGTCGATGGCGCCCTGCGGGTCGTTCTCGACGTCGGCGCGGGAGTTGAACAGCGACGCGAACTCGCCGGACTCCTGGTCGCAGACGCGGGATTCGGCGCGCTGCAGGAGGTGCAGGAAGCGGTCGGCATAGGTCGGGTCGGCCCACGGGTAGGTGAGCTCGGCGAAACGTTGCGCCCACTGGACGTAGGTCATCTTGTCAAGGTCGCCGAAGTACGGGCGCGAGGTCTTGTTGAGGGCCTCGATGATCTCGTCGCGGCGGCTTTCCAGCTCCTCCGGGTGCTTCATCACGCGCACCAGCAGGCGGCCGCAACGGGCAGAGGCGTTCTCGAGCTCGTAGATGTCGGCGTGCAGGTGGCTCAGGCCGCTGGCGACGCCGCCCTTGGCGACCACGCCCGCAGGGACCCAGTTCTCACCCAGGGGCGCGAACGGATCGGAATCGTCGGGCTTCGGCGAGATGCCGGGGGTGGCGACGAGCATGCGCTTGACGTCAGGATTGGTGTGGGCCTCCTTGGCCGTCATCGCGGCGGTGCCGATGAGGACGCCGTCGACGGGCATGTCGGGCTTGCCATAGGCGCGCGACCACTGGCCGGAGATGTAATCAGCGGCGCGCTCGGGCGTGCCGATGCCGCCACCGGCGACCAACACGAGGTTGTCGCAGGCGCGCACGTCGGCATAGGTGTCCATCAGGAGCACATCAAGGGATTCCCAGGAATGGTGGCCGCCGGCGGCTCCGCCTTCGACCTCCATGATGACGGAAACGGGCGCGACGGCCTTGGCGATGCGCACGACCTGGCGGATCTGGTCGACGGTGCCGGGCTTGAACGCGACGTAGGGGAAGCCCTGCTCGTTGAGCTGGGCGACGAGTTGTTTGGCCTCGTCGAGCTCGGGGATGCCGGCGGAGATGACGACGCCATCAATCGGGGTTCCGGAGGCGCGCTTCTTGGCGACGATGCCGGCGGGGCCGAACTGCAGGTTCCACAGGTAGCGGTCCATGAACATCGCGTTGAACTCGATGGTGCGGCCTTCCTCAAGCTCCTTGTCGAGGTCGGCGACGTTGCGGTCGAAGACGTCCGAGGTGACCTGCCCGCCACCGGCCATTTCGACCCAGTAGCCGGCGTTGGCGGCCGCGGAGACGATGTCGGCGTTGACGGTGGTGGGCGTCATGCCGGCCAGGAGGACCGGCGGCTTGCCGGTCAAATCGCTGAACTTGGTGCGGATCTTGTCGCCCGCGGGGGTGGAGATGACCTTGGGGGCGAACTTGCGCCAATCCTGCGTGCGGACCGGCTCCTCCTCCATGGTGGAAAGCGCGGCGCGGGCCTCTTCGCTGTCGGCCTCGACCACGCCGACGCCGGTGCCCTGCACCAGGGCGCTGACGAGCTTGCCGACGGTGTTGCCGGGTCCCATGTCCACGATCCACAGCTTGGTGGGGTCGGTGCTCTTGAGCAGCACGTCGGTGCGCGCGGCCCAATCGACGTGGTTGACCAGGACCTCGCTGGCCAGCGTGCGGGCGCGTTCGGCGTCCAGGCCGCAGGCTTGCGCCCAGTTGACGGTGGACTCGACAGCCTCGGCCATCAGCGGGGAATGGAAGGGAACGGTGACCTCAAGATATTCGAGGATCGGGTCGAAGACCTCGCCGCCACGCACCTTGTCGGCACGCAGCTTGGCCTGGCGGCGGTTCTCCTTGCCGACCTCGACGGCGAAGGCCGCGAGATCCTCAGGATGGCCGGAAAGTACATAATTATCGGTGGCGTTGGTCACCGCGAAGGCGATGGGGCCACGGGGCTTGACGACCCGGCCGACCAGCGTCTCGATCTGGCGTTTGGTCGCGCCGCGCACCGAAAGCATCGGGGTGGCGTCGCCGGACTTGGTGGACACCGGCAGCAGGCGGGACTGGCGGGTGCCGGCCGCGCCGATCAAGCGTGCGATGGCGAGAATCTCGTCGATGGCGTCACTGGCCGCGTCGATGGAACCGGCCTCCTTTATGGCGTCGACCATGTGCTCGGCGATGATGCCCTGCGAATGGCCGAGGGTGGCCAGCGGCTTGGCCTGCGCGACGTTGTAGCCAAGGCCCTCCGCGTCGATGAGCGCGCCCAACTGCGCCAAGGCGATGCCGGGGACGCTGGCGGCCGCATCGGCGGCGGGGCCGAGCTTGGCCGGGTTGGCTTTGAAACCGAAGAGGTCGACGGTGCCGCCCATCGTGGCCAAGAGGTCCGGGGTGACCGCGGAAAGCAGGCGGTCCGAGGCGTCGGCGTGTGCCTTGAGCTTCTCCGCCAGGGTCGGGTCGGTGCATTCGTCGGCCAGGGAGCTGACCCACGGCGTGGACTGGCCGCCGAAGATGAGCGCGTGCGGCTCGGTGCTGAGGCGGTTCAAGAAGAAGGTGTTTTCAGTCATTATCTTCCTTATATTTGGTTGGAATTCTCATGGATACGGTTATTGCAAAAAATCTAAAATTATCATGTCAGGAAATCCCATGCGAGGCAGTCCGGTCTGAATCTTACCTGCCCCGCCTTGGATTAGCCTGAATGTGCGAAGCTACATCGGCTGGTTGCCATGGTGCTTGGTGGTGCGGCGGACGCGTTTCTTGTTGCGCAAGAGCCGCAAGGATTCGGCGATGGCCTCGCGCGTCTGCTCGGGGTCGATCATTGCGTCGATCTGGCCGGTCTCCAGCGAAAGGTTCGCGTTCAAGGTCTCGCTTTCGTACTGGTCGATGTACTGCTGGCGCAGCGCCTCGACGTCCTGCCGGCGTTCCTTGGCCTTGTGCAGGTCCTTCCGGTGGATGATGTTGACCGCGCCCGCGGCGCCAAGCACCGCGATCTGGCTAGAGGGCCAGGCGTAGTTGACGTCCGCGCCGATCGCCTTGGAGCCCATGACGATGTAGGCGCCGCCGAAAGCCTTACGTAATACAACCGAGACCATCGGCACCTGCGCGTTGGCGTAGGCGTAGATGACCTTCGCGCCGCGGCGGATGATGCCCGCGTGCTCTTGGTCGCTGCCGGGCTTGTAGCCGGGGGTGTCAACCAGCGTGACCACCGGAAGGTTGAACGCGTCGCACAGGCGGACGAATCGGGCGATCTTCTCGCTGGAATCGACGTCGAGGATGCCGGCCTGCTCGTTGGGCTGGTTCGCCACGATGCCGACCGGATGGCCTTCGATGCAAGCGAAGCCGACCACGGCGCACTTGGCGTAGAGCGCCTGCACCTGCACGAACTCGCCGTAGTCGACGATACAGCGGATGACTTCGTTGATGTCGTAGGGCTGGCGGTCGTTGTCGGGGACGATGGTGCCCAGGCGTTCGGCCGTGGAGCGGTCGGCGCGGGTGGCCGCGTAGGCGTAGACCGGGGGTTGCGACTCCGAGCTGGAAGGCAGATAGGCGAGCACCGTGCGCGCGTAATCGATCGCGTCGGCCTCGTCCTCGCCGAGGTAGTGCGCGACGCCGGAAATGGTGTTGTGCACCTTGCCACCGCCGAGGTCCTCCATGGAAATCGTCTCGCCGGTGACGGATTTGACCACGTCGGGGCCGGTGACGAACATGTTGGAATTCTGGCGGGTCATGATGATGAGGTCCGTCAACGCCGGGCAATAGACAGCGCCGCCCGCGCAAGGGCCGAGAATCAGCGAAAGCTGCGGGACGAAGCCGCTCGCCTCGCAGGTTTTGCGGAAGATGTGGCCGTATTGAGTAAGCGCTTCCACGCCTTCCTGAATGCGGGCGCCGCCGGAATCGATCAGGGCGACGACCGGGATTTTGAGGTCGAGCGCCATGTCCATCAGGTGGCAGATCTTCTCGCCTTCGGCGTGGCCGAGCGTGCCGCCGCGCACGGAGAAGTCCTGCGCGTAGACGGCGACCTTACGGCCGTAGACGTCGCCAAAACCGGTGATGACGGCCGAGCCGGCGATGCCCTCGTTGATGTTGCCGCCGGAGAAGCGGCCGATCTCCTGGAAGGTGCCGGTGTCGAAGAGCAGATCGAGGCGCTCGCGGGCGGTGAACTTGCCTTTGGCGCTTTGGCGGGCGTGGGCGTGGTTTTCGGCGTCACGCGCGAGCTCGGCGGCCCGGGCGACGGACGCGCGGATGGGCTGCTGGTCGAGGGGCTGGCTGCTGGCCATGGCCTTTTCGACGGCCGTGGTGGTCATGATGTCGGTCATCAGCGCTCGCCTTCCTTCGTGTCGTCAGCTGACGTTGTGGGTGCGGCGGAATCGTCAGTGGTGTCGGTATTGGTAGTGGTATCGCCAGCAGGCTTACCGGCGGATTTGCCCTTATCACTATCCACGTCGCTATCATTACCATCCGCAGCCGCATCATTGGCACCGGACTTCTCACGGTTGGCGGCGCCATCCACATCGATCTTCATCAATGTGGTGCCGGCATCCACGGAATCGGACGGGCCGACGAAGATCTTCTGCACGGTGCCGTTGACGGGCGCGTAGACGTAGTTCTCCATCTTCATGCTCTCGAGCACGGCCAGCAGGTCGCCCTTGTTGACGCTCTGCCCCTCGGCGACGTTGACGCGGGTGACGATGGCCTGCATCGGCGAGTCGATGACGCCGGACTTGCCGTCGTTGACCTTCGCGCGCTCTTCGACAGCGCCCGTCGAGGAACCACGCAACGGCTGGGTTGGGCGCCGGGTTCCGCGGGCACGTGCCGAACCGGTGAGGTTGTCGACGATGTCGCGCGGAACGGTGAGCTTGACGCGCTTGTTGTCGACCTCGATGACGAAGGAATCGGTCTCCTGCTTCTTGGGTTTCTCCTCGCCACCCGAAAGCGAGGCGGGCTGGCCGCTGCCGGCGGTGTCGGGCTTGCGGTTCAGGTACTTGCGCTCGAGCCACTTGGTATAGACGGAGAATGGATGGTCCTCAGCGGTGAATTCCGGATCGTTGAAGATCGTTTCGAAAAGCGACTTCGGCGTGGGCACACCCTCAAGGTTGAATTCCTTCAGCGCACGGCGCACGCGGGCGACGGCGGTAGGCCGGTCCTGAGCGGTGACGACGAGCTTGCCCATCATCGAATCGAATTTCGGGGAGACCACGTCGCCGACCTTCACGCCGGAATCGATGCGGATGCCGGGGCCGCTGGGCCAATCCAGGCGCGTCAGCGTGCCGCCGCTCGGGGTGAGGTTCTTGTCGGGGTCCTCGCTTGTAATACGAAGCTCGAAGGCGTGGCCGTGGCTTTCGGGGGCTTGGGTGAGCTCCTCGCCGTTGGCAATGTTGATCTGCTCGCGTACCAAATCGAGGCCGGAGACCTGCTCGGAAACCGTGTGCTCCACCTGCAGACGCGGGTTGACCTCGAGGAAGTAGACCTTGTGCTGCTCGGTGACCATAAATTCGCAGGTCCCCAGGCCGACGTAATCGACAGCGCTGAACAGGCTGCGGGAGTAGCGCTCGAGCTGTTCCTTCTCGTCGTCGTTGAGGAACGGGGCCGGGGCCTCCTCGATGAGCTTCTGGTTGCGGCGCTGCACGGTGCAATCGCGCGTGGAGTAGACGGTGAAGTTGCCGTGCGAATCGCGGCCGGACTGCGTCTCGACGTGACGGGCCTTGTCAATGAACAGCTCAACGAAGTATTCGTTGAGGTCGCCGCCTTCGAGCGCGTCGTGATTCATATAGAAGCTGCGCAGCTCGTCGTCGTTATGCACGAGCGTGATGCCCTTGCCGCCACCGCCGTCGGTGCGCTTCATCATCACGGGATAGCCGTTGATCTGGGCGAAGGTCAGGAGCTCACGCATGTTGCTGACGGGCTCGGAAAGCCCCGGCACCGGCGGGACGTGCGCGCGCTTGGCCACGCGGCGTGCGGTGATCTTGTCGCCGAGGTCGGTCAAAGCCGTCGGGCTCGGGCCGATCCAGGTGGCGCCGGCCTTGATGACCTTGTCGGCGAACGAGGCGATTTCGGAAAGATAGCCATAGCCAGGGTGGACGGCGTCGGCGCCGCTGCGGTGTAGCACGTCGATGATCAGGTCCTCGTCCATATAGGCCCGGTAGGAATCCCCATGCAGCAGATAGGCTTCGTCGGCCATCTCCACATATTGTGCATCTCTGTCCTGCTCGGCGTAAATCGCCACGGTCGGAATCCCCATCTCGTGGGCCGTGCGGATAACGCGAAGCGCGATTTCGCCGCGGTTCGCCACCAGCAGTTTATTGACATTTTTGACCATGCTATCCAACCTATCGCCTATCCCCTACCGATGAAATCACGCAAAACCACAAAATCGCCCGCCCGCTTTTGTAGGTTTGCACAAATTCGTTCAATTCGTTCCACGGCGAAAAGATAAACAAACTTAAACAAAGATAAAAAAGCACCAAAAGCACGAAAGCACGATACCATGGCCCGAAACCCTTTTGGGGTTATCGACCAGACCTATAGAGGTTATAGCTAAAAGAACAAAACAACGAGGCCCAACCAGCCAAGACAACAAAGACATCCCGGCGAGGACGCCGAAAACACGTGTGAGCCGTAACCAAAGCCATCTATCAAAGCCGACAGTCTAGGCGGACAATTAGGCCGGTATCCCTACATCCTCATTGACAGCGCGGTCCTCACACCAGCCAAGCCAGCGAAGGCACCCCGGCAACGACGCCGAAAACCCGTGTGGGCCGCCAGCCAAAGCCGACAGCCCACACGAACAGTTCAAAAGAAGGACGAAATGGAAAAACGCCCTACCGGCGGAACCCACGAGGCGAAAGCTCACCAAGACCCGGATATGCCTCGAGTTGAGACGATTCCAACCAGCACAATGAGGGTATCACATTCCGGCCGAAGACCACAAGTCATATCAAGAAATCTTGAATTTTCATGAGTCTTGACGTTTTGGCTTGACTTCTGAAATCTCGGTATGCGACGTTAGGAAAGCCGCACGCACGCGGCACGGCAATCCATTGAGACGGGGAACCGGAAACGTGCGGGCGACCGGCCGGGACCAAAAGGCCGGCTGACGTTCAGTAGATAGGAGCCAGTGATGGCACCTCATAATGGAAACAAGCCCGGGAACGCCGGGCTCTGCTGGCTCGTGGCCACAGTACTGGTCACGATTGTGCCCAAGGTAAGTCCCCCGTGGGCCACGACGATCCTCATAGGATGCCTGCTGTTGGCATTCTGGAAGATGAAGTAGCGCCAGCACCAAGCTGCTTCTAATGACAAACCAGAAGCGGCTTGGCAGGTAATCCGGCGGCGGCACTGCCATCGCCGGATTTCTCCACTCAGTGTTGCGATTCCATCAGGCCAGCACGCCGACATCGGCGGTGTGGACGGTGCGACACACGCCGCGACTGTCCTCGATGACCAGCGAGGCGTCGGGGTTCAGGGAGAGCGCCTTGCCGCGTAGCGTCAAGCCATCGGTGAACTTCGCCTCTACCTGGCGGCCGAGCGTCCAGCAGACCGGACGGGTCTCGGCGAGCAGGTCGTCGAAGGCCTCCTGCGTGCCGGCAGCTAGCCTCGCCAAACGCGAGCGCAAGGATTCGGCCAGGCGCGCGGCCACCATGTCGCGCAACGTCGGCGAGTCGGGCAACGGCGCATAGAGCAGCTGCAGCGACGTGGAAACCGGGGTGGGCAGCGCCTCGCGCGCGATGTCGAGATTCATCCCGATGCCGAACATCACGCCGACGGCACGCTCGCTCGTGGGACCAGTAATCTTTTGCACATTGGCAACCGTTTCCTCACCCTCCACCCGACACTCGTTCGTTGCGATTCCTCGTCCATCCATGATCACTTTCGCGTGCACACCACGGGCGTTTCTGGGTTCATTTCCAAGACGCTCATCGTGCGAATCCGCAGGACTCTTTGCTGAAACATCCCAAGGCACCATCATGCTGTTCGCCGTATCCGGCAACTCAACCAGCTCCGCTAGGATGCCGCCGAGCTTGTGGCCATCATAGAAGATGTCGTTGGGCCATTTGAGCTGCAAACCGTGGCTCGAATCGAGCGGTTTCGCGCCACATTCGGCCAGCGCGCCGTTGAGCGCGTCCAGTGAGGCGAGCCCGGCCGCGATGGTGAACCACCCGTTGCGCGCCGGGTCGACCACCAGTCGCTCGGGCAGCGCCGTGGCGTAGGTGACCAGGAACGAGGCACCTCCGGCCTGCGCGCTCCACTGCCGTCCGAGCCTGCCGTGTCCCGCCGTCTGCGCGTCCGCGCAAATCACGGCCATGCGGGCGTGCCCGTCCTCGCCAACCACCGGCAATTCGCCGTTCGCCATCATGGTCCGGGCGAGGATGTTGGTGGAATCAACGGCCGCGAGCGCAATCAAATCATCGGCTGCCTTCCAGGTCCGCGGCAACTCGGGCTTCGTCGCCCCCGTCTGCCGCGCGAAATCAGCATAGTCCCGAGCGATGGCCGTCTCGCGCCGGGAAATCGCGGAATCATTGGTATTAGTCATACCGTTCAGCTTATGCCATCAAGCCACGATGCACTTTGTGGTTTCATACAAAGACGGTCTCACGGCGCTTCAACATCCCATGCGGTTGACGTCCAACGGTAGAATGCCACTATGAGCAATTCCCATCCCACGAGCGCCGGCGGCCGCCAATCCGGCGACGGCGAAGCACGCCCGGATGCGGAAATTGACAATAATAATATGGAGCAACGCGTCTCGTCTTCGGCGGCGGATGACAATATAATCACCACCGAAACCAAACGTAATACAACTACTTCCAACGATATCGCCACATCCCCCACCCGCTTTGGCAAACTATCCAGCGTGCCGTGCTGGGCCCTGGCGGTGGCGGCGTGTCTGTGGCTGTCACTGTGCACCGCGCTCGGGCCGATTTACTGGCAGTACTATTACAATCCCGGCGCGGCCACGTTCACCACGTTTTCGTTGGGCAACGCCGTCCTGTTCATCGAAACCTTCGCGATCTACCTGGCTATCATCATCGAACTGGTCCGGTTCGCCCGCGGCCAGCGCCTGCTGCCCCGCTGGCTGACGCGTTGGGCCCGAAACATGGTCGCCCGCCTGCGTCATCACGAAACCAAAGCCGAACCAATCAGCCAATCTTCGGCGGCGAAGAGCCCTCGAAATCAATCTTTGCCATCAGCCCCCTCATCAAGCCAATCAACAAACGCAACCACCGCCCAAGTCGCGGTCCAGAACCTGGATCCGGAAGCCAAGCCACCCATCGCAAGCGATAACGCGCCAACGGCGAAACCCGCCAATGCCAATCCTCCCGTACGCCTCCGCACCCGGATGTGGAACCGTACGAAAACCCTCGCCTCCCGCGCCGCGGCGATCTCGCGCTCGATGACGATGCACGTCACCGACAAATGGTGGAAGATCGCGCTGATCCTCGTCATCGGCTGGCTGTGGGTGCCCACCACCCTGGTGGCGGCGTTCGGCGCGGACATCCGCAACCAGTTCCGCGAGTTCAGCTGGGCCTGGAACCAGTGGACCGGCCTCAGGCAGCCCTACATCGGCTTCTTCTCGTTCGTGCCGATGGACATCTACCCCACCGCGCATTACCTCTGGCCGAAGCAACCCATCTACCTGACCGACCAGCACAACATCGTGCTCACGCTCCTCTACGGCGGGGCCGGCACCGTCTCGCGCTATTTCACTGGTTCGAACGACTTGGGCCTGGCCGTGCTCGCCGCCGCGCAGTTCCTGTTCGCCGCCTTCGCCGTGGCCGCCACCGCGAACCGCTTCTTCAACCGCCCGTGGCTCAAGGGAACAGCGGCGAAAACCGTCGACGTCACGAAAACCGGAACCGTCACACAGGTCGGAAAAACCGGAAAAGCCAAAGGAGCCCAAGA
Organism: Bifidobacterium sp. ESL0775; assembly: GCF_029395475.1. Lineage (NCBI taxonomy): Bacteria > Bacillati > Actinomycetota > Actinomycetes > Bifidobacteriales > Bifidobacteriaceae > Bifidobacterium > Bifidobacterium sp. ESL0775. The sequence continues at coordinate 566,930 of NZ_CP113917.1, read as the reverse complement.
ACTCAACCAGGCTGAGCAGCCACAGAGATCCGGCATCGCAATTCCCGCCCCGAAAACCGTGGATCCGTTGCCGCGCTTCGTCATCCTGCTCTTTTTCCTGCTCTGCCCGCTGGTGCTCTTTTCCACCATCAGCCTGACGAAATCGCCGCTGTTCGCCTTCGCGTTCGTCTGGTGGTTCGGCATCGGCTATGAGCTCTTGAGTACGACGAAATCATCGAAAGGCGTCAATAAAACCGCACAAAACGCTGACGCGACCAAAACCACAGACCATGCCGCAACCGGCACAGCCACGGCAGCCAAAGCCGCAACGACCACACCTTTCGAGCACACGCGCAAACGCAGTTTCATCGCGCTTCTCCTCTCGACCTTGGTGATGATGATCTCGGCCAAATACGCCATGTACATCATCGTTTTCGAGGTGTTGATCGCCCTCCTGAGCGACCACAAACGTTGGAAGACCTACGTCGTCGGCATGCTGCTTCCCGTCGTCATCTTCGAGGGCGGGCTCAACCTGGCCATCCACAAAGGCGTCATCATCAACGGCGATCCCATCGAGAGCCACGGCGTCCAGCTGCAGCAGATCGCCCGCGTCGCCGTGCTCAACCCGAACGGCATCCCGCAGGACGCGCGCGAGAAGCTCGCCCCAATCTTCAACCTCGACCAGATGGCCGAGGCCTACTTCCAGCAGGACGCGGATCCCGTGAAATCCTCCGGCATCCAAGCCAAGAAGGTGAGCTACCGCTGGCGCACGGTGACCAAAGCCAATATGAGGAACTTCAACGCCGCGTGGCTCGAGATCGTCAAGGCCAACCCGCGCATCGCGACGGACGCCCTGCTTTCCAAGAGCTACGGGTATTTCGACATCCAAGACCAGCCGTATATCGACATGACGTATTACGTTTTGTACGCGCGCAACCCCAATTTCACCGACTGGCTCGGCGACTGGTGCGACGGGTGGCGCAAGCAGATCACCGATTTCGTCAAGGATTGGAGCGGCAAGCCCATCCTCGGCTGGCTCATCCATGGCAACGCCTACGTCATCGCCACGCTGCTGATCGGCGCGGCCGAGGTCATCCTGCGGCGCTGGCGGACGCTGGCCACGCACCTGCCGCTGTTGCTGCTGATGGGGGTCATGATCACCTCGCCGGCCAACAATTTCGAGCGCCACATGCTGCCGCTGGTCTTCGTGCTCGGCTTCGTGATACTGACCTTCTGGCAGGAATCGCGGGCGCGACGCGCGAAAACCCGCGGGCAACGAGCCGACATCGCCCCGGATATTACGGGCAACGCCAGCAAAAGCGATATGGACTTTACAGCGGCCATTGAGACCGCCGGACTAGAATCATGAGTATGAGCACGCACGATACCGACAACAAGGACAGGGGATCCGCCGGACAGGCCGATTTCCTGAACCTTGTCGAAGGCAACGCCGATATCGCGGCAACTTCGAAAGCGAACGATGAGGGGCCGACGCAAGACACGCCGTCACATATCACCGTCATCGCGGATTCGCACGACAACGTCGCCGACACCGAACGCGCCAAGGCCGCAGAAACCCTGGCCAACCGCGACAACCTCGAGGCCATCGCCTTCGAGTGCCTGGCCCACGGCCTGAGCGACCGACGGGTGGTCTCGCTTCTGCACGTGCTGGGCTGGCCCGAGCAATTCAGCTGCTTCGCCGTTGGCGGCACCGCGGCGTCCACGTTCAAGCAGGCGGCTTCGACAATCCATCGCAAGGCACACGACCTTGGCAGCGAGCATTGCCTGGTCGGGCGCAGCAACGGCCTGACTATCGGCGTCATCGTGGTGCAAAGCGCCGCCACGCCCGAGGTGACCTGCACGGCGGTGATGCCCGCGTTCGACAAGGCCAAGCCGGTGTGTCTCGGCCCGACACGGCGCGATGCGGGCGGCGCGGCGCGCACGCTCGGCGCCACGCTGTCCGCCTTCCACGTCATGCCCGCGATCCATCCGCTGCCACGCCCGGCTCGCGCGGCCGACATGCTGCCGGAGCGCGCGCTGATCGGCGACCAGGACGCCATCGACGAGCTCTACCAAAACGTCTACCAAAGCCTGAAAAGCGGCAACGAGAACGACCCGACGCTGCAGACCGTCGCCGCGTTCCTCTCCTCCGGCGGCTCGCTCGACACCACCGGCAAGGAGCTCAACGTCCATCCCAACACCGTGCGCTACCGCATCAAGCGCGCGGCCGACGCCACCGGCTGGGATGCCAACGACCCACGCGACGCCTACGTGCTGCGCACCGCCATCATCATCGGCGCCATCCGCGACGCCCAAAACAAGAACGCACAAAACAGCGACGCCCACGTTGAAAGCGACGTATAGCCGCACCTATTTGTCACCTTTTGTGCGCGATAGTAGGGCAACCACGCAAAAGACGACATTTGACTACCATATTTGTCACTTTTCATGTAGAAGACGTTAGCAAATGCACAAAAGGCGACAAATACGGCAAATCATCACATTACAACCTCGGCACAGGCCCGAGCGAATGGCGCTGGATGACCTCGGCGGGAATCAAGCCCGCGCCGTGGGCGTTGGCCACGAACGTGGTCTCGCCGCCCTCGCCCAGCAGACGCAGCACCTCGCGCATCGCGGCGGTGCCGAGCCCCTCATAGTCTGAACGCACCGTGGTCAGCGGCGGCCACATGTCGTTGACGCCGGTCATGTCGTCGAAGCCGACCAGGCTGACGTCCTGCGGGATGCGCAGGCCATGCTCGTGCAACGCACGGGCCACGCCGATGGCCTGCTCGTCGTTGGCGGTGACGATGACGGTCGGCTTCTGCGCGCCGGCCGACCCGATGGTTTCGAGCTCATGGTTCATGCGGGCGTAAGCTTCCGACGAATTCCATGTATTACATACTATCTCGCGCGACGCAATCCGATTGGCAAGCGAGGCCTTGCGCCAGCCGAGCAGACGGGTCACCGCGTCGCGCCATTGCAACGGCCCGGTGAAATACAGCGCAGAACGATGGCCGAACCGCGCGACCAAGCGCGCCACCTCCTCCATCGCGCCCCACTGGTCGACGCCCACGATGGCGGTGTGCCGGCGTCCTTCGGCGTCCATCAACCCGCCCGCGCGGCTCATCGAAAGGTTGCCGTGCGTCGAGGTGACGAGCACACGTGGCTCTGGAAGCCTGGTGCGGCAGGCGGCGGAAAGCATCACGTCGGTCGGCGTCAGGAAAATGAACGCGTCGACGTTCTGTTCCTCGAATGTATGGCAAAGGGCCTCGAATTCCCGTTGCGAGCACAACGCCTCATGCACCATCGAGACGGCTAGGAACAGGCCATGGCGACGGACCAGCGATTCTATGGCCAGAATGGACGAAACCGATCCCAAAAAATTGAGGCCCCCGGCGATGAGCCCGATGGTGTGGGAACGTTGCGAGGCCAACGTCCGCGCGGAATTGCTCGGACGGTAGCCGAGCGCGTCGATGGCGTGCTGGACGCGGGCGCGGGTGGCGTCGGAGACCTCGGGGGAATGGTTGATCACACGGGAAACGGTCTGATGGCTGACGCCGGCCATCTTGGCCACATCGAACATCGACGGTCGCTTGCCCGGATTGCGTTGAACGCTCATCCCTGCCTCCCTTTGGCCACTTGACTTCCGAACGTCAGCACTTCTACGAAATCATCGTCGTAGTGAACGCTCACAAGTTTACTAGGCGCGGCCTATCAGGTATGTTCACGGCAACATCGCTTCCCGTCCCTGCCTCTAACCCCTTTGCAACACTTTATTTTCGAAGGGTTAGGGGCAGTGGGCGGTAATTTCGCCTCTAACTTAACAGCAACAGCACATTCCGCTTGGCTTAGAGGCAGAAGCCCGACTATTCTGCCTCTAAGCTGGCAGCAACACCCACCTCTCAAAACGGTAAAAGGGAAACCATCATTTCCGACTTTGGCCTTATCCAGCGGCGGCGCTCAGGTCAGATGCCAGCTGACGCGGTGCAGCGGGGTCGGGCCGTACTTGGCGATGGCGGCGCGGTGGGCGGCGGAGCCGTAGCCCTTGTTATGCTGCCATTGGTAGGGCGCATAACTGGGATTGCCTTGCGAGAGCGCGACCATGAGCCGGTCCCGCGTCACCTTGGCGATGACGGAGGCGGTGGAGACCAGCGCGCAGCTTTGGTCGGCCTTCACCTTGGTGGTCACGTTCGGCAGGATCGGCACCGCGGGCGCGTCGAAGGTCCCTGCGGCTTTCGAAATATAGTCATTCGGGCCGTCGAGGATCGCACCGACACGTAACGGGCCGGAAGAATCCCGCAAGGCCGAAACCACATCCGACGATACGTCCATGGATCCATTGGACGACGATGTACCAGTACCACCATTGGTTCCGGAATCATCGATCCTCAGTTCCCGCTCGACCTCGTTGACCGCGCGCAGGGCCGCGATGCCCAGGGCATAGGAGATGCCCCATTCGTCGATCTCCTTGTTGCTGGCCTGCCCGACCGCGCTGGCCGTGCACCACGCGCGCAGACCCTCGAACATCGCCTCGCGCTTGTGCTCGGTGAGCAATTTGGAATCAGCCACGCCAACGGGGACTTCGAGATCGTCCAGATCACGGGCCCATACCGCCGCCGCGCCTACCATCACCGGACCCGCGAGCGCCCCGCGCCCGACCTCGTCGAAGCCGACGATCAGGTCGAAGCCCTGTCCGGCCAGCTCACGTTCGAGTTCCAACGTGGGGGCGACAAGATGCCGGACGGCGCCACGTTGCCCGTCGGCCACAGTGCTATTTGATGGCGCGGTCACGATTGCGGCGCGCCCGGCACCGCGCGGAACACCTCGCGATGCGATTTGATGGTCTTGAAATGGCTGAACGGCCAGAAGGTGAACATGGCGACCCCGCTGATGTCGCCCATCGGCACCAGCCCGCCGTTGCCATCGTCGGCGTGGTAGCGCGAATCGGCGGAATTGGCGCGGTTGTCGCCCATCACGAAGACGTTGCCTGCGGTCACCTTGACCCTGAACGAGAAATTGCTGGGCTCCACGCCCGGCTTGATGTATGACGTTTCGTCGACCGCCACGCCGTTGATGGTGACCGGGGCGCCGCCGCCCTTGCACGCCACCACGTCGCCCGGCATGCCGATCACGCGCTTGATGAGGTCGTTGGAGCCGTGGTTGTCCGAACCGGCGAGCCAATGGGCCGGATCATGGAAGACGACGACGTCGCCGCGCTTGATGGACTTGAGCGGGCGGGCGAGGCGGTTGGTGACCAGCCGATCGCCGATGGCGATGGTGTCCTCCATCGAGCCGGAGGGGATCACGTAGACGCCGAGGATGAAGACGCGGATGAGCACCAGAACCAGCACGAACACGACGAATTCGATGACGAAACGCAGCATGTCGCGCGGGGAGAAATCCTCGGTGTCGCCCTGCTTGGCGTGCGCCGGTGTGTTGATGATGCTGCGCGGCCTCGGGGCGGGGTCCACGCCGTAATCGGCGACTTCGATGATATGTGAATCCGCGTCGCTTCGTACATCCTGCCGAGCATCTTCCGGTGTCATCGCGCCTCCAGACAATCCTTCACGATCATTCCCATGACGGCCGGCGACAGCCATCGACAGCCAAGCGTGGGAACCCCCAATGTTTCCTCAAGACATCATAGTCCGCGGCCTACAAAAAGACGCGATACATACCGGCATTGGACGGGCCGAGGCCCCATACGCCGGATATCGCCGCGTCAGTGGTGCGAAACCGACTTGTTAAAGTATTACAAAATGACATGGACCTGCGCCTGAAATGCCTTGCAATTCGCCAGAAACCAAGCCCTAGCCAAAGTGGTCGATAAACCCTACCATGAAAAATGAAAACGGCGGTCGAACTCGCTTAAAGTTCGGCTGCCGTCTCGCACATAGCCTGTCAGGCCTGCATTCACGCCTTGTCGCTGTTGTCCTGACGCTCGGTGATACGAGCGGCCTTGCCACGCAAAGCGCGCAGGTAGTAGAGCTTGGCGCGACGAACGCGGCCATGACGCAGCACCTTGATGGAATCGATCACCGGGGAGTGCAGCGGGAAGCGACGCTCCACGCCGCAGCCGAAGCTGACCTTGCGGACGACGAACGTCTCGCGCAGGCCGGCGCCCGAACGCGCGATCACCACGCCGGTGAACGCCTGAAGACGGGAGTTGTTGCCCTCCTGGATCTTGACGTTGACCTCGACGGTGTCGCCGGGACGGAACTCCGGAATGGAATCCGAGGGCTTCATGTGCTTGGCATCAAATGCCTCAATAGCGTTAACCATTGTTTCACCTGTCGCTGCCGCATATCAGCGTACATGTCAGGGGCGCACCGCACTTTCGTGCCCAGCGGCTGATGGAGCCGAACGCGCCCACTATCGTATTCCACCGGAACCCGGCGGAATGTCGCCGATTCGCCGTAACGGAGCACCCGAACCAACGGGCGGGTCCGCGAGGCTGAACCCAAATGAAGAAGCGGACCCATGCGGCAGCCCGCCTCTTGGCATAACAACGGGCTATTTTAGCGACGCTCCCCGACACTTTCCAAATGGAATTCGCGTGTCCGGCAATGCGGTCATCCTTATTATTCCGACACGGTTTCTGCCATGTTTTTACTCGTTTCACGGTCCTCGCTGGTTTTGGCTTCCTATATCTAAGGTGGTCATACTCCCGAAACAAACCAAGTTGACAAATGCGGCGAACGCCCTTATTTTAGGGGCGGTAATAATTTTTGTGCTTGGCACACCGAGTCGAAGGAGGTGGGGATCATGGCTGACGATCTTCCTAGTAGTATCAACGATCTGCATCATTTGTGCAGCTGTGCACAACCTCATCTCGACACGATGACTCGGCTCTGGGCGTAACGTTTCCCATGCTTTCGCACGTCTCGCTACGGGCGTAAGACAAACTCGGAAATTCTCCCGACCGCAGATGATTCCACTTTCGAGATTCCCATATTCATCACATAACCGTATCGGCGCCAATATATCGGTATCGGCATAGCCGCATCAATGCATCGGTATCGGCATATCGCGCCACACGTGATCCATGAGGAATCATCATGACCAACTTCTCCTTCAATTTCAACCGCGCCGCGCCACAGACAGGACGCGATACGAGCTTCACCAAGCGCTTGGTCTCGGACTGCGTGGTGGCCGTCGGCATCCTCGCCATCTTCGGCCTGATCGCGTGGATCCTGCCCGCCATCAACGCGCCGGTGGGGCCGAAAGGCATCCCCTCCACCGTCTCGACCGACCCGCGCAACCTTCCGTATTACGGGCTGCGTTCCGTTTTCCGCATGACGATCGCCCTGTTCTTCTCGCTGGTGTTCACCTTCGTCTACGGATTGGCCGCGGCACGCTCGCGCAGGCTCGGCAAGGTACTCATCCCCCTGCTCGACATCCTGCAGTCCGTGCCGATTCTGGGCTTCCTCTCGGCGACCGTGACCATCTGGCTCGCGCTTTTCCCCGGCTCGATGATGGGCGTCGAGGCCGCGTCGATCTTCGCCATCTTCACCTCGCAGGCCTGGAACATGACCTTCTCCTTCTACCGCTCCCTGCAAAGCGAGCCCAAGGAGCTTGACGAGGCAGCGCGCAACCTGCGGCTTTCGCATTGGCAGCGCTTCTGGGTGCTCGACGTGCCGAACTCCATGATCCCGCTCTTGTGGAACATGATGATGAGCGTCGGCGGCGGCTGGTTCTTCCTGACCGCCTCGGAAATGATCTCCGTCAATAACCGCACCTACGCGCTGCCCGGCATCGGCAGCTACGTCGAGGCCGCGGCCAAAGAGGAGAACCCCGGCAAAATCGGCTGGGCCATCGTGACCATGGTCATCGTCGTGCTCGCCATCGACATCCTCGTCTGGAAGCCGCTGACTGCGTGGGCCGAAAAGTTCCGCATCACGCAAAGCGAGTCCTCGGAGCCCAAGCGCAGCGCGGTTCTGACGCTTATCCGCCAGTCGCATATCGACGATTTCATCGCCCGCATCTTCCGCCCTGTCGGCGAGTTCCTCAACTGGCTCACCCGCCCGCTCGGCCATACCGGCTCGAAATGGGGTGCCAAGCCCGGCCGTCGCCGCGTTGGTGACGTGGTCTTCGGCGTCATGGTGGGCGTGCTGGTCATCGCCGGAGCCGCGGAGCTGATCGTCACCATCATGAAAACCACCGGCTTGGGCGAGCTGGGCACGGCCTTTGGCCTGGGCGCCATCACCTTCCTGCGCGTGGCTCTGCTGACCGTGGTCTGCTCGTTGATCTGGGTGCCGCTCGGGGCCATCATCGGCATGAACCCGAAGATCTCCCGGTTGGTGCAGCCATTGGTGCAGGTGCTGGCGAGCTTCCCGGCCAACTTCATCTTCCCGTTCGTGGTCATGGTTTTCGTCGCCTGCGGCATCGACATCAACTGGGGCTCGATCCTGCTGATGGCGCTCGGCACGCAGTGGTACATCCTCTTCAACGTCATCGCCGGCGCGTCCGCCATCCCCGACGACCTGATCGAAATGACCAAAAACTTCCACATCACCGGCTGGATGAAATGGAAGACACTCATCCTGCCGGCGGTCTTCGGCTCGTGGGTCACCGGCGGCATCACCGCGGCCGGCGGCGCATGGAACGCCTCGATCGTCTCCGAGATCGTCAGCTACGGACGCCACACGCTGATCGCCAAGGGCCTCGGCTCCTACATCGCCGAAGCCACCGCGCATGCAGAAGGCATGAAGACCATCATCGGCGTGGCCGTCATGGCCATCTTCGTGGTCGCCGTCAACCGCCTCTTCTGGAACCCGCTGCAGCGCCTCGCCGAACGGCGTTTCGTGGCCGAATAAGCGCGCTCAAATCCCAATACAGCAATATCGAATACTTGATTAAAGGAAGTCACGATGAACTTCAACAAACTCTATAAGACCGTCGCCAGCGGCACCGAAACCGGCGGCGCCACCGCCACCGCGACCCGTACCCGCGGCCGCCACAACCCGAAGTACGCCGACCTCGACGCGAACGGTACCCAGACCGTTATCGAGGCCAGCCACATCAGCCAGAGCTTCACCTCCGAAAAAGGCAACGAGACCACCGTCCTCGACAACATCTCCTTCAACCTGCACGAAGGCGAAATCGTCGCCATTCTGGGCCGTAGCGGCGCCGGCAAGTCGACCTTCCTGCGCATCCTGGCGGGCCTCATCCAACCGACCAGCGGGACGGTCTCATACCGCGGCAAAGAGCTCACCGGCCCGAACCCGGGCGTCGCGCTCGTCTTCCAGACCTTCGCGCTGATGCCATGGCTCACCGTCGAAGACAACGTCGAACTCGGGCTCGAGGCCCGCGGCATCCCGCGCGAGGAGCGCCACAAGCTCGCCTTGCAGGCCATCGACGCCATCGGCCTGGACGGCTTCGAATCCGCCTACCCCAAGGAGCTTTCCGGCGGCATGAAGCAACGCATCGGCATCGCACGCGCACTTGTATTACGTCCTGACGCCCTCTTCATGGACGAGCCGTTCAGCGCGTTGGACGTCCTGACCGCCGAGAACCTGCGTCAGGAAGTGCTGAAGCTTTGGAACAACAACCAGAGCGGCATCAAATCCATCCTCATCGTCACGCACAACATCGAGGAGGCCGTGCAGATGGCCGACCGTGTGGTTGTCCTGGGCTCACACCCCGGCCATCTCATCGCGCAGGTCCCCGTCAATCTGCCGCGTCCGCGCGACAAGCACACTCCCGAATTCGAGGCCATGGTCGACAAGCTCTACGCCATTTTGACCGGCCAGGAATCGCAGCGCAGCCGCCAGAACGCACAGAACGCGCAAAAGCAGGCCGGCAACGCCTCAGGCCCGGCTTCGGCGACGACACAAAACATCGCCGGGAACGCTTCCACCACTTCCGAAGCCTCCGGAGACAAAGACGGATCGCATGAAACAAACGCTGCGGCCACTAATCAGGACAACGGCGAAGGCTCAAGCCAAGCTTCCGGAGCCACCGATGACCATGCCGCGGCCCAGGCCGTCGCCAGCGAGAAACTGGCGGCCCACGAGAACAACACCAAGGCCAAGGAGACCAACGCGCGCACCGAGCTGCTCCCGAACGCGACCCCCGGCGGACTCGCCGGTCTGCTCGACGTGGTTTCGAACTACGAGGGCGGTGTGGATCTGGCGGATCTCGCGGCCGACCTCTCCTTCGAAGTCGATGACCTCTTCCCGCTGATCGATGCCGGCACGATGCTCGGCCTCTTGACCGTCAGCAACGGCCATTGCACCATCACCCGCGAGGGCGACCGTTGGTGCCACGCCGACGTGCTCGAGGCCAAGAAGCTCTTCGCCCAGCTCATCATGGACCACGCGCCACTGGTGCGCACGATCGACCGTGCGCTGCGCAACCACCCTGACAAGGGCCTGCGCGGCGAGCTCATCCTCGACCTTTTGCGCAGCCAGCACACCGACGAGGAGGCGCAGCAGCAGTTCGACATCGCCGTGACCTGGGGCCGTTACGGCGAGCTCTTCGACTACGATGCCGACGACGACCAGCTCACCCTCGACGACGCCAACAAGTAGGCCATCCGGCAGTTCCAGACGTCAAGCATCTTCAGGCATGAAAAAAGGCGTCCAGTCATTGCAATAATGATTGGGCGCCTTTGCGATTGCTGTGCGCAGCACCTAAGCAGGATACGCTGCTAGTTAAGCCACAGAGCTACTGGCAACTACCGGCGATTACTTGCGATGGGCGCGGTAGAAGCGGATGAGGCTCTGCGTGGAAGCGTCCTGCTGCGCAAGAGCCTTATCGTCCTTAGAAATCGCCGGGGTGATTTGGAGGGCGAGCTGCTTGCCAAGCTCAACGCCCCACTGGTCGAAGGAGTCGATGCCCCAGACGGTGCCCTCGGTGAAGGTGATGTGCTCGTACAGGGCGATGAGCTCGCCAAGCGAGAACGGAGTCAGCGCGTCGCCGAAGATCGAGGTGGTCGGGCGGTTGCCGGAGAAGACACGGGCCGGAACGATGGCTTCGGGCGTGCCTTCGGCGCGAACCTCGTCGGCGGTCTTGCCGAACGCGAGCGCCTTGGTCTGCGCCAGGTAGTTGCCGAGGAAGAGCTCGTGCACGTCCTGGTCGCCATCCTTGGCCGGATTCGGGGTGTTCGCGAAGGCAATGAAATCAGCCGGAATGAGCTGCGTGCCCTGGTGGATCAGCTGGTAGAAGGCGTGCTGGCCGTTGGTGCCAGGCTCGCCCCAGAAGACCTCGCCGGTATCGGTGGTCACCGGGCTGCCGTCCCAGCGCACGGACTTGCCGTTGGACTCCATGGTGAGCTGCTGCAGGTAAGCCGGGAAGCGGTGCAGGTACTGGTCGTAAGGCAGCACCGCGTGGGTCGCCGCGTGGAAGAAGTTGCGGTACCAGACGTTCAGCATGCCCATCATCACAATGACGTTCTGCTCAAGCGGGGTGTTGGCGAAATACTCGTCCATCTCGTGGAAGCCGGCGAGGAACTCCTCGAAGCGCTTCGGGCCGAAGACGACGGCCAGCGAGGTGCCGACCGCGGAATCGACGGAATAACGGCCGCCGACCCAGTTCCAGAAGCCGAAGGCGTTCTGCGGGTCGATGCCGAACTCCTCGACACCCTTCAAGTTGGTGGAGACGGCGACGAAGTGCTTGCGGATAGCTTCGGCGCGCTTGGCGTCGGAGCCGTCGATGGCGCCGGATGCCTTGAGGCCGTTCAGCAGCCAAGTGCGTGCCTCACGCGCGTTGGTGAGGGTCTCGAGGGTGGTGAAGGTCTTGGAGACGATGATGAACATCGTGGTCTCGGGGTCGAGATCCTTCGTCTTCTCGGTGATGTCATTGGGGTCGATGTTGGAGACGTAACGGGCGGAGATGCCGGCGTCCGCGTAAGGCTTCAGCGCCTCGTAGACCATGACCGGGCCCAGGTCGGAGCCGCCGATGCCGATGTTGACGACGGTCTCGATCTTCTTGCCGGTCACGCCGCGCCATTCGCCGCTACGCACTTTGTCGGCGAAAGCGTAGATCTTGTCGAGCGTGGTGTGCACGTCCTTGACCACGTCCTGGCCGTCGACGATGTACTTGCCCTCGTCGGACTTGGGGCGACGCAGCGCGGTGTGCAGCACGGCGCGGTCCTCGGTGTTGTTGATATGCACGCCCTCGTACATGGCCTTGCGGCGGCTCTCAAGGTGCACGGCCTTGGCGAGGTCGGCGAACAGCTTGAGCGTTTCGGGCTTGATGAGGTCCTTGGAAAGGTCGAAGTGCAGGTCGCCGGCGTCGAAGCTCAGTTCCTCGACGCGGTTGGGTTCCTCGGCGAACCATTTCTTAAGATCGATGCCTTCGCTTTTCAGTTCGTCGAAATGCTTTTGCAACGCCGCCCATTCCGGGGTCTTTGTGGCGTCGATAGGAGGATTGATGGCCATAATTCTTTTGGTCCTTTCATCACGTGCCGCGGGGGTTTCGTGGCCTGTCAGCTTATCTGAAGGTGCCGTGTTCCCGCGCTTGCTACAAGCTCCAATTTACTCACAAAAGCGGACACAACAGCACAAAACTTGTCGCTTTCCGCACGTCGTTATTGAAGGTTCGCCGAATGTGCACGCTGTCCTCCATCCTCTCTTCGAACATCCCCTCATTGAACTCTCCGGAAATTCCGGAAGGTTGCAGATTTTGCATCTGCCGATTCCGACTATGCCAACTTAATCAAGCGCAGCAGAGGCTGGCGGACGAAACGGTCGATGAGACAGACAAGCAAGACGAATGCCAGCGAGAACACGACTTCGACGAGGAACCAACCGGCCAGCCAACCCACGGAAGCCGACATGCCGCCAATCGCGAAAGCGCTGGTGGCGCGCGCGGAGAACGGGTCGGCGAAGTGGCTTTGCACGGCAATCCATGAATAATAGGTGAGCGCCTGCACGATGTAGAAGCCCAGGATCCCCGAAGCAAGCGCCTCGACAGCGTGGCGGCAGAAGGCTCTTATATTGATCCAGAATGGTTTTCCCTTGCCGCCATTGCGACTCAGTATGGCCCCATCTCGCCCTGTAACATTGCCCGGCGTAGATTTCGCGCCATCCATTACGCCATCCGATTTCACGTCGCCATTCGACGAAGATTCAGAACCGAGCTTGGCATCAGACAAGCTGCGCTTTGGCCCTTTCGCACTGGGGCAAGCAGCACACATCAGCGAGCACACTGCGAGCAGGAACGAAATGGCCGAAGTCGATTTGAACGAGAGCACCATCAGCAGGCCATAATGACCACCGAAAGCTGCGAAAGCGACAATGCAACCAACTGCAAGAATGACGACGGCCAGCGCGATCGCCCAGAAGCGCCGGGTCAGCCAGAACGGGGCTCCGGTCTCGTTGGAACCTTGATTTTCTTGTCCATCTGTGAAATCCGGATTCGAATATGCAACCGAACTATTCATGCCAGCAAATGTATTACCTTCAAGCAAATCATGGGAACCATCACCGCTACTCGCGTTTCGTGCGTTTCGGGCGGCCGACGCCCCATTGCCATACCAACGCCGCCACGCGCAACCCAAGGCACCCGCGCAAATGTAAGAGGCGAGATAGGTGACGGCGCTCATCTGTTTGCGCCAGTCCAGGACGCTCAGCGAATCGAAGAAGTTCCTGCCGCTTATCGCCACGTCGACGTTAAGGCCGTATATCACCGCCAGCGCGGCTACCAAAATCGCAACACACCATTTTTTGCGGCAACGCTCGATGCACCAGCCGATGAACGGCGCAAGTAATACAAACAGGACGTATAGCCAGACGAATTCCAGGCTGTAGATCACGTCCCGCAAGCCGCCCACCGCCTGGATGGGCACGATCCAGCGGTTGACGATGACCAATACCACCACGTAGAACACGACAGCAGCAAGTATTTTCGCAATGCGGAGCATGGTGGGTTTCCACTCATCGCGCGCAAAACCCTTACGGTGCGAACGCTCGGCAAGGCGCGGGACCAGGAAAAACGCCGAAATCATGAAAAAGATGTGGTTGCCCCAAGCCCCGAGGAACATCAGCATCGAGATCAGCCAGACCACCGCAGGCGTCGACGAGATGATGGCGAGGAACGTCGGGGCCGCACCGGCTTGGGCAGCGGCGGCGAGGGCGTGCGGACCCGCGACCACGATCTGGTCGAACATGAGCAGAAACGTGTGGAACACCGCGATGCCGACGATGGCCAACAGCCGCAACAGCTCGACCGCGAAAATCCTTGGGTGGCGACGCGCAGGACGACTCGTTGACTGGGAGACGGAAAGACTAGAGGATGTCATCACGGCCTTCGCGGTCGAGGTAGGCGACCATGTCCTTGACCTCCTGGCTGCGGGCGCGCGGGGCGATCAGCAGGGCGTCGGGGGTGTCGGCGACGACCATATCATTGACACCGAGCAGGGCGATAGTGCGGTCAGATAGCGGCATCACCACGTCGCCAGCGCTGTCGAGGCTCACGACCTTGTCGCTATCGCCCAGGATCTTGATGTTGCGGGCGCCGGTACTGGGCAGGAGCGCCGCCACGGAATTGAAGTCACCGATGTCGTCCCAGCCGAAATCACCGGGGACCATCGCCACGCCGCCGGCCACGCTCAGCGGCTCGGCCACCGCGTAGTCGAACGCAATCTTCTCGATGCCTGGCCAGTAGGTCGCCATCGCCTCGTCGATCGCGTCGCTGTCGGTATCGGTTGCGTTCGTCTCATCGCCATCCCCGACAGCGCAAACATCATCGATCGCATCATCGCCGTCGTTGGCGTTACGGCCTTCTCCAGCTTTTCCGCTCCGGTTGTCGACGTTGCAAGATTTGTCGACGTCATCGTGTTCTTCGGCATTTTCCCGATTTTCGGTGTTGGGAACACCACCTGCAACGCCCGCAATCTCTTGCGCCGCATACTTGGCCGCCGCGATCTCGGCGTTGCCGGCAATGCCAGCGCCACCGGCACTTTCCCCAGCGCCAGCGCCACCGTCTACTGCCATATAGGCGTCGGCGATATGCGAGATGGCGTCATACATTTCTGGCTTGTATTCGCGCAAATGGTCGAGCAGCACGTCGGCGCGCATGACGAACATGCCTGCGTTCCAACGATATTCGCCGGTGGAAAGGTAGGCCTGGGCCGTAGCGGAATCAGGCTTTTCCACGAAACGTTCCACCAAGCGGGCACTGGGCGCCCCGGGAATCTCGCCACCAAGCGACCGGCCCTGATGGATGTAGCCGAAGGCCGTGGACGGGCGCGAAGCCGCGATGCCGATGGTGGTGACGTATCCGGCGCGCGCCGCCGCCACCGCCTGTCGCACCGCGTCGGCGAACGAGTCCTTGCCGCGAATGACATGGTCGGCCGCAAACGACCCCACGACGATGTGTTCTCCATGACGACGGACGAGGATGGCCGTGGCCAGCGCGATGGCCGCCGTCGAATCGCGCGGAACCGGCTCGGCGAAAATGTTGGATTCCTTGAGCTCCGGCAGCTGCGCCTCAATCGCCGCGACATGCCGCCAGCCCGTGCTCACGACGATGCGTTCAGGCCCCGCAAGCCGCGCAAGCCGATCGAATGTGGACTGGATCAGCGTCCGCCCACTGCCCATCAGGTCGTAGAGAAACTTCGGCCTTGCCCCGCGGCTGAGCGGCCAAAGCCTCGAACCGGTGCCGCCGGCGGGGATGATGGCGTAAAAATCCTCGAAGCCGTCGCTCGGCGTCGAAACATCCGGCATTGCATCTTCCAAATTGCCCATCTCTTTTCGTCCGATTCCAGCTTGCCTGTTCCTTATCGTTCCTTATATATTGTCGCGCGTCCCGTTGTCATTGTGCCCATACGGCCACTGCCAAGCCCGAGGCGACAACACTGTATACCTTATTATCTTTATGAATCATTATCTGTATGGATCCGCAAAAGTCTTAGACATTCCTGAACGCAATCGGAATCCGATTATTGGCCCGGCTTTCAACGAATCCGTCAAGCCGGTGAACACGCACGGCGGAACCAGCGTTTCGCGCATGCGCCTCCAAGACACGTCCGGCGCACCGACGTGGACAAAACGCGAAACATCCAGTAGTATTGTTGTTTTGTGCGCGGGTGGTGCATACCGTCCGGGCATTGCCGCTTTAGCTCAGTTGGTAGAGCGTCTCACTCGTAATGAGAAGGTCGACAGTTCGATTCTGTCAAGCGGCTCTTTAGTTTTCCGGTTTCTTTTTTTATTTGAGTTCGCTTTATCTGCATTTATGCGCTGCAAAACAATTGAAATTCTGCATAAGCCTTATTCCAAAAAGAAATCGGCACCACGACTTTGCCTGCCGCAGCACCGATTCTTTGACCAAATAAATAATTGGAAAACTAACGTTGAAAAGACTCAACAATCAGTTTCCTGTTGTTTCGACATCCGCCCACACCTTTTAAGGATTCGATAACTATTCTTTCGCGGTTTCGTCATCGGCCCAGACCTTCTTGGCGCGATTGAACGCGGACCAGGCCTTGGGCCAGCCGACGTAGAACGCGAGGTGCGTGATTTCGGCAGCGATCTCGTCCTTGGTGATGCCGTTCGCTTTGCCGATGTTGAAATGCGCGTCCATCTGCTCGGTGGCTCCCATCGCGATAATCGCGGCGATGGTGATCATCGAACGGTCGTGCGCGGAAAGCTCGCCCTCGCGGCTCCACACCTCGCCGAAGAGCACATCGTCGTTCAAATGCGCGAATTGCGGTGCGAACTCGCCCAATTGCTCATGTCCCGCTGTCTGTTTCTTAGCCATTTTCGGTTCCTTTCACACGTTGTCTATTACGACATCGTCATCGAAACCAAGCCTAAAGACTTCAAGCACTTGAAGTCAAAATGACGCTTCAGCTGGGCGAAATCGCAAAACTGCGACGAAAAGCACGAAAATGGACCTTAAATCGTGCTTTTCGTCGCAGTTACGCCACTGGCGCTTACTTGCTCTCGGCAGCGATGGCCTCGCGCTCGGTCGTAGCGTTCGGGAGGAAGAACGACGCGGCGAGGCCGATGACGGCGAAGATGACCATGAGGATGAAGCCCCAGTTGTAGCCGATGGCTTGGGCTGCGGCTTTGTCTGCGGAGGCTTGGGAAGTCGCGGCCAAGGAAATGACGAGCATCGCGAGCGCCGTGCCCAGAGAGCCGCCGACCTGACGGACGGTGGATGAAGCCGCATTGGCATGGGCAGTGAGGCGGGCGGAACTCAGGTTGATACCGGCTGTGAACGTGGTCATCATCGTGAAGGAGATGCCGACCATGCGCAGCGCGTAGCACAGGCCGATCACGAACAGGCTTGTTTTCGCGCTGAACCAGAGCATCGGCACCGAGCCGATCAGGAGCATCAGGAAGCCGAACAGCGAAAGCTTCTTGATGCCGAGCTTGTCGTAGAGCGTGCCGGAAATCGGGTTGCAGATCACCATGACCAAAGCGCCGGGCATCATCACCAGTCCGCTGGTGAGCGCCGATTCGCCGCGTGTGGTTTGCAGGTAAAGCGGCAGCACCAGTTCGATGCCGACCATGGCGATGTTGCTGATGGTGCTCAACAGCGTGCAGAGGTTGAAGCGGGCGTTGCCGAAGACATGGATGTCGAGCAGCGGTTTGGAGAGCTTCAGCTGGCGGACGCAGAACAGCGCCATGATGACCACGCCGATGATGAACAGCACCGCAAGCGTCAGCGTGATACGCCCGGTGTTGCCGACTTCGGACAGCGCATAGAGAATGAGGCCAAAACCAAAAATGGACTCGGCGAAGGAGATGACATCGATCGTGCTGTGGTGCGGCGAGGTGAGGTTGCGCACCAGCGGAACGGCGAGAATCGCGGTAACGGCACTGGCGATGGCGAGGATGATGAAGAGCATCTTCCAGCTGGAGACTTTGAGGATGAGGCCGGAAATGGTGGGGCCGACCGCCGGGCCGAAACCGATGACCAGACCGGTGATGCCCATGGCCATACCGCGCTTCTCTGGCGGGAACATCATCAGGATGACGTTCTGGATGAACGGCATCAGTCCGCCGGCGGCGATGGCCTCGATGATACGGCCCGCAAGCAGCACCCAGAAGTTCGGCGCGAAGATGCAGACAACTGAGCCGACGAAAAAGACGGCCATCAGCGTGACGAACGTGGTGCGCAGATTAAAGGACTCGAACACCCACGCGGACATCGGAATCATCAGCCCGACCACCAGCAGATAAGCGGTCGTCAGCCATTGCGCGGTTGCCTGGCTGACGGAGAACGCGCCCATGATCGTGGGCAACGCGTTGTTCAGAAACGTCTCGGCCATCAACGCCGTGAACGAGCCGAGCAGCAATACCGCCATCATCAGGCCCCGCTGCCGTGAAGTGATCGATGAAGTGAAACCACCGCCTTCCTGCCCGGATTCAGGCTGTGAGGTCGCTGCCTGCTGCCGCCCGCCTTTCTGCTTTGCGGTTTGCTGATCTACCATTGATAACCTTCCTTATTTATAGCAAGCTACAGTTTGGATATATAAAAACTAATTCTTTAAAAACGTGATTACTCTTCAGAAAAGTTGGCGACAATCCGTTTAAGCGCCGCAACCAATTTCTTTTGCTCGGTACGACCCAAACCGTCGATAATTTTCCCGTTAATCTGTTTCATCACGCCATGGATATCGTCGATATGCGCGTCCATCAACCGCTGCCCTTCGGCGGTGAGCTCAAGCAGGATCTGCCGCCGGTCGCTTTCCAGCTGAGAAGTCTTGATAAGCCCCGCACTTTCCAAACGCTTGACGATGCCGCGAATCGTGGGATGGCTCAGCACGAACCGGTCGGCAATCTCGCGCTGGGTGACGCTATGCCCATGAGCATCGTGCAGATACACCATCAGCGTGATCTGCGGCCCAGTGAGGCTATACCCCTCAAACATCGAAGCAACGCGGTTGTTAAGCTCCTTCTCGATCAGGGTATTCGCCACCTTGATCAGCGGCCCCAAGCTGTCGCCCCCAGTCGCGTCGAACTTCGCCTCATCCATATCCATAGCTTGCTACACTAATTCCCTCTCCCGACTTATCCTCAGGCGTATGTTTTGACTTCAAGTGCTTGAAGTCAATAGAGTGAAGGCATGAGCACTCAGACTTGGCATTCGATCGGCGAGGCGTCGCTGTATTGCGGGCTGCCGGAAAGCACGTTGCGCTATTACGAGGACGTCGGCATCATTGCGCCGATCGCCCGCGATCCGGAAAGCGGACATCGCGCCTACACCGATGATGACCTGCAGGCGTTGCTGATTATTTCTTGCCTCTCCGCGACCGGCATGCCGTTGGCCAAGATGAAGGAGTACATGGCCAATCGCAAGCGTGGTCGTGAAGGCGCACCGACGGAGATCGACTTGCTATGCGACCAGAAGCGCCGGCTCAACGAGGAGCGACGATTCCTGATGGCCCGCGAGGAATACGTCAATCTCAAAATCCAGTATTGGCAGGCGGTTTCAGATGGTGACGACGCGAAGGCCACCAAATTTGGCGCTCAGGCGGAAGAGAAGGTCAAGCAACTCAGCCATTGGCACGATGACCAAAATGGCAAAACGAAAACAGCCACAGATTCGAATCCGCTGAAACTTGCGCAACCGGTGTGTCCACACGCCAAAGCAGAAAACGTACACGCATGAAGCGGATACGGCGGAACCTCTCATTCGACATCAATAAACGCAATAAGTTACGACAGCATCGTAAGTAATCATCAAACGCTAGAAAGAAGCCAATATGGAACGCACCGCTTTAGGAGATTCCGGCGTCGAAATCTCACCGATGTTCATCGGCGGCATGTCCTTCGGCAAGCCAGACCCGGAACAACACGTCTGGACCATCGACCAGGAAGGCACGCAGGAAGTCATCGCGCAGGCGCTCGAGCTCGGCGTCAACGCCATCGACACCGCCAACTGCTACGCGCGTGGCACCAGCGAGGAATACATCGGCCAGGCGCTAAAGAATCTCAAAGTCCCGCGCGATCAGGTCGTGCTCGCGAGCAAAGTCTATTTCAATGAGGGCCATTCCTCAGCCAAAGCCATCAAGCGCGAGATCGAAGGCAGCCTGAAGCGCCTGCAGACCGATTATCTTGACCTTTATATCCTGCACCGCTTCGACTACACAACCCCGATGGAAGAAACCATGCAGGCTCTCGACGATCTGGTACGCGCCGGCAAGGTCTGTGCCATCGGCGCCAGCGAGATGTTCGGCTACCAGTACCACAACCTGCAGGTCATCGCCGAAGAGAACGGCTGGACGAAACTCTCGACGCTGCAATGCCACTACAACCTCATCTACCGCGAGGACGAACGCGAGCTCATCCCCGTCGCCCGCCAATATAACGCGGTTCCGACGCCTTACAGCCCGCTGGCTTCGGGCCACCTCACGCACAAATCCTGGGATTCGGATTCCAAGCGCGCCAGCACCGACAAGGTCATCCACAACAAGTATGACAACGCGCGCCAAGCCGACCAGCCCATCATCGACCGCGTGGCAGAACTCGCCGAAAAGCGCGGCGTGAGCATGGCGCAGATCGCGTTGGCATGGCATTGGACGCACGGCCCGATCGCCCCGATCGTCGGTTGCAGCTCCCCCAAGCGCGTCGACCAGGCCGTCGCGGCGATGGACATCAAGCTGAGCCCCGACGAGGTCGATTACCTCGAAGCCCCCTACACCACCCACGAATTGGTCGGCCCGCTGGCCCGCCCAGGCGAAAAGCCGTTGGCCGGCACCACCACTCCGCCAGAGACCAAGTAAGCCCAAGAAACTAACAGTTATAATCCAAACCCTTCAACCCACTGGCCAAGCGCCGACTCGCTGACATCAGCGGTGAAGCGCCGCCCCGTCTTCCACGTGGCCTTGGGCGCGGAATCGTGCAGATGCTCGCCGCTCGCGCCGTCCACGCTCCCACTGGAAGTGGCGAACGGTACGATGGTCTTGCCCGAGAAGTCCTGGCTCTCCAGGAACGTGCGCACGATCTGCGGCGCGACGCCGTACCAAATCGGGTAGCCCACAAACACCACGTCGTAATCACCGACATTGATGGCCTTGGCCATCTGCGGCCGGGCGTCGACCGCATGCTCCACGCTCGCCCGGCTTTTCTCGTCGTCCGCCTTGAGATCAGAGGCGATATAGGGCATGGACGGCAAGATCTCCCTGACATCGGTGCCAACGACCTTCGCCAGCTTTTGCGCGACCTCGCGCGTGTTCCCCGTCGCGGAAAAATACGTTACCAGTGTTTTACGAGCCATGTTGACCTCTTTTGTCTGATGCTTCCACACCGCCCATATTCTAAGTTCGGACCTCTACGAAACCAAAGACCAGAGGCTTGAGAATCGGAGACCCAAACGGCGCCACACGGCAAAGTACACACAAACCTACAAGCAAAAGTGCGCGCAAAGGGACTCGAACCCTCACGAACAAAGTCACAGGAACCTAAATCCTGCGCGTCTACCAATTCCGCCATGCGCGCGTAACGCCCTTAATCTATCAGACCCGTCGCACAACGTGGAACTCATGACACCACCACGAAACCAACAGCACTGCATATACAAGAGCGTCCCGCTTGGCTCTGATGCCGATGACAGCGGTGGCTTTAATCCATTTAGTCGGTGTCAAGACGAAGGAATTCAACCCAGCTTCTTTTCTGAACCCCTCGAATTCGCGGGGTTCAAATTCAATCACGGATGGTGCCACTTTTTCGTACGCCAAGACCCAACCCCTTCGTTCACAAACCCGACGCAAGCCCGTCCTCGCACTAAGGTTCATGCTTCAATCGTCGATGCATATCCTTTTCGTAATTACGACTATTTATTTATAGTAATTCAATAATTACTATCATAATATAAACATCCTGTATATGGTTTCATGAGACACTCGGATGACGTTTGTACAACACCGTTGGTATGCTGGAACCGTAATCGGCAGATAGGGCGCCCGTCCACCGTAGGCTTTGGCGTCCCCGAAGGGCATACAGAAGGTTTGGAGTCATGGGAGTCATCCGCAGCATCGTCGCGTTGGTCGCGTGCATTACAACAATGGCATCGATCAACCCCCCCCGCAACTGTATGACAAAATAGCAAACCCCACCTCATCCACCGCCACAGCCCCGTCAGACCCTGTTCCGCCGCACCATCAGTCCACACCTCCCGTCGGTTCCGCGCGGCATTCCGATTCCCCGCAAACCTCCCCATCCCCGCACGCTTCCAAATCATCACACGACTCCAGCGCCCCGCGCAGTCCGCACGCCTCCCACGCAACCCGATCCCGTCAGGCGCGTCCCATCTCACAAACCGTCGCCAACCCGTCCGGTGACGCATCCTCAACCCCGTCGCCGCAATCCGATCCGGAGTCCCCGTCCAGCCAGCCGCAGGTCGGCCCGCAGGCCTCCTGCACCCCTCGCGGCTGGGCGAGCATGAGCACACCCGACACCAGCGGCCGCGTCTCCTACGTGTCCGGCAGGGACCCCAACCCCGTGCAATGGCGCGTCGACGGCAACTGCGTCCTCCACCTCACCGGCGGCACCACACCATACTGGGCCAACTACACCAAGATCCCGTGGTATTCAATCGCCCTCACCCTGGCGGGGGTCAGCGTGGAGGGCAACCTCACCATCACCAGCCCAACCATGTTCACCCATTGCCCGAACGTGACGTCATTCACCGTGCAACCCGGCGCACACATCCACCTCGCCAACCAAGGCGGGATGGGCTTGTTCCAGGGATGTGCGAAGCTGACGACACTGGACCTCAGTAGCTTCGACACCACCAACGCCACCAGCACGGGCTGGATGTTCGCCTTCTGTTCGGGGCTGACAACACTCGACCTCAGCAACCTCGACACCACCAACACCACCGAAATGGGCGACATGTTCGCCTACAGTCCGGGGCTAAGGACACTCGACCTCAGCAACTTCAACACCACCAACGTCCGCGGCATGAGAGGCATGTTCTACAACTGTTCGGGGCTGACAACACTCGACCTCAGCAACTTCAACACCACCAACACCCGCGACATGGGCCAAATGTTCCAGAACTGTTCGGGGTTGCGTCGCGTGGCGTTGGGGGCGCACACCCGCATCCCCACCACCAGCGGCGGGGATTCCACGTATTTCCCCGGCAGCTACCCGGTGTCGACGTGGGTGAAGGTGGACGCCCTCGTCAGCGACCCCTACGCCTACACGCCGTCCACACCCGCCTGGACCGGCACCACCAGCCAACTGCAAACCCAAGCCGCCGGCACCAGCCCCCAGGGCGTCTACGTCGACAAGACCCTCATCCCCACCGGCGTCAAGCTGCTCGCGGACGCCAACGGCGGCGCCATGCCCGCCAACTGGTCCGACCACGTCGACACCAACCTGGCCGCCAAGACGCTCAGCATGCCCAACGCCAGCATCACCGGCAACAAGCCCGGCAGCCTCCTGGCCGGCTGGAACACCTGCAAGGACCCCGCCAGCAGCGCCAGCTGCACCGCCTACACAACCTCCAGCACCATCCATGTCGCACAGGGCGACTCCTGGCCCGCCCGCACCATCAGGCTCTACGCCCAATGGACACCCCTGGACGCGCCCAAGGCCAACACGCCCACGGTCACCGTGCCCGCCAGCGGCGACCCCACCATCAGCGTGGACATCACCAACCCCTCCACCTATTACAACGGCGAGAAACTCTACGCCACCACCCACAAACCCGAAACCTGGACCAACCTCACCAACTACACCGCCAGCGGAAGCGGCGGCACCACCACCTGGACCGGACTGGCCGCCAGCGCCTTCCAGACCAGCATGGGCGACACCTACACCGTCGAAACCTACGCCACCATGACCGACCCGGCCACCACCCGCACCGTCAGCGCCATCCCCAGCACCGCCGACGGCAGCAAGCTGAGCGGCATCCTCCCCTACGCCAAGGTGAGCTTCGACGCGAACGGAGGCAGCGGCGCACCCACCGGCACCCTGTCCGGGCTGGCCGACAGCACCACCAACAAGACCCAGCTGAAGATACCCACCAGCACCATACCCACCGGCAAGACCGACCCCGGACAATCCTCCAGCCATCTGGCGTTCACCGGCTGGAACACCACCAACTCGGCCACCAGCCCGGACACCGACTACAACCCCGGGCAGACCATCACCAACATCGGCACCAAGACCCTCTACGCCGTCTGGAAGACCGTGGCCGCACCCACCGGGCTCACGGCCACGCGCCTCACGGCCGGCAACCGCATCCAGGTCACCGGCTCCAGCACCCCATGGGCCAGCGCGGACACGGTGACCGTGTGCGCCAAACGCACGGGCTCGCCCGAGACCGCGTGGAAGTGTGCCACCACCGGCGACACCGACAGCCAATGGGCGGCAAGCTCCAGCGCCTGGGACGGCGCCACCACCCACACGTGGACGGTCACCATCCCCCACGACTTCACCATCGACCCCATAGGCGCCTACGACATCAAAGCCACACTCAACACCAAAGGCCCATGGAACGCCACCAACACCGCCACCTCGCTTGATGCCACCGCCAGCCCCCAGATCGGCGGCACACTTTCCTCGCTCCCCCTGACCGGCGGCCAACCGCAACGCCTCGCCACGCTCCTGGCCGGCGGGCTCGGCATGACGCTCCTCCTGCTCGCCGCCGCCAACGGCCTACGGGAGCAACGGCGCAAGCACGCCCGCCACAGCAGATAAACCAAAGACTTGCGGGACACCCAAACGGCAGGCCCACACCAGACGCGCGGACAGGCGGCACCACCCACGCCAAGACAATGAAAGACTTCCCGCCTGGATCTAACACCCCCGGACGGGAACAACCAACCGGGTGCCGACGCGGCTACAAACCCAAACCAACCCCGCGCCGACACCCACCTACTTCGTATGACAACGATAATCCATCGATACCCGCCAAATTAATCCTACAAATCCTGCGCCATCAGGTAATCGGTCTGCTTGTCGTCGCCTTGCCAGAAATCGTGCTGGCCGACGCGAACGAAGCCCTTGCCGGCGTAGAAACGCTTGGCCGGTTCGTTGTGCTCCCAGACGCCGAGCCAGACCTTGTGCAAACCGCGTTCACGGGCCGTATCCAGCGCAAGATTCATCAACTGGGTGCCAAGGCCGCAGCCCTTGAACGCCTTCTGGATATACAGCCGCTGGACCTCCATCGCATTAGGCCCCATATCCTCGATTTGCGCGTCACCGAAATTCAGTTTCATATAGCCCGCAGGTATTTCAGCGGAAATTGCAGTTTCGGAAAACTTACCGGGATCTGTAGAATTTACGGAATTGACCGTATTGGCGGGATCATCTGGATATTTAACGGAATTCCGGGATTTGCCGGCATTTGCGGAATCAAGCAAGTCTCCGGCGTCACCAACTCCTCGACCAATCCCCACCCTGGCTTTCGTTTGCGCGCCCGACGGCATCAAGATGACGAAAAACACCGAATCGGGATTGGCCAGTTCTTTACGCAAAACCGGCTCGGCATAGGTCTCCTCGAGATATTTCTCCATATCCTCGTCCGAGCTCGTCCCGTCGAAGGTGTCGACGTATGTCTCCACGCTCAGCCGATGCAGCATCGCCGCGTCGTCAACGCCGCAACGCCTGATCGTCCCCGAAACACGCGAATTTACATTTGTCGATCTCTCCACTATCAAAATCTTTCCTTTACCTGTATTTAGCTCTTGCATACCTGTACAATAATAAATATCCGAAACGTTACTCTCAATCTATACAAGTCATCTTCGTCCATTTTTCAATTCGGATGTTTCTTCGCACTTCACTGTCCAATATTTGAACTAATGGCTTCTCTGATACTGACTTATCTAACGATGAGAATAAACTTGAATGATGAGTTTGTTTTTACTCGTAATGCTTTTGAATGAAATGTAATGTCTCGTTCAAAGTTGACTATAATTAAATAAGTATCCTGATAACGGCTTAAGTCGTGTATCAGGCATTTCTTTTACTGCTCTGCGCAATTACGGTAGGGCGGTATCGGCACAATGCCGATTAGAAATGATTGTACGTGAACACAGTTCTTTCATGTACATGTACCAGCCGCATGGCTAACACATAAGAACTGACGTAATACAGAGGTTAAACAGCATGACTCGTATGGGACCGCTTGATTCATCGGTGATAGCCGCAATTAATGATCCACGCCTTAAACAGGTGAAATTGACAAGAGCTAATCTAGACGCCTTTTTTAAAAACGTTGGTGCCGATACAAAGAAACGACAGAAAGAATTAGAAAGAGGATTTGACCCTATGCGCTCAGCTCATAGCCGTAATTGAAATAGACTAGTGAAATTTATGACTTATCTTTTTTATTTAATGATAATTTCGTTCTAATAAAAATCTGCTGAGTCAAGAAATAAGTGCTGGCCGATGACAAAGCATGTTATTGGCCAGCACTTCATATAAGTGAGCCACACGGAAATTGTTGGTGTATGAGTATAGATAACTTTTATAACACAGTTAAGGACCTTATATGCTTGAAGGAGAGGAAAACCTTGTCAATCCAGATTTCATCGGACTCGATTCTCTCGACGAAGACGAAGACGAGTACTGGAATAGCAAGCTTCATCGATTTTTTCAACAACACCTTCCAGCCGTTGAATTCCTCTGGAAACTAGAAACCGGGATGGGGAAATACGGTGATTCGAGTTCCCAACCAACTTGGCTTTGCCAGAAACATCGAACAATAGATCTTTCACAACCTGACAAACAGCTAGAAACATGGACCTTCGAAATCGACTGGGATTGTTTGAGTAAATTGGCAATAGCTAGTGGAATAAATTTTCAACCAGGCCAATACTTACCTTTGCCGATATTGAAAATTCGACGCTTTGTACCTACAGAATATAAATGTACCAGTCATCCAGAAGTATATTTATCACATCGTCATACTAATGACCGGTTTGCAACGATGATAACAATTCGAGCTATTTGTGGCGATAATTACAACGATCGGACTTTACAAGACTGCTATCTAACAGCTCGAAATACATATAACTATGGCTGCAGTCGGAGTCAACCATTATTCAGTAGATTTCAAAAGCTAACGCTAACAAAATCAATGCAGCAGCAAGCCAGTGATACAGGAAAATTTTGGGCTGCTTATAAAGATTATCTATCTATTAAGGATCTGACTGATGATGAGATTTCAACGATAGCGCCAAACATACTCGAACTTCACAGCATTGTTCAAGATTTTGTAGAAGATTATCCTGTACTTGCATATATAAAAGCAAAACAATCGGGACATGAATCTTATACCTTTACCGTCAACCGTTATGCACCGAGATGGTCATTACGTCGAAATGTCATACTTAGCTTTAAAGATTGGTGGAGAAACGATGCAAAGAATATTCGTCTCAATGAGCACCATCTCACGTGGCTCCCTTTGCAGTTACTATATTTTTGCAAATGTCTGGTGCGGGTTCTTCTAACTTTATGCCGATTCAAAGAGTTCACACTAAACAGACAATGGCTTCGGCAATCATCGTTCCTTGAGTTGGACTTTGCTAGTGATTGTCGGCCTGCTGCAATTTCAGATTGGCATCTTAATGGGCAACGTAGTCTACTGAGTGGTGATGTGCTCTTTTCTCCCATGAGTTCTAGGAACGAGGGGGAAGAGGATAAAGGACAAAATCGACATACAACTTATGACGACGCACGTCTTCTAGGATTCGTCATTCCAAAATTACGCGTTGTAGTCCCTATTGTCTTCTTTATTGTATTTGAAGCATTATTGATGACAAGTTTCTTGCATATTCTGTCGCACCCGGTTGATGCGAGTGGCATTCATCTTTTTCAAACCGCTTTAATTGCGCAATTCGCCTTGGCGTTCATAGTTCCAAACCTAAAAGAAAGTCCTATGGTCACCAACCTTCTGATGCTCCCTCGTTTTGGAGTACCCATACTAGCAATAGCAACAAATGCGGGAATGATGTTTGCCTCATTCCGTAGGCAAAACATTCAGGCAACTACAGTTGATATCAAAAATATCGTGTGGAATATACAAGTGCCGCAAGCATCTATGACAATCATCAATCACCCAATTATTTCACCCAAAATCTCATTTAACATAACCATGAACCAGCTATGGGTTATTGGTTTTGTTACAATGCTCCTGATTATAGTTTGGCTTGCATTATATACATGGCTACGAATTATGACGTATGCCTGGTTCCCGAAAATTCGTGAAGCCTTAAGGAGGTTTTCTGGAATAGAACCTATTTGGGATCCCTTACGCGAAATACTCGACCTATTAGGTGCATCATCACACATAGATAAATTGTTGTTGGAAGCCAATACTCTTCAGGATACATAGTATGATTAGTGCAGTGCTGAATACAGTTTTACCACTTTATAAAAAGAAACTTCATGCAGCTTGAATTTATTTCGTTTTTGCTCATTACTCAATACGAATACTGAAGTCAATAATGCATCGAAGTAGAGCGGCCAATCAGTAATATTGTTATGCATAAGAAAGAGAACCAAGTCCATGTCAGCACTCATTCAACCGGCAACGCTGCTGCTCATCATTGCGCTGGGTTACCTGTTCAAGCGGACCAGCATTCTGGGGCCGAAGGACTACCGCGTGGTGCAGGTGCTTGAGTTCGACATCATCCTTCCGGGCGCGATCATCTATTCCTTCGCCACGAACCCGCACCAACTCAACCTTTTGCTGCTTTCCTGCTTCTCGTTTTTCGCCGCGCTCATCCCTCCGTTGCTGATTTTCATCGCCACGCGCCATCGCCCCGTCGCCGACCGCGCCTTCCTGATGCTCAACGGCAGCGGATTCAACGTGGGCTGCTTCTGCTTCCCGATGGTCCAGGCGTTCCTCGGCCCGGCGGCGTTGGTCCCCGCCGCGATGTTCGACATCGGCAATGACATCATGGTGGCCGCCGGCACGAACGTGATGACGCAGAACCTGCTGCACATCGCCCCCGGCAAGACGCTGGCCGAACAGCACGCCGGCGACGCGCCCACCCTGCCGCGCATCAAGGCGACCGACCGCGACGCCCGCAGGCTTCAGCGCCGGGCGCTCATCCGCAACGTCGTCAAGGGGTTCGTCACCTCGCCGGCGTTCGACACTTACGTATTGATGATCATCCTCATGCTTTTCGACTTCCACTACCCGACGTGGATCGCGCAGGTCTCGCAGCCCTTCTCGGCGGCCAACGCGTTCTGCTCGATGGTGATGGTTGGCATGCTGACCGACCTGCCCGGCTCGAGGCGCGACCTCAAATTCGTGGCCGAGGTCATGGCCTGGCGCCTGCCGTTCGGAATCATCTTCGCAATGCTCGCTTGGTTCGTCCTACCGTTTAGCCCGCTGATCCGCGAGACCGTCGTGATGTGCTGCCTCGCGCCGACGGCCATCTTCTCGACGATGTTCACCGACAAGGTCCTCGGCAACGCCAAGCTCGCCGGTTTCATCCTCTGCATCACCGCCGTGGTCGGCACGATCCTGATGACCGTCGCCCACTTCCTCATTCACATGTGAGAGTGTTGACCAAATTTCTCATTCCAGCCAACTCAGGAAACGAAAATACGCCAACTCATCCATTGAAATCACGCTAACTCGGTAAATGAAAATCGTCCAACTTAGATAATAAAATTGAGCCAACTTAGGAAATAAAAACCTGCCAACTCGGTAGGTAAAAATACGCCAACTCAGGAACTGGCGGTCTAAAACCGTTGTGTGAAAGGAGTTATCGAATGCTTGATTACTTTCCCCGTATCTATGACAAACTACTAAAAAATCAGCTCGAAGCAACTGGCGCGGTCTTGGTGCAAGGCGCAAAATGGTGCGGCAAAACCACAACTTGCGAACAAATCGCGAAAAGTACTGTATATATGGCAGACCCAGAATCGCGCGAGCAAAACCTTATTTTAGCGGACGCCCAACCATCGATGCTGCTGAAGGGCGAGACACCACGTCTCATCGACGAGTGGCAGACCGCGCCAAAGCTGTGGGACGCGGTTCGCTTCGAGGTTGACAAGCGCGACCAATTCGGCCAGTTCATACTTACCGGTTCAAGTGTACCGCCCAATAACGCATCAATGCTTCATACTGGAACCGGGCGAATCTCACGATTGCGCATGCGCCCGATGAGCCTTTACGAATCCAAAGACTCCAGCGGAAGAGTATCGTTGCGGAATTTATTCGCAGGAGAGGAATTACCTGTCGCAAAAGCGGGGGCGACCATCGAAAAACTTGCCTTCTTGCTTTGCCGAGGAGGTTGGCCTAAAGCCATCGGGCAACCCGAGCGCATGGCCTTGCGACAGGCTCGCAACTATGTGGACGCTGTGGCCGATTCCGACATCTCCCGCGTGGACGACACACAACGCGACCCGCAGCTGGCGCGACGATTATTGCGCTCCTATGCACGTATGGAATCGTCCCAAACTCCAACTTCGCAAATAGCGGACGATCTGCGAGGCAATGGCACGGCACCCAACGACAAAACGGTCCAATCCTATATCACCGCATTGCAACGTATCTTCGTTATCGAGGATATGCCGGCATGGAACCCGAACCTTAGAAGCAAAACAGCCATCCGAACCACAGAGACACGCCATTTCGTGGATCCTTCCATCGCGGCTGCGGCAATGGGTGTAGGGCCGCAGGGTGCGATAAAAGACCTACGAACATTCGGGTTGTGGTTCGAGAGCCTCTGCGTGCGTGATTTACGGATTTACGCCGACGCGCTTGATGGCGAAGTATTCCATTTCCGCGACAAAAGCGGCTTGGAATGCGATGCGGTACTCCATTTACGCGACGGACGATATGGGCTCATTGAAATCAAACTTGGCGGCGACAAATTAGTGGACGAAGGGGCCAAGAATCTATTGACACTTTCAGAAAAGCTCGACACAACGAAAATGCAAAAGCCCAGTTTTCTTATGGTGCTGACCGGAACGGGACAATTGAGCTATACCCGGCCAGACGGAGTCATGGTAGCTCCAATCATCACCTTGAAAGATTGAAATTCAAAAGACAAGGCAAAGATGATCGATGGCCTTCTTAGATTCACGGAATTTATGCACTTACGGAATTAAGCATCAAACGATCCGCTGTTTTTTGCGCCTTCGTTGTCTTCCAAATCTGCCATTGGCATTGCGGGCGCTACAGGCAACGCGAACGTCAATACCGGATTCGTCACAATTGTATTACTTCAGTCGATGAGTTCCTTAATCGCCGGAGCAAGCGCGACGAAGGCCTTGTGGCGGTGGGAAATCGCGTTCTTTTCCTCGGCGGTCATTTCGGCGCTCGTAAGCTTTTCACCGTCGCCGTTCAGGCGGCCGGGTTGGTCGTTCGGCACGAAAATGGAATCGTAGCCGAAGCCGTTCTCGCCGCGCGGCTCACGAACAATCTCGCCATGCATCTCGCCGAGTTCGACGGTTTCCGCGGCTTTCGGCGTCGTACCGTTTGGACGCTCCTCGCCGCAATGCTTCGGCACCACCAGCGCCGCCGCGCAGTTGAAGCGCGCTCCGCGTTTGCCATCGGGAATGTCCTCGAGTTGCGCGAGCAACAGAGCGTTGTTGGCCTTGTCGTGGCCGTGGACGCCAGCCCAACGCGCCGAAAGGATGCCAGGAGCCGAGCCGAGTACATCGACAATCAGCCCACTGTCGTCGGCGAGCGCCGGCAGTCCCGTCCGCTTGGCCACGTCCCGCGCCTTGATCAGCGCGTTCTCCTCGAACGTCACGCCGGTCTCGACGGGGTCCGGCAGGTTCATCGAACCGGCGGAAACCAGCTCGACGTGCTGCGCGGCCTTGCCCAGCTCGGCCTCGATGATGGTTCGGATCTCCGGCAGCTTACCTTCGTTATGCGTGGCGACGACGATTTTCATAACGCTTCCTTTTATATTATTTGTCAAAGCAGAGGATTCAGTCCTTGGCGAGCGCCTCGTTCTGCGCGCGCTGGAGTTCCTTGTTACCTTTCTCGGCCAGCTCGAGAAGCACGTTGAGCTCGTCGCGGGTGAATGGGCGGTGCTCGGCGGTGCCCTGGATCTCGATGAACTTGCCGGAGCCGGTCATGGCGACGTTCATGTCGGTCATGGCCTGGCTGTCCTCGATATACGGCAGGTCGAGCATCGACGTACCGTTGATGATACCCACGGAAACCGCGGAAATCTGGTCCTTGATGGCCTTCTCGGCGGAGCGGATGTGCTTGTGCTTCTCGGCCCAGTGCAACGCGTCGACCAGCGCGACGTAAGCACCGGTGACGGAAGCGGTGCGGGTGCCCCCATCAGCCTGTAATACATCGCAGTCCATCTGAATCTGGTTCTCGCCCAGCGCCTTCATGTCGATGACACCGCGCAGGCAACGGCCGACCAAACGGCTGATCTCCTGCGTGCGTCCGCCGACCTTGCCCTTCACGGATTCGCGAGGGGTGCGCTCGGAAGTGGCCCGCGGCAGCATCGCGTATTCGGCGGTGACCCAGCCCAGCCCGGAATCCTTGCGCCAGCGCGGCACGCCGGGCGCGAAGGTCGCGGTGCACATCACGCGAGTGTTGCCGCACTCGATGAGCACGGAGCCTTCCGGCGCATCGGTGAAGTGACGGGTGATCTTGACGGGCCGCAGCTCGTCGACGGCACGCCCGTCCGGGCGCACCACAGTGTTGTTATCCAGTAAATCTTTGATTTCAGCCATACCGCAAACCTACACCATCAGCCAGTCACGTCAGTTGCGCACAGAACCGATCAACGGTTTCTTCGGCAGGATACGGTCGATGAGGAAGATGACCAGCCCCATGATGGCGAAGGCGACGATGCACAGGGCGATGTTGATCCACATCTGGGTCCAGCCGATCTTGTTGACGTCGATGAAGCCATAGGGGTACGGGTTGCCGCCGGCCTCGGGCCCGGAATGAGGCCAAAGATGGGCGCGGATGAGCACGAACGCCAGATAGAACGGGAAGTAGATGAGCCAAGTGAGCACATAATGCCACTTGAAGCGGCGGTGGGCGTCGAAGAGGATGAAATCAATGACCGCGAGAATCGGCACGACCCGGTGCAGGATCTGGTTGGTGACGATGCCGAACACGTACTTCGCCGTAGCCAGGTTGGTAGGCGGCAGAAGCGTCGCGGCCACCACGCCGGTAATCAATATATAGAGTGTCAGAATGCCCTTGAGCCACGCGGGCGGCTGCTTGCCGTCGATCAGGCAGGCGATGCCGGCCCACAACATCACCAAGCCCAGCAGGAAGTTGGTTTCGTAAGTGAAATACACCCAATAGCTGGGCTCGCCCCAGGCCACGCTCGTCCACGCCAGGCACAGGAACGCGATGACGAGGCGGTAGATTCCGACAAAATATTTCATGCACGCCAGTTTATGGACAGCGCGCGAAAACGGCCGAATCTACGGATATTCCAATTCCCGTAAAGGTCAGCCAGCATCCGTAAAACCTGCGGGCGGCAAAAGCGGTACGGGATATCCGACCTCGAAATGTCTACTTATAGTCATTGTTACTATTAATCGCCGTGTCGGGTTAGACTCAAAGTGAAAAGAACGCGGCCGGACCAACCGGCAACGCAATCTCGTGGCCGCGCCGCATACCGGCAACGCAAGGGGCACGGGCGATACACACCTCAGGGAGGCATGTGATGCTGGATTATTCACCGGCTTTGATGACCGATATGTACGAATACACGATGCTGGACGCGGCGCTCAAAGACGGCACCGCGAACCGCAAGTGCGTTTTCGAGGTGTTCACGCGCCATCTGCCGCTCGGCCGGCGTTACGGCGTGGTAGCAGGCAGCGGTCGCATTCTCGACACGCTCGAGCGTTTCCACCTGAATGACGACGACCTGAAGTTCCTCTCCGACCGCAAGATCGTAAGCCCCGAAACCATCAAATGGCTCAAGGACTTCAAGTTCACCGGATCGATCAAGGGTTATCGCGAAGGCGAGATGTTCTTCCCCGACTCCCCCATCCTCGAGGTCGAAGGCACGTTCGGCGAGTGCACACTGCTGGAGACACTACTGCTTTCGATTTTGAATTATGATTCCGCTGTCGCCTCCGCCGCCTCGCGTATGGTCAGCGCAGCGGGCGACCGGCCCTGCATGGATATGGGAGGACGCCGCACCAACGAATGGGCCGCCGTGGCCGCCGCCCGCGCAGCTGTGGTTGGCGGGTTCCAAGGCACTTCGAATCTGCTCGCTGCCCAGCTTTACGGCTTGAAGGCCATCGGCACCTCAGCCCACTGCTTCACCCTCGTTCACGATTCCGAGCGCGACGCCTTCGCCTCGCAGGTCGCCGCGATGAGCGCGAACACCACGCTTCTGGTCGACACGTATGACATCGATGAGGCCATCAAGACGGCCGTGGAAGTGGCCGGCCCGGACCTCGGCTGCGTGCGTATCGATTCCGGCGACCTCGCCGCTCTAGCCCAGCGCGTGCGCAACCAGCTCGACGCCCTCGGCGCCAAGAACACGAAGATCACCGTGACCAACGACCTTGACGAATATGCCCTGGCGTCCCTGCAGTCCGCCCCCGTCGATTCCTACGGCGTCGGCACGATGCTCGTCACCGGCTCCGGTGCCCCGACCTGCGCGATGGTCTACAAGCTCACCGAACGCGAAGGCGACAACGGCGAGATGGTGCCGGTCGCCAAGCATTCCGAGAACAAGGCCACCGTCCCCGGACGCAAACTTGCGTTCCGTTCCTACGAATTCGGCCTTGCGAACGGCGAACACGTCATCTCCGGTTCGGAGGAGAAGCTCGCGCAGTTCAAGCCCGAGAGCGGCTGGAAGGACCTGATGGTCAGCTATATGGACCACGGCGAGGCCAACACACAGTATCAGGGCCACGACGCCATCACCACCGCCCACAAGTATCACGCAGAAGCGTTGGCTGAGCTTCCCATCACCGCGCAATCGCTGATGAAGGGTGATCCGTCGATCCCCACGCAGATCGACGTGCTCTAAGGCCCGAACCAAACAAAGCGTTGAAAGCCGGTCATGATTCAATCTGACGTTATACGCCAAATGAATCACGACCGGCTTTCGCATATCCAGTTAGAATTCGCCGAACACAACATCAAAAAAAAGGCCGTACATACCATTTATTTTTTGGTATATACAACCTCTGAAAACACAACTATGCGCCGTAAAACCAGACTTTACTTGCCTGTCATCTCAGCATAGATGCGCTTGCAATCCGGGCAGACCGGGTACTTCGACGGATCATGCTTGGGCACCCAGATCTTGCCGCACAGCGCCACCACCGGACGTCCCGTGAGCTGAGACTCGCGCATGCGGTCGCGCGAAACGTAATGCGCAAAGCGATCGGCGTCGCCATCATCGGTGCGTTTGGTCTCCTCGTCGGTCTCCGGGCGCTCCAAAACCGCCGTGCCCGCACCGGAATCCGGGTCTTGGGAGGGGTTGCGGAACCCGGCGTCGTCACGCACGACGTCCAGCCCATCGACCAAGTTCAACTTCTCAAAAAAACCAGCCATATCGTCTCCTTAGCCGGTTATCCGGCCAATTGCCAATCATCCCAATACTGCCTATATCATAACGTTGGCCGTTTACCACCGCTGATGATTCACCGCCATTCCTCTCTCGGCATTACATGCCGCCATCCGAGATGATTCGTACGACCAAGGCGATTAAACATATTCGGATATTTCCAATCACTATCGGAACACAAACTTTTCCCCACCCCGCAAGAACCCTTGATAATCCCCCAAAATCAGCGTCAGGCGTTATCCTTGGAATATGACTATCGCAGTGTGCCCGGGTTCGTATGATCCAGTGACGGCAGGGCATTTGGACGTTATCGAACGCAGCGCGCGCATTTTCGAGACGGTACACGTCGTCGTGGCCGTGAACGCCGCGAAAACCCCGATGTTCTCGGAAAGCACCCGAGTGGACGTGATCAAACGGGCCTTGGTCAAGGACGGTTTCCCGAATGTGGTCGTCGCTTCCACCGACGGACTGATCACCGATTACTGCACCAAAGTTGGGGCATCGGTCATCGTCAAGGGCCTGCGGCAGAACGGCGATTACGAGGCCGAGCTTGGCATGGCGCTCGTCAACCGCAAGCTTTCCGGCGTCGAGACCATGTTCCTGCCCGCGAACCCAATCCTTGAGCATATTTCCAGCACCATCGTCAAAGACGTCGCGCGGCACGGAGGCGACGTCACCGGCATGGTGCCCGATTGCGTGGTCGGCATGCTCGCCGAAGCGCTGAAGAAAGAAAAGAGTCAATGATGGCTGACGACAAGAATCTCACCGACGAGGAAGACGACACCCTTTCCAAGGTCATCCCGGTCGACGACCTGACGCCAGGCCACGACGACGATGACACCCAGGCCAGCAGCCGGGCCGACGCCGAGCCTGGCGAGACCGAGCTCGCGGACGAAATGGGCGCGGATACCGACAGCCAAGACAGCACCGACGGCGACGATACCTACGATTCCATCGCGACGAAGTCCGTCAAGCCGCTGTTCACCTCGGCCGCCGACCTTCCCGACCTGCGCGAACGTCATGACGACGCAGGAGCGGCCGACGATGACGACTCCACCGCAACCGATGACTCAGACAACGCCGCGAACAAAAGCCGCGACGAGTTCACCACGGTCTATGACATCATCGACCAGATGAGCGCGTCGGTCGAAGAGACCAAATCGAGCATCTTCACCCCCGGCATGGTGCGCCTCGACCGCGACGAGTTCCTCGACCAGCTCGGCCAGCTCAAAGCCATGCTGCCCGTCCAGCTGGAACGCGCCTCCTCCCTGATGCGTGAGGCCGAACGGCGCCTGCAGAACGCGCAGAGCCAGGCCCAGGCCATCGTCACCAAGGCGCAGAGCCAGGCCGCGCAGATTAGGCAGGACGCCGAGGAGCAGGCGCAAATCCTCGCCGGGCAGGAGCGCGTGGTGGACTTGGCGCAGCAGAAGGCCCGCGTGATCCTGGACGACGCGCAGACCAAATCGACCAAGCTGGTGCAAGGCGCCAACGCCTATTGCGCCGACGTGATGAAATCCTTGAAAGACCAGGTCTCCACGTACGACCGCGATATCCGCAACGGCATCGACGTCATCGACAAGCGCCAGCACGAGGCGGCGCAGCAACTCGCGCAGACCCAGGCCGACGCCGTGGCGAACGGGCAAGCCTCGTCGGACAAAACCAAGTAATACAATCAAGACACGATCCGAAAGAACATAGCGATAAATGAGCAGACCTGAAGATTCGCAATGGGCCGTCAGCGTGGGGCAGATCATCTCGCGCCCCGGCCAGAGCAAAACCGTTGACGCCGAGTTTCCTGCCCCGAGCGGCATCGGCGACAATGTCATCGGCGTCAAGGAGGGCGCGCCCGTCAAGGTGAGCGGCTCCTTCGATTCCATCGTCGACGGGCTGATTTTCACCGGTCGCTTCGACGCGCCGGTCCATGCCGAATGTGTGCGCTGCCTGACCCCAATCAAGCGCGACTGGGGCATGGACGTCACGGCGTTCTTCCCCTACGATTCCGCGAAGGCCTCTGTCAACCAAGACAACGGACACGGCAAGCATGACGAGGAAATCGACATCATCGCCGGCGAGGACGAGTCGGAGGACACCTACCCGCTGAGCGCTGACTGCAATTTCGCCGATCTCGAGGCGCTCCTGCGCGACACGTTGGTCGAAAACCTGCCGCTGCAGCCGCTGTGCAAGCCGGATTGCAAGGGTCTGTGCCCGCAGTGCGGCATCAATCTGAACGACAATCCCGACCACCATCACGACGTGGTCGACAACCGTTTCGCCGCTCTGGCCGGTCTCAAGGCCGAGCTGGAAAAGGAAGAAGAAGCGGGCAAGTAGAGCTTGTACCGAGATTGCGTTAGACTTGTCTACGCTTAAGCTCAAATTGTTCGAACGAAATAGAGGAATACCATGGCACTGCCAAAGTACAAGACTTCGCGAGCCAACACGCATTCGCGCCGCTCCAACTGGAAGGCCAGCGCGGCCAAGACTGTCGCCTGCCCCAATTGCGGCGCGCCGACCCTGCCGCACATGGCTTGCCCGAGCTGCGGATCCTTCCGCGGCCGCGTCTATCGCGAGGCTATCAGCAAGTCGCTGAGCAAGTGAAACGCTAGCAGATAAAAGCCCTGCCATCGACGGGTGGCGGGGCTTTTGCATCTCTGAAATAAGGAACCATGCCTCAAGAAACCGATACTGATACCACTCCAGAAACGTCGACCCCTCAGCAGGAGCTGCTCGACCGGCTCGGCACCACGCTTTCGCCGGATTTGCTGGTGCAGGCGCTCACCCACCGCTCGTTCTCGCACGAACACGAAGGCGCGCCGAACTACGAACGCCTGGAATTCCTGGGCGACGCGGTGCTTGAGTTCGTTGCCACCGAAACGCTCTATCGCGTCCATCCCGACATGAACGAGGGCCAGCTGGCGAAGATGCGGGCGATGGCGGTTTCGGAAAAGGCGCTTTCGCAGATCGCGCGCGAAAAGCTTCAAGTGGGACCATATATATTGTTGGGCCATGGCGAGGCGGAATCCGGCGGCGCCGAGAAAAGCTCGATTCTCTGCGACATCGTCGAATCGCTGATCGGCGCGACGTTCGTGGAACACGGCATCGATGAGGCACGGAAAGTCGTGCATCATCTGGTTGACGACGAGCTCAAGAAAGTCGCCACCGAAGGTCCTGCACTGGATTGGAAGACCTCGCTGACCGTCAAGGCGCACGGCATGGGGCTTGAGGATCCCCGCTACCGCATGGCCGTTTCCGGTCCGGAATACGCGCAGGTGTTCACCGCCCGCGCCGTCGTCGGCGACGATGACGAAGTGCTCGGAGTCGGCACCGGTTCCAGCAAACGCAAGGCGCAACTCGCCGCCGCGAAAGCCGCGTGGACGGAGCTGGACACCAACCCCAGCCACCATCAGGCCAAAAAGCGCCATCACCACGGCGACGCCAAAACCAACCGGCAATAATCCAATAATCATCAAAAATCGTCAATAACCACCGATTAAAAAGATAACCAAAACTTCGCGAAATACCGCCAATATTTGGGCAATAGGCAATGTCGCCGCGCACGAGGCATTATGATATCTACCACATCGGTGCAACACCATGGCCCGCCACGAGCGGCCGCGCGGACACCGAACGTCACTGCCAAGTGCGCGTAAACCCTACGCCGCTGGTCGCCGACAATCCTTATGCAAACCCAGAGAGATAGAGGAACGATGGTGTCACCAACGCCTTTGCAGGCATTCAGCGCGGTGCCGAAAGCACCGACGACAACAAACAAGCAGACTCTCGTCGACGGCGAGAAGATGACGGGCGCGCAGGCGCTGATTCGCACGCTGGAAGACCTGGGCGTTCAGGACGTCTTCGGCATTCCGGGTGGCGCGATCCTGCCGGTCTACCACCAGATTCATGACGACACCAAATTCCGTTTCGTGCTGATGCGCCACGAGCAGGCCGCCGGGCACGCGGCCGAAGGGTACGCTGTGGCCACCGGGCGCGTGGGCGTATGCATCGTCACCTCTGGGCCGGGAGCCACCAACATGGTCACCCCAATCGCCGACGCAAACATGGATTCCGTTCCGCTCGTGGTCATCTCCGGACAGGTCGGCGTGGACTCCATCGGCACGGACGCCTTCCAGGAGGCCGACACCGTTGGCATCACCTATCCGGTGGTGAAGCATTCCTACCTCGTCACCGACGCGCAGGACATTCCGCGCGTGCTCTCCGAAGCGCACTATATCGCGCGTACCGGCCGCCCAGGCCCCGTCGTGGTTGACATCACCAAAACCGCGCAGGTCGGCGATATGTATTACACATGGCCGCAAAAGCTGCTGCTTCCCGGCTACAACCCCACGACCAAACCGCACGGCCACGTCCTGCGCGAGGCCGCAAAACTCTTTGAGCAGTCGTACCGTCCGGTGCTCTACGTCGGCGGCGGCGCGATGCGTTCCAACGCAGGTGAGCAGGTCAAGGAACTGGCCGATCTGACCGATTCACCCATCGTCACCACGCTTCCGGCGCGCGGCATCGTTCCGGATTCCGACCCGAAAGTGCTTGGTATGCTTGGCATGCACGGCACATTGGCCGCCACGGCGGCGGCGCAGAGATGTGACCTGTTGGTCGCCATCGGCGCCCGTTTCGACGATCGCGTGACCGGCAAGTTGGAGGCTTTCGCCCCGGCCGCCCGCGTCATCCACATCGATATCGACCCGGCGGAAATCGGCAAGCGCCGTCAGCCCGACGTACCAATCGTCGGCGACGTGGCGGAAGTGCTTGACGCGCTGAACGCCGAGATCAAGCACGGACAAGCCATCCACGGCAAGCCAAACCTCGAGTCCTGGTGGAAGCTCATCAATTCGTGGCGCGAAAAGTACCCGATGAAATACGACGAGAAGACGCCGGACGGCACGCTCTCGCCGCAATGGGTGGTCGAAGAGCTCTCGCGCCAAGCCACGCCTTCCACCATCTGGGTCTCCGGCGTGGGCCAGCACCAGATGTGGGCCTCGCAGCTCATCGATTTCGAGAACCCGCACTCCTGGATTTCCTCGGGAGGCTTGGGAACCATGGGCTTCGGACTGCCCGCGGCCATCGGCGCGCGCGTCGGTTCGGCCCGCGATTTCGGCGGGAAGAAGCCGGTCTGGCTGATCGACGGCGATGGCAGCTTCCAGATGACCTCCGAGGAGCTCGCGGCCGCGTTCATCGACAACGCGCCGGTGAAAATCGCGATCCTCAACAATTCCGTCTACGGCATGGTCCGCCAGTGGCAGACGCTCTTCTACGACAAGCATTATTCGCAGACCAGCATCCAAGATGGCGAGAACACCGAGGACATCGTCAACGTGCCTGATTTCGTCAAGCTCGCCGAGGCATACGGTTGCGTCGGCATCCGGGCCACGACGAAGGACGAGGCGAAGGCCGCGATCAAGCGCGCCAACGAGATCAACGACCGGCCAGTACTGATCGACTTCCGCGTCTACAAGGACGCGATGGTCTGGCCGATGGTCGCCGCGG
This sequence comes from Bifidobacterium sp. ESL0775, assembly GCF_029395475.1. NCBI lineage: Bacteria > Bacillati > Actinomycetota > Actinomycetes > Bifidobacteriales > Bifidobacteriaceae > Bifidobacterium > Bifidobacterium sp. ESL0775. Next base: position 526,057 of record NZ_CP113917.1, on the reverse strand, counting down.
GGCAGTCCAACGACACCGTGACCTACATGCCGGGTATTCAACCGCTGCTGCACCATGGCGCGGCAGCCGGCGATGCCCAAGCCGACGATGACGGTGACGGTGACGAAGCCGAGGCCGAAACCGCCGACACCGCGAACGCAACGGATCAGAAGAAGTAAGGACAAGGCGAAAGGAATATCATGGCAATCTATCCCGCATCCACTCCGCATAGCGAGCGTCACACCCTGTCCGTCCTGGTCGAGAACCGCCCCGGCGTCCTGGCCCGCATAGCAGGCCTCTTCGCCCGCCGCGCCTTCAACATCAACTCGCTTTCCGTATCCCCCACCGAGCGCCCCGACATCTCGCGCGTCACGGTGACCGCCGACGTCGAGCAGGTGCCGCTGGAGCAAATCATCAAGCAGCTCAACAAGCTGCTGCACGTCCTGAAGATCGTCGACCTCGACAATATGGACGCCGTCCAGCGCGAGCTGGTGCTCATCAAGGTCGCCGCCAACGAGACGAACCGCTCCGACGTGCTGGAAATCGTGCGCCTCTTCCGCGTCCGCGTGGTCGACGTGCACCCCGAGTCCCTGACCATCGAGGCCACCGGCGACGAGGGCAAGATCGACGCATTGCTCGGCCTTTTGGACGACTACGGCATCATCGAGCTGGTCCGTTCCGGCGCCGTCGCGGTCACCCGCGGCCCGCACGCCCTGAGCGAAAAAGTCGTCGGCAGCGAAATCACCGGCAGATGACGAAGTAGCTCTCAAGAATAATAGGGGTTGTGCTTTTGTGGTAGCATAATCCCTATTATTTTTGTCTTTACCAATTTTAGTGATATCATTTTGATATCACTTAAGGAGGCATGCATGGGATCACTACTTATCAGAGACATCAACGACGAGAGCCTTGCCAAGCTGAAGAAAATCGCCAAAAAGCAACATCGTTCCACAGAAGCGGAAGCCCGTTCCCTCGTTGAAGACTTTACTGCAGGTTTGCTGGTTTCTCATGAAGTTGAAGAAACAAACTTTTATGACGAGCTCCGCACATATATGGAAAAGGAAGGCATCAAAGGCATCGATGATTTTGAACTTCCCTTGCGCGCCGAAACTGCCGAACCAATGACGTTCGAGGAATAATGATTATTCTCGACACCAACGTCATCAGCGAACTTTATAAACGCAAACCGAACGCCAACGTCGTCAATTGGATAAAGCAGCAGCCCGAATCATCGCTTCGGCTTTCTTCGATTACTGCTGCCGAGCTCCTTTACGGACTGGGCCTCATGCCAAACGGGAAAAAGAAACAAGACCTTGCCCGCCTGATTTCCCTGACCCTTTTGAAATACAACGGAAGAATCTCGCCATTTGATTCCAATGCGGCGATCATGTATGCAGAAATCGCGGCACAGCGAAAACATGCCGGACATAATGTGGGTATCTGCGATACTCAAATCGCCGGCATTGCGAAATCGCGGGAGACGGCAATCGCCACAAGGAATGTCAAAGATTTTGCAGACACCGGAGTGGAAATCATCAACCCTTGGGACTAAAGGAAATCAATCTATTCGACCTGCTCGGAGAGGTCCATCCACTCGGATTCTAGGGACTCGGACTCGGCGGAGTTGGCGGAGAGCTGCTCGTTGAGCTTGCCTAGGCCGACGTAATCGGACGGGTCGTGAGCGGCCATTTTCTGCTCGATCTTCGATTTCTCGGTTTCGAGTTTGGCAAGTTTGCGCTCGATGGCGGAGAGACGACGAGTGGCGTCGTGGAACGCCTTGCCGGTCAGTTTCTGGTCATCGGATCCTGACTCGGAATTCCCATTACTGCCATCATCGCTTGCATCGGACGTTTGAGAATCAGATGGGCTATTGCTCGAAGAGGAGCCTTTGCCCGATGACTTGCCGCTGCGATTGTCACCCAAAACCTCATCAAGCGTCTCGCCGTTCTCGATCTTCTGCACCATGTCGAGGTAGTCATCGACGCCGCCGGGAAGGTGACGGACCTTGCCACCGATCAGGGCGAATTGCTCGTCGGTCACACGTTCGAGCAGGTAGCGGTCATGAGAAACCACGATCAGTGTGCCCGGCCAAGAATCGAGCAGATCCTCCATCACGGCCAGCATGTCGGTGTCGAGATCGTTGCCGGGCTCGTCCAAAATCAAGACGTTCGGCTCGTCCAACAGAATCAGCAACAGCTGCATGCGACGCTTCTGCCCGCCGGAAAGATCGGCGATCGGCGTCATCAGCTGCGCAGCCGAAAAACCAAGACGCTCCATCAACTGGCTGGTCGAAACCTCTTTGCCGTCGACCTCATAGGTTGGCTTGTAGCGGCTCAGCACTTCCTTGATCTTGTACTTGTTGAGCTTCTCCAGCTCATCGAGCCGCTGCGAAAGCACCGCGAACTTCACGGTCTTGCCGATTTTCACATGGCCCGTCGTCGGCATCAACGTGCCGTCGATAATCCTCAACAATGTCGACTTACCGGCTCCGTTCGCTCCAACAATGCCGAACCGATCGCCGGGCCCAATAAGCCAAGTGACATCGTCAAGAATCTTCCGCCCGCTGACCGTCACCTTTTGCGCGGCGGATGTCGTCTCATCATCGTCAACGGCAAGTTCCACAGATCCGATGACTTTGGGTTCCTCATATAAGGCAGGAACGATATTCCTACCGTCGTCGCTTTCACCTTGCAGATGCTCGAAAATCTGGGTCACATCGTTCAAATCGACGACCTGCTTGCCCAGCCGCGAAGTCGCCATCTGCTTGAGCTGTAATGTATTACGCATCGGCGGCACGTCGGCGATCAGTTCGTTGGCCTGCTTGACGTGGAACTTCTGCTTCGTGGCACGGGCGCGGGCGCCGCGGGTCAGCCAGGCCAGCTCTTTGCGGGCGAGGTTGCGCCGGCGTTCCTCGCGGATGTCAGCCTGCCGGTCGCGTTCGACACGCTGGAGCATATAGGCGCTGTAACCGCCTTCGAACGGGTCGATCGTCCCGTCGTGCACCTCCCACATCGACTCGCAGACCTCGTCCAGAAACCAGCGGTCGTGGGTGACCAGCAGCAGCGCACCCTGCCCTGCGGCCCAGCGGTTCTTCAGGTGTTCCGCCAGCCAGTGAATGGTGACGATATCCAAGTGGTTCGTAGGCTCGTCGAGCGCGAGAATGTCCCAATCTTTCAGCAAAAGCCGAGTCAAGTCAGCACGCCGACGCTGCCCGCCGGAAAGCGAGCCAATCTTGGCGTCAAGGCTCAAACCTCCAAGCAATGCCTCCACGATTTCACGCGAACGAGTGTCGGACGCCCACTGATAATCCTCGCGTCCCTCGAGCGCGGCTTCGCGCACAGTAGCATTGTCGTCAAGCGGATCACGCTGGTCGAGCATGCCAAAGGTCAGGCCGTTGCGAGTGGTCACACGCCCGGAATCAGGTTGCTGCGTGCCGGCCAACAAGTGCAACAATGTGGATTTGCCGTCACCGTTCTTGCCGACGATGCCGATGCGGTCGCCTTCGAAAACGCCCTGCGTCACATCAGTGAAAATGTTTTTGGTGGCGAAATCAAGCGAAACGTGTTCAAGTCCCAAGTCATAAGTCGGCATAGTGATTCGATGGTACCGCCGCCTATCAACACTCTTTCACTCACTCATCGCGCGGGCGCTGGCGGCGCAACGCACGGCGAACGCGGAGAAGACCTGCTCGGCGAGCGGCTGCAGCTCGACGTCGTAGCGCTTGAAATCCTCGCGAATCTTGGCGATCTGGCTTTTCTTCATGCCCTTGACCATGGAAGGCTCGCTGAGCCATTCGTCCAGCAGCGTCGGTGTGACCTCGAGATGGAATTGGAGCCCGAGCGCGCTTTTGTAGCAGAACGCCTGGTTCTCGGTGTATTTCGATGAGGCAAGAAGCTGCCCGCCCTCAGGCACGGAAACCATGTCGTTGTGCCAGTTGAGCACGTTCATCTGGTCGGTCCACATCGGGAACCAGTCGTTCTTGGCCACGCGCTTGATGGGCGCGAACCCGATTTCGGAGCATTTTCCGCTTTGCAGCTTGCCGCCGAGCGCCGTGGAGATGATCTGGTGCCCCAGGCAAATGCCCAGCACCGGTTTGTTGTTTTTCACGGCCTTGCGCACGAGCTTGGCCTCGGTTTTAAGCCCTGGAAACTCCTTGAAATCCTGCGCTCCCATCGGGCCGCCCATCACCACGAGCCCTGCGATCTCCTCGCTTTTGGGCAAGTCCGGATTCGCCCGGCCCACGATGCTCACGGTCTCGCTGGGCATGCCAAGATCATCAAGATTGTCGAGGATTCGCCCCGGCTTCTCACACGGGACATGTTGCAGAATAAGCACTTTCGGCTTTGTCATGGTTCCATTGTGACATTCCGGCACCCCAAATAGGTAACGATTGACTTTCCAGCGAACGCGATTTGTCCATTTTGTCGGCGAAAGCCCATATTCTTGAGTTTATGGAAAACGCCACGAAACCGCAGAATTCCAACCTTCCCGAATCTGCCCCGCAACCGGGGCTCGCCGATGCCGCCACTGGCTTGAAGCTCTATAACACTGCCACGCACGAGGTATCCGAATTCACGCCGATCAAGCCCGGCAAGGTCGGCATCTACGTCTGCGGCGCCACGGTGCAAAGTTCGCCGCATATCGGCCATATCCGCGCGGCCGTCGCCTTCGACATCGTCCGTCGTTGGTTTGAAAAGCTCGGTTACGACGTCACTTTCATTCGCAATGTCACGGACATCGACGACAAGATCTTGGACAAGGCCGCAGCGGCAGACCAGCAGTGGTGGGCGCGCGCCTATTATTACGAACGCGAATTCACCCACGCCTACGACACGCTCGGCGTGCTCGCCTCGACTTACGAACCCCGCGCCACCGGCCATATCGGCGACATGGTGGATTTGATCCAACGCCTGGTCGACCGCGGTCACGCCTACGTCATCAAAGACGCCGACGGCAAGCCGACCGGCAACGTCTTCTTCGACGTGGCCAGTTGGCCGCACTATGGCGAGTTGACCCATCAAAAGCAGACCGCGGAAGTCGATTCCGCAGCGGCCGTTGCCGACGAGATGGGCCCCAGTGTCGACCAGTCCGGCGACGACAAATACAATCCGCTCGACCCCGCCGATTACTCCCCCGACAAGCACGATCCGCGAGATTTCGCGCTGTGGAAGGCCTCGAAGGAAAGCGACCCGGAAACCGCCCGCTGGAAGACGCCGTTCGGCACCGGTCGCCCGGGCTGGCATATCGAGTGCTCGGCGATGAGCCACCGCTACCTCGACGGCATGTTCGACATCCACGGCGGCGGCCTCGACCTGCGCTTCCCTCACCACGAGAACGAGATGGCCCAGACGCGCGCAGCCGGCTACGAATCCGCGAACGTGTGGATGCACTCGGCGTGGGTGACGGCCAAGGGCGAAAAGATGTCGAAGTCGCTGGGCAACGGGCTTTCCGTGCCAAGTGTGCTCGCCGAAAATTCGGCTTGGGTGGTGCGCTACGCCTTGGGCGGCGTGCAATATCGTTCGATGCTCGAGTGGAGCGACCAGACGCTCGCTGAGGCGAAGTCCGCCTACGAGCGCATCAGCAATTTCATCGACCGCGCCGGCAAGGCGCTGGGCCCTGGCGAGCAGCCGGGCAGGGACGAGGTCACCGCGGTCACCGCCGACCAGCTGCCCACGGATTTCACCGATGCCATGAACGACGACATCAACGTCTCCGGAGCCACGGCGGCCATTTTCACCGCCATCCGACGCGGCAACTCGCTTGTTTCGGAACTTGAGTCGAAACAATCCGACGCCAATCCCTTCAGCGAAGCCGACATGGCCGTTCTTACGGACGAATATCGTAGGGTCCTCGACGAAGCCAACGACAGGTATTCGGACATCTCCAAAGAGGCCGTCCAAGAGGACGCAAAGGCCCGGTTCGCTTTCACGCACAGCAGCGTTTCGGCGGACGTCATCGACGCACTCACCTCACGCGTCGCCTTGCGCGAGACCCTGCTTTCGGTGCGTGCGATGCTCGACACCTTGGGCCTGGACCCATTGGCCGAGCCATGGAGCAATACAACATCAGCAAACGACGCCAGCGCACAAAACGCCATCGGCGGCACCGACGCCGAAGCCGAGCACCGGCTGCTGGATTCGATGATTCAGCACCAGCTCGACGCCCGCGACGCCGCTCGCAAGGCCAAGAACTTCGAGGTGGCCGACAAGATCCGCGACAGCCTGGGTGAAATGGGCGTCACCATCGAAGACAAACCCACCGGCTCCACCTGGAGCCTAAAATAAAAAAGAATACTTTGAATATGGAAGACATGGATTTCTTTAAAATCTACGCTCCACGGTGTTTCAAACGAATAGAAGCGCCTATTCATCCCTCGGAAAGAGGAGCAGCTGCATCTTTGGTACCTGAAGAGAAAGTTGTGTTTTCACAAGGAATAATAACAGGAGGTTATATTCACGATTGCGCTGAAATAATCAAGGATGCCGATTATCGTGCCGACGTCAACCGATTTGTCTCCGATATTCCATCGGCCACCGAATGCTGTATAGACAAAATAACTAGTGGCATTCCACTCAGTGTAGCTAAAGAACTATTACTGTCTGAGATACCGGTTTCCGACGAAACTCAAGGAAACAAGCAGCAAATTTTCAATACCATTTTTCTACGCGCGGTTTATCTTCTTGTCTTGACACTGCAGTTATAGCTAGATTGTTTCTCCCTACGAACCGCTAGAATTGAGACATTATGGCAGCATTCAGTTCTTTGACAGACAAGCTCTCCAACGCGTTCAAGCACCTGAGGAGCAAAGGCAAACTTTCCGAGGCGGACATCGACGGGACGATCCGCGAGATTCGCCGTGCATTGCTCGACGCCGATGTGGCGCTCGACGTGGTGCGCTCGTTCACCTCCCGTGTACGCGAGCGCGCGCTGAGCGAAGAGGTCTCGCAGGCGCTCAACCCGGCCCAGCAGGTCGTGAAAATCGTCAACGACGAGCTGACGCAAATCCTCGGCGCCGGCGTCGACCGCCCGCTGAACTTCGCCAAGAACCCGCCAACCATCATCATGTTGGCTGGCCTTCAAGGCGCAGGTAAGACCACGCTGGCAGGCAAGCTTGGCTATTGGCTCAAGGACGCCGGCCACACCCCACTGCTGGTCGCGGCCGATTTGCAGCGTCCGAACGCCGTCACCCAGCTGCAGGTGGTCGGCGAGCGCGCGGACGTGCCGGTTTACGCGCCGGAAAAGGGCGTTCAGTCCGACGGCGGCGAGGCCGTCGCGGCTCCCGGCCAGACCAGCGGCGACCCGGTCAAAGTCGCGCGCGACTCCATCCAGTACGCCAAAGACAAACTGTATGACACGGTCATCATCGATACCGCAGGCCGTCTGGGCGTCGACGAGGAGCTGATGAAGCAGGCCCGCGACATCCGCGATGCCGTTCACCCCAACGAAATCCTCTTCGTCATCGACGCGATGATCGGCCAGGACGCGGTGCAGACCGCCGAGGCGTTCAACAAGGGCGTGGACTTTACCGGCGTAGTGCTTTCCAAGCTCGATGGCGACGCCCGAGGCGGTGCCGCGCTTTCCGTCGCATCCGTCACCGGTAAGCCAATCCTCTTCGTCTCCAACGGCGAGGGTTTGAAGGACTTCGAGGTCTTCCATCCCGACCGCATGGCCTCCCGCATCCTCGACATGGGCGATATTTTGACCCTCATCGAGCAGGCGCAGAAGGAGTTCGACGAGCAGGAAGCCATGGAGTCCGCCAAGAAGATGGCGCAGGGCACCTACGGCCTTGACGACTTCATGGAGCAGCTCGAGCAGGTGCGCAAACTCGGCTCGATGAAAAGCCTCCTGGGCATGATTCCCGGCATGGCCGCACACCGCAAGGAGCTCGAAGCCCTCGACGAGCACGAAATCGATCGCACCGAAGCCATCATCCATTCGATGACCCCGGCCGAACGCCGCGACCCTTCCATCATCGACGGCTCCCGTCGTGCCCGCATCGCCTACGGCTCCGGCAACACGGTTTCCGCGGTCAACGGCCTGCTGCAACGCTTTGAGCAGGCGGCCAAGATGATGAAACGCATGACCAACAAGGTCGGCGGCGGCATCCCCGGCATGGGCGGCCCAGCCATGGGCGGCGGCTACGGCGGCGGTAAGAAAGGCAAAAAAGGCAAGAAGAAGGGCAAGTCCAAGTCGGGCAATCCGATGAAGCGCGAGGCCGAGGAAAAGGCGTTGCGCGCCAAGCTCGCCGGCAAGAAGAACTCCAGCGGTTCGGCCTTCGCCAAGAAGCCGCAGAACCCCGCCCTTCCTGAAGGCTTGCAGCAGGCCATGGACGCGGCCGGCACCGACGAGAACGGCACTCCGAACCTTCCGCCGAACTTCGGTGGCGGCTTGGCTGGCCTGCTCGGCTGAACCGCAACAGGTCTCATGGCTCTGACTCTGTCAATATTGCTGGGCGTCATCGCCTTGTGGTGGGTGTTGCGTTTCCTGCCTGCGGGCGCGGATGGGCATGGCTTGCTGCCGTATCTCATCGCGTTCGTCCGTTTTCTCTGGATTCCGTCGGTGGCCATTTTGACGGTGGCGCTGTTTTACCGTCATTGGATCATCACGATTTTTGCCGCGATATTGACCATACTCACCGGCATATTCGCCTCGCCTTGGTACAGGAAAAGGTATTACAACCCAGCCAAACAGGACCAGGCGCGACAGACAGAGCAAAACCCGAGAATCCAAAATAACGATGATTCTTATACCGTAATGACCCTGAACTGCCGTTACGGCCTTGCCGACGCACAGGCCATCATCGACGCCGTACGCGGCAATGACGTATCCATATTGGCCCTGCAGGAACTCTCCGAAAACCTGGTCGCCGCGCTCGACAAGGCCGGAATGGGCACGCTGCTCCCCTCCTGCCAGCTCGGCGAACCGAAGAAAACCGACAACGGTGGCTTCAACGGCATCTGGTCGCGATTCAAGCCCGACGAGCAAAACGGCGACACCGTCGACATTTGCGCCGCCGACGTGCCGTGTTGCGCGACAAACGGAGTGGCAGCCTACAGCGCTCACACCAAATCCCCCATGCGCGGCTGCCGGGAATGGTCACGCGGCGTCATCAACTTGGGGTCGCTCGTCAGGCATGCTTCCGAAAGCGCCACGGCGACGGGGACGGCATCGGAGCCCGAAGCCGTCATCATGGGCGATCTCAACTCGAACGTCGACCATCCCAGCTTCCGCAACCTGCTCGAAGCCGGATTCCAGGACGCGGGGTTGGACGTTTCCCATGGCGCCGCCGTCAGCTTCCCGGAATGGCTCGCCTGGCCCCGCCTCGAGCTCGACCATATCCTGGTGACTTCCGGTCTTTCCGTCTCGGGCGTGCGGACCCTCACCATCCCGGGCAGCGACCATCTCGCGCTGCTCGCCCGAATCGATCACAGGTAGCTCAGGCGTGTTTGCTCAGAGTAAAAACAAAAGCATGAGACGAAAATGACATTACGGTTTCCTTTTGATTTATGACCGCGAAAACCAAGGAATACAGGGCTTTCAAGGACGACGGGCCGCGCCGAATCGTTCACTCGCAACGAATAAAACTAGGCATATCGTGTCTGTCTATTGACATTCCAAAAGAGTGTCCATATGCTGTCCATTTGGTTGCTATGTAGACGACTTGAACGGATACTAAAAGTACGAATTCAATGTCGAATGCAAAGAAGGACATATTATGAACGACACACAAAATGCAGGCATTCAATTCAATATCTCCGTCAGCAAAGACCAGCTCACGCTTATGAAGCGAGCTGCAGCTCTGGAGGAAAGACCCGTCAAGGAATGGGCGGCGGACAAGCTGCTCGAGGCCGCGAGCGATGGCGTGGAGCAGGAGGTGACGCTCCAGGAGGTCAACGAGGAGTTCGACAAGATCCTCGCCACCTTCGAGGTCCCCGCGAACGTCTGAACGCGGCGAATCCCGCAAGTCGCGGTCCCGGTGAGCGAATCGCGTCAGCCTAAGCTAACGGCTGGTTATGCGTCGCCGGAATCTCAAAAGTAATACATCAATAACTTCTGTGGTGGAATCAAGTTTCGGCTTGGTTCCACCATTTTTTGTGCCGTTCATTACCTCTATTCGCCCGCCCATCTATCCCATAACCTAGTAAAGCATGCCTGAAAATTGTTGGCAGGATATAGTTCCGCCGACTTTCGAACCGGCATCACCATCCCTATCCAGCGGGCGAGTTATAGTAGAAAAGTTATTCACGGGTGCGGGGCCCTCTCAATCCCGCAGGCCGTGAGGAACAACGCGGATTCGCGCAAGTATGCCCCACATACGGGCTCGAAACCGCAATGAACCAACAAGGAGAGCCACAATGGCTACCAAGATTCGTCTGAAGCGCATGGGCAAGAAGTTCTATGCCTTCTACCGCATTGTCGTCATGGATGAGCGCAAGAAGCGCGACGGCAAGTCGATCGAGGAGATTGGCCTGTACGATCCGAACCAACAGCCTTCGATGATCAAGATCGATTCCGATCGTGCTCAGTACTGGCTTGGTGTCGGCGCACAGCCGAGCGACCCGGTGCGTAATCTTTTGAAGATCACCGGCGACTGGCAGAAGTTCAAGGGTCTGCCGGGTGCCGAGGGCACGCTGAAGACCGCTGAAGACGGCCCGGATGCCGCTGCCCGCGTCGAAGCCGCTGAGGCCGACGCCCAGAAGCTCAAGGCCAAGCAGTCCGAAGCCAAGGCGAAGGCCGAAGCCGAGAAGGCAGCGGAAGCCGCCAAGGCCGATGAGGCCAAGGCAGATGAAGCCGAGGCCGTTGAGGCCAAGGCCGAAGCCGCTGAGACCACCGAGACCGAGAAGGCTGAGTAATCATGCTCGCGCAAGCTGTGGAACACCTCATTTCCAATATCGTCGACTTTCCCGATGATGTGTCGGTGAAGTCCCACGAGAACGCCCGCGGCGAACTGTTGCGGGTGCGTGTGAACCCTGAAGACATCGGGCGCGTGATCGGCCGCTCCGGCCGCACCGCCAATGCGATTCGTACCGTGGTGCAGGCGTTGTCCGACCACAAGGTGCGTGTCGACATCATGGATGTTCGCAAGTGAATCGCGACGAAACCATTTCGCAGCAGGCAGACCCTCAGCAGCGTGAACTGTTGAGGGTCTGTCGTATCGGGCGTGCGCAGGGGCTCAAGGGCGAGGTCACCGTCCGCACGTTCACCGACGAGCCAGAACTGCGGTTCGCTCCTGGTTCGGTTTTGTATACCAAAGACGGCTCGCATACCTACACTATTGCCCGTTCCCGTACGTTCAAGGACCGTTGGATTTTGCATTTCAAGGGCGTTGACAATCGTGACGCCTCCGAGGCATTGAACGGCTTGGAGCTTTACGTTGAGGCTGACGATCCTGAGGAGATGGCCGAAGAGGACGCTTGGTATCCCAAGGATTTGATTGGACTTGAGGCACGCGTCGCCGATAATCCTGCTAACGGAATTGACGCTACCAAAGCCGGCCAAGTCATCGGCAAGGTCGTGGACGTCATCGACAGCCCAGCGCAATCGCTGCTGAAGATTCGCCTGGCCACGCCGGTTGTCGAGCAAAAAGACGGCAGTTTTATTCCTGCGCCTTCTGCTAAGACAGAAAATCGCAGTGGCGATTCCGACGATTCTGAGAACACTAGCAAACCCAATGTTTCCAAGGGTTCCAAAAACAAATCGGGCAAAAAAGATACCGATAAAGTCATCAAAACGGCACTTGTCCCATTCGTCGACGAGCTCGTGCCGGATATCGATCTAGATAAAAACTATCTCACTCTGAATCCACCGGTTGGCCTGATTCCCGGCTTGTAAAGCTAGCTCATCAACCTTCACATAAGGTGTAGGTATCAGCGATCATTCGTCTGGTACCTGCACCCTTTTATTTGGTAATATTTCTGATCTTGGAAGAAGCCGCATGCCCCGGATGCCATTTAGTAGGTAAGCATCACCCAACTGGAGTTCCATCTATCCAGATGGGTGGGGTCACGATATGGTTGAAGACATGAAGATAGATATCGTGTCCGTATTCCCCGAGTATTTTGAAGCCCTCAACGTCGGCCTCTTCGGCAAGGCCATCGAGCATGGGCTGCTCGACGTGAAGACGCACGATCTGCGCGATTGGACCCACGATGTGCACCATTCGGTCGACGATACGCCGGTCGGCGGCGGAGCCGGCATGGTGATGAAGCCCGAGGTCTGGGCCGAATGCTTGGACGATCTGCTTGGTTTGGAACCCGTCGAAATCAACGATGAAGACAATGCCCAAGAACTTTTAGCGACTATCAATAATTCTCAATCACCTTCCGAACCCAACCTCTCTTCATCCGGTCAGCCGAATCTAACTGCGGATAATATAATGGCAGAAAGTGCAGCATCATCTTCACGAACTCCCGATGACACTTCCGTCGATATTCAGAACGATTCGGATAACAGAACGACTACTTCTGTAATCGCTAGCCAAGCAGCCGCAAAGCCGGTATTGATTTTCCCGAATCCTTCGGCACCACTGTTTACCCAACGCGACGCGACCGAACTTTCCCATGCCAGTCACCTCATTTTCGGCTGCGGACGCTACGAAGGCTACGACGCGCGTATCCCCCGCTATTATCGCGCGCAAGGCATTGATATGCGCGAGTACTCCATCGGCGATTACGTTCTGAACGGCGGCGAAGTGGCTGTCTCGGTGATGCTCGAGGCCATCACCCGCCTGATACCCGGATTCATGGGCAACCCCGACTCTATCGTGGAGGAATCCTACACCGGCCAAAACGCGCTTCTGGAGCACTACCAATACACGAAACCGGCCGTCTGGCGCGGCATGGGCGTTCCCGACGTGCTGACCAGCGGCGACCACGGCAAGGTTGACCATTTCCGCCGCGACGAGGCCATCTCCCATACCGACCGCCTCCGCCCCGACCTCATCCGCAAACTCGACTGCAAGTCCCTAGACAAGGCCGACCGCAAAACCCTGATGTCGCTAGGCTGGGAGGTCTCCGGCGCCCATCCCCGCAAGTTGTCCGACTGATACGTTGTTTATCAAAACTGACTTTTTGGGCATTTCAAATAATCGAATAAGCTAATTATCAACATATCCGACAAAAATGTTATTTATAAATAACATAACCCTTGTTTCACGGCTCAATGTTACTTATAAATAACACTCATAGATAGCTATGCTATACAAATATTCAATCATTCTACCAGGCAAATCAGCGACGAACTGCTTACTAGCGCTCATTTAGGCGTGGTCGATGTAGTAGACCTCGGTTTCGCCGTAGCGGCGTTGGTCGGAGATTTGCCAGCCTTTGGGGATGATAAGCGGGTCGGAACGCGTTGAGCGCTCGAATACTAGGACCGTCTGCTCATCTGCGGCTGGAGACGCGACCAAATCGGCGATGAGCTGGCTGCATTCCTCGGTGGTGAGCGCATAAGGGGGATCGGCGAAAATCACGTCAAAAGCCGGGCCATCATAACCAGCGGCGATGCGCTCAGCTCGCTTGCGCATCACTCGGGCCTTCATCGTGCGCGAATCCCAGGAACGGTTGCGCTTGAGATTGCTCAATTCCTTGTCAATCAACGCGGCAGCCGGGCCCGCCGATTCGACGGCGACCAGCTCGTCGGCACCACGCGAAAGTGCCTCGATGCCCAACGCACCGGTTCCCGCGAACAAATCAAGCACGCGAGCGTCTTCCAGCACGCCCCAAGCTTCAAGCTTGGAAAAGATCGCCTCTTTCGTCCGATCCGTCGTTGGCCTGGTGCCGGGCTTGGCCTTCGCCAGCTCGAATCCCTTGAATCGTCCCGCAATCACACGCATATTCGTCATGGTACATCCCATCAGCAACTGGACATTCGACACCGAAACCAATGTGGCTCACAGCAAACTCCACATCCCGCAAAAATCGCAACTAGCAAAGCCAAATGTCACTTTTTATGTGTTTGCAGGAACGCTCTATGCAAAAGATGACATTTAGCACGCCTATCTGTCACTTTTTCGACAGTCGACTCGCACAAACACATAAAAGTGGCAAATAACAGATAAATGACACCACATAGACGATGCTACGTTTCATACACGTACGGCTTCATGAGCAGCCAGTCAACTTCAGCCACTAGTTGCTGAGAATCTCGGACTCGCCGCCTCGTGTGAAGTCCAGCACGGCACCGGCAAGCTGGGGTTGGTCGGCAAGCGTCGGGTCGCGCTTGAGCAGGGCTTCGGCCCGCTCGCGGGCATCGGCGATGATCTTGGCGTCCTTGACCACGCGCAACAGCTTCAGGCCGGATTTGCCGCCGGACTGGGCGTCGCCCAAAACGTCGCCGGCACCGCGCAGCTCGAGGTCGGCCTGCGCGATTTCGGCACCATCGAGGGAGCCTTCGATGACTTTCAAACGCTGCTCAGCGATGCTGCCCGGCTCGGCGCGCGAAACGAGGAACGCCCAGGAATCAGTGCCACCACGACCGACGCGGCCGCGCAGCTGGTGCAGCTGGGAAAGACCATAACGGTCGGCATCAAAAATAGTAATGCAACTTGCTTGCGGCACATCCACGCCGACCTCGATGACGGTGGTCGCCACCAGAATCGGCGTCTTACCGGATTCGAAGTCGGCCATCACCTTGCGTTTGGTCTCATCATCGTCACGGCCGGTCAGCGTCGCGAACTTGATGCCCGCGAACTGCGGCAACGACGAAAGGCGCTGCGCTATCTCATCGACGGCGTGCAGCGGCGGCTTGGGCTCGCGCGGTGTGCCGTCGTCGTTCTCGTCGTCAAAATCGTCGACTTCAACAAACCCGCTTTCGATATCGTCACTGCCCATGCCGGCCGTTGAGGACTTCCTTCGACCACGTCCGCTGGAACTTCCGCTTGCAGAAACTCCTCCAGCCTTGCCGCCGGCCGCGGCCACCACCTCGGCATCGGCCTCGTCCGCGTCGATCCTCGGGCAGACCACATACGCCCGCTCCCCCGCGTCGATGCGTCGGCGAATATGGACGAACATCTGCGCCATCATATTGCCGTCGGCCTCGGGCACGATGAACGTGCGGATCGGCTTGCGCCCACCAGGCAACTCGGTGAGCCAGGAAATGTCAAGGTCGCCAAACCACGTCATCGCGGCGGTGCGCGGAATCGGCGTCGCGGTCATCACCAGCAAATGCGGCGTCTTCTCGCCTTTCGCGCGCAGGATCTCGCGCTGTTCAACGCCGAAACGATGCTGCTCGTCGATGACCACCAATGCCAGGTTCGGCGCTTGGAACATCTTCGAGAACGCCGCGTGTGTGGCGATGATGATGCCCGGTTCGCCGCTGGCCGCCGTCGCGAGCGCCCTGCGCCGAGCCGCCAGTTTCATTCCACCGGTCAACAACGTCACCGGAATAGTTGAAGATTCGTTTTCGGCAATCTTGGCGACCATGCCACTGATGGTCTCAAAATGCTGCTCGGCAAGCACCTGCGTGGGGGCGACCAAAACGGCCTGGTTGCCGGAACCCACGGCCTGCAGCATGGCCGCGAGCGCCACCACGGTCTTGCCGGAACCGACCTCGCCCTGCAACAACCGCTGCATCGGGTAACTTCGGCCCATGTCTTCGCAAATGGTGCCGATGACGTCTTGCTGGCCTTTGGTAAGGCTAAACGGCAACGAGGCGATGAACCTGTCTCGCAGCCCGGAATCCGCACACTCAAACGTCTCGGCCTTACGGGCGTCCTCACGCTCCTGCAGCACCGAAATCTGTGAGATGAACGCCTCTTCATAGCGCAACGTCGCCAACGCGGCATAAAACGCCTTGGTGGATTGCGGATCATGGATGGCCGCGAACGCGTCGGCCCGGTGCATGAGGTGTTTGGATTCGATGACATCTTCCGGTAGCACGTCGTCAATTGCGGCGCGCAAGGCCAACGCGTTCGCCTTATTATCAACGGCGTTATTGGCATCAGCGACAGCAGCGGTGTTATTGCCGATATCATTATTCCCGCCATCACTTTCCGACAATCCGCCATCTTCCGCAACAGAACCATTATCCGCGTTGACGCGTTTCCTCAACGCCGCTTCACCACTGGCTCGCAACGCATCGAGCATCGCGACGATGGATTCGTGGATGTGTTCGGTCGAGATGCGCGAGGTTGCATGGTAGACCGGACGTGGGCGGCAGACGTGCCGGAGCGCCTCGTAGGCGGTCGAAGCGTCGAACCTCAAGGCATTGGCGGCCTGAGCACTCTGAGTCTGTTGTGGACTCGAGACGGAAACTCCAGCAGCCGCGGATACGCCATTTTGCATGTTCGGCTGTGCATTGGCCCGGTTGGGAATACCACCTAAAGAAAGCTCGCCGGCATGGATGGAACCCGACGCCGGATTGCTGAATACGTTTGCGCCTTGCGGCATGACCGTAAGCACTTCGGGATGGGTGAACTGCAACTGACCGTTAAATTCCGTCGGAGTGCCAGCCAGCACCACGTCGGCGCCCTCATGCAACCGGCCGCCCATCCAGTCCATATATTGCTTTTTATGCGAGAAAAAGACCAGCCTGCAGCTTGAAGCCGGAACCTGACGACTCGCGGCGAACGCGGCATCGTCGACGACGGCTTCCAGCCTGAACCCACGTCGGCCACCCATGGGGATGACCCGCGCAAAGCGCACCACCGCCGCAAACGCCATTGGCATGCCGACCTTCGCCTCACGGATCGCCCGCAACGGGACGGGCTCGGTGACGCGGAACGGATAGTAGGTGAGGGCGTCGCCGACCGTCACCATCCCAAGCCCCTTCAACGCACTGACCCGCCGTTTGTTGGCAATCAGCGCGGAAATCGGGGTGGTCAAAGTGACGGTATTGCTCATGGTTCCATTCTATTGAAGGCCTGCGAACGCAAAATCCCGCACAAGTCGGCAAATAGAATTTCAGGAATGGCCATTTTAAGCCAATCTTAAAAACCTATCTACCGACTTGTGCGGGACCGTCCCGGCAAAACACCCGGGAACCACCCCAATCGCGCGATCAGCGCTTGGACGCGTCTTCCGTCGAGGTCTGCTTGGAGAGGCCGAAGGAAATGACGAAAGCAATAATGGCCAAAACAAGCGCGAAGGTGAAGCCCCAGCGCGAGCCGGTGACAAAGGCCATCGCCTTGCCGCCGGAATGGGAGGCCGCCTGGCCCGCACCAAGCAGGATGGTGGCGACCGCGGTGATGACCGCGCCGACGACCTGCTGCATCGTGTTCAAGATGGTGGAACCGTCAGTCGAAAGGTGCTGCGGCAGCGAGGCGAGCGCCGAGGACTGGGCCGGGCTCATGGCCATCGGGATGCCGATCATCAAGATGACATGCGCGCAGATGATGTATGCCACGGATGTCGACGGGCCTGCCAACATCAGCAGGACGACGCCGATCATGGAAAGTACCAATCCGCCGCGCACGAGCCACTTCGCACCGACGATGTCATACAAACGTCCGGCGAACATGGAGACCACCGCGTTGGCCACGCCACCGGGCAGCATCACCAGGCCGGTGAGCGCGACCTTCACGCCGAGACCGTTCTGCAACTCCTGCGGCATCAAATACATCGTCGCAAGTGTAATACCAAAGTTCATCATCACAATCAGCGCACCGACGGTGAACTGGCGGATTCCCAGCGCGTGCAGGTCGATGACCGGGTTGTCCATGTGCAGCTGACGATAGCTGTAGGTGGCGATGGCGGCGATGCCGACCAACAAAATCACGATGACCGGCAGCGAGAATCCGAAATCGCTGATCAGGCTCACGCCGAGCACAAACCCACCGAAACCGACGATCGAGGTGATGCAGGAAAGCGCGTCGATGCTGGGTTTGGTGAGCTTGTAGGCGTTGACCATCCAGATCGAGGCGCAGACCAGCGCGACCAGCGCAACAGCGGCGAAGAAGAAGAAAATCGCACGCCAGGAGAACGCGCCAATCAGGGCGCCGGCGAGGGTCGGGCCGATGGCCGGAGCGAACATCACGACGAGGCCGGCCATGCCCATAGCGGCGCCAATCTTGTTCAAGGGGAAGACCTCAAGAATGACCGAGAACATCATCGGCAGCACCAGGCCGGTCGAAATGCCTTGGATCATGCGGCCGGCGAGCAATACGCCGAACGAAGTGCCCGGCGCAAAACCGGAAATCAACGAGCCCACGAAGAACATGGCCAGCGCGAACAGCAGCAGCGGCTTGGATGGAATCCATTTCAGCAGCAGGCTGGTGAACGGCAGTACGATGCCGATGACGAGCATGTAGCCCACCACCATCCACTGCGCGGTGCCGGAGCCGATGTGGAAGCTCGTCATTAAATCTGGCAGCGCGATGTTCATGGCCGTCTCGCTCAACATTCCGAGGAACGCACCCAGATAAAGCCCGAGCATGGTGAGGTTCGGATGCTTGACGTCCACACGCGCTTTCATCGGCCCGTGCGAAGCCGTTGCGGAAGAGGCATTCTCAACATGCGAACGTTCCTTCATGTCACCTTGCGCGGACGATGACGTTTCCGCACCGCTTTGCGATGACAGCTCATCCGCCGTAAGCGGCTTCACCGTGGCGACTTTCTGCGCCGATTGCGTCAAACCGCCTGTGGGCGACAGTAGCGCTTCCCGCTTCCTGACGGACGTCGAAGCGCTGTTTCTTCTGCTTTCCGACGCTTTCGCGCTCCCGTTTTGCCGTGACGTCCCGTTTTCGGGCGCAGTTGACCTAGACATGGCAGAGCCCATGTTTGTTCTTCTCCATTTCATTCCCACGTCTTATCGCCGTTTTACGGTCGCGCGGGACATTCGTGCATCGCGCCTTCAAGCGCGCTTCCTTTGTGCAAGGGTGGCGCAGGAACGCGCCCACTTTTCAAAACAGGAACCCCTCAATTCCCAAAGCGAGACCTAATTATTAGCAACTCGCTGGACAACGGTCATCGCATCGCCGCATTAAAAAGCAAACCAAAACCCTCAAGGCGCGAAAAACCTCCGCCATCATACGATGTACGGAGGTTTGGAAATTACCATGCGTTTTCACATAGCTGTGTTTCGCTACGCGTTGGCTGTTGCGATTTCGTCGGCGGCAAGACCCACTTCGGAGTTCGAGGCGCCTTCACCCGCGACACTTTCAGGGCTTTCAGCGCTTTCGCCAATCAGTTCGCGATCTTCCTCGGAACGGACTTCGTCCTTTTCGTCTTCCAAGCCATCTACGGGGAACTTGAACACGAGCGTCAGCACGAACGCGACCACCATGGCGACCACGCAAGAGATGACATAGGTCACGAAGCCATGGCCGAAGAACACCGGCAATGTCGCGATGCTGGGCAGCGCGAAAGCATGGGCCTGGACCCCGGAATATCCGGCTATCGCACCGCCGACGCCACCACCGATGCACACAGCGGCGAGCGGCATCTTACGCGGAAGGTTCACGCCGAACATCGCCGGTTCCGTAATGCCGAACAATGCCGAGATACTGGCGGAAATGCAGGTCGTCTTGAAGGGCGCGTTATGGCTCTTGAGCATCACGGCCAAGGCAGCGCCGGCTTGCGCGAACACCGGAGGCCCCATCAGGGCGAGCACCGTATCATGCCCGGAAACCGCAAGGTTGTTCATGCCGATGAGGATCAGGCTCCAGTGGAATCCGAAGATGACCATCGGCTGCACGGCCGCGCCCAACAACAAGCCGGCCACAATCGGCGAAAGCGCATACACCCATTCGTATCCTGCGGCGAGCCCGTCGCCGACCACCTTGCCGAACGGCCCGAACAGCAGCAACGTCACCGAACCGACGAACAGCACACAAATCAGCGGGGTGAGGAATCCGCGGATCACTTCCGGCAGGACCTTGTCAAGCCATTGCTGCACGAATCTCAGCAAACCAATCGCGAGAATAATCGGCAGCACGCTCGAAGCGTATTTGACGCCCAGCATCGGTATGCCGAAGAACGAAAGGGTGGTGCCCTTTTCCTGCACTTTCACAAGTGCCGGATACATCAGCAGACAGGCGATGACGACAGCGATATATGGGTTGGTCTTGAATTGCTTGGCGGAAGTATAGGCGAGCATGACGGGAAGGAAAGTGAACACGCAAGAGGCCATCGCGTCAAGCACCAGATATGTATTACCCGAGGCATCCAGCACCTTGCAACTGGTCAGGATGATCAGCACGCCTTTCATGATGCCGGCTGCCGAAAGCAGGTTCACAATGGGAAGGAAGATGCCGGAAATACCGTCGATGACGACATTCAGCAGACTTTTTTTCTTGGCCATATCGTTCACTCCTTCGTGAAGTTGTTGACCAGCACCTTGCCTTCAGGCGCCTTTTCGTTCTCTTCGTCGGATTGCGGTTCGGCCTTCGCAATAGACCCGTCGACATCCTCCTTGTTGACGAAATACTCGCGTTCATCGACGCCACGCAGGTAGCATTGAAGCGCGCCAACGAGATTCGCGTCGTTCTGGAATTTGCAGCTGACCACATCGGCCTGGGAGACGAAATAGGGGCAGGTCGCATACAGCTTCTGCAGATTGGAGCGAATGGCCTCGATGAACGCGGGCTGGGCCGAGATGCCGCCGCCGATGGCGAAACGTTCCGGATCGACGATGTTCTGGATATTGAATATCTGGACCGCGATGTCATGCGCATAATGGTCCAGGCAATCCAACGCCTCGGCCTCGCCGGAATTGACGGCTTCGAAGAACTTCACGCCATCGATGGAATCCGGATCGACGCCCTTGACGTGCGCATAGTTTGCGCACAAGGCAGGGGTCCCGCATTGGTTGCCCCACACCCCTTCATGGGTCGGCCCTTCGTCGCGGGAGGTGATGATGTAGCTCACCTCGCCTGCCGAGAAATGCGGACCGCGGTGAAGCACGTGGTTCTTGATGATCCCGCCGCCGATCATCGTGCCGAACAGGAGAACGAACCCGTCGCTGACATCTTTCAATGCGCCAACGGTGGCTTCCGCCGTGGCGGCGCATTTCGCGTCATTGTCCATGACAATCCGCACCGGGCAATGGCTGAACAACTCATGGCGAAGATAGAAATCATCGTTGTAGCGCAACGCGCCGCCCATCGCGCAGTATCCCTCGTCCGCGTCGATGATGCCAGGCATCGAAATGGCTATGCCTTGCACGCCCGGTTCCTGCTTGAACAGCTGTGTGAGCGCGGCTATCAATTCGTCACGGCCCGTCTGCGGGGTGGGAATCGACCCACGTGAGGTAATCGAACTATCTTCCAGCATATATGCGTATTTGATATTCGTTCCACCAATATCAATGGCTAAAATTTTCATAATGCATCCTTGCGATATTCATACTGGGCGTTCAAGGCCATAATACGACCATGAATTCCATTGAAAATCGAATTTTCTTCTCGATAACGCGAAAGCGACACAGCTTCCACGCTTGAATTATTGTTGATGAATCATCGTGTTTTGTTTATGGCGACGGTCTCACCGGTGGATTTCAGAGCGATGAAGCACTGAAACCCACTGGCAAAACCCGATGAATCGATGACCACGATGATACAAATCACTGCTCAAATGCCATCGAACCACTCTGAACTATACGGTCGCCATGGTCTTTCCGGAGCCGACGAGGCCCTCGAAATCGGCCACGAAATCGTCCACGGCCGCATCAATCGCCGCGTTCTTCGTCAACGAATCAATGACGGAAGAGGCCACTGTGGAGGCACCCACACCATGAAGCGCCAATTCAAGAACCTGTTGCGAGTTCTTGAAGCTTGCGGCCAGGACCTCACAGTGCAGATTGTTGGCTCTGAAAATGTCGTGGATCTCGCAGGCGACAGCGATGCCGTTATAGCCCATGTTGTCGATGCGGTTGACGTACGGAGCCGCGTACACCGCGCCGGCCTTCGCCGCGATGAACGCCTGCAACGGCGTGTAGATCGCGGTCGCGGTGACGTTGATGCCTTCGGACGACAGCTGCTTCATCGCCTTGAACCCCTCGGGGACGCTGGGGACCTTGGGGAACGTGTTGTCACCCAGCTCCTCGACGATCCGATGCGCGTCGGCGACCATGCCCTTGGCGTCCCTGGCCACCACCTGGGCGTGCAGCTCACGGTCCGGCCCGATAATCGAGCGAATCTCGTGCAGCACCTCAAAAGGCGGTCGCCCGGCCTTCGCCAGAATCGAGGGATTGGTCGTCACTCCATCAATCGGATAGTATTCGACCAATCGTTTGATCGCTTCGGTATCCGCATCATCAATGATGAGTTTCATCGTTGTTTCCTTTCATTACCAACATCTTGATAACCGTGGCTTGCGAATCACAGCGTCTGTTCGGTCCGTTCGATGATGTCGTCCTGGGTTGCCTTGGACAGCACGACGAAGAAGGCGCTATAGCCGGCGACGCGAACGATCAGGTCACGATGCTTTTCCGGATGGACCTGCGCATCCAGCAAGGTCTCGCGGGAGACGACGTTGTATTGCACGTGGTAACCGTGCAGCTTGTCGAAGAACGCCCGGGTCAGCAAAGCGAGCTTCTGACGGTTCTCGACCTTCGAAAGCACCTGCGGAGTCATCTTCTGGTTGAGCAGCACGCCGCCGGTGATGTCATCCGTAGGCAGCTTGGAGACCGACTTGAACACTGCGGTCGGTCCGTGCTGATCCGCGGAATGCGAGGGGCTGCAACCCTCGGCGAGGGGCTCGCCCGCAGCGCGGCCATCGGGTGTGGCCAAGGTGCCCGCGCCCTGCGGCACATTCGCCGAGATCGAGCTGGTGCCGGCGTAATAGGTTCCACCGATCGGGCCACGACCGTACCTGGTGTTGTGGTACTTCTTCATCTCATCGATGTAGATGTCGTAGGCCTGACGAACAAGCGAATCCACGTAATCGTCATCGTTGCCATACTTTGGAGCGGCCTTCATCAGTTCGCGGATATGCTGGTTCTTCTCACCCTGCCAATTGGCCTGCATGGCGTCCCAAAGCTCTTCGGGGGTGACCTTCTTCTCTTCGAAGACCACCTTCTTCATGGCAGCCAGCGAATCAGCGAGGTTGGCGATGCCCACCTGCAAATCGGAGATGAAGTCGTAGACGGCCCCGCCTTCCTTCATGTTCAAACCACGCTCGATGCAATCGTCGGTCAGGCAGGAGCAGAGGATGTCAGCCGTGTCTTGCTCAAGCACCATATCGCAAGTCGCGTCGATGATGACGCATTGCCTGCACATCTCGCGGATGACCTTGTCCCAGCAATTCATGACCTGGTCGAAACTCGTGAAGTCCTTGAAATGGCCAGTGCCTTCGACAAGCTTCTTGCCGCTTTGCGGGTCGACGCCGTTGTTCATGGCGATCAGCAACGCCTTCGGGAAGTTGAGGAAGCTCATGCCGGTGCAGCGATAGCCCCATTTGCCGGGCACCGCCGTCTCCACACAGCCGATGGCCGAGTAATTGTAGGCGTCCTCGCGGGCCACGCCCTTCTCGATGAAGCTGGGGATGATGGCCTCGTCGTCGTTGAACGCCGGCATGCCGAAACCGCAGCGCACCACTTCGATGCACTCGTTCATGAAATCGTCGGGAAGGTTCTCGTGATACCGGACAGTGAGGTTCGGCTGTGTCAAATGGCACTGGGCCACGGACTTCAGGATGAGCCAGCTCATGGGGTTGGTGGCGTCCCGCGGCTCCCCGTTCACCAGTTTCTGCCCGCCGACCGTCACGTTCTGATAGAGCGGCGAACCCGCGGAGAACTGGGTGTGGCTCCACGGGCGGACCTTGTTGATGGTGAAGGTCTTGAGCCACAGATTGCACATCAGCTCATCGGCCTCGTCCGCCGTGATCCGGCCGGTTTTCAGATCGTTTTCATAGTATGGCCAGAGATATTGGTCCATGCGGCCGTAGGAAAGCGAATGGCCGTTGGACTCGAGCTGCAAGGTGAGATGGACCAGCCACACCGACTGCACCGCCTCACGCAAGGTGCGCGCCGGCTCGTACGGAACGTGGTCGAGGGCTTCGGCCATTCCGCGAAGTTCGGCGGCACGGCGCTCGTCTCCTTTTTGCGCACACTCATCCGCCTGTTGGCGGGCCAATGTCGCATATCGACCGGCGAATTCCTTGACCGCGTCGACGACGATGAGAATCGCCCGATAGAAATAGCTTTTGTGGATGTTGCGGTAATCCGTCAGATCCAGCGCATCAAGCTTCTCCTGGGCGCGACGGGCGTAATCCTTCAATCCGAGCTTCAGCAACCCTGCGTAGTTCACCGCGCAATGGGCGTCGCCGGAAGTGATGTTGCCTTCGGACTTGATGATGCCGAGATCATAGAACAGTTTGGAATGGGGAGGGAACGCCGCAAGCCCGCGGTCCTGGAGCGTGTTGTGCTTCCAGAACGGGTAGATGGAGCGCAGTTTCTCCTTGTTCTCCTCGGTGATAGTGAAGACATCGCCGTCGCGCTTCTCGAACTGGTCGAGCTCGTCGATGACCCAATCCATCGCGTATTCGGGGAAGATCGGCGCCGAACGGTTCTTCGAAGCCTGATTTCCGGCGATGACCGTCTCAGGCTCGATGAAAATCGGCATCTGCTCGAGGATTTCCTTGAGCATGATCGCACGCTTGATGGCCAGGGGCTGGTCCTGCTGCTCTTGGTAGACCTTGGTGGTGATCATCGCGCGATCGACGTCGATCTGCGGAACCGTATCCAACAGCTGATCACGGAAAGAGTTCATCCTGTCAGTGAGCTTTCCAAAATGTGAATCACTCATCGTACTTTCCTTTCATAAATGTAAGCTACATCACTTACTCAGCTTCAGAATAACGAAAGGAAGTATATTTGTCAATTTCGTAACTGATTTATCTTTTGTTCGTAAATAAATTACTTTCGATTCTACTTCTTTAAGAGACGGGCTTTGTTCATGTCCATAAAACGATTGCTCTTAAAAAGACAACGATGAACGACTTGCTGCAAATACCTTGGAGCGATTAAAAAATCATCGTTCAACACTTTTGACATCAACGCCTGTCCAATACCCATTTTGGGTACGATTGAAAAATCGACAGGGAATCAGCGGCTTCGCGCCAACATCGAAATCAAAATTTTCCTACAGCGAAATATCAGACCGTGACAATATCGACGCCATGCCGATCCAACATTTTCCTGGCCGGATCGGAAAGACCGTCGTCGGTGAAAGTGGCCACGTCCTTGTCGCCGAATTCAAGCGGGACGGTGCCGCGTCGCGAGAACTTGCTGCTTTCGGTGACGACGACCACGCGGCCCGCGTGTTGCGCCATATCGCGGACGGTTTCAGCGCGCAGGGAATCCCGGTTGGCGAATCCCGTCTCCTCGCTGTACCCATCGGTACCAGCGAAAAGAATGTCGACATACATCCCTTTCAGGCAACGTTCGACCATTGGCCCGACCATGACCTGTGCCGTCTGTTGGTAGATGCCACCCAAAAGAATAATCTGGCATTGGGATTTGCCCCGCACGTATCCGGCGACGAACGCGCTGTTGGTGATGATGGTGAGGTCGTTTTTCGTGGAGACCAGCTCGGCGGCCAACAAAGCGCAAGTGCTGCCGTTTTCGATCATGACGGTATCCCCGTCATGGACGCACTCGGCCGCGCGCTTGGCGATTTTCAGCTTTTCCTCGTAATGGTATGCCAGACGGCTTTCCATGTTGTCGGCGCTTTTCAACACCGCGAAACCATGCTCGCGATCGATGATGCCGCGCTTTTCTAGCTCGCTCAAATCCTTGCGCATGGTCACCTCGGATACCCCGAGATCGTCGGCAAGCGCAGTGACCTCTATGCGTTTATGTTCGGTAAGCAGCTCAAGA
Organism: Bifidobacterium sp. ESL0775; assembly: GCF_029395475.1. Lineage (NCBI taxonomy): Bacteria > Bacillati > Actinomycetota > Actinomycetes > Bifidobacteriales > Bifidobacteriaceae > Bifidobacterium > Bifidobacterium sp. ESL0775. The sequence continues at coordinate 500,323 of NZ_CP113917.1, read as the reverse complement.
ATGCGGTTCGTCCTCGTTCCCATGTCTAAACGCCTTCCATCATCAGGTTCACGCTTGTGCCTATATTTCCAGCCTAACACCGGAGCCCCGCAACGACAAGCAAAACGATTTCAAACGGAAGCAAATCCTCTTACCAAACCACCATCCTCGTCGGCCATCGATGGTTGAGACGCTGAGCATACACCGCTAGAAGACATCGAAGAAACGCATGCTCACAAAAAGGCCTCCACACCCTCATCGAGGTACACCTGTCTGAAATCCTCGATATCCTCCGGATGCGTATTGGGAACGCCTTTGAAGGCATAGTCTTGACGCCCCAACAATTCGTATTTCGATTCGCCGAAATTGTGGAACGGCAGAAGCTGAACTCTCTTCACACCCATTTCCTTGAGTTTACGGGCCATGCCCTTGGCGTCATCGAGCGAGTCGTTGAATCCAGGGATGACGGGCGTACGAATGAGAAGATCCTTGCCAGTCGAGACGGCGTATGCCATGTTCTTAAGAATCAGCTCGTTGCCGACACCCGTGCCTTTCTTATGAAGATTCGTATCATATTGTTTCATATCCATGAAGATATGGTCGAGGTGGTTCACCGCGGCCCTGAAAACCTTCTCCGGTACGTGACCGGTCGTCTCGATGCTGGTATCGATGCCATGGTCCTTGAGTTTGTCGAGCAATTCGATGCAGAAATGGCCCCAAACCAACGGTTCCCCGCCGGAAAGCGTGACCCCTCCACCGCCTTCCTCATAAAACGGCTCGTCCTGAAGGCATTCGGCGAGCACGTCGTCACTCGTGCGGTTTTGTCCGATTATGGACAAGCCCGGGCAATCCCTCAATGCCGCGTCGACCTGCGCTTGCCCGATTTGCAAACGCGTCACGTCCGGCCCTCGTCGCGAGCCGGTTTTGATGAAACCTACTTTTTGGGCGAGATTATCACAAGCGGCGCAACCCTTGCAAGACCGCTCGTCCCACTCGATTTCAGGGGTCTTCCTTTGGCTTTCAGGATTGGAACACCAGCCACAGCGTAATGGGCATCCTTTCAGGAAGACGACGGTCCGTATGCCGGGGCCGTCGTTAAGACTGAACTTCTGCACATTGAAAACGATCGCGGATTCCAACTTTGCCTCTTTCGAACGATGGTCAGAGCATAATTTTCATTATTGAAAATTACGTTCAAAATAAATATAACTTACGTTCGAAGATAAAGCAAGATTTGAAAGAGTATATTCGACATAGCATAAAAACGGCGCCTCTTTGATGAAACGGACATGGGTTATTCCGCTCACCAAAGAGGCGCGCCTGAGCCGCTGCTTAGCGATAATCACGAACCCGGAACACGAATCCGCATAAAATACAGATCCCGGATTCGGCCTTACAAAAGGCTATCGAACCGGGCTCAAATACTCGCCATGGTCTTGCCGGGGCCGACGAGGCCCTCGAAATCGGCCACGAAATCGTCCACAGCCGCGTCGATCGCCGCGTTCTTCGTCAACGAATCAATGATCGAGGAAGCGACCGTCGCCGCGCCAACGCCATGGACAGCCAGCTCAAGCACCTGCTCCGAGTTCTTGAAGCTTGCGGCCAGGACCTCGCAACGCAGATTGTTGGCTCTGAAAATGTCATGGATCTTGCACGCGACGGCGACCCCGTCATACCCCATATTGTCGATGCGGTTGACGTACGGCGCCGCATACACCGCGCCGGCCTTCGCCGCGATGAACGCCTGCAACGGCGTGTAAATCGCGGTCGCGGTGACGTTGATGCCCTCGGAAGCCAATTGCTTCATCGCCTTGAACCCCTCAGGAACGCTGGGAATCTTGGGGAACGTGTTGTCACCCAGCTCCTCGACGATCCGGTGCGCGTCGGCCACCATGCCCTTGGCGTCCCTGGCCACCACCTGGGCGTGCAGCTCGCGGTCCGGCCCGATAATCGAACGGATCTCGTGCAACACCTCGAAGGGAGGCCGACCGGCCTTCGCCAGAATCGAAGGATTGGTGGTCACACCATCAATCGGATAATACTCGACCAACCGTTTGATGGCCTGGGTGTCTGCATCATCAATGATGAGTTTCATCGTTGTTTTCCTTTCTTTGAAAACATCAAGGCGATATGAATCGCGGTCACAGCGTCCGCCACCCTGTTCGACGATGCCGGTCCCGGTCGCACTGGACGATACATCGAAGAACGCATAATAACCGTCCGCAGGGGCATCGAGCCACGATGCTTCCCGAACAAATCTGCATTCCGGCAAAATCTCACATGAGCCAACGCTATAGCTCATATGATAGCCTTCAACCCCGTCAACAGACGCGCTTCAATGCAACCGCCCCGCTGTCGACTCCCGACACGCAGGCATGAAAAAACCTCCGACGCCGCAAGACGTACGGAGGCTTGGAAATTAACTATTCGCTACTCGCGATTCACGCGGCCACGCGCTGAACCTTGCCGGCCTTGAGGCACTTGGCGCACACGCGAACGCGAACGTTCTGTCCGTCGATAGTGGTGCGAACCGGCTGGAGGTTCGGGCTGAAGGTGCGCTTATTGCGGATATGTGAATGCGAAACGCTGTAACCGGTCTGCGGTCCCTTGCCGCACACTGCGCAACGAGCTGCCATAATGGACTCCCTATACTTTTGACTTGCAAGTCTTGATGCCGTCATCCTGCGTTTTGGCGCACAACAGCGACACACAACTTATCAAGTATACAACCGGTGCCGACCAAGAGCAAGACAGCCGACTACGAGGCTTCTTCGACAAGGCCGGATGATCAACGCCCCACCATCCGAACGAGCCTCTAGACACCCGTCAGCGGCAGGACCACCGTCGGCGAACCGGCCGTGCAATCGGACAGGTGGACGGGTTCGCCATCGGCGGCCACGCGGAACAAGCTCAGGTTGTCGCTGACCTCGTTGGCGGCCACCAGCATGTTGCCGATCGCCACGATATGGCGCGGACGCCGGCCTGAGCTGGAAACGCCGCGGCCCTTCCAGCCCGGTTCGGCCTCAGGGGCCAGACGGCTCAGCTTGTTGCCATCCCAATACAACATCACGATGCGTTCGGAGCCGCGCAGGCCGACGTACACGAAACCACGCGAGAACAGCGACACCTTGGAATCCTGGTCATCGGCATTTTCGGTAGGACGCAAGGCATCGGGTACGAACGCCAGGGAAGCGGCCTGATCGGGACGCTCGCCTTCGTCACCGCCGAGGCTGACGGTCTGAGCCACCCAGAATTCCTCCGCCTGCCCTTTATCGCCGTCCTTATTTATGGCATCATTATTTATGGCATCATTCGTATTGCCATGCGGGACGTCAGCGTCGCCGACGGTTCGAATACTTCCAGCATTCCCAGCGTCTTCAACGTCTTCGTCATCCGTCCCGACAGGCTCAAGCACCGTCACGGTGCAGCCCCATTCGTCGACGACGGCGACGCGCCAATCGTCGGCAGGCCCGAACTCCCCGGACGGCCCGGGCAGCACATGCATGTCGCGCGGCCCGGTGCCAGGTGCCAGCGAAACGAAACCGGTGCGGACCAGACGCGCGCCCTCCCAATGATGCACGTAAATCCGGTCGGCGCCGAGGTCGGTGGAAAGCACCCGCCCATCGGCCAACGGCAGGATCCAGTGCGCATGCGGCCCTTCCTGCGCCGGCAACGGTCCGTGATGCTCCTGGTCGCCGTGCAGCACCTGCGCCACCGGCCCCAACACATCGCCTGGGCCGATCGGCAAGACGCAAACCGTGCCATCAGCGTAATCCGCGGTGATCAGATGACGGCCAAGCTGCGGGTCCACGGCGATCGCGGCGTGCGTCGGCCCCGAAGAGGCAGGAAGCTTGACGCGCGAAATCTCGGTCAGCCTCACCCCATTGCCGTCGCTTTGGACGTCCGTATCGTTGCCAGTCCGCCTATTCCACGACTTATCGGCATCTTCATCGCCATCATTGTTGCCATTATTTGCCACATCCGCCACATTTTTCGCACCGGTATCCGCACCCGTCCCATCAGGCTCAATGCGCAACGAAACGACCTCGTCCGAATCCTCAAGCACCGCGAAAACGGTGTGCCCCTCGCGCAGCATCCATGTCGGCGACGGCACGTCCGCCGCGAGTCCCGCAGGACGTATCATCGGCGAATGCGACAATAAATGGTCATGTTGCCTATCGTCAACATCGACAGCAACGTTCGACCCCGAAGAATCGCCGATGTAGTCAATCCTTTTTCTACCCTCGGCGGCGTCATAATTAGGCAACGTCAGTATATAACGTTCAACGCCTCTGCTACGCTGGTGATGTAACGAGCCAAACCCACCAACGAGTAGCCGAAAACCCTGCATATCCATACTGTTAATTTATCTTCCTTACGTGTCCATATCAAATTAAAATCAACGTTTGAAAAATATGTGATTTTCATCACGTTTAGGTTTATAATATGAGTATGTATTGCGTAAAGAGAGCCGCAGGTGCCACAGATTTGACCGGTTTAGTATGCACACCTGTGTCTATACTGTTAAATCTTTGTGTTTTCTCTACGCGATATTCGGGTTTTTGCGCCTCTAAGCGACCACTATCCTTTAGAATCAGTACAGAAATTCTTTACAAGGAATTTTCTTCAAATATCAGGAGGCATCAAAATGTCTAGACCCCGACAAGACTCAAATCAATTGCCGGCGACGACACGCATGGAAAATGCGTTCTGGAAGTTGCTCGAGGAGCGCGATTATCCCAAGATCACCGTCACCGACATCGTGAACATCGCTGGCGTCAACCGTAACTCTTTCTACTACCATTACTGCAAGCTCAACAACCTGGCCGAATCCGCAATCCAACACACTGTCGAAAACATCAACAGGGCCCTGCCCGAATTCACCATCGACCCGTCGAAGGCTTGGAACGGTATCGTCATGCAGCTCATCGGAGTTCCAGCGAACCGTATCTATCTCGACCGCCTGTCGCTGACTGTCAGCGAACACAGCTCGCCGTTCCTCATCTTCACCGTCCATGACGCCATCCGCGACGGATTCATCGCCTGGCAGCATCTCGACCGCAACATGACCATCACTCAGGACGTCCTCTTGGAGTTCTCCGTCGGCGGCCTGCTGGCGATCTCGGGCATGTGGCCCAAGCTCTCCAAGGAGACCACGGTCGAGCAGTGGAGCAATCTGGACGCCGCCGTGGTGGCCCGCACGCTCTACATGTCCGTTTCCGGCGACAGCATGCCCGGCTTCTGGGTGCAGATGTTCCGCAGCGCGCTCGAGAAGGGCGACAGCTCGTTGCTCAGAAGCATCGCCCAAGCCGAAAGCACCGACCAGGACTTCAAGCGTGAGGTCGACGCATTGCTCGAGGACCTGCACAACATGCAGCACCAGCATCTCGATGGCTTCAACGGCAGTCCACAGCTTGTGGGAGACATGAGCCATTCGGCTGCCTGATTCCATTCGCCGGTCCGAGGGGCGGAGCTAACGGGGGTAAGCTAAAGCCTTATGGAAATACTGTTGGACTGGCTTAAAGCGCACGACAGTCGCATCATCTTCTTTGTTGTCGTGTTGGCCGTCGCTTTTGTGGGGGCAAAAGCGGTTTCTCGCGGCCTTAAAAAACTTCTTCACCATTCCGGTATTCCGAACGCGTCTATTTTCATCAACCTCTCGCTGGTCGCGATCTGGACCATAGCGGTGGCCATGGTGCTCCAACCGGTTTTCGGCATCAATCCGACCACCATCGTCACCGCTCTCGGCGTCGGAGGCGTCGCCATCTCGCTGGGTCTCAAGGACACCATCGCCAACGTCATCTCCGGCTTCGGGCTGATGATCGGCCATGTCATCCATCCCGGCGACCAGGTCAGCATCCAAGGCGTCACCGGCACCGTCGAGGACATCACCTGGAGGCAGACCGTGGTGCGCGAGCGCAACGGCAACCAGCTCATCATCCCCAATTCCGTGCTCAACACCTCGGCGCTCGAACGGCTCACCCGCGAGGGCGAGGCCTGCGTCAAGGTCGCCTTCACCGTGAAATCCGGCACCGACCTGAAAACCGCTGCGAAACAGATCGTCGCGGTGCTCAAAAGCGCCACGGCCGACATCACCGACCGCAGGAACCCGCCGCAAATCAACTTCACCGGTTTCTCCGCCGACGGCGTTCAGGGCGAGGCGCTGCTCTTCGCCACCCCCGGCATCGACCAGGCGCGCGTCCGCGATTGCGCGGTGCGGACGCTGGCCAAGGAAGACTTCATCGTCTGAACGTTACCGCACAAAAAGCACCTTTTTAGGCTCTTTTCGGTGCTTTTTGTGCGGTTTTCCTTTCCCTGCGACGAAAAGCATGCCAACGCAGCGTTTCGTCATACATTGAACAGCGCCAAGACCATTACCAACGCACATACCACCACAAATGTGATGGCCCCGGGATTGCCCAGCACCGTCCTCGCCCGCACGCCCCGCGGCAGTTCCTCGGGAGCGGTGAAGAAGACGAGCTTCTTGCGGTTGACGATGGCCAGGATGACGCCGACGATCAATATCACCACGATGAAAAGATCGTAGGCCAGCAGCGGGATAAGCTCGGCGCCGTGGCCGGAGGCGAACACGCTCCTGTAGGCCGCGCTGGAGCCGGAAGTGACCGCCTTCATCGTGGATTTGCTCATCGGCAGGTAGACCGCCTGAGGCAGAAAGCCGCCGAAGAAATTGAACGTCATGTGCATGGCGATGGTGTAACGCAGCTTGCCGGTGCGCACGTAGACGTAGGCCAGCAGCAAGCCGAAACCGAAGGCATAGAAGAACTGGAACAGGTTGCCATGGAACAGCCCGAAGGCGAAGGCGGAGACCAGGATCGCGGTTTTCTCGCCGTATTGCTGGATGCGGTCGATCAACAGGCGGCGGAAGAGCCATTCCTCGAAGATCGGGCCGATGATGACGGTGAAAAGCACCAGGCTCAGCGGGTCGAGGCCCTGCATCAGATTGTCGATGCTGCTTTGCGCATGGCCGGCGGAAAACAGCGCGGAGAGGAAGGAGCCGATCCAGCTGCCGATATAGGAGATCGGGAACGATATCGCCATCAGCGTCAGGAACATGCCCACGCCCATATCGCTTGTCTTGCGTTTGACTTTCGGCACCGTGCGGAATATCAGCAACGAGAGCGGAATCGCGACCAGATACAGCGGGCCGTTGCCCACCAGCAATTCGGCCCACGTCGGCAGCTTCTTCGGGTCGACCACCATCGACACCACCTGGCCGACAGCGAAGGCGAGCACGTTCCACACCAGAATGACCATGGTCAGGGTGAAGCCGATGGTCGAGAAATGCTTGCGCACGTTGCCGAGCCAGCGGGAGAACGCGGCCTGGCGAGCCGGGTCCGGCTGGTACCAGAAGCCGTTCGACACCGGTCGTGCGTAAGCATAGCGTTGCGGCATCGGTTGCATGTATTGCGGCTGGGCATACTGCGACGGCTGGGGATACAGCGGCAGCTGGAATTGCGGTTGCGGATACTGCGGTTGCTGGTACCGATACAGCTGGGGCTGGGGTTGTGCGTATAGCGGCTGCTGGTACTGGTACGGCTGGGGCTGCGGATATTGCGATTGAGAGTACTGATACGACTGTTGGTACTGATACGGCTGAGCTTGCGACTGCGGATATCGGTAGGTCTGGTATTGAGGCTGGGTCATCGGCTGGTTCGGCTGACCTGAATACGGCTGATATTGATTGGCTTGGTACGGCTGATACTGAGGCTGGGCATACCGCGGCTGATACGGCTGCTGGTATTGGGAATATTGGGGTTGCTGCTCCGGCTGCCCCGGTTGGCCGGAATCAGGAGCTTGTTCTTTGGAGAAATCATCTTCGTTCATGTGCGCGCAAGTCCCTTCGGTTCATCCATACGTAATACATTCATTGAGAATGCGGAGGCATGTATTCCTTATTCCATCATCAAGGACCAACATCCCCCAATATCGAATCATCCAAACCTAGCGCAACACACCCTCGATGAGACGGGTGATCAGTTCCGTATAGCTCACCCCGCTGGCCTCCCAGGCCTTGGGATACATCGAAATCGGCGTGAACCCGGGCATGGTGTTGATCTCGTTGACCATCACCTCGCCGCGCCTGGTGACGAAGGTGTCGACGCGCGAAAGCCCCGCCCCGTCGACGGCCTTGAACGCCCGAACCGCCACGTCCTGCGCCCGCTTGAGCGTCTCGGCGGGCAGGCTCGCCGGCACTTCAACGTGCGAGGCGTCGGAATCGGTGTATTTGCTGTCGAAATCGTAGAACTGGTCGTCGCCCTCGGCGCGGTGGTCAAGCACGATCTCGCCGGGCAGCGCCGACTTCGGCTCGTCTTCCGCCTTCGGGGCCAGCACGGCACACTCGATCTCGCGTCCGTCGATGCCCTGCTCCACGAGCACCTTCCAGTCATGGTGCGACGCCTCGAACAGCGCCGCGGCCAGCTCGTCGGCGTCCCCGACGCGTTCCAGCTTGGTCACGCCGAAACTCGACCCGGACCGCGAAGGCTTGACGAACAGCGGGTAGCGCAGTTTCGCCGCCTTGATACGCTTCATCACCGCCTTGGCTCCCTCGACGAACGCCGGAGGAACGGACTTTGATTCATTGCCCGCGCCCACTGACGATGAAGTATTCGTATCTTCAGAGGATTCCGGAGCGACGGACTTCGATTGATCCTCTTGCATCGATGTCGAATCATCCGAATCCTTGAGGAATGTCGGAAGAACGGATTTCAACGCGTCACGTGCCGACGCCGACGCGGAAGATAAGGCGGAAGAGACGGAAGCTTCGTCGGCATCGCGCTCGGCTTGCGACGAGCCCACACCGCCCAATCCAGCAAAGTCCCGCGTATCGACCGTGACTCCAGGCGCCACGGGAATACCCGCCTGCGAAAGAATGACCTTGGTGAACGCCTTGTCCATGCACGCGGCCGAGGCGAACACGCCGCAGCCCACATACGGCACACCCATCATCTCCAGCAGGCCCTGCACCGTGCCGTCCTCGCCATACGGCCCGTGCAGCACGGGAAACACCGCGTCCACATAGCCCAGCGAGGTGAGCGTCCCATCCTTCTGCCGCGCATAGAAACCATTGTTGCCACGCGACATATCCAGCACCACGGGCTTGACCGCGTCGTCCGCGTCAGGCCCGGCGACGGTCGGCATCGCGCCATCCGCCACATCGAAATCGCGCGGATCGGTGCCGCCCATCACCCATTCGCCGGCCTTGGTGATGCCGACGGGAACCGGCTCGAACCGCTCGGTGTCCATCGCCTTGAGCACCCCCGCCGTGGAAATGCAGGAAATCGAATGCTCATCAGCCTTGCCACCATACAGAACCACCACGCGCCGCTTACGCATATTCCCTCGCTTTGCCTCGAAACCAAATCTGCAATCCAAGCGTACACGGTGCGAAAGCAACACTCCGATGGGCACACATCTCATTCACAAAGCCGATGCAGAGCACACGAACAGGAATGCTGTTTGTATCACTATTCCTCTGTGACGTCGCCCTTGACCAGCTCGTGGAGCATTTGCTCGCAGGTGAGGCCGCGCTTCAAAACGTCGTTCATCGCACTGGCCAGCGGGGTCTGGACGCCCAGCTCGGCGCCCATGCGTACCACGGCCTCGGTGGTCGGCACGCCTTCGGCCACGCCATTGCTCACCTTGGTGGCCTCCTCGACGCTCATGCCGCGGCCGAGGTTCGCGCCGAAGGTGTAGTTGCGGCTCAGCGGCGAGCCACAGGTGGCGATCAGGTCGCCCACGCCAGCGAGGCCTAGGAATGTCTTGGATTCGGCGTGCGCGGCCTTGCCCAGCGCCGCAAGCTCGGCCAAGCCACGCGTCTCGATCATCGCGGCGGTGTTCTCGCCGTAGCCCGCGCCGCGGGCCATGCCCACCGCGAGCGCCACCACGTTTTTGAGCGACCCGCACATCTCCACGCCGATGACATCGGTGGTGACGAACGCCTTGAAATACGGGGTCCGGCAGGCTTGCGCCACGGTTTTGGCGTTGTCGATGTCCTCGCAGGCCACCACGGTCGCGCTAGGCTCGCGGGCGGCGACCTCCTTGCTCAGGTTCGGCCCGGAAATCGCGACGAAACGCCCTGCAGGCAGGCCGTTCAACGCCTCGCGCACCACCTCGTCCATGCGCTTGCCGCTGACGCGCTCGATGCCCTTCATCAGCGAGACGACGATGGCGTCACCAGGAATCAGCGGCGCGAACGGCTCCAGTGCTTCACGGGCGTGCTGGGCCGCGATGGCGACGACGATGATCCGCGCATCCCTCACCGCCTCGGCCTTGTCGCCGGTCGCGGTCATATTTTCAGGAAGGCGTTTGACGCTGGGGAGCCGCACGCCGTTGAAGTGGTGGTCGCGAATACCCTCGACGATCTCGGGCTCGCGCGCCCACATCGTCACGTCGTTGCCCGCGTCCGCGAGCACCTGGCCGAACGCCGTGCCCCACGCGCCCGCTCCGAGTACCGTCACCTTCATAATCTGCTCCTTCGCATCGCAACCTCATCCATAGTAGTGGCAGAGCTATCCCTTCCTACGCGGCTTGCGGCTCATCGTCCGGAAATCCCAATAGCCCTCGGCCGGGGGCTGCTCGCCGCGGATCTCGGCCATGATCGTCTCCATCCGCTCGCGGATGCGTGTCGTCAATTCCGTCACCAGCTCCATCGGCGGCTCGACGCCCCACGAATCGCTGCCTTTGAGCAAATCGCCATAATCCAGCACGTCGTCGTAGCACATCACCACGTTCTTACGCGGCCAAGGCCACCAGTGGTTGATGCTCGCCGCGCCCCACGTAACGGCGCAATAAAGTGGTATCTGGTAACCGAGCCGACGCGAGGACTCGAGGGCGATGATGCCAACGCCGTCTTTAAGGCTCATCGGCCATTTGAGCGGGTCGCGCGAAAGCGTGCCTTCCGGCCAGACGGTCAGCGGACGGCCGGAAGTGAGGATGTCGATGGATTCCTTCTCGATCTCGACGGCCTTTCCGCTGCGGCGCGGCACAGGCTGCATGCCCACCAGCTGGAACCACTTGCCGATGATCGGCCAGTGCGCCATCTCGGCCTTGGCCATATAACGCGGCCGACGACCCATGTGGAAGAGCGCGTCCATCGGAATGAAAACGTCATACATCGTCACATGCGTGGCGGCTGTGATGAACGGGCCGGTTTCGGGAACGTGCTCGAGGCCCCATGCGTAGACCTTGCTGTGCGCACGGAGCACCATGGAAACGGCGTCAAGCAGACGTTTGGTCCCTTTCGGATTCTGCGCCTCGATCTCGGCGGTGTTCACTTTGCGCGGCCCGGTTGGGAGGTATTGCGTCGGATCGACCAAATGGTGACGCTTGCCCAGAAGCTCCACTTGCGCGTCGCTCAAGGGTTTCACGGCCGAACGCGGCGACGGTTTTCCTTTCGAAGTCATGGCTCTATTGTGCCTCGGGGCGGCGAAGTGTGGGCGCCGAACCCGTCATCACTCCTCGGGCGGGGCGGGAGGCGCACCGACCAGGCCGAGGCGAGTCAGGGGCGAGGCGGTCAACTGGCGCAAGGCGAGCGTGAGGCCGAACATCAGGCAAGTCACACCGATGATGGCGGCCATGGTCAGCGTGCATGCGCCGTTTTTCGCCCAGGCCGCGCTCATCGCGAGACCGGGGTAAATCTGCCAAAGCAGGTAGGCGGCGTAGATGCAGGAGACGACGCCGAACGTGATCATCACGCTGCCGACAATCTGTATGCTCGCCGACGAGACGCGGCTGCCGGGGCTGTCCATGCCGGATTTGCGGGTGAAGACGAGCGTGAGCATTACCAGGCCGCCGCCGATGAGCAACGACATTAGGACGTCGGACGGCCTGTGCCAATGGCCCACCACCAGCGAGGCCGCGACGAGGATGACATAAACGGATTCGACCAGCGCCACCACTGCGCGCCAGACGCGGGGCACGGCCACGAGCAGAGCCAGACCGCAGGCGACGGCCAGCAACGTATGGCCCGACGGGGCGGTGTTGCTGCGTGAAGACGTGATGTTCATCAGGAACGGGCGCGGCAGGAGGCGCTTGAGCCACGAAGCGCCGTAAGCCACCACACCGAAGACGGCCATCTGGCCGACCAGCCACCAGCGCTTGCGCACCGCGGCGACGACGAACGCGATGAGCGCCAGCGCCAGGCTGATGATTGGTATCACCAATCGGTTGCTCAGCATGCGGGAGATGGCGACAAGCCAGCCCGGCATACTGCCAGCGAAACCGTTCCAGACGATCTCATCGAAACTCTGGCCATTCAACGTGTGCACGCCGAACCAGTAGATTCCGGCGGCCGACGCGAGGCAGACCAGCGCGAGCACCAGGGCCAGCACGCAGCTGGACACCCTGGGGTGGATGGTCAGCGGGTCGATCTGGGCCAGGCCTTTCTCGACCTCGTCCGCTTCTCCAACCGAACCGGCGCCCGACTCCGTATCGAGATCAGCGACCGTGGCGATACCGGCGACAGCATCGACATTGGCGTCGGCATTGCTCACCGCACCGTCGGAAGGCATATCACCGAACCCAATGAAATCGACTCCGTCGGCGGAAGCACCATCTTCCGGGACTTTGGCCATAAAGGCCCCATCATCGCCGCCGAACGCCACAAAGCTCACGTCCTCAGGCCCGTTCGCTGTACTCTGCTCAGGCTGCCCAGACTCTTGCGCTGTCATTTGCCCAGAATCCTGCGATAGCGCCTGCGCGGAACCTTGCACTTGCTGAAAATCTTGCGCCGACCTCTGTTCCGGCCTTTGGACTTGCCTGGAATCTTGGGTCGTCACATGTCCAGAATCCCGTGACGGTGTTTGCGCAGAATCCTGGGTACGTTGGAAATCCTGCGAAGGGGTCTGCCCAGAGCTCTGCGTCGGAGTTTGACCAGACCCTTGCGCCGGCTTCTTCTCCGGTATCGCCGGTTGCACCTGCGGGGGTGCCGGCACCGCGACGCGCGGTTGCGCCGGGCGCTGTGGCTCGGGATTGGAAGAGCTATCGGTTGGTTTGGCCGCTTCGATGGAATCGTCAGTCATAAGGCCCAAGTCTAGATGGCGCAGACTACCAGCGTGCCCTCGCGCGCATCTCAGGTCGGAATTTCCACAAGTCTCCAGAAAGTTCGAAGTGGAGTTAACTGTCAGGATGCAGGCTTCGCAGAGTACATCATCGTCCGATTGACAAGGGGTTATCAACCAATATTCTGATCTATAACCCGGTTCTGTTCTACAACCCAACGGCAGCGTCTTCCGCAAGCCACCTGCAGCGCAACAAACCCGCCGAACGTAAAAGGAGACCCGCCGAAGCGGGTCTCCCACAAGCCCAAACTAAAAGCAGATTTCTTCACAACACCATCGTTGCAACGGTAAGCTTCATCATCGGCCCGTTCAACGTATTAGTCATCGAGACCTTGTCTTTTTGTGGATCTGCCTATTCAGTTGTTCTTGTAATTCATATTATGTACCATCCAGCCGGCGGATACAAACCGAAAACGACGTTTGTGCGCTATTGGTAGCTAACGTTTTCTTCCCGCCCGTAATGCACACGAAATGTCACAATTTGGTCTATTCGACAAACCGATTGTGCGTTTCTGTGTTTTCGCTATCCCTGCAGCGTAACCACGCAACAGCGCCGTTCGCAACAGGCTCACACGAACTCGATCTTGAGCTTACGGCCCAGCCCTTTGGCGATTTTCCAAAGCGTTCTTACCGACGGCACGGAGCGTCCACTTTCAATCCGGGAAATATTCGACGCCCTGAGCCCACAACGCTTTGCCAGCTCTTCCTGCGTCATCTCGGCCTTGATACGAGCGCCGATGAGAGCGGATTTCAGCTGGTACTCAGGCTCCAGCCGCTTATACTCCTTGGCAAACTCGGGATCACGCATTTGTTCTTCAAGGAACCGATCCAAATCATCCATGTTTCAATCCTTTCCTTCTCAACCAGTCATCTCTATACTTCTTGGCTTTCAATAACTCGGCCGGCGGTGTCTTGTTTTGCTTCTTCACAATCCCGTGCGTCATAATAATCTTTCGTCCCTCGATGAAAAAGTAAAACGAACGCACGGTATTGGTCGACTGCTTGCTCCTCAGCTCAAAAATCCCGTCATCCAGATATTTGGACTCAGGCTCTCTGAGTCGATTGCCATATTGACGCAACAAAGCAATGCTTCTGGATGCCTTTACCCTCACTTTTTTCGGTAATGAATTCAGAAACTCCGACATCGGCTCGGTACCATCAGGCAACGCATAAAATTCAACTTCAAAATCATCCATGACGTCACCTATTCAGTTATCAATTTTGATAGTATCATTTTTGATATGTTTTGCAAGTTCACTTCGTTCACCTCTCTTGTCTGTCGAATTACGTATCTGGTTTCCAGCAAAACACGGGCCAGCGCTGAAAAGCAAGCAAAAACGGGTACTGTGGTCGAACGCTAGGGGTTATCCACATTTGAGGCGTGTCGGGGCGGTGCGCGCAAACTTACGCACATTCGGGGCGAATCACGGTGTACGGAAAATTAGTTATCCACAATATCGTGAATATTGCGTTTCCTGGCTTCCATAGCTCGGCACCAATGCTTAGAGTAGGTGTATGGCACAGATTTTTGACGCACCCTCGAAGGCGCTGCTCCGCAGCCAAATCGCCGAGCACATCGCCGAAACCGAGAAAACCGACAAGCGCAAGGCGCTGCCGGAGGAGCTCCCGCTGCCCACGGACCGTTACTTCGACCGCGAGCTGAGCTGGCTCAAATTCAACAAGCGCGTACTCGAAATGGCGGAGGACCCTGAAGTCCCGCTCTTGGAACGCGCCAATTTCGCAGGCATCTTCGCCTCGAACCTCGACGAGTACTTCATGGTGCGCGTCGCCGGCCTCAAGCGGCGTATCGACACCGGCATCGCCGTGACGTCGGCTTCCGGGCTGAGCCCACGCCAGCAACTGCGCTCGATCAGCGAGACCGCGCATGAGTTGCAGGCCGAGCACGCCAACGAGGCCATCAAGCACATCCTTCCCGAGCTGGCGAAGGAGCACATCGTGCTGTTGAGCTGGGACAAGCTCACCAGCGCCGAGCAGGAACGCCTTTCGCGTTATTACCGCCAGCAGGTCTTCCCCGTGCTCACCCCGCTCGCCTTCGATCCCGCGCACCCGTTCCCCTATATCTCCGGCGGCTCGCTGAACCTGGCCGTGCTGGTGGAGAACCCGAACAGCGGCAAGACTCATTTCGCCCGCGTCAAGGTTCCGGACAACCTGAACCGCTTGGTTCCCGTCGACGATCTGACCGACGAGGAAAGCCGCGAGGAACGCTATGGCTTCATCACCATGGAGAACCTCATCATCGCGCATCTGGAATCCTTGTTCCCCGGCATGATCATCAAGGAGGCGCGCTCGTTCCGCGTCACCCGTAACGAGGACATCGACGTCGAGGAGGACGATGCCGAGAACCTCCTGAACGCCATGGAGAAGGAACTGTTGCGCCGTCGTTTCGGGCCGCCAATCCGTCTTGAGATCAGCGATGCCACCAGCCCGTTCCTCTCCCAGCTTTTGGCCCGCCGTCTGCGCGTCAGCGAGGATGAGATCTACCGCCTGCCCGCGCCTCTGGATATGAAGCTCATGTTCGAGTTGCAGGACATTGATCGGCCGGACCTCAAGAACAAGCCGTTCATCCCGACCACGAACCGCCAGATCGCCACGGTCGAATCGAGCCGCGCGCAGGACATCTTCGCCGCCATCCGCGAGCGCGACATCCTGCTGCACCACCCCTACGATTCGTTCTCCACTTCCGTGCAGGCCTTCCTCGCGCAGGCCGCGGCCGACCCGAAGGTGCTGGCCATCAAGCAGACGCTCTACCGCACCTCCAGCAATTCGCCGATCATCGACGCGCTGGTCGATGCCGCGCACGCCGGCAAGCAGGTCTTGGCATTGGTCGAGATCAAGGCACGCTTCGATGAGGACGCCAACATCGCATGGGCCCGCAAGCTCGAACGCGCCGGCGTCCATGTCGTCTACGGCATCGTGGGCCTGAAGACCCACTGCAAGCTTTCATTGGTCGTACGCCAGGAGGCGGAAGGGCTGCGCCGTTACTGCCACGTTGGCACCGGCAATTACAACCCCAAGACCGCCCGCCAGTACACCGATCTTGGCCTGCTGACCTGCGACCCGGTAGTCGGGCAGGACCTGACACGTCTCTTCAACCAGCTCTCCGGCTACGCGCCGCGTTCCAGCTTCCACCGGCTGCTGGTCGCCCCACGCACCGCACGCAGTGGCCTCATCAAGCGCATCAGGCGCGAGGAGGACGCGGCGCGCGCCGGCAATGAGTCCTGGATCAAAATCAAGGTCAACTCCATCGTCGACGAGAAGACCATCGACGCCCTCTACCGCGCCAGCCAGGCCGGCGTGAAAATCGACATCGTCGTGCGTGGCATCTGCGGCCTGAAGCCCGGGGTTCCGGGCCTGAGCGAGAACATCCGCGTGCATTCCATTCTCGGCCGTTTCCTCGAACACAGCCGCATCTACGCCTTCGCGAACTCCGCAGGGCCTCAGATCGGCGAAGGCCCCGCCGCCGGGCCGGAAGTCTGGATTGGCTCGGCCGACCTGATGCACCGCAACCTCGACCGTCGTGTGGAGGCGCTGGTGCGCATCACCGATCCCGAGGAAGTCGCTTCGCTGATCGATTATGTCGACCTGCAGATGGCCAACACCACCTCGTCATGGCACATGCAGCCGGATGGCACCTACATCCGCCATTCGCACGATAAGGACGGCAAGCCTCTGGTCGATTGCCAGGAACTGCTGATCAAGACCCACCAGCGCGGTCGCAAATAACAACCAGAAGTGGGCGTAGATGACCTCCGAGCTGAAACCAACACACGTCGTTGAGGCGGCGGGGGGCATCCCCTACCGCTGGATCACTGCGGGCAAGGCCACTGGCGTGGACGAACGAGCCGCGAAAGCGAGCAAATTCGCCGAGGCCCGTGCCTCGCACACCACCAGCAAACGCAAGCGGCACAAGCACAAGTTACCGCTGACGCAGGCCGAAATCCATTTCCGCGCCATCATCACGCAGCTGGAAGTCTGCTTGGTGCACCGGCCAAAATACGACGACTGGAGTTGGCCGAAAGGCAAGCTCGAGGAGCATGAATCCAGCCGCCACGCCGCGATACGCGAGATGGAAGAGGAAACCGGCGTGCCCGTGGCGCTTGGCCCCAGCATCGGAGAAGTCGAATACCCGCTCAACGCCGAAGGCAAGAATTCGAAGCACGCCAAGACCGGAACCAAAACCGGGGCGATCTACACCAAGCACGTCGTCTATTGGATGGCGCATCCGATTCCCCCGAACATCGCGGAGCATCGCCAACAGGCCATCGGCGCGATCGCACCCGCGAAAGCCAGCGAGATCGACGAGGTGAGATGGCTGACCATCCCCCAGGCCCGCAAACTGCTTTCACACCCGCTCGACCGCGATATCCTCGACCAGTTCGTCGACCGCATCCAGGAAGGCGCGCTCAAGGCGCAGAAGCTGATCATCGTCCGCCACAGCAAGGCCGTGGCACGCAAACGTTGGGAGGGCACCGACGCCAACCGCCCCATCATTCCCCGCGGTGCGGCCGCGAGTTTCGCGCTCGACCAAGAGCTCGGTTGCTATGCCCCGCAAAAACTCGCCTCGTCCCCGTGGCTACGTTGCATGGAGACGCTGGAACCGTACGCATGGCACACGGGACTTGAGATTGAGCAGCTGCCTGCGCTTACCGAAGACGCCTTCGCGGCTGATCCCGATGCGACGTGGCGATGCGTTTCGGACATCATCGATGATTTGTTCGCCGAGACCGACGGCACGTCCGCGGCGAAAAGCGCCGTGCAGGTCGGTACCAAAGCCGTGGTCAAGATCAGCGATAACGGTGATTCAGCCAACCAGACGGACGACAACACCACCGAAGGCAATCCCGCCGACGAACCGACAAGCGACGGCAAGACCGAAAGCTCCACCGAAATGAAAGCCGGTTCGGATAAGGACGTTCGGGATTCGACAGTACCCATGGGTTCGGCGGTATCAACGCATGACGCACAATCGCCCAGCCAAAAAGACGAAACCGGCAATACCGACGCCCCCGCCAACGATGACCAAATAAAAGCCGCCACGCCGGAAAGCGCACCAAAACAATACAGCCGCGCGACCACGATCTGCATGCACCGGCCCGTCATCGGCGGCATTTTCGAGCACCTGCGTGCGATGTGCGCCTCCAAATCGCTGTCCAAACAGCTCATCGCGAAGTCGCCTTACATGCCTACAGGCAATGCCGTAGCATTGTTCATCGTGAAAGACGCGGAAGGCCCGCGCATCATCGACATCCAAAGAATGGCTCCACTTGTCTACTAACTCAGTGCATTACAGTTCAGGTTCCGTCAATTCCGCCCATCCGGGCTTCGCTCCGGCACGCACCGGTTCCTCGCGCCCGGCACGCCCCGCCCAGCTCGACCCGGCGTTGACTGAGAAGATGGCCGGCGGCATGGATCCCGAGGAGATAAACGAGATGAGCCACGCTTCGGCGCAGGCGATGCTTGACCGCGTGCACCATACGCAAGACCCGCAAATCGTTGAGCGCGTCTTGACGCTGGTCGACCGAGAAGGCGTCGATATCATCGCGGAACTGTGGAGCCGTTCGGAACCCGATTCCCTGCCGGGCATCCTTTGGCGGCTTTACCTGTTGCGCACGTGGATGCGCAAAAACCAGCAATCGCTGGCGAGCCTCTATCGCATCGCCGAGCCCGAGGACACCGCCGCCTCAGCCATCGCCGGCGTCGACACCCCGCCCAACGCCGAGGACATCGTGCGCACTGCGGATTCCATTCTTTCCGGCGCTTTCACCGGCGATTTCGCCATCGCGCTCGAACGCGCCTCCGCTTTCATCGACGTCATCGCCAAAGGTCTCGCCATTCGCGCGAAAATACTGACTTCCAAGGCACGCAAAGTGGAAGCCACACAAGCCGCCCGCCGCGAAGCACACATGCGCGAGCTCCAACGCGAAGTCGAAGCCGCCGAAGCAGCGGAGGCCGCGCAGCGAGTCGCCGACGCGGCCGCCGATACCAATGATGAGAGCAATAGCAAAAATGGCAACGGCACTCCGCAAGTGACCGACGGCAATGACCGATTAGGAAACCAGGAAGCGGCCGAAAATCCTAATGGCGGCAACAACGCGGACGCCACTCATAACGCCAATAACCACACCAATTACGGCGAAAGCGACCGCAACGACCCAGCCTCCAACCGATACAACTCGGCCCTGAGCGACGCGGATGAACGCTACCGCGAGGGCAAAGGCCCGGCGAGCTCGGCCGGCCCGTCGTCGAACGACCCCCGCACCGTCGCCGCACGCCTGCTCCACACCGGCAGCAATCTGATGACCACTTCGGCGGATTTCCGCCATGGAGCCAGTCTTTGGCGCCAAGGCAAACTCGAGTAGCGTTGCACAGACTCAAGTAATCCGCGGACTCTATCCAGCCCAAAATCCGCACTTTACGCGCTCGGCGTGTAAACGCAGGATGACCCGTTATACTTGGAGACGCGCTGGACCGTGCTTAAGCCCCGGGCTTCATTTTTTGCCGCTGCGAGCGGCGTTCGCGCCGACAGGCGCTTTCACGGTTCAGCGTTTCACTTTGCTTTCATAAAAATCGTGAATCACTTAACGTATCCCGATTTTCGATTTTCAAAAAACCACGGCTGGGCATATCCTAGAAGTATGCAACTTCAAGTTTTGGATCACCCGCTGGTCGAACACAAGCTCACCGTTCTGCGGGATAAGAACACACCCTCCAACATCTTCCGTCAGCTCGTCAGCGAGCTCGTCACCCTCGAAGCCTACGAGGCGACGCGCAACCTCGATGTGGTCGACAAGGAGATCGAGACCCCGATCTGCAAGATGACCGGCAAGCATCTCGCCTCCCCGCGCCCGATGGTGGTGCCGATCCTGCGCGCCGGCCTCGGCATGCTCGACGGCATGACCAAGCTCCTGCCGACCGCCGAAGTCGGTTTCCTCGGCATGCGCCGCGACGAGGACACCCTCGACATCATCACGTATGCGAACCGCCTGCCTGAGGATTTGACTGGTCGCCAGGTCTTCCTGCTCGACCCGATGCTCGCCACCGGCGGCACCACCATCGCGGCGACCCACTACCTCATCGAGCGCGGCGCGAAGGACATCACCTCCATCAACATCATCGCCGCCCCTGAAGGCCTGAAGCGCGTCGAAGAGACCCTCGACCCCAGCATCAACCTGAAGGTCGTGGTCTGCGGCGTCGATGACCACCTCAATGAGCACGGCTATATCGTTCCCGGTCTTGGCGACGCCGGCGATCGCCTCTATGGTTTGATCGACTAGTTAACTCCTTACAAATAAATCATCAAAAGGTGCTCCTGATTACGTTCAGGAGCACCTTTTTGAAATTCACCCGTAAAGCAACATACGCGACTTGGCTTGCGCAGACCTATCCAAATTGCTTTTAAACGATACCGCACATTCGCTCGTTATACATGGCCTCCAAGAAGCGGTTAACAACAGGCGTCACTTGCCCTTGGCGGCTTTCTTGGCTTTGCGACCCTTGAAGTAGATATCAAAGACGATCCACACGCTCAGGATGAAAGCGATGACATAGCCCATGAAGCCGACCACGGGAATGCCGAAGACGATGGGCTTCATGCCAGCGTAATACACTATGGACGAGCCGACGAACAGGCCGACCACGATCAGCGCCATCGTCAGGCGATTGATCATGTCGGAGACCTGTTTCAACGGTTCCTCGCTGCCGACGACCTCCATGTTCATCCGCAGCTGGCCGCGGGTCAGCATGCGCATGGCGACCTTGCTTTCGGCGAGCGCGTCGAGCGAGCCGTGCAGGGCCTTGTTGCCTTCGATGCCCAGCGCCTTGGCCTCGTCCTTGGCGACCTCGTCCAACCGTTTGCTGCTGGAGACATGGCTGGTGATGATCTCGATCATGTTGACGTCGGGGATGAACTCGTCGAGCAATCCTTCCAGCGTGACCAGCGCACGGCTCATCGTGGTGATGGTCGAAGGAACCTCGATGCCGTGCCGTTGCGCGAGATTGGTCAGCGCCATCGCGAACTCGGCGATGTTGAGGTCGGCTAGATCGACCTTGCCGTATTCCT
The DNA here is from genome assembly GCF_029395475.1 of Bifidobacterium sp. ESL0775. Lineage (NCBI taxonomy): Bacteria > Bacillati > Actinomycetota > Actinomycetes > Bifidobacteriales > Bifidobacteriaceae > Bifidobacterium > Bifidobacterium sp. ESL0775. The sequence continues at coordinate 479,185 of NZ_CP113917.1, read as the reverse complement.
CGACGATGACGTCCAAATCGCTCAACAGCCTCGGATAGTCCTCGGCGTCCGGCTGGATGTCGGCGAAACGCAGCAGACCATCGGCGAGCGCCGGCGAATCCTGGGCCCCGACCGCGAAGATCATCTGCCGCAGCACCTGGCGCGTCTTGCGATCGAGACGACCAATCATCCCCAGGTCGATCAGCACAATCTTGCCGCCGGAAATGATGACGTTGCCCGGGTGCGGATCGGCGTGGAAGAAGCCGTCGTCGAGAATCTGGGCGGCGTAATTGTCGACCAGTTTGGTGCCGATCTCCTTGAGGTCATAGCCTTCCGCGATGAGTTTGCCCGTGTGGTTGAGCGAGATGCCGTCGATGTAATCCATCACCACGACGTGCTGCGTGCACAGGTCCATATATGGTTTGGGGCAGTCCATATAACGGTACGGCTCACAGAAACGCTTGAATTCCGCGAGATGCTGGGCCTCCTTCAGGAAGTCCGTCTCGTCCTCGAAGGTGTCCCAGAGTTCCTCGACCACACCGCCGAGGTCGACCACCTGCATGCTGGAACCCATGAATTTTGTGGCCGCCTTGGCGATTGAACGCATGATGGAGACGTCCTGCGCCATCGTCTGACGCACGCCGGGCCGCTGCACCTTCACGGCCACGTCCTCGCCGGTGACCAGCGTCGCGCGGTGCACCTGGGCCAACGAGGCGGAGCCCAGCGGCTTGGGGTCGATGTCGGCGAAAATCTCGTCCACGGGCCGACCGTATTCCTGCGCCAAGGTCTCGACGACGGTCTGGTAAGGCATCGGGTCGGCATCGGCGCGCAGCTTCGCCAGCTCGTCGCAATATTGCTGCGGCAGGATCTCCGAACGCATCGAGAGCATCTGCCCGACCTTGACGAACGTGGGGCCGAGCGCCTCGAGCATCAGCCGCATCTTGCGCGGCGTGAGCCCTTTGGTGATGTCGAACTGGCCCATGATCTTGACAATCTGGCCGAGCCGCTTGGCCTTGCCGCGCCGGGTCAGATGGTAGCGTTGCGCAAACGTCTCGTGACGGCGCCCGAACAGGCTGATTTCGTCGGTTTCCCCGGCAGCGTCGTCACTGTTCGCAGAGCCTTCGGTGTTGTCAGTATTTTCGGCATTACCGACGGTTCCAACATTTTCGTCTTTGGAAATGTTATTGGCCGTTTCCGCAACAGAACCATCATTCGCCATGGAACCATCATTCGCCGCCTGAGCGGTATCGGCAGCCCCCGCCTCCAACGCAGGTTCGTCAATGTCTAGTCTCAAGGATTTGTTTTCTGATTCCGGCGCGTCGCCATCGACTTCTTCCACCTCATTTTGGGCATAGTCGCCTTTCAGCGCGGCATTGGAAACCTTATCGGCCATTGTCACCTGAAATCAACAATCGACGTATGACACATTGCCACCCATCCCGCGCCTGCAAAAATAGCCACGACGCGCGGAAAACATGGCGAAGCCATCAAAATCACTCGGCTTTGTCGCCGCTTTCCTCGGTCTTATCAGCTGCGGCATCATCCTCGGCGGGCTTCGCATCCTCGGCCTCGGCCTTGGCGCTCTGCGCCTTCATGTCATCCTTGACCTCATGCGCCTTGTGCTTGAGCTCGGTATTGAGGGCCTTGCCCTGCTCCACCGTCAGCTCGCCCTTCTTGACCAGTTCATTGACGATCTCCTGCCCCTTTTCGGCGGTCGTCGCCAACGCTCCGATGCCGGCCAAGAACACTGTACGCAACCCGTCACCCAGTTTGTAATCAGCCATGATTCCTCTTTTGCTAGTAGTGATACCTGTACTACTTAATTTAGCCTAAGGTACGGCTATTAACAGCCCGCAAAGCACAAAGCGAAACCCGGATCATCACCTCGGGCGAGACACAGCCACGCGGCGGGCGTTGGTGGCAAGCTCGTCGATATGGGCAAGTTCGGCCTTTTGCGCGGCCGTCTGTTGCGGCTGGAATTCGCCGTAGCGATGGGTAGCAGCGGCACGGATGAGGAAGTCTGAGACCTCAGGGTTCTTGGGCAGCAACGGGCCGTGCATGTAAGTGCCGATGACGTTGTGGACGATGGCGCCTTCCGTCATGTCCTCACCGTTGTTGCCCCAGCCTTCGTGGTCCACGCGGCCGAACGGCTTGACGCCTTCGCGCAGGAAAGTCTGGCCGGAATGGTTCTCGTAGCCGATGACGTCACCGAACTGGTCGGAATGTTCCAGCAAATTGCCAATCATGCGGGTCTCACGGCCTTCGGTGTAGACGCCGAAAATGCCGATGCCGTCAAGCTTAGTGCCGTCGATGGTCTCGAAATACTCGCCGAACAGCTGGTACATGCCGCAAATCATCAGCATCGGCACGTCTTCTTCGGCCAGTTTCCGCAGGATGTCCGCGCGCTTGAAGAAATCCTCGGAAATCTTCTTCTGCCCGTTGTCCTGACCGCCGCCGCCTAGGATCATGTCGACATGCTCAGGCCACGGGTCACCTTGGTTGTAGGCGTGGATGACAGGCTCATAGCCGTATAGCGCGAGCCGGCGCTTGATGGTGAGCACATTGCCCCAGTCGCCGTAGATATTCATGTCCTTGGGATAGATGGACATGACGTCGATTGAACGGGCACCGCCAGCCACACCGCCCTGATTTGACCTTGGCATATCCGATGTCGCGGCAGATTTAGCGGATGCCGTGTTCATATCGCTATTCATGCTGCACCCCTCTCAGAGCGAGGCCAACTCCAGCCGTTTCCGCAGACCTCATATCGTTCTGGTTTTCGGTCATGGCACTCACTTCCCCACCCCGGCGTCGGAGACTTTGGCGTATTTGCCAAGTTCCGAGCGCACCTTGAGCATCGCGGTATACGTGCAATAGATGTGTTTCGGCGTATCCGGATCAGCAGTGACAAACGAACGCACGGCCTCCTCGAGGTTCGTGTCGGTCTGCGAGACCTTGACACCTTCGTATTCCAAGCGCAAGGCCATATCCCACGCGCGCACGCCCGAGACCATCTTGACGCCGGTGCCGCGCAGCGAGGTGAAATCGACATCCCACAGCCAGCTCATGTCTCGCCCATCGGCATATTCGTCATTGATGACAATCATCGTGTCGTGACCTGCGGGCGCGAAGCTCGCCAGCGACATCCTGAATCCCATGGGGTTCTTGACCAAGAGCAGCTCGACGGGAGCCTTGCCGACGGTGATGACCTCGCCGCGGCCGAATGCCGGGGTGACGTGCGAAAGCGCCCGCATGAGCCGTTCGTCGCGAGCCCTCGGCAAGGTGGTGTCGGCGTTGTCGATCCGCTCGGTGACCGCACGAACCACGGCGAGCGCCGCAGCCGCGTTGAAAAGGTTGTAAACGCCCTCGAGCTGGACCTTGGTATCGAATTCGGCATCATCCATCACGAACTCGGCCTCATGGTCGCCCACCCGATTGAGCACCACATCCGCATGACGCTTTGACGCCAGCGAATCCGCCATGGCCAAGGAAGCGGAGACCGTCTCGCGCGCATCGAGTTTGGGGATGATCCGGTTGCCATCAGCGTCGAACACGTCGTGCGAGGCTGTTGCATCAGCTTGCGGAGTCGCGGCACCGGTATGGATTGCTGGAGTCGCGATGGCGCTGGCTAACGCCGTGTTGACGCCTTCCACCTTCGCCGCGGCCTTTTCGGCGGCCGATAAATCGCCGGCGTGCATGTCATCGTCTGAAGGAAACAGCTTACGCAACTCGTCGGAAAGCCCGAAATACCGGACTTGCGTGCCCTTTGGCACCACATCGGCGAGCACCGAGATCCGTCGGTCCTCACGGTTCAAGACCACCGTACCGGTCGTCGCTTCGGCAACATGACTCAAAAGCCGCGCGGTGTTGTCGATCTCGCCGAAACGGTCAAGCTGGTCACGCATGACATTCAACAGCAAGGCGTAACGTGGCTTGACCTGATGCACGAAATGCACCGCGTAGGCCTCGTCCAGCTCCAGGACCGCGATGTCGGCGTCCAGCTTGCCGGAAGCCGAGACCTCGGTGAGCAGCGCCGAGACCACGCCGCGCGTGAAGTTGGAACCGGTCGGGTTGGTGAACACCTTGAGGTTGAGGTCTTTCAAGATCGAGGCGATCATGCGGGTGGTCGTGGTCTTGCCGTTGGTGCCCGAAACCAGCACGACCCCGTAACGCAACTGCCCAAGCGTCCGCGCCAAAAACCCGGGATCGATGTTCTCGACCACCTTGCCAGGGAACGCGCTGCCGCCGTGATGCAGCAGGCGCGAAATCCCGCGGACCGCCTTGCCGATGGTCGGCGTGGCGAACGCGTTCCACGGCTTTTGTACTTCGCTCACGCTAGACCCCCTGGTTGTAATCCTGCGGCATGTCCTGGAAACGCGAGACGTCGCCGCGGAAGGCGAGCGGGAACGTGCCGGTCTTGCCGTTGCGGTGCTTGGCGAGGATGATGTCGGCCTCGCCGGGTCGATCCTCTTCGTTGTAGAAATCGGGGCGGTGGACCAGGAAGACCACGTCGGCGTCCTGCTCGATGGAGCCGGATTCACGCAGATCGGCGAGCTGCGGCTTCTTATCATTGCGCATCTCGGGTCCACGGTTCAACTGGGAAAGCGCGACCACCGGCACCTCGAGCTCCTTGGCCAGCAGCTTCAGCGCACGCGAGAAGCCGGAGACCTCCTGCTGGCGGCTCTCCTCCTGCTTGCCCGAACTCATAAGCTGCAGGTAGTCGATGATGACGAGCTTCAAGTCATTGGTCTGCTTCAGGCGGCGGCATTTCGCTCGGATCTCCATCAGGCTCATGTTCGGGCTGTCGTCAAGGAAGAGCGGCGCGTTCTGCATGGCCGTCCAGAAGTCGTTCAGGGTGTTCCAACGTTCCGGGGTGAGGCTGTCGTTGTCCGCGCGGCGCAGGGCCACCAGCGGAATGCCGGTTTCGGCGGAGATGATGCGCTGGGCGAGCTCCATCTTGCTCATCTCAAGCGAGAAGATGACGGTGGTGAGGTTGTTGTGCAACGCGGCCGAGCGCGCGAAATCCACGCCCAGAGTCGACTTGCCCATCGCCGGGCGGCCGGCGACGACGATCATCTGGCCGGGCTGCAGGCCCTGGGTCTCGTCGTCGATGCCTTTGAAACCTGTAGGCACGCCCTTCTCGATGGTCCCGTTCTGCAGGGCGTCGAGCTGGTCGAGCGCGTCGTGGACCACCGGGCCGATGGCCGCGTAATCCTGGCGCACCTTGCCCACGCTCATCTCGTAGACCTCGGACTGGGCCAGATTCACGACGTCCTCGGCCTGCGAGCCTTCGGCGGAATAGCCGAGCTGGGCGATTTTCGTGCCGGCGGCGATGACGTTGCGCAGCACGGCGCGCTGGTGGACGATCTCGGCGTAATACGTCGCGTTGGCGGCGGTCGGCACCGCGGCCACGAGGCTGTGCAGGTAGTCGGCGCCGCCCACCTTCTCAAGGTTGCCGTCTTTCAAGAGCGCGTTGGCGACGAGCACCGCGTCCACCGGCTCGGAGGCCGAGAACAGCGTGATGATCGCCTCGTAGATGGTCTGGTGCTTGGGCTGGTAGAAATCGGAGACGTCGATCATCTGCGAGACCTCGCCGATGGCGTCCTTGCTCATCAGCATGCCGCCCAAAACGGCCATTTCCGCGTCGTCGTCGTGTGGCGGCACGCGGTCGAAGAGCGTCGCGTTGTTCGCCGAAGTGTCACCGTTGAACGTGCCCAAGTTGAAGTCGCCGCCCGAGCGCGTTGAGTCCCAAGAATTTCCGTTTGCCATGCCGCCAAGCTTAACCAAACGCCCGTAAAAAACAGCGTTCCGTCCGTTCTTCCTCCGAAAGCTCTACAAGCGAACACCGACGATGTTCATTTGCTTTTCAAAGTTCCGTCACGACACGCACGGGCTTTTGCATGTGGATGAGAAAATAAGTTATCCACATTTACGGCGTGTCACTGGGGACAATGCACAAAGTTATCCACACCATGGGGATAACTCAGTGCACAACGTGGGGATACGAACATCGCGGCCTCTTTCCGATTTGCCTATTCCACCATCCTGTGATAGGTCATTCGCTTGCCGGAAACCACCGTCAAACATCACAATTCCACAACATTTTTATCGACGGAACGAGCTGATTTCGTCTCTAAAAAATAAGAAAAACCTCCCCGCCGGAATTACCCAGCAAGGAGATTGCGAATAGTCAGAAAACGCGCAAGGTCTCAGTCGAAATCGGCACCGAGGGCTGCGAGCTTGCCGCGGAAGTCGGCGTAGCCGCGGTCGATGAGGCTGATGCCCTGCACGTTCGAGGGACCGTTGGCCGCGAGCGCCGCGATGAGGTGGCTGAAGCCGCCGCGCAAATCCGGCACGTCGATGTCGCGCCCCTCGAGCGGTGTGGGCCCGAAGATGACGGCGGAATGCTTGTAGTTACGCTGCTGGAAACGGCACGGCAGGCTGCCGAGGCATTCGCGGTAGAGCTGGATGGTCGCGCCCATCTTGATCAGCGGCTTAGTGAAGCCGAAACGGTTCTCGTATACTGTCTCGTGCACGATCGACAGGCCGTTGGCCTGCGTCAACGCGACGACGAGCGGCTGCTGCCAGTCGGTCATGAAGCCAGGGTGCACATCGGTCTCGATGGCCACGGGCTTGAGGTCCCCACCTGGGTGCCAGAAGCGGATGCCCTCGTCGGTGACGTCGAACTCGCCGCCAATCTTGCGGTAGACGTTGAGGAAGGTCATCATCTCGGGCTGCGTGGCACCTTTGACGAAGATGTCGCCGTGGGTAGCGAGCGCGGCCGAAGCCCAGGAAGCGGCCTCGATGCGGTCGGTTAGCGCGGTATGTGTAAAGCCTTTGAGTGTCTTGACGCCTTCGATGCGGAAGGTGCGGTCGACGTCAACGGAAATGATCGCGCCCATCTTCTGCAGGACGGCAACGAGGTCCATGATCTCGGGCTCGGTGGCGGCACCGGAAAGCTCGGTCTTGCCCTCGGCCTGAACCGCGGCGAGAAGCGTCTGCTCGGTCGCGCCCACAGACGGATACGGAAGGTGAATCTTCGCGCCGTGCAGGCCGTTGGGAGCGGTGATGTGGATGCCGTCGCGGTGCTCCTTGTCGACGTTGGCGCCAAGCTTGCGCAAAGTCTCCAAATGGAAGTCAATCGGGCGCCCGCCGATGTTGCATCCGCCGAGCTGCGGGATGAACGCCTCGCCCAAACGGTGCAGCAATGGTCCCGAGAACAGAATCGGGATGCGTGACGACCCGGAAAGCGTGTCCACATCAGCCACGTCGGCGAGCTGGACGTTGGTAGCGTCAATCCTCAACGTGCCCTTGTCGTCATCCCAATCGACGGTCGCGCCGTGCAGGCGCAGCAAGTCGGAAACGACGTGGACGTCGCGGATCTCGGGGACGTTCTTCAAGACGGAAACGCCCGGAGCGAGCAGGGCCGCGACCATGGCCTTGCTTACGAAATTCTTGGCGCCGCGCACCTTGATGGTGCCGTTGAGCGGTTTGCCGCCTTCGACGTGCAGGACGTCTTGTGTAGTATCTGCCAAAATCAACCTCTTTCGTGGCCCTCTAATAAGCGAGCTTACTACTACATAGTGTGCCACAGCGGTTGTGGTGGCTCGGTGAAGCACGGCCGAAAATGCGCCCCAGGCCGAACGGACTTGTCCATTTTGCACAGTTTCAGCTCATGAAACGTTGCAAAATGGCCGTTTAGAGCCATATTCAGACATTATTATTACCGTCTCGCTTTTTTTGCGATAGGTACGTTGACGAATAAAAAAACTTGCGCGGCCTCGTCGGAATGACGGAACCGCGCAAGAATTACGAACAGGCAATGAAAACTATACTTTAATCGGCCCGGGTCTTGCAATTTTTTGGTTGCTTCCACGAAGCAAACCCAATGCTTTGCGATCTCACTCGAGAATCGCAAAGCCACGCAGAACTTAGACATTAGTACACAGACTACGCCTTTAACGGCCCACTCCACGAGCTGTCGTCCACAGGGCGCGCGGACTTGACCGGCTCTTCGGGGCCGTGCTTGGCGGGGAGGGTCTTGGGCTTGAAGGGGAAGCGCTGGGCGCGCATCTTCTCGTAGTTGGCGATGGCGTCCTCGTGCTGCAGCGTCAGGTCGATGTCGTCGTAGCCGTTCATCAGGCGCCAACGCGTGTAATCGTTGACCTCGAAGGGCAGCGTGATGTCGCCGCAGGTTACGGTGCGCTCCTTCAAATCGACGGTCATATCGCGGCCGGGCTCCTCTTCCAGAAGCTTCCACAGCAGCTCGACGCTTTCCTGCGGCATGATGGCGGCCAGCACGCCGTTCTTGGCGGTGTTGCCGTAGAAGATGTCCGCGAAACGCGGGCTGATGATGACTCGGAATCCGTAGTCGCGCAGCGCCCACACCGCATGCTCACGCGACGAGCCGATGCCGAAATCGGGGCCGGCGACCAGAATCTTGCCCTTGTTCTGATACTCGGGCTTGTTCAGGATGAAGTCCGGGTCGCGTCGCCACGCGTAAAACAGCGCGTCCTCGAAGCCGGTCTTGGTGACGCGCTTCAAAAAGACGGCCGGAATAATCTGGTCGGTGTCGACGTTCGAACGCCGAAGCGGAACGCCGACGCCAGTGACCTGCGTAAGTTTCTCCATAATCGATAAACCTTCTAAAATCTAAAATCCGATAATTAATATAAAGGACGAATAAATCGTCGAGATCCTCACAGGTCAGCTGGGCTGGAAATCGTGCCGCGGATGGCGGTGGCGGCGGCGACCAGCGGCGAGGCCAGGTGCGTGCGCCCGCCCTTGCCCTGGCGACCTTCGAAGTTGCGGTTCGAGGTCGAAACCGAACGTTCGCCTGGCACGAGCTTGTCCGGATTCATCCCAAGACACATCGAGCAGCCGGCGTTGCGCCATTCCGCGCCGAAGTCCTTGAAGATCTTGTCAAGTCCTTCATCCTCGGCCTGCAGACGGGCGCGGGACGAGGCCGGCACGACCAGCACACGGTGGATGGAATCGGCCTTGTGATGGCCCTTCATCACCGACGCGGCGGCGCGTAGGTCCTCGATGCGGCCGTTGGTGCAGGAGCCGATGAAGACGGTGTCCACCGGAATCGACTTGATCGGCGTTCCGGGCTTCAGGCCCATGTACTCCAGCGCGGACTGCGTGGCCTGGCGCTGCTCGGCATCGGCGATATCGGCCGGATCAGGAACGTCAGCGTCAATCGGCGCGCCTTGGCCGGGGTTGGTGCCCCAAGTGACGTAAGGCGAAAGGTCCGCCGCGTTGATGGTGACTTCCTTATCAAACTTCGCGTCGTCGTCGGTCTTGAGCGTCTTCCAATACGCCACGGCCTTGTCCCACATCTCGCCGGTCGGAGCGTATGGGCGGCCTTTCAAGTACTCGAAGGTAGTCTCGTCTGGGGCGATCATGCCCGCGCGGGCACCGGCCTCGATGGACATGTTGCAGATGGTCATGCGCGCGTCCATGGAAAGCGAGCGAATCGCGGAACCACGGTATTCGATGACGTGGCCCTGCCCGCCGCCGATGCCGATCTTGGCGATAATGGCCAGAATGATGTCCTTGGCGGTGACGCCCTTGGGCAGTTCGCCCTCGACATTGACGGCCATGGTCTTAAAAGGCTTGAGCGACAAGGTCTGCGTGGCCATGACGTGTTCGACCTCGGAGGTACCGATGCCGAACGCGAGCGCGCCGAACGCGCCGTGCGTGGAGGTGTGGGAATCGCCGCAGACGATGGTCATGCCGGGCTGGGTCAGACCGAGGTTCGGCGCGAAAGCGTGGACGATGCCCTGATCGGCGTCACCCAGCGGATGCAGCAGCACACCGAATTCCTTGCAGTTCTTTTCCAACGTGCTCAGCTGCTTGGCGGAGGTTTTGTCCGGATTGGGCTTGTCGATGTCGACCGTGGGCGTGTTGTGGTCTTCGGTGGCGATGAGCAGGTCGGTGTGGCGCGGCTTGCGCCCAGCCAGTCGCAAGCCCTCGAACGCCTGCGGACTGGTGACCTCGTGCATGAGCATGAGGTCGATATAGATCAGGTCCGGGGCACCGTCTTTGCCCTGGTACACCAGGTGATCGGCCCAGACTTTTTCAGCCAATGTGCTTGCCATACGACCTCCTATCGTTGGTTTTGGAGCCGCTACCCCGTCAATATTTCACCACGCGGATTTTGTGGTTGTGTGTAATTCCGAGTATCGGCGTTTGTCAACAATATGGACATCTTTGGTTCATATTCTGAGATGAATGAGATGATAGACCCCACTGTATAATATTCATGTATGGACTCATTATCAAAGGATCCCCAAGCGGCGCGGGCCTCACGCGCGCCCCAAGCAACCGGCAATGCTGCCCAAAATTCGAATCATGCTCCTATTCATGACGAGATTCATTCTGGGGTCGGGGTCCTCGATAAGACGGTCAAGATTCTCGAGGCCCTCGAAAGCGGGCCTTCCACATTAGGTCAACTCGTTGCGGCGACAGGGCTTGCGCGCCCCACCGCACATCGCCTGGCTATCGCGCTGGAACGTCATCGTTTTGTATTACGCGACCAGCACGGGCGCTTCATTCTGGGTTCGCGTTTCGCCGAACTGGCCACCGCCGCCGGTGAGGACCGCTTGTTGACGGCCGCCGGACCAATCCTCCAGACACTTTTGGATCGCACCGGTGAATCCGCACAAATCTATCGCCGTCAAGGTGACCAACGTGTCTGCATCGCCGCCGTCGAGCGGGCCAGCGGGCTGCATGATTCCATCCCCGTAGGTGCCATGCTTTCGATGCAGGCCGGCAGCGCCGCACAAATACTTGTTGCTTGGGAGGATTCCGAGCGCTTGCACCAGGGCCTGCGCCACGCCAAATTCACGACTTCCACGCTGGCGACCGTCCGTCGCCGCGGCTGGGCCGATTCGGTCAACGAACGCGAGGAAGGCGTCTGCTCCGTCTCCGCGCCGATCCGCAACTCCTCCGGCCAAGTCATCGCCGCCATCTCCATCTCCGGCCCCTCCGGCCGCATGGGTCCCTCCCCCGGCCGTCGCTACGCCCCCTACGTCATGGCCGGCGGCAAGTACCTCACCGACGCCCTGATGAAGGCCAGCGCCGGGCGGTAAAGCTAGATGGAAATGTCTGATAATCAAATTCAGTCACCCCGCCTAGAAATATAAATTTGGGGAATACCTTTCTTCAATATCTATATTGAAACTGCAAGGATTGTCCAACCATTCATGATTTGTTTTGCACAACCTGCAATCGTAAGCATATCCAGGTTTTACCTTGTTTTTTTATATAAAAGTTTCATATACTTAAATATGAGAGCAAAATAATTATGACGTGCTTAATTGTGAGGATTGAGGTTTTCTAATGACAGCACAGCTGCTTGTACTGGGGAATGGTTTCGACATTGCGTGTGGCTTACATTCAAAATACGGCGAATTCTTTCATGACCGTTATAGCAAACATCATTCTCAGCCAAAATGCTGCCTAGATGATGATAAATCATTAGCCAAAACAGTTCTTGAAAGCATATCAATGGGGGGTTCTGGACTTTTTTCACACTTGGAAGGTTCTTCCACTGTTTGGGATATCGCGTTCCTCGCGAATTGCTCCAATGCTGATAACTTAAAAACATGGTGTGATGTGGAAACCTTTATCAAAACAGAACTAGATTGGTGGAAAGACTGGTTAATACAGATAGGGGACAAATTCACCGATCTTGACTCATTAGCTAATCAATTGAGGAATCTCTCATTCCCTGTTTCAGATTGCCACAAAGATGAGAAACTCGCATTCATTAAAGGATTTCAAGAGTATGTGCAACAGAATCATCCGTTAGCAGCACATACATGCCGAACAGAATATGATGTGTTCTCTTTCCTAAAGAAAGAGTTGGAAACTTTCGAACAAGATTTCGGCGAATATATCGTAAAATGTGCACCTTTAAAAAACCAACGGGAATTGTATCATGGTGGAGAAGATTATAACGATGCAGAGGTGAGATATTTCCATCGCTGCGATTCCTTATTTAAAGAAATAAAGACTGCTGGCAATGTCAATCCAGACAATATAGATAACCTCGTTGCATCTTTTAATTTTACTGTCCCCTTTTATCAATCAGAGCGAAGATTCCAATACGTTCAGAACATCCATGGAACTCCTCAAAAACCAATATTTGGTATTAGCTCTTTCGAAAGAATCAAAGACAAGGACTCTTGGAAAATTTGTAAGATAACAGATAATCGTAGAATATTTGCCAAAGAATTCCGGGAGGCTGAACAAGGACGAGACCAGTCATTGACAAACATTCTTGCACACAATACATTTAAATATGTAAAAGTTTTCGGGCATTCTTTAGGTGAGATAGATGACCAAGCCTTTTTTGAAATTCTCGATTCTATTAATCTATATCATGGGAATACCACTCTCATGTTTCTTTACACTAAGGGAGCGAATGTAAAATCTTTAAAAACAGCCATTTCTTTGCTGATTAAACGTTATGATGACTATCTTAGAAAACAAGGAAAAACAATACATTTTATAGATAAGCTCAAATTACGTTGTAAACGACGTATCTTAGTAAAACAAGTTGATACGCCAAAAGAAAGTAAGTCTGTGCTTCCCTACCAGATAGTAAGCCCTTACGGCAATCAAGAGCCATCCTTCGGAGCACCGCCTAAACCAACTTCTAAAATAATTTTCAAGTTATAGGCCAGAATATTTGGTTTATAACCGGGGTTGGGCCTTGTGGGAGTAGGCGTTTCGTACTGTTATTTTTTCCCATGGGTTTTTAGGGGGCTTTCCCGGTAGTCCTGAACGGTGTGAGGACGAGATCGAAGAAGGCGAAACGGTGCCCGTCGTGCGGCGGGCCGATGAAGAAGGACGGACGGACCCCTGAGGGCCGGCAGCGGTGGCGCTGCCCGGAATGCTCGGTCAACCGGGTGCCGCGCAACGGGAAGGGCCGCGCGGCGCTGCGCCGGGAGCTGGACTCGTTCGTCGCCCGTCTGCTCGGCGGCCATACGCTGGCCGAGGAGGGGCGCTCGTTCCGGCGCGAGACGGCCTGGTGCTGGGAGGTCGACCCGGTGATCCCCATGCCCGAGACGAAAAGCCATGTCCTGGAGACGGACGGCACCTATGTCAACGGCCGGTGCCTGCTGGTGCTGATGGACGGGGCCACGGGCCTGGTCGTGCGGATCCGCTGGTGCGCGCACGAGTCGATTGCGGAATACCGGGCTCTGTTCTACGGGGTGCCCACCCCCGACGTGCTGGTGAGCGACGGGATGCGGGGAATGGGCTGCAGCGCTGCCTAGTGCACGTGCACCGCGACACCGGCCGCGACCTCACCCACCAGCCCAAGACGCAGGCCGCCAAGGAACTGAAGAAACTGTCCTACCAGCTGTTCAAGGTGCATACGGCCGGGAAGGCGGCCCGGTGGGGCGAGGGCCTGAACGCCTGGTACGTGCGTTGGAAGGACATGGTCAACAAACGCACCACGGCGAGGGACGACCCGGCACACGCGGCGGGACGGAAGTGGTGGTGGACGCACGAGCGGCTCCGCCGCTGCTACAAGAGGCTCGAACGCCTGTTCCGCGACGGCTCGCTGTTCGCCTACACCGACCCCGCGCTCCTGGCCGGCGGCGAGGTGCCCCGCGACACCGACCGCCTCGAGGGCGGCATCAACAGCCCGATCAAGCGCATGCTCGGCGACCACCGCGGCATGCCCCGCGGGCACATGATGCGCGCCAGCGAATGGAAATGCTACACCAGAAGCCCAAGCCCCGACCTCAAGGCGACGCTCGACGCCTACCTCGAGAACAGGAGGCGCAAGGCCGAAAGGACAAGGAAGGAAACAGCCAGGGAAGAGGCGAGGACCGGCGACGAGCCCGACATCGGCACCGGCATCGAATGGAACGAATTTCACACCGCCACCAGATACCCCGACGCCACCGACTAGAAAACCAATCCTAAAACACCACGAAATGGCCTATAACCCCAAAACTTGTCTCTAGTCAGCGTTGAGGTATCTGATGGCGGTGTCAAACTCATTCCAATCAACGTCAGTGTCCCAAAATCTGGGTTACTCCGATAAGATATCGTGCCTTCAGGTGAATTTCCCAAACTCGTTCGCTGAGTTTCTCCATCTGTTTGTCAACAATGCGGTGTCTTGCAAGCTATGCAGAGTTAGGAGTGTTCGTCTACCTGCAGATGACCTTTAATCTCGTGGACCAAGGGCATGCCTTGTGACTTAGGACAATTAGTTGCAGCCACATCCGACCGCACATCGCCTGGCTATCGCGCTGGAACGTCACCGTTTCGTGCTTCGCGACCAGCACGGACGCTTCATTCTGGGCTCGCGGTTCGCCGAACTGGCCACAGCCGCCGGCGAAGACCGCCTGCTCACCGCGGCCGGGCCAATCCTGCAAACACTTCTCGACCGCACCGGCGAATCCGCGCAAATCTATCGCCGTCAGGGCGACCAGCGCGTGTGCATCGCCGCCGTCGAACGCGCGAGCGGGCTGCACGATTCCATTCCCGTGGGCGCCATGCTTTCGATGCAGGCCGGCAGCGCCGCGCAGATCCTCGTCGCCTGGGAGGATTCCGAGCGACTGCATCAGGGCCTGCGCCACGCCAAATTCACGACTTCCACGCTGGCGACCGTCCGCCGCCGCGGCTGGGCCGATTCCGTCAACGAACGCGAGGAAGGCGTCTGCTCGGTCTCCGCGCCGATTCGCAACTCCTCCGGCCAGGTCATCGCTGCCATCTCCATCTCCGGCCCCTCCGGCCGCATGGGTCCCTCTCCCGGCCGCCGTTACGCCCCGTACGTTATGGCCGGCGGCAAATACCTCACCGACGCCCTGATGAAGGCCAGCGCCGGGCGGTAAACTCAGACATGAATTCAATTTAGCTCAGTTCAGAGTTATATCGAACAACAATTATCTGAGTAACCAGTCTTTTGCGGTGCATACGTTCACTCCGTTGGACGTATAGCTGGATTCCACGCGGGATACGACCCATTGATGATCCTGTGAAACTCCCAAATCACCAGCAATCTTGCGGACATGCTTGGCGAAACGGTCATGATAGGTCTGACCGGATTTGATTTCGACCAGATCCGGCTGAGAAGAATCGGTGAAATCGAGCAGATCGACTTCTATATCACTGTCGTCACGGTAGAAATATAGTTCCGGATTTTTGCCTTGGTTGAAGTATCGTTTCGCCGTCTCCGACACAATCAAGTTTTCAAATACGCTTCCCAGCACAGGGCTCAGCAAAAGCTCCTGCAGAGAATTGATTTTGAGCAAATAACACAACAGTCCTGTGTCATAGAAATACATCTTCGGTGTCTTGGTCAATCGCTTTCTGGCATTGTAATGAAATGGCATCAGCGGGAACGTAATGTAGCTCGATTCAAGTATCGAAAGCCATCCTTTCACAGTCGCCACTGACACATCTAACTCATTGGCGAAATGGGTGTAATTGATGAGACTACCAGCATTGAGCGCGCAGAGACCCAAGAACTTGCGAAATGCCGCGACGTTGCGAACGTCCAAGTAATCCGCGACATCGCGTTCAATATATGTATCGATATAGCTCGAGAAAAACATATCCAACGGCATTCCATTGTCATACGGACGAGGAAAACCACCTCTTAACATGAATTCATCAACGCTCGGCGAAATCTGCGTCTTCATCGCTTCCGAGTAGGAAAACGGCAACAGTTTTGTGATGCCGACACGGCCAGCGAGGGATTGCTTGATGTTTTTCAACATCAAGAAATTCTGAGAACCGGATATAACATACTGCCCCGGCTCATTCCGTTCATCGGAAACGACTTGAATCATCGAAAAAAGGTCAGGAACGTATTGTGCCTCATCGACGATGAGGTGACCTTGCCGATTGCGAATGAAACCGACGGAATCGTTTGCCGCTTCCTGTCTCATTTGCGGATTTTCCAAATTCACATACTCATAGTCGGAAAACGCCGACCTGACCAACGTCGATTTCCCGCTTTGCCTTGGACCAGTAACAGAAACCACCGGAAACCATGTTGCCATTTTTTTGAGTAAAGAATCCAAAAGGCGTGGCGTCATGACAACTACCTCCAAGCCAAATAAATTAAAATAGGAAAAACAAATTATCTGTTTTTAATTTTACCATAATCACTAAGTAGAAAATACCATAATCATTAAGTAGGATTTACCATAATTCGGGGATACTGGCCAGAATGTGTGTCTGTTTTGGGGTGTGAGGTGTTGTCCCGCATGGCCTGACTGGTGTTTGTGATACGGGGGCGGCGATCTCGGGGTCGGCCAGAATGTGTGTCCGATATCGGGCCGGAGACGTTGCGGCGCAAGGGCTCGCCGGTGTTTGAGATGCCGTGGTTGCATAAGGGGCATGAGAGAACCCTTGTGCGCCGCGTGCGGCGGGAAGATGAAAAGGAACGGGACGACCAGCGCGGGCAGGGCCCGTTGGAGGTGCGTGGGATGCGGCGCGTCGCGCACGCAGGGGCACGACCGCGGGGCCATCGACCTGAAGGCGGGCCTGGACTGGCTGTTCTCCAAACGGTCGCAGGCGGAGTCGGCGGTGCCGGACCGCACGCAGCGCCGGCGCAACCTGACGATGTGGTCGCTGAACCCGCCCACGCCCCTGCCCGCACAGCGGTACGACGTGGTGCACGCCGACGGGATCTGGCTGCACCGGCGGGCCGTCGTCCTGATCGCCATCGCCGGCGGCCATGTGGCCGGCTGGCACGTCGCCCGCAGCGAGAACGGCCGGGCGTGGGCGGCGCTCATGCGCCAGATCCGGGCTCCCAAAGTGCTGGTCTGCGACGGCGGCAACGGCATCGGCAAGGCCATGCGCGCCGTCTGGCCCGGCACCAAAATGCAGCGCTGCCTGTTCCACATCTGCATGAACATCACCACGCTCACCGGCAAGCGGCCCAAGCTCCAGGCCGGCAAGGAGCTGCTCAAGCTGGCCCAACGGCTCAGCCGCGTCAAAAGCGAGGCGATGATGCGCGACTGGCTCGTGGGCTACAACCAGTGGGAACAGGACTACAAGGATTTCCTCGACGAGAAGAGCAGATACGCCGACGGCAGCCTCAACGACGCCCACCAGAGGCTGGCGCGCGCCCGCACCATGATCCGGCGGCGCATCTCCGAACACGTCATGGACACGTTCATCACCATGCAGGAGGAGTGCGCCGAGCCGGTCCCGCCGGACAACAACCTGTGCGAGTCATGGAACCGGCAACTGCGCGACATGCTCCGCGAGCACAACGGCCTGCCCCTCATCCGCGAGATCAAGGCCATCTGCTGGTGGTGCCACATGCACACCGAACACCCCGAAAGCCCGGCATGGCTCGCCCGCCACTGCCTCACCGACCAACAGGTCGAACAGCTCAGCCAACAGGCATGGCAGCGCTCCCCGGAAGGCAGGCTCGCCACCACCGGAGAACCCACCTGGGGCACCGGCATCGACTGGGACGAGTTCCACACCCCGACCCGATACCCCAACCAGGCCGACTAAAAACCAAAACCACCAGAAGACACACAATTTGGCCGGTATCCCCTCGAAAAGCTCTGATTAGCAACGAAAACAAGGCTTCGCAGCCGCTCACTTCTTCAGATGCATCTTGCGCAGAATCTGAGCCAAGAGGCGCGGACGACGAAGGAGGTTCGTGCCTTCCTTTGCGGCGTCGGGGGTGCCATTGAGCGCGTAGGTGTAGGCCTTGTTGGAGCTTGACTTGCCGACCAGATCGCCGAACTCCAAGAGCTGGGTGCGCGGCTCGTAGGGGTGACGGATGTCGAATTCCAGAAGCCTCGCGGCGCGCTGGGCCGGAGCCGGTCCGTAGGAGCCGAAGCCGCAGGTCGGCGTGGCGAACAGCGTCAGGCCGTCGGTGGTGCCGACGAAACGGTTGCGATGGTCATGGCCGGCGAGCAACGCGAAATAGCCATCGGTCGACTTCAGGATGCCGAATTCGCCGGTGTCGGTGTCGGGGCAGCTGATACCCTCTCCCAAGAAGCTTCCGGGCAATGTCTTGGACTCATCGATGACGTAGTTGTGGCCGGCGAAGGTGCGATAGCCTTCGATCGCGTGCGCGGCGGTAGGCGGCACCTCTTTGAGCAAATCGTAATACTGCGGCACTGGAATATGTTGGAAAACCATCGATTTGGCGCCAATCAGCCCCGGCGCGACCTTCAGGAAATCGAGCGCGCGCTGGCTGGGGGCGCCATAGCCGCCGAGCTTGCCGTAATCACCGGAATTGAAGACCACCAGCCCCAGCACGTTGCCGCTTTTGTGGTCCTCGCTGACCGGCAGCGCGAACGTGCCCGGCTCGCAAGGGTAAATGTATTGGTCGGGCAGACCGCTGCCAGGCTGCTTGCGCGGCCGGTCGGAACGCTTGACACTTGGCTCGGGGTTCAGGCATCCCGGGAATTCGCGGTAGATCTCATCGAGTTCGGCGGTGGAAAGCCCGCACTGGAAGTCATGGTTGCCATAGGTCACGGCCCACGGAATGTGGCGCTCGATCAGCGGGGAGACGAACTGCGAGATCTCCTGCCGGACGAGTTCGCGCGTATGCTCAAGTTCGGCGTCACGCTGGTTGGTGGCCGCCGCACCCATCGACCATTTCTGCGGCGTCCACGTGCGTTTGCGGAAGGTCTTGGCGAAAGCCTTGTCGTAACCGGCGATCTGATTGCCAGGGAAAATGACGATATCGGGACGCGAGCTGTCCAACGCGGCCTCGATGAGCCTGATGGTGTCCTTGTTAACCTTGGGGCCGTCCTGGATATCGGCCAGAACGAGCACGCGGAACTTGCCAGAATCGTGGAACTGCAAGCGCCCGAGGCGCGTCGAGACGGACACCGGACGGGTGTCGCCCGGATGGACCGGCTGGATGCGCGGCTTGGACTCGAAATCCGCGGAATCCTTGGCCGCACGCGTAAGTTCAGTCATCGCTCAACCTTTTCCTTGGCGCTAGCACCTGTTACCTTTCATCACCATACATCAGCACGGCGGTCTCGTCACCTTCCGGCAACGCGCCTACGCGCGACATGCATTACATCGCAACCGAATCAGACAACGAAAAAGCCCCGCAACCTAAGCTGCGAGGCTTTCTGCATCTTTGCTGGGGTACCTGGACTCGAACCAAGAACAACTGAACCAGAATCAGCCGTGTTGCCAATTACACCATACCCCAATTGGCTTGGTGCCGTAGCCGAAAAGCAACTATAGCACTTCGTACCTCCAACCGGATTTGAACCGGTGTTGGCGCCGTGAGAGGGCGTAGTCCTAGACCGCTAGACGATGGAGGCTAACTTTTTGCTGCCTTCCCAAGGCAACAAACTAATAGTTTATAGGAAAGCGCGAATAAGCGCAACCCGGCGTGTTGCTCTCAGCATATCCCGCGCCTGCCTTTTTGGCCTGCTATCCGGCCTAATCTTTCTCACGAATGGTGCTATAAACAAGCCACTCACAGCCACTCAACGGCCCAAATATGTCGAAACCGAAAAACTGCGCCATATTCAAGCCACTCACAACCCCGCAACGGCCCAATTATGTCGGAATTATTATTTCGCGCCATAAATAAGCCGCTTGAAGATGGCAGTGGCTTATTTATGGCGCAAATCGAAGATTAGTGTGCAGCCTTCAGCGCAGTCACATCACAGGTGCTGTTTGAGGCCCTTCAAGCGGGCGAGGGTTAGCGGCTTGCCGACGATTTCCATGGACTCGAAAAGCGGCGGGGAGACGCGGCGGCCGGACATGGCCACGCGCACCGGGCCGAACGCCAGACGTGGCTTGAAACCGCCGTCCTCGACCAGCGCCTTGTTGAGCGTTTCGTGGAGGTTGTCCGTCTTCCAATCGGCTTCGTCAACCTCAGCGAGCGCCGCGATGGCCTTGTCCAGCACTTCGGCGGCGGAGTCCTTGAGCGTCTTGCGGGCGTCGTCCTCGGGCTTGATGTATTCGTCCTCGCTCAACAGGCTTCCGGCCATGCCGGCGACCTCGCCCAGCAAGCGCACACGAGGCTGGACCAGCGGCGCGGAAGCGGTCAAGATCCGGCGTTCGCGGTCGGTGAGCTTGTCCCACGAAACCGCGGAAACCACGCCGTCACGATGCAGGTACGGCACGGAACGATTGAGGAAGTCCTGCGGCTCAAGCATACGGATGTGCTCGGCGTTGATGGAGATGGCCTTGTCGATGTCGAAGTGGGCCGGGTTGGCCTTGACGTCGCGGATGTCGAATTTTTCGACCATCTCATCCATGCTGAAAACGTCGCGGTCGGGCGCGATCGACCAGCCAAGCAACGCGAGATAGTTGAGCAGGCCTTCAGGAATGAAGCCGTGTTCGCGGTGCAGGAAAAGGTTGGACTCCGGGTCGCGCTTGGAGAGCTTCTTCTTGCCCTTGCCCATGACGTAGGGCATGTGGCCGAACAGCGGCATTTCCTTGGCGATGCTGAGCTTGATGAGATAGCGGTAAAGCACAACCTGACGAGGCGTGGAGCTCAGCAGGTCCTCACCGCGCAGCACGACGTTGATGCGCATGAGCGCGTCATCGACCGGGTTGGTGAGCGTGTAGAGCGGGTCGCCGTTCGGGCGCACGATGACGTAGTCGGGGACGCTGCCGGCCTTGAACTCGATATGGCCGCGGATGAGATCGTCGAAG
Organism: Bifidobacterium sp. ESL0775; assembly: GCF_029395475.1. Classification (NCBI taxonomy): domain Bacteria; kingdom Bacillati; phylum Actinomycetota; class Actinomycetes; order Bifidobacteriales; family Bifidobacteriaceae; genus Bifidobacterium; species Bifidobacterium sp. ESL0775. The sequence continues at coordinate 458,566 of NZ_CP113917.1, read as the reverse complement.
GCGATATCCTCGTCAGGCATCTTGATACGCAGCGCAGGCTTGCGACCCTCGGCTTTGAATTCGGCCTTCTGCTCGTCACTCAGGTTGCGGTCGTAGCCGTCGTAACCGAACGCCTTCGGACGGCCAGCGGCGACGTTGCGCGCCTCGATCTCCTCGGCGGTGGAATAGGACTCGTAGGCATAGCCGGCGTCGAGCAGCTTCTTGGCCACGTCGCGATAGATGTCGCCGCGCTCGGACTGGCGGTACGGGCCGTCGGGTCCGCCGACGTTGATGCCCTCGTCCCAGTCGATATGAAGCCAGTTCAGGGCGTCGATGATCTGGTTGTAGCTTTCCTCGGAATCGCGCTCGTTGTCGGTGTCCTCGATGCGGAAGACGAAGGTGCCGTGCGTATGCCGCGCCTCGGCCCAGTTGAACAGGGCGGTGCGCACCATGCCGACATGCGGCGTGCCCGTGGGCGACGGGCAGAAGCGAACACGGACATCTTTGGGCAGTTCAGGTCGTGAATCAGTTGAATTTTCAGTCATATTCCCATTATGCCGCGCGTGATTGACGGGAATATAAAATCGAGAAGAACTCCAGTTTTGCCGCATCTGCAAAAATCCGAATCTCTACAGTATTTCAAGAAACATAATTAATATACATTCCGTTTTAAAAGTTAGTATTGAATGTATACTTTTTCTTACATTGAATGCCAACTTTTTATTTTGGATGTATACTTTTTCTATGAGTCAATACATTCATCGCCCTTTGGCAGACGTCGTAAAGAGCACGCACCAAAAAGTCGCTATATTAGAAGGCGCCAGAGCCGTAGGAAAATCTTTAACGGCACAAACTGAGCTGGCAGATAATGTCTACCATTATTATTCACTGTCCGATAACGCTACATATGAAGAAGCCACACACAACATAGATGGATGGGTAAAGTCCCTTCCGGAATATGCCATCATCGACGAAGCTCAGCGAATAAATAAACTGCCCATGGCAATAAAAAATATCGTTGACAAAAAAGATACAGAAATTCCCCAGTTCATTCTCACGGGCTCCGCCGCTATCACTCGTAATGGTTTGGACGGACAGGATCCCCTGACTCGTAGATCTCGCCGATTTCGGCTTTATCCATTTACGCGCCGCGAATATTTGAAAAACACCCAAAAAAGCATCGTCGATTTACTCTGGGATGAGACACCTAATGAAGAATATAACGGGAACACAACCGACACTGAATTACAACGCTATATCACCGTGGGAGGCTTTCCCACCTATCTTCTCAATTCATCATTAATGACTGAAATGGAAAGGAAGCAATCCGTTCGAGAAGATCTCGCAAACGTAATCGGCGACACTACCATTAATGACGACCGATTCGACACAGTCTGCGCTTTATCTATGCTCCAGGAATTACTTACTACCCCAGGAGGAATCCTCAATCAACAGAAATTGGCAGAACAATTAAAAATAGATCACCGAACGGTAACCAGATACTTAAGCATATTCGAAAATCGCTTTTTAGTATCCGCACTGCCAAACCTTCGCTTAGCTGCCAACAAACAAACATTTTCGCGAGTCAAGATTCATCCAGTTGACACCTCTTTTAGCGTGAATGCACTGACCAGAGCAGGAAAGGACTTCACAAAAGATCGCGTGCTGTTCGGTGAAGTGCTCGAAGCGTTTGTTACCAACCAGATTATTCCCGAAATCCAGTGGTCGACACATATGCCGGAGGTTTTCTATTGGCGAGAAACTGGCCAACATCCGAAAGAAGTTGATCTCGTTCTGGTAAGCGGAAACGAATTGATCGGGATTGAAGTGAAGGCAAACTCTACTGTTCAACGTGACGATTTTGCCGGCTTGGTACAACTGGAAAAAAGCGATTCACGTTTTAAACGAGGCTTTGTGCTGTATACCGGCAAAAAGGTAATTAAACGTTCACAGAAGTATTGGGCCATACCCATTTCCGCATTATGGAACAGTGACGGATTCCTCAACGAATCAAAAACAGGCAATCCTTTGATAGAAACACTATCAAGCCTTAATACGCGGACTGCTCCCATCAAAACCAAAACCAAGATGAGCCCATCCGTATCTAGCGCTCCAGTGGATGCCAATATTTTCTTGAGTTACAGTCATAAGGACAATTCTTTCCTTAATGGCAAAATTCTCAGTCTTGCAGACGATTTGGTCACAGCTTACGAGTACATCAGTGGGCATACGCTTAACCTTTTCACCGATGCCAACAGCATCGATTGGGGAGACGACTGGAAAAAAGCCATTGACAGCAATATAGGAATAGCCAATATCATAATCCCAATCATTTCACCGAATTACTTGAATAGTACTAACTGCAGAAGTGAACTTATTGCATTTAACTCACGAGTTAATGCGAAAACCGACAATAAAATACTAACGCTCAAACTTCAGAATTACGACAACCTCCGAGATAACGAAAATCCTATCTCCCAAATCGTCGATCAATACCAATGGCTTTCCATTGAACAGCTTCCAGATCTTTTACCTCAAACAGTTGAGTACAACAAATTAACCAGAACACTCGCCAGCAAACTGCAGACCGTTATTCAAAAACAGAATAACCGGTCTCAACAAGCCAGCCCCACAATCCATGACAATGTTCGCAAAAAGAAAGCCGATACCGTTACTTCACCAGAGGAACCGGATTTAATCACCTTATTTCAGGAAGCCAGCGAAGAGCTTCCGAAATTTACGGATTACGGAACCAGAACTGAAACCGTTTTCGCTTCACTCTCCCAACATATCAATCAACAACCGTTCCCTTCCGACGCAACGCCGGCTCAAATGCAAATCTGGTGTGGCGACATCGCTCTTGCTGTTCGCGATGATGTCTCCAATCTGGAAACTTTGATAAGTGATATCAATGCATCTTGGAACAAGATCTATCGCACACTTGCAAATAGTTGCCAATTCATAGCGACAATGCCCGCAGGCGAAATTCGTTCAACGCGAATCGCTTCACTAACCGACGCTTTGGACGAAATCAAACAGGGAACAACTCTTCCTGAAGAGACCCAGCAAATGGTTTCTATGATTCCCATGCTCGGTAATATATTCCACCCACTACAGCCTTTGTCAACAGCCTTACTTCGTTTAATCACTTTAATTGGCGATATAAGGAAAATGTGCGATACGTTATTGGAACAACTCGATGCACTTAGCCGTTAATGCTTTGCTTTCATCACTTAATCAGAAATCATTAGTTGCGACAATACGACATTAGAACTATCGATAATCCAACATTAGCTTTTTCAACGATGTTGCACTATTTAACATTCCATCGGCAATCAGTCAGGTAGAGCAACAATTCTGACGACATGATGGCCTGATTCGAGCGGAGGCAGCAACCATGAATTGGGCGGGCAACGAACGCCGGCGATATATCTGGACTCGGTGATTTGCCCAGCACCGCAAGGCTCGCGGTCGACCAGCACCATGCCCATCGAGCCGTCGGCGAGCGGCGGCAACACCACCAGCGCACTGCAATTTGGCGGCACATCAATATCGAGCTGCACACATCCATCGGATGCATTCTCTCGCCGAGAAGGTTTGGCAGAATCCGCAACACCATTTTTCGCCGACGAATCTGCCATGGAATGCAATCCCTGCTTGGCAAGACCAAAATCCACAATGCCGCTTTTCACAGACGAATTTGCCGGATCAAGCGGGAATGTCGGGATGTCCGCATTGTCCGAGGAGAAATCCGCCGAATCCATCACCGTCGAAATCATGCCACTGCCTACTTTTTGGCAACGGACGGCTATGGAACCAGTGCGAACGGGGACTTTTACCTCAGCCTCGCCGATGTCGCCAAGCTGCGGCATGACCAGGAACGTGCGGTAGCCGGGTTCGATCGGGCGGATGCCGAGCAAGCCCTCCGGCAGAAGATAGGCGGGAGACGCGGCCCAAGGATGGGAGTAGGTGAGGTTCGGCTTGAGGCCCGGGTCCCAAGCTTCCATGGTGCCGCCGCCTTGGGCGTGAAGCATGTTGCTCCAGCTTCGCTGGCCTTCTGGTGCGGCGATCAGCGCATTGGCATCGGCTCCATAACCGGCACGATACAGTCCATCAAGATACACCGCGGCCGCATAGACGCTGCAAACCATGCCTCGGGAGCGCAGGTAATCGGCGACTTTCGGCAGTCTCTCTTCCGGCACCTGCCCGAATGCGAGCGCGAAGGCCGAAGCGTGCAATGAATAATGATTGATGCGTAAGGCCGCGATTGATTGAGCGAGTTCAGCATCATTACAAGTTTCGGTAATGGCCGAATCGGCAGAGTTCCGTTGTCGATTTTCTGCTGTGTTTTCATCGCCAATTTGTTGAGAGACGTTTGACAAAGAATTTTCCGACTTCAGACAATGCGAAACTGCTGATTTATCACTTGCCAATTGAGGGACATCGATAAGACCGTCGCAATATGCGCCCTGTATTTCGTCATAAAGCCAAGTATTGATTGCCTTACGGATACGTTTTGAACGGGTGTCGAATAATTCGGCATCGTCATCCTCGCCGACGAGGTATGCCAAGTCCGCCATATCCGCATACGCCTGCGAGGCCAACGCGTTGATGACGGTATTCACGCGGCCGAAGACGAAACCGTCGCGTTCGCTTTGCGGCCAGTCGACCAGGTCGCCGTCAGTATGGCTCGCCTCGCCAGGGTCCTTGACGATGAGGCCGAATCGTTCGTTCCAAAAGCGTTGCGGCAACAGGGTTTTAAGGCGCTCATACTGGGCGCGGACCTGCGAGTCCTCGCCCGTGTGCATCCACCAATCGTGCACCGCCAGAATCAGGTACATCGGCCATTCGGTGGGCCAGGTGCGGTTGGCGATGAGGTAATCGATGGTGTAGCGGGCCAGGGAGGGGGCGTCGTCGAGCGCGAGGTGGCATCGCTGCTGGATCCACGCGTCCGCCTCGTAAGGGGCGCGTTCACGGGTCCAGGAATCGGCGTAGATATTGTCATTGCAGGCATCGATGGTGCGGGCGCAAAGCGACCAGACATCATTCAGCATCGTGTCCGAGGAATGAAAATCCGCGTCATTCGTCGTCTTCGGATAGACCAACGCGGAAGCCTCGATATTGAGTTGCCCTGAATCGAATAGTTCAGCCACATCCACAACGAAGGCATTCATACCTTGAGATTCAGACCCGTCTGCGCCGTCTCGCCCAGGGACTTGGCTATTCCGTTCAGTGGGATCAGCCCTCCCGCAAGAATCGTGGTCATTGGTTCCAGCGCCACTACTGGCATGGAGCTCGACATAGCGGAACACACGCATCCCCCACGTCTCGAGCGCATCGCCGGCTCCGTCTCGGCTTTCATTGCCCTCATCGTCTCTTTTGAGACGCCAACAATCCTCGTAGATGTTGGAAGTGTTGAGATGATATTTTACCCTTCCGTCGTCGTTACATACCTCGCCATATCGGATGTCTAATTCCAGCGGTTGCGGACAACGCGATCGCACCCGGACACCGCCGATTTGGACGGTGCCGAAATCAAGCACCACTCCCCCATCCGGCAAGACCGAGACAGCGACCGGACGACGATGGCGAAGCCACAGCTTGTCGGTCGGTGTCGGCTCAAGTCTTGGGAAATGAGGCTTTTCGATGGCATCGGGCCATGAGGAGTCATCAAAACCAGAATCGGCAAAACCGAATGGATAATATTGCGAATCAATGTTTTCGGCCGGCGCCTCGAAATACTGCGTGCCTATCGAAGCGCTGTCCGGATAGACACGATTACCGGGCATGGCTTTCCAGCTGGAATCAGTGGCATAATGACGTACCTCGCCATCGCTGAATTCGACATCGAGTTGGGCGGCGAAACACTGGTCCTTGAGCGTATACGCAAGAATGGCGAGGGCATTGCCACCGGAATGCAGCAGGGACGTCACATCATAACCGTCGACCCGCGCCTCGTCGCCAATGGGGAAGACCGGCCCGCAACCGACGAACGATCCGTTGGCCCATAGCCGATAGACGAACTGCCGGGCCGGGCGCGTGGAAGATCCCGTCGCATATAAACTCGCACACAATATGGGTTTATTAGGCAGGGTGATTTCGTCACGCAGAAAAGCCCATCCGCGTGAGTCGCCTGCGTTTTCGGGAATAGCCGACGTGTCAGCCCAAATTGGCATTGCCTGCCATTGCCCTGCCGGCCAGAATCCGAAAGTAACGGGGGCGGCCCATCCGGATTCGTTGTCATCAGTAGTGTCGAATTTACCGGCAGTTTCTTCACCTACACTGCCTCTGCCATCATGGGCTGTGGTATCCGGTTCAGATGGCGCAGTGCCAGAAACCGTTCTGGTCTCAACGTTCTGCGATTTGCCCGACGTGCCGGTTTCCGCAGATTCTGTGGTGCTATGCCACAAACGAACCGATGCCCAATATCTCCGCCCCGGTTCAAGCGGCACTTCATCCAATGCGACGCCTTCGAAACCGTCGCCGAGCACCTTGTCACTATCCCAAATATCACCAATGCCCGCTACAGCCTTGTCCGGGTTGCTTGAAACCACCACTTGATAGGCCGCAACATCGCCAGCTCCAAGTCCGTCCCCACTTTCCCGCCATCGCAGCACAGGAACGGAATCGCAAGTCAAATCGACGGGATTAACCCGGTCGTCAATCAATATTTGTATCACAAAAATCACACTGCCTTGTGTAATCCGAACGATCCGAGCGCACCATAATAATAAAGAGCGCAACGCACCATAGTGCAAACCGTCCGGTCATTGCCGGTAATCGCTCATCGACGAGAAGAGGCCAGACATGCCGCCGCCGGAGCCACCCGCAGGTTTCTCGCTATCGCCGGTGTAGAGCTCGATGAGTTTCTTGTCGCCGCTTTCACGCGCCATCGCCTCGAAAAGCACATCGGCCTGCCATCGCGCCGAAGCCCAGACGATAAACCAGATGATGCCGGTGAACAGCAGGCCGGTGATGATCGGTGAACTCGCCATCCCCCAGAAATAGCCGAACACGGCGATACCGCTGATCACAATCATATAGATCCTCCGGGCCGAAAGTAGCACGCCGTTTTTGATGACCGCATACCATTTCGCATGTGGATATTCCACAACCAAGACCAATGAGACCAGCAGCGACTGGATGAGGAAAATGATGCAGATGGAAAGCACCGGCACCATCAAGGCGCCGAAACCGAGCTTGACCATGATCTGCATCGAATAGGAGAACGTGAAGATGAAGAACCCGTAGATCGCCCCCTGCACGATCGCGCGGGGAAGCAGACGGATGAAGGCGCGGAAATACGGACGGATGCAGGCCGCGGTATCATCGGGCGCGACGTATGGGCCGGCGATCCAGTCGGGAGGCCGATAGCCTTCGTTCAACATGCGGACCCGGCGCTTGCTCGCGCGCCCGAACAGTGTCGGCTGGTCGCGGAACAGGGCGAAACCGGCGGCGATGCCGGGCGAGCTCAGGACCAAGGCCAGCGTCAGCGCCGGGTAATAGTCGAGGTTCTGCACCACCACCCAGATGGCGATCAGGGGGATGATGCCGACGAAAATGCACCACCCCGCCATCAGCAGGACGTAGACGCTGTTGGCTATCAGGCCAAAAGCCTCACCGAGGTTGTGGTTCTTGCCATTCGACGAACCCGCCATCACGCACTTCCCTTCCGTCCCGTCCCGCACGACGTGCAAACTCATCACCGTAGAGTCTACCGTCCGGGGGCTTCGCCCGTGAATAATGAAAAAGAGAAACGAAAATCCGACGCATGCGTGCAATGGAACCACTGCAGGCAACATACATCGGATTCTCGCCTCTCACGGAAACCTTTGGTATCAGCCCTTCATGCCGGAGGTCGCGATGCCTTCGATGAACTGCTTCTGGCCGATGAGGAAGACGATGATGATGGGGAGTACCGAAATGACGGAGCCGGTCATGATCATCGCGTAATCCGCGTTGTACTGGGAGATGAACTGCTTCAGGCCGATCTGGATGGTCCACAGGTTCGCGGAACGCAAGTAGATCAACGGGCCCATGTAGTCATTCCACGTGTTGGTGAAGGTGATGATCGCCAACGCAGCAATCGACGGGCCGGAAAGTGGAAGCACAATCTTCCAGTAGATGCCGAACTCGCTCAGGCCGTCGAGCCTCGCCGCTTCCGACAAGTCCTCGGGTATCGTGTCGTAGAACTGTTTCATCATGAACACGCCGAACGCGCCGAACGCCTGCAACAGAATGATCGACCATCGCGTGTCGGAAAGGCCGACGGCGGCGATCATCTTGAACTGCGGGATCATGTAGGCCTGCCACGGCACGGCCATCGTCGCGATGTAGACGAGGAACAGGGCGTTGTGGCCACGGAACGGAATCTTCGAGAAGCCGTAGGCGGCGAACGAGCCGGTGAACACCTGCAGGGCCGTGACGATAATCGCGAAGAACAGGGTGTTCAAAATCCACGTGGTCATGTTGGACTTGGTCCAGATGGCCGCGTAATTATGCCATTGCCATACCGACGGGAACCACTTGATCGGGACCGTATAGACTTCGTTGTTCGGCTTCAGGGATGAAAGAACCATCCAGAAGAACGGCAGCAAAGTGAACGCCGCCACCAAGATCATGGCGAGATAGCCGATGATCGTGCCGATGATCTTCAACGGGGACTTGCGCTTCTTGTTGAAGGGGATCTCGGGTGCCACGGCACCAGCCTCAGCCAATTGAGGAGCCACTGCTTGCGTAGACATATTAGTTCTCCTTCGAATTGTTGTACCAGAACTGAATCAGCGTGACCACCATGCAGATGAACAACAGCACCAAAGACACCGCCGACGCATAGCCGTAATCGCCGTTGTCGAACGCCACCGAGTAGATGTACTGGGCCAGCACCTCTGTGGTCGTGCCAGGTCCGCCATCGGTCATGATCAGTGTCAGGTCCAAGATCTTGAACGAGCCGATGGTCAAGGTGACCATCACAAAGAACAGCGTCGGGCGCATGCACGGCACCGTGACGTGCCAGAAACGCTTCCAGCCGTTCGCGCCGTCGAGCTCGGCCGCCTCGTACAACTCACTGGGAATCGTCTGCAAACCGGCCAGCAGAAGAATCATGTAGTAGCCGACCTCGCGCCAGGTGCCGACGATGATGACCGCGGGCATCGCCCACTTGGTCGAGCCAAGCCATCCAGGGACGTTGCCCGAGCCCACGAAGAGCTTCAGGAACTGGTTGATCGGGCCGGACTTCGGGTCGAAGAGCATGGCCCAGACCTGCGCCGCCGCCACCATCGAGGTGACATACGGCATGAAGGCGACCGTACGGAAGAATCCGCGCCCTTTGAGCTTGGAGTTCAGCAAGACCGCCAGGCCGAAGGCGATTGCCAACGTCAGCGGGATGTGAACCAGCGAATAGTAGAACGTGTGCCAAACGGTCTGCCAGAAGATGCGGTCATGGACCAGGCGCACCCAGTTCACCAGGCCGTTGAACACCGGCATGCCGAACGCCGACCACTTGGTGAACGCGATGTAGAACAATGAAAGCACCGGAACCAGCGTCAACAGGATGAAGCCGATGAAGTTCGGCGAAATGAATATCAGGCCGTTGCGAAGGTTGCGATGCGAGATCGCCTTCGCGTCCATCTTTCCGCCTTTTTGCCGTTGCGGTTCCGGCGGCTGGTTGTGCGCCTCGACGGCACCCGCCTCCCCCACCGCGGCGAGATCGGCGCCCACCTCGGCAATATCCGAACTAGAAGAATCCGACATCGCTGCCTCCTCCTTGAATATGCAGCCAATGCACACAAGCCGTCAACCACTTCGTCGACATTGACTTACTGCGTCTTGTTAATTGTTATTAATTCATAACAATTATATGTTTAGCGATAAAAGACCGACCAGCCCTTACCCGGGAATCAAACCTGCCAACCCGATATGGAAACCCGATATGGAACTGCCGGTCTGCCGTCCATCCGCGCGGCCGTTACGTTGCGAACGGCCGCGCAGACAATCAGACGGTTTCAGAATGCCCGCTCACTGCTGAAGCACACCTTGGTTCTTGACATCGTCCTGGCACTGGTTGATCGCGCCATCAGTCTTCGACGTACCGGTGAGAATCGAGGAGTTCATGGTCTTGAGCAAGGTCTGGACCGTATCGGTGGCGTCGCTGACAGGAGCCTCGAGCTTCATGTCGAACTTCGCCCAAGCATCCTTGGATTCCTGGTCGGTGGCCATGCCATCGGCGGCGAAGAAGTCCTTGGTGATCTTGTCGTTGATATAGGCAGGGGTGGTGGTGAGCTTGGCGAGCACATCAGCACCGCCCTCGCCAACGGCCCATTCGACGAACTTCTTGGCGGCTGCGGCCTTCTGGCCCTTGGACTTGGCCGAAACCATCAGGCCGGTCGGGCTGCCGAAGGTGACCGGGGTGGCCGGAACCTTCTTGCTCGGGTTCTGCGGGATCGGGGCCATGCCCCAATCGAACTTCTGGGAGTCGCCGGTCTTCTGCTGGCTCAGGAACGAAGCGGCGTACCAAGTGCCCATCGGCATCATGGCGGCCTTCTGCGTGCCGAACTGCGCCTGGTACTGCACCTTGTTGGTGAAGGAGGTGTTGTAGTCAATCGTCAGCTTGTCGTTCTGCCACTTCAAAGCGCGCTCATAATACGGCTTCATGTAGCCGAAGTTGCCCTTGAGGTAGGTCTTCTCCGCGGGCTGGCCGTTCTGGGCGAGCGCGAAGGACTGGGTCAGGGACTGCCAATTGTGCTGGTACATCGGGTAGACGGAATTGGCGTCGTAACCGGCGGCGGGCAGCTTCTTCTTGAGCTCCTCGCCGGCCTTGGTGTAGTCGTTCCAGGTCCAAGTGGCGTCGGGCTCCTTCACGCCGGTCTTCTTGAACATGTCCTTGTTATAGAACAGGACCCAGTGGTCGGCGCGGTACGGCAGGGCGAAGTACTTGCCGTCCTTGGTCTTGTACATCGAGTCGTCGAAGCCCTTGTGGTCGGCGAACTTCTTGGCGATATCGCTGATGTCGGCCAGGCCCTGCGACTTGGCGTAGGTATTGTATTTCACGGTGTTCTTCAGCGGGAACACATCGGGCTGCGCGCCGGCGGAGATGTCGGCGGTGAGCTGCTTGTCGTAGTCATCCGCGCTGTATTCCTTGAGCTTGATGGTGACGTTCGGATACTCCGCTTCGAAACCGTCGACGAGCTTCTGGAACTCGGGGGTCATCTTCAGCGACCAACCACCCATGGTGATCTCGGTCTTCGCATTCTTGTCAAACGTATTGGAATCAGAGGCGCCGCTCTTCTGGTCGCCGCCGCCACCGCAACCCGCGAGAAGCATTGCGAGTGCAGAGACCGCCGCTATGGCGCCTACTGGACGTGAGAGTTTCATAATCGAATCCTTTCCTTGAGGCTTCCTCGCCTTTCTGCAAGGACCACGAGCCACAAACCCCGACTCGTCGTCGTCCTTGATTGTCAGAGTACACAAATGGCAACAAGGAAAGCGTTTGTTGCCATTATTTGTCAGATTTGATAGAACAACTATTCGTTTGTGTTTATTGCCGAAGCCGCGGAAATCCGCCGATAGACGCCTTTTCAGCTGTCAGCGAGTCACGTATTCCCGCGTCGCCGCGCCCCGGGCACTGCTAGGCTCGAAGACATGGGATGGCTACGAAATCCGCGTTTGAGGGCACGAGATTTAGGTCCATCCATACCGGAAATTCCTCCCTGCCAGCCAGGGCGGGACGAGGCATCGGACAGATAGCAAAGGAGTATCAGCCCATGGCAGTCATAGTCAACGGCGAAACGTCACCGCAGCAAGACAAATCCGTCGGCGTGCATTCGATTAATCCATTACCAGAGCCAGATATGTCGGGTTCTCCGTCTTCGACGAGCCACGCGCCAGTGCAATTATGGACATCGACCAGCGGGGACCTGACCCAGCGGCGTCAACACCTTGAAACGCCGGCGCCCACGGCCGAACCCGGCAGGGCGACCACCGTGGTCATCGACCCCACCCGTCAATACCAGCTCTGGGAAGGGGCCGGCGCGGCCATCACCGATTCCAGCGCCTCTCTGCTGATGCATAGCATGAGCGCCGAGCAGCGCCATGCCATTCTCGAAGAGATGTTCAGCCCGGAACAAGGCGGGTTCTCGTCGGTGCGTATCTCGATTGGTTCCTGCGATTTCGTCGACCAAAAGTATTACAGCTACGATGAACTGCCAGACGACGTCGGCACGGACCCGAACCTCGATTACTTCTCCATCGGTTCCGGCGAGCCCGGCGCGCCGGATGCCACCAAGGATTTGAAGAACGTGATTCCGGTCTTGCAGGAGATCATGTCCATCAACCCGGCCGTCAAGGTGATGGCCTCGCCGTGGAGCCCGCCGGCCTGGATGAAGACCAACCACAAGCTCGAGGGCGACGGCAGGCTGCGCCTCGGCGAATACTGCGGCAACGGCTTCCGCAGGCAGGACACCATCGATTACGTCTACGCGCAGTATTTCGTCAAGTTCATCGCCGCCTACGCCAGCTACGGCATCCCCATCACTTCGGTGACCATGCAGAACGAGCCGAGCAACTCGCCGCAATGGCCCATGGCCATCTGGACGCCCGAGGAGCTGACGGAATGGGGCAGCGAATACCTGCGGCCTTGCCTCGATGCAGCCTTCCCCGACGTCGAGATCTATTTCGGCGACGACGGGCTGCGCTTCTTCCAACGCCCGGTGAGCGACTACATGACCCAGGCCCAAGCCGAATGCTTCGCGGGCGTCGCGTTCCACACTTACTCCGGCCTGCCCAAGTGGGTGCTCAATGGCACCCGACAATTCCCGCAATGGAAGGCCTGCATGAGCGAGCGCCGCTGCATGCTCGACGAGACCGTCGACGAAGCCAGCCACGTGATGTTCGGCGAGATCGGCACCGGCCTGGTGCGCAACAACGTCGGGCTGATCAACCTGTGGAACATCGCGCTGGACGAGCAGGGTTTCCCGAGCTACGCCAAGACGCGCGGCCGTCGCGGGGTCATCACCATCGATTCGAAGACCGGCAAGGTCAAGCGCAACCTCGAGTACTTCATGTTGCGCAACTTCGGACAGGACGTGCGCCCCGGCTCCAGGCGCGTGGCCTCCACCAACCACACTCCCGACGGACGGCACGGCGGCCTGGGTTCGGTCGCGTTCATCGAAGCGGACGGGCGCGGGTTCGCCGGGTTCCTTTATAACCCGACCGACGAGCCCATCGATGCGGCTGTCACTTTCGCCGGCGAAGGCGCGGCCTGGCGCCATGTCACCGTTCCCGCCTACGGCACCGTGACCTTCCATATCTCGTATTCGCCGATCAACGTCAGCGAGGCTCCCGCGGACGATGATTTCAAGATCACCTACACCCCGCACCCCGCCGACGATCACGACGAGCGCATTTTCTAAACGACACCGCTAACCAGCGCAAAGCGCCGCTTTCCAACCCAAAGGGAGACGGCGCTTCGTCGTAATTTCCTCATTTAAATCAGAATGTGCTTTAGTTTACTGTTGTTAATTAATGAAACAACTTCTATTTACGTATTACGTTAGGTCAATGGCTAGAGTACATGTACTCTAGCCATTGAGAACAAATTTGTCAAATTTTCAATGTGTCTTGGTAAAAGATATGTATTTTATCTTATATTAAGCAAAATATATAAAGTACTTGTACTTTATGTATATTATATTTATTTGTCAAATCATCGGCATGTTATCAGGAATAATTCCATTTATTTTATATCTTTATTGGAGATTGATAAAGTACTTGTACTTTATCAATATTTTATTTATTTGTCAAATCATAGCGTGTGGACTAGTATTAAAGAATGGTTGCGCGATATGTTTTTTATAAAAAGAAAAGCCGTAAGGAAATATCCAACGCGGTGAAAGAAGAGAGCGCCGCCTTCAATAATGTATTGAGCTTTTCCGCAATCAAAATAATTTATCATAACCTCCAAAAACGTGGGTTTCTCCTGCAAAAGGTCTCCTTTGCAAACTTCAGGGATTATCTGGTCTCCCCTGAGGCAAACCTGTACAAAAAAATACGAATATCCAAGAAAAACGAAGAAATGAATCTCATCAGGCTGATTCCTAAAAACAAGCCCGTTTCTCCTTATGCCATAGCACTTTCTCTTGCTGCACACACCTATGTTTCGCACTATTCTGCCCTATACCTGAATGATTTGACCTTGAACGTTCCTAAGCCCATATACGTCAAAAAGAAAAGAACAAAGCCTAAAATGTCCGAGCGAAGTGAGGAAATATCTCAATCTCAGATAGATAAGGCCTTTTCGATTCCGGCAAGAGTGACCAACAACATATACATATTCGACTACGAAAACAAAACATATGAAGTCTATCTGCTTGAACAATCTGCCACTGTGGACATGGGCATTACCAAAATGCACGTGGCAAACGCCCCATCAGAAATACCGGTGAGTGGCATAGAAAAGACTCTTGTCGAATGCACCGTTAAACCAGAATATTCGGGGGGGACTCAAGAAATATTGAATGCATTTGAAAGAGCCAAAGGGGATTTAAAAGTACTCAGGATGATGCAACTGCTTCACAATGGCCAATTCCTGTACCCCTACGGGAAAAACATACTATTTTATATGGATCGTGCCAAGTACCCGGAACAGCAGAAAAGTCTTGTACGCGAACGATTGGACTCAGGTAAGGAAAAATTGAACATGTATCTGCAAAAGGACATGCGCAACAAATCATTTGATTCTAATATCGGGATCTACTATCCGAAAGGATTGGGCGCCAGATGACTGACATGGAACTGACTGATCAAGAAATCATCGATAAAGCTTTGTCTGCCCTGTTCTCAATTGATGAAATTGCCGATAGAATCGCATTGCACGGCGGCCAAGCTTTGATTGCCTATGGTATTAGTCATCGTGCTTCTCGGGACATAGATGCATTTTGCAAAGAAGATACCATCACCGAACACGAAGTGTCTCTCATAAAGGATTCACTAACCGAACAGTTCACCGACTATGGTCTGGAAGTTAGAAAGATTCGCAGAGTTTATCTGCCCAGCAAATCCAAAGACAAAAAACTAGTAAAAATCACTGTTGAAATTGCCAATCAAAGCCATTCGATGAAACCAACCCGGAAGTCCCCAATTCATCGTTTTGGGAATAAGAAGGGTCTTAGTATAGAAATCTCGCTATCAAACAGGATGCTTCTTTTGGATAGAATCTATGTTAATGGCGTCGAAATAATCGTTTCGTCTCTAGCTAGAATTATCTACGAAAAGATGCTGTCATTGTGCGAAAACGCTCCAAATTACAAGCTAACACACCCAGGAAAAGGTAATACAGACCAAAGTTTGCGAGCCAAAGACCTGTTCGACATTTCTTCGATTCTTAAATCAAAACATGAAACAAGAATTCAAATAATCCAAACCGATCAAATCATTGTCTTGAAAACGATGATGGAAGATGTAAATGTGGGTAAGACAGATTTTCTGGCATTAAAGCAAGATCTCGATGATTATAGCGACCAATACCGCGAAGAATACAACAATATGAGCAGAGACCAAGTTCCGCTTGACGAGCGCATCGACTTCGCAGACGCAAAAAAGAGCGTGCTGGACGCGCTGATAGCAATACTCAACGCACTGTAGTCGTCACTAATCAGCGCAAAGCGCCGCCTCCCCATCCAAAGGAAGGCGGCGCTTCATCATATTCGCTTCAAAAAAAACACCATTAGCCAGAGCGATGGGGACGATATATGCGTTGCTCGACCGTAAAGACTCGGCCTGAGCGGCCCGGAGCGTGTCGAGCAATGTATATATCGTCCCATCGCGGCAGTAACTAAGAAAAATCACTCACCACTCGTGCATGGTGCCGTCGAGGAGACGGTCGACTGGGAGCGGGGCGGGCTGATACGGGTACTTGGCGGCGAGCTTTTCGTCGAAGTCGACGCCGAGGCCCGGCTTGTTGCCCGGGTGCAGGTAGCCGTCCTTGAACGTGTACGAAGTATGGAAGACCTCGAGGGTCTCGTCGCTGTGCTTCATGTACTCCTGGATACCGAAGTTCGGAATCGCCAAGTCGAGGTGCAGGTTCGCGGCCATGCCGACCGGCGAGACGTCGGTGGGGCCGTGGAAGCCGGACTTCACGCCGAAGAGCTCGGCGAAGGCCATGAGCTTCTTCATGTGAGTAAGGCCACCGGTGTGGGTGACGGCCGAACGCACGTAGTCGATGAGCTGCTCTTCGATCAGGGTGATGTAATCGGTCCAGGAGTTGATGATCTCGCCGATGGCGATCGGGGTGGTAGTGTGCTCGCGCACCAAGCGCAGGAACTGCTGGTTGTCCTCCGCAGGCGTGGTGTCTTCCATCCAGAAGAGGTCGTAAGGCTCGAGCGCCTTGCCGAAACGCGCGGCCTCGATCGGGCGCAGACGGTGGTGGGAATCGTGCAGCAGAATCAGGTCCTTGCCGTACTTGTTGCGCACTTCCTCGAAGACGCCAGGAAGGGTGTTGAGATACGTGCGCGCATCCCAGACCTCCTCGACCGGAACGCTGGTGCGGCGGGCAGGCTCGTAGTCGTAACGAACGCCCTTCTCGCCTTCGCCGGCCTGCGCGTTGGCCGAAGCCGCGACGCCGTAGGTCGAGGGGATGCCGGGCAACGCGTACTGGATGCGCGTGGCCTTGAAGCCCATGTCACGGTACATGTCAATCGAGTCGAACAGGCTCGGCAGATCGGTGCCGGAAGCGTGCGCGTAGGTCAGGATGCCCTTGCGGGACGCGCCGCCGAGCAGGTCGTAGACCGGAACGCCGAGCTTCTTGCCCTTGATGTCCCAAAGCGCCACGTCGACCGCGGAAATGGCGGCCATCGTCACCGGCCCGCGCTTCCAATAGGCGCCCTTGTAGAGGTACTGCCACATATCCTCGATGTTGTCCTCGTCCTTGCCGATCAGGGCGGGAGCGATGGTTTTGAGATATTCGGCGGCGACCAGTTCGCGCCCGTTGAGTGTGGCATCGCCAAGTCCCACAATTCCATCCGTTGTCGTGAGCTTGAGGACGACGAAATTACGTCCCGGGCTCGTAACGAAAACCTCGGCCTTTTCAATAGCCATATCGATTCCTTTCTACTGCACAAATCATTGCGGCTGAGCCGCTGTTGTTTAGTTGTATTACATATAGATTATTGGATTCCAAGCTCCGGCATTGATTTCGTAGACCTCCATAAGCGCCCTGCGAAGCCGAATACCAGCCGATCACGATGCACGATGCGTCTCGGCGGCCTTGCCCACCTCACCAATCTGGCGCACGACCTGGTCGACGAAGGACGATGAGCCGGCGAGTCCGCGATCGAGGTAGGTGACGACCTGCCTGACCGCGTTTTCGTCAACGTTCCCGTCAGCGTCCGCGCAAGCCGCGGCGAGCGGGACGACCTTGCCTTTGTTGACATCGGCGAGTTTGTCGCTAAACCGCCGGAGGAAGAGAATCCAAGCCGCGATGGCACGTGCGGCTGGAACTGCGGAAGCCCCATCTTTCAAGGCTTTCCGCGCGGCGGGAACGATGCGAACCGGCAGCTTCTCGCTGCCGTCCGTGGCGATCTGCATCAGCAAGTGGCGGATGTTCGGATTCTCGAAACGTTGAAGCAGCTGCTTGCGGTATTCGTCGGTGGGCACGCTGACATAGCGCCCGGCCAAATCCCACCATTCGTTGATCCATGAACGCAGTGTCGGGTCGGACACGGCGTCCGCCACGGTCTCATAGCCGAACAGCGGGCCGCAATAGGCCAAGGTAGAGTGAGAGCCGTTGAGCATCCACAGTTTGCGTTGCTCGTAAGGCATGACGTCGTCGGTGGCGATGGCACCAGCCTCATCCCAAGCCGGCCGCCCTGCCGGGAAGTCCCCTGCGATCACCCATTCGCGGAACGGCTCCGTACGCACCGGCGCCGCGTCACGCCAGCCTTTGGCATGTGCGACAAGCTCGATGTCGGCCGATGTGGTGGCAGGGGTGATGCGGTCGACCATGGACGTGGCCCATGCGACGTTCACCCGCGTCCAGTCAAGCAACGAAGGGTCGACCTCGGCGATGGCCTGCTCGACGACCTTGCGGAACGCGGCCCCGTTGCCTGCCAGATTGTCGCAAGGCAGCACCGTGATCGGGCCTGCGCCTGCGCTTCTGCGGGCGAGGAATCCGGCGACCATGCGCACGGGAACGGTTTTGAGCCCATCGGCCTGCGGGTCCGACTTGAGCGCCTGCAGATCGGCGGCGACATCGGCATTGTCAATATCAAGGTCGCCGTTGTGGGTGCGCATGTAACCGGCCTCGGTAACCGTCGACGTGACGATGGAAATGCCGGAATCGGCGAACCTGGCACGCAAGGCGGTGGTGTCGGAGCCGCTATGCATCGAAGAGATCGAGGAGATGACCTCGAATTGGTCGCCTGTCGCGCCGGAAGTGATTAAGGTATAGACGTCGTCCTGCCCGTTGAGCAGGTCGCGCATGCGCGGCCCACGACCGGTGAACCCGGCGATGCCCCATTGCGCCGCGTCCGGCGCATGCTCGGTGTACCACGCCTGGTGCGCACGCGTGAAATTGCCGATGCCCAGATGGACGATCCTTTCCGGCGCCGCGGGGCGACCGTCCCGTTGCCGGCTGATCGCCGGGATTGAAGCGTTAACCGTTGACATTGCTGCTCCTTACGCTTCGGCTTGCCGTAGCTTGCGCTATAGCTGCGCCTGACCAATTTTGAACACCCGTTTCGGCTGCGTGACAACCTCGTAGCGGACAATCGAAAGTCCTTCGTCCATGGAGATGCGGCGATCGCAGACCAGGGAGGCGACATAGCTCGCCGTGATCCTGCGGTTCATGTCGTGACGCGAGGGAATCGAGCAGATCGCGCGGGTGTCATCGATGAACCCGGAAAGCTTGGTGAACCCGGCGTAGGGGACGACGGCGCTGAAATACCGCGAGATCGCGTCGGGCGAATCGATGAACCACCATGGGGCACCGATATAGAACGAAGGATAGAAACCGGCGAGCGGCGCCAGCTCGCGGGAATACACCGTCTCGTCGGTGGTGAAGGCGACGAAATGGAAATCGCGGTTGTTGCCATACTCGTTCAGCAACGGGCGCAACGCCTCCACGAATTCGGCGCGCTGGGGAATGTCGTCGCCGATATCCGCGCCATAGTTCGCGTAGGAGGCGGCATCGTAATTGCGGGCGATGGAGGGATGCACCGTCATCACCAAACCGTCCTCCTGGGCGAGCCTGGCCTGGTCGTTGAACAGATGGGCGCGCAGACGGGCCGCGTCATCCGCGTCGATATGGCCGGCATAAGCGTTGGCGAACAGCAGGCGGGCCTCCTTGTCGGACAACCTGCCGGAACGCAGATCCGCGTGGGAGTGGTCGCTTAAGACCGCCCCGTGGTCCTTGAAATACCACCTCCTGCGGCGCATGGCCTCGGTGAATCCAACGTACGTGGAAGCGTCGATGCCGGCGCTCTCGCCCAAAGCCCGCACCGATTGCGGCCAATCGGCGCGGCCCGGCTCAAGATATTTATCCGGCCGGAACGCCGGGGCCACGAACGGCTTGAATCCCGGATCGGCATTGACTTTGTCATGCAATTTCAGGTCGCTGACTGGGTCGTCGGTGGTGGACACGAAGTCCATATTGAAGCGGTTGGCGAGCGCCCTGGTGCTGAATTCCGGAGCCTTAAGCATCTCGTTGAGCTCGTCGTAGATCTTGCCCGCCGTTTCCGGGCCGAACGTCTCCTCAATGCCGAAAACCCGGACCAACGAGTCCTCGAACCAATAACGCATGGGCGTGCCGGCGAAAGCGAACCAATGCTGGCCCAGAAGGAGGAAGGCGTCCCGCGCCTGCTTGTCGGTGAAATCGCGCTGGCCGACGCCGAGCTCGCTCAGCGAAACCCCTTGGGCGTGCAATACACGGGTGACGTAATGGTCCGGCGTGATGAACAGGTCGGTGGGATTGGCGAAATGCTTGTCCTGCGCGAACCACTCGACGGGAATATGGCCGTGCGGCGAGATGATGGGCAAATCCTTGACCGATTCATAAAGCTCCCGCGCCACACGCAATGGCAGCCCTTCAGCCGGTAACAAACGATCTGGTGACAGCACAGGTTCAGATTTATCTGCCTTGCCCTTCATAGATACCATCCTTATATTCACAATGAACGGATTGGCCCGCTTCGATGCCGTAGCCTTTCGCCTCCCTAGTGTACGTGGACGACGTTGGCGTCGCGCTCTGTTGCCATTACTTGCCAAGAACTGGTTATACTTGGAAAACGCAAAGGAGCACCATGACGAAAACAACAGATAACGCACAGCAGGCCACAAGCCACGCCAGCAGCGCCGGCACGCCCGGGAAAAACGTCACGATCAGGGATGTCGCCAAAGCGGCGGGCGTCGCTCCTTCCACCGTCTCAAGGGCGTTCGCGAGGCCCGGCAGGGTCAACGAGGCCACCGCCGAGCGCATCTACACCATCGCCGACGAGATCGGCTACCGGGCCACGGCCATCCGGGCTCATACGGACGGCGAGCACTTGAACGGCATGCTCGGCATCGTGGTGGCGGACCTGAGCAACCCGGTCTTCGCCGAATACACCCGAGCCGCACAGCACGAATGCCTTTCCAACGGCTTCGGCCTGCTGGTGCTCGACTCGGAGGAGAACGCGATCATCGAACGCACCTCCATCCACACCGCCATTCAACACATTGACGGCCTCATCTTGGCGTCCTCGCGCCTTTCCGACGCTGGCATACGCAAGCTCGCCCAAACCAAGCCGCTGGTGACGTTGAACCGTTCCATCCGCGGCATCCAGTCGGTCATCGGCGACGTGCAGGACGGGTTGAGCAAGGCCGTCGAGCACCTCGTCTCGCTCGGCCACCGCAATTTCACGTACCTGAGCGGGCCGGAATCCTCGTGGCAGGACGGGGTGCGCTGGCGGACGCTTTCGTCGATCTGCTCGCGCCAGCACTTGAAACTGCGTCGCATCCCCTCGAACGCGCCGACGTTCAGCGGCGGGTTCTGCACCGGCGAGCCGTTCCTCAACAACCCGACGGACGCGGTCATCGCTTACAACGACATCATGGCCATCGGCTTCATCGCGGCCCTGCATTCCCGGAATATCAACGTTCCCGGGGAGGTCTCGGTGGTCGGCATCGACGACGTGCAATTCAGCTCGCTCGTCTCCCCCGCGCTTTCGACCGTCCGCCTGCCCCGAAAGGAGTTGGGCACGAAGGCCGTGGACGAGGTGCTGGGCCTCATCCACCACACCAAGCCGGCCAACGACCGGAAGCCGATCATGCTGGAATCCTCGTATGTCGTGCGCGCCAGCACGGGCAAAGCCAACCCTTCGCTGGTCTCCGCGATCCATGTCTGAAACGACCTGAAACAGCGTCCGGCAATTCCCGAAAACGGAATATTGCCAGATTTTGCCATGGATTCTCAAAATAAAACGGCGCTCATTCGTGCCGCTTCGCGCGCCTTCGGTGGGCGTGCCCTCCTAGAGCTTGCGCACAGCGAACCGCCCGATAGACCATGATGATGGAACACCGGAAAGAGGATCCATGGAAACAAAGCCGTTCAATGAAAACGTCGCCGCCAACCCGCTGCGCACGAAAGCCGATTGCGAACAGGCGCTGGTCGACATCCTCGCGCCGGCGATGAGGCTTGTCGAGAGCGGCGGCCGTTACGGACGCTTCCGCATGAGTGACAGCGGGGCCGTCTACAGTCAGGACCGCACCTCGATCGAAGGCTTCTGCCGACTGCTCTGGGGGCTCGGGCCGCTCTTCGCCAATCGCAGCAACATCCGTCGTTTCCCGCACTGGTGGCGGCTTTCGTGCGCCGGCATCATCCACGGCACCACACCCGACGACCCCGATTTCTGGGGCGATCCGCTGGATGACTACGACCAACTGTTCGTGGAAATGGGCGCGATCACGGCGTTCCTTTTCGAAACCAGACGTGATTTCTGGGACCATTTGAGCCGCACGCAACAAGGTAACATCTTGGTCTGGCTCGACCAGATCAACCACCATGTACTGCCGAAAACCAACTGGCTCTGGTTCCGGCAGATGGTCAACACCTGGTTCGTTCACACCGGACATCCCGAATACGACGCATTGGTACAGGCTGATTTCGACATCACCGCCTCGCATTATCTCGGACACGGCTGGTCGTACGACGGCTATGCCGACCAAATCGACAACTACATTCCGTTCGCCTATCAGTTCTTCACGCTGATGAACGCAGGACTCGCCGAACGGGACAATCGCAGCCAATCTGGCGCTTCCGATCGCGCCAAGTCCAGCAAACCAGAACCGACTGCAACGAATGCCGACGCGTCTTCCAAAACCGCCAACGAAACAGATGCCGAAATTCTCAATCAGACAAGCCCCGCCAACGCAAGCGACGCCGAAACGAAACGCTATACGCTGCTCAAGCAACGCGCGACGTCCTTCGTGCCAAGCTACGCCAACTGGTTCGCGGCCGACGGGGCTTGCCTGCCGTTCGGGAGGAGCTTGGACTACCGGTTCGCGCAGGCCGCGTTCTGGGCGGCGGCGGCCTTTGCCGGAATCGACCTGCCTGGCGGATGGACGCTTGGGGACGTCAAACATCTGCTGCTGGGCAATTTGCGCTGGTGGTTCCGCCAGAATATTTTTCAGTCTGATGGACTAATTCCTATCGGTTACGCCTATCCGAACATGAACATGGCGGAAGGCTACAACGGGCCCGCCTCCGCCTACTGGGCGCTCAAAACGTTCATTTTCCTGTGCATTCCCGAATCCAGCCTCTTCTGGACCACGCGCGAAAGCGAGGACTTCAAGTTCGAGGCGTTGAAGCTCCAGCCCGAACCACGCATGCTGGTGGCGCACAGCCGCAACGGCTTTGAGGTGCAGGCGTTCACCGCCGGACAGCACGCGCCGGAACACAACCACACCGACGCGAAATACGAGAAATACGTCTATTCCACGACCTTCGGCTTCTCGACGCCGAAATCCGCAACCGTTCTGAAACAGCTCGCCTGCGACAACACCCTGGCGGTTTCCGAATCCGAATACCATTGGCGCACGGCCTTCGGCTACGCCGATTACGCGGTGCACGGGGACTACGTCTACTCGCGCTGGGAGCCGTGGAACGACGTCACCATCCGCAACTTCATCGTGCCGCTGATGCCGTGGCACATCCGCGTGCACGTCATCGATTCGGCGCGCGCATTGCATCTGGCCGAAGGCGGTTTTGCGATGCCGGACTTCGGGGAGGAACTGGCCGCGCCCAACATCAACGCGGTCGGAGATCTTGCGGCGACGGCGGCACAGCACTCCGCCGATGGCTCGTTCGCCTCCGGCTGGGAAGGAAGTGGTGGTAACGGACATGACAATTCAGCGAATGAGCGGACGCCGGAAGCAACAGCGACCTTCGGCAACCCAGAACAGGCCATTTTCTACCGCACCAAGATAGGACTCACCGGTCTGATCGCCGCAAAAGGATTTTCTTTAGAACTGTCCACTCCCGAGCCGAACACCAACCTGCTCTACCCCAAGACACGGATTCCAATGCAAATGCGCGTTATCGAACCCGGCCACTATATATTCGTTTCCGCATATCTCGGCGACCGCGAGCTGGAAAGCGTGGGCGAGGACGGATCGATTGCGATGCCGAGCGCGACTCTGGCCGGCCACGAGTTGCGTATTGACTATAGAGGCAGGACCAAAATGGTGAAGCTGGCAGAACTGGACGACCAATGAAGCAAAAGAGGCAAATCAGCCGACCATCTCCACGCGCAATCCCCAACCCGGGGCGGGCGACCTACTGACATCGCACTTTGTGCCTCTAACCCTACGGGAACAACTCGTTCCTCTTGCATTAGAGGCACAGAGCCGCAATCCTGCCTCTCAACCAATCAGAACCGCAAATTGTTATTGCTTTAGGGGCAGGAATTCGCGATTCTGCCCCTAACACGACCCGAATCGCACTTTACTTTATCGTCAGCAGCCAAGCCCTAAAACCTCATGAAAATTATTTCGATCCTTCTAGCAACGAGTAAGCGACGCAGCTATTTGAGCGCTTTGCCCGCCGAACCCAGCTCGACGCAGGCCTCGACCACGCGCTTGGCCATCGCGTCCTCGGCCGTGCGGCCCCAGGAACGCGGGTCGTAGTAGCGCTTCTCGCCCACCTCGCCGTCAACCTTGAGCACGGAATCGTAATGCTCGAACATGTGGCCGGCGACCGCGCGGGTGAAGGCGTACTGGGTATCGGTGTCAATGTTCATCTTGACCACGCCATAATGCACCGCGGCCGTGATGTCGCCCTTCGACGACCCGGAACCTCCGTGGAAGACGAGCATGAACGGCTTGTTGTCATGCAATTCGTAATCGGTGTAGATATGCCCGTGTGATGACGAGGCGGCGGAAACCCCGGTCGCGGACGAACCTAGATCATCGTTGGCGCGGCTTTCGGATTTGGCTTCCAATTGGCCTGTTTTCGCGGCCGACGCGACCGCGCGCTGGATCTCACCGAGCAACTCCGGGCGCAACTTGACCACACCGGGCTTATAGGCGCCGTGAACGTTGCCGAAGGTGAACGCCGCCATATACGTGCCGCGCTCCCCCAGCCCAAGCCGCCGCGCAACCTCGATGCCGTCAGCCGGCGTGGAATACAGCTTCTCGTCGATGTCGGCTCGATGGCCATCCTCCTCGCCGCCGACCGCGCCAATCTCGATTTCAAGGACGGTATGGGCTTTCGCGGAGAGGTCAAGCAAGCCCTCGGCAATATCAAGGTTTTCCTTCAGCGGGACCGTCGATCCGTCCCACATGTGCGACTGGAACATCGGCTCTTTGCCGTGCGCCACCTCGTCGGCCTCGCGCGCGAGCAACGGCCGCACCCAGCCGTCAAGATACGGTTTGGCGCAATGATCGGTATGCAGCGCGATGGAGATGTTGGGGTATTTCTCGGCCACCTCACGGGCGAACGCCGCGAAAGCCAACGAGCCGGTGACGCGGTCGTCGACGCGCTGCCCGGAAAAATAGGACGCGCCTCCCACGGAAACCTGAATGATCCCGTCCGATTCAGCCTCGGCGAACCCTTGCAACGCCGCGTTAAGCGTCTGGGTGCTGGTCACGTTGATTGCGGGATAGGCGTAGCCGTTGTGCCGCGCGGTTTCCAGCATTTCACGGTATCGTTCAGGAGTTGCAATGGTCATGCCTCCATTATTGCCGCCCACCTCGCCATTGAGGTTAACGAGCGATACTTCGCCCTTAACGGAATCAAAAATACTATGATATAGTAATTAAGCGCTCAGCGTCGGCTTCGGCAAAAACGAACTTCGCCGGTGTGCGAATTGGGGGATTAGCTCAATGGTAGAGCCCGCCGCAAGGCGGAGATGCACGGTTCGATTCCTGCCTCCTCCACTTTTCTTGCACATGACCATTCCCATCAATAGAACTGTGGCCCGTTTGCTGTTCACACGGTAGCCGACGGCGATAATCGCGTCGAGATTGTAGAAGGCGATTTCCCTGCGAACCGTTCTGCCGCCTTCGTTTTGGACTGTTTCCATTTTGGAAACAGTTGCCTTTTCCTCAAGTTCACCCTCTGAATATATATTCGCCAGATGTTTGGAGATAATTGGTATTTTGACACCAAATAACTCAGCGATATTCTTCTGCGCCATCCAGAATGTCTCGTCCCGATACACCACCTGAACCGGAACATTTCGGTCATCTTGCTGATATAAAACTATTTCGCCCTGAGGCTGTTTCATCATGTCATTATCCATAAAACGCTGCTCCTTCAATCTCCGGATCTCCTGCCAACCGATTCATCTTCGAGTCTATCGGACGAGACAAAAATCAACGAATGGAAAACCTTGAATCAAGGAAAAATCAAGATTTCTTGAGATTATGACATTTTTTACTTTCGAAAACGAAAGCACATTGCCCAAATCTCAAAAGATTAAATAAAAAAGAGCGAATGGCGGAAATCGAATCAAACGAATGGTCATGCCCCGAAAATAAGACACACCTTTGTTTACTTAACTCAAGAGCCGTGCCACCTATCAGCACCGTCAATATCGAAATTCCGTTCAAAACGTTGCCGAAATCACTGCCCCGAGTGACCACAAGTTGCGCGTAGTCCAATATCGGAGTACATTAATGGAATACGGACGAGGGAGGCCAAGTGATCGAATGGGACGAGTCGGCCGACCGGCACGGCTACACGCTCGACGACGTGGTCTACGCCGCCCGGCACGTCACCGGCAAGCTCGAGTACCGCAAGGACGGCGAGACCTACCTCAAGTTCACCGGATCCCACCACGGCGACCCGCTCGTGCCCAGCCTGGAGGTCGCCATGAAGCTCGCCAGGGACGGCAACCTGCGCGTGTTCCACGTGAACGCCGAGCAGGGCGGCTTCCTCGACAAGGACTGAACCAACCAGGCAACGCAAAAGGACGGAACGATGACCAAGAAGAACGACAGCGGATGGGCGTGGGACGACGCCAAGGCGGTGAAGACCACCGGGACCCGGGCCCAGGCGGAGATGGACGCCCTGCTCATGCGGGCGGCGGGGACGGAAAGCGCCGACGAGGCGGAACGGGTGCTGCTTGGCCGCCCGCGCGCCGGACAGGCGCAACCCACCGTGAAGCTCCAGGTCCGCGTCCCCGAGTCATGGGAGCGGCAACTCGACACGGCCGCCAAGAAACTCGGCGAAAGCCGCTCGGAGTGGTTGCGACGTACCATACACGGCGCGCTGCAGACCGCATAGGAGACTTTCCACTAGGCGTTTTCGCAAGACATAACGCACACTAGCAACCATTAGCAACGCGGGCCAGCCGAAAAAAGAAACGTTATGCCGACGGATTTCAAAAAAGTATCGATCGTGTCGCCCGGCACTGACGCTTTGATCAGGAACAGCTTGTGATCACCCGACTCGGCTTTCAACATCCTTCGCCTTCGTCTGCTACTCAACCAATTTCATGCCGAATCACCGACACAAATGGTGCGCGGCTTCAATGGCTCGCTCTTGACCTCCCAGGCACGTCCTTCGAACGGCCTGACCTCGGCGCCTTGGAAGCCGCTCTCGGCCTCCTGCGCCCACTGGTCCACCATGTCATCAGTGATGACAGTACCGTTGTCGGCTATATATTTCTGGCTTTTCCGGCTCATGACCGCCCTTTCTGATTTCATCGTTAAAGCCCTTGGTGGCACGGTTCGCATGAATAACCAACGGCGTGCCATCGCGAAGTTTTCGGAGGAAATCCCTGTGCCGAAACACCTTTATTTGCAACAGTTTTCAGGAACTAGCCAAGAGAGCGGATGACGGGAATCGAACCCGCCTCTGAAGCTTGGGAAGCTTCCATTCTACCGATGAACTACATCCGCAGTAACGCACGCATGCCGCGCACATACAAGTTATGAGTCTAGCACAGAGCCGTGAAACAGCGTGCCGAACCGGAATGACATACCGCCGTAGACCCGCAATTCCGACACTTCGCTCACCCAGCCACTGACTTTTCAACCGAACCTCTTGCTTGTAAAGATTCGTAACCTACCAAAACACCGCTGAGACACAGCGTTTCAGCTTTAGTATGCTACCTGCGCTTCGTTGTCGGATCCTAAACGGTTCCAGCGCTGGCCTCGGTTCGGGCCGGCGGAGACGCCTTGCATCTCCTGAGCCATTTGCATCAGGCGGTTGATACGATCCTGTGTCGGCGGATGCGTGGAAAAGAGACGGCTGAAACCCTCTTCGGAGAAGGGGTTCGCGATCATCATCGCGGCGGCGGACTGGGTGCCGGCGGTCTGCGGCATCGGATTGGCCTGCGCGCCAGACGTGATCTTGCTCAACGCCGAGGCGAGCGCGGCCGGGTCGCCGGTGAGCTTGCTGCCGTCCTCGTCCGCGTCGTATTCGCGGGTGCGGGAAATGGCCAACTGGATCAGCGAGGCGCCGATCGGAGCGAGAATCGAGCTCAGGACCACGCCGAGCAGCCCGAAAATTCCGGAATCTCGATCATCATTGTCGCGCCCTCTGCCAAAGAACATCAGCATATAGCCAAGATAGGTGACCACCGTCGCCATCGCGCTGGCAACCGCCGAAGTGAGGATGTCGTGATTGTAGACGTGCATCAGTTCGTGGCCGAGCACCCCACGCAGCTCGCGCTCGTTCAAAATCTGCAGGATGCCTTGCGTGCAGCACACGGCGGCGTGACGCTCGTTGCGGCCGGTGGCGAACGCATTCGGGCTCATGGTCGGCGCGATGTAGATGCGCGGCATCGGCTTGCCGGCGCGTGCGGAAAGTTCGCGGACGATACGGTAGAGCTCGGGCGCTTCAGCTTCAGAGACCTGACGTGCGCCCATCGAGGCGATGGAGATGCGGTCGGAGAACCAGTAGGAGATGAACGTCGAGGCGAGGCCGATGAAAATGTAGTAGACAAGCGTGTCGCGGCTGGCGCCGGTGAGCCACCAAATGAGCATGATGATGGCCCACATCACGCCGAAAAGCAGTGTGGTCTTGAGGCCGTTCAAATGGCCATGCACTTTAATCTTGCCGTCCATATATCTGAGCCTAACGGCTCAGGCTGTGCTTTTGCTGAACGCCGGCTGTGACTACGCAGGCATCTTGGCCACAACAGACCTCCGCCCATCTTCCCGCATCGAGCTTGCGAGCAAAATCAAGAAAACAGGGCTGAAATCCTGATTATCATCGCATGTTCAGCGTGAGCATTTTGCCACGACGCTAATCATGCAAGCACATCCATCCGGTAAACGCGACGAAAAGCACGAAAAAACATGAGAAAACATGCTTTCGGTCGCAGCGAATTATTGAACGCGACGAAAAGCACGAAAAAGGGTGCTTTCTGTCGCATCAGCAGAAAGCACCCAAAACGCGGACTCGACGCCTCTGACTAATCGGTTAGCGTACTCAGCTCAGAACCGCAATCGGCCTAAGACGTGACTGCGCTCAGCCCAGCGCGAGCGAACGCATCTGGTCGGGGTCGATCACCTTTTTGTGCTCGCGGCCTTCCTTCGCGCCCTCGGCACGCTCGTAGGTGTCGACCTTCTTCCAGCCTGCGAAGTCGATGGGCTTGACGCCGCGCAAGGCGAGCAGGCGGTCGATGGACTCGGGGTCACGGTCGGCGGCGATGCAACCCTTGCCGCTTCCGTCAACGTCCTCAGCCTTGGAAAGATCGTCGAGCATGTTGCCGACGATCAGCAGCGCGTCGGACTTGGTGGAGCCGATCAGACCGACCGGCCCGCGCTTGGCCCAGCCAGTTGCGTAAAGACGCGGGCGGACGGTGCTCTTGCCGGTTTCGGCGGTGAACGCAGGCTCGGCCAGAATGCGACCTTCCTCGTTGGCCAGCACGCTACGTTGCTCGTCATAGGCCACGCCCGGCACACTCGCCGGCTTGTAGCCGATGGCATGGTAGACGGCCTCGACCGGGTAATCCGTGAATTCGCCGGTGTGGCGCATCACGCCGTCGGCGCCGGTTTCGGTGCGCTCGACGTGCAGACCGACGACCTTGCCGTCCTCGCCCAGCACCTCGGCGGGCGCGGAATTGAAGTGCAAGTAATACTTCTTCGGCGCAGGGTTGCCTTCGAAATCGACACCGCCGTCGTCTTCCATATCTTCGGCCATGTCGCGGATGGCATAAAGCTCCTCGACCATCTGACGGGTCAGCTTGTCCTTGCCGGCCTGCTCGACGGTGGCATCGTCGAGGTCGAAATCGTCCTCGTTGATGATGATCTGCACGCCCGGCAGCTTCTCGAGCTCGCGCAGCTCCTGCACGCTGAACTTGGCCTGGGCCACGCCGCGGCGGATGAAAAGATGCAGCTCTCGAGCCTTGTTGGTTTTGATGCCTTCGTAGACATTGTCGGGAATATCGGTGCGAGCCTTGAGGTCGTCGGCGTTGCGCATCAACTCGCGCGAAACGTCCATCGCGACGTTCCCACCGCCAATCACAGCGACGGTTTCGGCGTCAAGCGGCCACGTGCGTGCGCCGGTCGGATAGCCGTCGTACCACTCCACGAATCGCGCAGCGCCATACACGCCGTCAAGGTCAGAACCAGGGATGGTCAGCGGACGATCAGCCACCGCACCGGTGGCGAACAGCACCGCGTCATAGCGCGGCAGCAGGTCATCGAGCGTGACATCCTTCCCAAATTCCACATCGCAATACAAATGAATATCAGGATTATCCAGCGTCTTCTCCAACGCGTCGGCGATGAACTTGATGGCCGGGTGATCTGGCGCAACGCCGTAACGCACGAGGCCGAACGGCACCGGCAGCTTCTCGAAGAGGTCGATACGCGCGTTGGTCGGCAGGCCAAGCGATTCGCCCTTCTTCTTCAGTTCGCGCAGGAAAATGTCGGATGAATAAACGCCCGCAGGGCCGGCACCGACGACGGCGATGCGGAGTGTGTTGTTATTTTCGCTCATAGTCCTAGATTAACCCAACCGGCCATACCACGAAAGGCTAAAAGGTAAGAGATTTCTTACATTTAAACATCGAGCAATGCGTCATCGCCTCCGCAGAACGTATATTTGGTGGCCCCTCACGCTTATACTGGAACTTGTTCGCGTGGTTGGTGGCAGCAGCTGCGCCAAGACGATTTAACAACGCAAAAAGCTTGGAATTACAGGTTTTGCGGCAATATCGACCGAGGTAAATCCAGTCATATCCGCAATGCCACGGTCATAGACCAATTCCCAACTCGATGCACCGGCTTGTTTCGTCGCGCGGACTCCTCACCTTTCCGCATGCGTCGCCTCAGGCCGCAGAAGAAGACAAGGTGATTCATGGTGGGTATTAAGACACAGTTTTCGCGGATTTTCAAGGGCAACGAACGATTCAGCAGTTCCCGAAACGATACAAGAACCAATTTCAACGGTTATCACAAAACGCTACGCAAGGCCGCAGCAGTTATCGGCACCGCAGCACTCGGACTTTCGCTGGCCGCGTGCGGAAATAGTTCCAATAGCGGCAGCGCGGCAGGACCCAACGGCAAACCGACGCTGACCTTCATGCTCGACTGGACGCCGAACACCAACCATGTCGGCCTGTACGTCGCCCAGCAGCTTGGCTATTTCAAGGATGCCGGCGTCAATGTGAAGATCCTGCCGACCACCCAGGCCGGCGCTGAAACGAGCGTCGAAAACGGCGTGGCCAATATCGGATTCTCGAAACTCACCGATCTCGCCAACGCCGACGCGCATGGAGCCGATTTGAAGCTCGTCTTCGATCTGACGCAAAAGCCCATCGCACGCTGGTGCAGCTTGAAGAGCCGCGCTGACATCAAAACGCCCAAGGATTTCGCGGGCAAAATCTTCGTCACCTTCGGCTCGGCCGAGCAGAGCGCTTCGGTGCGTCAGATGATCCGTTACGCCGGCGGCGACGGTGATTTCAAAACCGCGACGGCCGGCACCAACACCTTCCGCACACTGACCAGCGGCAAAGGCGATTTTGCAGGGTTCTACGCCAATTGGGAAGAGGTCGAATCGCAGCTCAACGGACCAGCGCTCAACTGCTTCGCTGCTGACAAGTGGGGCGTGCCCGGCAATCCCGACCAGCTCGGTTTCGCGGTGAAGAACTCGTGGCTCAAGAATCCGCAGAACGTCGCCAATCTGAAGAAGTTCCTCAAGGCCGCACGCCGAGGATACGACTACGCGTTGGTCAATCCCGACAAGGCCGCCGACATCCTCGTGGCGCAGACCAAGACCTCACACCTCGACCCAAAGCTCGCCCGCGCCTCGATGGAAAAAGTCGTCAAAGAAGGTTACTGGAGCGGCAACGGCATGAACGACGAGACGACCAACGGCAAGACCGACCAGAAGCTCACGGCCACCGTCAACACCGAAGACGGCCAGAAGTACCTCGACTTCCAATACAACGCCGGTACCTACACCGATTCGCACAAGAAAAAGCTCGCCCGCGCGCCCCAGGCCGCCGAGCTTTCGACCAACAAGTATGTGGAATAGTTACGAATGAGAGAGTGCCGAAAACGTTGGAATCCAAGTGAACGCAAGGTTTTCCCTAACTTTCGGCACTCCGGTTGCATCTGCTGGAGATAATTTCCATTAGATTTAAACTCACTTCTTTGTATTTATACCAATGAGGTAATTGATGCAAAACGATACGAAAACGCGAAACAAGCGCCAAAGCTGGTGGCGCAAAGCGTTGCCGCCGACCGCCACCATCGGAGCCGTGTTGGTTGTCTGGCAAGTGGCGGCGAGCGCACACCTCGTTTCCGAAACCACGCTCGCCTCCCCCGTTGCCATCGTCTCGTCGATGATCGCCACTTGGCCCGATCTGATGGCGGCAACAGCCGTGACCACCGGTGAGGCGTTGACCGGATTCGTTATTGCGGTCATCACCGGCATCGCCATCGGTATCGGCCTTTACGCCTCGAAAACGGCCAACCGCGCCATCTACCCGCTGCTGGTGGCCGCGCAAACCATCCCCATCATCACCATCGCGCCGCTGTTCATGATCTGGTTCGGCTTCAACCCGGCCGGCAAGATCACGCTCGTGGCCATTTTCGGCCTCTTCTCCATCGCCGTCGACACCTCACGCGGCCTCGCCGCTGTACCAAGTTTCTATCAGGATGTGGCACTGACCTGCGGGGCGACAAAGCCATGGACGTTGTTCCACGTGAAACTTCGCGTTGCCGCCCGTCAGATCTTTTCCGGCATCCGCATCAGTGCCGCCTACGTCTTCGGCACGGCCGTTACCGCGGAATATCTCGGCGCCACCAACGGCCTCGGCGTCTGGTTGCAGGGCGCATTCAATTCCTTCCAGACGGCGATGATCTTCTCCGCCGCCATCGTCGTGGTCACGCTGACCGGAATTCTCCTGGGACTCGTCTCACTGACCGAACGCCTGCTGCTCGGCCCTGCCGACGAGGACGATGCGATATCGCTGGATGACAGTGAACTCTGAATCAGGCACCATCTGTTATTGCCTGTCCAAAATCGTTTGATAATACTGTCCCAAGTTGATTAGTCCCGACATTATCGGCTAAGCTTGAAAGCGTATGTGAAAGCCGCATATCCGCGATAGGACTGAATTACGCGGATATTCACGGTTATTGGAACATGTATTAAGGAACATCCGTTCAACGAAAGGAAATCGATGAACGACACCAACCCGGAAACCAACGGGGGCTACACCAATCCTGCGCAGAGCGCGAATACTGGCGAGAATCCTTCGAGCACTTCCGATAATTTCGCCGCGTCGCCGCAGGCCTCTTTCCCGACGCCATCAACACCGACGCAACCAGAAAACGCCACGCCATACAATCCGATCGTGCCCGATCTGCCGCCCATGCCCAGTCCGATAACGACGCAACCAGAAAATCCTGCGCAGAACGCCGCACCATACACAGGTAATACGTATTCCGCCGATTCGCAGGACTTCACCTCGACTCCGCAAGCCAGCCCGGTGGAGGCACAGGCCGAAGCGGTCCCGCAATACAACGCGCCCCAGGAGAACGTGAATCCGCAAGCTGATACGATTTCGCAAGCCAGCCCGACCCAGCAGCCAGGTCAGGATCAGCAGCCGAGTCAGGACCAACAGCCAAGTCAAGACCAACAAGCCTACGCGATTCCGCAATACAACGCTCCAGAGCAAGACGCCGGAAACGCCCCACAGCAGAACGAGCAGTACCAGAGCGAACAATTCCAGAACGAGCAGTATCAGAACAATCAGTATCAGAACGGCCAATACCAGAGCACCCAATACCAGCCTGCGTACCAGAACGCGGCGCAACCAGGCGGCGCTCCCGCGTTCCCGTCAGCCGCGCCAGGCCAGCCGCCATACGGCGACCAAAACTATGGTGCCCCGAACGCCAACGCCTTCACCGCACCGTTGACCGTGCCACTGGACGTCCCGTACTACGGCTGCCCGCCGATCGAGGCCGTCAAGCGCTTCTTCCTCAAGTACGTCAAGTTCTCGGGCCGCGCGAGCCGCAGCGAGTTCTGGTGGTCCTATTTGTTCATCGTCCTGGTCAATCTGGTCATCTTCATCATCGACAACCACGTCCTCCACGATGACTCCAGTTTCCTCGACAACATTTGGGGGCTGGCCATTTTCATTCCCAGCATTGCCGTCGCCATCCGTCGCCTGCATGATTCCAACAAATCCGGCTGGTGGCTGATGCTGCCCTTTGGTTTGGTCATCGGCAGCACGATTCTTTTCGTCATCGCCGCCATCGCCGGGGGAATAAGCATCGGCGCCGCACTCAGTTCGAACGGCAGATACGCTCCAAATATCGGGGCCGGAGCGGGCGCGGGCATTGTCGGCACGGCCATCCTGCTGTTGCTCTGCTATCTCGCGGCGTTCATCGTGGCGATCGTTTTCATGGTGCTGGGCCCCAAGCCCGAAGGTGCGCGATTCGACGAAGTTCCAGCGAACGTTCCATACACCCCTTCCGCGAATCCGCAGGCTCCGATGAACGCCCAGTACACGCAGCCGGAGAACAATCCCTACGCACAGCAGGCCGAGCCGCAACCAGCGCAATACATGCCACCTGCCGAACAGCAGCAAAGCAATCAGTATCCGCCGCAATCCATGCCGCAAAATTCCGCCGACAACCCGTATACGGCACCCGCGGAAGAACCGAGCCAAAGTCAGAACTATGCTGGCGAGCAGCCCTCCGCCGATACCGATATCAATACCAATACCGGCGACAATGGCTTCCCGCCGGCCTCCGGCAATGGTGGAAACTACGCACAGTAGATAAACCACCCAGCCTGCGGCGCAACGCCGCCGGTGATGATATATGAAATCCGCCTCGCCCGAACGATTTATGGGCGAGGCAGATTTTGTATTACTTTAGCGTATGCGGCGATACCTCCGTTCGGCTACCGGCTTTTAGAGCTCCACCGGCGGCTTGTCCTTGCCCTCTGGAATGTCCTTGAACTTCTCGGCCAGCTTGGCTTTCTTGATCTTCTCTTCCTTTTCCTTTTCGGCCTTCGCCACCGCGACGGGATCGTAGATGACGTCGTTGTGGTGCTTCTCCCACTCGGCCTTCGCCAGCGGGGCCACAAACTCGGCCACGGCAACCAGCGCTGCGTCGCCGTCACCGGAACCCGCCGCCTCACGGTATTTGGCCACCAAGTCCTTGAACTGCTGGCTGGTCAGGTTCATGCGCGGAATCGACATCCGCTCGCACAGTTCGTTGATATACAGCATGATCGGCGTCGCGTTGCGTGCGGCCGCTTCGGCGTCAGTAGCAGTGCCAGCGTTGTCTTCAACCAGGCCAAACAACCCGTTGATCGCGGCCAAGACCACCGCGAGGCGCTGTGCCACGCTCTCGACGTCCGGCCCATGCGGCGTCGAATCGTCATCGCCCTCGCCAGCCGAAGCGCTGACGGCGCTCTTGCTCGCCGCCTCTTCGATCTCCTCAAGCGCGGCGGCCACGGCCTTCACCGTTTTCTCGCCCCAACCCACATTGAGGTCGCCGGCACCCGCCATGACGAGCGTCGTGTCGCCGTTGCGGGAATAGTCTTCCATCTGCTCGTAAGCATCGTTGACGTCGATCAGCGCATCGACCATCGATTGCGGACGGCCGGGGATATCGACCGCGCCTTCATAGACGAATTCGGCATCGGCCATCGGGATTTCCTCACCGGTGATGACCTCGGCCACCGCCCTGCAGACCAGAACCTGCAGATCCTCGGCGTATTTCGCGTCGTTGCTGAGCTTCTGCGCGGTGTCCAACGGCCAAAGCGCGATCAGATCGACGCCGGCCTGCGCCGCATCTCGCACTTCAGGCATCAAAGCCAGACGAGCCAACTCACCATCCTTGATGATGCCACCCTCGATATCAACCGCCATATTCGCTCCTTTGCCGTTACCGCCAACTGCCATACCCACTCTATCGTAATCCATAGGAGGTCACACAACGCCGAGGCAGATACAGCTAAAAATGTGAGCTTCCACAAGATTATTCCGAAGCCGTTTACCTTCACCTACTCGTACCTATCTATACCTATTCGACATCCTTGGCCGGGTCGACATAGGCGATTTTGAGCATCTTGCCGGTCGCGCTGTCATAAGTGATCGAGGTGATCGAGGCGAGCGCGGTGTGGCGCAGCAACATGTTGTGCTCAGGATGGCCGGCCTCCAGCATGTGCCGATAACTCCAGATCGGCGACTCGTGGCTGACGATGATGACCTGCTGCCCGGGATGGTTGCGCACGGCCTCCTGCGTGAAATCGCTGACGCGCGCGGCGATGTGCTGGTAGCTCTCCCCCCAGCTCGGCCGCCAAAGGTTGTGCAGCAGCTTGATGCTTCGCGGACGCCACAGCGCCGCCTTGCCATAACCGACACGCAAACCGCGGAACTCGTTGCCCGCCTCGATGAGCCGTGGGTCGGTTTCGATGGAAAGCTCGTCTTCGCCGCGAGAGGCGCGCACCGGGTTGAGTTCGGCGAGAATCGCCTGGGCGGTCTCGCGCGTGCGGTCCAACGGCGACGAATACAGCGCCACGGCCTGGTTCATGCTGGGATCGGCCGCGATGTAACGCCCGCTGGCCTGCGCCATCCGTAATCCCAACGCCGAAAGATGGAAACCGGGAAGGCGCTCATAGAGCAGGTGGTTCGGGTTCTCGACCTTGCCATGACGGACGAAATTCAACGTGGTCTGCTGGTCACTTGACGACATAATGGCCTTTCACACTAACTGATGACTCATACTGGACATCACGGATCGCAAATGCCGCATGACAAGTAACAGGATACCAGCGGCTCACGCGATAACTCTAACCTTACTGCCAACCCTTGGGCGTGTGGGCGATCGACCATTCGCCGAGCTTTTGGGCGAAGGTCTTGCGTTCGGGGGGCGAAGCTGAGGTCGTGGAACCGGTCGCCGCCTTGCCGTTTTGTTCGGAACGGTCGTCGAGCAACCACTTTCGGATGATGAAGTTCCAGATGGCGACGACCACAGTGGCCACGATCTTGCCGATGTTGGTGCGCAACACATACATCGCGTGCTGGGCGACGGCCGCGTTGGCCACCATGCCAAGCGTGCTGGCCCAGATGATCAAGTCATTGATGCCGAGCCCGACGACCGCGGCCGCGAGGAAAATCGAGCCTTCCATCCATCGGGCCATGTCGGCGCGGCGCTTGAAGACGTACTTCATGCTCGCCCAGTAATTGAACGCCAACGAAACCAGGAACGAGATGGTGCTCGCCACGACGTTGTTCATGTGGAAGGCGGCCACCAAGATATTCAGCACGCCAAAATCGATGACGGCGGCGATGACACCCACGATGCCGAATTTCACCAGTTGTTCAATAAGCTTTTTCACAAGAGACCATTTAACTACCCGTGCCTGCCAAAGTTCTACGAAAATGCATAATTACCACTGATTCATCGCATGAAATCATGTCAATAACCGTAATCGAAAGCGAAATACCCGCGTTGGGAGCCAACGGAGACATCTTTTTCGTTCGTCGTATTAAAAATTACGTAATACATTCACGATTATGATGATTGCCGCTAACACAGCTGAGACGGTCATGCCTCAAAGCGCACACCGGAACCTGGCCGATGCACCGCAATCTCACAGTCCGGCAGGCGGTTGCGCAACTCGTCGGCGACATGCTCGGCGTCGCGGCCATCGGTGAGCACCTTGACATTCGGACCGGCGTCCATCGTGGACCACGCACCCAAACCGGTCTCACGGATGGAGGCGACGGCGTTCAGCGCGGCGACCGTTTGCGGGAGCCAGTAGAACACGGCGGGGCGCGAGGCCATCATCGCCGCGTGCATGCCGAGCGCGTTGGCCTCGGTGATCTCACCCAAGCGTTGGACGTCATCCGCGCGAATCGCCGCGAGCGCATCGTCCAGATCCTGCCCGCAGGAATCGATCCACGCCCGGTAAAGCGGCGAAGTGGCGATGGTGCGGCGCATGGCCTCACGGCTGGAAACCGGTTTCTTCGCGCCGGAAATGAGCACGACGATAATGGCCAGATCCATATTGCCACAATCCACCGGCTCCGCGTAGGAGCTTTCGTCGTCATGTCCCGCGTTCCATTTCACCAACCCGCCGAAAACCGAACGGCAGGCCGAGCCCGAACCACGACGAGCCAGACGGGACAGATCGCGCGGGCTCAAATCAAGCCCGGCGGCCTTGGAAGCCGCCGCCGCGAGCGCCGCGAACGCGGATGCCGAACTGGCCAGCCCAGCCCCGAACGGTACGGTGTTGGCCGAAGTCACGCGGGCGGGCGAGTCGATACCGGCCTTGTCGCGCACGATATCAAGGAATTTCGAGACACGGCTCAGCGCCGCCCCCTGTTGCGCCTGACCATCGATGGTCAAAGAATCCGCGATGAATTGAGAATCGGATTCCATGAACTCGACTTTGGTGCGCGTGGAAAGTCCGTCAAGGGTCAACGAAAGGCTCGAAGCCCGCGGGATAATCAAGCGTTCGTCGGCCTTGCCCCAGTATTTGATCAGCGCGATGTTGGCGTTGGCGACGGCCGTGGCCACATTTGCATTACGATTATCAGGCTTCGACTTCTTCCCGAATGATATATCAGTTTGCCCGGAAACGATATCGTGGGTACACGCAGGCTTCGAGGCGACATCCCCCGTTCGCCGCGACTCCCGCGTTTCCGCCATGTTCGATATACCGACCTTCACAATTTCACGAGTCTATCGCGCCTCGTCACGCCAGACTATGCAAAACCGCCACTATCCACCAAACCCTCAGAATTCTGGATGAAATCTATTGGGCCGCGACGAACGATCTGCCTCGATCGGCATAACGCGTATCGATCGCATGACGGCGCGAATCCTCGTTCTCGGCACCAGCGAGCGAATGAATCCAAACCTCGCGAGCACCTTCTTGAAGCAACGTCCGTTTGATGTTCTTGGCGGTCTGCGCATCGGCGGCCAACGCGATCAGGCATCCGCCCAAGCCGCCACCGGTCATTTTCGCGCCGCTCGCGCCCGCCGCACGCGCCGCTTGGACCAGATGATTGACGAGAGGATGGCTGACATTGAGCTCGTTGAGCAGCCCATGCGCCAGGTTCATCCGCTTGCCGAGCATCGCGACCGTGCCCAACTCAAGATCGGTTTCGGAGGCGCGCGCCAACTCGCCGAGCTCATCCATGATGGACTTGACATGCGCATGATCCCGCTCGTCCTCTTTATGGACATTGCCCACGGCCTCGCGCGTGCTGCCGGCGATGCCGGAATCCGCGATGACCAGGTAAGCCGGCATGTCAACGCTCATCTTCTGCATCTCGCCGGACTCAAAGGCGACCAAATCGCGCGAGCACGTCGTCGCCGCGTCAAGGCCCGACGGGTTGCCGTGGGTGATGACCTCGGCCTCGTTGGTAAGCTTCAGAATCTGCCGCTCGCTTGTCTTGACATCGCAAGCGTCGAGAATCGCGCGGATCACCGCGCCCGCGCTGGCGGCCGACGACCCCATGCCGCGACCCGCCGGGAATGAGCTGTCCGTGACCACATCGAACGCGAGCCTCGGATATCCGGCGAATTCCGTCGCGACCTTGACCGCACGCTCCAGCCCGCCGAACCGGCTTCCCGCGTCGGAAAGCGAACCTTCATAGTTCAGAGCTTTGAGCGTCCCTACTCGCGGTTTGGAAGAAGAGGCGAACGATGCCTGCTCTTGAAGCGAAGACGATGAATCATCGATGGAATGGCGAAAATCGCTGATGACGGTTTGCGGGGCCTTGGAATCCATGACGGCTTGATTCCGCTTTTTCACAGTGTCAAAGCCATTTTTGATGTCACCCTGCGTCCGCGAAACCGGCGTGACCCACGCCCGCATCTTCAGCGAAAGCAACGGCGCCGCGACGGCAGGATACCCGTAAACCACGGAATGCTCGCCCATGAGAATGACCTTCGCCCAGGTCTCACCATACCCCATGTGCACCATCTGAGCCATCACCTTTCGTGCGCCCGCGCGCAAACAATTGCGGCATCCATTCGCCGCCAGAATTCCTAAGTCAACACTTCCCGAGTGTAGAAATCGAATTGTGAACTCTGCGCGAACGCACGTAAAGAAATTGAGAAGACGCCAAAAAGATTATGGAAATAACTCACCTTCACAGAATCTTCATGCCTCATTACTAAATATTAAACATCAGCATCACCGTGAACATCTTCGACAAAATCAATGTCAACATCAGCAGCCTGATATACATCAATCATTCTCTTCATATTAAGTTCCGTAAAGTCCCAACCACTTGCTTGGCAACGCTGTTTGAACTCATCGATACGATTCTTACCTTCCATCTCACGGAGCGTAACCACCACACTAAAATGAAGACCTTTCCCTTTTTGTGTATTGCTCCGTTCAATCTTACGGATTTTGAAACCCCAAAATCGTTGTCCGAAAGTACTTCTGGGAATAAATATACTTTTGGGAACATCGGATAAGTGTTTGACATTATCCCATTTTCGATTCAGCTTTCGAGCATCGCCCTCAAATGTAAATGCTTCCTCTGAATCTTGTTCATTTTTCTCAAGTGAACGTACACCCTTGCCATCCATTCGCCCAAAATAGAAATCCAGCTCCGTATCGGTATAATCAACTCCTTGTGAACGCTGACATTCAGGAAAATAACATAAAGTTGCCCGCGCAGTATATTGATACTTGTTTTTATTCATCGGAACAGGAATCCGATAATTGTATGTCTCGAAATCATTGACGATACCGTGGAACACAAAACGAATTTCGTCATCAGGAGTCTTGAGGATATCCTCAATCCGTCGCGGAACAATCCCATAGCCAATTTTCTTGCCATCCTTGCCACTTGGCTGCCACCCTGCAGCTGCGTCAATCAGTAGAGCCTTTGCCGTTTCTCTAGTTAACCCCATTATTCCAATCAGGTATGCCAGCTTCCGAGCAATCCACGGAGCGGCAAAGGAAGTACCACCTTCCGGAGTAATTCCGTTAGGGCCGTAGACCCACATCGGTTCCTCATCGTCTCCACCAAAATAAGCGATATCAGGTTTCCTGAAGAATGAAAGCACAGGCCCTACGCGGGTATAGGACGCTGACTTACCAAGTTTAGTAACCGCATTTATGACAACTGAATTGATGGAATCTGCGGGAGAACCTATGGGCTTTATCATCTCTTTTTCACTACGTTTTTTGTTTGTCCCAGCAACGACGAAAAGAACATCATATTTGTGCTGCAATTCATCAAGCAACGAGGCAACAGAGGATATAGCATTAGAAAAAATAGGATCTTCTGAACCCAGACTAAGATTCCACACCTTGATATTTTGATTGTTTTTAACGATTGATTGAATCTTCCGGTACATGGTAAAAATACTGTTTTTACCATCTACGGCCACGGCAAAATGGCACACTCTGAATCTTCCGCAACCATCATCCAATTCAGGATTTAAGGATGGTCCGTCCACAATCAAAGATGTCACTTCAGTACCATGGGCAAAATCTTTGATTGACTCGTGACCTGCACGGATCTCTGGATCCACCTCGTCGTGATAGTCCACCCAGTCCGAAAAATAAACACTGGAATCAAAGCCAAAATCAATGACGCCGACGATCGGCTCATTACCAGGGCTGGGAATACGCCGCGTATCCCTACTGCCCTCTCCATGAGGCTCATAAATAAGTTGCGACATATCTGGCATCTTTATCGCAACCAAATATGGCGCTTCATTCATAAGCTGATGGTATTGATCGGCATTCAACCGTACAGTAATCCGATCAATTGTCTCAGCCTTTAATACATCAATACCTAGCTGTCTTAAAAGATCTCGAGCATCTTGCTTGATATCGTAAAAAGTTATCAGCCTCGAATTCTTATTTTCTTTTTCTTCTGAATATTGCGTATCACCTTCATACCCTCCTTGAGGCACAGAGAAACAACGAACATAATGTACATCACGCAAGATTTGCGCAAATACGGTTTTCCCTAGATTAAATTTACGCCCGAGCGGAAAAGCGTTCTTGGGATTAACGATTCGTTTTAGCCCATCGCTATCAATCGAGCCACCAATCTCACCTAGAATCTGAGCACATTGCAATAGTTCATTGCTGGTTTTCTGCAGAGTTGCACGTGAAACATAATGAGTAATTACGTGTTTGGGATGCCGTGTATTCGCATCTTCAAACCTGGCACCAACGATGGTGTTACTGGAGTCAGTCCCGTTCTCTGCCAGAAGTCTACGGATTCTGTTGCTTTTCGCAATTACGGTATTGTAATGAACTTCAACCAATGCATTGATTGCAACGCGTTTCTCATTTTTCCAAAATTTAATAACCTTATTCAGATCATCTCGAAGTGCGGTTACTTCCAGCTTCGTGACCTTCGACCCTGCAGGCAATGTCAAAGGTCCTCTATTCTTAGGAGCCGCCTTCGACTGAAACTCACCCTTGAGCTGAAGTACATTATTCATGAGACTTTCCTTTCAGTTCGCGGGAGGCCGTGCTCTTCGAAACACCACTAAGAATCTCAATCTCTCTCAGGGTAAAACCTTGGGCATCAAGCAACGACACGTCTTTGATTTTACGTTCACCATCCGGTATCGCAACAACATAGAGCCTTCGAAGATAGTCGTTCCCATCTCCTGGTGAACTGAAGGCAATAGAGGAACGGATCATGTTTTTGAGTTCTCCGGGATATGGAATTTTTCCCATAAGTCCGATAATCTTATTAAATAAACGCATGTCCCTATTCACAAATGAGAATTGCTCCGCATAACCGTTCATCAAAGAACTTGCAACTTCAGCCAAGTCTTTTTGAGAATATTTTCCAAAATTGATTGTGGCATCAAAACGGCGTACCAACGCCTTATCGAACCGGTCAAAAAGGTTCGTCGTAGCGAATAAAACTAATTTACCGTCAGATAATGAATCCAAACCTTTCAATAAAGCCGAGGTGGCACGGCCCATCTCTCGCACATCATGAGAGTCCACTCGATCCATGGCGAGTGCATCAATCTCATCAAATAACACCACAACCTGCTCAGGATGAGTGAAACTGTTCATCTCAGCGAACAAGTTTGCGATGTTTTTAGATGTCTGCCCCAGCTTACTGTCAATCAATACATTGAAATCAACCGTATATAACTCACGCTGCAATATCGTAGAAAGCTGCTTGACGCTTTCCGTCTTACCCGTACCGGCAGGGCCATAGAAAAGGAATCTATTGACACCGGCATTATGGCCTATAGCGTTCAATACCCCTTGAAGATCCTTCATGATTCGTTCCGGTAAAGGCAAAGAAGGTTGAGAAACCAGCTCTTTATGCAAAAATTCGGAATGGACAGCCTGCGATGATTGTGGGACAAATGTGTTGTTATCAGAGAGCAGAGCAAGCACATATTCAGCCAACTCCGTGTCACCAGAACGATCAAAATCCTTCGCGATGCCATAAGCTTCATTACGGAACGCAGCATCGTTGTGCTCAGAATAGTACCGTATAAGATTCAGTACATCACGCTTTTTCATAACACCGTCCTCAGGTAACTAATAAAACTAAGTTACATTGAGACAATGACATTTTTTAAAAATAATTCTCAATTTTTCTTTTTCTGTCCCAAGATATACAATATGAAATATCAATAAGCTACTGCATTGCAGTGAAGCCGTCTAGAGTAGTTTTCACAATGCTCTCTAATTATTCAACAACAAGTAAACTCAAAGTATTTTATTCTCACGAAGGAGAAGAATGATGAGCAATAATTTACACAAACCGGGAGAAGATAATCTTCCCAACGGTTCTTATATAGAAGTGGGACCACGAGGCGGGAATGTCCCCAATCCTCGAATCGTTCACATCGATCCGGGTGATAGGCTTCCTCCTACTCAAGAACAAGGTCACCGTTGGG
Source organism: Bifidobacterium sp. ESL0775 (assembly GCF_029395475.1). Taxonomy (NCBI): domain Bacteria; kingdom Bacillati; phylum Actinomycetota; class Actinomycetes; order Bifidobacteriales; family Bifidobacteriaceae; genus Bifidobacterium; species Bifidobacterium sp. ESL0775. The sequence goes on along the minus strand of NZ_CP113917.1, from coordinate 414,763 downwards.
AACATCGATAACCATTATTCTTAAATGAGCTGGCTGTGGTCAACCCCATTAACGGCGTTGAACCATAGCCTTTATTTTTAATACTAAAAAAACAAAATTCAAATATTAGTTACCCACCTCTCCATGCCCGAGCCTCCATTTACACTGGTAGGCATGACTGACACTGCCGAACCGCTTGTTTCCATCATCGTGCCCGTGTACAACGCGGCCGATTACCTGCATTATTGCGTGGATTCGATTTTGGGACAGAGCTATCGCAACCTTGAGGTCATCCTCATCGACGACGGCTCGACCGATGGATCGGCGGGACTCTGCGACGAATACGCGAGCGCCGACCAGCGGGTGAAGGTGATCCACCAGGCCAACGGTGGCATCGGCAAAGCGCAGAACGCCGGGCTCGACACGGCGCGCGGCGACTATATCGCGTTCTCGGATAACGACGACATCCTCGACCGGCGCAACATCGAGCTGTTGCTGCACGCGCTGGTTTCCACCGGAGCGGATATGAGTAAGGCCCGTTGGCGCCAATTCGGTGTCTCACAGCTCGAAGAGGTAGCTACCGAAGCACAACAAGGCGCTCCCAATCCGGCCAAGACCGCGGTGTTCGCGCACCCGCTCCACGCCTACCAGACGGTATTCTGCAAATCGTTGCGTTTGCTTGGCTCGGCACTCGGCTTTAGCACCGAAACAAAATACTTCAACGAGGCCAACTGGTGCCGCCTTTACCGTTGCGAGCTATGGGACGGCATCCGCTTCCCCGAAGGCGTCTACGCGCAGGACACCGCCGCCGCTTGTAAGCTATACGCGCGGATGAACACCGTGGCCGACATCGACGTCAACCTTTACAACTGGCTGCAGCGCCCGGACTCGGTGACCCACAACATGCGCAGCGCCTCGTTCTACCACGACCACGTCGCCGCGTCGCTCAAGAACATGGACATCTGCCGCGAACACGGTGTGCTTCCCGCGCGCAGCTACTACACGCTGGTCAGCAACAACAAATACGAGCGACAGGCCGCGAAGCTGGAATCAACAAGCCTCGATAGCAGCGATTCCGGCAATTCCGGCGAAACCGCCGATAAAACCACTGTCTCGACTCCAGAAAAGAAAATCGCGCAAACACTTGATACGGCAAAAACCGACAATGCACAAACCGCAAAGGTCCTGCAACAGCTCGGCCCCCTCCAGCGTCTGGAATGTGCCACTCTCCGCACCATCCGCCTAGCCGAAAAGTTCGTCTACGACCGCGAGATCAAGAACATGAAGTGACTCGTAGGGCGGTGTTAACTCCGCTTCGGCCTTGGCCGTCTATGCATAGAGATAATTGAAATAACTCACTAAATGGAGTTAACTTCATTCCTGCCTAGACCGTTTCTGTCCACAAGGCTCTCTCACCTTCGTAGGAATACACTGCGTTGTCTAACAAACCGATACGACTATATATAAAGGTAATCAAGGTGGAAACTCTGTTCGCATGCACGCAATAACCCGCGCGACAGAAGCACGCTAACCGTTGCAGCCGACACGTTCATTTCGTTCTGTTGCTCATCTCGCGAATCTTGCGCTTGCCGGCACGCCAGCCGCGGAGCATCGCGCCGATTTTCTTGCCTTTGTCGCGCTCGAAGAGCAGGACGATGAGCATGTCCTGGGCGATTCGCGCCACCGAACACGGCCAGGAATACGTGCCGAGTTTTTTGTCGACGTATAAGGCGTTGCGTTCGATGTAGTACCAGCGGAACGGCGCGTGGTTCCACGCGATCGGGTGCTTGAAGCCGAGGTTGACCGTCCGGCTTTCGCCAATCTGGTGCGGCATGAGCACGGCCTTGCATTCGACGATCGGATATCCCGCGGCCACCAGCCGACGCGAGAAATCAAAATCGACGCCATCGATGAACAGCCAATCGTCGAACCCGCCGATCGCGCGCCATGCAACGACATTGGTCAGACTACCGGACGTAATACATTCGCTTTCGTTGCGCTTGCTATGAAAGACGGTGCCGTCCTTGCGATTGACCAGCAGCGGGCAGACGATGCCGACTCGCGGTGGTTTTTTGGTATCGGCACCATGCTTGCGACCATTTCCTGAATTGGCCGGGTCTGCAACGTCACCAGAATCGTTCAGCCGTTTATGTTCAACAGCCGCCGCGCCACTCCAATCCTCGAGACACTTCCGATACCCGTCGATCATCCCGTCGGGAATCTCGGAATCGTCATCCAGCGTAAGCACCCAGTCGAACCCGGCTTTTTCCGCCCACTCGAAAATCCGATTGAGCGCCGAGGCGACGCCAAGATTCTTGCCGTTGCGCAGCAGCGTCACCTGCGGATATCTGCCAACAAAGGCAGCGACATCATCCGCATTGCCCGACCCATTGTCGACGACCACCAGCGCCTCGACCTGCTTCAGCAACGCAGGCACGCTCCCCCGCAAATCGCCCAAAGAGGGGTTAAACGTCACCATCCCCGCCGCTATACGCATCTGTTCACCAACGTTTCTGATTCATGTCCCCATCTCTCCAATATTACACACGAACTAATGCCATACTATTCTTCCGAGTTCTCAATAGAACTCGGGCTTATCAAAAACAGTTCGCAAATTCCGCTTAAAGCATCTTATCAACAACACATTTCTTGGACCCGAGCCGTGCCTCTGCGTTGGCTATATACTGTAAACTATGAACGAAAGAAAAGCTTCTGATTCGACGGATAGCAAGCCAGCAATTGAGCAGCTGTCATCTATTCAGTCGAAACTGCCTCAACTTAAAACTCCACGTATCGCCTTAGTCATCCCCTGCTACAACGAGGAAGAGGCGCTTAAAACAACATCCAATGTCGTATACGAGAAGCTGGAGAGCCTTAAAGACAAACAAGAAATTGCAAATGATAGTTTTGCCATTTTTATAGATGATGGTTCTTCGGACAAAACGTGGCAGGAGATTTTCACACTTCACAAAACACACGAAGGCGTTTTCCACGGCCTAAAGTTCTCCCACAACCGGGGTCATCAAAATGCGCTTTATGCTGGTTTAATGTACGCTCGCCAGCTTGGAGCGGACGCCGCAATATCAATGGACGCCGATTTACAGGACGATCCCAATGCTATCGATGGAATGGTAGCTGAATATCGGAATGGCGCCGAAATAGTGTTTGGCGTACGCGACAACCGAGACACAGACACCGTTTTTAAACGAGGAACGGCGCACGCCTTCTATAAATTAATGCATTGGCTAGGCACTGAGACCATTCCCGATCATGCCGATTACCGGTTAATGGGGAAAGCCGCTTTAGCCGCTTTGTCACAATACACTGAAGTTAACCTTTTTCTGCGTGGCATCGTTCCGTCCCTCGGCTTCAAAACCGCGAAAGTGTATTACAAACGCAACAAGCGGGTGGCAGGCGAGTCCAAATACCCGTTACATAAAATGCTTTCATTCGCCATCGAGGGTGTGACCTCATTTTCAGTCAAGCCGTTACACATGATCACGGTGATAGGTGGGGTTTCCGTTATCGTCGGCATTATTATTTTGATTTACACTCTTCTGTCTTTGTCCAATGGGCACGCACAAGCCGGCTGGACTTCATTAATGTGTTCGTTGTGGATTATCGGAGGCCTCATCCTTGTGGCATTGGGAGTCGTTGGCGAATATATCGGTCGTATCTATTTGGAAGTGAAAGCTCGACCACGGTATATTATTGAGGAAGAAGTTTAAAACCCAAACACAAAAAATAACGACGATGGATTTAAGCGAAACCAACACTCTTATGCGATTCCATCCGATCAATTATCTGCACAGCTACAAAATACACAAGCCGGAAACCACTGAAAATACTCAGCCAATTTGGGCTCTAAATCGCTTTTCATCGTGATGGGCATTGTCGTCCGAATAACGGTATTAAACGATAAAACTCAGGTATAGGGGTATCCTTCTTGCTTGGTTCCATAAATCAAAGATGGAAGCGGATTACTATCCCTCCATCAACAGGTGGGAGATGACGATATTCCTTATTATCAGTCATCGTTCTGATTCCATATATGCCTTTAATCCTTCAAAAAGGATAAAGGCATATTTCATAATCTCTGATTGTGCTTGCGTTAAATGGCACCTTCCTCATCAAAACCGTCCAAACTCAAGAACAGCTAGATAGGTGCTAGCATATAGTGAAGCTGGTTCGTAACATGCACTCTTTGTTTTGCAGATACCGAAAGGATGATTGTTGGATCTTCAACAAATCAAAAAAGCCACCGAAAAAGATGGGTTTAAGCGAGCTGCATCTTTATTTGCTTGCTGGTTAATAACTTTTTTAGTTTCTTTGTTTGCCACAAGGATTTCGGGCGATGACGCGCTATACGCTCGCGAACTATCTAAGATGAGTGGGCTCCAATGGCTAGTTCGCCGATATGAAACGTGGTCTGGAAGAGTTTTTTCGGATGCGGTCGCTGCTGTAGTCGTTCCTCTGCCTCAAATAGTTTGGCGCTTTTGCGACGCCCTATTTCTCACCTTGCTCATATACAGCATTGCACGCATCGTGTTCCAGAATTTTCATGCAAGCGACATTCTCTTTGTTTTTGCATTATATTGGTTGCTTCATCCCGAGATGATACTCAGCTCTACCTTCTGGCTTGCAGGATCCGTGGTGTATTTATGGCCTACCGCATTGGCTGTTTTCGCCTGCATTCTATTGAGCGATGCCGTTTGTGGACGGCAAACTCGATATAAGATTCTTTGTGTCATAGCCGCAATATTCGGAGCTTTAGGAGTCGAACAACTGGCTCCTTGTATTATCGCTTTCGGTGTGATTTCTCTGATTTATGTTTATCGTCAAAAACGAACCTTGAATTGGTGGGTCCTTGCAACAGCATGCGCTGGGGGAATAGGTTTAATCATTAATCGTCTTTCACCAGGCTCACGCTACCGTTCAGGGCACGAAGCCTCGTTCTGGTATCCTGAATATACACATTTGCCAATGTATAAGAAAATATATCGAGGAATAATTTGGGAATACGGAGAAGCCACCAATTACATGCTTGCTCTTTTCCTGTTTTTGGCGTTGACGATTCTCGTTTCAATCGTCATGAAACGAGGACATGATTCTTCGACTGATCTGGCGGTAAACAAAAAAAATGGTTTAGAGACATGTGATTATACATTATTGGTAATTGTTTTCGGGCAACTTATCGTTCTTAGCGCCGATTCCAAGATGAATTATGCCTCAGTATTTGTCTTTAGACCATATTCCAATCAGAGATCAGCCTTGGCGTTCCTCTACCCTTATCTTTTCTGGACGGTCTTTGCGGTCTGTATTATGACTCTCCTGTTGCGATTCATGGAGCGAAAGTTTACTGCCCTGTTCCTGGTATTGGCCTCAGTGTGCTCTGGCGCCATAATGTTCTTCTCGCCGACGATTTATGCCTCTGGCATACGGACAATGTATGTTTCGTCTATATTGATAGTCATTCTTATAGCTCTGGTACAACAACAATTTAAAAATAGGATTGTGTATATTGCCGTTTATATCCCGGCAATTCTGAATCTATTCGGCTATCTCCACCGAGTTGTAAGCCAAGGATTCCGACTCGGTTTGTTTACTTGAGTAAAGTTTGTTCCGCTAGCCTGTCGTTCCTGCCCCGTTTCTAAAACAGCAAGCCGCTTATGAAGAGAGTCAACGGTATTGGACGAAGAGGAAAAGGACGGGAGATGTCTACGTTCTCATGGACAAGAAACAGAGGCAATCCGAGAAAACGGGAATTTTCCCCTTCTGTTCTTCCATGGCTTCAATGTATAGTTGACTTATTTGCTGGGTCTTGAATGAAAAGAAAGAATATTCGTCACATGATGCTATCAGAATCAAGCGTAAACCGCCTCGGAATTTTCTTCTTCTATGACAAAGACGGAGTAGTCGACGACTACGTTCCTACCTTGCTTGAAGGTTTCAAGCCATTCTTCTCCGAGATGACCATCGTGGTCAACGGCAAACTGACCGATGAAGGACGCGCCAAACTCCTGCACTACACCGATGAAGACAAACTCATCGTACGCGAGAACAAGGGCTTCGATGTGTGGGCCTACAAAACCGCACTCGACTCATACGGCTGGGAAAAACTCACCAAATTCGACGAAATCTGCCTTTTTAACTCCACTATCATGGGCCCGGTCTATCCCTTCTCCGAAATGTTCGAGGCGATGGATCAGCGCGACCTGGACTTCTGGGGTATCACCAAGTTTCATAAAGTTCCTTACGACCCATTTGGACATAGCCCATATGGCTATCTGCCGGAGCATATCCAATCGCACTTCCACGCATACCGAAGAAGCCTTGTGGAGAGCAACGCATTTCAAAATTACTGGGATCATCTGCCGGAAATCAATGATTACAACGACTCTGTAGGCATGCATGAAAGCCTGTTCACCAAACGTTTCGCAGACAAAGGCTTCAAATGGGACGTCTACGTCAACACGGACGACCTTGAAGGCTTCACTTATGGCCCCATCACTTTTGCGGCTAAAGAACTGGTGGCGCGGAAGCGTTGCCCGATTTTCAAGCGTCGCTCGTTCTTCCACCCCTATGGCGACAGCATGACGCAATCCGTGGGAAACAACGCGCTCGATCTTTTCGAATACCTGCGTGACCACACGGACTATGACGCTGATCTGATCTGGCAAAACGCCCTGCGCACCATGAACCTCGCCGACCTGGTCAAAAACCTTCACCTCGACTTCGTCCTCCCACAAAGCATCGGCACACCATTGCCACAAGGCAAACACATCGCACTCGTCATGCACCTTTATTACATGGACCTTCTCGATCAGACGATGCAATACGCTCTTTCAATGCCCAAGGGAAGCGACTTGATTCTGACTGTCGGTTCAGAGGAAAAGGCAAAAATCGTGCGCGAATGGTGCGACGCCCACGAAATGCCCTATCATATCGACATCCGAGTCATCCAAAACCGTGGACGCGATGTGAGCGCCCTCCTTGTCGGGGCCGGCAAAGACCTCTTCAACTATGATTACGTCTGCAGCATGCATGACAAAAAAGTCACGCAGGTGCAACCGCAATCGATCGGCGACGGCTTCCGTTACAAATGCTTTGAGAACAATCTCGCCACCAAAGAATACGTGCAGAACGTCATCCATCTCTTCGAAACCAACCCGCGGCTGGGCATTGCCATGCCCACACCTCCGAACCATGGCGACTATTTTGCGCCTTATACCCTCAATTGGGGGCTTGATTTTGAAGGTACCAAGTCATTCCTGAAAGACACCTTGAACATGCAGGTGCCACTGGATGAAAAAACCGAAGCCGTCGCACCATTGGGCACGATGTTCTGGTTCCGCCCGGAGGCCTTGCGCGGCCTACTTGACCACGGCTGGAAATACGAGGATTTTCCGCCGGAACCTAACAAAACCGATGCCTCGCTACTTCATTACATCGAACGGGCGTATGCCTACGTGGCCCAGGCAAACGGATACTTCCCGGCCTACATTTTCTCGGACCGATTTGCACGCATCGAAATCACCAACCTCTCCTTCGAGGAACGCGAGCTTGTCAGAGCCATCAGCGACAAGTGGTTGGGGCGCAATGTCGAGGTGACTAAGGAAAACGTCATCAACGGAAAAGGCGCCACATACAAGGCGGTACGTTCTGGGAAAAGCGCCATCAAGCGCATACCATTCCTCGGAGCTTTCCTCGTGGGCCTGCACAGAAAATGGGTTGTCAGCAGAAAGACGAAGCCCGCCAAAACAAACAAATAAGCACTAAGTCCTGTCCTGCCTCAAACCATGATTTCCGCACGTTTTTATAGGATTTGCATTTGCAGGTACGGATAAGGGCATTCTCTTTAAAGAAAGTGATTCAACCGCATGATATTGAGCGAGAAGGACGTAAAACGTCTGGGAATCTTCTTCTTCTACGATAAAGACGGAGTCGTGGACGACTATGTCACGACACTTCTCTATGGCTTCAAGCCATTCTTCTCCGAGCTCACCATCGTCGTCAACGGCAAGCTGACCGACGAGGGCCGCGCCAAGCTCCTGCACTACACCGATGAGGACAAACTCATCGTACGCGAGAACAAGGGCTTCGACGTCTGGGCCTACAAAACCGCACTCGACTCATACGGCTGGGAAAAACTCGAAAAGTTCGACGAAATCTGCCTCTTCAACCACACCATCATGGGCCCGGTTTACCCGTTCTCCGAAATGTTCGAGGCGATGGACCAGCGTGATCTCGATTTCTGGGGCATCACCAAATACAACAAAGTCGAAAAAGACCCGTTTGGCCGCAGCCCTTATGGCTACCTTCCCGAGCATATTCAGTCCCATTTCCATGCCTACCGTCACAGCTTGGTGAAAAGCGAGGCATTTCAGAACTACTGGGATCATATTCCCGAAATTAGAAACTACGACGACTCCGTAGGCCTGCACGAAAGCCTATTCACCAAACGTTTCGCCGACAAAGGCTTCAAATGGGACGTCTACGTCAACACCGACGACCTTGACGATTTGACTTATGGCCCCATCATGTTCTTCACGCCCAAGCTCATCGCCGAAAAGCGCTGCCCGATTTTCAAGCGTCGCTCGTTCTTCCATCATTACGACGACCAGCTCATCCAAGCGGCGGGCAATAACGTTCTCGACCTTTATGAATATCTGCGCGATCAGACCAGCTATGACACTGATTTGATCTGGCAAAACGCCCTGCGGACCATGAACCTCGCCGATCTGGTCAAAAACCTCCACCTCGACTTTGTCCTCCCACAAAGTATTGGCACACCATTGCCAGAAGGCAAGCGCATCGCACTCGTCATGCACCTTTACTACAAAAACAGCATTGAACGAAGCCTGTCGTATGTTTCTTCGATGCCCAAAGGCACTGATGTCATCCTCACTGTCGCCTCAGAGGAAAAAGCCGCGATTGCCCGCAGTTATTGCGACAGATACCTTTTCGACTACAACATCGATATCCGCATGGTCAAAAACCGCGGGCGCGACGTAAGCGCCCTGCTCGTCAACGTTGGCAAAGATCTTCTCAAATATGACTATGTTTGCTGTATACATGACAAGAAACTCACGACAATCTCCCCGCAGAATGTTGGTTACGGTTTTTATTCCAAATCGTTTGACAATACCCTTGTGACCAAAGAGTACGTCGAAAACGTCATCCATCTTTTCGAGAGCAATCCCCGCCTTGGCATCGCCATGCCGACCTTGCAAAACGAAGCTTACTATTTCCCAAGCTTCAGCTACACATGGGGCATCGGGCCTTACGGAACAATCGTTGGAACTAAAAAACTGCTCAGAGAAATACTGGGACCGGAAATCCCGCCATTGGATTCCCACAAGGAAGCCATCGCACCATTGACCGGTGCGACCTGGTTCCGTCCAAAGGCACTACAACCGCTTTTGGAACACAAATGGTCATACGATGACTTTCCTGAAGAGCCAATCAGGCTCAAAGACCTGATGAATCAATTTATTGTGCATTCTTATGCATACGTCGCCCAAGCGCAAGGTTATTATCCGGCCTATATCCTTTCAGACCGGTTCGCCCGCATGGAAATCACCAACCTGGCATTCGAACAACGTGAACTCGTCAGCGCATTCGGTGACGTATGGCTTGGTGGAGATCTCGAGGACACGAAAAACAAGATCAAAAAAGGCAAGCGTCTACGCTACACACTGTTGCGCGTCATCAAAAACATCATCAAGCACATCCCCCTGATTGGGCCACTGCTGGTGCGAATCCGCAAGAAGATGAGAGGGGATGAAGAGGACGAGCCTAACCAAACAGAAGATGCCTGATTGTCTTTGGCGTCTACAGGCATCTACATCGGCGACTTCAACATCCCGTGATTCTCCATCAATCCCTTCGCTATGCCTTATCAAGGATCTGACGGATCTTAGTATCGTCGCCCCAAACGGCCGGTGAATCGTACGGACGATCCGGGAAGGCGCCGTATTCAAGCTTGATGTCGAGATTGTTTTCCTTGATATAACGCTCAACGCGATCAGCCAGGGAAACGGGCTTGCCGCTGCAGCAGTTGATGATCCCGTTGATCTTGTCCTGCGAGACGACGGCGGCGATCTGCTCGGCCAACACGTCGACATTGATGAAATCGTACTTGTTCTTGCCCATGGTGAACGGGAAGGTCTTCTTGCCATCCTGCGCGGCCTGAAGCAGCTTGGAGAAAATCGAGCTGCCACGCAGGTCGTCGCCTACAATGTAATATGCGCGGATCCATTGGGCGACGGCATCATATTCGTCGGCCAGCTGCAGAGTCGCGGCACGCAACGCGTTCTTGGCGATGCCGTACATCGAAGCTGGGTTGCAGGGCGTGTTCTCGTCGATTGCGCCTTCCCAATAACCGACCTCGTGCATCGTGCCCATCACGGCGATCTGCTTCAGGCCGCTGTCGAGCATCTGCTTGATGAAGCGGTAATGGCCGGACAGATCACCCATGTGCGCATCGGAGTTGTGCTTGAAGCCGTCGCGCCACGCCATGTGCAGGCAAACGTCCGGGCTTCCCAACTTCTCGAACAAATCATCATCGGGCGCGAACAGGTCGATCGCCACCTGCTTGGCCCGCGGATCCAAATCATTAGGATGCCGGTCAGCGGCGATAACCTCTTGCCCGCGATCCAGCAGAGCCTTTACCACATGCCGGCCGATATAGCCCCCGGCTCCAGTTACCAATATTCTTCTAGCCATGAATAGCAAGTTTATCAGTGCTCCATAACGTTGGCAGGGAACGAAACATAATGACACAGTTTTCACAAACTCATCATGTTTCGATTTCTATCTCTATGGTAAAGTCTAAACTTAACTTGTTTGAGCGCCGCGTTGGCGGTGTGAAGAACAGGACGAAAGGTCACGATGAGCACAAAGTCTGATGTCATCTCACGCCCCGGAACCAGTAAAGGGCTTTTTGGCGTACTCCAATACCGATATCTGCTCAAGCTGCTGGTCAAAAAGGAAGTCCGCATCCGTTACCGCGGTTCGTGGCTTGGAATGGTCTGGACATACATCAAGCCGCTTACGCAGTTCTTGGTTTTCTATGTCGCCATGGGCATTTTCATGGGCATGGGACGTTCCGGCAACCTTCAGGTCTATCCGGTCTATCTGTTCGCCGCCGTCATCGTCACCAACTTCTTCACTGAGGCATTCGGCAATTGCACCCGTTCAATTCTCAGCAATTCAGGTCTTATCCAGAAAATCTATCTGCCCAGGGAACTGTTCCCCCTAGCATCGCTGCGCGTCGCCTTCGTTCACTTCTTCCCGCAGCTCGTGATTCTTTTGCTGGGAGCGGCGTTCACAGGTTGGATCCCCGACATCAAGGGACTCATCATCGCTTTCGTCGGCTTTTTCGCATTGTGCTGTTTCGCATTTGGCCTGGGTCTGTTTTTCGGATCAATCAACGTGTTCTATCGGGACGCCGAGAACATCACCGATTTGGTGGCAATGATTGCGCCATGGGCAGCTCCTTGCTTCTATCCTTGGACCATGGTCGCGGCACATGTGCCGAAGTGGCTGTTGGAATTATATTTCGCAGATCCGATCGCTGTTTGTGTGGAGGCATTCCACCGCGGTTTCTGGTGGGGCGCCACCGATCGAGCTTTCCAGTTCTCCGGTTCCTGGGTTATGAGGCTCGGAGTGAGTCTGCTCGTCTCATTGTTCTGTCTTGCAGTCGGAGAATTGACCTTCAAGCATCTCGAAGGCCGTTTTGCACAGGAGCTTTAATATGAAATCACCAAAACGGTTAACCCTTCCCGAAGACGTCGCCATCCGAGTCGATGACGTCAGCAAACATTTCTCTCTGCGGGCCAATAAATCAATCAAAGAATCGATTGTCAAACTGTTCACCCCGAAGAAGAAGCGTCCTCAGATTGAGCTCTTCCACGCTCTTGACGACATCTCTTTCGACATCGACAAAGGTGAGACGGTCGGCCTCATCGGCGCCAATGGATCCGGCAAATCGACCATGCTGAAAATGATCTCCGGAGTGATGCAGCCCGATTCAGGCGATGTCCTAATCCGTGGCCGCCTCGCGGGTCTCATCGAAGTGGGCGCTGGCTTTGCCCAGGATTTGACGGGCCGTGAAAACGTCTACCTCAACGGCGCCATTCTCGGACTTTCCGAAGAGGAAATCGACGAACGATACGATGACATCGTCGCCTTCAGCGGCATCGAATCGTTCATGGACACCGAGGTCAAGTTCTATTCCTCAGGCATGTTCCTTCGCCTTGCATTCGCCGTCGCAGTCTACAGCAATCCTGATATTTTCCTGATTGACGAGATTCTCGCCGTCGGAGATGAAGCGTTCCAGAAGAAGTGCATCACACGTCTTAAGGAACAGCAGAAACTTGGTCAGACCATGGTCATTGTCTCCCATAGCGAGGGCCAGATCAAGGAGCTTTGCCAGCGTTGCATCGTCCTCGCCCACTCCCATGTCATCTTCGATGGCGAGCCGGAAGAAGCCTTCAACGTGATGCGCCAGAACCTTTAGCGGTCGATCAAAATCGCCATAGACAATTCCCATCAGGAAAAGAAGCGACGCTAAAACAATAGAGGGAAAATTGCAAGGTTTACCAAGGGGCGATTCAGACCAACCCAAACGGACGATGCGCCAATCGAATTTCGAGCTGCTCCGCATCATTTCCATGATGATGATTGTTCTATGCCACTTCTTCTACTACAACAAATTCTCCCTCGATCAACAGCCAATGGGACTCAAAAGAATCGTCCTCAAAACGTTTTTCGGAAGTCAAGGCAGGGTCGGCGTTGACATATTCTTCGCCATATCCGTCTGGTTTCTCTGCAAACCGAATCGCCGAATCCGGTTCCACGATTCAGCCAGGCGTGCGTGGATTCTGGAGCGCACCCTGTTGTTCTGGTCTCTTATCTTGACAATTGCTTGTGCATATACCCGAATGGTACCGGTGACGCTACAAACTGTGCTTAATGCTATTTTCCCTACTGCAACCTGTGACTGGGGATACGCCACCTCGTATATCATCATCCTGTTATTGCTGCCATTCATCAACCAAGGCATCAGCTGTCTAAACCAAAGGCAACATTTTTACCTTTGCGTCATCCTTCTTTTCTTTGGCCCGATTCTGGGAGTGATACCCGGTTTCTATCATCAGATGGTGGAAAGCGGCCCTCTCGCGTTTCTTTGCCTCATGGTATTCGTCACCTATCTTCGGTGGTATCACGAACAATTCCCCAACATCCTCACTGGTTTGGCCTGCCTTGTAGTTGGCTATGCAATTGTAGGTTTGGAAGCACATGCCGGGTTCCAAATCTACGAGATGATGGACTTGGGCATCTTGGTGGAAACCTTTGGCTGGTTCACTTTGGCTTCACATTTACATTTTTCCAGCCGGTTCATCAACTGGATCGCCTCACACGTGTTCGCCATTTACCTCATCACCGAATTCATTCCCATTCGAAACTGGTTGTGGGGTACCATATTCGACTATGGCCCCTATTATCACGGCTTGATGTCCATGATCTACCCGATAACAGTGACGCTATTCATCAGTATTATCTGTATTTTGCTTGATATCATGAAATCAGCTATTTTCAAACTAACCATCGATCATCGCAAAGGTCACTGGTTTGAATTGCTTTGGACAAAAATATATAAAGCTTCTGAAACGTCCAACACAGCTCAGTCGCGAAAGCAAAATCTCGGCTAAATAGAGACGATTCCCATATAATATCTATCGAACCGACAAGCCGGCTAAGGGAGGCACGAGGTGAGGGAAGAGACAGGAACTGCAACGCACAAACAAGGATCGCGACAATCCAACTTGGAATTGCTCCGCATTGTGGCCATGGTGATGATCATCATGCATCATTTCTTTTTCTTTAATAAATTTCCTCTTCCCCAACAACCTATAGGCCGGAAAAGAGTTCTTATCCAGACCTTCTTAGCTACAGAGGGACGAGTTGGCGTTGACCTGTTCTTCGCCATCTCAATTTGGTTCTTGTGCAAGCCACACCGTCAAATCTCGTTCCGGAGCACGGCAAAACGTTCATGGATTCTGGAACGTACGCTGTTTTTCTGGTCCATCGTCCTCGGCATCGCATGCCTAATGTTCAAACTCACACCACTGAGCCTGGCTCTTGTCTTGGAAATATTCCTGCCGCTGTTGAGCTATCACTGGTGGTACGCGACAATATATGTCCTTATCCTCCTGCTGCTGCCAATGTTGGTCAGGGGGCTTGAAGCCCTCACCCAACGCCAACATTTCGCATTAACCTGCCTAATCCTCTTTATCGGTCCAATCATGGGCGACATTCCCGGCCTGAATAATTTCATGATCAACGACGACCTGTTTCAGATGCTGTGTTTACTGGTGCTCTTGTGCTACATACGTTGGTATCACGAGCAGCTGCCTTCGAACTGGATTGGTTTGGCTTGTCTGATTTTCGGTTATGCCATTATCGGTGTCCAAGAAGCCACAGCAACCACGGTCTTCCCCCAGACAGCTTCGGCCTTCATATTTCCTAAAATGCTGAACCTCGGTATTCTTGTGCAGGCGTTCGGATGGTTTATTCTCTTCTCACATCTCCATTTCCACAGCAAAATCATCAACTGGATCGCCTCACACGTCTTCGCCATCTATCTCATCACTGAATTCGTACCAATCCGAGATTGGATATGGGGAACGGTATTTAATTACGAGCCCTATTACCACAGCAGAGTTATGTCCATTTTTTATCCAATCGGAGTGGTTCTATTCCTTTGCATAGTTTGTGTTCTGTTGGACGTAGTTAAATCAGTCATATTCAAATTCACAGTGGATAGGAACAAGGGTCAATGGTTCGACTTGATTTGGGACCACGCAACCAAATTTTTAAATAGAAAGAATCAATCAACCCAAATCAGTGACATCAAACCAACGAACACATCTCGATAGAGAAAACTTCTCGACGGTGATATTGTGTCTGAACCTTGTAATTATTCATCAGACACACTCACAGTTCACATAACAAAGTAGAATGGTGACCATGACTGAAGAATTTATGCCTAAGAACATCATCGTGACCGGCGGATGCGGGTTCATCGGGTCGAACTTCGTGCGCTGGGTGGCGAAGAACCATCCTGAGACGCATGTCACCGTGCTCGACGCGCTGACCTACGCCGGCAACATCGAGAACATCGCCGGATTGCCTGAGAATCAGGTCGAGTTCGTGCACGGCAACATCTGCGACGCCGACCTGCTCGACAAGATCGTGCCCGGCCACGACGCCATCGTGCATTATGCGGCTGAGTCGCACAACGACAACTCGATCGCCGACCCGGAGCCGTTCATCCAGTCCAACATCGTGGGCACCTATCGCCTGTTGGAGGCGGCGCGCAAGTACGATGTGCGCTACCACCAGATCAGCACCGACGAGGTCTATGGCGACCTCGCGCTCGACGACCCACATCGTTTCACGCCGGAGTCCCCGTACCGCCCGTCCTCGCCGTATTCATCCAGCAAGGCCAGCGCCGACATGCTCGTGCGCGCCTGGCACCGCACCTACGGCCTGCGCACGACAATCTCGAACTGTTCCAATAACTACGGCCCATACCAGCATGTGGAGAAGTTCATTCCCCGCCAGGTCACCAACATCCTTGACGGCGTGCGCCCGAAGCTTTACGGCAACGGCCTCAACGTGCGCGACTGGATCCATACCGAAGACCATTCCAGTGCGGTCTGGGCGATCCTGACCAAGGGCAGAATCGGCGAGACCTACCTGATCGGCGCCAATGGCGAACGCAACAACCTCGACGTCTTGCACGACATCCTGCGCGTGATGGGTCAGCCCGAGGACGCGTTCGACTGGGTGCGCGACCGCCCCGGCCATGATCGCCGCTACGCGATCGACCCGACCAAGCTCATGACCGAGCTGGGGTGGAAGCCGAAGCACACCGATTTCGAATCCGGTTTGAAGCAGACCATCCAGTGGTACACGGACAACGAGGACTGGTGGAGGCCCGCCAAGGCGGCCACCGAGGCCAAGTACAAGAAGCAAGGCCAGTGATCCTGTGCGCGCCGCCCGCAAAGTGTGGCGCGCTTTGTCTTGAATAACACGGCAATCACGTAAACGCAAACGAGGCTAGAAATGGCATTTGAATTCGAGAAGGACCTCAAGGTCACCAAGACGAACATCCCGGGGCTTTTGGTGTTCGACCTGCCGGTGCACGGCGACAACCGCGGCTGGTTCAAGGAGAACTGGCAGCGCGCCAAGATGACCGCGCTCGGCCTGCCGGACTTCGGGCCGGTGCAGAATAACATCAGCTACAACGACAAGAAGGGCGTCACCCGCGGCATCCACGCCGAGCCTTGGGACAAGTACATCTCCATCGCCGCCGGCGAGATCTTTGGCGCATGGGTCGACCTGCGTCCGGGCGAAAGCTTCGGGCAGGTCTATACGACCCGTCTTGACCCCTCGCGCGCGATCTACGTTCCCCGTGGCGTGGGCAACAGCTTCCAGGCCTTGCAGGACGGCACGGTCTACACATACCTGGTAAACGCGCACTGGTCGCTCGAGCAGAAGAAGACCTACACGTTCGTCAACCTCGCCGACCCGGACCTGCATATTGACTGGCCGATTCCGCTGGATCAGAGCGAGCGCAGCGAGGCGGATCTGCGCCACCCCATGCTCAAGGACGCCAAGCCCATGGCCCCCAAGCGCACGCTGGTCACCGGATGCAACGGCCAAGTCGGCCACGCCATCCGCAACTACGTCGAGGCGCATCATCTCGACAGCTTCGAATTCGTCGATTCCGACACCTTTGACATCACCGATTCGGCCGCGTATGAGAACTACGACTGGGACCTCTACGGCACCATCATCAACACCGCGGCCTTCACCGCCGTCGACAAGGCCGAAAGCCCAGCCGGTCGCAAGGCCGCCTGGAACACAAACGTCAACGGCGTGGCCAACCTCGCCAAGGTGTCCACGGAACATGGCATCACCCTGGTCCACATCTCCAGCGATTATGTGTTCGATGGAACCGCCGAACAGCACACCGAAACCGAAGGCTTCGCGCCCTTGGGCGTCTATGGTGAAACCAAAGCCGCGGCGGATGCCATCGTCTCGACAGTTCCCCGCCATTACATCGTCCGCTCCAGTTGGATCGTCGGCGACGGCAAGAACTTCGTGACCCGTATGCTCGGCCTCGCCGAGCAGGCCGCCGAAACGCAAAGGCAGACCGCACAGGCTCCCAACGACCAAAGCGGCCGTCTGACCTTCGTGGGCGACTTGGTCGAAGGCATCTTCCACCTGCTCGATTCCAGCTGCGATTATGGCACCTACAATCTCACCGGTTCCGGCCGCGTGGCCTCCTGGTACGATATCGCCGCGAAAATCTTTGAACTGGAAGGCGTGGACACCAAATACATCGATGCGAATTCCGTGGACACCTACGCAGCCCAAACCGGCGGTTCCAAGCGCCCACATCACTGCGCACTGGACCTTTCCAAGATTCGCGCGACCGGTTTCGAGCCTGCGGATTGGGAACAGCTCCTGGAGAGCTATCTTTCCGACCACAAACGTAATCAGGACTAAGGGGACGTTATGAAGGGTATTATTCTCGCCGGAGGTTCGGGCACACGTCTTTATCCGTTGACCACAGTGACCTCGAAACAGCTGCTGCCGGTCTATAACAAGCCGATGATTTACTACCCGATGAGCGTACTCATGCTCGCCGGGATTCGGGACATCCTGGTGATTTCCACGCCAAAGGACCTGCCTAATTTCGAGCGCTTGCTCGGCGATGGCAGCCAGTTCGGGCTGAATCTTTCCTATAAGGTGCAACCAAGCCCCGATGGGCTCGCCCAGGCGTTCATCATCGGCGAGGACTTCATCGACGGAGATTCCTGCGCGTTGGTGCTCGGCGACAACATCTTCTACGGCAACGGCCTGAGCCAGGTGCTCAAGCGCGCCGTAAGCGTCAAGCATGGCGCTTCCGTGTTCGGCTACTACGTCGACGATCCGGAGCGCTACGGCGTGGTGGAGTTCAACAAGGACCACAAGGCGGTGAGTATCGTCGAGAAGCCGGAGCACCCGGCCTCGAATTACGCTGTTACCGGCCTGTATTTCTACGATGACCGCGTGGTCGATTTCGCCAAGCAAGTGCGGCCTTCCGCACGAGGTGAGCTGGAAATCACCGACCTCAATAAGCTGTATCTGGAAGACGGCTCCCTGAACGTGCTGACGCTGAGCCGCGGCTACGCCTGGCTCGACACCGGCACCATGGACTCGCTTTACGAGGCTGGGGAATTCGTGCGCACTGTCGAGCGCGCGCAAGGTCTGCCGATCGCGGTGCTCGAGGAAATCGCTTACGAGAACAACTGGATCAGCCGTGACCAACTGCTCGAAGCCGCGCACAAGTACGGCAAGAGCCCTTACGGCCAGCATCTGCTGCAAGTTGCCGAAAACAAAATCATCATGTCAAACCTGTAGTCTGAAACGAATCTAGTGGGCGGACCGAACACAACCGGTCCGCCCACTGCGTTGTTAAGGGCAATTACTCACCACAAAAATCATCATTTAGGAAAAGGAGAGACAATGGCCTAGGAGCAGCAGCGAGTAGCCCGCCACAAGCAACCCCACCACAAATAGCTTTGTAACTCTGAGGGCTTTCTTCGAGTCAAAGGCTATTCCAAGACTTGGCGCCAAAAGAATCAGGGGCACATAGATAGGGATGTAATATCTACTTTGCAAGCCAGAGATGCCCTTGCCCAAAGGCGAGGCGAAACCTTGGTTTGCCAATACACCAGCGGCTGTCAGCGCGAAGAAAATCACCGTGACCACCAAGACCAACAGTCTTCCCTTGGCTGTCATCACTTGTTTTCGGATACCTAAAAGTATAAGAATTGCACAAGCCACCAAACTCGGAAGCATGATGCTTGCCGGAAGCATGGTCTGCGGTCCGGTGCCAGCAAACAACTGCATATTGCGCTCAATATCATATTGATCCCCGGTCAAATTAATTGGCTGGACAAAGGACAGCAGGAAACTACGTATCATCAACAAGGGATGCCGTATAATATCCTTCTTCACTTGCGTATATCGTGCTAAATCAATCGCCGAATTGGTGCTTGGAGAAATCCCGGATGTCAGGACGACCCAAATCAAAGCCACAATGGCCGTGCATAACGTCGCCACCAGCGCGACCACAACCATCTTTTTCTTGTCCTTATGCCGCGAATATAGGGGTAACAACCAAGCCAGCAGCACGAGGACGACGCAAGTCACTTTTATCAAGCCGAGGGTCAACGACAGGAGCAGCAGCAAAGGCACGAATTTGAACGGAGCGTCCTTTTCCTGCAGCATCCTCAAAACACAACTAACAAAAAGCAAGGAAAAAGCGCTGGTTACCGCATCTGCGCCAGGCCAGCATATCGAAAGGAACACAATCGGCAGCATCGAGACACCGCAAAAGACCAGTTCGTAAATCCCTGACATACGAATCGCGACAGCGATGAGGCAGGCACAAATAACCAAAGTCGAGAACGCCGCCAGACGCACGTGTCCGAAGCCCAGCAAACCAGGGAAATAAGCGAATGGGGTATTGACCGCGGTGTTGCTGAAGGGAACATAATGCCCATTCCCCATATACCCGCCAAATGTTCCATCGCCGTTGGGGCTTGGCTGAGCGAGCATGTGCCCATGGGCAATCTGATAGAGCCTTTGCCAATGAGGTATCTGGTCAGGCCAAGAACGTCTCTTATCGAAAAGGATAAGAATCGTACCGAAAAGAATAGTGAAACCCAAATAGAAAAGTGCGACATCACCTATTTTTTCCCGCAGAAAATTCCAAAAGTTCTTGCACGCAAGAGATATTCGAGACAAACCTCTCCCAACGTTCATCCTCATCCTACCGATTCCTCTTTCAAATCGTCCAGCTCTTGAAATCTATCCACCTGCTGGCCAAATCAATAAAGCCCGATGGACTATGCACTTTCTTGATTACCAAGCACACCCGCGCCTAAACCATCATTTTTAGTTTGGTTTCAAGCAAGGACATGTACAATGCCACCGTCTCACCTGCTTTTCAACGAAGTTTCTGATGTTTAATTCATCAACAGATGGCACCACTATGATGCCGAATCCACTTTGAAACGGACACCTCCAATCGGGCAAAACGCGACATTGCAATAAACAAGGGTCAGTAATTATGCGTTCTTGGGCAGGCAAACATCAATCCATGTCAGAAGAACGCAATACATCAAAAGCGCGTTCTGGGCAAAGCTTAAAAAACTCTTCCACCCGAACAAAACTTTGGGGATACAAATTCTTTCCGATAATGCATCCCCATTTGAAATTCCTAGAATGAATAAACATTGTCTAATGCAGGCTCATTCTGATGAGCATATTCACCATGGCAAGCAATATGCAGGATAGAGACAGACCTTCATCAAGATCCTCCCATCATATTTTGAGCCGAGTACTTGGCGTACGGCCCTCGAAAAAAACGAGATGAAAGCTCCTTGCTCACACGCTAAAATTGTATGTCCTGGTATCCACGAATCTTCCGTCAGAAGTGTAAAGCTCATAGCGAGCCCAGAACCTGCCATGATATGGCCGCCACAAGGCCCATTGGCTATAGAAGGCCGTAAACCATCTCTGAGCATTTTCATCATATAACTTAATGACGTATTTGCCTTGCGAATCGTTGGAAGCCGCGCCGAGCAACATCTGGTCACCCTGCCAACCGAGATATATCCCGTTAATGGACGCATTGAGCTTGTAATGGGTGGGAAGCGTCTGGTTGCCGATGGAATTGTGCGTCTGCTTGTCACGCACATCCAAATGCAACCAATAATCTCCTGCATTGTCTCGCCATTCCGCGCAATTGGAATCCTGCCACCACGCTATGGCTTTCCACGTGTTCGTAGAAAGATTGTAGGCCATCCACTGATACTCCACATTTCGATGGGGACCGGCTACCACTCCACAAACGCCGACCATCTCCTGATTCGGGAAAGTAACGATACCCACAGAACTCTGATAGGTTCTATTCCCGAAAGCATTGAGATCGACGTTGCCGATGCCATTGACCCAGCCGTTGTCGGCGTACTGCCAACCACGGTCATTGGTGGAATAACCGAAATTAGTACGTGCGCCATAACTCGCCACCCACCGGGTCTTGGAACGAATATTTCCCGTGTTCAACGCCGTATTCAGATAATAGGTATAGGAGTACACCGAAAGGTTGTTATAGCCAAAATGCTGCAGGCACCAATACCAAGTGCTGACCATGCTGTCATAAACCCATGGATTTGTGGGCGGCGTATGGCCAGTCCAACTCCAATTCTCAAGATCATAGTAAACCGGATAGCTCAAATCACCAGGGTTGATGCCAAGTTGCCGCAGTTTGTTGACCGCGTCAAAGCCTTCCTGGGTTGCGGTGTCATAATCATACGCATATGAATAAAAATAAACCCCGAATGGAATGCCCAATCGCTTGCATTCATTGACATTACGCGCCGCTTGATAATCTAAACGATTTCCCCAACCAAACGCAACACGTATGATGGCGCCTTCGACCCCGGAATTCTTTGCTGCGTCCCAATTGATATAGCCTTGATGCTCGGAGACATCGACCACGCCTTTGGCCTGCTGCGCAAAGAGGTTACCGCCGCGTTCAAAGAACGCCTGGGTGCCATTGTAGCTGCCCCAATAAGCACCATATTGATTGTTTTGCAACGCAGCATTGCGCACAGTGCCAGTCGTGGTCGCTTTGGAAGCGGAAGCGTTCGACGAAGCTGTGCTCGCTTGCACGTCACCACCATTTGCAGCGACGGCTTCCTTGACTTTGCCAGCCTCGACTGGGATAAAACGCATGCCATTCGTTTTTGTCAAGGGGTCGGGCTGCTGGTCCGCAGTACCCACAAGTTTTGGATCAGTAACAGGCGCTCCTGTTTCGATGTTCTTGATTTGGCCATCTGCAGTAGTGGCAAGATCCTTTGAAACCACCATCGCATTATCAGGAATGGCCGAGCTCACCTTATCCGGCAATTTCTGACTTGAATTGTCCGGCATGGCGTCCTCGGAAGCGTCCGATGCCGATGCCACTGCCTGATTGCCAATGGTCTTGACGGCTCCACCCCTTACTTGTGAAGCTGCGGAATCTTCAACAGAGTTATTGAAATCACTCAGATTCGTATCCGTCGCCGCAGTTGCAGGTACGGCGCTGAACGTCACACCCAACGCCGAAGCGACCAACACCGTCCCAACTTTTGTGGTAATTCCGACTACTTTATTCCACAACTTGTGCTTCATCTTCATTTCCTTTGCACCGCTTGCTATCAACACTATGTTGACCCGTAAGGTTTCTTAAGATTTTTGACGGAATCTGTTCTAAATAGTCATCCATATTTGCCGTATTCTCAGTACATACTCTTCCGTTCAATGAACCAGCCAGCATCCTTTTATTGGAACGCTTTCTCATCCAATCTATTGTCATGATAATGGCATACGCACAAAATGCCTGCTTTTACTTCAAAACATTGGCGAAATCATGACACTTTATTACAAACCGCCGGAAATCAGCACATTCGCATTACGCCGGGCTGCCAGGGTTGAATATCGGGCTTGGTTCCATGGTGTGTTTCTGATACGAGTCGCGAACACTTTCCCGTTCTTGGCTTTCGTTGATTTTCATGACATGAAATTCCGATACCACCATGACAAAAACGAACATTTTTTATGTTCTATTTATCATCATCTCACTATTAAAACTCAGTAACGAAATTGATTTTGTCGGAATAAAAACGAATATTCGCGATAGTGGTGAATTCTACAGAAATGTAGCGCTCTTTACTTCGTTCGTGTGCTAAACTAAGTGGGTCGGCACAGCAAAGTGTCGGAAATATCCGAACGAGTTGTTCTTGCGAAAAGGATGTTCGATATAACATCCAACGAACAAAACGGCACGTCATCCATCGGCAAAAAGCCGATAAGGAGGAATGCATCATGGCAGATGACAAGACCATCGTCGTCGATCCGGCGCTTTACGGGGAAACCGCAGCCGAGAAAACCGCGGCCGCTAACAAGGTCGCCAGAAAATTCGGCATCGGAGACGACGCCCTCGCCAAGGTCGAGGATTTCAAGAAGGAACTCACCAGCCACAACGCGTGGGATCTGCCGTTCATGGGTTACGTTGACGAGGACGGTTATGGTTACGCCTACGTGCCCGACAGGGCCATAGCACCGCCAAACTGGGATGCGCACGCGGCGTTCAAGGCGCTGCCCTACGACGCGCAGACCGCGTTTGCGATCCGCATGCTCTTCACCCACCGCGACGTCGACCGCTACGGCGCCACGATGTTCCTGCACTATGAGCGCAACTTCGACATCAAGTTCAAGGAAGACTGAGAGTAACTAATCCTTACGAACGCGACGACGCCATGTTTGCTGGCATACCTTCCTTTGGAGGGTTTCAGCGGGCATGGCGTTGTCGTGTTTCTCAACCAATCGAAAACCGAGGAATGAGTGGCTACAGCCCCCCCCGTACTTGCCCGATTTGCAGCGCCAGCGTTAAAAAGTGCGGTTAACACCAGTCACGATGCGCTTTTCGTACGTTTACGTCAGAAAAGTGCATGCTGTGTTTCATAAAGCGCACTTTTTTAACGCTAGCCCGCAATATCAGCGAACCGCCACGCCGACGCGAAATTGCTTGCGAAGCTCGGGGGCTCATGGTATCTTATATAAGTTGTGTGTTGATTTGTCTGCTTGTTAGGCTTATTGACGTACATGCTGGAGAATTCGCCTAGTGGTCTATGGCGCACGCTTGGAAAGCGTGTTGGTGTAACAGCCTCACGAGTTCGAATCTCGTATTCTCCGCGAGTGTCCCGGAAACCGCGAAATACCAAGGTTTCCGGGAATTTTTGTGCCTTAAAAACAGTGGGGAAAACGGTGGAGAAAGGGTGTGGTTTTTAGCCATGCCCTCAAGAGCTAATAGAGGATATCTTCCGGGCTAATGGGGCGCGAGGGTTGTCTTGACCGACGCACCGCAGGACCAATGAAACTGTGACGTGCCGGAATCGGATGCCGACGCAGGACAATAACGGCAATCACGTTTGCAAATAGAACCGTTAAGGCAACGATTACGGCGATCAGCATGGGATCGCCTTTGGCGTGGCTCGGCTCGGGAATCGGGTCGGGAATGGGCTGGCGGGTGCCGGTGACGATGAGGCGCTGGGTGTTGATGGCGTAGGGGGTGCAGGTCATCAGCGTCACCAGGTCGCGGCCCGGCACGACGCGGTAGAGGTGGGTGTCCTGCGGGTCGATGACGTGGATGCCGGTGACGCGGTAGCCCATCGTACGGCCGAGCGTCTGGACGTAGAAGATGTCGCCGCGCTTGAGTTCGTTGAGGCGCGTGAACAACAGGGCGCTGCTCAGGCCGCGGTGGCCGCTCAGGACGGCGTTCGTGGACGGGCCGCCGACCGGCAGGCTCGTGCCGTAAAGATGGCCGGCGCCGTGGAGCAATGCGTCGTCGGAAGTGCCGTGGTAGATCGGCATGTTCACCGAGATCTTGGGGATACGGACATTGCCCATCACCTCGTCTCCGACGTTCAAAAGACTTTGATACTCCTGGTCGTTCTCGCTGCGGGTTTTCGTCTTTGGTGATTTGTCGGAGGCCGCGAACGGATCGACGAACTCCCCCAATGACTTCTGGCCGGAATCCGCTATACGTCGGTTATAGGCCTGCGCCTGGCGGTATTCGTCGACGACCTTGCCCTGAGGCCAGCGATCGACGCGGCTCACCGAATCGTCGACGAGCCGGCCCTGCCGATACGACTGGATCGCCCAGGCCGTCGGGAACCACGCGATGGCCACGATAAGCGCCGTGGCGCAGCAGACCAGCAACACGTCGACGATGAGAATGACCGTCCTGCGGGAACCGCTTATTCCGCTACTTCTGTCGCGCAAAATCGTCTCGAAATCCACGGCGCCCCCATACCTTATTACCTGTTTATCTGTAGCTTTTACGCTTATTACGTGAAACAAACGATGGAAAAGGACGAGGGATGAGACCTGTTGCGGAATCATCCCTCATCATTGCGCTGTTGGCAGTCAGTACCGGCAATCGGTATCGGCAATCAGCCGATTATCGACGCTATATGGCAGTCAACCAGCTATCAGCCGGCCATCAGCGCAATCCAGACAGCCGCCATAGCCGTTTATCTACCTAGCGTTCGCGTTACTCCTTGCGCAGGCGGCGACGGGCCATGATCAGCAGGCCGGTGACCACCAGAAGCACCACGATGAGGAGCAGCGCGAGGACCATGCCCGCGCCACCGGTCAGCGGCAGCTGCGAGATGGAGGTGATGGCGAGCACCACGATCGGCGTCTCGCTCGAGACCGACTGGCTGTGCGCCACGACCAGGCGCCAGGTGTCGCTTTCGTTGGTGTAGGTGGACTTTGAGGCATTGGTCGCATCCGCTTGCACGTGCACCTTGAAGCTGGGCATGAAGGTATCCGAGAAACCGGCCGGAGCGGCGACTTCCTTGACGGTGTAGTAGCCCTTGCCCAGGCCGTCGAAAGTGAGGACGCCATCGGAGCCGACCTCAAGGTCCTCGACGAAGTCATCGTTGGTGGCGCTCTGCGCGGCGACCAGCTTGTAATGGCCGTCACCCAGCTTGATGAACTTGAGCGCGGCATCGGCCGCAGCAGCCTCGCCGGACCGGGACTGGGCGGATGCCGCGGCGGCGGACAGGCGGTACTTCGCGCCTGCAAGTCCCGCAATCGCGTCCTGTTCCTTTTCGTCCTTGGCGTCGTCCCACGCCACCTTGGGCTTGGTGATCACCGAGAACTTGCGGAAGCTCGCCACGGAAGCGGGATTCTGCGGGCTGGTGGAGTTGGAGGCGATGGAACCGGTGTCCGAGCCGCTCACGTTGCCGGTGTTCGGGTCGATGGTGGCCTCGGTGGGGTCGCTCGCGTTCGTGGCCGTGGGCTGGTTGTTGGCATCGCTCGAATAGCTGAGCGTCACGCCGTTCTGAAGCTGGCCGCCGGTGGCGTCATCCGTGATCGACATCGTGTAGGTGATGGTGATCGCGTCCTGGTAATGGAACCTCAAGATGCTCGGCGAAAGGTCGAAGACCACGTAATCGGTGGAATCGTCTCCGGCGATGCTCTGGAACCGGCCGGCCGCGGCCTTGTGGGCGGTCACCTTGTAATCGCCGTTGGCGGCATTGAGCTTGGTGGTGCCGACCATCACCGTTTCGGAATTGTCGACATAATGGAGGCCAAGCTGTGCGGGGCGATCGACCATGGTGTAGATGTAGCGGCGGAAACCGGTGGTCAGCGGGACGCTGCCGGTAAGTTTGTAATGCAATTCGCCGCCGATGGAGGCATCGTTGGTCTTGTCCGAATCCAGTTCCTTGCTGACCGTCGGGGCGTCGTTCTTCATATCGACCAGTCCGAGGGTCCTGTCACCGGCCATCTCGTTGTAGGTCACGCCGCCGTCGGTGATGGCGGTGCTCACCAGCATCGGGATGGAGTTGCCGGCGGTCTTCGGATCGGCCGCGCCGGACTGGCCGCTCACGCCGGCCTCGCCGGTGACGTCATCGACCATGTAGATGCCCGGCAACAGGCCGGAAATGCTCACGGCCATCTTGTCGCCGGTGTCGGAGGCGACCGTGGACTGCGCCGTGGCCGCGCTCACCAGGCTCGTGAACTTGGCGCTGTAGAAGACGTTGCTGACGAACTGGCGCAGCTTGCCGTTCCAAGCGTCCGCGGCGGTGCCATAGTTGGAAGTGGTGTCCTCGTTGGCGTTGCCGCCATTCACCTGGCTTGGATAGCCGAGCCACTTGGCCGCCACCTCGCCGACGGGGTTGCCCTGATAGTGCACATCCGCGTCGCCGCCCTTGACCGCCCTCAGCGCAGCCGTGGCTTCGTCGCGAAGCTGGGGGTCGGTGCCGACGGACACGGCGTTCAGCACGCCCGTCTTGCCGTCCACATTCGCGGTGCCTTTGGCGTTCACGTAGGTGCCGATGCGCACCGCCTTGAACTTGTGGTTCTCGATCATCTTCTTGTCACCCTGGATGGTGATGGTCTCGCCCGCGTATGGCGCGGCGACGGCACTCGGCACGGAGATGTTTCCATCCCCCGCGGCGTTCGCGGCGCCCAGCGGGGCCACTGCCAGCAACGTGGCTGCGGCGAGCGCGGCCCCGGCAAGCTTGTGTATGGTGGTTTTGAAACTCATATACCCTGACCTTGTCTTTCTTTCCTCAATTGATACGGATATTGGTTATCGGCCTTGCACCTTTGTTCCCAACGGTTTCATCAGGCCAAATCTTTAAATTTTGTATTACGTTTATCGCGCGTCACGGCAACCGGCAGCCCAACGGCACACCGGCCCGTCACGAGACCACGCCGCACGCAACGGACTCACCGCTTGGCATGCGCCCCGACCTTTTTCTTGAATCGGGTGAGATAGACGTATCCCGCCGCGCTGGAGAGCGCGACCACGGCCGCGACCACCAGCAACCACCAACGCCTCCAACCGGTGAACGGGAGCAACGAAACCGGCGCGGACGTGGTCAGATCCGCAGTGACGGCGTCCGACTGATTGCCCGGCTCGCTGCCCGAGATCTCGGCAAGCGTGTTGATGTTGTAGACGAAGTCCAGCGTTCCGGCCCGGTCCATCGACGTGATGGTGAGCCGACCCGGCGGCATGAACGTCGGGATGTCGATATGCCATTTCGCGTCCTTGTCGGTGGTGGTGCTGGTCTCGTTGCCGTCCGGCCAACGAACGGTGACGTGGTTGCCCTCCATGCCCGTAAGCTTGCTGACCGGCGACGGGTCGAGGCCCGTGTGGGCGGTGTCGCTCACCGTGCCCTCGATGCCGTCCTTGCGGCTGACGGACGTGACCTGGACCGCCGTCGGGTAGGTGTCGATCAGCTGGTTGCGCACCTGCCCGAAGGTCAGTACGTGCGTCTCCGAGTTGTTGAGCACCGCGATGATGGTGAAAAGAATCTTCCCGGCGTTGTCGCCCTGGGTGAAGGTCGATACCGGCCCCTGCCAAACCCAATCGGTGAGCCAATGCCCGCTGCCCTGTTCCTGCCGTTGCTTTTGGCCGGCGGCGTTGAGCGGGCCGAAATCCTTCAGCAAGTACGTGTCCGCGGGCGGTTGCGGGTTGTTCGGGTCGTCGTAAGGTTGGCCGGTCACCGTATCGTGATGAATCGGCGCGGACTGCGCCACCGCGTAGAGCTTGAGGCTGTCGTTCGGGTTCACCGTTTCCGCCGAACCTTTGATGGTCACCTTCGCGTCCGCCGGCATCTGGCTTTTGCCGGCCGCGTTGCGCACGGTGTGCGGCACCTTGAGCTGCTTGATCTCAGGATTCTTGTTCAGCTCGAGCTGGAAATTGCCCTGCACGACGTTCGAGAAGAGCGAGGATATATTGAAACCGTTGCCGTCGGTTTGCCAGGCGTGGTAGCGGATGGAGTGCTGCAGGTTCGTGTCGATCGCGCGATTATCGGGAATGGACCACTTGCCGTCATCGTCCACAGGGACGGACGCGATTCTGATGCCACGCGTCGCGGGGTCGTTCGGTTTGGCCAGGTTGATGATATGCGACTGGTCCTCGGCGAAAAGCGTCACCGTGTCGCCGGGAATGCCGGTGCCGGTGATGGTACGCGAAGCGGTGTGCACATAGTTATTGAACGGATTGATCGTCGGCGGCTTCGGGCGCGGGATGCTGTAGTTGGCGAACGCGGTGTCGATGGTCCAGCCGGTGTCGACCAGCTTGTCGATCTCTTCCTGCGTCGAGGTGGAGGTGATGCTCAGCGGCTTGGCCGGATCGGCGTTGTTGTAAAGCGGATTGTAAGCGTCATGGACGCTTCTCGTCTGCCCGCCGGTCGGCGTGTTCTGCACCGTGCAGCCTTCGTAGGCCGCGGCGCTGTCCTGATTGCTGACGCCGGGGTTGGTGGAGATCGGCCAGGTCACCAGCTTGAAATAGCCGTCAAGCTTTTCTTTCTCCTTGATCTTGCCGAAATCGATGTTGCCTTTGGCGTCCTGCAGCTTGTCCGGGTCCGTGCCGGCGCCGGGAACCATCAAGCGGTTCGGGGTACCTCCCGGGTTATTGGGAGCGTTGAATGCCGAATAACTTTGGTTACCCCCGTAATTGGAGTAAGGTGGCTCTCCGTCGACACGCACTGCGCTCGGCGTCAGCGACTGCACCGGCACCCAGTCCTTGCCGCCTTTCAGTGCGAGCCATTGGTAGTAGAACGAGGTGATCTGCGAGCAGGGAAAATAGTTATAGCCGATGTTGTACCAGTACACGAAGAACGAATTGGCCGGGGCGACGCCCGCGCCGGTTCTCTGGCTGGGGAAGCCGTAATCGGTCACCAATCCCCAGTTGGCCTGACCGCCGCTGAACAGGTAGGGATGCGCGTCGAAGCCGACGTGGGCGGTCGGCCCATTGCACTGCTGCACCCTTTGCGCCGCCGTGCCCGACGCCCAATTGCAGTTGCCGGCGTACATATACGAGGGCACGCCTTCGCTGATATTGGTGACATAGCGCGAATCGAGCGACGAATAGGAATACTTGCCGTCCCATGTGCTGGCCGGTATCTTTCCGTTCATTTGTCTGCCCGGCGCCGCCACGGCGTAGATGTACTGGTCGTATTCGGTGCCGCCGACGTTGCCCGAATCCAGGTTCTTTCCGGTGTAGAAGATATTGCCTTCGATGGAGATGGTGAGGTAATCGTAGTCACCGGAAACCAGCACGTTGTGGATGGTGTAGCGCTCGTCCGCGTTCTGCGCCCATTTGAGGGCGGCCTGCTGCGCGTTCGTGTCCGCGGCACGGTCGCTGTCGCCACCGTAGGTGTTGAGATACGGGAAACTCACCAACTTAGTGTTGGGATCGGTGCCAGGCGCGCCGGACAGCGAGACCAGCATCTGCATGCCGCAGTCGATTCTCGGGTTCTCCCCGTTGGCGTACTTTCCCTTGTTGTCGCCGTTGCCACCGAAATCGGAAGGCTGTCCCCCGACCGTCGTGCAGTTGGGGTTCACCATGCCGTGAGGCATGCGCAGCACGAAATCCATGCGCAACTCGTCGTCGACATCGTTGCCCTGCATCTTGTTGTTGTTGGCGAGGAACTTGTAGAGCTCGGGCTTGCAGTCGACGCGTTTGTCCGCGGGGACCGTGCTGGTGGTGTCTTGCGTGCACAGCGCCGGGTAGTCGTCGACGGTCACGTCTTCCGCAGAGACGTCGGGAGCCACGTTGTTGCCGGACGCGAGGCTCGCAACGCCGCTCTGGACATTGGCGGCGTCCTGCGCCGCGATGTTCTGGGCGACATACGTCCCGAGCTGCGTCGGGTCGGCCGACGCGATATACGGGCTCAGCCCGAGACTTCCCACCAGCAGGGACACCACGATGGCCACCGCCATGAGCAAATGGCCACGGTGCGGGATCGCTGCTGGCTTTTGAGATATACGTTCGTTACGGAAATCGTTCGACTTCACAGCAATCACCCCCTCAACATGCATGGCAATGAAATGCAATTCTTATATTTATTCACGTATGCGCATAAATGTCATGCTTTTCAAGTGTTATCCGTCGCATTGTCGTTGCAGGCAATCCGCACGTTCCCCTCCTAAAACGCGCGAGAAAAATCAACGGACAACCAGTGTGCGGTATCTACAAGACAAGTAATCGCAAAGATAATTAGACAAATCTAGACAGTGCTGTGAGATTTGTCTCGTTTGCCGACGCAAGATTGCATTACTCTTATTTGACCAAAATCATTGATATTGAGCCATAAACAAGCTATTCCTCATTGAATATTATTACGAATAAAAACGCTCAACGATGAGAAAATATAATGCGACACACCATACTTAATTGTGATATTACTCATAAACCAGCAAACGTTTTTATATCTCTCAGAAATATCAATATTCAAATTCCAAGAAGCAGGCCAAACACAATCACTGTTCATAAAACCAAATAATTGCAAAATATTGTCAAAACGGGTACTCTTGTACCTAAGGAGGTGATTAATTTGGTAGCAGCAACGAAAACGAGAATGCAGATTCGAATCGACCCCAAACTTAAGGAAGAGGGCGAACGGCTGTTTCGCTCAATGGGAACAGACCTGTCAAGCGCGGTGAGCATGTTCGTGGCACAAGCCGTGCACGAAGGCGGCTTTCCGTTCCGGCCCGTCGCCGACCCACTTGCCGCGGCCGTCAAGGCTGCAGAGTCCGAACCCGCAGAGTATGTGGGCAGCACGCAGGACGTGAAGGATATGATCGATGCCTTATAACTTCGAGGTCAGCCCTCAATATCAAACGTGACGTGAAAGCGATGAAGCGACGTCACAGGGCTATGACGCAGCTGAAAAGGGCGATTGACGCACTGGCCATGAACGACACCGACCTACTCTCGGGCCATTTCAGGGACCACAAACTCACCGGCGATTTGTCCGGTTGCCGTGAGCTGCATATCGAAGCCGACTGGTTGCTGGTTTATAAGAAAAGAAAGTCAACGGTGACTATCATCCTGCTACGCACCGGAACCCACGACCAACTGCTATAAGGTGGTCAACTAAAAAAGTCGGTCGGCTTGGTGTTGAACATCAAACCGACCGACTTCTGTAACTAAATGGCATTCTAAATGGCGTCGACATCCGTTTCTCCGGTGCGGACTCGGGTGACCGAATCGAGTGGGAGAACCCATACTTTGCCGTCGCCGATGTTGCCGGTGCGCGCGGTTTTGACGATGATGTCGACCAACGGGGCGGCGTCGGCGTCGCGCACCGCCACCTCCACACGGATCTTGGGGATGAGGTTGACCGAGTAGCTGGCGCCGCGGTAGACCTCGGTGTAGCCGTGCTGCTCACCGCAACCGTTGACTTCACTGACCGTCATGCCTTCGACACCGGCGGCCGCGAGGGCCTCCTTGACCTCGTCGAACTTCTGTGGCTGGATAATCGCTGTTATCAGTTTCATCACTTCATCTCCTTCAGGAGAGCCGTAGCCTTACCAACAAAATCGTACGCGCTCTCACCTTGGTCGGCAAGGTCGACGCCCGAGAGTTCCTGATCCTCGTTCACCCTCCAGCCTACGGTCTTTTGCAATACAAAAGCAATCACCAACGTGACCACAGCGGAGTAGATGACCGCGGCGAGCGCCACCACCACCTGCACCGCCAGCTGCCGCCAGCTGCCACCGGCGAAGAGACCGGTGCCCTCGCCGAAGAAGCCGATGAGGATGGTGCCGGTCAGACCGCCGACCCCGTGGACGCCGACCACGTCGAGGGAATCGTCGTAGCCGAAGCGGAACTTCAAGCCGCACGCCAGGCAGGTCAGCACGCCGACGATGGCACCGATGACGATGGCCCAGAGCGGGGAGACCACATCGGCAGCCGGGGTGATGCCGACCAGGCCGGCCACCATGCCGGAGGCCGCGCCTACCGCTGTGTAATGTCCGGTGCGAATCTTCTCGGTGAAGCCCCATGTCAGCATCGCCGCCGCGGCGGAAAGCGAAGTGCTCACCCACGCGTAACCGGCGGTGCCATTGGCCGAGAAGGCGGAACCGGCGTTGAAGCCGAACCAGCCGAACCAAAGCAGGAACGCGCCGAGCATCACGAAGGGGACGTTGTGCGGACGGATCGGCGCCTTGCCGAAGTCCTTGCGCTTGCCGATCAACAGGACGATGACCAGCGCCGCCACGGCCGCGTTGATATGGACGACAGTGCCGCCGGCGAAATCGTGGACGGGTGCGCCGATGAACCTGGAAATCGGGCCATCAGGCGAAAGAATGCCACCGTTCCAGACCATGTGGGCCATGGGCGCGTAATCGAGCGTGATCCAGATGGCCACGAAAATCATCCACGTGCTGTATTTGATGCGTTCCGCGAGCGCCCCGGAAATCAGGGCGACGGTGATCATGGCGAAGGCCAGCTGGAAGGCGACGTCAATGCTCACCGGGTATTTGTTGCCGTTGGGGGTCAAGCCGGTGGCGGTGAAAACGCCGTCCTTGCCGGCTTTCATCGTGTCGCCAAGCAGGAAGCCGGAGACGGGATCGCCGAAGATACCGCCGATGTCCTTGCCACCCCACGAAATCGACCAGCCCCACAGGGCCCAGATGATGGCGCTCACCGCGAGCGCGCCCGCGGAAAGCATGAGCATGTTCAGCACGGCCTTGCGGCGCACCATGCCCCCGTAGAAGAACGCCACTGCGGGCGTCATCAGAAAGACGAGCGACGCACAGACCAACATCCATGCGGCATTTCCAGTATTCATTTCGCGTTTCCTCTCCTCCGGCCCTTTGCGCGACGGGGTCCGACGCGTCCTGAACCGTATGGGGCTATGAAACACGGGAAACGTAAGGAGAAGTTTGACGCGAGATTACGGCGGTGTAAAACTCATGGAGATATCGAAACATGATGGTTACTTACCGAAAAGCAAACCGCGCACCGATTCTTAAAGAACGATGCGCGGTTGAAAAAATATGGCTGATTAAAACTCAGGCGAGGATGCCGTCAACGAAACCTTCCGGATCGAAGGGGGCGAGGTCGTCGGGGCCTTCGCCGAGGCCGACCAACTTCACCGGCACACCCAGCTCCTGCTGCACGGAGATGACGATGCCGCCCTTGGCCGAGCCGTCGAGCTTCGAGAGCACGACGCCGGTGATGCCGATGGCCTGCGCGAAGACCTTGGCCTGCGCCATGCCGTTCTGGCCGGTGACCGCGTCGAGCACGAGCAGCACCTCGTCGACTGGCAGGTTCTTCTCGGTGACGCGACGAATTTTGCCGAGCTCATCCATGAGGTTCGCCTTGTTCTGCAGGCGGCCGGCAGTGTCGATGATTAATACGTCAACCCCTTGCTCCTTAGCCTGCTTGGAAGCGTCGAACGCCACGGAAGCGGGGTCGCCGCCCTCCTTCTCGCTGCGCACAACAGGCACGCCGACCTTCTGCCCCCAGGTCTCAAGCTGGTCGGCCGCGGCGGCACGGAAGGTATCGGCGGCGGCGAGCATCACGCTCTTGCCTTCGGAGACGAAGAGGCGCGCGAGCTTGCCGGCGGTCGTGGTCTTGCCGGTGCCATTGACGCCGACCATGATGATGACGCTCGGCTTCTTGGCGTCGGGCTTGTCCGCGTTGAGCGCGCGGTCGGGCTGGGAATTGACCATGTCGATGAGCTTGGAACGCAAGGCCTCACGCACGACCTTCGGATCGGAGGTGCCGGTGATGCGGGCGTCGTTGCGCAACTCGCCCACCAGCTTCTCACTGGCCTCGCTGCCGACATCGGCCAGCAGCAGCGTGTCCTCGACCTCGTCCCAATCCGAATCGGAAAGCTGGTCTTTGGCGAGAATGTTAAAAAGCGCCTTGCCAAACGGATTTGACGACTTGCTGAGCTTCTCCTTGAGACGCACCGCACGCGAGGCTTTGGTTTCCGGAGTCTCCATCTCAGCATTTTTTGAGACCTTGGATGATTCCTCTTTTTCAGCGACACTCGAAGTGGCGGGTTCGGAATCGTCCTTTTCCTCAGATTGCTCTGATCGCTCTGATCGCTCGGGAACGTCGGCATCCCCTGTGTCCGTATCGTCGTTCTTACGCGAGCGCACCACCAGCACGATCGCGGCAACAAGCACGACGACAACGACCAGCGCCGCGACAATAAGCATCGGATTCATAGTAAGAGTCATGCTTCAAGATTATTGGCGAGGCGCGACGCAACAAGCCTACATCGAAATCCACTGAAATACACTTGTATTACATCATTGAATTTAGAATGCTTGCCATTTTGCAAAGTCGATTCACTAACCGCTGCTTGATGAGAAGCCGACACAAACGCACACCCAACCTGGGGTATTTGAAATCAGAGCCTTGGAGTCAGGCCGGCCCCATTTCAAATACCGCCGTTTGGGTGTGCGTCACATACAATATAACTATGTCGAATGCTTCCAGAATGACCTCGTACCAGCGCCGGGAACAGCTCATCACCGTCGGCCGCGGGCTTTTCGCCGCCAAAGGCTACGAAGCGGTGAGCGTGGAGGAGATCGCGGCCGCCGCGAAAGTCTCGAAGCCGATCGTTTACGAGCATTTCGGAGGCAAGGAAGGGTTGTACGCCGTCATCGTCGACCGTGAGATGCAGAAGCTGACGAGCACGTTGATCGACGCGCTTTCCGCAGGCGACACCCATCCGCGCCAAATCGTGGAACGCACCGCGCTGGCACTGCTGACGTATATAGAGGAGAACTCAGAGGGCTTCAACGTGCTCGTGCGCGACTCCCCCAGCACCGACCCGGCCGGCTCGTTCAGCTCGCTGCTGGGCGACGTGAGTTTGCGCGTCGAGGAGATCCTCACCAAAGCGTTCAAGCAGCACAAGCTGCCCGCGAAAGGCGTGCCGTATTACGCGCAGATGCTCGTGGGCATGACCGTTTTCACCGGCCAGTATTGGGCCGCGAACCAGAAGAAAATCGACAAGGAACAGCTTGCCGCGCATATCGTCAACCTCGCCTGGCATGGGCTTTCTCGCCTAGAAGCCAAGCCGAAACTGCAGTTCGAGAACGATTTGAACGCCTCAGCCGATGGCAACAACGATCAAGCCGAAGACGTCAAAGACGCCGGCAGCAACGATGACGCCGACAACGACATCGATGGCGCCAATACGAACGAATAACATGCGCCGCTGAAAAAAGTAAAGCGCGAACGCCAAAATTTAACCGTCCCTAAAGCCGAAAACCTTGGAAGCCGTGGGCAGCAAATAAATCAAGCACCGATAAAGAATTCATCTAATAATACTTTTGCGCAACTTACGATAAAAGTGGCGCAATTCATGCGCCCGCACCCTCCATTCTCGAGATTACATGGTAAATTGGGCTTGTTCACCGCACCAACGCGGCGAATTCCAATAACGAGGAACTATGCCGCACACTAGCTCGAAAACGCTCACCTTCGTGGTACCCGCGTTCAATATGGACACCTACCTCGAGCGTTGCGTCTCATCGCTGACCGCCAACCCCGACAGCGACGACATCGAAGTGCTGATCGTCGACGACGGCTCATCCGACGGCACCCCAGAACTCGCGGACCGGCTCGCGGCGACAAAGCCCGGCATCATCCGCGTCATCCACCAGACCAACAAAGGGCACGGCGGCGCGGTCAACACCGGCATCGCCAACGCTTTAGGCATGTACCTGAAGGTCGTCGACGCCGACGATTGGGTGGGCGCGCAATCGCTGGAACAGCTCATGGATGTAATGCGTAAACAGCGCGAGGCCAGCGAACCCATCGACATGTTCGTCACCGATTATGTCTACGACAAGGTCGGCAAAAAACGCAAGCACGTCGTGAAATTCGACAGCGTGATGGACGCGGACAGGCGCCTGGATTGGGACGATCTCAAGCATTTCGGCATCGCGCAATACATGATCATGCACGCGCTCATTTTCCGCACCGAAGTCCTGCGGCAGGCCCAGACCCAGCTGCCCGAGCACACGTTCTACGTCGATTTCATCTACGCCTACCAGCCGTTCCCCTGGGTCAAATCGCTGATGTACGTGAGCACGCCGCTCTACCACTACTTCATTGGCCGCGACGGGCAAAGCGTGCAGACCGACGTGATGATCCGGCGAGTGGACCAGCTCGTGCGCGTCAACCGCGCGATGGTCGCCGCCACCCCCGAGCGCGGCACCGTTCCCGACGGCCTCTACCGCTATATGATCCACTTCCTCTCCATCGAGTCCGTGGTGGCCAGCGTCTTCCTCATCCTCTCGCGCAACCCTGCGAACTACCAGATCAAGCGCGAACTCTGGGAGAACCAGCGGGCCGTCTCGCCACGCATCGCGCGCGACGTGCGCCGCCAGCTGCCGTCCCGCGCCATCAACCTCCCAGGCTCGGTAGGCCGCTGGATCATCCGCATGGGCTACAACGTAGCTGAAAACATCATCGGATTTAACTAAACTTTTGCCATACACAGGAAAGGCCCTGCCCGAACTGCACGGGCAGGTTTTTACCAATCAGAAATCGCGCCTATCGCGGAAATCCATCATCACCAGATAGCCGGTAACGGCCACCAATACGATGTCGACGATGATGTTGTCCGCCTTTACAACAAAGACGGCAAGAATCGTCGCGATGAACTCCCGCAAATAGTTGTTTTTACTTGGTCCTTTCGGTGCATTCGGCATAATAAATGCCTTATCTGTTAGGCCGCGCCACGTTGGACGCGGCTACGGCGTATGAGCCGGGCAGCCCATACGATCGCTTCGGCCCACACCATATGGGATTCGGCGATGAATCCAGCATATCAAGAGCCGAATCCAGAATATGCGCTATAATATATTTATCGATTGGCACACCATTCGTCTGCACATTAAAGTCGGGCAAATAAAGCTTTAGCAGATGATGCCAAGCCGATAGGGCTTTTGCATAGTCCTTTCTGTTAAGCCGCGGGCCGGTATCCGATTTATCGGGTACCGGCCCTACGGATTTCAAACATTGCCGGAGGTCCAAAAACGAAAAGGCACCGCCAAACGACGGTACCTTACTTGTGCCCCCCGTGGGACTCGAACCCACAACCCACGACTTAAAAGGACGCTGCTCTAACCATTGAGCCAGAGGGGCAACAAATCTTCATTATACAATCACTTCTCGATTTGTGTATCGGGTTTTGCGTGTCGCAAATCGGCTTCAACCCGCCTCAACTACTTCATGATGATTGGGAAACCACCAGTCAGCACGAAACCAAGCACCGCGACGACAACGGCGAGCGCAATCGGCACCCAGATGGCCACAGCCGTTGCGGCGCCCTTGCTTTTCTTGGCGAAACCGATTTCGGCGAACGCGATCATCGCAAGCGCCAGAACGAGCTTGACGATAAGCAGCACCGGATTGCGGTGCCAGGCGTGCACGATCATCAGCACACCGCTCAGGATAATGAGGATATAGCAAACGCGGGCAATCATCGCCCAGATCTTGGTGCCTTTCTCCGGCCCCAGCAGCCCCGCGGCCACCGCGATAATCAACACCACTCCGACAATCAAATGCATCCAAGGCCAGACCATATCCGCTCCTCACAATCACGCTAATTACAGCTCCAACTACATCCAATATATAATCCGCCGCCCGCACTATCAACATTGCTCTTTGTCGGCGTAGCGGTATGGCCGAATCACGGGTGAGAGATAGCATGTGAAGAATGACGACAATCAAAGAGGTGGCCAAAGCGGCCGGGGCATCGGTGACCGCTGTTTCCATGGCGCTGAACCACCGCGAGGACGGGCACGTCAAGAAGGAGCTTGCCGAGCACATCCGCGAAACCGCAAGGGAAATGGGCTATCGACCCAATCCGCTGGCGCGCTCGCTACGTACCAGCCGCACGCACACCATCGGCTTCATCAGCGAGGAAATCGCCACCACCCCTTACGCCGGCGAGATGATCCTGGGCGCGCAGGACGCCGCAAGCGAACTGGGCTACATGATGCTGTTGGTCAACACCGATGGCGAGGCCGACGAAGCCAGCGAGATCGCGGCGCTCAAACGATACGGCGTCGATGGCTATCTTTACGCCAAAATGTATGACAGAATCTCAAGTGTTCCGCAGTCATTGGCGCGCGAGCACACCGTGCTCATCGACGCCACCTCATCCGACAAGCGCGTGCCATGCATCGTCCCCGACGAGGTCGCCACGGGCTACGACGCCACCACGTACCTCATCAATTCCGGAGCCAAACGCATCGCCTACATCGGCTGCAATGAAGGCCTGCTCGCGGAATCTTTGCGTCTGAAAGGCTATCAAAAAGCCTTCAAAGATGCCGGTCGTCACATTGATCCGGACCTGGTTGTCGGCGTGGGCAAAAACGGCGGCGCGCTCCAGGCCGTCTCCGACCTTTTCGAGCGCAAACACCCCGACGCCTTCTTCTGCTTCAACGACGCCCGCACCTGGTACGTCTACCAATGCGCCGCGCAGCGTGATCTGGAAATCGGCCGCGACATCTCCGTGGTCGGCATCGACAACAACCGCATCATCGCCGAGACCTTCGAACCACAGCCGACCACCATCGCCCTGCCCCATTACGAAATGGGCTATTGGGGCGCGCGCAAGCTGGTCTCGATGATTGAGAACCGTGACCTGGCTCCGGCCAACAGCGAGAAACCCGCCGCCGAAATCCCCGCTCTTGACGCGCCCAGCCCGGTGCATATCCGTTGCACCTTGCTCGAACGCGGTTCAGTGGCCGGCCGTGGCTCCATGACGGCCTGACTTGCGCCAAACTTGGCGATGGCACATCACCTGAAATACGCACACAATAATAAATACAGCAAATTAGCTAACTTAGTTTAAACCGATAACCTTCATTTATCTGAAAACGCGAGAAACGATTTACAATTTGACGTAAATCGTTTCTCGTTCTATATTGCTAGCAGTTTCTTGCTCAGGGCAATGCCGCAGAAATCAGCAAGGGCAGCAGTAAAAAAGAAGATGCCGCGCGGCAGCGGCACCAGAAAGAAAGGTGACGATCATGGCAATCAATGGCGCCAGGACCTATCGGAACCCCTCCTATCTTGAGAGTTCCGCGGGTATTTTCATGTTCTTCTGCTCGTGGGGCATTTGGTGGTCCTTCTTCTCAATCTGGCTGACAAGCCCGGAACCGAAGGGCCTCGGAATGACCGCGGCCCAGCAAGGCGACATCTACTCCGCCAACTCGCTGGTCACCCTCATCATCATGTTCGTCTACGGCGTCATCCAGGACAACCTGGGCATCAAGCGCCGCTTGGTTATCGTGATCTCCTGCATCGCGGCCTTCGTCGGCCCGTTCGCGCAGTTCATCTACACCCCTATGCTCAAGGCCGGCGGCACCACCAAGTTCATCGGCGTCCTGATCGGCTCCGTCGTGCTTTCCGCAGGCTTCATGGCCGGCTGCTCGCTGGTCGAGGCGCTCACCGAACGCTACAGCCGCAAGTTCGGCTTCGAATACGGCCAGTCCCGCGCATGGGGCTCCTTCGGCTACGCCATCGTGGCCCTCGTCGCCGGCTTCCTGTTCAACAAGAGCATGATGTACAACTTCTGGCTCGGTTCGGTCTTCGGCCTCGGCATGCTGTGCGTCTACCTCTTCTGGCGTCCTGAGGAGCAAAAAGAAGAGCTCAAGAAAGAGGCCGACCCGAACGCGCCGCGCACCAACCCGACCGTCAAGGAAATGGTCTCCGTGCTCACGATGGGCTCGCTGTGGCTCCTGATCATCTTCGTGATCTTCACCAACACCTTCTACACCGTCTTCGACCAGCAGATGTTCCCGAGCTATTACAAGAGCCTCTTCGCCGATCCCAACCAAGGCGCGCAATGGTACTCCGTGTTGAACGCCTGCGAGGTGTTCTGCGAATCCATCATGATGGGCGTCGTCCCGATCATCATGGACCACATCGGCGTACGCAACTCCCTGCTGCTCGGCACCTGCGTGATGTTCCTGCGCATCGGCCTGTGCGGCGTCTTCCGCGACCCGGTGATGATCTCCTTCGTCAAGATGTTCCACGCGATCGAGACCCCGCTCTTCATGCTGCCGGTCTTCCGTTACTTCACATTGCATTACGACACGAAGCTATCGGCGACATTGTATATGGTCGGTTTCCAGATCGCCTCGCAGGTCGGTCAGGTTTTGATGTCGCATCCGTTGGGTGCGTTGCGTGACGCGCTCGGCCCGCAGAAGACCTTCTTCACCATCTCCGGCATCGTCATCCTCGCGTTGATCTATGGCTTCTTCATCATCAAGAAGGACGACCAGGAGGTGGGCGGCGATCCGTTCATCCGTATCAA
Source organism: Bifidobacterium sp. ESL0775 (assembly GCF_029395475.1). Taxonomy (NCBI): domain Bacteria; kingdom Bacillati; phylum Actinomycetota; class Actinomycetes; order Bifidobacteriales; family Bifidobacteriaceae; genus Bifidobacterium; species Bifidobacterium sp. ESL0775. The sequence continues at coordinate 373,997 of NZ_CP113917.1, read as the reverse complement.
GGACCGCAAGAAGATGGAAGCGGCCAAGAACCAGGATCAAGCGCAGATTCCCGCTTAATATAAAGGAAAAGAAAGGCATCGAAGATGACCACCACATATCCCGTTTACCATGAGATCCGCAACCATGACGAGGAACTCGCCAAGGCCGAGGCCAGCGTCGACGGGCTTGAGCTGGAACGCGAGGACCGCTGGTACCCCAAGTTCCACATCGCCTCGAACGCCGGATGGATCAACGACCCGAACGGCCTGTGCTATTACAAAGGCCGCTGGCACGTCTATTACCAGCTGCACCCCTACGGCACCCAGTGGGGCCCGATGCACTGGGGCCATGTCTCCAGCACCGACATGGTCTCCTGGCGCCGCGACCCGATCGCCATGGCCCCTAGCCTCGAAGAGGAAAAAGACGGTGTCTTCTCCGGATGCGCGGTCATCGACGACGCCGGCAAACTGCGTTTCTATTACACCGGCCATCGCTGGATGAACGGCAAGGACAGTTCCGACGGCCAGTGGCAGGTGCAGATGGAGGCCGTGGCCGAGAACGATGACGCCACCAAGCTCAAGAAACTCGGCATGGTGGTCGATTGTCCGCTCGATAAGGCCAAGGACCATTTCCGCGACCCGAAGGTCTGGAAGCAGGACGGCGTGTGGACGATGATCCACGGCGTCTCGACCATCGACGGCCACGGACAGATCTGGCTTTACACCTCAAAGGACATAACCAACTGGGACTTCCAATACGTATTGTTCGATGACCCGGATTCCGACGTGTTCATGCTCGAGTGCCCCGATTTCTTCCCCTTGAAGGACAAGGACGGCAACACCAAGTGGGTACTCGTCTTCTCCGCGATGGGCTCGAAATCACAAGGCTACATGAACCGCAACGAGAACAACGCCGGTTACATGATCGGCACCTGGAAACCCGGCGAGCCCTTCAAGGCCGAGACCGAGCTGCGCCTGCTCGACTGCGGAGCCAACTACTATGCGCCCCAGTCCTTTGAGACCAACGGCCGCCGCATCATGTACGGATGGATGAGCCCCTTCAGCGAGAACGCGCCCATGCAATCCGACGGCTGGTGCGGGCAGATGACGCTGCCGCGCGAATGCTACCTGGGCGAGGACGGAGACCTGCACACCGTGCCGGTGCCGGAAATCGACAAACTGCGTATCAACACCTTCGAGCATTCCGCGCGCCCGCTTGAGGCCAACGAGGAGATCCTTCTGGACGAGGACGCGGAGGCCGTGGAGGTCGAGCTCGACATCGACCTGAAGCACACCACCGCCGAGCGGGCCGGCCTGAAGGTCCACGCCACTCCTGACGGCTCCTATACCTATGTCGCTTTCGACGCGCAGGCCGGCACCGTGGTCGTCGATCGCCAAGCGGCCGCCCGCGGCGACCGGGGCTACCGCGCCGCCAAACTGACCGACGAGGAACTCAACGCCGACGAGCTGAAATTGCGCGTCTACGTCGACCGCGGCTCGGTCGAGGTCTACGTCAACGATGGCCGCCACGTCCTGAGCTCCTACAGCTACCCGTCCGACGGCCCGCGCGCCATCCGCCTTTCCGCCGAGTCCGGCACCCTGACCCCCACGCGCCTGACCATGCATGACATCAGGAGCATCGGTCTGGAGTAAATTAACCAGTTCACGCCATAAACAAGCCGCTGGCTTCACCCAAGGGGTCTGAATCTGTCAGGAAAAATTATCCGCGACATATTCGGGCCTCTTAGCTTGCCCCAGCGGCCTATTTATATGGAAAGAAATCATTCGCGACACATTTGGGCCTCTCAGATGGGGTCAGCGGCTTATTTATGGCGTAAACGTCAACCGCGCAACATAGAAGCCACCTGTGTTAGATACATCACAGCAATATACCGCGTGCCGCCAAGCGGAGCCATGACCGACCGATTACTATATGTAGAGGTATCGCGTTGCCTAACCACTAGATGTAGTGTTGCCGGTGTCGAAAACCAGCGCTCTATGTCAACGGAATACGGGAGAATGAACCCTCCGAACGCATTCACGAGCAGCCGGCCAAAGCGCGAAGCGGGTACCGCAAAACTTTAAAACAGACCGGCACGAAAAGAAGGAACACCCATGACAAACGAGGTCAAACTCGCCGACGACAAGATGATGGCCGATTCGCTGACACCTCCGCAGTGGTCGACGGCCTTCGCGAAGGGCGTGGATCCGAAGTCCATGCGCATCCGCCCCGTCAACTGGAACAACATCCAGGACGACAAGGACCTCGAGGTCTGGAATCGCCTCATCGCCAACTTCTGGCTGCCCGAGAAGGTGCCGCTGTCCAACGACATCCCTTCCTGGCGTTCTTTGACCGAGCACGAGCGTCAGACCACCGTGCGCGTTTTCACCGGGCTGACCACGCTCGACACCGAGCAGGCCACCGTGGGCGAACTCGTCCAGATTCCGGATGCGCTGACCGAGCACGAGCAGGCCATCTACACCAACATCGCCTTCATGCAGTCGGTGCACGCCCGCTCCTACTCCTCTATATTCTCCACCCTTTGCTCTTCCGAACAGATTGACGAGGCCTACCGCTGGGCTGTGGGCAACGACCTGGTGCAGGAGCGCGTGCGCATCGTCATGGAGCAGTACCAGTCCGACGATCCCTTGAAGCGCAAGGTCGCGGCCGTCATGCTTTCCTCGCTGTTGCTCTACGCGGGCTTCTACCTGCCGCTTTACTTCTCCAGCCGTGCGAAGCTGATGAACACGGCCGACATGATCCGCCTCATCCTGCGCGACAAGGCCATCCACGGCTACTATTCCGGCTACAAGTACCAGCGCCACCTCGAGCACCGCACCGCCGCCGATCAGGAGATGCTCAAAAAGTATACCGACGACTTGCTGAACCAGCTTTACGAGCTGGAAGTCAAGTATTCCGACCAGGTCTACGAAGGCTTCGATTTCATCGACGATGTGCAGGCGTTCGTGCGCTACAACGCCAACAAGACGCTGATGAACCTCGGCTACGAGGCCAAGTTCAGCGCCGCCGAGACCAAGGTGAGCCCTGAGATCATCGCCGCGCTCTCCCCCTCGGCCGACGAGAACCACGACTTCTTCTCCGGTTCGGGCTCCTCCTATGTTATCGGCAACGCCGAGGCCACCGATGACGACGATTGGGACTTCTGATTCGATAGCGAGCTTGATATAGCGCGATAACTGTAATACAAAGACCGGGAACAAGGCGGATTCGGCGATATTCCATAACCTCGTTCCTGGTCTTTCCATATTTGTTGACAGCTCAGACCCACAATGAGGCCGTTTTCGGCAACCTCATGTTAGCGTTAACGCACAATCGCCCATACGTATTGCCTGCTTTTATATAATAAAAGAGACACCGGGGTAATAAAGCCCCTATACGAAAGGAATCAATGATGAGAGCTGTTCGCATTTACGGTCAGGAAGATGTGCGCGTCGAGGATGTCGCCATTGCGGATCCAAAGCCGGATCAGGTACAGATCAAGGTGAAGAACTGCGGCATTTGCGGCTCGGATCTCCACGCCTACGCAGAAGGCTGGGGCCTGCCGACGCAGCCGCACCCACTGACCGGCAAGACTGTGCCGATCACGCTGGGCCACGAGTTCTCCGGCGAGGTCGTCAAAGTCGGCAGCGCGGTCACCGATCTGAAGGTGGGAGACGGCATCGCCGTCGAGCCGCTGCTGGCTTGCGGCAAGTGCGCCAACTGCCGTTCGGGCAACTACAATTTCTGCGACAACGTCGTGGCCGAGGACGGCGCCGGCAACTTCCTGGGCTTCTCGCAGGATGGCGGCATGGCCGAGTACGCGAACATCGATGACGTCTTCGCCCACAAGCTGCCCGAAGGCATGGATTACGACCTCGGAGCGCTGTGCGAGCCGGTCTCGGTTTCCTACGAAGGCATCAAGAAGGTCGGACTGCGCGCAGGCCAGACCGTCGCGGTGATGGGCGCCGGCCCGATCGGCCTGACCACCGCACTGCTCGCCCGCATCGCAGGCGCGACTCGCGTCTACATCTCCGACGTTTCCGAAGTCCGCCTGGCCAAGGCCCGCGAGCTCGGCTTCACCGACGTGCTCAACCCGGCCAAGCAGGACGTCAACGCGGTCATTCGCGCCGACTACCCCACCGGCGTGGACATCACTTTCGAGTGCGCCGGCGTGCAGGCCACGTTCGACACCGCGCTCAAGGTCACCCGCCGCACCGGCAAGATCATGCTCGTCGCCCTGTTCGGCCAGCCCGTCTCCGTCAACTTCACCGATGACGCGATCATGCAGGGCATCGACATCTACACCACGCTGTGCTACCAGAACAGCTTCGACACCGTCCTCGGCATCATTAACGCCCATCAGGACCAGTTCAAGCCGGTCATCACCAAGAAGGTCAGCCTCGACGACGCCATCGAGGGCATCAAGGCCCTGGCCACCGACAAGTCCCAGGTCAAGGTGATGATCACCCCGGAACTCTAAAGCTCCAATCCGTTGCTTTGGGTTGATAGGAGGCGCATCACTCGCCTATCAACCCAGGATGGGGAATGTTTTGGTTCAATACGCCAAACATCCCCCGTTTTTTATTTCCGACTTCTCGGGCTCGCAACCCCTACGGAAAACTCAAGACAAGTCTTCGTAGACAGCGCGGAAGCCGGGTCTCGTGAAACACGAGGACATCCGGCTTCCACTTCCATACCTCCTCAAAGGCAGGCTTGGTTCTCAGCATAGCTTATGAAAAAGATTTTGCGACATCGTATCGGAAAGCGCCGGTATACATCAATTACTCCATATAATCTCCTGCTCAAAATAAAGTAACCTAATTTCGTGCTATTATCGATACATTGTATGAAAATAAGTTATACAAGGAGCATACCATGAGCAGCGCAACCATCGCAGTACGTACCGATCCGGAAGTCAAGAAGGAAGCACAGGAAGTGCTGAAAAGCATCGGCCTTGATATGAGCGGCGCCATCAACATCTTCCTTCGCCAAGTCATCAGCGACCAAGGCCTCCCCTTTCGCCCCAAGCGCGACGCTTTCGAAACCCGAGTACAAAAAGCAATGAACAGCGGCACCCGTACTTTCGACAACGTCGACGATCTCATGGATGAGTTACGGAATGCTTAGCCACATCAAACGAACCGGGACATTCCTCAAGGATGTCAAACGACTCAAGCGGAAACATTTTGACCTCGACAAGCTCGATTATGTCATCAAACTGTTGATGGACCAGGACACCGTCACTCTGATCCATCAATATGATGACCATGCTCTAAAAGGCAACCTCCACACATTGCGCGAACTCCATATACAGCCCGATTGGCTTCTGGTATATCAAATCGAGCATGGTACATTAACACTCGTTCTCGTAGAAACAGGTAGCCACAAGCAGTTGCTAGGCAAATAGCAGACATAGAATAAACCCGGATTCACAATAAGAGCACACATTGAGATAGACTAATATTCATTGGAAATCAGAGAAGAGGCCCGATGAATCAGCCAGGTTTATCAATCAAAGATACGGGATTTTTTGTAATAATCGTCATATTAGTTGTCATAGGCTTGTTTATTGCTTCAAACAAATTTTCCGCTTATTTTAAAAATGCTGAATCAAGACATGCGTCATATTTGACTTACCTCTGGTTCTTAGTACGTTCATGGTTACGAAACCAATGGAAAACAATAAAAGGATACTACTTCCAAGATACCGCGGACGAATATGCTAAATATTCCAAAAAGCAAACAGACTCATCTAATAAGCACGATAAACTGCAAACCCTGACTCCGCAATATGATCCAGAACACCACAGCCATATGGTGTATATCAAGTATTTGATAGAAGCGCTCAATAACGACAAAAATCGCAATATTGCATTATCGGGAGCTTATGGCACAGGCAAGAGCAGTATTCTTGACGGTTTGCAACAAAATCCCGTATGGAAGCGCCATATCTTTACCATATCGCTTTCCACCCTTGCTCCCCATGCTGACGATAACGAATCGGTTTCAAACGGCACTTTCAAAATTTCAAGAACAGAATCTTCTTCACAAGGCACCTTCACTGTTCCTCAAAAGGCCAATCAAAAACCTCCGGAAACAACGACACGCAAACTCCAACGAGCCATTGTCAAGCAATTGATTTTTGCAAACAAGCCGAACAAAGCCAAACAATCCAAGTACACGCTAGCCCATAAAACCGATGCAGTCCACATTGCGACAGAATCATTCTTCTCGGCAATCTGTATAACGATACTGTTAATGCTCTTCGGCGCCGGGAAACGCTTTGCTCTGATTAATTCGACCCTCCATCTCGATCAGATTCCGCTGGCCCAGGCAATCGTAACAAAATTGAATCTGAACGCCCAGAATGCCACGGTAATCGGCGAGGCAATAACGGCTTTCATCATTACATTTTTAATCTGCTGTTTCTTCTACTTTATCTGCGCACCTTTCCATATAACCTCTCTGAGTTTCGATAAGACAGCCGTATCGTTAGGCGGAACTCCCAACGCTTATTTTGATGATTTCCTTGATGAGATCATCTACTTTTTCGAGACCAACAGACGTTATACAGTCGTTGTTTTCGAAGATTTGGACCGTTTTGGGGAACCTGAGATCTTCGATGATTTGCGCGAGCTGAACACTCTTATCAACAAGGCTCCAGGCGTCAAGCAAACCGTTAGATTCATTTACGCAATCAAAGACAGTATCTTCGACAGCGACAAGCTTTCAAATCAAGATGATGGTAACAGTAATTCAGACAAAGACCAACCTGGAAGCAGCCGAGCGAAGTTCTTCGATATTATTATTTCAGTCGTCCCGTTCAGCGCAGCATTCGATTCCACAGAATTGTTGGAAGATGTATTCCAGACCATGCCGCCAAAAGCAACCAATAGCAAATCATCCAAAGAAGCGAGATCCTAATGACAAGTAACGCCACACCAATCACAAACGATGAAAAAACAGCTGAATACGTACAGCTCTTCAAATTGGTTTCGCCTTATATCACCGATATCCGCCTCATGAAAACCATAAGAAACGACTTCATCATTTATAAAGAGGTATTAAAAAAACAACTTAAACAACTTGAGACTGCTTCAACCATTAAGGAGCGTAATGAGAAAAACTACCATTCGCCAGAAATAAAGTTGTTAAGTTTACTGATATACCGCAACGTGTATCTGACGGATGCTGAAAGAATCCCCAACGGACGCAGCATACTGGATCATATTTATGATTTATGGCTAAAACTAAGGAATCAAAATATCGAAGCACAGAATAAACGAATCCGTGAGGGTTCTGAGGAACAAAAAAATACGCCACTTTTTGACCCCTATAAGATTAAGCAGAGCCTCATTGCCAGTGATTTCACATCTCTTGCGAATAAACATGCTCGATATACCTTGCCTCCCGCTAAAGAGCCCAAAGGCCGAAACTTTGATGCAAAAGATTATCAGCGCGGCCAAACACTTTATTCCCTCATCCAAAAACTCTACGACAAGGCTTTTAAAGATGAAAATGATGAAGTAAGACGAAATCTCGCCCTTGAACTTCTTACCAACGGATACATTGACATGACCTATCCCTTTTACTTGGTATCACTCCCAGAAGGTTTAAGCCCTTCGGTCGCAAGCTTCGAAGCCCGCGTGTTAAGACGTCATCAGATAGATTTCTTTTATCACCTTTCTTCAGAAGACATTCGTTATATCCTTATAAAGCATCAGGATCAGTTGGAGACGCCTTATCTTTTAAATGTGGATATAGCTGGCTTTCTGTCAGATCCAGAGAACCGCAAAACTACAAACTTTCAAGACAACTTTGGCACAATGATGTGGACCGTTGCCAGAAACTACGATAACAATGAATCTCTGGGACCGTCATTTCTCAGAGAATTACTCACTAATGACGAAATCAATGACGAGCAAGATTATTCCATCATCAATTCGGTAGCAGCTAAATCGACAAAAATCATAACTTTCATATTGAAAAACGAACCTTTTCCTTTCGTAAGAACCATTGAACTGCTAAAAGGTGTCATACTTAATAACAGGAGCGACAAAGCACCTTACCGTGACGTCGATAAACTTCTTAGATACATCATTCTTCATCCTGCGACATTTGGCAACGATAAAGATCTGTTCAAAGCTTTAGCACATTTATGTTTTACTACATCAGATTGGTACCGATCGAAAGCGTGCTTGGACTACAAAGATATTCCTGATCCTTACGAAGTCATACCGGTTCTTGAGCAATTGCCTAAAGTCTTAGAAAAGTCATTTGCGTCATATGGCATTTTCGAGATAACACATGATAACTGGGTATCATACGAGGCATTACTACAAAAATCAGATTTTTCTCTCAATGCTCTCAGAACTTATTCACTAGAGCTCTTCAACTTAGATACAGAGCACGAAATGACGCTCAACGAGATGGAACAATCACTTTACGGCTCAGTTATCATGCGCATTCAGGATTACACGCATTCTTTGCAGGAAGGCGAATCAGCGCTGGCAGCTTCCGATCCATCTGAGATTGGTACCATTTTGGGAGATATCATTCTACTTTGCCCAGATATGTATAGTTCCGAAATACAGTTCCCCCATTTTCTGAAAATTCTCAATGAGACACTTCAACATACCGTATGTAAGTTGCATAGACAACAAGCATGGATAGCCCTTGATCAGTTCAAAAATAGAATAAAACAATGCTCTTATTTCGAAAATAACTACGAAATCGACGAAATGACTGCAGTACTTAGCGAATTATTAGTCGAAAACAATATACTTATCGAAGCAAACGGTTTCCAATACAACATACCAAAAAAGTTCTTGATTACAGAGAAAGTTCCTATTCATCCGATGTATGCAGCAGAGACTACTGCGTCCGCGCCTATAGAGCTAAACCAGTTGTGAACTGCATAACAGTACAGACATTTAGCGTGGCATAATTAATCCACACATGGCCCTATCCAGCTAGTATGTAAGTATGAGTGAACAAAATACTTGGGTGAACCCTCTGCGCGATCCGCGAGACCTGCGGCTGCCACGCATTGCCGGACCCTGCAGCCTGGTGATTTTCGGCGTCACCGGCGATTTGGCGAAAAAGAAACTGCAGCCGGCCATTTACGATCTGGCCAATCGCGGTTTGCTGCCGCCGAGCTTCGGGCTCATCGGCTTTGGCAGACGTCCGTGGAGCAACGAGGAATTCGCCAATTTCGTCAAGGAAAACGTGAAGGCCCACTGCCGCACGCCGTTCCGCGAATCGACCTGGGCCAATCTGGCCAAGGGAATGCGTTTCGTACAGGGCACGTTTGACGACAAGGCGGCCTTCGACCGCCTGAGCCAGACGGTCAAGGAGCTCGACCGCGACCGCGGCACCCGCGGCAACCATGCGTTCTACATGTCCGTGCCGCCGAGCGCTTTCCCCATCGTCTCCAAGCAACTGGCCGATTCCGGGCTGGCGAAGTCCAACGACGATGCATGGCGCCGCGTCATCATCGAGAAGCCGTTCGGTCACGATCTCGAAAGCGCGAAGGAACTCGACCGCGTGGTCTCGGAGGTCTTCGACCCAAGCTCGGTCTTCCGCATCGACCACTACCTCGGCAAGGAAACCGTGCAGAACATGCTGGCGCTGCGGTTCGCCAACTCCATGTTCGAGCCGATCTGGAACTCCAACTACGTCGACCATGTGCAGATCACGATGGCCGAAGACATCGGCATCGGCGGCCGCGCCGGATATTATGACGGCATCGGCGCTGCACGAGACGTAATACAAAACCATTTGCTGCAACTGATGGCCCTGACCGCGATGGAGGAGCCGGTGAGCTTCGCCGCTTCCGACCTCACGGCCGAAAAGACAAAAGTGCTTTCCGCCGTCCGCCTGCCTGGTGACCTCGGAGCCTATACCGCCCGCGGCCAGTACGCCGCCGGTTGGCAGGGTTCGCAGGAAGTCTGCGGCTACCTCGACGAAAAAGGCATCGACAAGTCCAGCACGACCGAGACCTACGCCGCCATCACGCTTGACGTCGATACGCGACGTTGGGCCGGAGTGCCGTTCTACCTGCGTACCGGAAAGCGCCTGGGCAAGCGTGTCACGGAAATCGCCGTGGTCTTCAAGCGCGCCCCGCATCTGCCCTTCGAGCAGACCGCCGTGCGCGAGCTTGGCAACAACGCCATCGTCATCCGCGTGCAGCCCAACGAAGGCGTCACCATGCGCTTCGGCGCGAAGGTGCCGGGAGCCACCGCCATGGAGGTCCGCGACGTGTCGATGGACTTCAGCTACGGCCAAAACTTCACCGAAAACTCGCCCGAGGCTTACGAACGGTTGATTTTGGACGTGCTGCTCGGCGATCCGCCGCTCTTCCCGACCACCAAAGAGGTCGACCTGAGCTGGCAGATCCTGGACCCGATCGAAGAATTCTGGTCCACGCTCGGCCAGCCACAGCCTTACCGCGCCGGTACGTGGGGGCCAAAGGAAGCCGACGAAATGCTCGCACGCGACGGACGCCATTGGAGGATGCCATGATCATCAAAATGCCCGATACCCAGACCAACGCCATCGCGCGCAAAGTCGACGAGCTGCACCAGGAGCGCGGCGAGGCCGGCAACGACCGAGTGCTGACGCTGATCATCTCGACGGACGAGCAAGAGCTCGAGAACGCGCTGAGAATCGCCAATTCCGCCGGCCGCGAGCACCCGTGCCGTGTCATCGCCATCGTGCCGAACAGCAAGGAACTGCCGTTCTGTGACGTCGACAAGGAACCGGATTGCTACGTCACCGATTCCGGCGAGGATGAGACCGATTTGGACGCCCAGGTTCGCTTTGGTGCGGACGCTGGTGCGGGTGAGGTCATCATCCTGCGTCCACGCGGTGGGCTTTGCCAGCACACCGATACGCTGGTCATGCCGCTGCTGGTGCCGGATGCGCCCGTGGTCACTTGGTGGCCGACCAACCCGCCCGCCAACCCGTCGCAGGACCCGCTGGGCGCGATGGCCGGAAGCCGCATCACCGACGCGTTGCGTTCCGACGACCCCGATGCGACCTTTGCCAAACTTCGCGCCAATTGGGAGCCGAAGGACGTCGATTTCTCATGGACGCGCTTGACCATCTGGCGCGCGATGCTCGCCACCACCATCGACCAGCCGCCGCACCTGCCGATCGAAAGCGTCAAAGTTTGCGGACAGCCCGATTACCTGCCGCTGAAGCTATTGGCCGCATGGCTTGCGCTGACGTTGAAGGTTCCAGTGGAACTTGGCTATGTCACCGGAGCTGAGGCGATTACCGGCGTCTATCTGAACCGTTCGGACGGCACGATCGCGCTGGAACGTCCCGATTCGCGCGAGGCTGTCATCAGCCAGCCAGGCCAGGCACCGCAAAGGGTCGCCATGCCGTTGCGTTCGCTCGAGGACTGCCTGAGCGAGGAACTACGCCGCATCGACCCGGACGAGGTCTACGCCGACGTGATCCGCAAAGGCTGGGACATGATCCAAGGCTGAGCCGAAGCACAAGTCGGTAGATAGCTTTTTGAGATTGGCGGAAAATGGCCATTCCGGAAAATCTATCTACCGACTTGTGCGTAACCGTCAGAGGTAACGATGATCAATCGAAAACTTGAAGTCTATAAAGACGCGGAAACCGTGGCCCAGGCGGCGGCGCAACGCACATTGCTCACTATCTTGGATGGGCTGAGCGAGCGAGACAGCGGTTCGGCGGCGAAGCCGTTGCGCGAGCGCTACGATGTTGCGTTGACCGGCGGCTCGGACATCCTGAAGGCGCTGACTTATATGGCCTCGAATCCGTTGGCCGATGCCATCGATTTCAACCGCGTGCACTTCTGGTGGGGCGACGACCGTTTCGTCGCCGCGACCGATGAGGACCGCAGCTCATATCAGGCTCGCAAGCGTTTCCTCAACAAGCTGGTCGGGGATGGCCGTCTACCAGAAGGCAACATCCATGAGATAGCCGCGGACACGCGCGCACCCGAACAGGTCGCCGCCGCCAGCGATGCCGAAAATAGCGAGCTGTTGGCCAAAGTCGCTGCGGATTATGAAGCCGAGCTGTTCCGGGAATTGGGCAGACAAGACCAGCTTTCAGCAAATGAAGTAGTCGGTGTCAAAAATTCGCGTAATACAAGCGGCAACACTGAAGTCAATACGGCCGATGACGTCGACAGAGGTACCCCGGAAAGCGACCTAGCCGACAACAACAAACCGGCAACCACGCTGCCCACAATGGACCTGCTGATCCTCGGCATGGGACCAGACGGCCACTTCGCGTCGCTGTTCCCGAGTCATGACGGAATCAAAATGAACGACCCGCGCCGCCTGGCCGTAGGCGTCTCGCACTCTCCAAAGATGCCGCCGTTGCGCGTCTCGATGACCGCGTCGATGCTCGCCCGCAGCCGTCGCACCTGGATGCTCACCTGCGGAGCCGGAAAGGCTGACGCCACCGCCCACGTTTTCGCGCAGACCAACAATCCCGCCTACCCGGCCAGCTTCGCCACGGGAACCGACGAATTCGTCTGGTTCACCACGCCCGATGCGGTGACCCAACTCTAAAATTTTCAATAGGTGAACAGATGGGCAGATGCTTGGTATCGATGAATCGGAATCAAATTCGTTCATGCCAAGTATTCAAAGATATTAGCGAATAAAAGTTTTGTCTGATAAAAAATCCGCACGAAAAACATTGAGTGCAGAAAAAATCATGTAGTGAATACATAACAATTCACCTTCTATACGATTTGTGCCTCTGTTCCATTTACGGAACAGAGGCACAAACGTTACTTGCCAACCGAATAATCAATTAGCGAGCAACCAACATCCGAAAATCAGACGCTGGCGATTAATCGACCAAGCAATCAGTCGGACATCTTTTCCTCGTGGCGGTTCTTTTCAGCCCAGAAGGTGTGGAAAGCGCCGGGCTCGTCGACGCGGCCGTAGGTGTGGGCGCCGAAGTAGTCGCGCTGGGCCTGGATGACGGCGGCAGGCAGGCGCTTGGAGCGCAGGCCGTCGTAGTAGGAAAGCGAGGTCGAGAAGACCGGTGCGGGAATGCCGCAGGTCGCGGCCTTGGCCACGACACGACGCCAGGAATCCTGCGCCTTCTCGATGGCGCTCTTGAAGTACGGCGCGAAGAGCAGCGAGACATCGGCCTCGCCGGACTCGAACGCGTCGGAAACGACGTTCAGGAACTGGGCGCGAATGATGCAACCGCCGCGCCAGATGCGCGCGACCGCCGCGAGATCGATCTTCCAGTTGTATTCCTTGGCGCCATCGCTGATCTCGTTGAAGCCCTGCGCGTAGGCGACGATCTTTGAGGCGTAGAGCGCCTGGCGGATGTCCTCGATGAAGGCCATGCGTTCCGCATCGTTGGCGAACTCAATCTTGGCGCTGGGACCGGTGAGGTCCTGCTTGGACGCGCCTTCACGCAATTCGACCTGAGAGGAGAGGGCGCGCGCGAACACGCCTTCGGCGATGGCCGTGACCGGGGTGCCGAGCTCGAGGGCGGTCTGGACCGTCCAGGTGCCGGTGCCCTTCATGCCAGCCTGATCGACGATGACGTCGACCAGCGGCTTGCCGGTCTTCTTGTCCTTCTCGTGCAGCAGGTCGGCGGTGATGTCGATGAGGTAGGAGTTAAGCTCGGTCTTGTCCCACTCTTCGAACACGTCGCCGATCTCTTCGGGGGTCATGCCCATGCCGCGGCGCATGAGGTCGTAGCTTTCGGCGATGAGCTGCATGTCGGCGTACTCGATGCCGTTGTGGACCATCTTGACGAAGTGGCCGGCGCCGTTCTCGCCGATGTGGGTGACGCAGGGCTCGCCCTCCGCCTGCGCGGCGATGGACTTGAGGATTGGGCCGAGGGTCTTCCAGGACTCGTCGGTGCCGCCGGGCATCATGGCCGGGCCGTTCAGGGCGCCCTCTTCGCCACCGGAAACACCGCAGCCGACAAAGTGCAGGCCACGGGCGCGGATTTCCTTCTCACGACGGATGGTGTCCTTGAAGTAGGCATTGCCGCCGTCGACGATGATGTCGCCCGGATCCATGGCGTCGGCGAGCGCCTCGATCATCGCGTCGGTCGGGGCCCCGGCCTTGACCAGGATGATGGCCGTGCGCGGCTTGGTCAGTGACGCCACGAACTCGTCGATGGTCTTGGCGGGCACGAATTTGCCCTCGTCGCCGTGTTCCTTCATGAGCTTTTCGGTACGCTCATAGTGGCGGTTGTAAAGGGCCACCGTGTTGCCGTGGCGCGCAAGGTTCCGCGCGAGGTTCGAGCCCATGGCCGCCAGTCCGACGACTCCAATATTTGCAATAGCTTCCGTCATTGTTCGCCTTTCAATTTGACATTCCTTCGGTGGCCGCGACGGCCGGCACATCTCATCCGGCTCCGTTTCGACCCGCCTAAGTCCTTAGCGTTTTCGGAGGTTTCATCGTCCGAAACGCACAATCCCAGTCTATCGCCACCTACGCCTACGCGCATTCGCGAAACGTGGAATACGCCACATTCCCAGTGTGCCTGGCTTGCAAATACTGGCAACATGCACGTAATAAAACAGCTTGAAATATCGTTAATTGGTGACGATTATTTTCAAAGTAGGGCAACGTACGAATAATTCATCCCATTACGGCAATTTGCTTACAAAATCGCTCGCGCCCATTCAATCAAGCGCGGAATACGCAATCGAGTAAATACCGCACCGCTTATTCGACGAACAGGGCACGCAACCCGGCCGCCTCGTCGTCGCTCATGCCGTTTTGCAGGCAATATTGCTCGACCGAGCCATATTCGTCCTTGATGCCGGCGAGCACGCCGCGCATGAGTTCCGGCGGCGAGGCGAGCATGGCGGTCTGAGCGGCCGTGATCTGGCCGACGCCTTTTTCGTCGTTGGTGAGGCCCTTCAGCACGGCCTTCTTGAACGCGGCGCCGAGGTTCGCGCCGGACTGGGCATAGCAGGAGACGACCATGTCGTCGCTCACACCGAGCAGGCTCATCAGGATGCCAGCGGTGATGCCAGTGCGGTCCTTGCCTGCGGTGCAGTGGATGAGCATCGGGTGGCCGTCCTCGCGCAGCAGCTTGCGCAGGATGAGCACGATCTGCTCGGCAGAGCCGAAAACGATGTCGTGGTACATCTCGGACATATCGATGCCCTTGGCCATCTCCTTCATGCCGCCCTGCTCGGTCATGGAGGTCTTCAGCAGCGGGACGCGGTCGACGTGGATGTCGTCGGGGAGCGTGTAGGGCCATTCCTGCACCTCAAGCGGGTCGCGTAAATCCACCACTTCCTTGATACCAAGCCGGCGCAGGTCATCGACACCATGCTCGCCCAGGAAATTGAGCCCAGCGGTGCGGAAGAAAAGCCCGTCGCGCAACTTGCGTCCATCCGCCGTCGGATACCCGCCGATACCGCGGGAATTGGGCACGCCGTCGATCTCGACGCCCGCCCCGTCGCCAGCCGGCCGATAATCGAGGTACCCGGTGCCGGTAATATCACCGGAATCATCGTTACTATTCGAGGTCGCATTATTTTCGTCTAAAGCCGTCATAAAAAGTCCGCTTTCATCAATTAATGGTATTGAACAAACACATCACCATTAAAACCGTTAATGAAATAATTTTATCGGAATTTCTCAGATTTTCCTGAACGAATTTCCGAATATAGGAGTTCATCTCCACCACCCGGCGCAGGCCTCAAACGTTGCAGCCCAGTTTCCCAAACAAACCAAGACCAACAATACTTGCCTACGCCTGCGGTGCAAACCCGTCGGCGACCTCAATCCGGCAAAACCAAGAATCAAGCCGTAAGTGTCTCCAAATAGAAATCATGAGCGGCCTTGAACGATTGTTCCATGAGCAATTGCAGCATGGTCATGACGCGTTTGAATTCGTTTTTCGGCGTGCTTCTCGTCGTGGCTGAAAAAATCAACCGATAAAGCGGGGCCCTGTCTTCCTTGAACGATTCCTCATTGCTCTTATATTCGTCTCCGAAATATTTGGCAAAGGCGACCTCGTCGGACTCGCTCGAGTTGAAAGCGGCCAATTTGGCCGACAACTCACCAATATGCTCGACCTTGGAGAGCACATCCGGCCCCGAGAAGAATCCCGGCTGTTCCAACACCAGGCCGAAAAGCAGCTTGAGCATGCGCTTGCTGCTGCGAGGATGTGAAATCTGAACCGGAAGATTGGCGATGGCGGCAATGCCCTCATCGAGGGTCTCGATGGATTGAATCTGCTCATCCGTCAACGATCTCATATTCTCGACGAACGAGATCACGTTCTTGTCCGAAGAATTGAGCTGCAGCTTGCCGAACCAAGTGCCCAAAACGGAATAGTAGACTTTCTCCAGTTCAGCGCGCTTGAACTTGCAACCAATCCGTTGCATGAAACGCTGTGCCGGAATCCGATCAAAGTATTGGCTCATTGGGTTATCCGGCAACGCATTGATGATTTCGCCGGCGCGCAATTTCTCCTGATTCTGCAACACCTTGAAATAATCACGAATCTGCGCGGGATCAGCGGCCTGCATCGTGTAGACCGGGATGCTATACGAATTGAAATTCATTTGGATGCTTGCCGGCAAATCCTTAAAGGACAAACGGCTCACCCGGTTCATTTTCTCGATGCCCGCAGAATCGGATTCGCCCACGATTTTCTCGATGATGGGCTTGGCCTGATCCGAGGTTTTCTTGCTGAGCTTGTACCAGTCGTCATCGCCTTCAATCCATTGCCCGACGTTCCCCCCTTCCATGAAACGCAGGATGGTGGTCAGACGTTGCTTGCCATCCACCAACTCCTGCCTGGCATTTCTGGCATTGGGGTGGTCGAGGTTATTGATGACGATGTTGCCGATTGGGTAGTTCAAGATAATGCTCAGAATGAGTTGATCCTTGTATTCATTGGACCAGATGTAACCACGCTGATAATCCGGAGAGAGATCCAGGCCATTCATACGCACGTTTTTGATAGACGACATGATGGAAAGCATTGGTAACGCAGAAGGTGTGATATTGAGCCTTGCGAATGTCATTATTACTCCTTAGGACCTAACGGTTTTATTTCAATTACCGCCATTATACACCATATTTCGCTAGGACCTAATAATTTTAGAACGCACATCCAATCAATCCGTCACGACACGCCGGAGCGGTCTTTTCTTGGACCTATTTTGGCTAGATGGGAAAGTACTTCGAAAACCTTTCACTTACTCCGTAAAACGTCTGACATCATTGGACTGCAAACCTTTCGAGACGATGGACCGCCCTGGTGTCGCGGATACGGGACATGCGCCGGAACGGGGTTGAGCCCACACGGAAACCCGTATAATGTATAATTTAGTTTGCATCGCGAGAGCCGCCCCGCGTGTTATATTGCACCACAGGGTTTGCAACGAAGATAAAAAGGTTGGTGTTCACTATGGGTGTTATCCGCGCGTTGGTCTCGATGCTGGTTTGTATTACAGCATTGACGGTAACCCCCCCCGCAATACTAGCGTAACTGAAGGTTTTTCCTCACTTTCCGATACCTCCCAATCCCAACCCTCACCCTCGCCTAACGCCACTTCCCAATCTACAGTTTCTTCTGAACCTTCCGGTTCCACACATCTTTCCAACCCATCGCAGCCCGCGCGCTCTTCCGAGTCTTCCGCATTCTCCAAGGCGACACCGCGTCGCAACCCCTCGGCTTCTTCCGTTGTCCGTCCCGTCCCGCGGGTCCTTGGCGGGCAGTCCGGCGCCGTTGCCTCCCTGCCGGCGGATGGTGACAGCCGTGACGCCAGCGTGGCGTCCCCGCCGTTGACGCGCAGTGAGCCGCAGGTCGGCCCGCAGTCCGGGTGCGCCGCCGACAGCGGCTTGTGGGGCTCGGCCCGTTGGAACCTCTACGCGGACTGCGCGCTGGTCATCCACGGCGGCGACACCGGCACCACCACCAGCGCCAGCATGTTCGGCGACGGCAATACCACCGGCACGATCGCCAACAGCGTCACCGGCGTGACCATCGACGGCGCCCTCACCATCCGCTCCGAAAACGCGTTCGCCAACTGGCATTCTCTGGGAAGCGTGGTCACGGCCGCCTCCGGCAGGGTCACCCTCGCCGGAGGCGGAGGATGGCGCATGTTCGGCGGCGACACCAGCCTGACCAGCCTCGACCTGCGCGGCTGGGACGTCAGCCAGGCCGCAGGCATGCCGGGCATGTTCCAGAACGACACCAGCCTGACCACCCTCGACCTGTCCGGCTGGGACGTCAGCGGCATCGGCAACATGGAAGGCATGTTCTACGGCGACGCCAGCCTCTCCCGGCTGGACCTGTCCAGGTGGAAGACCTCGGACACGACCACCAACAAAAACATCATGTTCCGCGGCTGCACCAGCCTGACCTCCATCGACGCCACCAACTGGAGCACCACCACCAACCACTACGACAACTGGTTCAGCACCGCGCCCAACCTCAAGGCCATCGACGCCACCGGGTGGAGCATGGCCGGCGTCACCTACCTGCAAGGCGTGTTCTCCAACTGCCCGAAACTGCAGACCATCACCGGCGTCGGCGCCTGGGACACCAGCCACATCACCAACACGATGGCCATGTTCCAGAGCGACACCAGCCTGGCCAGCCTCGACCTGCATTCATGGAACATCGGCAACCTCGCCAACATGGGCGGCATGTTCGGAGGCGACACCAGCCTGGCCAGCCTCGACCTGCACGGCTGGGACGTCAGCAAGACCACCAACATGCAAAGCATGTTCCAGAACGACGCCAGCCTCTCCCGGCTGAACCTGTCCGGATGGAAGACCTCGAACGCGACCACGTACAAAGACTATATGTTCACTGGCTGCACCAGCCTGGCCACCGTCGACGTGGCCCACTGGAGCACCACCACCGGCAAGTACGACAACTGGTTCAGCACCGCGCCCAACCTCACCACCCTTGACGCATCGACGTGGGACACGAGCAACCTCACCAACATGATGTATGGCGCGTTCAGCGGCATGCCCAGCGTGGTGACCCTGGACGTCAGCGGCTGGGACACCAGCCACGTCACCGACATGATGGGCGCGTTCGCCAGCAACCCGAACCTGGTGACGATCCGCGGCCTGGCCGACTGGGACGTGAGCCACGTCACCCGCTTCGAGGCCGCGTTCCGCAACGACCCGAAGCTCACCAACATCGACGTGTCCCGCTGGACCCTACCATCCACGAACGCGAATCTGAACAACATGTTCCAAGGCGACACCAGCCTGACCACACTCGACCTGCACGGCTGGAACCCCAACCCTCTCAACACTTGGTCCGCCATGCTGCCCGACGGGCTGCGCATGCTCGCCCTCGGCCCCAACACGAAGCTGGGCTCCAACGCGTTCTCCAACGTCAACACGAACATGACATGGGACGAGCTGGACGGGTTCGGCACCACCGCCCACTACATACGCACCATCGGCAATATCTACTCCCTGGCCGCGCGCGCCTCGGGGCCGAATCCGAAGGGCTATTATGTGGACCATTCGTTCACCGGCGTGGAGATCGTCATCGACCCCAACGGCGGCGCCGCCAGCTACCAGCCGACCAGCTACGACACCCACACCACCGGCGCTTCGGTGCCCATCCCCGCTCCCACGGTGATGACCGCGAACAAGCCGGGACGCCTGTTCGACGGGTGGAGGGACCAGGACGGCGTATCCTGGACCCCCGGCAGCACCCTGAGCCTGGGGACGCGCGAGTACTATCCCAGCAGGATCATCACCCTCATCCCCCAATGGAAGAGCAATGACCCAGCGATCGGCCCCGTCACCGTCCACGCCCCGGCCGGAGGGCCCGCCACCGTCGACATCACCGCCGAGCGCACCAGTACGCTGTCCAGCGGCGCCGGACACACCTGGACCTGCACCGGCACGTGCGCGATCACCGGCGAGCCCGCCACCAGCCTCCAGCCGGCACCCGGCCAATCCTATACGCTGACGGCCAGCGCCGGGCAGGTCACTGACCCGCTCACCGGCAACACCATCACCGGCGGCACCACCACCGTCGCTCGCACCCTCCCCTACTCCAACGCCACCTACCACCCGCAAGGCGGCACCGGCGCGCCAACCGCGTACGCGGGCTACGCGGACACCGCCACCGGCAAGGCCCCCTACACCATCCCCAACAGCGGAGCCGACGCGATCCCCGCCCTCGCCCACCACGTGTTCGCCGGATGGAACACCAGCGACACCGCCACCAGCCCGGACAGCGCGTACGATCCGGGGCAGGGGCTGCCCGTGCTCACCACGGCGGGCCAGTCCACCAGCCTCTACGCGGTATGGCACGAGGTCGCCGCGCCCACCGGGCTTACCGTCCAACGCGACCCGGGCACCAACGACGTGCTCGTCACCGCCACCGGCAAACCCTGGGCGGCCAGCGACACCATCCACCTATGCCTCACCCCCAAAGCCGGCACGCCCGGCGCCGCCACCTGCCAGGACATCCAGGCCGGCGCGGGCGCGTGGGACGGCGGCACCAGCCACACGTTCACCCGCACCATCCCGAAGACAACCATCCCCGACACCGGCCAATACCAGGTGTCCGCCACCCTCACCACCACCGACACCTGGCGCACACCGGGAACCGTCAGCAGCCTGACCGCCGACACCGGAGCCACGCCCATCCGCGTCAGCGGCCCCTACCAACACGCCCTCCCCCTGACCGGAGGGCAACCCCAACACCTGGCCACCTTCCTCGCCGGAGGCCTCGGCCTGGCGCTCCTGCTCCTGTCGTTGGTGGACCGGCTACGCCACCAACGCCAAGCCAAAGCCCGCCACAGCAGATGAACCAGCATGCGTGGGCTTGCTCATGCCAAACATGAACAAGCCCAACCCAAAACCAGCAAACAACCAGTCAAGATACAAGGACACCAACCACATCCCAGTGCCCCAACCAAAGACTTCCCGTCGAGCCGCGCCAACACTCCGGCCGGCGGGAACCCAACCGGGTGCCGGCACGGCAACCAACAACCCAAACCAACCCCGCGCCGACACCCACCCACCTCACCATTTCCCAGCGCACCCTCGTACTGTCGTGTGATTTATACATAAGATTACTGTCAGCATTGGCTTATCTACCCATACCAAAACGACACAACGACGAAATATCGCCTTACATATCGATCAAACGTTGCTACCAAACTGTCTATATCCAAGAAAACGAAATCTTATCAAATAACGATATTACTTTTAAAAGCTCCCATAATCGTTGCAATTCCGGGCTTCCATCGCTGTTCTGCGACGTTTTTCGAGGGTAGAAGGCACTGTTTTGCGACGTTTTTCGCGTCTTATGGACACCATTTTGCGACGTTTTGCTAAATTCGCGTATGTCAATAGCTCCATCCGTGAATTGTCATGCAACATGTTCAACACGACTCAGCAAGAGAATCCTTCCAAATCCAACATAAAAGTAGGAACACCCTTCTTGGCAAGATCTGCTATTGACAACCATAATCGAAGTAGAAATGTCCGTTCCCACGCAAAACAACACAGAAGCGCCAGACCGATGCCAATCAGAAGGATAAAACAATCCCACATAAGATGTCTCGCCCCAATCCCACGCCAATTGTCCTAAATGTCCCAAATGTCCCAATTGTCCTAAATAATTGCCGCAAATCGTAACCGCATATAATCTAGCCAAAAGTAGGATATTAAAAAATCAGGCCGCCCACTCCGCGAACATCGCGGAACGAGCGGCCCGATTCCAATCAATCGGCAAGCAACCTATTTAGCCCTTGACGGCGCCGGCGAGGACGCCCTTGATGATGTACTTCTGGCAGAAGAGGTAGAAGATCACGATGGGGATGATCGCCAGGATCAGGCAGGCCATCATCGCGCCCATATCAATCGAGCCGTAGCCACCCTTCAGGTACTGGATGGCGATGGAGATGGTCTTGTACTTGCGCATGTCCAAGGTCAGGTACGGAAGCAGGAAGTCGTTCCATATCCACATGGCCTCGAGAATCGCGACGGAGACGATGGACGGGCGCATGATCGGCACGACGATCTGGAAGAAGATGCGCGGCACCGAAGCGCCGTCGATCATGGCCGACTCCTCGAGTTCCTCGGGGATGCCCTTGACGGTGCCGGTGAAGATGAACACCGCGAGCCCGGCCCCAAAGCCGAGGTAGACGATCCACAAGCCCCAAGGCGTGTTCAGCCCGATCATGTCGGCGAGCTTGGAAAGCGTGAACATGACCATCTGGAACGGCACGATCATATTGAACAGGAAGAGCAGGTACAGCGCCTTCGCAACCCAATTGTTGACGCGCACGATCCACCAGGCGCACATCGAGGTGCAGATGAGGATGAGCAGGACGGAGCCGACGGTGACCACGACGGTCCAGCCAAAGCTGGCGAACAGATCGGTCTGCTCGACGCCACGACGGTAGTTGTCAAGCCCGACGAACATCTTGCCACGCGGGATGGCGAAGGTGTCATGCGAAATGTAGGCCTTCTGCTTGAACGAATTGATCAGCACCAGGACGATGGGGAAGATCCAAACCAGGGATACGAGGGTGAAGAACACCGTCCATATCCATGGATGCTTGACTTTGTCACTCATGCTGCCACCTCCCTGCTTGTGGTGAGCCGGTTCTGGATCACGGCGATGACGGCGACGATGATGAAGAAGATGACCGCCTTGGCCTGGCCGACACCCTCGAATCCGGCGCGCCCATAGAAGGTGCGGTAGATGTTGAGGGCGAGCAGTTCGGACTTGTTGGACGGGGCGCCGTTGGTCAACGCCAAGTTCTGGTCGAACATCTTGAAGCCGTTGGTGATGGTCAGGAAGGTGCAGACGGTGATCGATGGCATCATCAGCGGCAGCGTGACATCGAACAACGTCTGGCGTCCGTTGGCGCCATCGACGTGCGCGGCCTCGATCACGTCACCGGGAAGCGCCTGCAGGCCGGCGATGTAGATGATCATCATGTAGCCGATTTGCTGCCAGCAGTAAAGCATGACCATGCCCCAGAATCCGTAGGTGCCGGAGTAGGTGATCGACCTGCCCCACTTGGCGAGCACGCCGTTCAACAGCAGCAGCCAGACATAGCCCAGGATGATGCCGCCGATGAGGTTCGGCATGAAGAATATCGAGCGGAAGATCGTGGCGCCGTGAATCGCCTTGGTGAGCATGTACGCCACCGAGAACGCGATGATGTTGACGATCAGCGTGGTGATGATGGTGAACGCGATCGTGTACCACATGGCGTGCCAGAACTCAGGGTCGGCCAACGCCTTGGAATAGTTCGAGAAACCGATGAACTTCGCATCGGTGACGGTGCTGAACTTGCACAGGCTCAGATAGATGCCCATGACGAAAGGCACCACAAAGCCGATGATAAAGGCGGCAAACGTAGGAAGCGCGAACAACGCCCACCACCTGCGGATGCTTTTACCCGCCATTGAAATCATTGCAACCTCCTAGATTTGCTTGGATAGCCGGAAAATCGCGGCAGGCCATTGAAGCCGGAGGCTTTCGCCCTCTTGCTCAATGGCTCCGACGGCCCGCCGCGCAGGACCCCAGATCAGTGGGTCGACTTGTATTCCTTGGCCCAACCGTCGACGAACGCGCTGGTCACCTTGGCCCAGCTGCCGGTGCCCTGAGCGTACTCAAGCATGGCGTTGCCGAGGGATTGCGCCCACTGCTGGCTGGGAAGCGGGTAGATGACGGTGTCGTAGTCGCCGGCCTTGGCGTAGGCGTCGTTGGCGCGCTGGATCGGGTTCTTGGTCTTGTATCCGGCCTTGGCGTAGGACTTGAACGGCGTCTCAAAGCCCATGTCGTCGGTGAAGATCTTGCGGGCCTTGTCGTTCTTCAGGATGTAATCGAGGAACTGGCGGGTGGCCTTCTTGTCCTTCGCCGAGGAGTTCTTGTTGACCGCGAAGTAGAGGAAGCTGACCGTCAGGCCCTGCTTCTCCTCGCCGGGGACGCCCATGTAGATGGGGAGCACGCCGATGTCCTTGTCGAGCACCTGCTGGTCCTTGATCTGCGAATAGCCCCAGGAGCCGTTCTGCAGGAAGACCGCGTCGCCCAAGGAGAACTCGGAGTTGGAGTCATCCATGGTCGCGCTGGAGAGCTGGCTCGGCGGCGTGGTGGAGTCCTTCAGGTAGAGGTCGAAGATGTTCTTGAAGTTCGGCATGTACTTGCCGGTCACCGTGGCGGGTTCCGTGGTGGTTTTCATATCGTGATATTCGTAATACACCGGGATATGCGCGAGCTGGTCGCCGAAACGCTTGATGGAGCTGGAATCGAAGCCGGCGGAGCTGAACGCGCCCTTGACCCCGATGTCGCCCTTGTGGTCCTGGATCTCGTCGGCCACTGTCTTCAGGGCCTTGAAGTTGTCGATCTTGTCGATGGACTTGATCGACGACCACTTGGCGTCGAAGTACTTCTTGAGCAGCGCCTTGTTGTAGATGATGCCGTAACGCTCCTGGACGTAAGGCACCGCGCCGATCTTCTGGCCGTCCTTCAGCGCGTACTCCTGATGGTTCAGGTCCTTGTACATGTTGGTGTCGGACATGTCGTCGTAATAGCTGGTCCAGTCGAGGAAGTTGTTGTTGTCGACGTCGAACAGCGTGGGCGCCTCGGACTTGGCGAGCTCGCTTTTCAGCGTCTGCTGGCCGTTGTCGAACGAAGCGGCGGTGACATCGAAGCCGATGCCCGTGTCCTTGGTGAATTCCTTGCCCAATTGCTTGAACTGGTCAAGCTGCTCGGGCTTGCCGCTCAGGAAGTAGACGTGCCCTTTGTCCGAGCTCGCGCCCGAACTTGACGACGATCCGCAGCCGGCGAACGTGCCGACGCACATCGCCGCGGCCGCCGCGAGCGCCACTGCCTTCATTACCTTTTTCATTTTTCCCTCCGATATGTCTAACCGCATTGTTATCAACACTCAATAGGAAGTCCGCGTTTTTGCGCGCGAGGCTTTGGCGGGCTCTGCCCCACCATGCAATACATTATTTCGGGCTACCCGCTCCGGCCCAGAGGACTTCGGCATCCCCTTGCGCTGGAGCTTCGCACCGTTTCTCTGATTAAGCTTTGCCGTTTGTTGCCGTCACCCCTCCTTAATCCCTCGCGCGATGGAGATGTTCGCCAAGCGCACTGTGCCGTCGGTGGCGAACATGCTCAACGCATCGCCGTGGTGGCGATACATGCGCGCGTTCAGGGCGACGCCGTTGACATAAAGCGTCGCGATCGTGTCATCGACGACGACCTGGATATGGTAGTTCTTGCCTGCCTCAAGGCGAATCGGGCGCTCGAGGCCGATGTTCATGACATTGAACCATTCGTAATTGGGGCTGCCCTCGAAGACGAAACGGTTCTCGTCGACCTTGAAGTTGAATTGATAGCTGCGGCCGGTCTCCTCGTTTTCAAAGAGGCGAAGGCCGAACTGGCGCGTGCCTGGCTCGAAGCTGACGTCGGCCTCGAAGGAGAAGAAGTCGCCGCAGTCGCGGGCCAGGACCTTGTTGACGCGCTTGTGGGGAGCGTCGATGACCGTGTCGGTGATCGGCTCGCGCTTGTCGAAAGCGGCCCACAGCGTGTCGACCGGGCGGCAGCCCAAGGTGCCGTCCTCGCGCTGGTAGACCTCGTGGGGAACGAAGGTGCCGCCCCACTCGTAGTTCTTGGTGTCGTCGTTGTCTTCCTTGGTGCCGACCCAGCCGAAGAGGACGCGCTTGCCGTTCAGCTCGAAGGTGCGTCCGGCGTAATAGCCGCTGCCGTCGAAGGCGTCGTCGGCAGGCTTGATCCATGGCCCTTCGAGGCTTTTGGCCATGCGGTAGACCATGCCGTGCTTGTCACTGTACTCGGTGACGATGTGGTACCACCAGTCGCCCATCTTGAAGAGGTCGGGCATCTCGTGCATCGTGAAGAGGCCGGGGGCCCAGAAGTCGCCTTCGAACTTCCAGTTCTTGAGGTCCTTCGAGGTGAATTTGACGGTGCGGCCGGTCTGTTGCGATTTCGGGCCGATCTTGCGGGCGCCGAGGATCAGCAGGTATTGGTCGTGCTCGTCGTCGCGGACCACCCACGGGTCGCGCCAGTCGTCGGGGTCGTATCCGGCCTGCGGGACGAACGTCAGCTTGTCCTCGGTTTTCCGCCAGTGGTACAGATCGTCGCTCACGGCGTGCATCAGCACCTGCGAAGGCTTGCCCTGCGCCGGGAAATCGCGGTTGTAGCCAGTGTAGAAAGCGTGGTATTGGCCCTCGCCCTCAAAAACGCTGCCCGCGTAGATGAACTGGTCCTGCGCGTCATCGGCACCGCGCGGGATGGCCGTGCCGCAATCCTCATAGTGGACGAAATCCTTCGTCGTGGCCAGCGACCAGCCGAAGGGCTCGCCGAACGGACCGGGGTTTCGCGTGTCGCGCTGATGGAAAAGGAAGAAGCGGTCGCCCTTGCCGAATGGCATGCAATCGCCAAACCATGTGTCGGGGAATTGATAGTACAGCTTCATACCGAACCTTTCCGCGCCACCAGCTTCGGTGATACGCCTCATTCGCATTGGAGATTTTGTCATAATCTCTTGTCTTGCTTGTATTTAATCGCTTAAGCGTTTAAGCGATTAATCATTATGATAGCACGTAAGAATTTCTTGTCAAACTCGATTACCGTAAGCGCCGGAAAGAGGCGCGAGTCAACCTTGGTAACGCGCTATGGAATCCCTGATGACGGCCGGGCAGGTGACCCGGTTCATCATGCGCTGGCGCGGCCGATCGGAGTGTTCGGGCTTATCGAGATCGCCGTCGACATCGGTGCCGGTGCTGGAATCGGCGCCATCGGATTGCGGAACATCGGAGCGGACGGAATCGCCTGTTTCGCTTCCGCTGAAGCCGGCATCACCCTCGTCACCGGAAATGTCCTCGTTGTCGGAATCATCTTTGTCGCCGGAATCATCCTCGTCGCGCTCGAGAAGCATGCGGACGCCCAACTTGCCCAAGTCGTATTGCGGCAAGCCGACCGTCGTGAGCGCCGGGTGGAGGTGGGCGGAGATGACCTCCTGGTTGTCGAAACCGACCAGGGAAATGTCGTCAGGGACATGCAACCCGCGCTCGTGCAAGGCGTCGTAGAGGCCCATCGCCAAACGGTCGTTATGGCAGAACGCCGCCGTGGCGTGGGTGGCGAGCAGGGCATCGGCCGCGCCGTAGCCGCCTTCCTGGTTCGCGTAGGCGCTGATGACCAAAGACGGGTCGTACTCGATGCCCGCCGCCTGCAAGGCATCGCGATAGCCCGCGAGGCGCCCCACCGAATCGGGCTTCGAGTTCGGGTGCTTGAGGTAGGCGATGCGCCGATGGCCGGCCTTCAGCAACAGCTCCGTCGCCTCACGGCCGCCCTGCCGCTCGTCGGGCACCACAGCGGGAAACTCGTGGGCCTTGTCGAAACAGTTCACCAAAACCGTGTTGTCCGGCGAAAAGCCCTCCAGCGGGGTGATCTCCTGATGGATCCAGCTCGAATAAATGATGCCTTCGACCTGGTGCTCCATCATGAAATCGAACGCCGAACGCTCGATGGACTCCTTGCCGCCGGTGTCGACCACCAGCAAAATCTTGTTGTGGCGCCACGCCTCGTCCTGCGCGCCGCGAATCACCTGACCGGCGAACGGGGAGGTCGCCACGTCGTCGCTGATGAAGCCGATGAGCGATGACGAGCCCTGCGCCAACCCTTTGGCCAACGCATTGGGATGATAACCAAGCTCACGCGCGACCTTGCGCACCTTCTTACGCGTCGATTCGGGAATGCGGACGTCGCGCTTGTCATTGACGGCCCACGACACCGTGGCCGTCGAGACGCCCGCGGCCTTGGCCACGTCCTGCAGCGTTACTTTTCCCATAATTCTCAAGCCTACCCGCCCACGTCGGTTCCGGTCGCATTCGCGACAAACGGCTTATACAGCAGAGGCGACGGCCGCTGCCTTTGTGTGACATTGAAAATATAACAGCGTCCCTAGAAGTCACCGATCCGATTTCTCGGCCGCGGCCGCGGACGAATCCTGGCCCCTCGCCTCGTCGGCCCGCACATATTTGGC
Organism: Bifidobacterium sp. ESL0775; assembly: GCF_029395475.1. Lineage (NCBI taxonomy): Bacteria > Bacillati > Actinomycetota > Actinomycetes > Bifidobacteriales > Bifidobacteriaceae > Bifidobacterium > Bifidobacterium sp. ESL0775. The sequence continues at coordinate 345,999 of NZ_CP113917.1, read as the reverse complement.
GAACACGCGTTCCAGCAACGGGATATGCACCATGACCATCGAGCCGTAGCCGAAGATGACGAGCAGGAACTCGCCTTGCGGCATGTAGAACCAAGAGCCGACGACGAGGCCGATGAACACCACGTCGATCGCCAGGAGGCCGAGCGTGTGGCCGATGTAGGCGACACCGAACACGAACGCGTTTTTGAGCGTGGTCAGGAAGGTGTTCTCGAAACGCGCCTGCAGCGCCCAGACCCATTCGAAGCCGATGGCCCAGACGATGGTGAGCGCGAATTTGGGGATGAGCAGCGGGGTTATCTGTAATACAATCCAGCTATAGGCGAGCGCCGCGCCGGTCAGGCCGAAGACGAGCCAGAGCTCGGTGGCGCGCGCGAAATTGCTTTTGAACGCCTTGAAGTAATTGGCCGTCGCATGGCCCTCGCCGATCAGGACGCGCCGGCTCGCGTCGTGGCCGGCCGTAAGCGCCGCGCCGATGGTGACGACGGGAATCGAGGTGAGCAGCATAAGGATGTTGATCCAGATCGCATCGGTCAGATCGGACAACCCGCGCATGAACCGCGAATCCGGCGACAGCCAGCCCATAATCCATCTCCATTCTGAAAATCAACGAGGCGCGAAACCGCACCGACCATAATCCGTGGCCACGGCAACATGCCCTTTGCAAGCGTTACTTACCGACTTCAGAATCGAAGAACCCGCCGACAACCAGCGCACGCCGTCGCTCACGAGGCCCGTTTCGTGGAATGCCGCACCACCAGCGACGCCTTCATCTCGGTATAGCGTTCCTCGACTTCCTCGCCCTTCATCAGCTTCAGCAGCTTCTCCGCAGCCAGTTTCGCGGTCTTCAGCGGGTCTTGGTGCAAGGTGGTGAGGTCCATGAGGTCGGCGCACTCCATGTCGTCGAAACCGACGATCGAGAAATCGTCGGGCACGCTCACCCCCACCTCACGGAAACCGTGAATCAGGCTCATCGCCAGGTAATCGGTCGAGGCGCACAGCGCGGTCGGCTTTTTCGGACTGGAGAGGATCGAGGACACATATTGCGCAATGATCGATTGGCTTCCGTTCACCTCCGGCTTGGCGTCATCACGCGTGAAAACCTCGATGTTGTCATCGCCATAGCCCAGCTGGTGGGCGGCGTCCAGGAAATATTCGCACCTCGTCCTCGAGCTGATGAAGAACCGGTCGCTCAACAGATCGCCGACATAGGCGATGGAGGTGTGCCCCAACCTTTGCAGAAGCTGGACGGCGCTGTACATCGCTGATTTGTTGTCCAGCATGACCGACGCGTCGAAGACGTCGGGGGAATTCGAGTCGATGGCGACCGTGGGGATGTGCAACCCCCTTAAAAGCGTCAGCTGGTCTTCGGTGAAGGGGAACGAGGTGAGCACCAGGCCGTCGAGATTGCCGTTGCTCGGCAGCTCCTCGATGAACGCGTCGAGGTCCTCCTTGACCGTGGTGACGTACGGGATCAGATCATATCCGGTTCCGTAAAGCCCGGTATAGAGCCCTTCCATGCATTGCGAGGTGTACCAGGTGTTGAGATTGTTGTAGGTCAGGTAGACGACCCGCATCGTCTTGCCGGACGCCAGCGACGACGCGCTGCGCGACAGGGAGAAATGAAGCTGGTCGGCCACCGACCTGATACGCTGTGACGTCTCGGATTTCACTTGTCCGGTCTCATGCAGCGCACGGGAGACGGTGGATACGGAAACCCCGGCCCTGTCGGCCACATCCTGCAACGTCGCCATAACGATGCCCTCCTCAAGCATATATGGGCACTGCGCAACCATGCCACATGCCCCTAAAAAGTATATATGGTAATGATACGGCCATCGCCATCATGTTCCTATAACCATAACATCGTCTGGACTATTTCGACATAAAATGACAGCGTTTTCTTAAAAGTGTCAACCAAGCCTTGAAAAATCATAAAACCCGCCAGTCAAATGTTTATATTTTGTTCTTTTTTTGTCAAAATTCTAGGAAATACCGAGCAACTGATTTGGCTAACTAAAATACAAGCGCTATCATTAATCATGTCATGGAAGTTCACACCACCTTTTGTGAGCTTAATGGTGACAATTGCAAAAATGCCATCGTCGATAGCGATGCGAGCGCAACAACGCTTGCGTTGCAGAAGTGAGTGGGCACCTTACGGTTGCTCAGTTACATGGAGGTAACAGTGAAGATGAAACGATATGGTTCGTGGACCAAAGCCCTAGGCATCGCTTGCGTGCTAGCGCTTTCAGTGGGAACGCTCGGCGCCTGCGGCTCGAGCAGCTCATCGAAGGATGACGCCAACGGCCGCGTCTACTATCTCAACAAGAAGGCCGAGGAACAGAAGTCCTGGGTGAAGCTGGGGCAGGAGTTCCAGAAGGAGACCGGCATCCCGGTCCAGATCCAGACTGGCGGCCAGGATTACGATTCCACGCTGAAAAGCGAGATGGCCAAGAAGCAGGCCCCGACCATGTTCCAGGCCGACGGCCCGAGCTTCATGAACGGCTGGGCCGACTATGCCATCGACATGTCCGGCTCCGAGATCTACAAGCAGCTGAACGCCAACACCAAGAACAAGGCGCTCAAGAACTCGCAGGGCAAGCCGATCGCCATCCCCTACGCCGTGGAAAGCTACGGCATCATCTACAACAAGACGCTGCTCAAGAAGTACTTCGACTCTTCCTGGTCGACCGTCAAGTCGATCGACAACTTGAACAATTTCAAGGCGCTGAAGACCGTCGTCGAGGAAATCCAAGCCCATAAGGACGATATGGGCGTCAAGGGCGCATTCGCTTCCGCAGGCATGGACACCACCTCCGCGTTCCGCTACGACTACCACATGGCCACCCTTCCGGTGTTCTATGAGGCCGAGAAGGAACACAAGGACATCACCAAGACCCCGTCCTCGCTCAAGGGCACGTATGTCGACAACATGAAGAACATCTACGATCTCTACATCAAGGACGCCACCGTCGCCCCCAGCGCCATCTCCGGCAAGACCATCGATGATTCCAGCGCCGAGTTCGCCACCGGCCAGTCCGTGTTCTATCAGAACGGCGTCTGGAGCTACAGCCAGATCAAGGGCCAGACCGTCCAGGATTCCGACATGGGCGTGCTGCCGATCTACATGGGCATCCCCGGTGAGGAGAACCACGGCCTGACGCAGGTCATCAGCAACTACTGGTGCATCAACTCCAAGGTCTCCAAGAAGGACCAGGAAGTCACCCAGAAGTTCCTGAAGTGGCTCATCACCTCCGACAAGTCCCGCACCGTGATCTCCAAGGACATGGGCCTGGTCACGCCGTTCAAGACGTTCGACGACGCCAAGTACCAGACCACCAACCCGCTGGTCCTCGACAACCTGGCCTATCAGAAGGCCGGCAAGAAGGACACCGTCCTCGTCCCCGATCCCTCCCACCAGTGGGAGGACGACCTGAAGGCCGCGCTGCTCAACTACGCTCAAGGAAGCGGAAACTGGGACGCCGTCAAGAAGGTCTACACCGAGAACTGGGCCAAGGAATACAAGCTCACGTATAACAACTAGTGGTTCCTTTGTGGGTCAGTGCACCAGCGCTGGCCCACTTCACTTTCCATATCATTCAACGAATAGGTTCATGATGATTACAATGACTGGGCGCGCCATTCGGCGTTGGTGGCCGCTATTTGTTTTCCCAACGCTCGCCGCTTTCCTTATGGGATTCATCGTCCCTCTGATCGCCGGCATCTATCTTAGTTTCACCAAATTCACCACCATCACGGACGCCGTCTGGGTCGGATTCGACAATTACCGCAGGGCGTTCCAGGACAATGAGTTCGCCCACGCGTTCATTTACACCGTCGAGTTCACCATCGTCACGACCATACTCATCAACGTCGCCGCGTTCTTCGTCGCCTACATGTTCACCAAGGCGATGGCCGGCGCTAAGCTGTTCCGATCGATCTTCTTCATGCCCAACCTCATCGGCGGCATCGTGCTCGGCTATATCTGGCAGCTGCTGCTCAACGGCGTGCTGGCCCATTGGAACATCTCGCTGACCTACAACTCGAAACTAGGCTTCTGGGGCATGGTCATCCTGGTCTGTTGGCAGCAGATCGGCTACATGATGGTCATCTACATCGCCGGCCTGCAGAACGTGCCCAACGACCTGATCGAGGCGGCGGAGGTTGACGGGGCCTCGCCAAGGCAGGTGCTGTTCAATATCACCCTGCCGATGATGATGCCCAGCATCACCGTCTGCTCGTTCCTCACCGTCACCAACGGCTTCAAGATGTTCGACCAGAACCTCGCGCTGACCAACGGCGCGCCTTCCAACACTTCTGAGTTGCTGGCGCTCAATATCTACCGCACGTTCTACAGCCGCCCCGGATTCGAGGGTGTCGGCCAGGCCAAGGCCGTGGTGTTCCTGATCCTGGTTTCCATCATCGCCATCCTCCAGAACTGGTTGACGACAAGCAAGGAGACGCAAGCATGAACACGAAAATCAAGCATGGTCCGTTCTGGACCACCCTGTTCGCCATCATCTCGCTGGCATGGATCTTCCCCATCGTTCTGGTGCTGATCAACTCCTTCAAGAAGAAGGTCTTCATCTCCACCGACACGTTCAAACTCCCCACCGGGAAGATGAACGCGGGTTTGAGCAATTACACTGATGGCATCGCGAAAACCAGCTTCTTCTCCAGCTTCCTGTGGTCGCTGATCATCACACTCGGCACGGTCGTGTTCATCCTCATCTGCACCTCGATGTGCGCCTGGTGGATCGTGCGCGTCAACACCGTGTTCGCCAAGTTCATCTACGTGTTCTTCCTCTTGGACATGATCGTCCCGTTCCAGATGGTGATGTACCCACTCTCGAAACTGGCCGATATGAGCAACCTGAACACCCCTTGGGGCTTGTGGTTCATCTATCTGGGCTTCGGCGCGGGCCTGCCGGTGTTCATCTTCACCGGTGTGGTCAAGTCGATCCCGCAGGAAATCGAGGAGGCCGCGATGATCGACGGCGCCAGCACGCTGCGCACTTTCTTCACCATCGTGGTCCCCATGATGAAGCCGACCATCATCTCCGTGGCCATCCTTGAGACCATGTGGGTGTGGAACGACTACCTGCTGCCGTACCTGACGCTCGATATGCAACGCTTCAAGACCATCCCGATCACGATCCAGTACCTGCGCGGCGGGTATGGAACCGTGGATATGGGCGCGATGATGGCCTGCCTCGTGCTGGCGATCATCCCCATCATGATCTTCTACGTGCTCTGCCAGAAGTACATCATCGGCGGCATCGCCGCAGGTGCTGTGAAGGGCTGAAGCCACAGAAGGTTCAATACAAAGGAAACGCCTCCATACGTATGCGTTACGTATGGAGGCGTTTTCGTATGGAGTGCGTCTGGTGGCTTGGAGCGTTTGGAACAGTCCGGAACGGTTTATACGTTCGCCAATGAACGGTAACCACTTTATCAATCAATAGATAGCAAATGGGACGCCGGCGTATTGTACCAACGTCCCATTCACCCAATCTGTTCTTACTTACTCCTCGACGCGCAGGAGATGTTCCGCGACGGCGCGGATCACGGCATCGGGAAGGTAGGTGTCGTCCGAAACGGCCTTTCCGGCACCCATGCTGTAGAGCGAGGGAAGCGCGTATTTGCCGTACTGCTTGAGGATGGGGAAGGCGGTGTCCTTGGCGCGATACCCGATCTGGGCGTCATAAAGGACTTGGTAGGCGTCTTCAAGGCAACCATCCGCGGCGTAGGCAAGCTGGCGGGCGAAATCGACACGAATCTTGGCGCCTTGGGAGACCTCGTTGACGCGCACGCTCAGGCTTGAGGTTCGCTCGTCGTATTCGCAATCCGCATCGACTTTGGCCCCGTCGACGCTGACCGCGGCAACGTTGCCCTGCTTGACGCCGCGGAAGACGAAAGTCCAGCTACGAGACTCCGGAAGACATTCCGGCCGTCCTGTCGGGCGCGTGATGCTCAGGCGCGAGCCTTTGCCGCCTTCGAGGGCGGACTCGTAACGGATTGCCGTGACGGCCGATACGGAACCATCGTCGTGGATGCCGTCATCCTCGTAAAGGTCGAAGGAGCCGTCGGCGCCGGGGAAGACCAGCACGCGCAGATGGCGCGGATTATCGACGGAATTGATGCGACCGTTGTCGGAATCAAGCGCTTGCATCGGCACGATGGCGCCTGCCTTGGCGAACACCGGCATGCTCTGCAGGCCACGCCAGGCTTCGAGCTTGCGGCCCATCGCGTTCTTGGCCTCGTACCTGCGCCCGGTGAAGAAATCGAACCAAGTCCCCTGCGGAAGCCAGACATCGGCTTTGGCCCGCTGGGCGGAATCGTCCATAGGCTCGGTGATCGGCGCCGCGATGAGCTCGGTGCCGAACCTGAACTCGTTGGGTACGCTATACGCCTCAAGGTTCTCCGGGCTCTGCCAATACATCGGTTCGACCAAAGGCCGACCCTGCGCGTGCGCGCGCCAGTTCATCGTGTAGAGGTACGGGATGAGCTCCTGCCGCAGGCGCAACGCGTCCGACATGGCCTCCCTGACCCCCGGATGGAAATTCCAAGGTTCCTTGCCGTTGAACGGGGATTCCGTGGAATGCAAGCGGTTGATTGGGCTGAACGCGCCCAGCTGGTACCAGCGCGCCTCCAGCTGCTCGTCGCGGAAGCCGAACATGTGGCCGCCGATGTCGTGGCTCCACCAGCCATAGCCGATATTGCTGGCCGTGGCGGTGAAATAAGGCTGGAATTGCAACGATTTCCAGGTGACGATCGTGTCGCCGGAGAAGCCCACCGGGTAACGATGCGAACCGGGGCCGGCGAAACGGGAGAAGGTCAACGGCCATCGGCCGTCACGCGCGGAATCCAAGTAGTGCAGGTGGTTGAGCATCCACAGCGGGTCCAAGCCCTTCTGCCTGGTCACGCCGCCCTGCTGCCAATCCAGCCACCAGAAATCGACGCCTTCGTCTTCCAGCTGGTGGTGCAGCTTGAAATACGCCTGCATGAATTTCGAGCTGGTCAGGTCGAAGCTGACCGGCAGATCGCTTTTGGGGTCGATGCCCATGGCCGTGGCGACTTCGGCGTACTGGTCCTCGTAACCACGGATGCCATCGCGGGGATGGACGTTCAGCGTCACTTTCATGCCGCGCTTGTGCAGACCGGAAAGGAACCGGGGCGGATCGGGAAAGAGCTTGCGGTTCCACGAATAGCCGGTCCAGCCGGAACCATACTTGGGGTCGATGTCGTCGACGCGGTGCCAGTCCATGTCGATGACCGCGGTGGTGAACGGCAGCCTCTCCCGGTCGAAGCGGTCCATCAGGTCCAGATACTCGGATTCCGAGTATTTGTGGTAACGGCTCCACCAATTGCCGAGCGTGAAACGGGGAAGCAGCGGCGTCTCGCCGGTGAGCCGGTAGAAATCGCCGATCGCGTCGATGTAGCGATGGCCGTAAGCGAAAACATAGATGTCGATGCCGCCGTGCGCACGGGGTTGGATCCAGGTCTTGAACGGGTTCTTCTGCCCGCGGACCTCCGGCACTTCGGCGATGAGGTTCGACTTCGAGTCGTCGATGACCGCCCATCCGTTTTTCGAAAGCACGCCATCGCCCAGGGGCACCGCGCCGTCGGCGCCGTCGAGGGTGCGCGCGGTCCCGCCCAGATTGCCATATTGCGCATCGCCATAATTCCATGTGTTCGCCTGGGAATAGCGAATCCCCTTGGCGACGACGCTCAAGCCCTCCTTGCTGAAGGGACCCATGTCGTAAGTGAGGCGCAGATGGGGGGTGTCGACGACGAGTTGGCCGTCGATGACGATTTTGGTGAATTGCGGTTTGGCGCCCCAATTTCGGTTGACGACAACCTGCGTCGCGTTGTCCTCGAATTCGCCTTGCTCCTGCCATTCAAGACGAAGCAATGAATCCGTGATGACGCCTATCCTCCACTTATCCCCCTGAATGGTGGCGGCTGGATCCATGGCCGGATTTGTCCTTGGTTGCGGGAATGCCGACATACGTAATCTCCTTTGAAAAGCCAAGATAACAAGTAATTATTTTAAAGCACGATAATGACAGCGCTTGCATAAAATCGTTCAAAGCGTGTCGAATGTAAATCAATTTACACTGAATTGTCAGTACTCAAAACTTTTGCTAGCGTTTGCGAAAATTTGCTTACTTCGTCTTGTTCAATGCGACATGAGCACGACTCATCGCCACACCACCGAAAACTTCGCGCGCGTCCACCAACGATTCCAGAACGGCGCCACCGACCATATAATGAGTACAAACAACACAAAGGCGGACGCATGGCAACAGACATCAGGGAGGTCGCGCGGGCGGCGGGGGTCTCGATCTCCACCGTCTCCCGCACATTTACCAAGCCGGAGCTCGTCGCGCCTCGGACGCGCACGAAAGTGACGCAGGCCGCCGAAAAACTCGGATTCCATATCTCACGTTCCGCGGCGGCGCTCAAAAGCGGGCAGACCATGCGCATCGCCTTGCTTACCAGCGACGGGGTGTCGACGTGGTTCGACGCGCACGCTTTCGCCGGCCTCGATTCGGTCTTCCACCCGGCAGGATACGACATCTCGGTGTTCAGGATGACCACCACAGCCGAGCGCCGCGAGTTCTTCATGGACCTGCCGGTGCGCCGCAATGTGGACGCCGTCATCGTCGATTCCTTCGACATCGACCCGGAGGAGGTCTCGCGCCTCAAAACCATGCACGTGCCGATCGTGGGCATCAACGTGCCCTCACCGGTCGGCTTCGACGCCACCGTCGGCATCGACGACAAGGGCGCCATGCACACCGCCGTCGACCATCTGGCGGCACTCGGGCACCGCGACATCGGTTACATCGGTGAATACAGCCACCGGCAGTTGCATTACAGCGCGGAGTCGCGCCTGCAGGGGTTTCGCGACGCCTGCGCACAGCATGGCGACGTGCGCCCGCAGGTCCTGCTCTTCGATGCCGGCCCGCAATTCTGCGACCAGGCCATCAACGCGATTCTGACCTCGCGGCCGCGGCTCACGGCGGTCTGCTTCATCAAGGACGAGACGGCGCTGCCGATACTCTACCGGCTGCACCGCTATGGCCGCGAGGTCCCGCGCGACCTGTCCGCCATCGGGTTCGACGACATCGAGCTCGCCTCCGCGATCGGCTTGACCACACTGCACCAAGACCCCTTCGAAATCGGCGCCGAAGCGGCCCGTAAGACCTTGTCGGCCATGGACAACAAGGCGGAGGACACGACGGCAAGCCTTGCGGACGCAGGCCAATCCGAAGATCGCGCATCGGGCACCGCCACCGCGAAACAGGACCAAGGCGAAGACAGCCATCAGGAACCTCCGGCAGACGAGGCAGTCAAAGCAGCCGAGGCAGCCAGCGGCTGGCCATCCCCCGAATCATCTGACGGGAATCCTTATCAGGTCTTCCCGGTGCAACTCATGCTGCGCGACACCACGGCACCGCTGGCCGCAGCGGACGCGGCGGAAGCATCCCCGGATGAGCTGCGACGCGAACGCACCTCCTCGGTCGCTCCGGTTTCGCCGAAGGCTTCATCCTTCGCCTATGTGCCCACTCCCGCCTACCGCGGCAGGGCGTAAACCCTTTAATAACGCCATACACCTCACAGGCTGAATGTTACTGACAACGTAATCAATAATAAAATTGCAATGAATCCGCGAGTCAAACCGATAAAGTGATGATTCCATGCTAACGTTGTCAATAATCAATGTTTATTGAGACGGAACGTATCGGAAACCCAAGAAAGGCAAACATGACCGCTAACAACACACGCGACGACTGGTGGAAGCAAGCCGTCGTCTATCAGATCTACCCACGCAGCTTCAAGGACGTGAACGGAGACGGGCTCGGCGACATCGCGGGCATCACCGAGAAGATGGACTACCTCAAGGGCCTGGGCCTGGACGCAGTCTGGCTCTCGCCGTTCTACCCCTCCGAGCTGGCCGACGGCGGTTACGACGTCATCGATTACCGCAACGTCGACCCGCGGCTGGGGACAATGGACGACTTCGACCAGATGGTCGCCGCCGCGCACAAGGCCGGCCTTAAGATCATCGTCGACATCGTGCCGAACCACACCTCCGACAAGCACCGCTTCTTCCAGGAGGCGCTCAAGGCCGGGCGCGGATCGGCCGCACGCGACCGCTACATCTTCCGCGAGGGGCGCGGCAAGAACGGCGAGCTGCCGCCGAACGACTGGCAGTCGCTCTTCGGCGGCCCGGCCTGGAAGCGCGTCGACGACGGCCAGTGGTATTTCCACATCTTCGCCGCCGAGCAGCCTGACGTCAACTGGAAGAACCCGGACATCCACGAGGAGTTCAAGAAGACGTTCCGCTTCTGGAGCGACCACGGCGTCGACGGATTCCGCATCGATGTGGCGCACGGCCTGGCCAAGGACTTCGATTCCGAATCGCTGGAGAAGCTGGGCGCGGAGTTCAGTGTGCAGGCCCAGGAGAATCGCGACGGCCGCAGCCCGATGTGGGACCGCCCGGAGGTCCACGACATCTACAAGGAATGGCGCCAGGTCTTCAACGAGTACAATCCGCCGCGTTTCGCGGTGGCCGAGGCTTGGGTGATCCCCGAGCACCAGTACCTTTACGCCTCCATGGACGAGCTCGGGCAGGTCTTCAACTTCGAGTTCGCCAAGGCCAACTGGACCGTCGACGACATGCGCGCCGCCATCACCGAGGGGCTCGATTCCGCGTCGCGCACCAACGGCTCCACCTCCACTTGGGTGATGAGCAACCACGACCTTCCGCGTGTCCCCACGCGCTATGGCCTGCCGCAGGTTGCCTCGAGCGACAAGCACCAGCTCGCCAAGGACTGGCTGCTGCGCGACGGCAAGACCTATTTCGAAAACCGCGAGTTGGGCACCCGTCGCGCCCGCGCCGCGGTGTTGATGGAAATGGGCCTGCCCGGTTCCGTCTACGTCTATCAGGGCGAGGAGCTCGGGCTCTTCGAGGTGCCGAATATCCCGTGGAACCGTCTTGAGGATCCGAACGCGACGCGTACCAGCCAAAGTGCCACCGACAAGGGCCGCGACGGCTGCCGTGTGCCGCTGCCGTGGACCGCGGGCGATGAGCCGAAGCCGGCTTCCTGGGACAAGGACTTCGGCGAGGGCGCCTCGTTCGGCTTCTCGCCGGCGACCAAGGCCGATGGCACGCCCTCCGAGGCGCCACACCTGCCGCAGCCCTTGTGGTTCAAGGACTTCGCGGCCGACAAGGAGGCCAACGACCCCACTTCGATGCTGACGCTTTACCGTTCGGCAATGAAGGACCGTGCCGAGCTGCTGACCGCCACCGGCGATTATGAGAGCTTCGATTGGCTCGACTTGGGCGACGACGTCATCGCCTACACGCGCCCGGCCACCTATCAGGGCTCAGCCGCCACATTCACCAGCGTCACCAACTTCGGCGCCGCCCCGGTGGCCCTGCCCAAGGGCCGCATCCTGCTCACCTCGGCCAAGCTTGCGGCCGACGGCGGCTTGCCGCAAGACGCGAGCGCCTGGCTCCTGCTCGACAAGTAATTACTGAGCCCTACGCGATTCCCGCGTAATGATTGAGACCCGCAGAATCACTTCCGATTTTGCGGGTCTCACGTATATCAATGCGTAATACGTTTATAAACAGCGCAACTCACACATTCCAGCGGACGATGACGGGGTCGTCTTTGTAGTAGCCGAGGACCGAGTGATGGGCGGTGTCAAGGCGAAGCAGACGACCGGAATGGGGGTCGGCACGCAGCCATTGGGTGGTGACGATGCGCAGGATGTGGGCGTGTGCAACGAGCAGGACGTTGTGGCCGGCGAGGATCAGCGGGGTCACCTTGGCAATCACGCGACGCGCGCGTGCGGCCGCCTCATCGACGGTTTCGCCGGGACCATTGTGGACATCCACCGTCTCCCGGCTGGGAAGCGTGCAGGTCCAATCACCCGCCATGGTATCGGGCAGCATCTCGGGGCCTTCGTCCCAAACGCACCAATCGTGCCCTAAAATATCGCTCACTTCCTCACGTCTGCGGCCCTCGGCACCGCCATAATCCCATTCCATCAAATCGTCAAGCGTCTCAAAATCGGAATAACCGGCCAATTGCGCGGTCTCGCTGGCACGACGCAACGGACTGGAAAAGATATGCCCGCGGCCGAAGCCCTCGGGAAACACCTCACGCAACCGTTTGCCACCAGCCAGCGCCTGCCGCCGGCCGTCCTCATTCAACGGCACGTCCGTACGTCCTGTGTACTGTCCGCTGAGACTCCACGCCGTCTGACCATGGCGCAGCAATACCAAATAACCGGGTTTCGAGGCCCCTTCGCCTGAAGTAAGGAAATTACTCATACCGCCACTTTAACTCAGGCTACGCTCGTGGGCAAAAAGCGCTCGGGCGCGATTCGGGAACGAAGCGCGGATCTGCTTCATGTCCGGCTTTGGCACACGCACTTAAGCGCTTTCATAAACGGATAATCTGCCACCCAAGATTTCGCGGCATCGCCACGGACAGTGCGCCGTCTATCATGAAGACATGCACGCACGACACAGCAAAACCGCAGTGGAGGAATCCGAGAAGAAGGCCTTCGGGGATTCAGGCACACCCGCATGGGATTCTTTCATGCCTGCCGAATCGTCCGAAAACCACTCAGCAGGTGACACGGCAGCGCCTTCCTCAAGCCAGCCGAAGTCAATGCCAGCGTCATCTTCGTCATCTTCGCCGTCTTCACCATCTTCGCCGTTGTCATCGCCATCCGCATCCTCATTCGCTGCCGTGACGGCATCGCCGGCATCCTCATCGTCATTCTCATCGTCGGATTTCAATCCGGCTTCCAACTCATCCTCCAATCCATCTTCGTCGGCCGACCGCATCGTCGAAAGCCTTCACCGCGTCGACCAGAAAGTAGCCACCATGCGTCAGAACCGTTTGCAAGACCCGGACACCTTGGGCGACAAAATCTTCAAGATCGTGATGCCTACTGTTCTGGGAGCGTTGGCCGGCAAGGTATTCAAAACCATTTGGGACAGCCGCGTCACCAATCGTCGCGGGCCGGCGGGCGGCGACGCGGCCGAAGACGCGAACCAGCAAGGCTTCGTCGCCAGCATCATTTTCGCGGCGGTTTCGGCGGCGTTCAGTTCCGTCATCTCGACACTCGGCACGCGCGGCTCGGATGCGCTGGTCACCCGCCGTCAGAACCGGCGTAACGGGAAATAGACGATAGCGCAGCTGACCACCCCGACAAATGTCACTTTCGGGACGCTATCTGACGACGACTGAACGAAAAGCGACAATTACGGCCCCCAATTGTCGCTTTTGGCATAGCACTCATTCGCAAGCGCGCATTTCGCGACAAATAACCAGCCGCGATAGCATATGATGTCACTGCGGCGCAACATCACGAGACGAATAGATACCAATCTCACATTCGCCTCATTACCCAGAGCGGAAAAACGTTGGCTTGTTTCGCTTCTTTTTGAAAGAATGGCATTATGACTGAATCAACAAACGATCTTCGCACCAATGAGACCATCGAAACACTGCTCAACCGCCGCTCGATCCGCAAGTTCAAGCCGGACGCCATCGACGAGCGGACCGTCGCCACGCTTGAGATCGTCGCGCAGCACGCCGCCTCCAGCCAATATCTGCAGGACTGGTCGGCCGTGCGCGTTGAGGACCAGGAGCTCAAAAGCGCCATCGCGGCGATCTGCAACCAGATTTACGTGGCCGAGGCGCCGTTGCTTTACCTTTTCATCGCCGACGAGCACCGCAACGCCGCCATCGCCACGCGCAAGGGAGTCAAGGTCCACTCCACCGAATTCACGCTCAACGCGAGCTACCGCTTCTCGCAAGCCCAGAACGACGCCGTGCTCGCGCTGCACGCCATGGAAACGGCGGCATATTCGCTCGATCTAGGCTGCGTCATCCTCGGCTCCGTGCTCAATGACGCCAGCAAGCTCATCGAATTGCTGCATCTGCCCGAATTCACCTACCCGGTGCTGGGCCTCGCCATCGGCAAGCCCGACCAATCGCCGACCTTGAAGCCACGCATGGAACGCGATGACCAGTTCTTCGTCGACCGCTACCCCGCCGATGACGAGCAACTGCTCCACGGACTCGACGACTTCGACACTGTGGTCCATAAGTATTACGATTTGCGCAACACCTCGCGTCCGGTGGACGCCTTCAGCGACCAGATCGCCAACAACGCCGTCGACACCGGCGTCTTCAACCGCGCCGTCAAGCCGGTCGCCGAGGCCCAAGGCTTCCGCCTCGACCACTGAACCTGATTCGATTTCATAGAGTGCACATTCTTCGCACTAACGTCAAGAAGGTGCACTTTACGTAAACCAACTTGCAGGTTTTTGACGCCACCGTCAAGAAAGTGCACTTTACAAGAGCCAACTTGCATTTTCCCGACATTATCATCAAGAAAGTGCGACTAGCCCAAAAATCGCTCCTCGCTTCTCACACAGCCAGATATCCCGCTACCGTCTACGGGGTTTGAAGCCGCGCTTGCGGGAGCGGGGCTTGCCGCGTTGCGCGGCGGCCTGAGCGCTGACGCCACGCAGGAATTGTTCCTCTTTCGGGTCGTGATGGGTCAAGTGCCAGCCACCGCAATATTCACACCGATAGACCCACAGCTCGGCATCGCGCTCGATGAAGGCCTGCCGGGCGGCGCGCTCGGCCTGGGCCTTGTCGTGGTAGATGATCTTGCGCGAGCTGGCGCAACGTTTCGGGGTGAAATAGTGCACGAGACCACCCTAGCAACGCGGGATTACAGGCGACTGAATGGTTTCTAGCATCCGCACATGATATGCGAAAAAACGATCACTGAGCAACGCTAAATGAACGTTTTCTAGCATCAGGCGGTGCATATGCAAAAACAATCACTGAGAGATTCTGAATGAACAGTTTCTTGCTTCTGCACGTGAACATGCGAAAAACATCACTGAGTACGTATGAATGAATGTTTTTTTCAGCACAGCTCCACAAGAACGCAGAAAACCGCTCACTCTGCAGTCGGGTATGAACGGTTTTCGGCGTAGACGATTGATGTTTTACGGCAGATCGTTGCCAGCGGCGACGTAAAGGTCGTACCACTCCTGGGCGCTGATTTCGACGTCCGCGCCAGCCATCATCTCCCTCAAGCGGCTCGGTGTCATTGAGCCCAGCAGCACCTGCATCTTGGCGGGGTGACGAAGAATCCACGCCACGGCGATCGCGTTCTTGCTGACTCCGTGCGCATCGGCGACACGTTGCAATGTTTTGTTGAGCTCGGGGTACTTCGGGTTGTCGATGAACACGCCCCCGAAGAAGCCGAACTGGAACGGGCTCCACGCCTGAATGGTCATCTTCTTGAGACGCGAGTAGCTGATCAGCCCGCCGTCATGGTCGATGCTCGGGGCGTCATCCATATTGACGTGAAACTCCTGCCGCACCATGCCGGTGTGGCCCAGCCCGAACTGCAGCTGGTTGACCTCGAGCTTCTGGTCCAGCGCGCTCTGCAACAGCTCGACCTGCATCGGGTTCACGTTGCTCACTCCGAAATGACGCACCTTGCCACTGGTTTGCAGCTCGTTGAACGCCTCGGCCAGCTCATCGAGCTCGACGAGTGTATCGGGGCGGTGCAGGAGCACGAAATCGACGTAATCGGTCTGCAGGTTCTTCAGCTCGCTGTCGAGCGCGGCAACAAGATGGCCCTTCGAGAAGTTGTAACGCGTGATGTCGTCGCTCGCCGGGTCGCGGTAGATGCCGAATTTCGTCTGGACATAGATCGAGCCGCGGTCCACGCCCACGTCCTTGAGCGCCTGGCCAAGCCGCCTGGTGCTCTCGCCGGCGCCGTAGCAATCGGCGGTGTCAAAGAAGTTGATGCCACCGTCCAACGCGGTACGCACGATTTCCTTCGCCTCGTCCCGGGTCTTGCTGCGGATGCGCATCGCGCCGAGGGCCGTGCGCGAGGCTTTCACGCCCGATGTTCCGAGTTCGCTGTATTTCATTATTGGCCGCACTTTCCTTGGTATTTCGTCAGTACTCCCAGTCTAAGGCGTGACCGCGAAATACCTATATTCTCAACTTTGAACGCTGCCAAGATATGAGAGAGCACCCTGCCCGATACCAAAAGAAAACCATTTGATATAAGACAGGACGCCTCTTACCAGCCTTGACATAACACACAAGTCATGCTCCGCGCACAATTTAGACGGAGTACACAGCTAGTATTCTTGAATCAACCATCAGTCGTCGTAGCGACGACGGCGGATGATTTCCAAACCAATGGCAAGCACCAGCATGGAGACCATCACCCCCATCGGTGCTGCGACTTCAGCGCCGGTGGAAGCCACCGTCTTCCTCTTCCGGTGGACATTGAGCCACCGTTGACCACCAGGACTAATTAACCACCGTCCAGCAGATAGCGTGTGCAGCCACGAGCCACCGGCAGGCGTGTCAAGCCACGCCCAACCAGCCGTCGTGTCAAGCCACGCCCAACCGAACGACGTGTCAAGCCAAGCATGACCAGATTGACCAGCGACCCAAGCGGTACCCGAAGGATCGGAAAGCCAAGAAAGACCTCTATGCGAATTGAGCCAAGCGATACCATCAGTCGTGTCAAGCCAAGCCTGACCAGCAGCTGTTCCAAGCCAAGTACGGCCTGCAGACATGTCGAGCCAATCCCAACCGAACGATGTACCAAGCCAAGCATGACCAGATTGGCCGTGGACCCATGCAGTCTTCGAAGAGTTGGAAATCCAAGCGATACCGTCAGGCGTGTCAAGCCAAGCCTTACCAACTGAACTGCCAAGCCAAGCCTGACCAGGCGCTGTACCGAGCCATTCGTCACCGAATGACGAGCCTAGCCAAGAGGTATCGGATGAACCATGGAGCCAACCAGTATCCGAAGGATTGGAGACCCACCCTTGCCCCTCAGGAGTCTCAAGCCAAGCATGACCATCAGACGTACCAAGCCAAGCATGACCCGGATTCGTGCCAAGCCACTTATGGCCCTTAGGAGTATTCAACCAGTTATGCCCTTCAAGAGTCTCAAGCCATCCGAAGCTCGGCGGCTCCGTGAACTGAGTCTTGGTCCAATGGGCCACAACTGTGACATCACTGACAGCAAGGGCGGCCGGATCATAAGGCACCCAGCTGCGCACAAGGCTTTCCATAAACCAACCATCGAAGCGGTAGCCAGAACGAACCGGAGTAGGCAATGGACCCAACGGATCGCCCAAAGGAACCCGACGTGAAGGAATGGCCTCGCCACCCTCAACATCAATCGTGATGGTGATCAATGGCACCCATTTCGCTGTCAAGGTTAAGTTGGAGGTGATCGGAGTGGAGAAGTCGAACCTGTGTGTCCCACCAACACCGTCGGTCAGCCAGCCCTTGAATGCGTAATCGTTCTTAGCCGGCTCGGCCGGCTCCGAGTTGATCTTGTCACCGTCGTTGACAGTGATTGGCGAAGTCGGGGCGGGCGAACCACCTTGGACATCGAACCTGACCGTACGAACGATGCGGGTCCATTTGGCCGTGAGCGTGATGTTGTGAGTGACCGGCGTAGTGAACACATATGACGTGCTGCCGTCAGCCGTCCAGTAGTCAAACGAGTAGTGAGTACGGGTCGGATCCGTAGGACTCGACACAGGATCACCATCTCCGACAGGCACCGAAGTGGCTGCTGAGCCGTTGGCCGGGTTGAAAGTAACGGTGTGCATAATTCGTGTCCAGCTCGCCTTCAACGTAACGTCGTGGTCAGGAATCGTCGTCGAACCGAAGTTCCATTCCGCCCATCTGCCTGGAGTAATTTCGTACTGCCAGTTGACGAAATCATAACCCGGCTTCGTGGGATTGGTCACAGGTTTCACCAACCGAGTGCCATAGTTATGAGGGACAGCACCAACAGGCGCCGAACCACCAGTGCCGGTATTCAGATCATAGGTCACATTGTGGCTATGTACCGTCCAATCAGCACGTAGTGTCAGATCATCTGTCACCGGCGTCGTGAACACATAGTCAGTCCATGGACCACTGCCTGGCGTCACCTGATACTGCCACTCACGGAACGTATAGCCCTCACGCGTCGGACGCGTCGGACGCGAGACCGCTGTGTTGTATTCCACATGGTCTGTGGAGGTGGCAGGGGTTCCGCCATGGCCATCGAAAGTCACAGTGTACGATTTTATCGTCCAATGCGCCTTCAAGGTCACATCATGATCGGGAACCGTCATGGTGTCGAAACGCCAGTCGGTCCACGGGCCGCTGCCAGGCGTCACCTGATACTGCCAACCGGTGAACGTGTAGCCGGTCTTTGTCGGATGCGCCGGCTCAGTCAGACGTGTGCCATAGCTGTGTGCGACCGGACCGGAGGGCACTGAAGGACCAGCGCCACCAGCCAGTTCGTAGGTCACGTTGTACGGGTTCGGCGTCCAATCAGCCCGCAACTTCAAGTTGTGCGCAGGAACTCTCATGATGCTGAAGTCCCAATCGACCCATGGACCACTGCCAGGTGTCACCTGGTACTGCCACTTACGGAACGTATAGCCTGTACGAGACGGATCAGTAGGCGGCGTCAATTGCGTATCATAATCCGCATGATCAGTCGATGTGGAGGGGATGCCACCATGACCATCATAAGTGATCGTGTAATTGATAGGCGTCCACGTCGGACGAATCAGCAGATTTTGAGCCGGAACGCGGTCAGCGGCAAAGTTCCATTCTGCCCACGTTGAACCGTTGTCGACCGAAGACTGCCAGCTGGCGAAGGTATAACCCTCACGCGTTGGATGATCCGGTTCCCTCAATTGCGAACCATAAGGTTTGGGAGTTGAAGCGGGCAGAGCCGAACCTCCGTTAACGTCGTAAGACACATTGTAGTTTCTCGCCTTCCAGTCCGGGCGGACCGTGATCGCGTAGGCCGGAACCGTGGTGGCGCCGAACACGAACGCGCCCCAGCTGTCACTGCTGCCCGTCCTCCGGTACAGCCAGCCCTGCCGCGAATACCCCTCGCGCGACACGCCCGGCTCCGGCGAGACCGCCGAACCGTACGCCACCGGCCCGTCCACCGGAGGCACGCCCGTCCACGAACCCCCGGCCGCGTCATAGCTCACCCGGTAGTTTTTCACCGTCCACGTCGGACGCACCGACAGGTCGCTGTCCGGCATGCTCGACGGGAAACCGGGCGACCACGTCGCGCCATGATCCGTCGAATGCTCCCACGCCGCGAACTCATGGCCCTCGCGCGTCGGGGCAGGAGGCGCCGACAACGCCGTCCCATACGCCGTCGAACCACCCGAAGGCAACACCGAACCCCCATTGCGCTCATACGAAAGGGCATGGTGGTTCACCTCCCAGTCCGGGCGCACCACGATGCCGTAGTCCGGCATCGGCGTCGAGCCGAACACGAACGCCTCCCAGTCGTCCGTGCTGCCCACCATCCGGTACTGCCACCCGTCCTGCGTGTAGCCCTCACGGGACGGATGCGCCGGCTCCGGCGAGACCGCCGCGCCATAGGGCTGCCTGGCGATCATGGACGGGGCCGCGCCCGGCCACGCGCCGCCAGCCGCGTCGAACTCCACGGTATGGCGGTTCGGCATCCAGTGCGGCCGGATCGTGATGTCGTAATCCGGCATCGCCGTGCCCGTGCCCGCCACGCCGAACACGAACGCCCCCCACTCGTCCAGGCTGCCCGTCTTGCGGTACTGCCAGCCATGCTGCGTATAACCAGCACGCGACGTCGCAGGCGCAGGCGCCCGGACAATCGTCGAACCATAATCCACCGGGCCGTCCACCGGCAACGGCGACGCCGTCCACGCACCGCCGGCCGCATCATACGACACCCGATGATGATTCGGCGTCCACCGGGCCTGGAGGACCACGTCGCGGTCCGGCATGATGTCGCTGTCGAAGTCCCAGTCGGCCCACGGGCCGGAGCCCGCCGGCTGCCACTGCCACGAACCAAACTCGTAGCCTGTCCTCGTAGGACTGGTCACCGGCTTCGTCAGCTTCGTGCCATAGTCATGCCGATCCGGGCCGGCCGGCGCCGAACCGCCAACACCGCCGTTCAGCACATAGGTCACCTGATGGTGGTTCGCCTTCCAGTCCGGGCGGACCGTGATCGCGTAGGCCGGAACCGTGGTGGCGCCGAACACGAACGCGCCCCAGCTGTCACTGCTGCCCGTCCTCCGGTACAGCCAGCCGTCCTGCGTGTAACCCTCGCGCGACGCCGACGGCGCCGAAGACGCCGAGACCGCCGAACCGTACGCCACCGGGCCGTCCACCGGAGGCACGCCAGTCCACGAACCCCCGGCCGCGTCGTAAGACACATTGTAGTTTTTCACCGTCCACGTCGGACGCACCGACAGGTCGCTGTCCGGCATGCTCGACGGGAAACCGGGCGACCACGTCGCGCCATGATCCGTCGAATGCTCCCACGCCGCGAACTCATGGCCCTCGCGCGTCGGGGCAGGAGGCGCCGACAACGCCGTCCCATACGCCGTCGAACCACCCGAAGGCAACACCGAACCCCCATTGCGCTCATACGAAAGGGCATGGTGGTTCACGTCCCACCGGGCGTGGAGGACCAGGTCCGCGTCCGGCATCGTGGCCGGGAACGCGTAGTCCTCCCAGTCGCCCGGCGACGCCTCGTACTGCCACGCCCGGAACGCGTAGCCCGTCCGAACCGGGTCCGCGACCCTCGGGAACGCCTCGCCGAAACCGGTCGTGCGCACCGACGCGGACGAACCGTCCACCGGGTCGTACGTCACCGAATGCGGGTTCGCCGTCCAATGCGCCCGCAGCGCCACGTCGTGGTCCGGCATCGTCGTCACGCCGAAGTCCCAGTCGGCCCACGGGCCGCTGCCCGGCGTCTCCTGGTACTGCCAGCCGGCCAGGAAATAGCCCGCCCGCGAAGGAGCCGCGGGCCGCGACACAGCCGTCGAGCCATACGCCACGCCCGTCTGGGGCGCCGGGTCCGGCGACCCGCCGTTCGCGTCGAACGACACGTCGTGGTGGTTCGCCTTCCAGTCCGGGCGGACCGTGATCGCGTAGGCCGGAACCGTGGTGGCGCCGAACACGAACGCGCCCCAGCTGTCACTGCTGCCCGTCCTCCGGTACAGCCAGCCCTGCCGCGAATACCCCTCGCGCGACACGCCCGGCTCCGGCGAGACCGCCGAACCGTACGCCACCGGCCCGTCCACCGGAGGCACGCCCGTCCACGAACCCCCGGCCGCGTCATAGCTCACCCGGTAGTTTTTCACCGTCCACGTCGGACGCACCGACAGGTCGCTGTCCGGCATGCTCGACGGGAAACCGGGCGACCACGTCGCGCCATGATCCGTCGAATGCTCCCACGCCGCGAACTCATGGCCCTCGCGCGTCGGGGCAGGAGGCGCCGACAACGCCGTCCCATACGCCGTCGAACCACCCGAAGGCAACACCGAACCCCCATTGCGCTCATACGAAAGGGCATGGTGGTTCACCTCCCAGTCCGGGCGCACCACGATGCCGTAGTCCGGCATCGGCGTCGAGCCGAACACGAACGCCTCCCAGTCGTCCGTGCTGCCCACCATCCGGTACTGCCACCCGTCCTGCGTGTAGCCCTCACGGGACGGATGCGCCGGCTCCGGCGAGACCGCCGCGCCATAGGGCTGCCTGGCGATCATGGACGGGGCCGCGCCCGGCCACGCGCCGCCAGCCGCGTCGAACTCCACGGTATGGCGGTTCGGCATCCAGTGCGGCCGGATCGTGATGTCGTAATCCGGCATCGCCGTGCCCGTGCCCGCCACGCCGAACACGAACGCCCCCCACTCGTCCAGGCTGCCCGTCTTGCAGTACTGCCAGCCATGCTGCGTATAACCAGCACGCGACGTCGCAGGCGCAGGCGCCCGGACAATCGTCGAACCATAATCCACCGGGCCGTCCACCGGCAACGGCGACGCCGTCCACGCACCGCCGGCCGCATCATACGACACCCGATGATGATTCGGCGTCCACCGGGCCTGGAGGACCACGTCGCGGTCCGGCATGATGTCGCTGTCGAAGTCCCAGTCGGCCCACGGGCCGGAGCCCGCCGGCTGCCACTGCCACGAACCAAACTCGTAGCCTGTCCTCGTAGGACTGGTCACCGGCTTCGTCAGCTTCGTGCCATAGTCATGCCGATCCGGGCCGGCCGGCGCCGAACCGCCAACACCGCCGTTCAGCACATAGGTCACCTGATGGTGGTTCGCCTTCCAGTCCGGGCGGACCGTGATCGCGTAGGCCGGAACCGTGGTGGCGCCGAACACGAACGCGCCCCAGCTGTCACTGCTGCCCGTCCTCCGGTACAGCCAGCCGTCCTGCGTGTAACCCTCGCGCGACGCCGACGGCGCCGAAGACGCCGAGACCGCCGAACCGTACGCCACCGGGCCGTCCACCGGAGGCACGCCAGTCCACGAACCCCCGGCCGCGTCGTAAGACACATTGTAGTTTTTCACCGTCCACGTCGGACGCACCGACAGGTCGCTGTCCGGCATGCTCGACGGGAAACCGGGCGACCACGTCGCGCCATGGTCCGTCGAATGCTCCCACGCCGCGAACTCATGGCCCTCGCGCGTCGGGGCAGGAGGCGCCGACAACGCCGTCCCATACGCCGTCGAACCACCCGAAGGCAACACCGAACCCCCATTGCGCTCATACGAAAGGGCATGGTGGTTCACGTCCCACCGGGCGTGGAGGACCAGGTCCGCGTCCGGCATCGTGGCCGGGAACGCGTAGTCCTCCCAGTCGCCCGGCGACGCCTCGTACTGCCACGCCCGGAACGCGTAGCCCGTCCGAACCGGGTCCGCGACCCTCGGGAACGCCTCGCCGAAACCGGTCGTGCGCACCGACGCGGACGAACCGTCCACCGGGTCGTACGTCACCGAATGCGGGTTCGCCGTCCAATGCGCCCGCAGCGCCACGTCGTGGTCCGGCATCGTCGTCACGCCGAAGTCCCAGTCGGCCCACGGGCCGCTGCCCGGCGTCTCCTGGTACTGCCAGCCGGCCAGGAAATAGCCCGCCCGCGAAGGAGCCGCGGGCCGCGACACAGCCGTCGAGCCATACGCCACGCCCGTCTGGGGCGCCGGGTCCGGCGACCCGCCGTTCGCGTCGAACGACACGTCGTGGTGGTTCGCCTTCCAGTCCGGGCGGACCGTGATCGCGTAGGCCGGAACCGTGGTGGCGCCGAACACGAACGCGCCCCAGCTGTCACTGCTGCCCGTCCTCCGGTACAGCCAGCCCTGCCGCGAATACCCCTCGCGCGACACGCCCGGCTCCGGCGAGACCGCCGAACCGTACGCCACCGGCCCGTCCACCGGAGGCACGCCCGTCCACGAACCCCCGGCCGCGTCATAGCTCACCCGGTAGTTTTTCACCGTCCACGTCGGACGCACCGACAGGTCGCTGTCCGGCATGCTCGACGGGAAACCGGGCGACCACGTCGCGCCATGATCCGTCGAATGCTCCCACGCCGCGAACTCATGGCCCTCGCGCGTCGGGGCAGGAGGCGCCGACAACGCCGTCCCATACGCCGTCGAACCACCCGAAGGCAACACCGAACCCCCATTGCGCTCATACGAAAGGGCATGGTGGTTCACCTCCCAGTCCGGGCGCACCACGATGCCGTAGTCCGGCATCGGCGTCGAGCCGAACACGAACGCCTCCCAGTCGTCCGTGCTGCCCACCATCCGGTACTGCCACCCGTCCTGCGTGTAGCCCTCACGGGACGGATGCGCCGGCTCCGGCGAGACCGCCGCGCCATAGGGCTGCCTGGCGATCATGGACGGGGCCGCGCCCGGCCACGCACCGCCAGCCGCGTCGAACTCCACGGTATGGCGGTTCGGCATCCAGTGCGGCCGGATCGTGATGTCGTAATCCGGCATCGCCGTGCCCGTGCCCGCCACGCCGAACACGAACGCCCCCCACTCGTCCAGGCTGCCCGTCTTGCGGTACTGCCAGCCATGCTGCGTATAACCAGCACGCGACGTCGCAGGCGCAGGCGCCCGGACAATCGTCGAACCATAATCCACCGGGCCGTCCACCGGCAACGGCGACGCCGTCCACGCACCGCCGGCCGCATCATACGACACCCGATGATGATTCGGCGTCCACCGGGCCTGGAGGACCACGTCGCGGTCCGGCATGATGTCGCTGTCGAAGTCCCAGTCGGCCCACGGGCCGGAGCCCGCCGGCTGCCACTGCCACGAACCAAACTCGTAGCCTGTCCTCGTAGGACTGGTCACCGGCTTCGTCAGCTTCGTGCCATAGTCATGCCGATCCGGGCCGGCCGGCGCCGAACCGCCAACACCGCCGTTCAGCACATAGGTCACCTGATGGTGGTTCGCCTTCCAGTCCGGGCGGACCGTGATCGCGTAGGCCGGAACCGTGGTGGCGCCGAACACGAACGCGCCCCAGCTGTCACTGCTGCCCGTCCTCCGGTACAGCCAGCCGTCCTGCGTGTAACCCTCGCGCGACGCCGACGGCGCCGAAGACGCCGAGACCGCCGAACCGTACGCCACCGGGCCGTCCACCGGAGGCACGCCAGTCCACGAACCCCCGGCCGCGTCGTAAGACACATTGTAGTTTTTCACCGTCCACGTCGGACGCACCGACAGGTCGCTGTCCGGCATGCTCGACGGGAAACCGGGCGACCACGTCGCGCCATGGTCCGTCGAATGCTCCCACGCCGCGAACTCATGGCCCTCGCGCGTCGGGGCAGGAGGCGCCGACAACGCCGTCCCATACGCCGTCGAACCACCCGAAGGCAACACCGAACCCCCATTGCGCTCATACGAAAGGGCATGGTGGTTCACGTCCCACCGGGCGTGGAGGACCAGGTCCGCGTCCGGCATCGTGGCCGGGAACGCGTAGTCCTCCCAGTCGCCCGGCGACGCCTCGTACTGCCACGCCCGGAACGCGTAGCCCGTCCGAACCGGGTCCGCGACCCTCGGGAACGCCTCGCCGAAACCGGTCGTGCGCACCGACGCGGACGAACCGTCCACCGGGTCGTACGTCACCGAATGCGGGTTCGCCGTCCAATGCGCCCGCAGCGCCACGTCGTGGTCCGGCATCGTCGTCACGCCGAAGTCCCAGTCGGCCCACGGGCCGCTGCCCGGCGTCTCCTGGTACTGCCAGCCGGCCAGGAAATAGCCCGCCCGCGAAGGAGCCGCGGGCCGCGACACAGCCGTCGAGCCATACGCCACGCCCGTCTGGGGCGCCGGGTCCGGCGACCCGCCGTTCGCGTCGAACGACACGTCGTGGTGGTTCGCCTTCCAGTCCGGGCGGACCGTGATCGCGTAGGCCGGAACCGTGGTGGCGCCGAACACGAACGCGCCCCAGCTGTCACTGCTGCCCGTCCTCCGGTACAGCCAGCCCTGCCGCGAATACCCCTCGCGCGACACGCCCGGCTCCGGCGAGACCGCCGAACCGTACGCCACCGGCCCGTCCACCGGAGGCACGCCCGTCCACGAACCCCCGGCCGCGTCATAGCTCACCCGGTAGTTTTTCACCGTCCACGTCGGACGCACCGACAGGTCGCTGTCCGGCATGCTCGACGGGAAACCGGGCGACCACGTCGCGCCATGATCCGTCGAATGCTCCCACGCCGCGAACTCATGGCCCTCGCGCGTCGGGGCAGGAGGCGCCGACAACGCCGTCCCATACGCCGTCGAACCACCCGAAGGCAACACCGAACCCCCATTGCGCTCATACGAAAGGGCATGGTGGTTCACCTCCCAGTCCGGGCGCACCACGATGCCGTAGTCCGGCATCGGCGTCGAGCCGAACACGAACGCCTCCCAGTCGTCCGTGCTGCCCACCATCCGGTACTGCCACCCGTCCTGCGTGTAGCCCTCACGGGACGGATGCGCCGGCTCCGGCGAGACCGCCGCGCCATAGGGCTGCCTGGCGATCATGGACGGGGCCGCGCCCGGCCACGCACCGCCAGCCGCGTCGAACTCCACGGTATGGCGGTTCGGCATCCAGTGCGGCCGGATCGTGATGTCGTAATCCGGCATCGCCGTGCCCGTGCCCGCCACGCCGAACACGAACGCCCCCCACTCGTCCAGGCTGCCCGTCTTGCAGTACTGCCAGCCATGCTGCGTATAACCAGCACGCGACGTCGCAGGCGCAGGCGCCCGGACAATCGTCGAACCATAATCCACCGGGCCGTCCACCGGCAACGGCGACGCCGTCCACGCACCGCCGGCCGCATCATACGACACCCGATGATGATTCGGCGTCCACCTCGGGCGCACCGTGAAGTCATAGGCCGGTACCGTTGTCGAGCCGAACACGAACGACTCCCAGTCGTCCAGGCTGCCCGTCTTGCGGTACTGCCAGCCATGCTGCGTATAACCAGTACGCGACGGTGCGGCCGGCGCCGAAGACACCGCGACCGTCGAACCATAGACCACCGAACCGCCTGAAGGCGCCACGCCTGGCCACAATCCCTCATCCGCGTCATACGAAAGGTTATAGCTTCTCACCCTCCAGTTCGGGCGGATCGTGATCGCGTAGTCCGGCATCGTCGTCGAGCCGAACACGAACGCGCCCCAGCTGTCACTGCTGTCCGTCTTCCGGTACAGCCAGCCCTGCCGCGAATACCCCTCGCGCGACACGCCCGGCTCCGGTAACGAGGCCACCACCGAACCATAATTATGCTCGGCATCACCGGGCAGCGTGCCCGTACCGTTGTCCAAGTCGTAATGCACCGTATGATGATTCGGCTGCCACTTCGGGCGGATTGTAATCGGGTAATCTGGCATCCTCGTAGTTCCGGGATTGTACAAATCGAAGAACTCAAGCTTCTGCCAGTCATCGGAACTGCCAGTCTTCCGGTACTGCCAGCCATCCTGCGTGTAACCCGTCTTCGACGGAGCGTTCGGCTCCTGATAGAATATTGACGTATATTCCACCGGCCCGTCCACCGGAGGTGTGCCCGTCCACGTGCCGCCATCTACGTCATACGTCACCTGATACGAGACAAATTCCCATTTCGGACGTATTTCGAAGTTATAGGCCGGAATATAAGTTCCAACGCCCTCCGGGCCGAATTTGAATTCTCGCCGAGCGCCACCACCAGAGGTCTGCCAAGACATCCAGCCGACAAATCTACTGCCCTTACGTGACGGATGAGCAGGCTCCGTCGAAATCGTCGTATCATACTCATACCAACCATCGCTTGGAGGCGCACCACCAGGCCACACGTAATTGGGATCTTGGTCAAACGTGACATGGTACAGCTTCGCCTTCCAATGCGCCTTCAAAGTCACGTCATGATCCGGCATAGCCGTCGTGCCGAACTCCCAGTCCGTCCACGAATTGTCGTCGCCCGCAATTGCCTCATACTGCCAACCCTTGAAATCGTAACCCGTCCTCGAAGGCTCAGCCGGAGCAGTCAACGCAGTCGTGCCATATGCTACATCTGTCATACTCGCAGGCACCGGCGAACCGTGAACTGCGTCGAACAAGATATCGTGGTGGTCCACTTTCCAGTTCGGGCGCACCGTGACCGCATAGTCCGGCATCAGCGTCGAGCCGAACACGAACGCGGCCCAGCTGTCGCTGCTGTCCGTCCGCCGGTACTGCCATCCGTCCTGAGTGTAGCCGGTCCTCGAAACCTCCGGCGCCGGAACCGGTGCGATCACCGTGCCATAGTCAACCGGCCCGTCGGTCGGAGGAGTGCCCGTCCAAGAACCTTCATCAGCGTCATACGTTACAGTATGATGATTCAGCTGCCACTTTGGGTGAATCGTGATATTGCCGTTTGGAATCGGCGTGCCGCTGCCAACCGATCCATACAAGAATGGAAACCAATCTGTACCGTTCTTGGTATATTCCCAACCGACAACCGAATGATGGTCAAGAGTCGGATGATCGGGCTCGGTCTCAATCGTCGAGCCAAAATTATAGTTTTTATCGTCGGGCAACGTGCCGCCCGTCGCACCATTCAGATCGTAATGAACCGTATAGCTGTTCGGCGTCCACTTCGGCCGAATCGTGATGGCATAGTCGGGCATAGTCGTACCAACGCTCGGAACACCGAACGTGAACGTAGCCCAGTCATCACTGCTACCTGTTTTTTTATATTCCCAGCCCATGCAGGTGTACCCCGACTTCGATGGGTACAAAGGCTCCGGGGAAAGCGTTGAATCATAATCATGGGGGCCATCCGCTGGAGGAGTGCCGTTCCATGTGCCACCAGCCACGTCATACGTGACTTGATGAGAGTTTGGCGTCCACTTCGGCCGAATCGTGATGTTGCTGGCAGGAATGGTCGTGCCCGCCGAGCCATAGGAGAACGGATTCCAGTTCACATTGTCCGTCGAATACTCCCATGAACCGAACGCATAACCCGTACGCGTCGGATGGTCAGGCTCTGATAGAAGCCTCGAGTCAAAATCGTGCCTCGCATCACCAGGCAAGGTGCCCGTACCGCTATTCAGATCGTAATGCACCTGATAGTTTTTCGGCGTCCACTTGGCTTGAAGAACCACATCGTGATCCGGCATGCTGTCGCTGTCGAAGTCCCAGTCGGCCCACGGGCCGGAGCCCGCCGGCTGCCACTGCCACGCACCGAACTCGTAGCCTGTCCTCGTAGGACTGGTCACCGGCTTCGTCAGCTTCGTGCCATAGTCATGCCGATCCGGGCCGGCCGGCGCCGAACCGCCAACACCGCCGTTCAACACATAGGTCACGTTGTGGTGGTTCGCCTTCCAGTCCGGGCGGATCGTGATGCCGTAGGCCGGCACCGTCGTCGAACCGAACAAGAACGCACCCCAGCTATCATTGCTGTCCGTCTTCCGGTACTGCCAACCCTGCCGCGTATAGCCCTCACGCGACACGCCGGGCTCCGGCGAGACCGCCGAACCGTACTCCACCGGTCCATTCACCGGAGGGACACCTGTCCACGAACCCCCATCTTTGTCATACGTCACGTTATAGCTGTTGACTTGCCAGTTCGGACGAATCGTGATGGCATAAGCTGGAATCGTGGTGATCCCGAACACGAACGTACCCCAACTGTCTGAGCTGTCCGTCTTCCGGTACTGCCAGCCATGCTGCGTATAACCCTCACGCGACGCCGACGGCGCCGAAGACGACGCAATCGTTGAACCAAAGTCCACCGGGCCGTCCACCGGCGCAGAGCCCGTCCACGAGCCCTGGTCCACGTCATAACTCACCCGATACGGATTCGGAGTATATGACGCGTGCAACGTCACATCCTCAGCCGGCATCCTCGCTGGGAACGCATAGTCTCGCCACACACCTATTGAAGCTTCGTACTGCCATGCACGGAACGTGTAGCCCGTCTTCGACGGATCCGCAACCATGGGGAACGCAGCATCGAAATTGGTCGGACGTGAAGTCACATCCGAACCATTCATCGGGTCATACGTCACTGTGTATGACTGGACTGTCCAGTCCGCTACAAGCGTCACGTCACGGTCCGGCATAGCCGTCGTGCCAAACATCCAATGCTCCCATGAGCCCGAACCCGTCGGCTGCCATTTCCAGCCAGCCAAGGTATAACCCGTCTTAGAAGGAGCCGGAGGCTGTGACACCGCCGTCGAGCCATACGCCACACCAGTCTGCCCCCCGGGGACCGGCAAGCCGCCGTCAGCGTCGAACGACACGTCGTGGTGGTTCACCTTCCAGTTCGGGCGGATCGTGAAGTCATAAGCCGGAACCGTAGTGGTACCGAACGTAAACGTCTCCCAGTCATCCATACTGCCCGTCTTGTGGTACTGCCAGCCATCCTGCGTATACCCCGTACGCGACGGCGCGTCAGGTGCCGAGGCAATCTTCGTGTTGTAGACCACCAAACCGCCCGTCGGAGGCGTTCCCGGCCAAGAGCCCTGATCCACATCGTAACTCAAGTTGTAGCTCTTAATCTCCCACTTCGGCCTGATTGTGATGTCATAGCCCGGAACCGTAGTAATACCGAACGTAAACGTCTCCCAGCCGTCCATACTGCCCGTCTTGTGGTACTGCCAGCCGTTCTGCGTGTAGCCCGTACGTGAAATCGCTGTCGAAGGAGCCGAGGCTATCGTTGAGTTGTAGGCATGCCGATCCGCCGTTGGAGCCGCACCATCCCATGTACCATCATCAGCATCATAGGATACCAAGTACGGTTTTGGCGACCATTTTGCGACTACAGCAGTATCATCGCTCAGCTCATCATCGAAACTGAACGTATCACCGGATACACTGCCCTTGTGCCAACCCTCAAACGTGTAATTTTCACGCGTCGGATCCGAGGGCGCTGTGGCCTTCTTGCTTGTCGCGTCCGCAGGAAGCGCGGTTTTCCCTGGAGCGGCGAGCACCCCGCCATTCTCATTCAAATACACCCTAGGCACACGTCCTACGGGACGTTTCACTGTACCGGTGAACTTTCCGTCCGAGGAAGCGAAACTGCCCGTATAATCCGTTATTCCGGTGTAGAACGGCAAGGCAGACACAGAGGATACAAAGTCCCACCACCAGTAGCCGCCGGCACCGCCGGCATAATCGAAGCCTCCGGCAGGAGCCGTACCAGTCAAGTCTATACCACTGCCGTCACGATCCGTGGCGTAAGGCAGCTTCGAATCAAGATTGGAATCCCCAAAATACCGATACACTTTTGGCAATTCCGGCGTCTGGCCTGTGGCGCTGAAATTCGACAACGATGCTAGTTGGCCTAATGTCGAAACATCCAGAATCTTGTTGTTATTCAAGTTCAATACTGTCAACGAGCTCAATGATCCTAAATCGGAAACACTTGAAATCTTGTTGTTAGACAAGTTCAGCGTCGTCAGAGTGGTCAAACCACCCAACTCCGACACACTGGAGACCTCGTTATTCGAAAGATTAAGAACCTGCAGAGCATTCAAGCCACTCAAAGCAGAAATATCGGCGATCTTGTTGTCACCCAAATTCAGTGACGTCAAAGCCGCCAAATTCTCCAACGCCGAGACATTCGAAATCTTGTCTCCAGAAAGCACGAGGCTCTGCAAGGATGTAAGGTTCGACAAACCTGATATATCCGAGAGATCGCTGTTGCTCCCGAGGTTCAGGTATGTCAGCGCAGTCAAATTCGACAAATCAGACGTACTTGTGATGCTGTTCTGGCTAAGGTTCAACCATGTCAGACCCGTGAGCCCACCCAATGGGGACAAATCAGAAAGATTCCTATTGTGCATGAGATTCAGATTCGTCAGCCCCGTAAGACCACGCAGCGGCCTGAGGTCGGTGACGTTGTCGTCCGTCAACTCCAGCTGCTTCAGCGCGGTCAGGTCTGACAACTTGCCCAGGTCGGAAAGATCCGTGTTCTCAACAAGATTAAGGTGCGTCATCTTGGTCAAATACTGGATGCCCTCGAGATTTGTGACGCTGCGGTTCGCAGCGTTGAGGTCAGTCGTCGCGTCGACCATCGTCTGGGTGAACGTCGCGCTCACGGTCGTGGAATTTCTTGCGGCCACAGCTGCAGCCAGACCAGTATCTGGGAAGCATTTAGTGATGGTGTTTCGGCCTATCGCGCATCCTGCAGACATCCACGTCGGATGGATGATGATGTCGTGGTCCGGAATCGGCGTGGTGCCGAACGTGAACGGGTTCCAAGTGGAACCATCGTCCTGCGAATATTCCCACGCATCAAACTGCTGATGCGCAGGTGGCGTCAAATCAGAGGTATTCGGTTCCGGGGTGATCTTCGAACCAAAATCATAATCATGGTCGTCTGGTTTGCTTCCCCAAGCCGACGCGCCATTGAGATCATAGGAGACCTTGTACTGGTCCGTCTTCCATGTCGGGCGAATACTGATATCGTAGCCAGGCATGGTTGTCGTACCGAACGTAAAGGGAACCCACGACTCTGAACTGTCTTTCTTGCGGTATTCCCAACCAGAAAGGTGATTGTGCGCCGGAATTTGCAGGTCAGCCAGCTGAGCTGCTGACGGCTTTGCGGAAACTGGGATCACATCGCCTTGGGAAGCCTGCGCGGCAGCGGTAGGCATAGAAGTCCAAGAGACTCCGTGATTGTCAAAATAATAATTATAGGGATCCTCCTCCCACTTCGGCTGCACCTCGATACCATACGCGGGCACCGACGTCACACCGAACGTGAAGCTCTGCCAATCATCGTGAGTACCACCTCTGCGATACTGCCAACCAGCAATATGGTGATGGGGGTTCGACAAACCCGACAAAACGGATGACGACAAAGTCGGAACCTTGTCACCAACCATATGTAAAGAAGGATCAGGCCTATCCGTCCATGAGCCGCCATCACCCGCCCCATATGCGACACGAGATTTGACTGGATCGATGGAAACTTCACCCCGATAACTTGTGCCGGTAGAGCCCGGAGGCATCTTACCCTGAAAATGATATTGTAAATGACCGGAGGGGCTTACAGCGCCCGAAGGCCAGCGCACCACGCCCCCAGGCCCAACTAGCGACCCACTTTCTGGTAGAAACGAAGAAAGTGTAGTATCTGAGCCGTCAACATCCTTTGGTGCAGGTGCCGTTACTGTTACATAGGTGCCATCATCAATACCCAAACGATTGAAATATTGGCCTTGAAGATCCGATCCATCAAGATGCTTACCAGAGAGTGGACTCATATCGCTGATATGATTCTCTCTTATTCTGACTCGAGATAAATGTGTAAGACCAGATAATGGAGATATATCCGAAATCTGATTCACCATGAAGGTCACACTTGTTAAATTGGTCAAATACTGCAGACCCTCAAGACTCACAATACCTGCGTTGTTGCCACTCACTCCAGTCGTGTTGTCAACAATCTGCTGAGTGAATACAGCACTAGTCGTCGTTGAAGCGCGAGAAGCTACCACCTGCGCCAATGCGGGATCGGGGAAGCACTCGGCAATCGTGCTGCTGTCGACGACGCAACCGCTTTGCGGACCGACCACACCGCCCCCTCGGGGCTGCAACCCCTGCGAAGCACCCGGGAGCTGAGGCTGGGTCTTCAGCACGGGCGAAGAAGAACCAGACGCGCCCGCCATGGACGAGCTACTGGTCTTACCGGCCTGACTTGATTTTGATTGGCCTGACTGGCCACTCGACTGGCCAGAACCATTCTGGTTGTTGAGTTCTTTCGCCTCACCGGACTGGCCGGTCTCGGTTTTGCCGGATTCAGATTGACCCTGCTGTGAAGTCTGCTGCAACTCCTGCGATTGCGAGGCAGGCTGCTGCGCCTGAACCTGTTCGGGTTCCGCCGCCGTCGCAGTGGACGGCAACACCATCGCCACACCTACCAACAAGGCGACCAGCGAAGTGAGGCACTTCCTGCCTCTCTTCTTGGGATTCAACGAATTACGTACTTCGTGCACCCAACCATGAAAACGCGACATGCTTCCCTCTTCTTCGTATCTTGCAAGCCACACCTCACCGCTTCAATGTGCCCGGGTTCCACCAAATCTCGGCAACCACGGTATACTCCAGTGAGGCACATGACACTATGATAGACACGTTAGCACAGGATGTCTGACATTTTCAACAATCTGTTTTTTGATTCTCTAGCAACGTATTTTCCGACCTTCATAAAGAAAAATGTGAGCCGCCGATAAAGCCGACGACCCACATTGATATCACCAAGATTCAGACGCGCCTGAAACTACTTTTTCTTCTCATCTTTAGCAACAGGGGGCTTGGGAGCATTGGCCTCGCCAGTGCGGTCACCAATCGTCAGCTTCCAAAGCTTCTCCCACGTGCCGTCGGCCTTGATCTTCTCCAACCAAGCGTCCACGAACTTCTTCGCATCGGTATGCTTGGGCAGGCCGATACCGTATTCCTCCACATCGCCAAACGACTTGCCCGCCCGCCTGAACTCCTTCGGACGACTAGCCACCGCATCGAGCACGATAGGTTCGTCGGTCACATACGCGTCGATTTTCCCGTCCTTGAGAGCCTTGAACATCTCATCGTCGGAACGGTACAGCACACCCTTGGCTTTCTTCGGGACGTCCTTTGTAAACGTTTCGCTGTTGGTCGTATCCGCACGCACGCCGACTTTCTTGCCAGCCAAGTCAGAGACTGCGTCCACACCCTTCGTGTCAGATTTCACGAGAATGCCCTGCCTCACTGTGAGATATGGTTCGGAGAAATCAACCCGCTTGGAACGTGTGGCGTCGATGGAATAGGTGGCAACCACGGCATTGACCGCGCCGTTGCCCAGCATCGCCTCGCGCGAACCTGGGCGTACCGGCGTCACCTCAGCCTTTGGGCTGCCTACGATGTAGCAGGCCAGAAGCTGCGCAAGTCCTGCATCGAAACCACGGACCTTACCGTCGGTCTTGCCTTGCATGCCAAAAACGGCTGAATCGGTGACACCACCATAATGCAATACGCCCTGCTGCTTGATCGTGGACGCCCATTTGTTGGCCTTAACATCTTTTTCGGAAGCCTTCGGACCAGAGGCAACCAGCTGGTCGAAGGCCTTAACATCGAGCGCCTTGCTGGCCACTTTTGTGGGGCCACTGACCTGGACGGAACTTTGCGCGCTACAACCTGCAAGCACCATGCCCACCGCCACAAGCGCCACAACCAAACCAAGCGTCTTCCGCTTCTGCCGCATAGCTGATAACAC
Source organism: Bifidobacterium sp. ESL0775 (assembly GCF_029395475.1). Taxonomy (NCBI): domain Bacteria; kingdom Bacillati; phylum Actinomycetota; class Actinomycetes; order Bifidobacteriales; family Bifidobacteriaceae; genus Bifidobacterium; species Bifidobacterium sp. ESL0775. The sequence goes on along the minus strand of NZ_CP113917.1, from coordinate 311,391 downwards.
CATGAAATATCTTCCCCTTGCCTCGTACTTACCGTACTTGTCATTGATTGGTCGTCTATTATCGCTGATTTGTCTGACGCGTTCTGTTCACGAGCCATGACAACCATGATCACAGTCCTGGCAACAGCCCAAACACAATTTGTGTCTCCTTCATCCAAGTTTACACAATAACCTGATAAATTCCTGTGCGATGCCTATCTACTAGCAAGACATTCCGATTAGAAAAAGAGATGCCCGGCGGAGAGAAAGCCGCCGGGCGAGAGAAGAGAGAAGAAGGTTCAATTATGGGATTCAAAGAAGAATCTCGCCAGCTGTTCAACTGCTGACATCTTTAATATAACTACGCCTTCCTTAGAGAAACGATACGCATAACTCAAAGAACTCTGTGAAAATTGTAATGATTTTGTAACGATACGTTGATATTCTCTATTACGGAGGGATCACAGGCTCAAAACCGGCCTTTCAGAGTGCCAACAAAGTCAATGAGGTTGCCGAATCATCACCGCAGCGTCCTATCATGACACAAAACCCTGCCATCCTTTAACTCAATGGCAGGGTTTGTTTATCTCGTAATGAAATACGGCTGGTGGGAAACCATATAACCGCTAAAACACCGCAGAATAATAGCTGGCAGTTATTTACCCTGTTCTTCCTCCGCCAGCTTCTCCTTGGCTTCCTCAAGACGCTTGGCCTCGGCCTCCTTGCGGGCCTGAAGATCAGACTCGAAACGAGCCAGTTCCTCGGCGACGGCTTCCTTTGGAATCTTCTGGAAGATCGGGGACGGCTTCGGCACGGACGTGCCCGAGACGAGAGGTTCGCTCTGCCACGGATGCACGGTGTTGCCGAACTCGTAGTCGCCGGTGATGATCGGATACTTGAAGCCAGGCTTGTCGAGGTCCTCGACCTCTTCAATGCGCGGCAGCGGCGAGAACGTGCCGGTACCGCCGAGCGCCTCCCAGACCTTCTGCGCGGACTGTGGCAGGAACGGGGCGAGCAGATGGTTCGCGTCGCTGACGGCCTGCGCGCAGGTGTGCAGCACGGTGCCGAGGCGCTTCGGGTCGTCCTTGATCTTCCACGGCTCGACCGCGGAGATGTACTTGTTGATGTCGCCGACGACCTTCATGGCGTCGTTCAGGGCGTTCTTCTGGTGATGGTGCTCGATGAGCCCGCCGACCGTGTCAAAGGCGGCGGCCGTCTCCTCAAGCAACGCGCGATCCTCGGCGGTCATGGAATCCTCATCGAGCTCCGGAATCTCACCGAAGTTCTTGTACATGAGGTTGGCCACGCGGTTAACCAGGTTGCCCCAGCTCGCAGCAAGCTCCTCATTGTTGTGGCGCACGAACTCAGACCATGTGAAGTCGGCGTCCGAGGTCTCAGGACCCGCCACGGAAATGTAATACCGAACGGCGTCGACCGGGTAGCGCTCCAGGATGTCCTTGACATAGATGACGATGCCACGCGAGGAGCTGAACTTCTTGCCCTCCATGGTCATGAACTCGCTGGCGACGACCTGCTCGGGCAGGTTGAGCTTGCCGTATTCGCCGGGTTCACCGCCCTTAGAGCCTTCGCCGTTGTAGGCGAGGATCTCGGAGGGCCAGATCTGGGAGTGGAAAGTGATGTTGTCCTTGCCCATGAAGTAGTAGGCCGGGGACTGCGGGTCGTTCCACCAGGCCTTCCACGCGTCCGGGTCGCCCTTGCGGCGGGCCCACTCGATGGAGGCGGACAAGTACCCGATGACCGCGTCAAACCAGACGTAGAGCTTCTTGTTGGGGTTGTCGATCCAGCCGTCGACCGGTACGGGGATGCCCCAGTCGATGTCGCGCGTGATGGCGCGCGGCTTGACCTCCTTGAAGAGGCCAAGCGAGAAGTTGATGACGTTGGTGCGCCAGCCCTTGCGGGTCTTGAGCCATTCGAGATTCGCCTCGGCGAGCGCCGGCAGGTCGAGGAAGAAGTGCTCGGTCTCCTTGAAGTCCGGCGTCTCGCCGTTGATCTTGGAGACGGGGTTGATCAGTTCGTCCGGGTCGAGCTCGTTGCCGCAATTGTCGCACTGATCGCCGCGGGCGCCGTCGGCCCCACAGATCGGGCAGGTGCCCTCGATGTAGCGGTCAGGCAGGGTGCGGCCGGTGGAAGGCGAGATCGCGACTTTCTGCGTACCTTTATATATGTAACCGTTCTTCAGGCACTGCTTGAACAGCTCCTGCACGACATGCTCGTGGTTGCCCGTCGTAGTGCGGGTGAAAAGATCGTAGCTCAAGCCAAGGTCACAGAGATCCTTGGCGATGACGCGGTTGTAGCGGTCGGCCAGCTCCTGCGGGCTCACGCCTTCTTTGTCGGCCTCGACCAAAATCGGGGTGCCATGTTCGTCGGTGCCCGAGACCATCAGGACATCGTTGCCCTTCATGCGTTCATAGCGCGCGTACACGTCGGACGGCACGCCGAAACCGGCCACGTGGCCGATGTGGCGTGGGCCGTTCGCGTACGGCCATGCAACGTTCACCAAAATATGAGTCATAACTACCGATTATTGGGCCCAGCGGGGACAGCAAGCACACGTTTTGTATAGCTTGCCGGCGTAACCGAGGCAATCAGCGGCGTCGAAACACTTGTTAACCGTGTCGTCCACATTTTCCGTGACGCGATCGCCGGTTATGCACATATCCACTTTTCGGATTTTCCGATTTGCCAGCGCCGTGATGACCTATCTATATTGCGAAGCATGAACACTACGACAATGACCACACGGCACACCAACCATTCCAACCTCCGCGACATCGAAAACGAAGACGGATACCTCGGCACCGGCCGGCCGCCACCAGCGAACTATTCCGCACCGACGTCCATGCCGATGCTGATGAGCAACCGCGACCTGCCAGGACCTTTGAGCATGAACCGGCTCGATGATTTCGGCGCGGTGCACCGCCTCGACGACCTCAACGCCTATCTCGCGGAATATTCGGACACGCTTTTCGGCAGGGGCGTCATCATGACCAAGGTCGTGCCGCGGCCTTGCATCGCCTGCGGCCGCAGTGCGCTGTGGGTGTGGATGGGCGGCGCATTCCCCGACGTCATCGACATCATCTCGGGCTCGCATTACCGCTCGATGGTCTACGGCCGGGCCATCAAGACCTACGACCGCAGGGTGCCGGCCGGGCAGATGAGCGCCATCGGCGGGCTCAAACTGACCTCGCCGACCAGGACGGTGTGTGACATCGCGCTGATGGATGGGCGCACGATACCCGGCAAACGGCGGACGGAACTGGCCTACGCGATGATACAGGAATACCACATCGATCCGGCGGATTGCCTGAAAATCCTCGACGAGAACCGTTTCTGGCCGAACACCGCGCAGGCGCGGCAATTCTTCAAGGCGGTGGAATACTGCCTTTAGACCGTTTTGAATCGCCTCTCAATAATGCTTGCGAAACAGGCCGAAGAAAGGGAGAAACACAGATGAGAACCGGCCTCGTACAGATCTCGATTAAGCCCAGCAATGCAACTTAGCAGGCAGGAGACTATCATGGAACAATCACGCTCACGCCCAACGGACGGGCCGTAGCGCGCGTTGAAAGGACGGGTTTGCCATGTCAACACCAGCCAATCAGGGTCAAAACCACGATGCTGGGGATCCAGGACGCACCTCACATGGTGTGCATCCGATAGCGAGCGTCAAACATGCGATGCATATCGGAACGGGTTCGACGCAGGGCAAATCCGGGCAGGGCTCGCCGGCGGGTGGGTCAGCCGAGCCGCAGATGCAGAAAATCCACATGCGCCGCCAGTTCCTGCGCGAGAAGGACATCACCGTCGTCCAGGAGAAGACGCTGAAACAGGCCATCGCCGGCACCGTGGTCGGCAATTTCATGGAATGGTACGATTTCGGTATTTACGGCTACCTTGCGGTGACTATGGCGAGCGTCTTCACCAGCGGGTTGCCGAAAAGCATGAGCCTGATCGTAATGCTCTTGGGCTTTGCCGTGAGCTTCCTCGTCCGGCCTTTGGGCGGGATAATTTTGGGTCCGCTCGGCGACCGCGTGGGGCGGCAGAAAGTGCTGTTCCTGACAATGGGCATGATGGTGGTCTCCACTGCGCTCATCGGCATTTTGCCGACCAGCAAGCAGATCGGCGTCTGGGCCATCGTGCCGCTGTACGCGCTGCAGATGGTGCAGGGCTTCTCGACCGGCGGCGAATACTCTGGCGCGACCACCTACATCTCCGAATTCTCACCCGACCGCAAGCGTGGCTTCTACAGCGCCTGGCTTGACATGGGCTCCTACATCGGCTCGGCCTTCGGCGCCGCGATGGTGGCCATCACCACGACCATCGCCGAAAACGGCTGGGGCGCGAACGCCATGGTCAACGGCGGCTGGCGCATTCCTTATCTTCTCACCATTCCGTTGGGCATTCTGGCAATGGCGCTTCGTACGCATATCCCCGAAACCCCGCAGTTCGCGGCGCATCAGGAACGCCAGCAGGAAGAACAGGAGCATTGGTCGCACGAGGCACAGGAGGCCGCGTGGAGGCAGGAATCGCCTTGGGACCGCCCCGGCACGATGCTCTACGTCATCAAGCGCCATTGGCGCCGTCTCTTGATTGCCGTGGCCATTGTCGCGGCCACCAACACCGCCGGTTACGTGCTCACCAGCTACATGCCGACCTACCTTCGTGAGGAAGTCGGCACAACCCCAACCATGGCCGCTGCCGCAACGGTGCCGGTGCTCATCATCATGGCGCTCTGCTTGCCACTGATCGGCCATCTTTCCGACATCATCGGCCGCAAGCCGATTTACGGCATCGCTGTGGTTTCGACCTTCGTCTTGGTTTACCCGGCCTTCCAGCTGCTTCACCACGGCACGTTCTGGTCCATCCAAGGCGCACTTGCCATGATCGCCGTCCCCGTGGCCTTCTACGCGGGCGTCTCCGCAAGCACACTGCCGGCGCTCTTCCCGACCGAATCGCGCTTCTCCGGCATGGGGCTTTCCTATAACTTCGCGGTTTCGCTCTTCGGCGGCACCACGCCGTTGGTCTCGCAGGCGCTGATCACCTTCACCGGCAACCATGACGCCCCCGGCTTCTACATCATGTTCTTCGCCATTTTCAGCGGCATCGCCTGCATTGTAATGCGCGAATCCTCCAAGTCCCCGCTGCCCGGCTCCATGCCGACGGTGGGCAGTGAGGAAGAGGCGCGCGAGCTCGTGCTGACGCAGGAACAGAACCCGAACCTCGACACCAGCACCATGCCGATGCCGATGATCACGGTGGAAATCCCTGTCGGTCAAACGCTCCCCCAGCGTCCGGAAAACATCAAGCCGGTTATCCACGATGACAAGGGAACCAAGGAATCGGACTCGAAATCAGACTCAGACAAACCGGCCGAAGCGACCGAATCCCCGTCAGATAAATCCTCAAACGACGATTCGAAAAACGACAAGGCATAAAGCCTCATACCCAAGCCGTCGTTCCTGAACTACCATTAACTTGACACTTAACCGAACACCTACTGAACAATGTGGTCAGTTAAGTGTCAAGTTAATGGGAAATTCAAAACGATAACCATTGACGGAAACGAAGAAGCCGTTTATTGCGAATTACCACGCAATAAACGGCTTCTCGTTATGCAAAGCACCATGGCCTCAAACCGAGCCAAACGGCAAGTAGCTTAGCGGACTGACGCATGCTTTGGGCTCGATAAAAACCGACGGCTGCAGACGCTCACGCCACCAACGTCGAGAACTGGCTGTTGTAGAGGTCGGCGTAGAAGCCGCCCTTCGCAAGCAGCTCGTCGTGGGTGCCGCGCTCGACGATGTCGCCGTGGTTCATCACCAGAATCATGTCAGCGTCCTTGATGGTCGAGAGGCGGTGCGCAATCACGAAGCTCGTGCGGCCCACAGTCAGGTCGTCCATCGCCTTCTGGATCAGCTCCTCGGTGCGGGTGTCGACCGACGAGGTGGCCTCATCCAGGATCAGGATCGGCGCGTCCTGCACCATCGCGCGGGCGATTGTCAGCAACTGGCGCTGACCTTGCGAAAGCGAGGAATTGTCGTCAAGCACGGTGTCGTAGCCCTGCGGCAGCGAGCGCACGTAATGGTCAAGCCCGACGGCCTTGCACGCGTCCTCGATCTGCTGATCGGTGACGCCCTTCTTGGAATACGCGACATTCTCCTTGACCGTGCCACGGAACACCCACGTGTCCTGCAAGACCATCGAGAACTGGTCGTGCACGTTGGAGCGCGGAACCGTGGAGGTATCGATGCCGTCGATGTACATGGCTCCACCGTCGATGTCGTAGAAGCGCATCAACAAATTGACCATGGTGGACTTGCCTGCACCGGTCGGGCCGACGATGGCGACCTTCTGGCCGGCCTTGACGGACGCGGAGAAGTCGTGGATGATCGGTTTGCCGGGCTCGTAGCCGAAGCTGACGTCCTTGAACTCGACATCGCCACGCACACGGGTGGGTTTGCCGGTCTTCGGGTCGCGGCCGAGCAGCGCGGGCTTCCTGCTCTCGTCGCTCATCTCGGGCTCCTCAAGGAAGCCGAAGACACGCTCGGACGCTGCAGCGCAACGCTGCAGGTTCTGGAAGGCCTGTGCGAACTGGGAAAGCGGCTGGGTGAAGAGGCGGACGTACATCATGAAGGCCACGATGACGCCGAACTCGATCTTGCCGTTGATGGCGAGCGCGCCACCGACGATGCAGACCGCGACGAAGCTCAGGTTGCCGACCATGTTCATCATCGGGTTCATGAGGCCCGAGAGGAACTGGCTCTTCCACGCGGAATCATAGAGGTCGTTGTTGTACTTCTCGAAGCGGCGGATGGAGTCGGCCTCGCCGTTGTAGGCCTTGACGACGATATGGCCGGAGTACATCTCCTCGACGTGGCCGTTGACGTCGCCGAGCGCGATCTGCTGGCGGGCGAAGTACTTCTGCGAGAAGTGCATGATGGTCATCATGATGACCACGCCCAAGACGGAAATCCCGATCGCGCACAGCGTCATGATGACGTTGTTGTAGAACATCATGATCAGCGACCCGATGAACAGCGTGGTCGAAGTGATCAGCATGCCCAGCGACTGGCCCAGGGTCTGGCCGATGGCGTCGACGTCGTTTGTAATACGTGAAAGCACATCGCCATAGCTGGTGTGGTCGAAGTACTTGAGCGGCAGCTTGTTGATCTTGTCGGAGATCGACTTGCGCAGGTTCTGGCCGATGCGCTGGGTGACGGTGGCCATCATCCAGTGCTGCGCGTAGCCGAGGATGGCATAGCCGGCGTAGAGGCCGACCAGCAGCCATGCGATGCGCGTGACCTCGCCCATATCGACCGCACCCATCACGGGCTTGCCGTGCACCAGGGCGGGCAGGCCTTTGGCGATGGCGTTGGTCATGTTCTTCAGTTGGTCCGGCCCGATGATCTGGCAGATGGTGCCGGCCGCGCCCAAGATGAGCGCGATGACGATGACGGGCAGGTATTTGCGGCAGTAACGCACCAGTTTGAGCATCACTCCGCCGAAATCGGCCGGCTTCTCGACCGGTCCCCTCATTCTTGGCATTTTGGCTACTTTCCTATTGATTTTTACGTTTTCTTTTGCCCCGACCGCCGCACCGAACTCTTTCCGGCGGCGGGTTAGAGGCACTATCTTCAGGTTCCTGCCCCTAACCCTTGTCGAACAATCCGCTCCTGTTGGGTTAGAGGCACAAACCCGGCTTCCTGCCCCTAACCCAGCGACAACGCTCGGTTCGCGTTGGGTTAGAGGCAGTTTCGGCTTTTATGCGGCCAGCTCGTCGGGACTCAGCTGGGACTCGGCGATCTCCTTGTAGACCTTGCAGGTCTTGAGCAGTTCCTTGTGTGTTCCCTCGCCCACGACCTTGCCGTCGTCGAGCACGACGATGGTGTCGGCGTCCATGATGGTGCCGACGCGCTGGGCGACGATGAGCTTGGTGGAATCGGCGGCGTCCTTCTTCAAGGCGTCACGCACCGCACGGTCGGTTTTGAAATCGAGCGCGCTGAACGAGTCGTCGAAGATCATGATTTCGGGGTGGCGATAAACGGCGCGGGCGATGGAAAGCCGCTGCTTCTGACCACCGGAGACGTTGGAACCGCTTTGCGCGATGGGCGCCTCGTACTCGCCGTCCATGCGCTCCACAAATTCGTCGGCCTGCGCGACCTCGCTCGCCGCACGGACGTTGGCCTTCTGTTCGGGCGTCAGTTCGTCGCGCTTGTCTTCGCCTTCGATGAGCGCCAGTTCGCGCTTGCGGCCTTTGGCGGTGGAGGTGTCGGCGATCTCGACGGTTTCGGCATCGCCGGGCCGGTCGCCGTAGCTCACGTTGGACGCCACGGTGCCTTTGAACATCACGGACTGTTGCGGCACGTAACCGATCTTGTCGCGCAGATCCTTGATGTCGTAGTCCTTGACGTTCACGCCGTCCACCAAAACCTCGCCTTCGGTGGTGTCATAGAAACGCGGCACAAGGTTCACGAGCGTGGACTTGCCGGAACCGGTGGAACCGATGAAAGCGACGGTCTGACCCTTCTTGGCGGTAAAGCTGATGTCTTTGAGCATTTCGTCGCGGGTGCCCGGGTAGGCGAAACCGACGTTGCGGAACTCGACGGTGCCGGTCTCGCCGGGCTTGCCGTCCTTCAACGTTCCGGACTTGACGGACGGCTCGGTATCAAGCACTTCCATCACACGCTGCGCGGAGACGTCGGCACGCGGCCAAAGCACGAAGACCATGCTCAGAAGCAGGAACGCCATGATGACCTGCATCGCGTAGCTGGAGAAGACGACCATGTTCGAGAAGTCGGTGAGTTTGGTGGCCGGAAGCGCCGCGTCCTTGATGAGGTAGGCGCCGATCCAGTAGATCGCCAGGCCGAGGCCGTTCATCACGCTGGACATGACCGGGTTCATCGCGGCCATCGCGCGGGTGGTGAAGAGCTGGGTATTGGTCAAATCGTCGTTGACCTTGGCGAACTTGTTTTCCTGATAATCCTCGGCGTTGTAGGCGCGCACGACGCGCAAACCGGTCAGGTTCTCGCGGGCGACGGCGTTGATGTTGTCGGTCAAGCGCTGCATCGAACGGAACTTCGGCATCACCATGATCATGATGACGATGACGAAGACCAGCATGATCACCGTGGCGACGGCCGTGGCGACCGTCCACTCGAAGCCTTTGCCGGCAATCTTGCAAATTGCCCAGACTGCCATGATCGGCGCGCGGAAGATCAGCAGCACGCCCATGGTGATGAACATCTGGATCTGCGTGATGTCGTTGGTGGAGCGGGTGATCAGCGAGGCCGTGGAGAACTTGCTCATCTCGGCAGGCCCGAAGGATTCGACCTTGCGGAACTCAAGCGAGCGCAGGCGTTGGCTGAACGAGGCGCCGATACGGGCCATGAGGTATCCGACGGCGATGGCGCAGAGCACCGAGCCCAGAGAAACGAGCAGCATCTTGCCGCCCTCTTTCCAGATGTCGACCATCTTGCTGCCCGGCGTCTCGACCAGCGCCGTCACCTTGGACATATAGTCCGGCAGCTTCAGGTCGAAAAAGACCTGCCCCGCGATGAACGCAAGGCTCAGCAGCATCTGCCCGATCTCCGTTTTGGAGAGATATTTGCTGATGCGAAGCATGAATCCCCTTCCGTATTGTTGTTGGCCCCGGATTCGTAATTACCGAGCACCCTTAATGGTTAACGATGTTAAATATTTTATTGACGAGAAGTACAATACTCGCGGACGCTGGGTTGCGTCTGTTTTTCACCCAACGCGTAGGAAGTCTGCGAGAACGAGTGTCCGTTTTCTAGCATCCACGCCGCACTATGCAAGAAAACGGCCACTGACAACTTCTAAGCGTCCGGTTTCTGGCTTCCACGTCACGTTAAGCAAGAAAACGCCCACTACCGACCCGCAAGCGGCCGTTTTCTTGCATCCAGCCCAGCTTAAGCAAGAAAACGGCCACTAAGAGCCGCTAAATGGCTTGTTCCTTGTACCCCTATTCAATAATGCAAGAAAACGGCCATTCACCCATCAGTCTGGGCGGAAGAAGCCTTGGTCCGCTTGTCATTTTGCTCGCGCTTGGCGGCGAAGGCGGCGTTGACCTCTTCGGCGGTGGGCCTGGGGGCACCGGGCTTGCACACCGACATATAGGTCATGAATTCCTGCGAAAGGTCGACGAACTCGCGGGTGCGGCGCTCCCCCATCTGCGAGAAGATCCAGCGCACGACCGAATCGATGTCATCGCGGTCGCGCTTGGCCTGCTTAGTGCCCTTCGGCGTCAGTGAAACAAGGATATTGCGACGGTCATGATCGTCGATTTCCCGTGTGACATAGCCCTTTTTCTCCATGGAGCCGAGCAGGGCGGAGATCCTGCCTGAGCTGGCATGCAACGCTTCGGCCAGACGCGACGGGGTCTGCGTGCCGTGCTTGAGCAGGTGCCGCAGCACGAACGGTTCGCCCTTGCCCGCGCCCTCGACCTGATGCCACATGGCCGATTTGTTGCCGTGCACCTCGTCACGCAGCGTTTGCAGCGCCTCTTGTTCAAATCCCATGTCCCCTCCTCGATCGACCAGCTAACCGGGTAGCCAATCAGTCAACTATTAAATAGTCTAACACCAGAAATAGTGAACCCCGTAAATATTTCACAAATATGAAAACCATCAACACTTAATTGACATGCGCCATACGCAAACAAATAAATAAAAACCATCCGCAGCGCAGGCAACGGATGGAGGAAACCAAACCTTAGTCGTAAATAAGCACGAAAACCGATACAGTCAAAGAGAACGAATCAGGCTTTCACGCCCTGATTCGGACGGAGATTGGAGTGATGACGCTTGAGATATTCCCCAACTGCCTCACGAATAAGTACGGAGGTCCGGACGTTTTCGTCAGCCGCGCTCGAGATTACCCAATCAGCAAGCTCCGATGTTGCACGTACGCACCATGTACGCTCCTGAAGCTGACGCCCGCCATGTTGCGCCTTTACTGCCTTAGCCATTTCCTACCTCCGTAATATATATGGATTACCTGTGTTACAGGCTAATACATCGTATCACTTTACTAGGAAAAAATTAGAAAAATGCCCAATTTATTCCCGATAAAGAATCCAGTCCACAACACACCATGATATGGGATTTTGATACATACCAACATTTCTTAAGGTAATACAGGATTCCAGTTTGTCAATCCCAATTGCCGCGTTTCGTGGTATTTTTCACATTTTATTTTTGCTTAGAATCAATGTTTTACATTCTCAGAACAGAATTAACGTCAAACATTTTATGTTTACAGGCAAATGTATAAAATAGAATAAAAGACCTTGTATTCAACGTTTAAAGTTAATGCAATAAAACAGATAATTATATCCGTTTAACAGTAATGATTTATATCCATTTTAGTTTAACAGTTCAACCGATTCTTTGCCGCGGTAATGAATCAGGCTGTAGCCGCCGAAGAGGCCCAGCCAAACGAGGCCGGCAACGGCGGAACCGCGCGTATCGGCGGAGAGGAACAGCGTCACATAGATGAACACGAAGAAGATGATCGTCAGGGTGTTCGTGAACTTGTAGGCCGGCATCACGAAGCCGTCCGCGTCGAAATCGGCGGACTGGCGGTAGCGCTGGTGGGCGATCATCGTCAAGATGTAGACGAAGATGATCACGGCGCTGGAGGCCGAGGAGAAAAGCACGAAGACGTTGGAGATCTTGGGAATCGCGTTGATGACCGGCGACAGGAGGATGAAGCAGGCGGAGACCATGATGGCGCGCGCCGGGACCCTGCGCTTCGAAACGACGCTGAGCTTGCGCAACGTGGGCGAGGTGGAGACCTCGGAGAGTTGCAGAAGGTGGCGGCCCGAGGAATAAAGCAGGGAGTTGAGCGCGGAGGACGCGGCGGTGATGACCACGAAGAAGACGAGCGCCGAAGCCCAATTGAGGCCCGCGTACTGGAAGACCATGATGAACGGGGAGGCGAAGGAGCCGTCCTTGTTCGGCTTGAACGTGCGCCACGGGACGATGAGCATGATGGCGACGAGCGCGCCGACGTAGAAGATCAGGATTCGCATGATGATCTCGTTGATCGCCTTGGGGAGCACCTTGCGCGGGTTCTTGGTCTCGGAGACCGTGACGCCCACGAACTCAATCATCTCATAGGCGAAGAAGACCATCTGGAAGCTCATCAAGAAAGCCATCCAGCCGTTCGGGGCCATCGAAAGCCCGTTGAAGATGTTGTCGAACCCGGCGTGGCCAGCGGGGCTGATATGGTCGACGCCGTGGATCTGCACGGCCGGATAATGGTAGCCGATGACGACCATGACGACGGCCGTGACGATGAGGCCGACGATCAGCGTAATCTTGATCATCGAGAACCAGAATTCCGTCTCGCCGAACGCCTTCACGGCGATGAGGTTGATGACCGCGAGCGCCACGAGGAAGCAGACCTCGATGAGCGGCTGCCACTTGCGCAGGTCGAAACCGAAGGTGTCGAAGAACGTGACGAAATACGTACCGACCGCGGTGAGCTCGCTCAGGCCCATGAGGATGAGGACGATCCAGTAGGTCCAGCCCGCGAAATGGCCCCAGCCGGCGCCGAGATAGCGGCCGATGAAATTGATGAAGGTGTGCTGGTCCGGATCGCGATACATCAGCTCGCCGATGGCGCGCATCAGCAGAAACATCATGATGCCGACGAGGATGTAGACCAGGATGATGCTGGGGCCCGTCAGCGCGATCGACTTGCCGGAGCCGAGGAAAAGGCCAGTGCCGATGGTGCCGCCGATGGCGATGAACTGGACGTGCCTGTTGGTCAGGCCGCGTTCGAGCTGGTTGGTCTTCTCACCGACGCTGCCACTGCCGCTGCCGCCGGAAGTCATTGGGGCGTTTTCGCTTTTGTCCTCTGCAGTCATTTCATCCCTTCGCATGAACATGCTTACTTACGCAATAGTGAATACACTACGCCGCAGTAGATGACATCAACGTTTCATATTCGGTTTTCGAGACGTTCATCACAAGAAAATCGCACAACGGCGGCGCGGAACCAAACATCGAGAGGGCGACCTATGCTTCACATCGGCGGTGGGAGAAGGGGAATCCTCCATCGGTCCGGTGCGCAACGCAGGTTTCGGCTCCTTTCGCGCGGCCAAGACTTGCGCAGCCAAAACGACATATAAATATAAATATATAGGACATACACGAGCAGGGAATCCCGTGAAAGAGGAGCGCCACATGACCAGCGAGTCGGGCACGGCAAGAAATAACGCTATGAGCGACGAAAACAAAGCGCCGAATCGACACACCGGCATGGGCGCCGGCAACCACGTCGACGGCATTTCGATGACGGAAGCGCCTCAACCCTCGACGGCAGCAACAGCATGAGCAACGACAATATTCCCGGCGGCAACAGCAAAACCGACGAATCCAAGGGACACGGCGGCAACCACGTCGTCCGCAAGCTCAAGACGCGCCATATCTCGATGATCGCGTTGGGCGGGTGCATCGGCACCGGCCTGTTCATGACCTCCGGCGGCACCATCGCCAAAGCCGGGCCGGGCGGCGGACTCGTGGCCTACGCGGCCATGGGCATCATGATCTACTTCCTGATGACCAGCCTCGGCGAGCTCGCCACCAACATGCCGGTCTCCGGCTCGTTCTCGGTGTATAGCTCCAAATACGTCGACCCCGCGCTGGGCTTCGCGATGGGCTGGGACTATTGGCTTAACTGGGCCATCGCCGGCGCCACTGACATCTCGACCGCAGCGCTCCTGATGCAGTACTGGTTCCCGAAATCGCCGGGCTGGGTGTGGAGCCTGACCATGCTCGTCATCATCTTCTGCCTCAACGCCTTCGTGGTCTCCGCGTTCGGCGAGACGGAATTCTGGCTGGCGCTGATCAAGGTGGTCACCATCGTCATCTTCGTCGTCATCGGCCTGATGATGATTTGCGGCATCATGTTCCAGCCGGCCATCGGCTTCAAGAACTTCACCTACAAAGGCGGGCCGTTCATCGGCGGCTTCCCCGCGATCATGGCGGTCTTCCTCATCGCCGGCTACTCGTTCCAAGGCACGGAGGTCGTGGGCGTCACCGCCGGCGAATCCGAAAACCCAAGTCAGGCGGTGCCGAAGGCCATCAACAACGTCTTCTGGCGCATCGTCCTTTTCTATCTCTTGTCAATTTTCGTCATCGCGGCGATCATCCCTTACACCGACCCGCATCTACTCGGCGTCTCCGACACGAACGTGGCGATGTCACCGTTCACCATCGTCTTCGAAAAGGCCGGACTGGCCGGAGCCGCAAGCGTGATGAACGCCGTGGTGCTGACCTCGATTTTGTCCGCCGTCAACACTGGCGCCTACGCCTCAAGCCGCATGCTTTACGGCATGGCGAAGGACGATTACGCCCCGAAGTTCCTTGGAACAACCACCAAACGCGGCGTACCGCTTGCGGCGCTGATCACGACACTTTGCATCGAGGCGCTTGCCTTCTCATCGAGCATTTTTGGCCCGAAGTTCTACATGTGGCTGGTCACCGCGACCGGCCTGACGGGCTTCATCTCGTGGATCGGCATCGCGCTGAGCCACCTCCGCTTCCGCCGCGCGTTCAAGCTGCAAGGCCACAAACTCTCGGAATTGAAGTACCACGCCAAGCTCTTCCCGCTCGGCCCGGTCCTTGCCATCGTGCTCTGCCTGGTCGTGATCTGCGGGCAGGATATCCCCGCCTTCGCCTCCGGCGACTGGAGCGAAATCCTGATGACCTACTTCAGCGTCCTCCTCGTTGCCATCCTCTATTTCGGCTACAAATTCACCCACCATACCCACATCGTCAAGCTAACTGACATGGACGTCTCCTCCGCCCGCCCCGAAGTCCTGAAACAGCAGAAGGCACAGGCGGCCGCAAGCAAGTAACCGTCCATCTACTGGTGAATATCGATAATCGACTGATCCCTTAGCAGCCCGGTCGCGAAAGTTCTGTCAGTCTGCTGACAATTCCAGTTCAAAATCAAAAGTTCTGTCAACAGACTGACAACTCTCTGACTTTTCTACTAAAGTTGTCAATAGACTGACAAAACTTTCAATTTCCTGCTAAAGTTATCAATAGACTGACAGGTTTGGAGCAAGAAATGATTGATCGTCCCTATTATTTGGATTGGCTGGAACGCTGGCGCGACAAGGAGCCCATCAAAGTGGTGACTGGCATGCGGCGCAGCGGCAAGTCGAAAATACTTGAAATCTTCCGCGACTGTCTCACGAGCGAAGGCACCAATGCTAAAAACATCATCGCCATCAACTTCGAAAACCTTGACGAAAGCTATCCGACCGAAGCCAAGCCGCTTTACGATTACATTGTCAAGCGTCTGCAACCCGGTCAAAACTACATATTCTTGGACGAAATCCAACACGTCGAACATTTTGAGCAAGCTGTCGACGCACTGTATATCCGCAAAGATACCGACACCTATATCACCGGTTCAAACGCCAAACTGCTTTCCAGCGAACTAGCGACGCTATTGACCGGCCGCTACGTCGAACTCAATATGTTCCCACTTTCGTTCGCGGAATACCGCAGCACAAGGCCGGAATCGGAGACCGCCGACCAGTCGTTCGAACGCTACCTCACCTACGGCGGCCTGCCGTACACGACCTATCTCGACGACGAACAAAGCATCACCGACTACCTCGGGGGCGTGTTCAACACAATCCTCGTTAAAGACATAGCGGTCCGCCATCCGAAAATCGATATGCCAGCCTTCAATGAAGTCGCGGCATTCCTAGCCGACAACGTTGGCAATATCACCTCCGTCAAAGGCATCGCGGACACCATGAAACAGGAGCATACCGGCATCTCCCCCAACACAGTCCGCGAGTATATATCTGCGTTGTGCGAAAACTACCTGCTCTTCAGCGCCAACCGGTATGACATCAAAGGCAAAGCTTATATGAAAATGCTTGAGAAATACTACTTAGGCGACCCAGGTTTCAGATTCTGGTTCCTCGGCAAATCAAGCGGCGACATCGGTCATCGCATCGAAAACGTGGTTTACCTTGAACTTCTGCGACGTTATCGGACCGTTTCCATCGGGAAAATCGGAACCAAGGAGATTGACTTTTGCGCTAACGATGCCGACGGAGTCCACTATTTCCAAGTCTCACAAACCGTACTTGATAGCGCAACCTTGAACCGTGAACTCGCGCCGTTGCAAGGTATTGACGACAACCACCCTAAAACCCTGCTCACTCTGGATCGCATCGGCAACGGCGACCATGACGGCATCAAGCAGGAGAACCTGCTCGACTGGTTGCTTGAAAAATAACCTCATCATCAATGGGATTCGGTAATCCAATGCCGACGACGAACCAAAGAACAAGACAAATCTGAAGCCAAAACAGCTTTCCATAAAACGGTCATTCCCGATACGAACGCAGAAAATAACACGGATACAAAATATGTGGAACAAACAAAAGGGGTTGCCACCAAGCTGAAACTTGGTGGCAACCCCTTTACGTTTAGCCTGACAGGCGCGAACGCTCAGTCAGTCAGAACGAGTGGCCTCGCGGCAAGCTCACTTCTGAACCTGTGTACGGGCGATGTCGCCGTTGAAGGACTCGTTCTCGTCGGCGTCGGCCGACTTGCCCTTGAGCCAGGAGAACATCGAACGAAGCTTCGGGCCGACGGTCTCGATGCGTTCGTGGCTGTACTTCTGCTGCAGCTCCTTGAAGCGCGGTGCGCCCTTGGCCTGGTCGTCCATGAATTCCTTGGCGAAGGAACCGTCCTGAATGCGCTGGAGCTGATGCTCCATGTTGTGGCGGGTGTGCTCGTCGATCACCGTGGAGGTGAAGTCGCCGTACTGAGCGGTGTCGGAGCAGGACCAACGGGCCTTGTTCAGGCCGCCTTCGTTCATCAGGTCGACGAGCATCTTCAGCTCGTGGCAGACCTCGAAGTAGGCAATCTCCGGCTGATAGCCGGCATCCGTGAGGACCTCGAAACCGGTCTCGACCAAGTGGTTGACGCCACCCATGAGCACGTCCTGCTCACCGAAGAGGTCGGTCTCGGTCTCTTCCTTGAAGGTGGTCTTGATGGCGCCGGCGCGCAGGGCGCCCAGAGCCTTGGCGTAAGCCAGGGTGATATCCCAGCCGTCACCCTTGTCGTCGTTCTCGCAGGCAACGACCACCGGCACACCACGGCCGGCGACGTACTCACGACGGACGATGTGGCCCGGGCCCTTCGGGGCGACCATGAAGGTCATATGGCCCTTGCCCGGCTTGATGTAGCCGTAACGGATGTTGAAGCCGTGCGCGAAAGCGAGCGCCGCGTCGGGCTTCATGTTGGGCTCGACCTCTTCCTTATAGATCGTGCCCTGATACTGATCAGGAGCCAGGAACATGATGATGTCCGCTTCCTTGACCGCGTCGGCGACGGGCTTGACTTCCAGGCCCTGCTCCTTGGCGTACTCAACGGACTTGGAGGTAGGCCGCAGGCCGACGACGACGTCCACACCGGAGTCGCGCAGGTTCAGCGCATGCGCGTGACCTTGCGAGCCGTAACCGATGATGCAGACCTTCTTGCCGTCGAGAACGGAGAGATCAGCGTCGTCTTCGTACCAGATTTGTGCTGCCATAGTATGCACTCCTTGCATAATTTATTATTATTTGCCCGGCTAGGCACTCTGCCTGCCGTGCGTAGAAATTGGCTCTTGATCAAAAGGGGATTTTGTCCCGTTGTGCGTCCATTGTAACGCCGGTCACAGTGCGAACCGCGCCGCCGTCCATTTATCGAACAGGTATTTCTTACAGATTGAGACGGGACAGATCCCGGATCAACAGCCGCTTTCAAATGTTTATTTTACTTTTCAATTATTAATATTCAGTTATGATTAACGAATGGATAAACCGGTCAAGGGATTGGGCAACATTCGCCGATTTCCCAACTTCCCGCCATAGCTACCGCCACTTCCACTTGTCTTGTGGGCAGGATGGCCGAGATACTGCCTCTAACCCTGCCGGAAGCCCTCGTTCCACATGGGTTAGAGGCAGGGAGCGGAAGCCACGGGCCAGGCATCCAGCGCGGTCACGCGGTGAAGTCGGTGTCCTTGGTCTCTTTGCAGGTGAGCAGGGCGACCAAGCAGCACA
This sequence comes from Bifidobacterium sp. ESL0775, assembly GCF_029395475.1. Classification (NCBI taxonomy): domain Bacteria; kingdom Bacillati; phylum Actinomycetota; class Actinomycetes; order Bifidobacteriales; family Bifidobacteriaceae; genus Bifidobacterium; species Bifidobacterium sp. ESL0775. The sequence goes on along the minus strand of NZ_CP113917.1, from coordinate 293,282 downwards.
CCGCCATCACGGCCATGTAGAGGCCGACGGACTGCACCCCCCAATGCGACGAGAGCCAAGTGGCGACGGTCGGGACGAAGGCCGCGCCGACGATGGCGGCGAGGTTGTAGCCCAGGCCGGAGCCGGAGTAGCGGACGTTGGCGCTGAAGAGCTCGGGCAAGATCGCGCCGACTGGGCCGAACGCGATGCCCATCAAAGCGAAGCCGACGCACAGGAAGACCATGATCTCCACGAAGTTGCGGTGGCCCATCAAGAGGTACGGGAAGACGAACGAGAAGACGACCAGCGCGACCGCGGAGAACATCAGCACGCGGCGGCGGCCGAGCTTGTCGGCGTAGACGCAGGAGAGCACGATGAACAGGGCGAAGACGCAGATGCCGGCCATCAACATCAAGAGGTACTCGCGGTTGGTGAAGCCGAGTCCGCCGCCGCCTTCAGCGCGGGTCTTGGTACCCCAGGCGAGCGACCAGGTGGCCAGCGTGTAGAAGAGCGTGTAGGTGACCGCGACGATGAACGTGGCCTGCAGGACCTGGCGCCAGCTGGTACGGAAGACTTCCTTCAGCGGGGACTTGACGGTCTTCTTCTGCTCTTGGGCGAGGCGGAAGATCGGGGTCTCCTCCATGTGGACGCGCACGACCAGGCCGACCACGACGAGCACGATGGAGAGCAGGAACGGCACGCGCCAGCCCCAGGCGAGCATCTGCGCCGGGGTGCAGAAGGATTCAAGCACGAAGTAGGTGCCGTTGGAGAGGAAGAAGCCGATCGGGGCGCCGAGCTCCGGGAAGGAGCCGTAGAGCGCGCGTTTGTTGGCCGGGGCATTTTCCGTGGCGACCAGAGCCGCACCGGACCATTCCCCGCCCAGACCGATGCCCTGGATGAAGCGGCAGAGGCAGAGTACGACGACCGCGAGCAGACCCCACTGGCTATACGTCGGCAGGCAGCCGATGAGGAAGGTGGAGAGGCCCATGGTCATCAGCGAAACGACCAGCGTGGTCTTGCGGCCCATCTTGTCGCCGTAATGGCCGAAAATCAGCGAGCCGAGCGGGCGGGCGATGAAGGCGATGGCGAAGGTCAGGAGGCTCACGAGCAGGGCCACGGTCGGGTTGGTCTTGTCCGAGAAGAAGATCTTCGGGAAATAGTTGGCCGAGGCGGTGCCATAGGCGTAGAAATCGTAGAATTCAATGGCCGTGCCGACCATCGAGGCGGCGATGACGGTGCCGACCGAATCGTGCGCCATCTCCTGAAGTTTTGCCTTGCGTGCGGCGGCCCCGACGTTGCTGTTCCCGCCGGTGCTGCCATTCCCAGTCGCTGTGTCGACTGATGTCATGATGTTCTCCTTCGGTACTTTCGGTACCGACCACTGCTTCATTGTTCTCTCGTGCTCTTGCGTCCGCGGCCTGCGTTGCGTTTGGCGCGGGCGTGATGCCATGAAACGGATTCGAGTTTCGAGTCATTGGTTTTCAGTTATTGCTATCCGGCTGACGGATAGTTCGTGCACGAACTTGCGGCACTACCACGGTGACCTTTTGGGGCGCGATAACAAAAGAGCCCTGCCATTGATTGCAGGGCTTGAAAGCTATACGCCAAATATTTTTCAATATCGCTATTCGTTCGATTGAACGATTGCTTGCTTTGCCCTGCCTTCATTGGCGGGGCTCAAGCTGAATGTGAAAATCAGGCCGCCAACGAAGACGGGCTAATAATTCGTGCAGATTCGTTAAAACTCATCAATCCGTTCTTCATGGCGTCCTCCTTTCACATTTACCAAGTTCTTCCGGGTTCGTGACCCGTTTAATGAGTTACCATAGGCGCGCCTCTACGCCACTCCGCCAACCGTCTCACTATGTGGACAAGCGAAATGACCTGCTATCCGTTCGTCTGTATTCGGATTGCCCTGCCGAGACTTGCATCAAGGGATGGCAGAACCCGCGAAATTGAGACGCCAAAACGCCAGCGAAAACGCGCTTTGCAGGGGTCTTTCACCCAGCGCCGAACAGTTTCTTTATCAGCGAAGACGAAATCAGGGCTTTTTGCTAGTTTTTAGCGAAGCATAACACGACAAAACGTAAGGAAATTTTTATTTTCCCGACATCATTATCCATCATTGATTGGTTCTCCGGACGCCACTAGACAGAACGGCACCCATCATCCATCGTAATACATAATTTTATCTTGTATCGTTTTAAGTACTCGTAGAATTAACGCGCTCCATGGCGCACGCGACAACGAAACGACGCAATTTTTATCCTCAGACGCCGTGCCTCGAAAGGACCGTGAGCCACCTTATGTCTTCGGTACTCACCAAGAAGAAACTTCTTTCAGCCCCTTTTCCACTTCGCCGCGCGGGCTACGAACATCAAACGCTTTAAGCACTCGAATCCATTCGCACAGACAACGCAAGGATGAAACCCGATGAGCATCATCTTCCACGTTATCGCAACGATCCTCTGCACGGCCTTGTCGTTCATGACACCGGTCCCAGCAACAGTGAACCAGACACCGGGCTCTTCAGCGAGCGCCGGAGCGGACACCGCTTTGCCCAATTCGCCGAATCCCTCTGATTCGCGGGGCGACCAGGCAAACCCACAAAACGGACGTGTACGAACCGCCAGAGAAGTCGAAACCCGAGGCGGCGGGCAATCGGAATCATCGCAGCCAGAAGTGGGCCCACAGGCCGTCTGCCCCCAGACACCCCAAGCCAACTGGGGAAGCCCTTATGCCGGCTACACCGGCGTAAGCGGGCAAGACCATAGCACCGTCAAATGGTATATCGACACCAGCTGCGTCCTGCACCTGAGCAACGGCACCAGCCCGGACATCCCGACCCTAGCAACCAGCATTCCCTGGTACAACCAGCTCCCCAGCATCGTCGGCGTAAGTGTCGACGGCAACCTCACCTTAGTCAAAAGCGACGTCGACGTCGACCTCAACCCGGCGTTCGCCCAGATGACAAAACTCACGAGCTTCGACACCACCCGCGGCAGCCTGCATCTGGTGGAATCCGCCGCCAATGGCCTGTTTGACAGCGACACGAAGCTCACCACCATCAACGGCATCACCAGCTGGGACACCAGCCAGACCACGGGCATGGCCAGCATGTTCTACTATTGCTCAAAGCTCACGTCGCTGAATCTCTCTGGCTTCCGTACCCCTTTGCTGGAAGACACGAGCGATATGTTCTATAACAATTCCGCGCTCACCTACGTCAACCTCACCAGTTTGTCGACAGGCAACGTGACCAGTATGGGCGAGATGTTCTACGGCTGCTCCAGTCTGGCTTCGCTCGACCTTTCACACTTCAACACCGCCGACGTGCGGAGCATGAGCAGTATGTTCTACGGCTGCGTCAAACTCAACTCACTGGATCTGAGCAATTTCACGACCGCCAACGTCACCACCATGAACAACATGTTCTACAACTGCCCTCAGCTCACCTCGCTGAACCTAAGCAATTTCGTGACCACCAGCGTCACCAACATGAACGGCATGTTCACCGGCTGCGTCAAACTCGACTCACTGGATCTGAGCAATTTCGCGACCGCCAAGGTCACCGACATGAACGGCATGTTCAATAATTGCCAAGCGCTCACATCAATCAAGTTCTCCTCGAATTTCAAGACATCCAGAGTAACCGACATGGGCGGCATGTTCGACCTCTGCTTGCACCTCGTCACGCTCGACCTGTCAGGATTCGACACCAGCAACTGCTTCGGCAATATGTCCAGCATGCTGCCGAATGGTCTGCGCCGCCTCGCATTGGGCCCGAACACGAAACTTAACAACAACGCGTTTTTCAGCGTGTCCCCCACCATCACCTGGGAGGAGATGTCAAGCCTTGACGCCGGCGCCGACCATGTCGGCACCATCGGCGGCATCGCCAAACTCCAGGCACGGGCGGCCTCCAACAGCCCCGCCGGCGTGTACGTGGACTCGAGGCTCATGACATACGGTGTGAAGCTCGTCGTCAACGCCAACGGTGGCACCACCAGCTTCGCTCCGGTCACCTACGACACCACCACCGCAGCGGCCACCATCACGGTTCCGCAAGCCAACGTGCTCACCTCGAACAAAACATCCAGCGTCTTCTTGAGCTGGAACACCTGCAGCACCGGCGGCACCACGGGCGACTGCACTCGATATGCCCCAGGATCCACCATAAGCGTCGACCAAGGCGACTCCTACCCCGTCAGAACCCTCACGCTTTACGCCGAATGGGCCAATGTACCTGTCCCGGTCATTAACCCGCCCGTCGTGCACGCGCCCGTCTCCGGCAACACGACCGTCGACCTGACGGTCTCGAACACCGCCGCTCCGGCTGGAAGTACCACCACCGTGACCACGAACCGTGGCACGTGGTCCACCGAGACCGGCCCTGGCACTTGGAACTACACCGGCCGCCCCGTGGCCGACCTCGAGCCCAATCCTGGCGTCAATTACAGAATCAACGCGATCACCACCATAACCGACCCGGCCACAGGCAACAACGTCAGCTCAGGGAATGCGGTCAAAAATGGCGTGCTGCCATATATCAAGCTCACGTTCAATGCCAACGGTGGCACCGGCGCCCCCGCCAGCATGTCCGGTTTCGGCGATGCCGACAACGGCAGGGCAACGGCCTTCACCATCCCAACCAACACCATCCCCACCAAGGGCCAGCATGACATGTTCGCCGGATGGGCCACCAGCAGCACCGCCACCGTGCCCAACGCCACCTACAATCCGGGAAACCATATACCCACCGAAGTCAATTATGCCAACAGATCCGTCACCCTTTACGCCGTATGGCACACCGCCCAAACCCCCATCATCACCGAGGCGCACCGCGTCCCGTCAACCAACCAAATCCGCATAACCGGCACCGGGCAACCTTGGAGTTTCGTCGGTTCACCCACCGTCAGCGGCAGCGCGCCACGCGGTCTGAAAGTCACCAGCGCAGCGGTCTCCCCCAACGGACAGCTTTCCATAACCGGCACCGCCACAGCCGCGGGCGAACTCGGAGGCAACGTCGTGACCGTCCGCGTACGTTCCTGCCCCACGTCGGCGGGTGCGCCACCATTCAACACCAGCTGGGGCTCCAGCGACAACTCGGTTGGCAATGGCTGCTCACAGGTCACGGCGACCCCGGCCCTTCCCTATAAACCTTCATTCCCGACTTGGCTCAAAGGCGTAAATGCCGAATGGTCCGCCAACCTCAACATCGGGACCAATCGCTACCTCTGGGTCTACTCCCAGTTCCAGGGATCGGACGGCATCGACGGACCTCTAGCGGTCACGCCAAACGCCCAAGGTTCCGACAACACCATGAGAGTCTGTGTGAAACCCTCCGAATCCGCAGCCAGCGCCTACATCTGCGGCAACGCCACTTGGGATCCAAGTTCGGCGGCCTGGGACGGCACGACAAGCCACAATTGGACGCTTGACCTCCCGCACGATTCCACGCTCGACCATGTCGGCAACTACGACGTCAAAGCCAATCTCAATATCGACGACACCTGGCGCACGCCCGCCGGCGGCATCGTCAGCTCGCAGGACGCGACGCTTATGGGCACACGCATCAGCGGCCTCTATGCTTCATCCCTTCCGCTGACCGGCGGCAGCTCACGTCGTCTCGCGATTATTTTGGCGGCCATCGCAGGCTCATCGCTCATCCTGTTGGCCGGAGGCGCCGATTTCCGCCACCGTCCTCGGCGCCGTTTCCGCCGGCACTGACAAGCCAATTGACACCAATCCGTCACTGACACGCGACGAAAGACGCACCGGCCATGGACCACGACTGACGCACGCTCATCGCCACGGTTGTCTTGGGCGACCTAAAAAACAGCCCAACAAGCATCAGTTGCATTCACAACGTCATTTTTGCAGGTCACTCCCGCTTCGCAAGTAAGCGCCACATTCTAATTACACCTGATTGTAACGAATGATTTTATTTTAAAATTCATCTTTACCGGTTGTTTTGTCTATTTTTATGTACACTGATGTGTTTATCATATAAAATTTGTGAAAACCATCGTCATAAAAGCGATGGAGACGAAACATCAAAGGTTTTAGGGGAGATTGATCCGCGTGGGTATTGTCCGTGCCATTCTCGCGATGATGCTGTGCATGGCGTCATTGTTTGCCGTTCCTTCCCCGCTGAGCATTCGCCTGGCAGCCAACAACGACGTTCCCGCCGCGCCAGCGACATCTTCTCCACACGATAAAGCGACCAATGCGAATGTCACTGGCGTCAACCGTATAGCCACACAAGCCAAAACCAAGCAAAATAAAGGAAATATCGCCTTTTCAGCCCCAGCGCCCCGATTCGCCTCCGAGCATCTCGCCAAGAAACCGGCCATAACCCCTCAAGAAGATACATGCGACCCCGCAAACGGAACCTTGAACGACCCGGACACGCCAAATGCCAGCAACGGACTCAACGACATCCCCGGCAGGGACGCCAGCCCCGTGCGATGGAGCATCACCAATGACTCCAACGGCTGCGTCCTGCATCTTTCAGGCGGCACCACCCCCAGCGATCTTGGCGCGCACAACGACACACCGCCGTGGCAAAACGACCCTTATAGCGGCCTCATCACCCGCATCCAAGTCGAGGGAAATCTGACGATTCCCTACGTGCAGAGCAAGATTTTCGATGGCCTGACCTACTTGAACACATTCGACACCACTGGCGGCACCCTCCATCTCGCACGTTCGGTATGCGCCGGAATGTTCCAAGGCGAAACCAACCTCACCACCTTAACCGGCCTTTCCAATTGGGACACCAGCAACGTCACCGACATGGAAAGCATGTTCCAAGGCTGCCACGAACTCGCCACGCTCGACCTCAGCCACTTCGACACCAGCAACGTCACCAACATAAGCTACATGTTCCAAAACTGCCAGGCGCTCACCACGCTCTCCCTCAGCCATTTCACCACCGGCAAGGTGACCAACATGGCCAGCATGTTCCAAAGCTGCCCCGAACTCACCACACTCAGCCTGCCAGCCACCTTCACCACCGGCAAGGTGACCAACATGGCCAGCATGTTCAGCTTCTGCCCCAAGCTCACCACACTCGACCTCGGTAGCTTTGACACCGGCAACGTCACCGACATGAGCGACATGTTCCAAAGCTGCTCCGGACTCACCACGCTCAACCTCACTCATTTCGCCACTGGCAACGTCACCAACATGAACAACATGTTCGGCTTTTGCCCCTCACTCACCGCGCTCAACCTGCCGGCCACCTTCGCCACCGGCAACGTCACCGACATGAGCAAGATGTTTTGGGGCTGCTACGGGCTCACCACACTCGACCTCAGCCACTTCGACACCGGCAACGTCACCAGCATGCACGACATGTTCCAGGATTGCTACGGGCTCACCACACTCGACCTCAGCCACTTCGACACCGGCAACGTCACCAGCATGGTCGGCATGTTCCAAAGCTGCTACGTACTCACTTCGCTCAACCTCAGCCACTTCGACACCGGCAACGTCACCGACATGAACAGCATGTTCCAGAGCTGCTATGCACTCGCCACGCTCGACCTCAACTATTTTGACACCAGCAACGTCACCAGCATGGCCAGCATGTTCAACTCCTGTTCCGCCCTCGCCACGCTCAGCTTTTCCTCCGCCTTCACCACCGGCAAGGTCACCGACATGACCTACATGTTCTACGACTGCGGCGAACTCACTTCGATCGACCTCAGCCACTTCGACACCGGCAACGTCACCAGCATGGCCAGCATGTTCGGCCTCTGCTCCGATCTCATGGCATTGAATCTTTCAACATTCGACACCCGGCGGACGGAAACGACACAGATGCTACCAGGCAATCTTCCTCTGCTAATATTGGGCGCCGACACCATGCTGGGAAGCGGCTCCTTCGCTTCGCCGTCTTCGACCCCTTGGTACAAGGCCGGCGACGGTGCACACAACCCCGTCAGCCCCGCCCTGCGAATCGGCTCCAACGACGACCTCACTTCCTATACGGGCGACGAGACCCAGGCGGCAGGCGTCTACGTGCGGTCAAACCCTTGGACGGTGAAGCTATGCGACACCAGCGTTACACCCCACCCTTGCAAGACAGCGGCCACCGGCAACACCATCACCCAGCCGAGATGGACCGTTCCCAGCCCCGATACTGTCATCTTGGACAACCTTCAGCACATTTCCAACCCAAACGGCAAACTGTTCGATACTTGGGTGACCCACGATGATGGCACCGGTACCACTTACGCACCGGGATCAACCATGTGGGTTCCCGGAGGGACCACCACCCTCTATACCAAATGGCATACGGCCGGCAACGCCAGCATCTCAAAAGCGTGGTGGGAGAACACCTCCGACCCCAAACCGGTGAAAATGCCCGTCTCGTTCGCCGGCTCGAACGCGGGCGATACGCTACGCGCCTGTATCAAGCCCAAAAGCCAGCTCCAGGGATACAACAGCACACAGTGCTCCGATATCACGGTGCCGCAGACCGGTACGACGCCAGTCAACGAGACGCTTCAATTCACGCTTGACCGGTTCCCCGATATCGGCAAACCGTATGAGGCGCGCCTGGCATGGCACGATCCCAAAACCGGCAATGACGCATGGGCCTGCGACGCGCTTGACGCCACCTTGCCTTACACCACCGCCGACTTCCAGGACGGCAAAGCGCCCGACGGAACCCCGGCCTGGGGAACCACGCCCGCGGCCGTGACGACCCTGACCGACCACAGCAGCGGAGACGCTCGACTCAACCTGCCTTTGCCTGACGGCATCTACCGCCCAGCGCATTACAAATTCCTTGACTGGGCCACAGCGACGGGAACGGGCGCATGGCATCCGGGGCAGGCCATACCCGTCAACACCAGCAAAGGCGACACCGACGCCGACGGGCATACCATCATCCATCTGACCGCGCAATGGGCCTTGGTCGACAAGCCCACCAATCTCACCCTTGCACAGGATGCCTCAACCGGCGGCGTCATCCTGTCGGTAACCGATAAGCCCTGGTCCACCTCCGACCAACTCCGCATCACCCTCACCCCCGCCGCTGGCCCGCAGCGGACTTGGACCCTCAGCTCCAACACCGTTCCAGTCGATTGGGCCGTCACTTCCGTCGTCGGCGCATGGGACGGCACCAACGACCAGACATGGACCAAGCGCTTCAACGCCGGCGAGCTCCAGAACGGCAATTACACCATCACCGCCACCCTCACCAGCCGGGACAACGCATATAGCGGCACCGCCAACGTGGACAGCGAGGTAGCAAACAGCGGAACCATCCGTCTGACGAACACCAATTACATCCATGCCATGCCGTTCACCGGCGGCGCAGGACGCAAGGCGGCCATCTTCATCGCCTTCGCGGCCGCTCTGACGATTCTCATCGCCGCCACCGCTCGCGCCACGCGGCGCCACAGCCGCCACGCAAGATAGGGGTTACTGCTTTCTTCTAGCTTGTTGAAGTCGGCAAAAGTCAGAGCTTAGGTATTTCGCGTATTCAAGTCCTGCAATTCGGCTTCCGCTACTGATTCGGGTTCAGCCACAACCTAGCCTCGGCGTCAATGCAGTCTTATCCATGATTCATTCTCTTTTGCCAATAATTAGCCTTCTGTAAATTCAACCTCGGCGGAATCAACGTTCATTTCAGTTGGGATGAGACTCGGTATAGCGGTCGAGAAGGGCGTCGTAAATCGGCTCGGTGTTGGTGAGATCGGAGACCAACAGGGCGATGAAGCTGCAGGCGGCGACCGGGAGCATGTGCATCAGGGTGCCGCTCATCTCGACAGTCAAGAGAATCGAGGTCATCGGGGCTTTGACGGAGGCTGTGAGCGCTCCGGCCATCGCGCAAACGGCGAAAAGCGGAATGATTTTTGTTGAAATGAGGGGATTTCCGTTAATCGCGACGGCGTGAAGCGCGACACCGAAGATGGAACCGGTCAGCGTGCCAACGGCGAGAATCGGCATGAAAATGCCGCCGGGGACGCCACTGCCGAAACTGGTGGAGGTGAACAGCATCTTGACGATCAACAGGATTGCCAAAAATGCGATGCCGCCAGTGGCACGTTCCGCGAAACCAATCAGGCTTTCGCCACCACCCAGAACCTGCGGAAGGAAAATGCCGACCGGCAGTGCGATGGCCAGCGAAATCATCGGACGAATCTGCCACGGCAATTTGTTGTAGAGCGTCTGGAAGCCGAGCAGCAACTTGTTCATCGCCACGCCGATCAAGCCTGTGATAAGCCCCAGCGGAACCATCCACCAATATTGCGGCAGGCTCAGCTGCGAAAGGCGCGCGAAATCAAGCACCGGCTTCAGGCCAAACCAGTATTTCGAGACGAAATCGGCGCTGATCGAGGCCGCGGCCGCCGAAAGCAGGATGGCCGGCGAAAAATTGTGGTGCACCTCTTCCAGCGCAAACATCATTCCGGAAAGCGGCGCGTTGAAAGCGGAGGAAAGGCCGGCGGCAGCGCCGGCGGTGATGAGAATGTTCGCCTCGGCAGTCTTGCTGCCACCTGCACCTTCACAACCGTCAACACGATGACGAGAAGAGCCAGCATCAGCTAACTGGTTATCGACGTTCGCGGCGTCGCCTGTATTCATGCCCGTTTCTGCATTCGAGACCCTGCTCGACTCGTCGTCCACATCTATCTTGGCTTTATCAATGCCTGTTTTCACACGGCCGGCACCATCTGCATCTTTTGAATCCATGACGGTTTTACTGCCATGGCGAAGTCTTCTCATCCCTTGTGCCACACCCTGGCTGGCGGCGGCACCGATCTGGATCGACGGGCCTTCGCGGCCAAGCGAAAGGCCGAACATTCCGCAAAGCAAGCCGCCGGCAAAACGGACAATCAAGACCATTCCCGCCCGCATTTTGAGGCCCAGCCGCACCACGCCTTCGACTTGCGGGATGCCACTGCCGGATGCCATCGGTTCCAACTTGACCAGCCACGCGACGAAGAAACCGATTACGACGACCGCGAGCGCCCAAGGTGCGAGAAGCCATGGATCGACGCGGATTTGCGAGTACATCCAACGCGCGAACTGCGTGCCCCACTCGATGCCCTGACGATAGCAGGTGACCAGCACTCCGGCAATCAGGCCGCAGACCACCGCGCGAGCCGCCACAACCCACTGGCTGCGCCGCGATATGCCCACCGTTGCCATGGTCGAGTCCCTTCTTGGTACCGGATGAAACCGCTATCTCCTGCACTTGCTGATACTACCGTCAGAAAAATGCAAGTTAGCAACCCTACGATGCACTATTTTCACGTTGCCGTCAGAAAAGTGCACCTTAACAATCGTAAAGTGCACTTTTCTTACGCTGACATCAATAACATGCGCTCAGCATTTTAACGCCCAGCGCTCAGTCGACGAGCGAGCGCACCTCGATGATGTGGTCGCGCTGCGGGCCGGTGCCGATGGCGGAGATGCGGCAGTTGGAGATCTCCTCGAGGCGCTTGACATAGGCCTGGGTGCTGGCCGGCAGATCCTCGAACCTGTGCACCTTCGAGATGTCCTCGGTCCAGCCGGGCATCGTTTCGTAAACGGGCTTGGCCTTGACAAACGCGGCCTGGTCGATGGGCATGTCCTCGTAACGGGTATGCGTGCCATCGCCGTTGTCAACGTCGTAGGCGACGCAGATCGGAATCTCGTTGAGGCCAGTCAGGACGTCGAGCTTGGTGAGCACGATATCGGTTAACCCGTTGACCTGCGTGGCGTAACGGGTGACGACGGCATCGAACCAACCACAGCGACGCGGACGGCCAGTGGTCACACCGAACTCGTGGCCCTGCGTGCGCAGCCATTCGCCGGAATCATCGTTGAGCTCGGTCGGGAACGGGCCTTCGCCCACACGGGTGACGTACGCCTTGGCCACGCCGATAACGCGGTCGATCTTCGTGGGGCCGACGCCCGTACCGGTGCAAGCGCCGCCGGCGGTCGGGTTCGAGGATGTCACAAACGGATAAGTGCCATGGTCGACATCGAGCATGGTGGCCTGGCCGCCCTCGAAGAGCACAGTCTTGCCCTCATCGAGCGCGTTGTTCAAAAGCAATGAGGTATTGGCGACGTATGGCTTCAGGCGTTCGCCGAGCTTCAGCAACTCGTCGGTGGTCTCGTCAACGTCGATCGGGCGGCGGTTGTAGAGCTTGACGAGCATCTGGTTCTTCTGGTGCAGGCTCGCCTCGACCTTGTCGCGCAGGCGCTCGGCGTCGAAGAGGTCGTGCACGCGGATGCCGACGCGGTTGATCTTGTCCGCATACGCTGGGCCGATGCCGCGGCCGGTAGTGCCGATCTTGTGCTTGCCGAGGAAGCGCTCGGTCACCTTGTCAATGACGCGATGGTACGGCGCAATGACCTGTGCCGACTCGCTGACTTTGAGGTGAGAGCAATCCACACCGCGGGACTGCAAGCCGTCGATCTCCTCGAACAGTACTTCGGGGTCGACCACCACACCGTTGCCGATAACCGGCGTGACGTGAGGGTTCACCACACCGCTCGGGAGCAGGTGCAGCGCATACGTTTCGTCGCCGACCACCACCGTGTGGCCTGCGTTGTTGCCGCCGTTGAAGCGTGCGACGTAATCGACCTTCGTGCCGATAAGATCGGTCGCCTTACCTTTGCCTTCGTCTCCCCATTGGGCACCAATCAGAACAATTCCAGGCATACGAACCTCCCGAGATACGCGTTATTCCGCCGTTATCAGCCTACCGTCACGCCTATACCGACACATTATGCCTTGCGATCGCGCAGCGCGGTCAGCGCCCAGAGGATCGAGACAACGTCGATAGCCTCCTGCATGAAGGCACCGACCACTACGGGAATGAGGTTGAAAGCGGCGGCGACCATGCAGACCAACGCAAGGCCGAGACCAGTGACTACGGCCTGGAGCATGGTGCGCTTGGTCTGGCGGGCGATGGCGACGGCCTTGGGCACGTCGGCGATGTCGTCGTTCATGATGACCACCTGGGCGGTCTGCGAGGCGGCGGTAGAGGTACCATCCGTCATTGCGATGCCGATATCAGCCGCGGCCAACACCGGGGCATCGTTGACACCGTCGCCCACCATCACCGAAATCGGGCGCGGCTTGGGCTGGCCGGAAAGCCGGTCAAGAAACGTCTCAACTTTCGAAGGATGCTGCAAAGCCTCTTGCGAAGCCGCCCTGACTGCAGACACCTTGTCTTGCGGGAGCAAATCGGCGCGAACGTCATCAATGCCGACCTCGTCTGCGATCACATCAGCGGAACTGAGGGAATCGCCGGTCAACATCGTCACCTTGCCGATGCCCATGGAACACAAGCGCCGCAACGATTCGCGGGCGTTATCGCGCGGCACATCACGCAACACGATACGAGCGGCGAGAATCCCATCGACCGAAACGTACGCCGCCATTTCATCAGCCGAACGCGGCTTGAATTGCGATGTCGGGAATGGCTGCACTTCAGACAAATCAGCATTCGCACTTGTGACGAAACTCAGCCGACCAACCCGAACGATATGACCTTCGACCATGCCTTGAACGCCATTGCCGGCATCCTCGTGAACACCTTTGACCACCGGAAACGCGGTTCGACCGTTGTGCAACTTCTTCGACGCAGTAGCTCCGGCGGCGACAATCCCCTGCGCAAGAATATGCACTGAATAGGTCTCAACCACTGCAGCAAGCTCAACGATGACGTCCTCAATATATTGCGCGGAATGCGATTCCGACTTATCCTTGTCAAATTTGAGCGCAACAGGCAACCGCTTACGCGCGGCTTCCGGCACGTCGATCCGCACAACCTGCGGCTTCGTGACCGTAAGCGTGCCCGTCTTGTCGAAGAAGATATGCGAGACCTTGCCGAGGTTCTCCAGAACCTCCTGCGTTTTCGTCAGGATTCCTGCCTTCGCAAGCCTTCCGGTTCCGGCCATATAGGCCACCGGCGCGGCGATGAGCAACGGGCAAGGCGTGGCCAGCACGAGTACCTGCGCGAACCGTTCCGGTGTGCCGGAAGCCATCCACGCGACGATGCCAATGACCAAGGAAATGATGGTAAACGGCACCGCAAGCACGTCAGCGGTTTTGACCACGGGCGCACGCGAGGAACGCGCGGAATCGACCAGCTGCATGGTCTGCTGGTACTGTGAATCCTTCGCCAGCTGCGTCGCGCGAATCACAATCATCGTCGAGCCGTTGATCGCCCCGGACATCACGCGAGCGCCGGCGAACACGGTACGCGGCAACGGCTCGCCGTTGATGGCGCTTAGGTCGAGCGCCGCTGTTCCGCTCAAAAGCTTGCCATCCACAGGAATCGTTTCGCCCGGCAAGACCACGAGCACGTCGCCTAACACGACCTGATCAACCGGAACCGTATGGAAATGCGCATCCTGCGAGGCCTGCGATTCCAGCACTTTCGCTGCCTGCGAGCTTCTTGCCAGCGATCCGCCAATGAATGTATGACGCGCCATTGAACCAGCGGGCTGCGAACGCCTACTTTGCGAACCTTTCCGGACGTTTGCATTGTTCTTCTTGGCTTTGTCCTTGGCCACCGAGGAAAGCTCACAATTGCAATCATCCGCGTCAATCACGCATAGGTTGTTTCCCAGATCGCGCACGTTTCCTCTGGGTAATGTCGCTGTCAGCGTCGCCCGGAAGCCATCGGCCAAACGCTTGTCGGTATTGGCGAATAGCACGTCAAGATGCGCCTTTTCGGCATTGTCATCCGGTTTTGAAGTTTCACTATGCGCCGCAGAATCCTTGCCGTTCTTGGTTGTGTGGATACCGGGCAAATCGGAGATATGCGCCATCTGCGGGGCGGCGGCGACCAGCGCGCTCAGGTTGCTTTCGGCCTTGGTCTGCGCGAACGATTCGATGGCCTCCCCCGACCAAATCATCAGGACGACGGCCCAGCTGGCCCAGTATTCCTGCACGCCCAATGTCGAAAGCAGCGCCAGAATCGCGAGCACGTCAATGCCCACATGTCCAGCTTTCAGCGAGGCGATCATACCTCGAATCGAATCAAAAACGGAATACGCGACGAGCAGCACCACAATGAGCTGACCAACGGAAGGATTGAACGCGAAAGGCCCGATATGCCATGCCCCGGTGCTCGACGACGAGGCCACAAAATTACCGATATTGAACGCTGTAATACCATCAAGCCAAGGCCGATAATTCCATAGCAACGCGATGAAAAGCGCGGCCACAATGGTGACAGGAAGCATTGGTACTTGCCGGCAGATGTCGGCGACTTTGCGAATGACCCGCATGATTCTCCTTGCGCGTGTACTGCTGGGCCGCACAAGCCGCGCAACCAAGCAAGTTGGTCACGCCTTGTTAACCCACCGGCGCATAAGGCCCCGATACACGGCGTAAAGATTATGCAATCAAGTATAGCGGAGCCACACAACCTGCCCCAAAAATTCGTGTGGGCCGCCAGTCGAAGCCAGCGACCCACACAAACACTCATACCGAAGACGAAAAGATAGTAACGCCTTATCAACGGAACCCAACAAGACGAAAGCTTATAAAACCCGGATGTGTCTTGAGGTGAGACGATTCCGACTGACATAATGAGCGTATCACATCAGCCAATAAAGCCGCAAGCCGTATCAAGAAACCTTGAGATTTCATCAATCTTGACGTTTTAATTTGCAACTCAATTTAATGTATGCAACGTTGATTATGCCGCACACACGCGGCACGTCAATCCCGTGAGACGGAGAACCGGAAAACGTGTGGGCGACCGGCCGGGACCATAAGGCCGGCTGAACTCATATCGAAGGGAGCCAGAAATGGCACCTCACAAAGATAACAAGCCTGGAAACGCCGGGCTCTGCTGGCTCGTGGCCACAGTACTGGTCACGATCGCGCCCAAGGTTAGTCCGCCCTGGGCCACGGCAATCCTGCTGATTTGCTTGCTGTACGTAATCCGCAAGATGAAGTAGTGCCAGTACCGTGCCGCCCCCGACGATAAGCCAGGGGCGACACGGCAGGCAAACCTTCAGGCTTTACCAGAGACCAAACGGGTCGAAGAGGCCGCCGCCGTCTCCGTCGCCGTTGTTGCCGTCACCGTTCTGACCGTTGCCATTGCCGTTGCCTTGGCCGTTCTGGCCATTACCGTTCTTCTTCTGGTTCTCGGAACGGTTGTTGCCCTTGACGTCGCTTTCCTTCTGGTCGAGGGTGACTTCGACGTCCATGGTCTTGCCGCCGCGCACGATGGTGAGCTTCACCTTGTCGCCGAGGCTGGCAGCGCGGACGTAGCCGAGCAATGCGGAGCTGCTGCCGACCGCCTGGTCGTTGAACGCCACCACGGTGTCGTTGGCCTTGAGGCCGGCCTTGTCCGCCGGGCTGCCCTTGACGACGGCCGAACCGCCGGTGGAAGGCGTGGTGATCTCAGCGCCACCACGGGTGATGCCATCGGCCTCGACGTTCGCGGACTTGATGGTCACACCGAGCATTGCGTGCTGGACGGAGCCCTTCGAGACAATCTCGTCGGCCACGCGCTTGACGAGGTTCGAAGGGATCGCGAAACCGATGCCGATGGAGCCGGACTCGCCGGAAGACGAGGAGGCGGAGGCGATCGAGGAGTTGATACCGATGACCTGGCCGGCCGCGTTGAAGGTCGGGCCGCCCGAGTTGCCGGGGTTGATGGCCGCGTCGATCTGCACCGCGTTGGTCACGATTTCGGAATTGTTGTCGTCCATCACCGAGACCGGGCGGTTAAGCGCGGAGACGATGCCGGTGGTGGCGGTGTCGTCGTAGCCGAGCGGGTTGCCGACGGCCATCACATTCTCGCCGACCGCGAGCTTGCTGGAATCCGCGAACTCGACCGGCTTGAGGCTGCTCGGCGCGTTCTGGATCTGCACGACCGCGAGATCGGTGGTGCTGTCGGTGCCCACGACGTTCGCCTTGTACATCTGGCCGTTGGAAAGCGTGACCTGGATGTTCTGGCCGCCGGAAATGACGTGGTTGTTAGTGACGATATGGCCCTTGTCGTCAATCACGGCGCCGGAGCCCTTGGCAATGCCTTGGCTGACCTGTGTGGTGATGGAGACCACCGAATCGGACACCTTCGAGGAGACAGCGGCCCAGTCAGGAGCCTGGCCGCCCTTGACGGTGGCGGAGCCGGAGCCGGACTTGTTGGAGGTGATGCCGGACATCGAGCTCGAGGACGGGATGGTGATCCAGCCGTTGGAGATGGCCGCGAAACCAATGCCGAGGCACAGGGCCGCGGTGACCACGGCCGCGACGATGGCGGTGATGATGTTGCTGTGCGACTTGGTCTGGCCGTAAGTCCCATTGCCGTTGCCGCCGTTTCCGTTGCCGTAGCCGCCGGGGTTGCCGTAACCGTTGCCATTGGGCATGTTCGGGCCGCCGAAGTTGCCGCCGTTGACATTGCCATTGCGGTTGGCGCCGCCTGGCTGGCCGGGCGCGTTGTTGTAAGGATTGCCGTAACCGTTACCGTTGCCGCCGCCGTTGACGTTTTGGCCGGAGTTCGCGTTATTGCCGTTGCCGCCAAAAATACCGTTCCAAGGCATGTTCGGCGAGCTTTGCGGGCCATTGTTGCCCGGAGCGTTCCATGGCATCGTGTTACCGGTGTTGCCGGAACCGTTCTGGGTGTTCGCGTTGCCGTTATTCCCATTTTGGTTCGGCACCGGGCCGTATGCGCCGTATTCCGGAGCCGGACGATAGGGGCTGTCGCTCGACATCTCCGACGCGGACAAGCCCTCGGTGTTGGAAGCGTCGGAAACGCCAGAAGTGGACGCGAAAGCACCAGAATCGTTGGAAGCGCTTGTGTCATCTGCCGCAGGTCTGGAAGATGCCGGGGCGGAAGAGGACGTGGAGGTGTAAGACGAGGGGCCGAAGCCGGTCAGCAATCCATCATCCTCAGCGTCTGCGTCATCAGGCCGATAATCGGTGCTGAACACCTCGGTTGGCGCCGAGCCAAAGTTTGAAGTGTTGAAATTCTGGGTGTCGTTGTTTTGCGTCGCGGCAGACTGCGTATCGGCGCTCCCGCTGGATTCAGCATTCCCGACCGATCCGGTGTTCCCATTCAGTACAGCGCTCCCGTTCGGCTCAGCGTTTCCGCCATCAACGTGATTACCCTCATCCGCGCCTTCGCCAGCCTGCGCCTCGTCAGCGGAACCGGTTCCCTGAACGGAACTGTCTGCATTGCCGTTATTCGTAAAACTCGGCACGACGAAATTCGGTGTCGCGCCAGCATTGTTGGTATTCGTGTCTTCGTTCGGACGTGCAGGCTGACCGCCGCTCCACTCGTCTTTGTTGTCTTCAGCCATTGCTGCTCCTTATGTTTTCCCCGGATGGCCACGTCTTGCACTTCCGCGCGCCACCACTCGTGAACCGCTAGTAACGAGTAAAGGCAACCGTTCTGAACGTTTCCTGAACGTTGGTTGAAAGGAAGTTCCAAACCTTGTTCCAATACCCTGATATTCTCGCCAAATCCAAGTTTCTAGGCAATTTTATCGGCCCCCATGAACCGAATCGGGTCCGGAAATCTTATGGTATGGCTTCGCCTAAAGTGAACTTAGGACCAGCTTTCACCGTACGCCACCATCGGCATGGACGGCAAGGCGAGACGGATGATACGGAATCACACAATGGAAATGGACATGGACACTTCAGCAAACAAGGCGGCCAACACTCAGCCCGAGAGTAAAAGTATGACAATTATGAACAAAGAAAACGGTGACACCGCTGGACACGATCGCATCAATCCCAAGCACGACACGACCTACCGTCAAGCCGAACGTGCGGAAAACCGCAACAAACCTGTATTTTTGCGCGAAGCTAATGAGCACACTGAAGCTGACGATATCAAAGCCAAGAACGCCGAAACCGATAGTGCCAACGGACGAACTGGCGAAAATGGACAAAGCGATACCGGGAAAGGGTCGGCTTCCGATGAAGCTTGGAGCCATGAGCAAAGTCATTCCCAGAATCATATTCCTGGCCAGAAAGATGTCGCCTCAGAGGCCACCACTTACGCGCAGACGCGTTCCGGTAGTTCGGTTTCACAGCTTGCGACGAGCGCTTCCGGACTTTTGGAGCACCCGCTTGGCGCCGAACCGGGCAAGCCCGGCGACCGCAGTAAGTTCTATCTCGAGCAGCACACGCGGCTTTCAGATTCTGCTTCCGGGAAGGGGCGCGGCGGCGCACGCTACGGACGGACCGGAGTCATCCATACTCCGCACGGAGATATCCGTACTCCGGCTTTCGTGCCCGTCGCCACGCAGGCGGCCATGAAGGGCGTGCTGCCGGAGACCATGAAATCTCTCGGCGCGCAATGCCTGCTTTCCAATGCTTTCCATCTCTTCGAACGTCCCGGCGAAGACATCATCAACGAGGCTGGCGGGCTCGCGCGCTTCGAGAATTGGGACGGACCGACCTTCACCGATTCCGGCGGATTCCAAGTACTTTCGCTGGGCGCCGGGTTCAAGAAAACGCTGGCGATGGACGTCACCGGCATGAAATCGGACGACGTCATCGCGCCCGGCCGCGAGCGCAAGGCCTTCGTCGACGAGGATGGCGTCACCTTCAAGTCGCCGCTCGACGGCTCCAAGCATCGGTTCTCCGCCGAAATCTCCATGGGCATTCAGCACAAAATCGGCGCTGACATCATGTTCTCCTTCGACGAACTGACCACGCTGATGAACACGCACGGCTATCAGGAGCGCTCCGTCGAACGCACTTTCCGCTGGGCCAAGCGCTGCGTTGCCGAACACCAACGGCTTACCGCGGAACGGGTCGGCAAGCCGTATCAGGCGCTCTACGGCGTGGTGCAGGGCGCGAACTACGAGGATCTGCGACATCACGCGGCCTCCGAAATCGCCTCGCTCGACTTCGACGGTGTTGGTATCGGCGGTGCCATCGAAAAGCGGGTCATCGGCGACACCTGCGCGTGGATCTGCGACGAGATGCCGGAATCCCGGCCACGGCACGTCTTGGGGATTGCCGCCGTCGATGACATCTTCGCGTGCGTCGAAAACGGCGGCGACACGTTCGACTGCGTGGCTCCCGCCCGCTGCGCCCGCAACGGCGCCATCTACACGCGCGACGGCCGATACAACATCAAGCGTGCCGCCAACAAACGCGACTTCGGGCCGCTGGAGGTTGGTTGCGACTGCTATACGTGCACGCATTATTCGCGCGCTTACGTCGACCACCTGCTGCGAGCGCACGAAATCAACGGTGCGACGCTGGCCACCATCCACAACGAGCGCTTCTTCATCCGCTTGCTCGACGACATCCGCGCCTCCATCGACGGCGGCTACTTCAACGAGTTCCGCGACGAAACCCTGGCCCGTTACTACGCTCACGGTTCCAAGGGGTGAAGCTGCTGGAATGCGTGGTGTGTCATTCATCACTTTTATGCCACACAGGCCGCACATAACCACAGAGCACCAAGCCAATCGGTATGATGAAACTGTTCACTAATGACTGGCAGAGGGGCAAGATGGATCTGAACGAGGCGATGACAGAGCGCCATTCCGTACGTATGTATACCGATGAGCCCGTCGACAAGACTCAGCTCGATGACATCGCCGCCGAAGTCGAGCGCTGCAATGCCGCCTCTGGCCTGCACTTCCAGATGGCCGCGGGACTCGAGGACGCTTTCTGCGGCTACAAAACGCATTACGGACGGTTCAGCGGGGTCCATAACGCCATCGCTCTGGTCACCAAAATCGACAAACCTTACGATCTGCATCCGGCAAAGAAAGCTCCGAATGCAGCCGAACCGACTACTGACCCGATTCCGCCCGAGGAAGCCGGAATCGAGGAAAAGGTAGGTTATTACGGAGAGCAACTTGCGCTGAAACTCGTGCAACTGGGGCTGGCGACTTCGTGGGCCGTGCTGGACGATGCCGCGACCGGTTGGTGGAAGCTCGAGCCGGGTGAACGAGTGGTGTGGGTCCTCGCGTTCGGCCACCCCGCACGGGCCGGCGCCAAGCACCATAGCAAACCGCTGGATTCGCTGTGTTCATTGCCGGCAAACCTTGGCCCGAACGCAACGCTCGCCGATGCCCCTGACTGGTTCCGGCGCGGTATCGAAGCCGCTTCTCTCGCCCCGACATCGCTGAGCCAGCAACCTTTCCACTTCACGCTGAAAGACACAAATGCCACCGACAGTTCAGCCGTCTCAGCCAGCCCCGCCGTAACCAGTGAAAAGCCTTTGCCCATCGTCAGCGCCCGCGCGACTCCCGGCTTATTCGCCCACGTCGGCCTGGGCTGTGCCAAGCGCAATTTCGAAATCGGCGCGGGCACCGACAGCTTCAAGTGGTCAAACTGATGTTCTAAATCCCCCAGCGCTCATCCGACTGATTACTGCGACCAAAAGCACGTTTTTCGGCCACTTTTCGTGCTTTTCGTCGCGTTCAGTGCCTTAACGTGCTTTTGGTCGCATCCAGGACCTTGGCGGATTCCGTCGCCAGCCAGTCCTTTTCTGGTCCAAGTCGAATACCAAGCAACACGCACCGCAGAAACCCCTTGCGCTCGTCGGCACTGAGCAGTAACCTTATTATTTGTCTGCGAGTATGGCGGAATGGTAGACGCGCTGTCTTCAGGTGGCAGTGAGCGTATGCTCGTGGGGGTTCAACTCCCCCTACTCGCACGAGATTTCAGGCTCTCGGAAACGTTGGAATATCAAGGTTTTCGAGAGTTTTGATTTTCGTCATCAAGCAGTTTTGCCCACAAATTGCCCACATTTTATTTTCAATCGACTCGTTGAGCGTGCTGCATAATTGTGGAAACCTCAGCATCGAGAGAGCCAAACACATCGTCCAAATCTTTATCGAACAGATCAGCATATCTGTCAAGGGTCATCGCGGCCGAGGCATGGCCAAGCATACGTTGCAGAACTTTGACATTTGCCCCATTATGTACGGCTATTGAGGCCGCTGTGTGACGCAAGTCATGAACGGTCATCGGAGGAATCCCGAGTTTATCAAGCGCTTTGTGGAACCATCCTCGGTGCCGCCGGTCATTGCTTTGCTGTTTTACATACCCGCCTTGCGGTGACGTGAACACCAATTCATCAGAATGTTTGCCTTTGCAAGCTTCTTGTAGAGATTCAGCAACAATCCTTGGCATAGGAACCTCTCGGCCTTTACCGCTCTTGGGAGAGCCAACAACGACTTTGCCTGCGACTCGCGTAGCGCTGCGCCGTACATGAATACGGTTCTTGGCGAAGTCTATATCATCATTTACCAGGCCGATGGCCTCGCCCCAGCGCAACCCGCAAAAACCAAGTACGAG
Organism: Bifidobacterium sp. ESL0775; assembly: GCF_029395475.1. Classification (NCBI taxonomy): domain Bacteria; kingdom Bacillati; phylum Actinomycetota; class Actinomycetes; order Bifidobacteriales; family Bifidobacteriaceae; genus Bifidobacterium; species Bifidobacterium sp. ESL0775. Next base: position 271,045 of record NZ_CP113917.1, on the reverse strand, counting down.
CACCAATGGCCGGTACTCGCCGCACTCGTTGGCCAAATCAATTACTTGTTGGGCATCCAGGTAGTGACGAGGTTTCGCCTTTTTACGGGGTAAGTCAAGTCCCTCAGCCGGATTGGCCCGAATCATGCCGTCATTTTTCGCCATCTCCAGTATTCCACCCAAAACACCATGAGCACGTAACACAATCGAGGCCGACCGTTCTGAAGCAATCTCACTGACCCAAGTCTGTATCTCACTTTTACGTATCCCTTGGATCGCACGCCGCCCCCATTGCGGCTTCACCCACTTGTTCCACGACACCTCAAGTGCATGATATGAGCTTGGCTTAAGTACCGCCGATTTGCCTTTAAGCCATTCGGGGCCAAGCGCAGCTATGGTCACACGTCCTTTCTGTGGGTCGATATAACTGCCGTCGTTAAGACCAGCGGTAAGACGCGCAAGAAAATCCTCGGCATCTCGCTTACGCTTGAAACCACGTTTATCGGTGCTGCTGTGGTCAGGCTTGCGGTAGCGGACGCGCCACCGTTTTTCACCTTTCGCTGTTTTATAAGGCTCGATCGAGGACATTCATTATCTCATTTCATCTATAACTGGGCTGCTTAATCAATCACGGCACCCCGGATACTCCGTATCTGTTCCTGCGTTTTGTTTATAAGCCGCTGGGCTTCATCGATTGTCTTTTGCCTTGCATCCCGCTCCTCGCCCACAGTCTGCCTGAGCTTTTCTATCGACTTCTGTAATGCACTTATATCTGACTCCAAGACACTGTTTTTGTCATCAACCCGTCTCATAGCTGCGCGAATTGTTACATCGGGAGAAGTAGCAATGAGTTGAGAACTATCGTTGATTGGATCTTTGTCCAAGCATTCCAGCACTCGCATGGCTTCAGGATATTTTAGAGTGCGCTCGCCTTTTTCGATTTTGGATACTGTGACGTTTGTCCATTTGCTGCCTTTGTCTCGCATCTTCGCCGCAAGCATTTCCATCGTCATTCCAGCCTCTTCACGCAAGCGGGAGACATTGGATCCTATCAACTGGTCATCATAAATATCTTTAATCATGCTATTTATTTTAACACATACAAAAGATATATTGAAAAATTAATTTTATTGACAGAATCGATAATTGATATTACCATTCTTAAATATGAAATAAATATCCACATCTTCCAAAGGAGCAAATTAATATGAAGGGCAACGGTCCAACTGACATTTACACGAAATTGATGGGTCGTATCGAAGCATCTCCGGATCCTCGTAAGCTGCGGATGACAACCGATGAGGCATCTGCCTATATCCCAATCTCCAAGCAGCAGCTCGCGCAGATGCGTTACAGGGGCACCGGGCCGAGGTACTTGAAGCCTTCCCCACGGACCGTTTTGTATTGCAAGGGTGATGTGGACGACTGGCTTGCCTCGTCGGTTCGTGTTTCGACGGCCGACGTTATCGACAACGCGCGAATGGAGCGCCGGTAATCTTGTCAAAACTTTTATATCGTTTCGGTCTTCGGCGATCCGATTGTGCTCTATGCATCTGCGTAGCCGATACCAGCGGACGCCTTGCAACGACTGGGCTTGTCGAGTTTCGGAACACCGCCCGGCGCGTTGCGGCGGCGGTGTTTCCGGACACAGTTTTATGGCGATTTTTAAATAAGAATTACGGAAGGAACAGTATGGACGATAGCATGCAATCCCCCATGAGCGACGGCCACGGAACGCCGCACAAACGCGAGTCGTATCTGCGTGAATTTATGCTCACGCAGAGGCTCGACCCGGAATACTGGCCACTGATCAAAGGCCATGTCGATGCCAAACAAGTCACGGAAAAGGTCATCCAGGTCCTCGAGGAGCACGGCCATCACCCCTCGGAGGTCTACTCGATTAATCATGACAAAGACGTCACGAACGTGGCTGATTACTTGGGCCCACACCCGCCGACCGAGTTCCGTATGCCCGGGACGCCGAAGCCCGCTCACATCCACATGGCGGTGCGCCTTGCGCCGGATGACACTGGCGTGACAGCGAGCCGCCTATCGGAATGGTTGGGCGCGCCGCCCGGCTGCATCGAGATCGCCCGTTCCCGCCGGTGGAGCTGGATGGACTGGCTGGCCTATCTCACCCACATCAAGTACCAGGCTGCCGGCACCAAGCATGTCTACGACCCCGGCGAGGTCTACACGGCCAGAGGCAAGGACTACCGGAAAATCTATGCAGAACACCGTGCCGAATGGCTGGCGGCGGGAAGGAAGGGCAACCGATGACGTCATCTCAGACAAGGAAGGCGACGATGGAACGGCTCAAGGAGTGGGCACGGAAAGGCCTTATCACACGGAACGACATCGATACCAACCCGTACCTGCACGACCCGTACACGGACCTGACGGTCAGCCAGCAGCGAGAAGTCGACCGCGCGGTCGAGAACGCCGAGAAATACGAGTCCCGCATGCAAGTCGAGCGCCGCCTGTCGGAAGGCATCCCATTGGCGACCGTCTTCTGGCAGGGAGGGGCCGGCAGCGGGAAGACTTTCGGCGCGAAGCGGCTTGCCGCCGCCACCGGGCTATATTTGTACGACAGTACGCCAAGTCATCCGCTGGAGGGTTTTAGGAACGAGGGGATTCTGCTGCTTGACGAGATCGGGCCGCAGACGCTGGATTTCCAGACCTTCCTGCAACTGACCGACCCGGCGAACCAGCATCAGACCGATGGCAGATACCACAAGGGTGGCGTGGTCGCCCCGTACGTGATCGAGATCACCACCTCGTCGGCCCTGAGCGACCTGGTCTACTACACGCGCGGATCCGAATCCCATCAGAACGCCATGGACGAGGTACTTCGCCGACTCAAATGCGCCGTCAGGGTCCAAGGCTATGTGGAGGACCCGTCGAACCCCGCTGCCTACCTGCGCCACGGCTACGACCTCTACCGGCCCGAGCCAATCCCCGAAGGCCGGACCAAGACATGGCCCGTTCCGAGCGGCGTCACGATACGGAACGGCGACAAGACCAGGCAGCTGACGTCACGCCTGGACCTAGCCTACCAGGGCAGCACCGAATCGCTGGAGACCCTCACGGCGGTGCTGATCGGCGACTACCTGGCGGACAATCTCCCCGAAAGCTGCCGCCACCACAGCAGCCAGACGCCGAAGCTCGAGACCGACCGCGAAGAAGTCATGCGCGGCCGCGCCCTGGCGCACCTCACACCGCTCTACGGCTCGGGCGCCGCGACCCACATGGCCGATGACCACCATCAGACCGACCCCGCGCAACCCTATGGCTGGGTGGACGGATGCGAGGACTGTGACCGGTTCAGGACCATCCATGACGGCAACACCCTAATCTGAGTCCGCATCATGGCCGCTCCATCCGGTCGATGACCACGGCCAAGCTGCCCGAACCCTACCGCCTGCAGAACCGCTGCCCGATACTTCAAAAGATCCATCCTGACATGGACCCCGAAGAGGCCAGAGCACAGGCAGCCATCGCACGAGCATCGGAAAGGAGCCGGACATTGACCGGAATACCCATTGAGAAGATGGACCACAACACGGCCCTCGCGTCGCTCCGTCACTGCGAGCGGCTGTCGGCCCGCCACAGCAACAAGGACATCGACGCCAGCCGCTCGAACCTGAACACATACATCCACATCGACGGCCAGGACCCCCTGACGCGCTTCCGCAGGCGGGTCGCCTCCGTGAAGGCGCACAAGCCCAAGGGACGCCGCTACGGTTCCGCCACCAAGGAACTCGTCTCCGCAGTGGTTTCCGTTCCCGAGGACTTCCCTTACAAAGGCAACATCGAGATGGAGAACCGGTTCCTTATCGACGCCGCCGGGATCCTCGCCGGGATGTGCGGCGGAAAGAAGAACCTTTGCGGCATCCAGGTCCACCGGGACGAGCAACATCTGTATTACATAAGCACTGCTATATTGACGGCTGAATCCCACCCGCCCAAGCCCGGCGACCCACCGGTCCAGAGAATGAGCCGCGTCCACGCCCATATCGAGCTGACAACCATCCTCACACCCCAGGAGCTCACGGCCATCCTGGGCAAGCCTCCCCGGTCCAGACGGCGGAAAGGGCCCGCGCCCGAAGGCGAATGGTTCTGCGCGGCCGCCCTGATCACCCGACCATGGCTGAAAGAGGCCAACCGGCGCATCCAGGAACTCGCCCGCACACGCTACCACAGTCATTTTGAAGCCCCTCACGGATACTCCACCAGCGCCGAGGTGGAACAGCTCAAGCTGGAGAGCGCGGTCGCCGAACAGGCGGAACCCTTGGCCGCCAAGGCCCGCGAACAGGCGGAAGCTGCTGACACGGACCGTCGTGAGGCGGCGGCCACGTTGGAGAAGGTGCGGCGGCGGGACGCCGGCAGCATGGCTAGGAAGCAGGTGCTTGATGCGCGTGAGGCGTCGTTCGCGCAGCGGGTGGCGTCCTGGGAGCGTGACCTGAAGGCCAGGTTCATCGACCGGTTGAGGACATGGCTCGAATCGGAGCTCGCCAAGGCCCGCGAGGTGTTCGCCCGCGCCCGCGAAGAAGGCTACGAGACGGGCCGCGCGGAAGGCTACAAGGCGGGTGTCGAGCAGGGTGTCAGGGCCCGCGAGACGGCCCCCGAAGCGCCTGTGGCCAGGTCGGTGTCGGACGTGCAGTTGCGTGCCGTGGAGGAGTTGCGGCGCGGTTTCGGCGAGGACTATGCGTCGCCGTTGGACGGGGGCCGTCCGAAGGTCTCGTACACGGCGGCGGAGTGGGCCGCGTTGCCGCCCGCCAGGCGTGCCGCGCTCACCGTCCAGGGGGTCGCGCCGCCGCAGGCGTACCGGGAGGCGGGCCATGGGCGTGCCCTGTGACCGGCCGACCACATCCCGGCCGCCGTGACGTGATTCGCCACGGGGCCGGGCACGGCCGGACGAAAGCCAAAGAACGGCCCGCCATACCGGCGGGCGATAATGCGCGGGAAGCCGCGCGGAAAGGAGCGCCAAGATGGCACCCTACGAAAACACAGACAACGTGACGGCCGCCGGCGGCGACCCGCTTGACAGGATCGCGGCGGACATGCTCGACCCTGGATGGTTCGCGACACGGCAGGAAGAGTATACGCGGTTGTGCGAGTCGCATCCGGAACTCAGGGACGAAGACCATAGCCCGGAAGGCCTCGACGGCCTGATCTGCTACATGGTCCTGAAGTCGTGCATCCCGGACCTCGACCCTGATTCGGACGGCGATAAAGTCGCAAGGCTGGTCCTCGCCTGCCTGACCGGCGACACCGGGTCCAACGACGATGGCGGCGACACGGGCGGCGACGGGCCCACCGCCCAGTTCCTTCCCCGTTTTCTCCACCACCGCCGCAAGCGGGACGAGGAACACGACGAAGAGCCCGAAGAGCATGTAGTGCGGCTCGCGGCCAAGTACCTGCCCATGCTGCGCCCCCTGGCCTCCAGGATCAACGACCTGCTGCTCCGTGAGCACGAGGCGGCGAAGCGGAGGAAGGAACTCGACCGTCTTATCCGTGAGGAACAACGCAAAACCGAGAAAGCCGCGCAGCTCCTTGAAAAGGCGGAACGCCTGATCAACGAGGCCACGACCCTACGCGAGCAACGCGAGTTCGCCGCGAACATGGACGGCAACAACCGCGAACTGAAGCGGCTCATCCACCTGGCCTGCGAGACCATCCTCGGCCACAAAACCGTCCTCCACCGGCTTCCCGGGCAGCACCGTCTCACCGAGGTCTCCCTGCACAACAGCATCTATGGGCTGAACTGGGCGGACGAATACCTCGACCTGCGATTCAAACAGGGCGACGAGCGTCTGATGACCGGGGAAGGCTACCGGTCCCTGAGCCCAGCGGACCAGCAGGGCTGGCAGCCGCTTTACAAACGCCTCTCCTACCTCTCCCAGGACCTCAAACACGTCAGCGACCAGCTCCTTCAGGAACAGCAGAAGGAAATCGAACGCGCGTCTCAGGCCCTGAACGGACCCACGGTCCAACCCGCGGCCAATCTCCCGTCGCCCCCGGCGACGCATGCCACCGAACCGGAACCGGATTGCTAGCCTGTCCGCGTCCGACGCCCCGCGTCGGAATGCGGGTGAACGCGGGTCGACGGGGGCCTATCGGCTCCCTCGCCTGGTCCAGGGCGGAGCGCCTGGCCGCAGACGCCGTGCCGCAGGCGGGTGGGAAGCCATGGCCCGCGCCATGACGCAACCCACCCGCCAGCGGCACGGCGGCGAGGAGCCGAAGACGAGAGCGTGCGGCACCAACCTGCACAGGGTTGGTGCCGCACGCTCTCGTATATGAGGCGCAGGGGTGTCGGGGGCGCAAGCCCCTGGCCATTTCAGGGTTAAGCCACCCGCAGGGCCGCACGCCAGTGCGGTGACCTCGGTCATGGCTTAGCCCTTAAATGCAAGGGCTAACGCAGTTAGGCCGCCTCCCCGTGCCGGAAATCCACGCCGCCACCCGCTGCCGGCCATGATGATTGCCAGGCCACGTTTAACCAACGCAAGACAACGATGAGCGGACACTTGCACCATGAAAACCACCGACACGAATGGAAGGCATCCCCATGATCATCTGCTACACCGACGGCTCTGCATTAAACCCCCACGGCCCCATCGGCTGGGCCTGGCACGACGAGGATGGCAACGAGAAAAGCGGCGGGTCGAAATCCGGCACCAACAACATCGGCGAACTCACCGCCATCGAATCGGCCATCGAAAGCCACCCCGGCGACGAGCCGCTGACAATCTTCTCGGATTCCGAATACAGCGTCAACGCCATCAAGAAAGCACCGCAATGGAGGGCCGACAGATGGACCAAACCGAAATCCAGGGGCACGGGACGGGACGAGGTCAAGAACCCCGCCCTGCTGGACGCGATCCTCGACGCCATTGAGCGCCGGCATGGGTCCGTGTGCGTCAAGTGGACCGAATCCCACGTTGGCACCGAAGGCAACGAGCGCTGCGACACCCTGGCCAAAAGCTACGCTTTCGACGTGAGACGCAACGCGAAACCACACTGCATGACACCAGCCGGAGACAAGGCCATCGCGGAATCGACGGCACTCAAATCCTGAATTAAAGACCCATGCCTTTAGCTCAGTGGTTATCGGCAGAAGTGCATCCTGTAAGCTCATGCGCTTTGTCAGTGCATGTAAACGGCAAATAGGGCGTACCACTTTGTGATGGTGCTGAAGGCGCGGGTGGCGTGTATGTCGTACCACCATTTGAACTCGTTGAACCACCGCCTGAACCCGATGAGCCACGTGTCCGACGTTGACCAATTGCACCACGTCCTGAACTCGAAGAGCCTGAGGAATTTGAAGACCCTGCATTGCCGCCTACCGTGGATTGCGCCTGTAGCTGAGCTTGTGCATCGGCGGCTGCCTGTGCGTCGGCGGCTGCCTGCGTGTCGGCGGCGGCCTTGGCCTGCATGGAACCATCCACGGCGTTCATCGCTTCGACCAGTTGGCTGTCGGCTGTGTCATAGGCCTGGTAGCCGCCAGCCGGTGCCGGGGACGCCGCGTCGGCGACGCCGCCGGCCAACATCCCCACGGCCAGCAGCAGCACGGCGGCTCCCGCCAGCAGCGGGCGAATCTTCCTTGCGTTCCTCTTCTTGGTCATGTCCTACATGATAGCCCTTTTTCGGGACCTGCAGGCCGGTGCCGCCCACGGATAACCTTTCCGCCGGTGTGCGTATGATGTGATACGAGACATCGGAAGGCGAGAAGACAAGGAACGGGCATGGAAGCCACCACCTCATACATCAGGAACCACAGGATTGCCAGCATCATCGTCGCGTTGCTGGTCGTCGCGCTGCTGGGCGTGGGTGTTTACTTCGGCGTGCGGGCCGACCACCAGGCGGCGCTGGCCGACTGCCGGCAAAGCGAGACCGCCGTCAACACCTCCTACAAACAACGCCAGGCGACGCTCGCCAAAGGCGCCAGCCTCGCCAAGGACGCCAAGAAGCCCGGCGAGATCACCGACAGGAAGCTGCTGACAGCCGTCAAAGAAGACAACTCGAAGGCTGGTAAGGCGCCGAAGGCCGTCACCTGCCCCACTGGCGGGCCCACCAAGAACATCCGCCAGACCGCGATCGACAACCGGGACCTCGCCGCCCAATACACCGGCAACACGGATATAACCAGGCACCAGCAGGCGCTCGTCAATGACATGGACAAGACCACTCACAAGAGGCTCGACGGCGACCTCGCCAAGGCCGAACAACTCTACAAGGACAGCGACGGCAAGGTGGCCGACAACGCCACCCGCGACAATTTGAAGAAGGCCATCGACCACGCGAAGGCCGTCAGCAAGGACCCCAATACCAAGAACTGACAGCCTCCAAACCTTCGAAAGGGAGCGGCACAGCGGATCGAGTCCGTTGCGTCGCTCCCTTTTCTTTTCAACGACCGTTTCCGAGTGTCCCATAAACGGTCGTTTACGGGACAAGTCCGATCCATCCCGGTTCCGACCGAGTTTGTTACGCTTTCGATGTACCATAACCCGTACCGTATTCAATGTCCGATATAATGGGACAGTAACGGGTTTCGGTACGGAAGGATTCGGGAATGCTGATCGGATACGCCAGGGTCTCCACGCTGGAGCAGAACGAGGACCTCCAAGTTGACGCGCTCAAGAAAGCTGGCTGCGAGAAGATCTACACCGACCACGCCAGCGGCGCGAAGGAGCACCGGCCGCAGCTCGACGAGATGCTCAGGTCGCTGCGCGAGGGCGACACCGTGGTCGTCTGGAAGCTCGACCGCATGGGCCGCAGCCTCCAGAACCTCGTCAACCTCATGAACCGGTTCCAACAGGCAGGGGTGAACTTCAGAAGCATCACGGAGAGCATCGACGCGACCACCTCGGGCGGGATGCTCGTCTACAACATCTTCGCCGCCATGGCCCAGTTCGAACGCGACCTGATCCGCGAGCGCACCAACGCCGGCCTCCAGGCCGCCCGACGTCGCGGACGCAAGGGCGGGCGCAAGCCCAAGCTCACCCAGGCCCAGGCAAAACGCGCCCGCGAGCTCTATGACTCCGGCACCGTCACCGTCAACGAGATCGCCAGCCAATTCAACGTCGGACGCACCACCATCTACCGTGCACTCGACAACACCAAAGATGAGAAAGAGAAAGTGCCCGGCGCGGGTCGCCCCGCGCCGGGCCGGCCCTAACTAACGCCTGCGCCACCTCCAGATGACGACCAGCCCGCAACCGACAACGATTGCGAGCAGCACGTCCACCACCGCGTTGTCCGCGTTGGCCGCCAGAACGACAGCCAGCGCCACGATGGCCTGGATAGCCTCAGGCCCGTCAGAGCCCTTTCTTTTATGGGACATAATTGAATGTCCTTTCAATGTATGCCGCGCCACGATGGACGCGGCGAGGTCATGCGGCCGGAAAACCGCATGATTGCGCCTGCAAAAGCAGAACGCAACAGGCTCATCCTACCGCGAAAGATGAATATCATACCTTCGGTGATATAATGCTTTTATTGGTTGTGGCATCGGAAACTTTCCGGACCATTAGGCGGGCAATAAAGCTTTTACCGGAAGGGGTCACAACTGATATGGGGACGCAAGTCCTTTTCAATGTATGCCGCTGGCCCCGATGTTCGGAAACGAATACCGGGGCCAAGGTGTACCCGGCCTCCTTAAAATTCTTGCCCACTTTTTGCCCACAAATTGCCCACAATTTATTAAAAACACGATAATTCTGGCAAATCGCAGTAATCACATAATCGTTGGAATTTCAACGTTTCTACGCTAAAACCGCTAATCCCCCAATAATCCAATATAGAGTTCAACTCCCCCTACTCGCACCATCAAAAAGACCTCCGAATCGTTGAAATACCAACGGCTCGGAGGTTTTCACAGTTCTCGTCGGCAAATAATGTTGACAAAAAGTTGACATCTTTGTTATTATGCTGGCCCGATGCCCGAAAACAACACCGGGGCCAAGATGCATTTACTTCCGCACAGGGAAGGTGCGGATCTTTGGGGGCTGGTAGGTGACGGCCCAGCGGGTGATCTCGTCGTAGGAATCGGTGAAGAGGAGCTTCGCGCGGTCGGGGGCGGTGAGGAAACCGGCGGCGGTCATGGCGTCGAACATCTGGGCCATCGGCTGCCAGTAGCCGTCGAAATCGAAGAAAACGCACGGCTTGTTGTTGAGCCCGATTCGCGCCCAGGAGAAGGCCTCCGCGATTTCCTCCAGCGTGCCGGGGCCGCCGGGGAAGGCGATGAGCACGTCACCAAGCTCCATCATCCGGCGCTTGCGCTCGTCCATGTCGTCGACGACTTCCATGGTGGTCAAGCCCTTCGCCGCGGCATTGCGGTCAATAAGCATCTGCGGCATGATGCCATGCACCTTACCGCCACCGTCGAGCACCGCCTGCGCCACGACGCCCATCAGGCCAACGCCGCCACCGCCGTAGACCAGCTCGTCGTCGTTCGCCGCGATCCACTCGCCAAGCCGCTTTGCCGCAGCCGCATACTTCGGATTATCCCCGCTCGCCGCGCCGCAATACACCGTGATCTTCATGCGTACTCCTTATTTTCTATATCGCCGTCATTACCAGCCGAGGCCATATCATCCATACTTCCCGACATGTTCCACGCGCTGCGTTCAGGTTTCAATAGTACTTGTTCAGCCACATATCAGAGCGCCATCTCTTGTAAATCAACAATTAATTCAATAATGAATAAGCCATTATATCCTCGCCAATCTTATCCACCCACTGTCTCAAAAACGGCATAAAAATCGTCCACGATACGAAACGAAGCTGAGAAACCCTACTGCCATCACGCATACTGCGAGTTGACGGCGATGCCGCATGATGTTGTCCACAAGATTGTTGCGGCACGCGCCGCAGACCCACAAGGGACAAACGAGAAGGGAACATCATGAAATACGGAATCATCGGCGCAGGAGCCATGGGCTATCGCTACGGCGTTGTGCTGCAGGAACTCGCCGGCCAGCCGGTCGAATACGTCGACACCTGGATGCCGAATATCGACAAGGTCCGCGAGCAGGGCGGCGTCTATGTTTCGAACGACCACGAAAACCGCCACTTGGTGAAAGCCGATATTTACACCCCCGAAGAATACGCCAAAACCGGTCACGAACCGGACGTGTGGATCATCATGGTCAAGCAGATGCAGCTTGACGAACGCCTCAAGCGCTGCGCCGATGCCGGCATCTTCAAGGATCACCAGGTCGTCTTTAGCGCGATGAACGGCTGGGGCCACTTCGAAAAGATCCTCAAATACTTCCCGAAAGAGCGCATCTACGGCGGCACCGCCATGGTCGCCTCCGTCTTCAACGGCCCCGGCGACGTCGATTTCATCGGCAAGCTCGACGCGGGCACGATGCACATCTGCGCGATGACCGAGGAGGTCACCGACATCGAGAAGCAGATGGTCGCGGAGCTCGACAAAACCGGCTTCCACCCGCAGATCACACAGAACTTCCGCGGCACCTGCCTGGCGAAGATAATCTTCAATTCCGTCATCAATTCGCTGTGCACGATGTACCAGATCACGATGGGCCAGTTCGTTTCGTATCCCGGTTACAAGGACATGGCCACCGAGCTGATCAACGAGGCCTACGATGCCTGCGAGCGCGCCGGATTCCAGCTCATCCAGGACCGAGCCTCGGCCATCGAGGAAGTCGATTACGTCAGCCGCGTCGCCAACCCGCTGCACTATCCGTCGATGTATCAGGACATGTCGCGCGGCCGCAAGACCGAGGTCGACTACATCAACGGCTACCTCGCCAAGGTCGGCCGCGAGAACGACTGCCCCTGCCGCGTCCAGGAGTTCCTGACCCACGGCGTCCACGTCGCCGAGCTCGCCTTCCAGGTCCATAAGAAGGAAGCCGCCGAGGCCGCCGCCACGGCAACCAAATAAACCCCAGCGAAATCGCCAAATACCGCTTTTTATCTGCGCTGACAAAGTCAGCAAGACGGCCAAAGCTTGAGCCCGGCAAAGGCCGGCAAGACCGGGCAGGCAGTTAAGCATACGGTAACGGAAGCAAATATCCCGCCGGAAAACGCACATCCCCAAACTGGTTTCGTGCGTTTTCCAGCGGGATATTTGCGTTCTACAACAGCAGGCCGGCGACATGGCGGCGATCGCACTCAGGCCAAGCGGCGGCGCGAACCTTGCGGCAATGTCAAGCGCGACGATTTTTCATTAGATCCGGCAAAACGAAAGCCCCACAACACAAAATTAGAAACTCATCCACTATTTGACCATAAACTGCGTATTCCCAGCTTGGCGACTTAACTCTAATAATCTACGGTATCGCTTTCATATCCACAAGATTGCGCGACGCCCGGCCCCGCCCAAAAGGCATGGAGACGACAAAATCGAACATGAAAAGAGTTGACTATGAAATACGGAATTATCGGCGCGGGTTCTATGGGCTTCAGGTTTGGAGTGCTGTTCCACAATCTGGTGGGCCGCGATGTCGATTACATCGATATCTGGGAGCCGAACCTGAAGGCGATCAAGGAGCAGGGCGGCGTCTACGTTTCCCGCGACTATGAAAACCGTCATCTGGAAAAAGTCAACGTCTATACGCCTGAGGAGTACGCGGCCAAGGGCGGCGACCCGGACATGTGGATCATCATGGTCAAGCAGATGCAACTGCAGGACTATCTCACCCGTTGCGCCGATGCCGGACTTTTCAAAGACCATCAGGTCGTCTTCAGCGCGATGAACGGCTGGGGCCACTTCGAAAAAATCCTCAAATACTTCCCCGAGGACCGCGTCTATGGCGGCACCGCAATGCTCGGAAGCTCCTTCCTCGGACCCGGCGAAGTCGATTTCCAAGGCAAGCTTGGCGGCGGAAGCATGCATATCTGCTCGATGAGCGGCGAAGTGACACCGGTGGAGCAGGAGCTGGTCGATGACTTCGAAAAGGCTCATTTCAATCCGATAATTTCAACCGATCTGCAAGGCACCTGCCTGGCGAAGATCATCTTCAATTCCGTGGTTAACTCGCTATGCACGATGTACCAGATCCGCATGGGCCAGTTCATCTCCTACCCGGGCGCGATGGACATGACCGCGCAGCTGGTCAACGAGGCTTACGACGCGCTGGAACGCGGCGGAATCCAGCCCATCCAGACCCGCGCCGAGGCCATCCACGAAGTCGAGAACTCCAGCAAAGTCGTGATGCCGCTGCACTATCCGTCGATGTATCAGGACATGGTCACCGGCCGTCAGACCGAAGTGGACTACATCAACGGCTACATCGCCAAGGTCGGCCGCGAGAACGACTGCCCCTGCCGCGTGCACGAGTTCGTGACCAACGGCGTCCACGTCGCCGAGCTCGCCTTCCAAATCCACAAGAAGGAAGCCGCCGAAAAGGCCGACGCCAAGTAATTAAATTACTGACCACCAAGCCTGTTACCAGTTTTTAAAGTCATCGCTAAATCAATCTGGAAAGATTGAAATGACGATGGCTTTTGTTTTGCCGCCGCTATTTATATGGTACAATATCTTGTACAACTTTGTAACAGTCAAGGAGTCCATCATGGTGCAAGCAGTAGCGTATAGCAATTTTCGCAAGGACCTTAAATCATATATGCGCAAAGTCAACGAGGACGCGGACTTGCTACTTATCACCAACCCGAATCCAGACGATAACGTGGTGGTGATGAGCGCCGACGACTACGAATCTTTGATGGAAACGATGCGCATCTACCAGAATCCCTATCTGCACAAAAAAATCACCAAAGGCTTGCAGCAGGTCAGGGACGGGAGCGTCCGGCAGTACAGTCTCATCGATCCAGACGCTGAAGATTCTTATTCATCCCCAGCCAAGAGAAACGGAACGGAAGGATGAACCTCGCGTGGACCGAAGATGGCTGGAACGACTATCTGCACTGGCAACGGCAAGACAAGAAAACCCTCAGACGAATCAACACGCTTATCACGAACATGCTGAGAACCCCGTTCGAGGGCATCGGCAAGCCCGAGCCGCTGAAGTGGGGCCTGGAGGGCGCTTGGTCGCGACGCATCGACAGCGCAAACCGCATCATCTACACCGTTTCCGACAACGAGATTTGTATTCTTTCGGCGCGCAACCATTACGAATAACGCGTCTTACGTAATGCATTATTCTCGTTGCGACAATATCGTCACTATGACGAATCAGAACAAATAGTGCGCCGTTCGAATATCTTTGAGCGGCGCACTATCAACAATTAAGCAAAACGATAAAACTCAGTCCACGAAGACGTACTTCGACAGGCGGGCCATCGCTTCTTGCACGCGGGAGAGCGGGAGGGCGACGTTCATGCGGATGGCGCACGGGGCCTTGAATTGGCGGCCGTCCTGCACGGCGACGCCGACGTTCCATGCGCACTTCAGGAGCTCGTCGAGCGTGACGTTATGGGCCTCGCACCAGGCGCTGCAATCCAGGAAGAGCATGTAGGTGCCTTCGGGATGGCCGAACGTGACCTCCGGGAAGTGCTCAGCGAAGTAATCGCAGACGTAATCGACATTGCCGGTGAGCACCTGCCGCAGCTCGTCCACCCACTCGTGGCCTTCGGGCTTGTAAGCGCCGATCAGCGCGTGCATCGAGAGCACGTTCATGGCGTTATACTCGGGCTTCGCGCCCTTCGACGTGACGCGGTCGCGCAGGTACTTGTTGTAGATGATATGGTACGAACCCACGAGTCCGGCCAGATTGAAGGTCTTGCTCGGTGCATACATTGCGGCGACGCGGTTGCGTGCGTCCTCGCTCACAGACTGGGTCGGGATGTGCTTGTGGTCGCCGAGGATGATGTCGGACCAAATCTCATCGGAAATGACCACGCAATCGTTTTCGCGATAGACCTCCATCGCCTTTTCGATCTCCCAGCGTTCCCAGACGCGGCCGCAGGGGTTGTGCGGGCTGCAGAAGACGGCGACGTGGATGTTGTTTTCCTTGAGCTTCTTATCCATATCCTCGAAGTCCATGCGCCATACGCCGTTTTCGTCGCGCTTGAGCGGCGAGTGGACGATGTGGTAGCCGTTGGATTCGATGGCATTGGTGAAGCCCACATAGGTCGGGCTATGCAACAGAACAGAATCACCGGGAGCCGCGAATGAGGTGACGGTGGAGATGACCCCGCCCAAAACGCCGTTTTCATACCCAATATCCTCCGGCTTCAGATCGGTGACACCGTTGCGCGTCTTCTGCCAGTCGATAATCGAATTGTAATACTCGTCAGTTGGGCTGAAGTACCCGAACGCCGGATGCTTGGCGCGCTCGATGATCGCGTCCTGAATCGTCGGAACGGTGGGGAAATTCATATCGGCCACCCACATCGGAATAACATCGAACCCGTCCTTCGGCGGATCCGGCGCGAATCCGGGCGCGGCACCCAGCCCATCAACCGCGATGGCATCCTTGCCGTGCCGATCCATAATCGATGTGAAATCGTACTTCATCTTCACTCCTTATATATGGCGATCCACAGCGCTGCGCGCCTACGCCATTGCTTCCTTATGATGCCTACTCTACATGGCCAAGTGCCACGAAATGCTACGGCCATGTATCGGATAGGAGTAAAAGCCATCACTCCTCTTCGGCGACCATATCCTCGACGGATTCGCCGTAGAAGTCGATGATGCGGTCGACGTAGGGGCCGAGGATGGCGTTCGGCATGCTGAAGATCTCGTGGACCGCAGGTTCGACACGCTCCAGGACGACGTCGCCGCTTTCGACGCGGACGCGCTGGACGAAACGGTTCTGCGCGGAATTGCGCACCCATGTGTCGCGGCCGGCCTGGAACAGCAGAATCGGCGTCTCGATGCGGGAGCAGGCCTCGCGCGAGAAGATCGCGTGCGACATCTTGAGCGCCTGGTTGACCCAGCCGAAAGTGGCGGCGTTCGTTTGATAATGGGAATCTTTCTTGCGCAAATCAAAATACCATTGCACGCGCGATTGCTCCGCGCCTTCGTAGCCCTTAAGTTTCATAGTAGGCGAGAACTCGGTCTGGCCAGGCGCGCGATGCCGCGAAAGCCCGATGGCGCTGGCGATCGCGGTGACGGGTCCAGCGATGGAATTGGGCATGCCCGTGACCGGCTCGATCATCGGCGATGAGAGCACGGCGCGGTCGAAAAGCATGGGAAAACTTTCGAGGGCCGCCGTCGCGATGCCGCCGCCCATCGAATGCGCATAAAGGTGCATCGGTTGGTCGCCAGCATACAGGCGCCCGACGGTCTGCGAAAACTTGGCCAGATCCGCGACGTACCGGCGCCAATCGTCGATCCAGACCAACGAGGGGTTCGAGACATCACGCACCGAATAGCCGTGACCACGATGCTCGAGGATGCAGACGGAATAGCCCGCGAGCAGGAAATACCAGGTCATCTCGGCGTGCTTGGCCGCGAATTCCGTGAAACCAAACGAAAAGACAATCGACCCGCGGAACTTGGCGCTCGCGCCGGGGATATTCAAGGTATCGAACTTATGCGCGTCAAAACAAACGTAATGCAATTTGCCTGGCGTTGGCGGCTTCTTGAGCGATGAGATGCCGAAGAGCTTGCTGTGCATGATCCGCTGCTCTTCCTCTTCGTCGGGCCCGGTATCGATGCCGGCTCCGCTGACCCCGATTCCCGCGTCGCCCATGCCGACGTGCGTGGTGCCGCTCGGGGCGGCCGAGGAAGTTGAACTTGCGCTTTGGGAATTGGCATCAACACCATCCGGTGCCCCACCTTGCGCCGAGGCGGCAGCGGCGACGGTATCGGCCACGCCGGCAGGCGACATCCAGCCCTCCTCGCGGCAACCAGCGAGCGCCGGCAACACGGTATCGCGCATCACAACGGCATAATGGTTCTCGTCAATCAATGGCATACGCACACCTCCAGTCTAGCGGTATCCGCCGGCACTTTTGCTTTGGTTTCAATTCGATTCCCAAGTTACGATTTTCATAGTCTTTACATCAGGATTTGACGGATTTTCCCATCATGATTTTTGCACCTGACAAGTCATGCTTTGTTTAATTACACCTATAATCTGCGCTTCTTATGACGCACTTTAACAGAATAAATGCAGCAATAGCTCCAACACCAAGATAGCTACCAGAACCGAGTTATCCACATATCCACATTCTTTATAATTCTGTTTTGCATTCGCTCCAAATCAGGGCTTAAATAAACACATGAGCTCAACACCTTTCAACGAAGAACATAGTTTTGACCATGACGTCATCATCACCGACCCTTGCTACATCATCGCTGAAGACGAATGGACCAATTTTATCGAGAATGACAAACTCTTCAGCCCCGCTTTTCCTTCGCTGATGTGCACTGATACCGGTTACGGAGATTGGATTCAAATCCTTACAGATGAAGATGAATCGAAAGAGCTCGGACGATTCGCAGCGGATTCAGGACTCGTGGCTATTTTCGACGAGCAAGAAATACTGGCCTATTTTGCTACCACCAGGGACAAAGAGACGACAGTCGAAGATTTAATCGTCAAAGGCCTCGCAGCCAAAATTCCCCAAAATCAGGATTCTCTGAATGACACGATACGCGCTGTTTTCCGGAAAGTGGAATACCCCGATCTGGAAAATTACTTCGAAGCCCAAGTGGTCATCAACGACGGAATCCATGAATACCACTCGTGCTGGCCGTTCGACGATGAGACCGATGACAGTGAGGCGCTATCGTGATCCATCCAATTCTTTACATCAATGCCCAAATAACCAACTATGCCAATAAGCAGAAAGCTGAAGGCCTACTGCACATCACTAAATTACAGAGAAAGGCAAAGCATTATTCTGCAGGATTCACATGTTTTGCTGGTATCTGTTCTGTCTCGCTGGCTTTCATCCCTTTGTTACCTTTCACACTCAAACAACAACTCGTTGCTGGAATCGTTCTCGCGTTACTGTCGATTTTTGCCTTGGGAATGATATGGCTATCATCTCTCGTTGATGATGCCTTGAACGAAGTAGGCGAAACACTAGAAGACAGACCTTTATTACTATATTCAATCATTACGTATTGCGTTACAAATCTTGTTAGGCAACTCAACCAAGGCTTCTTCGGAAACCCCAAAGAAGCTTTTTCGATGAAGCAATTCTGCACAAGCTGCGTCACATCACTTTGGGGCGCTTTACGAAGTTCAACAACTTCTCCCAGAGCTACAATCTACCGAGTTCGACACCCCAAACGCCACATGGCCTATCTTGAGCCATTCGCAACTTTTGGTAGAAATGAATCCATACCAAAACCATTCAGAAAAGATCAAAATGGCAGAGGAACCGCTGTGTTGCAATGGCTTAGCGATCTGAAAGCAAATGCAGACACCTTACAAGACCAAAACGGAATCTCACGTTTCGCCTTTGACGTTCACAAAGACAAACAATTCAAAGGAATCACAAATGGCTACACAACATACATCTCATCGGCAATCATTTACAATAGACAAATCTATGGAATGCTTACAGTTGACACCAATAAATCCGGCGACTTTCTACAAAATGATTGCCGAACCATTGAAGCAGTAGCACATATTCTAAGTTTGGCCATCGCCCTTGATATCACGCACGGCAACAATGATCACGAATCTCTTTAGCGTAACTTATAATAATCAAACAAGACAAAGGAACGGACAAATGGGCAATACTAATTTCTCCAATGGTGTGGATTTAAGCAAACAGCCTAAAGAAGTACAAAACTGGTTAGAATTTATCCGCAGGGACCAAGAAGAAATCCGAAAAAACATGCAACAGGATCGCGAATACTTCAGCCGACAAGCGGGTTTTAAAAACTAAAAAATATTTATTACCTTACAATATCGGTCACGTTTTTACGTATTCAAATATGACCGATATTTGTTTTCACGCTCGTAGAAACACGCAACCAGATTCTAACTATTTATTCCCAACGCGTCGTAGAGGAAGTCGCGCTGGAGGGTGAGCAGGTTTTCGGCGACCTTCGGATCGTTGGTCATGTGGGTGATGCCGGTCAGCGGGAGGTAGGTGTGGGGGCGGCCGGCCTCCATCAGGGCCTGCGAGAGACGCAGCGAGTTCGCGATGGTGACGTTGTCGTCGGCGAAACCGTGGATGAGCATCAGCGGACGGGCGAGTTTCGGGGCGTCGGCGATGATGGAGTTGCGCTCGTAGACCGCCGGGTCGAGGCCGAGGTAGCGCTCGGTGTAATGCGTATCATAAAGCGCCCAGTCGGTCGGAGGCGCACCGGCACAGGCCGCGTGGATGATGTCGGGGGCGTCCAAAACCGCGAGCGCCGAAAGATAGCCGCCATACGACCAGCCGATGATCGCGACGCGGTCGAGGTCCGCATCTGGCGCGACGTCCGGCAACGCATGCACCGCTTCGACCTGGTCGGCCAGCGACACATCCTTCATGCGCTCGAAGATCTCGCGGTCCCACTTCGGCCCGCGACCGGTGGTGCCGCGGCCGTCGGCGGTGACCACGATGAAGCCCTGGTCGGCCCACCATTGCGATTCCGTGTAAGCCGCCTGCGAGAAGACGACCTGCTGCGCGCCCGGTCCGCCATAAGGCTTGAGCAGCACCGGAAGCTTGGTTGCGCCGGCGAATCTACTGGAAGCGCTTGGCCGGATGATCGCGGTGAACATGCGGTGCTCGCCCAGCCGCATGAACTCGACGTTCGGTGTGAAACCGGGGGTCTCGGCGTAGCTGGCGATGGCGGCTTGCGTTCCATACCTGGAGTCGTTCGTCAGTGCGTTGTCAACACATTTATCATCAACAGAATCACCCATTAAAGCATGCATCATCAACGAACCGGGATGCGTCATATCGCGGCCGGACACCACGATGCCATCGCCCGCGCGGCTTGCACTCCACACTCCCGGATGAGCCGTGACCGGCGTGATGTTGCCGTCGAAATCGATGGTGACCACATCGTAGCTGCGGGCGTCGTGCAGCGCCTCGTCGCCCAGCCAGGCCGCAGGAACTGCGGGAAGCGAGCCTCGTTCCGACGGAATTTCCATAGCATTACGGCTAATGCAGGAATCCACGTTATTAGATTTGGATAACGGTTCGGATTCGGCCACAGTTCCAATAGCGTCGGTAACGGCCACACTTCCCGCAAGACCCGCCTCGGTCGGTGAACCAGACACATTTTCATCCACCGCAACCTCATGCGGCGTGCGCTGGACCACCGCGAGCACGTTCTCGTCGCCCACGTCCAGCACAGTGCGAATCTGCCAATCAGCTGGGGTGAATGGCTTGCCGTCGACGGTTAACCGGTTTGTGTCGGTGTCCATATCATTCAAGGCACAAACCAGCCGGCCATCCGGCGTGAAGGCCGGGGTGCCAAGTACGAGATCGATCCATTGATCGTTGGCGTGCTCTTCAAGAACCTTCGTCCGCCCGTCAGGCTGGACTTCCAGCACCTGGTCGCGCGTCTGCCGACGGTTCTGCACCAGCACGAGCGGCTCGTGGCCGGCCATCCAGCTCACCGCCGCCATGTATTCGTGAGTCTCGCGATCCCATGAGACGTTCTGTACATCGCAACCAATGTAATGCGTTGCGCCGATTCCACTATAGCTTCCGGTTTGTTCGCTTGCGCTGCCACCTTCGGTGTCATAACTGTTCCCGCCATCGTCATAGGCACCGTAGCCATCGCCGCCCATAGCCTTGGACGATTCGCCGAACTCAAGATGGGCCAACATCAGCCGCACGATGGCGTTCTTCGTGAGCGCCCGCGCGTAACGCCGGCCGGTCGCGGGTTTGCTCGGATCGGCCGGATCGCTGATATACCAAATCGGCTCGGGCGAACTGTCATACATTTCGAACAACAGACCACGCGAATCGGGAGCCCACCAGAAACCGTCGTAGCGGTCCATTTCCTCACCGGCCACGAATTCGGCCAAGCCGATCTTCAGCGTTCCGCCCGGGTCGTTTCCCACGCTCCAAACCGTGCTGAATCTATCGCCGGAAGCGTTGGTATCATTGACATCTCCAGCTTCGTAAGCTTCATGCGCCTCGGCCGCGCAGGTGTGCGGGTGAACACTACGATGCGAATGACGCGCGATAGCATCACCGGCACTTTGTTCGCCTGCCGAGCTTCCACCATCCGCTTCCGCAACGCTGTCATCAGCAACATCGCCGGCACGAGAATCAGTGCCATCATCGTCCTGTTTTACAGCGGTATCGGCAAATCCAGCATCATCCCAATCTGCGATATCCACCATCACCAGCCGTGAACCCGTCGTGTAGGCGATATGCCGCCCATCCGGTGAAATCCGCGGGTTCAACACCGGCAGCCACTTGCAACCTGCCGACGAAGCCTTCGAATTGGCGTCGGTCACGCCATCGTCATCATTGGAATTCGCGGCATCGTCATGACCATTTTCGCCGCCATCATCAGCGCCGCCAACCGCAATCTGCCGCGTGCGAGCGCCGTCGCCGTCCTCGTCGATCTCGCTGACGAAGAGCTGGCCGTTAATGGTGAAAACCACGCGCCGCCCAGCGTCATCCACGGAGTACGAGACGATGCCCTGCCCACCTTCGCGGGCACGCTCGCGCCGCGCTTTCTCCTCGGCTGGCACATCCTCGTTGTCCGCATCGGCAAGCAGCTCACGTGGGTCGGCCAGCAGCACCTCGCGATGAGAACCGTCACGGCCAATCACGCTCATCCACAGCGACGTGACCAGATCCTCCGGCCCGTCCGAACGCAGAAACAACGCCCGCGACCCGTCGCCGATCGCTCGCGCCGCTCGAGGCGCCCCACCCGTGAACCGCAGCGTCCGCGCCTTGCGCCCCGGAAACTCCGCAATCGCCTTCGCCCGCAGATCCAAACCGTCAACATGTCGAGTCTCACCTAAAGTCATGGTTCCAGTATAAAGAACGAGCCTCACACGGCCATCCGCAAATGCAAGGAGCCGGCTTTTACACCGGCTCCATCAAGTAACTCCAGCCCGAAGGCCAGCTATCATCAACAGAGATTGGGCTAAAGACTATAAACGCTGCCGTTCAAGTGCCCTTGTTAGAAGCTCTCTATTGACTTCTCCATAATAACCTACTTTTAAATTCCCAACTTGCACTTAGACTCACCACATTTCGGCACTGGAAGTCGTAGCATATATATTGAAGAGTTGGTGTATGAGACACTGGGAAAAGAGAAACGATGAAGTTTTGCAACAAATGCGGGCACAGGCTCGCTGATGAAGAGAAATTCTGCACCAAATGCGGGGCTCCCGCGCCGTCTATGTCAACGTCACAAAACGTACCACAACCACAAAGCGACATTCCAAACGCACCGGCAAACGCGACAACGGCAACCCCCACAAGTACAGACGCACCCACAGCCGCAGGAGCCAGCGCAGCAGCAACCGCAGGAACCGAAAGTGTGGCTCCGAGCGCGGTCACGGGTGCAACGGCAAGCGCGGCAACAAGCGCACCGGTAAGCTCGACAGCAGCAAGCCCAGCCATGGGCGGAGCAAACACGCAGGCAAGCCCAACCGCAGGCCCAGCGAGCATGGCAGCAGCCACAGCCGTCAAGGCGAACGCCCAAAAACGTCTCATCATTATCATCGCGTCCATCGTCGCCGCCGCGCTCGTCGTGGCTGGCGCAGGCTTCGGCACCTACAAAGCCCAACTGTGGGGTGGCAAAACCGTGCCGAAACCAGCCGATCTCGGCGTAGTCAAGTCAAGCAAGACCCACGAATTCACCGCGTCGGACGTGGAACAATCCCTGCACAAACGCGGCTTCAAGACCACCACCAAGCAGACGTTCTCGGGCAAGCCGAAGGGCAGTTTCATCAAGTACAGCAACATCGACCCGAACAAGCGCTACAGCACCGGCGACCCCATCACCGTCTTCGCCTCGAGCGGGCCGGGGGTGCCCAAAGGCACCCAAGGCCAGCAGGTGCGCAAGATCCGCAAGTCGATTTCCGACATGAACGTCCCCGTCCACTTCCATAAGGTGGTCGTCACCAATCAGAAAACCGCGCCAGACACCGTCGTCGCCTCCTACCCCGCCGACGGCCAGCCTGTCACCGACACCAAAACCGGCATCAACATCGGCGTGGCCGAGCAGGCCAAAGGCGTGGGCTACGACGTCGTAGGCCAGGACAAGGACCAGGCCAGGC
This sequence comes from Bifidobacterium sp. ESL0775, assembly GCF_029395475.1. Taxonomy (NCBI): domain Bacteria; kingdom Bacillati; phylum Actinomycetota; class Actinomycetes; order Bifidobacteriales; family Bifidobacteriaceae; genus Bifidobacterium; species Bifidobacterium sp. ESL0775. The sequence continues at coordinate 247,976 of NZ_CP113917.1, read as the reverse complement.
AACAGTACGCAAGCGCCGGCTTCAACGTCACTTTGAAGCCCCGCTTCTCCTCGAAGGCGCGCCTCGGCAAGATCGTCGATTCCAGCCCGAAGCCCGGCTCCGAGGCCAACGGCGGCAACCTCACCCTCTACTACGGCATCGACGCCAGCGGTTTCAAGGACGCGGTAATCGGCAAGAACGCATATCCGGATGACCCCTACGGTTCGCCCAATGATCTTGTGGGATCGGCCGCTCCGGTGGCGGGCAAATATTGCACCAATGCGGGAGATTGCATCGATTTCACGAACCCGTCCGATAGCGGACAGGGAATGCCCGCCACCATCAGCTCCGAATTCCCAAGCCAAGGAAGCAAAGACTTTGGCAAGGACCTGCTGTTTTGCGGATCAGTGCAACAGGCGTATTGCCCAACAGAAAACGACTTGCAATCCCTTTACACCAAGGGTTCCGGCGCGTTCGAGCTCGCACCTTACCAGATGGCCGTCGGGTTCGAATGCGGCGGCATCTGGCAGGAAGACGGTGGATGCATCAATGGCAAGACCATTTACACAGGCGACCCGGGCTTTGACAGCCCGATGTCCGGGGCGAATTACGACATGGGGCCCCTATACATTTATTTCCCGGTCGGTTCCGACGTATCCAAAGTAACCGGCGCGAATTATTTCGATAACAATGAACTCGCCAAAGCACAGAAGCAGAAGGCCGTAGACACCTCACGCCCGTTCTTCATCAGACGTGACAAGAAGCTCTACGACAAGACCAGCGTTCCGGTGACCACATTCGACACCCCCAATCCCTTCGCCCCGACTTTCGCCGCCCTTAACGGGCAGAAGCTGGAACCATTCAAGCCTGCCCCCAGCGACGAGACGGCCTATTACCTGGTCGAGGACCCGCAACTTGACTGGGGTTCATTGCCGGATTACGTCTTCAGCGATGGGAACAATGATGGCAAAAAGACCGAATCTGCCTCCAAAGATGCCTCGCCCAACCAGATTTTAGCGGCGATGGCAAAGGGGGACTTCACGCCGATCGCCGGGAGCTATTGCCTGAGCAGTGGGGAATGCATGCAGCTGAGCAAGCAAGGCGTGTTGACTGGAGTGAGCAAAGATTATGACATGATCGCGCACGAAGGCAGCCATCTTTCCTTCGACAACACCAGCAACGGATCCGCAGGAACCACATACTCGGCGAAACGGCCCTTCTTCTTCCTGACAGGGCCAGACAGCGAATACACCTGTGACGGCGGCGTGGGGCTCAGCCAATGCGCCGACGTCCAGATGAATCAGATGGCCACCACCCCGACCAAGCTCCTCTACGTTTTCAAGGGTGCGGACACCTCGGCTTGGTACAAAGAGAATGACCAGTCCATCGAAAATCCTGGCTTCTTGTTCGTCGCCGGAGCCGATGACCCCACCCAGGCCCCTACTGATAGGCCGTATTTGGTCGTCATGAACAGCCACAGCACCACGTCGACAGCTCCGCCCCATCCGGACGATGTCTACTATCTCAAAGAATGACGGCTGAGTTTGCGCTGCAAGCCTTTTGCCAATTGCGGAAAACCAGGGCGCAGCATTCGTATCAACGGAAATCCGTATTGAGGAGTGAAGATGAAATTCTGCAATAGCTGCGGGCACCGGATGGATGACGATGAAGCGTTCTGCACCCAATGCGGCTCCCCGGCGCCGACGGTGGGCGGGAACAATAACGGCATAGGAGGCGGCCGTACCGGCACCGGCACCGGCAGCATCTGCAGCGCTGGCAGCACTGGCGGTGCTGGAAGCAACAACGGCAACACGGTAGGAAACAACACGCCAATCGCCGCGCAACCGGCACCGAACCAGCCCGCACAAGGCCCGACCTCATCCATACCCCTGCCCCATGGCGCACCCAACCCCGTGGTTACGGCTGCGGGCGCGGCCGTAACCACGGCGGCAAAAGTCCACACGAAGAAAACCCTCATTATCATCATCGCCTCCATTGTCGCCGCCGCGCTTGTGGTGACGGGTGTCGGTTTCGGCACCTACAAAGCCCAGCTGTGGGGCGGCAAAACCGTGCCGAACCCAACCGACCTCGGCGTGGTCAAATCAGGCAAGACCGATGAGTTCAGCGCCTCCGACGTCGAGAAATCGCTGCACAAACGCGGCTTCAAAACCGTCACCAAGCAAACCTTCTCGGCCAAGCCCAAAGGCAGCTTCCTCAAATATCGCGGCATCGAGTCCGGCAAGCGTTACAGCACCCGCAGCCAGCCCATCACCGTCATCGCCTCGAGCGGCCCCGGCGTGCCCAAAGGCACCAGCGGCCAACCTGTGCAAAACGTCACCGACAGCCTCAAATCCATGGGCGTTCCGGTGCATTATTACAAAGTGATAACCAACACGGACAAGACCAAAGAGGGCACGGTCATCGCCTCCTACCCCAACGACGGCCAGGCGGTCAGCGACAGCAAAACCGGCATCGACGTGGGCGTCGCCACCTCGGGCAGCGGCATCAATTACGACGTCGTGGGCCAAGACAAGAGCGAGGCCAAGCAGCAGTACGCCAGCAAGGGTTTCAACGTGAAGCTTGTCCCCCGCTTCTCCAGCAAGAAGATGCTCGGCAAAGTCGTCGATTCCTCTCCCAAGCCCGGCAGCGCGGCCACCGGCGGCAACCTGACGCTTTATTACGGCATCGACGCCAATGGCATGAACGACGCCGTAAGATTTGATCCCACCAACAGCGACATCAACATGACCGGCGTCAATGCCGGCTTGGCACCGGTGGAGGGAACATACTGCACCAACGACGACAAATGCATCACCTTGAGCCCCGGCGAAAATTCAGGCGACGATGGCGGCCGATCCTGGGTCAAAAGTTCGGAAAGCAATGGCGATGACTCCGCCGACGGCACCGGAACCGGCCACGCGCTGCTGTTCTGCCATAACGGCGGCGACCCCGGCTGCCCGGCAAACACGGACCCGAAGAAAGGTGCTCGCGAAGAACTGTATTATCAAAACAAGGGCGCGTTCGAACTCATGGACTCGACCATTTCCCAAATCACCTGCGGCACGGACATAATCCCCCGCTGGGATCCAGAGGACACGTGCGTCAACGGGCACTTATCCCACGACTACCCGAGCCAGAACGCGCCGATGTCTGGGGCAAGTTACGAGATGAAAACCCACTACGTCTACTTCCCGGTCGGTTCCGACGTGAAAGGGGTCATCGATTCCGGATACTTCGACAAGGACGCGACAGCCGAGGCGGCCAAGGAAAAAGACGTCGACACCTCGCGCCCGTTCTTCATCCGCCGCGACAAAAGCCTCTATAAGACCACGAAAGTCAACGTCCCCACGTTGGACTCCCCCAACCCGTTTGTCCCGGAAGTAGAGCAGCCGGGCCACAAGATGGTCGCCACCAAGCCCGCGCCTTCCGACGAAACCGCTTATTATCTGGTCGAAAACCCGCAGCTCGATTGGAGCTCGTTGCCCGAGTTCACCATCTCGAAGGACGGCAGCAAGGCCGATCCGAAGCCCACTTCCAAGAACGCGACCCCGGACCAAATCACGGCGGCCGCAGAAAAAGGCGATTTCTCGCTGATAGCCGGCAAGTACTGCACCGACTCCGGCAAATGCGCCCAACTCGATAAGACAGGCATCATCACAGGGATGCCATCGGACCATCCAAGCAACCAGCTCCACCTTGCGAACTCAAACGAGACATGGGGAGACCAAGCCCACAACAGCAAGCTAGACTCACCCTATCTGAGCCTTATCGGGCCGGACAGCGATTACAAATGCGCCGCGGGAACGGGCTCACAACTCTGTTACGACAGCGGAGCGAGCGAAGCCGAAATCCAAAAGCCCCTTTTCACGATTTACGTCTTCAAAAACGCGGATACATCAGGCTGGTACAACCCCAACACATCAACGATCTCCAGCCCTCTATTCGACCCAGCCCAAGGCCCGGCGACGGCGGCAAAAACAGACCGACCCTACCTTTATGTGGTCGGCTACCACATGAACTCGGCCCCAAGCGACGACAGCGTCTACCACTTGCAGGAGTAGAAAGCCGCAGCACCTGGTAACGAAGGAATCCACAATCGCCGCCGCGATATAGCAGGCTATCGTATCATTTGATCGGATAGGTGATACGATACAAAATATAAGATAGAAGATTATAAGATAGGCGCAGAAACGTTGTAATTCCAACGAAAATTGAGCTTATACCCTCACAAAAAGACCGGTTTATCTTATCAAAATATCGTATCGTATCGTATAATTTATAAGATAAAAATATAAGATATAAGATAGCTCAGAAACATTGCTATTCCAACAAAAATATGCTTTTTGATTTTTACAAATCCTACTATCTTATCGTATCTTATCAAAACGATACGATAAGATATGATAAGATTCTATTTATGACTAAGGAAAAGACCGAACCATTGCGTGAAGGCCTACACATAGCATTCAAACGCGAATGGTCAGACAGCGCAAAACGTACCTTGGCGGCTTTCGCAAACACCGATGGAGGAACCATCTACGTCGGCATCGACGACACAGGCCAAGTAACAGGTCTCGCCAATCCAGACGAGACAATGAGACAGGTCACCCAAGCTGCGGCCAACGCCATACGCCCTGATATCATTGCTTTCCTTTCAGTAACCACCGAAACTATGAACGGGCAGCAAATCGTGCAAGCCCAAGTCAGCCGAGGCACCGATCGTCCTTATTATCTTTCCGACAAAGGCCTCAGACCGGCAGGCGTCTATATCCGCTCGGGCGCCGCGTCGATTCCCGCAAGTGAAACAGCAATACTCGATATGGTCCGGGAGACCTCAGGCAATTCATTCGAAGATGCGGTCAGCTTGGAACAGCGTCTCTCCTTCAATGCCTTACGAAATATGTTCGAGAAGCATGACGTTCCGCTCAACGACAACAGCTATCGCACACTTGGAATAATCAACGCCGACGGTCTATACACCAACCTTGCCTGGCTGCTTTCTGACGAATGCACAGCTTCCGTAAAAGCCGCCAAATTCCAAGGAACCCGCAAAATGACAATAAGCAACCGTTACGAATTTACCGGCTCCCTATTTATCCAGCTGGAACAAATCCTGCAATTTTTAGGCCCCTACAACCGGGTCAGCTCGACGATCGGGTCGATATATCGCGAGGATTTCTACGATTACCCGCCAGCCACCTTACGCGAGGCAGTATTAAACCTATTAATCCACCGCGATTACACCTATCATGATTCTGCGCTCATCAGCGTTTACGATGACCGCATTGAATTCATCAATTTCGGAGGCCTGCGCAAAGGCGTGGGCAAAGACGACATCATCAACGGGCTTTCCTCAAAAAGAAATCCAAAACTCGCGAACATCTTCTATCGGCTCCATCTCGTGGAAGCATACGGAATGGGAATCCCGAAAATCTTCGAAATGTATGAGGGCTTTGAAAAACAGCCAACAATCTCGATAGCCAGTCACAGTTTCAAACTTATCCTGCCTTCCCAACGTTATGAGGGAGATGAGACCGAAACCAGTGCAATCAAGGATAAACCAATCAGCAAACCACCAACCATTCTCGATGATGACTTTGCAAACCGCACCAATTTGATACTCACCTATCTGCAAGAACATCCCTCAATCAACAGAAGTCAAACGGCGGAATTGACGGGACTCTCCAAACCTGCAGCTTCCCGTCTCCTCAGTTCACTCGTCGATAACCAGACCCTGAAACGTCTAGGCAAAGGCCCATCCACAAAATACGCGACACGCCGGGCGAAAACGGCTTACACCGGACCACAAGCAGCTGCAAGGACACGTGGAACCTTCCGCTGAAACCCTGAAACATCTGAATCCAATAGACGACAAATCTATCCAGCGCCAACAATCAATGGGACCGGTCCCAACGGGATGTTTCCGGCCTGAAGATTGAATCCGGTCGGGAAACTATGTAATATAAAAGAAGTTGAAGTATTACCGTCGTTGTGCGATGCATTGCATCGCACAACGACATTGAGTAAGAAGGTTGGTTCCTTATGGGTGTTATCCACAATCTGGTCGTGTTGTCACTGTGCATAACTCTGGCGAATATTACCCCCCCCCGCAGGTCCGTTATGTAACTGAAGATACTGGCTCGCCAAACAGCACCGCACAATCCACTTCATCCCCCAAACTCACTTTTAGACATCTCCAAAACACCATTGTCCATTCCGTTTCAAAGGTCACCGAAGACCCTAACGATGCAAACACCAAGCCCGCACCAAAACCGGCAAATCCACCTACCTCTCAGCTCGACGGCACCCACCACGCGCAATCTGCTCCCACACCGTCGCAACCTGCAAACCCAGACCATCAAGCAACTTCCGCGCCCACACCGTTAGACTCCGAATCCCTCCTGAGAGAGCAACCTTCAGTAGGACCGCAAGCAACATGTACACCGCAGAACAGCACACCGGGCACCAAATGGGGCACAGCCTCATGGAGCCTCAGCGGCGACTGCACCCTCACCATCGGGGCCGGCGACACCGGCAGCACCAGCAGCCAAACCGCCTTCGGCAACAGCGGCACGGCAAACACGGTAGCTCACAACGCCACCAAAGTAGTCTTTAATGGGGACCTTACCATCAGAGTATCCAACGCATTCCAATCATGGCCTTCACTGCAAAACGTAAACACCACATCCAACGTAAACATCACTCTTAATAATGCAGCCGCCATGTTTGCCGGCTGCACCGGGCTGACCAGCGCGGACCTGTCGGGCTGGAAGACCCCGGCCCTGACCGACATCACCTACATGTTCTCCGGCGACAGCGTCCTGGCCAGCCTGGACCTCTCCGGCTGGGACACCAGCCACCTCAGCAACATGGACTCCGCGTTCCGGAGCTGCACGTCCCTGCAATCCCTGGACCTCTCCGGCTGGGACCTCGGCGGCTTCAACACGACCGACACCGCCCGCTGGCGGGACGCGTTCTCCGGCGACAACGCCCTGACCACCGTCACCGCCAGGAACTGGACCGCCCACCAGAGGATGGGCCTCGCCATCCTCGCCAAGGCACCCGCCCTGGCCACCCTCGACGCCAGCGGCTGGGACCTCTCCCGCAACACCGACTCGACCCTCAGCTGGTTCGCCGGATTCCCCAGCCTGGCCACCCTCAACGCCCGCGACTGGCAGTTCGCCGCCACGCCCGGCACCGGCAAGGGCGACAACATCGGCGCCCTGTTCTACAACGCCAAGATCTCCAGCATCGACGCCACCGGCTGGAAGACCGCCAACGTGCTCTACATGGGCAACCTCTTCGAGAACAACCCCAACCTCACCACCATCACCGGCCTCGGCGGCTGGGACACCGGCAGCGCCACCACCATGAGCGAGATGTTCCGGGACGACACCAAACTCGCCAGCCTCGACCTGCACGCATGGAACACCGCCAAAGCCATCGACATGAGCTACATGTTCATGGGCTGCACCAACCTCACCAGCCTCGACCTGCACGGCTGGGACGCCCGCAAAACCACCAACATGAGCTACATGTTCACCAACCTCACCAACCTCACCAGCCTCGACCTGCACGGCTGGGACGCCCGCACCACCAACAACATGACCTACATGTTCGTAGGCGACACCAAACTGCAGACACTCGACCTGCACGGCTGGAACGTCAGCAGTCTGTCCAGCACCGCCGCCATGTTTGCCGGCTGCACCGGGCTGACCAGCGCGGACCTGTCGGGCTGGAAGACCCCGGCCCTGACCGACATCACCTACATGTTCTCCGGCGACAGCGTCCTGGCCAGCCTGGACCTCTCCGGCTGGGACACCAGCCACCTCAGCAACATGGACTCCGCGTTCCGGAGCTGCACGTCCCTGCAATCCCTGGACCTCTCCGGCTGGGACCTCGGCGGCTTCAACACGACCGACACCGCCCGCTGGCGGGACGCGTTCTCCGGCGACAACGCCCTGACCACCGTCACCGCCAGGAACTGGACCGCCCACCAGAGGATGGGCCTCGCCATCCTCGCCAAGGCACCCGCCCTGGCCACCCTCGACGCCAGCGGCTGGGACCTCTCCCGCAACACCGACTCGACCCTCAGCTGGTTCGCCGGATTCCCCAGCCTGGCCACCCTCAACGCCCGCGACTGGCAGTTCGCCGCCACGCCCGGCACCGGCAAGGGCGACAACATCGGCGCCCTGTTCTACAACGCCAAGATCTCCAGCATCGACGCCACCGGCTGGAAGACCGCCAACGTGCTCTACATGGGCAACCTCTTCGAGAACAACCCCAACCTCACCACCATCACCGGCCTCGGCGGCTGGGACACCGGCAGCGCCACCACCATGAGCGAGATGTTCCGGGACGACACCAAACTCGCCAGCCTCGACCTGCACGCATGGAACACCGCCAAAGCCATCGACATGAGCTACATGTTCATGGGCTGCACCAACCTCACCAGCCTCGACCTGCACGGCTGGGACGCCCGCAAAACCACCAACATGAGCTACATGTTCACCAACCTCACCAACCTCACCAGCCTCGACCTGCACGGCTGGGACGCCCGCACCACCAACAACATGACCTACATGTTCGTAGGCGACACCAAACTGCAGACACTCGACCTGCACGGCTGGAACGTCAGCAGTCTGTCCAGCACCGCCGCCATGTTTGCCGGCTGCACCGGGCTGACCAGCGCGGACCTGTCGGGCTGGAAGACCCCGGCCCTGACCGACATCACCTACATGTTCTCCGGCGACAGCGTCCTGGCCAGCCTGGACCTCTCCGGCTGGGACACCAGCCACCTCAGCAACATGGACTCCGCGTTCCGGAGCTGCACGTCCCTGCAATCCCTGGACCTCTCCGGCTGGGACCTCGGCGGCTTCAACACGACCGACACCGCCCGCTGGCGGGACGCGTTCTCCGGCGACAACGCCCTGACCACCGTCACCGCCAGGAACTGGACCGCCCACCAGAGGATGGGCCTCGCCATCCTCGCCAAGGCACCCGCCCTGGCCACCCTCGACGCCAGCGGCTGGGACCTCTCCCGCAACACCGACTCGACCCTCAGCTGGTTCGCCGGATTCCCCAGCCTGGCCACCCTCAACGCCCGCGACTGGCAGTTCGCCGCCACGCCCGGCACCGGCAAGGGCGACAACATCGGCGCCCTGTTCTACAACGCCAAGATCTCCAGCATCGACGCCACCGGCTGGAAGACCGCCAACGTGCTCTACATGGGCAACCTCTTCGAGAACAACCCCAACCTCACCACCATCACCGGCCTCGGCGGCTGGGACACCGGCAGCGCCACCACCATGAGCGAGATGTTCCGGGACGACACCAAACTCGCCAGCCTCGACCTGCACGCATGGAACACCGCCAAAGCCATCGACATGAGCTACATGTTCATGGGCTGCACCAACCTCACCAGCCTCGACCTGCACGGCTGGGACGCCCGCAAAACCACCAACATGAGCTACATGATGCCGGAAGCGTTGCGCGTGCTCGTGCTGGGCTCAAACACCAAACTCACGAATGCCAACGCATTTGCTCTGGTGCAAGCCACGTCATGGAAACGCCTGAGCGGTTACGGCGTCAATGCGACAGTGACCGATACCTTCCCAACCAAGGCTGGCCTTTCAACGCGTGTGGCATCGAATCCGGAAGGCGTGTACGTCGACAGCACTCTCCCCGGCCTGCAAATCGAAGTGGATGCCAACGGTGGAACCACGTCTTTCCAGCCAGCCTTAACGAACACGACAAGCGGTGCAGCCAACGCGACGGTACCTACAGGCGAGGTGCTGACCAGCAACAATGCCGCGAGCCTCTTCACGGGCTGGAAAGACGATTACGGCAACCCTGTGACCGCCGGCAGCGTAATTCATCTCTCTCAAACCCAATACAATCCATGCCGCATCATGGTCTTACACGCGCAGTGGAGATCGGCAAAACCGTCAATCGGCGACGTGACCACGCACGTAGCCAACGACGGCACCGCGACCTTCGAAGTGACCGCCACAGAGACAACGACCTTGACGAGTGGCGCCGACAGCACCAACCCCACCCATAGCTGGACCTGCGTCAACGGCACCTGCACGGTGAACGACCCGGTTGTGAACCTGGAAGCCACGCCCGGCGCGCAATACACACTGACGGCTTCGGCCCCACTCATCACCGACCCGAACACTCATAACACGGTGTCTGGCGGAACCGATGTCAAACAAGGTTACCTGGAATATGCAAAGGCCACGTTCGACGGCAACGGCGCAACGGCAGGCGTGCCCGCCGCGATCAGCGCGTTCGCCGACTCCTCCACCCATCAGACCTACGTGAAAATCCCCCGCAACACCATCCCCACCAAGGGTGACAGCGACTTGTTCGCCGGCTGGTCCACCAGCAACTCCGCCACTCAGTCGGACAGCACCTACGACCCCGACAAGACGTTGACAGGCACCACCGAAGCCGGCAAAAGCACCACTCTGTACGCGGTGTGGCGCACGCTTGCCAAGCCTTCTGTCACCGCCGAACGCAAACCCGCCGACGGCAATAAAGTCGCGGTGACGGCAACCAGCAAGCCACTCGCCGCCGGCGACACCATCCACTACTGCATCACCCCCTCCGCCGTCGACGGCGGCAGCTTCCCGGCCACCTGCTGGGACGACACGGTTTCTGCCGGTTCGTGGGACGGCGCCACGGAGCACGAATCCACTCATACGATTGCGGAAAGCGACATGCCATCCGGCGGCCATTACGACCTGACAGCCACCATCAAGACCAAAGACACTTGGAGGCTGCCGGCCAACAGCACCGTGAGCAACAGCGTCAGCACCCCCAATGTCTTCATTAGCGGACCCGAACTGGTCGCTCTGCCCTTGACCGGAGGCAGGTCATGGCGAATCGCCATGGTGCTGGCCCTCGACATCGTCCTCATCTTGCTCATGGCCGCCACCGCCTTGCGCAACCGCAGGCGCCAAGCTCGCCACAGCAGATAAACCGCAATTGGACCGCCCCCCCGGCCAACGTCACGGCCAACGGCCACGACGGGCGACCCACAAACACAGGGCGGCACCACACCCCACAGACCCGGGGCGCCAACCCGCCCCACTAACCAACAGCGTGGGACCCCACCGGACCCGATGACAGCCCGGCCACCCGCGCCACACAACACTTCCCGCCTGGTACACCAGACGGGAACCCAACCGGATGCCGGCACGGCAACCAACAAACCCAAACCAACCACCGTGCCGGCACCCACCCACACTTCCACCAAACGCAAACACACAACCCCGACCCGTTCCCGTCAATCCCATGAACGCCATACTCTTGATTTCGTGTATAATCAGCTATCTTGATACCCTTGATTCCGTGTATTATTGCGGTAAGAATACTCTTGATTTCGTGTATAATCAAAGGCGTTAATATCCTTGATTCCGTGAGAAACCCAGTTATTGCAACGGAAACCGGTAATGGAGAATATGATGGAGAAAACTCCCGTTTTCGAACGCAAGGCCCTCGGCCGGCTGGAGCAATGGAAAGCCGAGTCGAACGGCAGCACGGCCATGCTCATCGAAGGCGCACGGCGCGTGGGCAAAAGCACGCTCGCCACCGAGTTCGGCAGGCGGCACTATGCCTCCTGCCTGCTGGTCGATTTCTCGACCGCTCCGGACGACGTCCTCGGCTACTTCCGCGACCTGCGTAACGATCTGGACACCTTCTTCCTGTACCTCTCCGCATTCTACGGAGTCAAATTGCACGAACGCGACAGCCTCATCATCTTCGACGAGGTGCAGCTCTACCCCAAGGCCCGCGAGGCGATCAAGCAGCTCATCGCCGACGGGCGCTACGACTATATCGAAACCGGCTCGCTGGTATCCATCCGCGAGAACGTGCGCGACATCCTCATCCCCTCGGAAGAGGAATCCATGCGCCTCGACCCGATGGACTTCGATGAATTTCTCTGGGCGCTTGACGAGCGCCCTCTCGCCGATGCCATCCATACCTCGTTCGCCAAACTCAAGCCGTTACCAGATGCGGTGCACCGCAAGGCCACACGGCTTTTCCGCGAATACATGCTGGTCGGCGGCATGCCCCAGGCCGTCACGACCTACGCCCGAACGCACGACTTCGGCGCGGTCGACCGGACCAAACGCCTCATTCTTAAACTCTATCGCGAAGATATCGCCAAACACGGCGGCACCAGCCAGCTACGAGTCACACGGATATTCGACAACCTCGTCGGCCAGCTCTCCAAAAAGGAGAAACGTTTCAACATCACCTCACTCGGCGCCGACGCGCGCAAACGCGACTACGACGACGCCTTCTTCTGGCTTTCCGACGCCTTCGTCACCAACGACTGCTTCAACTCGACCGACCCCGGCGTGGGCCTAAAAATCAGCGAGGACCACTCGACGGTGAAATGCTACTTGGCAGACACCGGACTACTCGTCTCACTCGCCCTCTCCGACGCCGACATCACCACCAGCGACGTGTACCGCGACGTGCTTCTCGGCAACGTCAGCCTGAACGAAGGCATGCTTGTCGAAAACGTCGTCGCGCAGCTGCTTCGCACATCGGGGCACCGCCTGTTCTTTTACTCCCGCAGCGACCGCGAGCACGCCGAAAACCGCATGGAAATCGACTTCCTCATCGTCGAGCTCTACAAGAACGCCGGCATGAAAGCGCGAGTGAGTCCCATCGAGGTCAAGTCCGGAAAACGGTATTCCACAATCTCACTCAACAAATTCAAGGCCAAATTCGGCCCCCAGGTCGGCACACGCTACATCCTGCACCCCAAGCCACTCAGCGTAAACGGTGACGTGGTGCGCCTCCCCCTCTACATGGCAGGGCTGCTTTAGGATCGAGTATCTAAAATCTGATAATTCTCAGCAGATTCCAAAAACATGTCTCTTGAAATTTCTGTGGCAGACTGCATAGAACTTCGGGAGTAGATATTGCTAAATCTATGGAATAGACCTCGCTAAAGATCGGGGCGACTACTCTCCCTGCACGACCTGCAGCAAATCATCGACCAAGCGGACGTCGACCAGCTCAGCCCCGTAACCATCGACATACGTACACCCATATTCAGCATGGCGGGATAGAAAATCAAGGCATCTTTGTGAACATTTCAGGCATTATTCCGGACACTATTTTCATCGATTTACCAACGTTTTCGTCGAATTTTTCTAGGCATTCCAGACATTCCAAGAAAGTAGATAAAATATGTCTTATCGACCAATATATATGTGAAATTTTTGTAAATACGCGTGGCGCCATTTGACTTTTCGATAATCTTAAGTTGTTAAAAGCCACCAGTACTCCGAAAGGGGACATCCTAGGGTGGCATTTTCATACGCGAAAAGGACAGCACCGTGGCTGAACGACCCCTTATTCCTTACCCTTCACACGAGGCCATGGCTCCCGAACAGCTAGCCTCACGACTCATGGACAAGGGCCTGCAAGGTATAACCTCCGATGACTTGGCCAACCGGATACAACGCGTAGGCTACTATCGGCTCAAAGGCTACTGGTATCCATTCTTGACACCCCAGGACGATAACCAGAGTAAGCGGAACCTACCATTCCTTCCAAATACCGACTTCAGCGACATCTGGGAACGCTACATCTTCGACCAGCAACTAAGAGTCGTGGTATTCGACGGAATCATCACCATAGAGGCTTTTCTGAGAAGTTTCCTCGGTACCAAACTGGCCCTCTTCCACGGATCTTTCGGTTACATGGAGAAAGCAGGATTACCAAACCTATCTGACGGTGGCCCGCAGGGCTGGCACGCCGCCCTTGAGAACTTCCTTCGTTCCTACTCACGCTCACAACTACCCTACATCAGACATTTCAGAAAGACATACAGCAATCCCCTGCCGCCATACTGGATGCTCGTCGGCTGCCTTGACTACGGCACACTGAAGCTTTTCCTATACCAAGGAGCTCCGGAACACATCAAAAACGAACTGGCGTGCAGGCTCGGCATGCCCAGCTCAAACCCCCAGACATCGGAGAGAGGCGACGTGAAACGCCTTGACCAATGGCTCGAAACCATCAGATGCGTGAGAAACATGACGGCCCACCACGACCGCCTATGGAACTCCAAATCAAATCTAATAGCGCCAAAACTTCCAGACAGCCTTCCCACACGGACATACCAAGGCGACTGGTGGGGCCACGACTGGGACTTCCTGCGCGGGCGACAAGGCCCGGCAACGTTCATCACCATGGAAAACTACCTGCTCAAACAGATTGAAGGCACCAACAACTGGCAAGACAAATTCATCAAACTCATGGACGACAACCCCCACATTCCGGTCACCCAAATGGGATTCCCGCTCGACTGGCGGGACCAGAACCTCTGGAAATGAAATCAGCCTCGGCGTGAACAAGGGCCACCGCATCGTGGTCTACGGCGGTGACCAGTCATTCAACACCAAATGGGGCCCCTGCTCTTCCTGCACGACCTGCAGCAAATTATCGACTAAAGGCTAGTCCCTAATAAGGGCCCGCACTTGCCGCATCTATAGACGCGCACAATGAAGAAATTGCACGGATTGGGGGGCAAAATCGCAACTGGTTTGAGGCCTCGCGTAAGATGGGTACGGATAGAAAGGGGCTCGGATGAGCGTTTTTGATCGTTTTGAGAAAAGCGTTGAGGGAGCCGTCAACGGCGTCTTCTCGAAGTTCGGCTCGAAAGACCTCCAGCCGGTCGACCTCTCCAGCGCTCTCGAACGCGAGATCGACGCCGAGGCCATGCCGGTCGGGCGCGACCGCACCGTCGCCCCGAACGAATACCGCTTCAAGCTGAGCACGCCCGACTTCGACCGCATCGAGCAATGGGGCAGCGAGACGCTGGCCAACGAGCTCGCGGACAACCTCACGCAATACGCCAAAAGCCAGCACTACGCCTTCGTCGGCCCCGTCGTGGTCATCTTCGAGGAAGACCTTGACTTGAGCAAGGGCAACTTCAAGCTCACTAGCGAATCCGTGCAAGGCAACGCCGTTCCCGTGACCACCGAGAACCAGTCGCAAGACAGCCCGATGCTTGAGATTAACGGCAACCAATACCTCCTCACCAAAGACAAGACCATCGTCGGCCGCGGCTCCGGCTGCGACATCGTCATCGACGATCCGGGCATCTCCCGCAACCACCTCGAGATCGACATCACCCCGAACGGCACCATCGCCCGCGATTTGGGCTCCACCAACGGAACCTACGTGGAAGGGCACCAAGTGCCGGCGGCGACCCTGCTCGACGGCAACACCATTACTATCGGCCGCACCCGCATCCTCTATTGGGCTTCATCGCAGGATCAGGAATAACGGCCAGACGCCAGGTACATCGCCAATGATCACCGAACTTACCTTTGCGATTCTCAAGTATGGCTTCCTCGCCCTGCTCTGGGTTTTCGTATGGCTCGCCGTCCGCTCGCTGAAACGCGACGTCGACACACTGAGCCCGCACAAATCGTGGTCGCACCGCAAGAGTGCACGACGCGCGCGCAAGGCCGCCGAATCCAACCCGATGCCCGCCATGGCGAACGCGCCTATGGCCACCTCGCACCGCGGCAACCCAGGCATGCAAATGGGCAGCGCTGGCGGAGCCGGTGTCAACGCCAAACCGACGCTTCTGACCATCATCGACGGGCCGCTCGCCGGTTCCTCCGTTCCGTTGAGCAACGGCACCATCACCCTCGGCCGCTCCAGCTCGAACACCGTCGTGCTTGACGATGAATTCGTCTCCTCGCAGCACGCCCGCGTCTACGCCGACCCCGCCTCGGGCTCCTGGGCCATCGAAGACCTTGGCAGCACGAACGGCACCATCGTCAACCACCGCCGCATCACCTCGCCCGTGGTCCTGCCCGCGCGCGTGCCGGTGCGCATCGGCGCCACGACGTTCGAATTGAGGTGACCGCGATATGCCAGACACCTCAGATTCCTCATTGACACCGGAAAATCCGGATAATGCCAACATGCCACCTTCGATTCCGGTGAGCGGGATCGATAGTCCTTCTTCTGTTGCGCCTTCCAACGCTCATCCGGTCCGTAAGACGCCGGACGCGACCCCAACTAACCAAGCCAGCGCGACCAACTCAGCCCAAACCGCCAACACAGCGCATATCCTCGACCACAGCTTGGGCGCACAGCCTCAGCAACAACTCTTCCTTTATTCCACAACGGTCTCCGACGTGGGCACGGTGCGCAGCAACAATCAGGATTCCTCGTTCGCCGGCGAGCACCTCGTCGCCATCTGCGACGGCATGGGCGGCCACGCTGGCGGCGACACCGCCTCAACCATCGCCATCCGCTCGCTGGCGCATATCGAGCAGAGCGGCGCCAAAAACGACGTCGCGTCCATCGCCTCGATGATGGAGACCAGCGTGATGGCGGCCCACGACGCGATCGTCGGGAAGGCGAAACGCGAGCGCACGCTGGCCGGCATGGGCACCACGGTGACGGCCGTGGCCCTGGTCGACGGCCATTGGGTCGTCACCCACATCGGCGACTCCCGCGCCTACCTGCTGCGCGACGGCAAGATCCGCCGCATGACGCAGGACCACAGCTACGTCCAGCACCTGATCGACACCGGACGTATTACAGAAGCCGAAGCCCGCAACCACCCGCAACGCAATGTGGTGATGCGCGTGCTCGGCGATTTCGACATCGACCCGCACCCCGACATCGGCATCTTCTTGGCCCAGCCATCCGACCGCTGGCTGCTCTGCTCCGACGGCCTTTCCGGCGTGCTGGAGGACGACACCCTCGAGACCATGCTCGCCACGGTCTCTGACGAGGAGGAATGCGCCCAACAGCTGGTCGCCATGGCTCTGAAGGCCGGCAGCACCGACAACGTCACGGCGGTGATCGCCGACGCCACGCTCGCGCTCGACGCGGATTCCTTCGACCTGCCCCATCAAACGCCGCTGATCGGCGGGGCCGCAAGCTCGAACCTCGAGGCCATCGCAGACATCATCAAGGAGCCCGTCGCCTCCTCGCCCGCGTTGCGCTTGGGCAAACAGTCGCCCGCGCAGCGCGCCGCAGCCCTCTCCCACGCCGAAAGCAACAGCGCGGCCGACGATTCCTCCAATACCGGCGAAGCCCCGGAAGCCAGCGCTTCCAGCACCGGCCAGGAGTCGGAAAACCCGGATGCGCAAGACACCTCGGCCGCAGGCGGCAGCATCGTCCATGTGGCGCAGCCCTCGGCCGTGCGCGACGAAAACGACGACAAGGCCAACATGGACACCGGCGAGATTCCGGTGGTCACCAAGAAGGACGGCCGCGTCTCAGCCGATCCCAACGACCCGGAGGTCGCCCGGGCCATCCGTCGTGAGCATCTACGTAATCGCAAAAACGAACGCCGCAAACGCAACCGTGGACGTATAGCGGTCATCGTCGCCTTCGTCGTGGCCCTGGCCGCCGTGCTCGGCGTGGGCTTCGGGGCCTACCGCTGGAGCCAGACAAAGTATTACATTGGTACCAGCGACGGGGCCGTGGCCATCTACCAGGGCGTCAACACCAACCTCTTCGGCGCACGGCTTTCCCACAAGGTCGAATCCACCGACATCAAGCTTTCCAACCTGCCGCAATCCTGGACGGACGAGCTCAACCAAGGCATCACCGTAGACTCGTTCGACGAGGCTAAAAGCCATGTCGCGATGATCAAGAAAGAGGCCAAGACCCTCGACAAGTCCAAATCAAAGGGCAAGACCACACCGTGGCCGTGGGCAAGCCAGGAAAGCACAGACGGTTCCGGTGCGAGCGGCGCGAACAGCTCAAGCGCGCCAAACGACGCCGAGCTCAGCACTCTCAACGGTTCCGACAACCAAGGCTCCAATCCCAGCGATTCCGGCTCCGGCGATGAGGGCGCCAACACAAGTAACCTGAGCCCCAACGCGGCTCCGTCGGCGAGCGCCGAAACCCCGTCCGCAATCATCACCAGCGCAAAGGCGGCGAACGCATGATCGCCACTCGCTTCCGTCAGATCGGCCTGCTGCTGTTCGCCATCGCAATCAGCGGCATCGCCTTTTTCCAGCTTTTCGCGCGCGTCTACAGCGGCTTCCCCGCCAAGTACGTCACTATCCTGTGCGTGGTGGCGGCTCTCTTCATCCTGCTTTGGGCGCTGTTGCTGAAATTCCAGCCTTATGCGAGCCAGGAGATCCTGCCGTGCGTGATGCTCTTGACGGCCATCGGCACGATGATGATCGCGCGCATCGATTACGACAAGAAGACCTCCGTGGCCTTCCGCCAGCTGATCTGGGTGTGCGTCGCGCTGGCGCTGACCTGCGTTTTCATCGTCGCCCTGCGTGATTACCGCGTCCTGCGCCGCTTCTCGTATGTGAGCATGGTGGTGGGCCTGGTGCTGCTGCTCTCCCCCATGATTCCCGGCCTGGGCAAGGAGATCGGCGGCGCGCGCATCTGGATCGGCTTCGGCTCGCACACCCTGCAACCCGGCGAATTCGCCAAACTCTTCCTCGCCTTCTTCTTCGCGGCCTACCTCTTCAACCACCGCGACCAGCTGGCCGTCGGCGGCAAGAAAGTGGCCGGCCTGCAGCTACCCCGCGTGCGCGACATGGGTCCGTTGATCCTCGTCTGGTTCGCCTCCATCGGCGTGCTCGTCGTCCAGCATGACCTCGGCACCTCCCTGATGTTCTTCGCGATGTTCGTCTCGATGCTTTATGTCGCCACCGGCCGTGGCAGCTGGCTCATCATCGGCGGCATCGCCTTCGTCGTCGCCGCGGTCTTCTCCGTGAAGGTATTCGCGCACGTCGGCTATCGCGTCGACGGCTGGCTCCACCCCTTCGACGCGGCCGTCTACAACCGCAGGTACGGCAGCTCCTACCAGCTGGTCACCGGCCTCTTCGGCCTCGCCTCGGGTGGTCTGCTCGGCACCGGCATCGGCCAGGGCCACCCCGCGCTCACCCCGCTGGGCAATTCCGATTTCATCTACTCCTCCCTCGGCGAGGAGCTGGGCCTGTCCGGTCTGATGGCCATTTTGATGCTGTATTTGATCATCATCACCTCGGGCCTTCTGACGGCGATGAAAATCAAGGACGGCTTCGGCAAGCTCTTGGCCAGTGGCCTCGTTTTCACCATGGCCTTCCAGGTCTTCACCGTCGTCGGCGGCCTCACGCTAGTCATCCCGATGACGGGGCTCACGATGCCGTACATGGCGGCCGGCGGTTCGTCGCTGGTGGCCAATTACCTGCTTGCCGCGCTGCTCATCGTCATCTCGAACGAGGCCAACAAGCCGGAGCCCGAAGGCGAGCTTTCCAACACCATGCAATACGAGGCGATGGAGGCGTTGAACAAGCGCAGCGCGCAGAAGAAGCGCAATGAAGGCCGCCATTCGCGTTCCCGTTCACACTCGGATTCAAATTCGGATGAGACACAGCCGACGACGTCCAGCTTCCCGGTGGCTTCGTCAGTTTCGCAACGCGACGCCGAGGCGCCGGCGAGCGCCGAAACCGTCCCCGTCCCGCAAGCGGGCCCGCGCGTGGCGTCGAGCTCATCTTCGGATGTGTTGCCGCAGACGCCGTCTCAGCCAGTCGCCGCCGATCCGCAAGCCCAAACGCAGGGGAACGCCGGCAATACGCCCGCAGCCGCAGGTCAAAGTCCTGAGGATTCGGGGATCCAAAGCTTAAGTTTTGACGATCTGATGGGAGGCGCGCGATGAACAAATACCTGCGCCAGCTTTTCACCGCGGTCGTCGTCCTCTTCACGATCCTCGGGCTCTCCAGCACGATGATCACGGCCATCAAGGCCAACAAGCTCAACAACGACCCACGCAACCAGCGCGGCCTCTACCACGAGTTCAACGCCCCGCGCGGCCCCATCCTGGCTGCCGACGGCACGGTGATGGCGAAATCCGACCCGGTGAACGACCCGTTCGCCTACCAACGCTCCTACTCCAACGGCCCGCTCTACGCGCCCGTGACCGGTTACTTCTCCATCAGCCAGCGCGCCGACCGCGGCATCGAGGACTCACGCAACAAGCTCCTGACCGGGGAGTCGAACCAGCTTTTCTGGCAGCAATTCAAGTCGCTGTTCACCGGATCGGCCAACAAGGGCGCCTCCATCGAGACGTCCATCGACACGAAGCTCCAGCGCGTCGCCTACGACCAGCTGGCCGGCAGAAGCGGCGCGGCAGTCGCCTTCGAGCCCAAGACCGGCCGGATACTCGCGATGGTGTCGACACCGAGCTACGACCCGAACACGCTGGCCAGCCATGACACCACCAAGGTCAACCAGGAATACTCCAAGCTGACCGCCGACAAGGCGAACCCGATGCTCAACCGTGCTATCTCCGAGCTCTATCCACCTGGATCCAGCTTCAAGACGGTGGTGGCCACAGCGGCCTTGGAAAGCGGCAAATACCAGCTGGATACACGCATCCCGGCGGGCGCGAGCTATACGCTGCCGAACACCAACACGAAGCTGACCAACACCGGCAGCGCGGCGAACGGCGGCGCCGACGGCCAGATCTCGTTCGAGGACGCGTTGGCCTACTCGTCCAACACCGCCTTCGCGCAGCTTGGCGGCGCGCTCGGGGCGCAGGCCATCGAGGACACGGCCAAGAAGTTCGGTTTCGGCTCATCCATCCAGATCGACGGCTCGAATTCGACGGGCGACCCCATGCAGGCCATCGCCTCGAAATTCCCCGACAACCCGTCCCCGGACCGCCTCGCGCTGGCGTCTATCGGCCAGGGCGACACCCAGGAGACGCCGTTGCAGAACGCGATGATCGCCTCGGCCATCGCCAACGGCGGAACGCTGATGCGCCCGACGCTGGTCGACCGGGTGCGTTCCAGCGACCTCACGGTCATCTCGACCACCAGCCCGGGCGTGATGAGCCAGCCGATGAGCAAGGACACGGCCGGCAAATTGACGGAGATGATGAAGGCCGTCATCACCAAGGAGAATCCGAACCTGGCCATTCCCGGCGTCTCCGTGGCGGCCAAGACCGGCACCGCGCAGATCGGCGTGGGCAACCAAAGCAACGACGGCTGGATCATGGGCTTCGCGCCCGCCGACGACCCGAAGATCGCGGTCGCCGTGGTCGTCCATAGCACCGACCAACTGGGCGGCTCCGCTGCCGGCCCGATCATGAAGGCGATAATGAGGGAGGCACTGGGCAAATGAAGCTCGTTGAAGGTCAACTGATTCACAACCGGTACCGCCTCGATCGCCGGCTCGCGCAAGGCGGGATGGGCGAGGTCTGGAAGGGCTACGACATCCAACTGGGACGTGTCGTGGCCATCAAGGCGTTGCGTGGCGACCTCACCGACGTGGAGGCCAAGCGGCGCAGGCTGCGCATCGAGGCGCACAATTCCGCCGATCTGGCTCATCCGAACATCGCCGCGCTCTTCGATTACTACGAGCACGACGGCATCGGCTTTTTGATCATGGAGTATGTCGACAGCGAGTCGCTGGCCGACATGTACCGCGAGAAGGGCGCGATCGACCCGCTCGAGCTGCTGCCGATTTTGGTGCAGGTGGCTCGCGGGCTTTACGTCGCGCATTCCCACGGTGTAATACATCGTGATGTGAAACCCGCCAATATCATGGTCTCCAAGGACGGCGAGGTGAAAATCACCGATTTCGGCGTCTCCTACTCCACCAACCAGGCCCAGATCACGCAGGATGGCATGGTGGTGGGCACCGCGCAATACATCTCGCCGGAGCAGGCGCAGGGCAAGAAGGCCACGCCGCAGTCCGACATCTATTCGCTGGGCGTGGTGGCCTATGAGGGGCTGTGCGGGCATCGCCCGTTCACCGGCGCCACTCCCGTCGACATTGCCGCCGCGCACGTCAACGACGCGGTTCCGCCGCTGCCGGACACGGTCGACGTGCAGCTGGCCCAGTTCGTGATGTCGATGCTTTCCAAGAACCCGCTCGACCGGCCGAAGGACGCGCTGGTCGTCTCGCGCACGCTCTCGCACATCGAACGCCGGCTGATGGACCAGCAGGCCGCGCTGGACGACACCACGATGGTCTCGCGCGACGGGCGCATCGCGCGCCGCGTGGTCAGTGCTCCGTACTCCGCCGACGGACGGGTGGCCGGCGGCAACGCCTCCGCGTTCCATCCGCAGCAATCCGCGCCGGTGTCGGCCGAGTCCACCGAATCGGCATCCACGCCCGCGCCTCAACTTGAGGCCAACGACCACTCGGACGATACGGGAAAGGCGCTCGTCGTCAGCAGTACCGAGATCGTCGGCATCGACGATGACGAGAATGCAGGCGATACAAGCAACGTTGCCGACGACCAAACCGCCCTCGGTACCAGCGATACAGCCAGCACCAGCGGTGATACCGCGAGCGCCAGCAACGCCAATCACGCCGACAGCTCCATCGAGGGCAACACCATCAACACCGTCTCCAGCAACGCCGAAGACGACGGCACCACAGGCAGCCACTACCCGCCGGCAGTGCAAGAGGCGCTGAACACCATGACGGCGACCGTCCACGCCATCCAAGACATCGGAATTTCAAACAACTTGACGCAAGACAATGCCGACTCGTCGGCAACCACGCGCAACCGGGAGGAGCAGCAATGAGCACCAATATGCCAACATCACTGGCAAACGGCCGTTACCAGCTGGGGCAACTGATTGGCCGAGGGGGCATGGCCGAGGTCCATATCGCGCAGGACACACGCTTGGGGCGCGTCGTGGCCGTCAAGATCATGCGCTCCGACATGGCCAACGACGACGTCTTCCTCAAGCGGTTCGCCCGCGAGGCGCACTCGGTCGCGCAGATGAACAACATCAACATCGTCAACATCTACGATTCCGGCGAGGAGGCCATCACCGCCGAGGACGGCTCCACCGAGCGCGTGCCCTACATTGTGATGGAGTACGTCAAGGGCCAGACCCTGCGCGACATCATCAAGGCGAACGGCCCCTTAAGCCAGCGCGACGCCGAGCAGGTGATGCTGGGCGTCTTGAACGCGCTCGATTACTCGCACCGGATGGGCATCATCCACCGCGACATCAAGCCCGGCAACATCATGATCAGCGAGCAGGGCATGGTCAAGGTCATGGACTTCGGCATCGCCCGCGCGCTTGACGATTCCGTGGCGACGATGACCCAGTCGCAGGGCGTGGTGGGCACCGCGCAGTACCTCTCCCCCGAGCAGGCCCGAGGCGAGACCGTCGACATGCGTTCCGACCTCTATTCCGCCGGTTGCGTGCTCTACGAAATGCTCACCGGACGCCCTCCCTTCCAAGGTGACTCGGCCGTGGCGATCGCCTACCAGCACGTCTCGGAAGTAGCCACACCGCCCAGCACGCTGGTGCCAGGACTTCCCAAGATGTGGGACCAGATCTGCGCCAAGGCGATGGCCAAGGACCGGCAGAACCGTTACGCGACTGCCGCCGAGTTCCGCAACGACATCCTGACCTACATGAACGGCGGCATCCCGGTGGCGGCGGCGTTCAACCCGCTGACCGACCTCGCCAACATGAAGGAGCGCAAGCAGGCCGAGCAGACCGCGGCAACCGAGGCGATGAACCCCGTGGAGACCACGGCCACGCAGGCCTTCGACCCGCTTACGGGAACCTACGGCGACACCGCGGCGACGCAGCTTGAGCCCGGCGGCAACACCGCCGTCAAGACCCGAGCCGAAAAGGCCGCCGAAGAGAAGGCGAAAAAGAAAAAGAAGATCATCATCGGCTCCGTGATCGGCGGCATCGTGGCCATTCTGGCCATCGCGGGCATCGTCTTCGGCGTCACGCACATGAAGAAGCCGGAGATGGTGAGCGTGCCGACCTTCAACGCCACCACCACGCAGGCGCGCGCCCAGGAGCAGCTTGAGGAAGTCGGCCTGAAGATGAAGGTGGAGCAGGACAACGACTCCAGCGAACCCAAGGGCACCTTCACCAAGCAATCGCCCAAGGGCGGCGCGAAAGCCCCACAGGGCTCGACCGTCAAGGTCTGGTTCTCCGCCGGCCCGCAGTCCGGCCAGATACCCGACGTGAAGGGCAAGTCGCAGGACGACGCCCGAAAAGTGCTCGAGAAGGCCGGTTTCAAGGTCGCGCCCACCGCGCAGACCGAGGACAGCATGGATGTGGCCAAGGACATGGTCACTCGCACCGACCCGGCCGCCGGAACGGCCGCCGACAAGGGCACCTCGTTGATGCTCTATATCTCCTCCGGCATGGCCAAGGTGCCGGATGTCTCGGGCCAGCAGCAGGACCAGGCGCTGAACCAGCTCAAGGCATTCACCGTCGTCGTCCAGCAGGAGGCTTCCGACAACGTGGCCCAGGGCTTGGTGACGCGCACCAACCCAGGCGCCGGCGCCAGCCTTGCCCAGAAGGGCAGCATCACCGTCTACGTCTCCCAAGGCAAGCCGAAGGTCATCGTGCCCAACACCATCTCGTTCGGCACCACCACCTTGGGCCAGGCCCGCGGCCTGCTGCAAGGCTTCACCATCAACGTCACGCAGGGCAACCCCGAGGATGACAGCGCCATCGTCACCGGCATGTCACCTTCGCCGGGCCAGCAGGTCGACAAGGGCAGCACCATCACCCTGAGCACCAAGGCCGCTCCCCAGCCCACCACCCCAAGTGGCGGCGAAGGCAACACCCCGCAGCCCTCCGGTCACTGATCGAAGCCAAGCCTCAACAAACCAGCTGCCACTTTAACCAATGAAAATGGTGCTTGCGAAGCCGGAATCGGTTTCGGAAGCACCATTTTCATATCAATCGCGCCTAATCTTGCTGGTCATTTTTCTTTCATTCTTAGAATTGCTCATCCTCACTCATGCCTCTTATTCCCCTACTTGTAACGATCAACCTCAGTTGATTACCGCTTATCTTCTGCCTTTTATACGTCTGTCTTTGTTCGACATATACAAAGTCATCTGTATAGCAAAGAGTCTCCCAGACCACCACTTCTGGGTCTGGGAGACTCTTGACATACGTCGAACGCTATTCTTTCTTGGGCGGAGTCGGGCGTGGGCGCTGTTGATGGCGCGGACGCTTGCGGTGGGCCAGGACGCCCATTGGCGGCAGGCCGCGTTCGTCGACGAAACGTGGGAGGAGCAGCGATGGCGGAATCGGGGTGCCATCGTAGTGCCACGGCGGTGGCACCAGCTCACGGTAGTTCTTGCGCAGGGCGAGGATGAAACCAATAATCAGCACCACCACGATGGTCAGGAGGCCATACAGCTTCGCGTCGGCGGCGCTATCTTCCAACGGCGGGATGTTCTGCGGGATGTTCCCTCTCTTGGCGGTGATGACGAGTCGCTGAGTGTTGACACCGTATGGCGTGCATGTCATCAACGTCAGCAGGTCCTGGCCCGGAACAACCTTGTAAAGATGTACATCGTCAGGATTGACCACGTGGATGGCCGTCACACGATAGCCCATGGTATGGTTCATCGTCTTGATGTAGATGATGTCCCCTTTGCTCAATTCATCAAGTCTTGTGAAGAGTAAGGCATCCGGTAACCCACGATGGCCTGTGAGCACAGCGTTTGTTGATTTACCGCCTACAGGCACGCTGGTGCCGTAAAGATGTCCGGAACCTATCTGCAATATCGAGCGAGAGGTGCCATGGTAAATCGGCAAATGAATGGAGACTTTGGGAATGCGAATCGTGCCCATCACTCCCGTTGGGCTTTTCAGTATCGATTGGTATGTCTGATCTTTTACTGATTCGGTGTCCTCGTCAGGCTGGGGATCAAAAGGATCTTTTACCTCCCCCAACGTCAACTGCCCTGAAGCGGCGATCTGCTCGTTATAGCGTTGCGCAGCATGATACTCCTTGGCGACGTCGCCGCGAGGCCATTTCAACACGTCTCGTTCAGCCTGAATGGCGGCTAACGACTCGGTTCTCGAGTTGACAGCCCAATGAACAGGGGCCCACATAATGAGGATGACGGTAAGGATGACAAAGATGTCGTGGACGAGCTCGATAAAGATACGGTAGACGTATTGTCCACGTTTTCTGTGGGGCTTGATGACGTCATCAAAAGGCAGAGCCGCTAGGGTCTCCGGTTGCTTTTGTTTCTTACGCTTCATTCGTCCATTCCACTGGTCAGCTCAAAGTACCTAAAAGTATTTCCGCTATTGTCTCGCAAAAAGAAGACAACAGAAAGTAGTTTACTGCGATTTCCATGCTTTACATATAGTAAAGGGTGGTTCGGTCCGAAATTTGATTCCAGACCAAACCACCCTTTAGCTGTCTTTAAAAGTTCAACTATGAATCGAACTTTCTAAACAATGGAAACCTCACTTGTGAGAGGAAGCCATGTTGCGACGGCGAGCCACCGAAGTGATGACCACGATGCCACCGCTGAGCACAACCAGAGCCGCAAGCAGAACGAGGCCCGCGCCACCAGTGAGAGGCAGGGAGGCGAGGTTGGTCACAGACTCAAGCTGAAGCGCGACAGTCTTAGCGGTGCTGTCCTTAGTAGTGTCGCCGCTGCCATCAGTGATTTTGGCGAGATGCCAAACATCTTGAGTCAACGTGAACTTCGTACCCGGAGTGGATCCTGAAGGAGTTCCGTTTGCAATTTCCACTGTGAACGTAGGCTTGATAGCTTCCGAAATGGTCGGAGTATGCGTACCCACTACCGTCTGAGTGAAAGTATAAGTACCCTGTGGAAGGCCATCAATCACCAACTTACCATTGGTGTCAGTGGTTACCGAAGTAATGGTGCCACTGGGATCATAAGTGAAATCAGTTCCAGTCATCGAGAACTTAACATCACCGGAAGCATTCTTAACGGTAAACTGCGCACCAGGCAAATAAGCCGTAGGAGAACTATTCCTCAGGGTATTAGTCAAGTTGATCGTATAAGTAGACAGCGCAACCTCAGAGCTGTTATCTGGATTCGTCGGATCTACGATAGGCGTAGTCTCGCTGGTTTGCGAGGGATTGGTAGGATCAGAACTATGAATCACGGTCGCATCATTGGACTGATTACCCGTCGCGGTGAGCTGCATCGTGTAATCAATGGTAATCTCCGAATCATAGCTCCACTTCAAAACACTGCGAGAGAAATCATAGCTAAACGAAAGATTCGACCCTGACGGGGCAGTGTAGGTATAATCAGTCCCTTCAGCCAAGGTGGTAGTAACACCATTATCAGTTATCTTTACCACTGGGTCTGCAAACGGCGCCGGACTAGACTGCAAACTAAAGCCAGCAGTTGGGGTATCCTTCACCTCAAAGTGGTAGCTCTTGAATCCAGTCGTCATCGGCACATGCGCGGTAATCCTGAAGCCGAACATCGAATTGAGAGGCGCAGCTCTCCACTCTGCATCGGTAGGAGAATTATTCGTTGTCGAAGACGGGTTACTGGGATTAGTATTGAGCTTAGTCACCGTCTTAGTGACGGTAACATCCTTCTGCTTCAGCTCGATCTTACCGACCATGTTGGTCTTTGACGATGAATTCGTCAGAGCATTCGAACCCGCAGTGGTGCCAACGAGCATCGGAATTGCGGTATTGCTATTAGCGGTCTTATCAATAATGACATAAATACCTTCAGTCAGGCCGGTGATTGTTTTGTCATTAGTGCCGGAATTAGCCTGAGTAGGAGCCGTGAAAGCAATCGCCGGAGTCCCAGTTGTCAAATCCGTTACAAAGTTACGGAGTTTGCCGCTGTATGGCTTCTTCGCTGTTGCGTGATCAGGATCTCCTAAGTTCGCTGTACTGTCACTTGAGGTCGAATCGGTTCCGTTATATCCGAGCCAGTTCTGTGCCACCCAGTTCATAGGGTTTGTAGCATCATAACTGGTATCAGTTGGGACACCATTGTTTGCATAAGTAATAGCTTGAACAACTCTTGTCGCGTCATCCGTAGTGACAGCGATGCCAGTGATGTTGCTGGTCGAAGTGTTGCCATCGGCAGCTACGTTGGTATAGGTAGCGAGCCTAGAAACCTGGAAATCATGGCCCTTGCCACCAGTAATGGTGATTGTACCATCATTAGCATTAATGGTTTGCTCGACATCAGCCGCATTGGCCGAACCCACGCCGGTTACACCGAGCGCGAGGAGCGTGGCGGCAGACAACACCATGGCTGCTGCACCACGTAACCCTTTTCCTAACTTCATTTTTATTTCTCCTTGTATTTTCCGGAAATACATTTCTGAATTGTTCAAGCTCTCAACAGGACTTTCATCCCCTGATGCTCTGCCAAATACATCACATCTCCATGCCTAACTCCTTAGAAGCATTTCCTTGCGCGTAACCGACAGGCCTTTAAGCTTGAAGTTTTAGGCTTATAGTACGCACTACTCAATAGTGTACTACAAGTCATGACTTTGTCTAACTGCTTCTGCACCCTGACATATTTATCCCCTTCTTATCTGCTGATCTGATGACGCCGACTCAATATCGCCGTGCCGATTGCTATCAAGCAGCACAGCAGAATGAGCAAGACCACGATTGACGCGCCCGTCCGTGCCAAGGTTCCAGGACCGAACATCCCAGTGCCCAACGCGCCGAACACACCCAACAAACCTCCACGCTTCTTAGCCACGTTCAACGAGAAATTGGCGCCAAGATGGTCCCTTGTCCCGATGGGCCGTTGCACCAACCCACCCGTGTAGTCCCGAAGCAAGCTAACGTATGTGCCATTGTTGCTGGCATCTTTGGTGTACTTGACATCGAACTTCAACAACTCCGCATCCGGCTTTCCGGTGGGTGGCGCAGTCTCCTTGACCGTGTAGATGCCAAGAGGAAGGCCATCAATCTTCAACGAGCCAAGACCTTGATCTCGGTCCACCGCCTGTTGCGTCCGCGGCTCAATGAAAGAGGCGGCCCGAGCGCCTTGCACCACCTGCGTGTGACTTGACGTGACGAGTTTGGTCGTAGTGTGCGATTCCTTGTCCTCGCTCGGATGATAGACGTAATATCCTTCACCTAATTGCCTGAACGACAAAGGCTTGTCATCTTTGAGCAACTCGTAAGTCGCGCCGCCGAGCGGCAAGCTCTGATTCATACCATCGGTGCTTTCCAGCATCATATAGTACGAAGAGAAACTGTAGCTGGAAGCAGTATCATTTTTCTCCACAGCACCACAATTCGTTGCGGGATTTGCTACGCAAGTGGGCTCTGGCTGATGGCTGCTATCACTCGACCATTTAACGCCTGCATCGTTGCTTATTATTCCCGTTCCAACAACCTTCATGTCGTATTCGACTTGAAGCGCAGCAGTAGAAGAGTAAGCCGTAATATTGGGGAACGTAAACGTAAGATAATGCGAACCAGAAATATCAGACTGCGCGAAATACACTTCGTCAACCATTGGTGAGGGTGGTGTCGGCGGGACAGGTGCCAGTGGGACATCAGAGCCATCCACAGTTGCGTGTGCAGAGCCGTTAACATACTGCAAACCAGCACTGGCTTTATCAGTAATTTGGAAGAAATACCGACTAAATCCTGTTGTCATCGGTTCCATAGAAGTCAAAATAAAATGCATAACATCACCGTCACTAGGATCACCTACAACTGGCCATCCCGCTGCGTCCGTGACAGAATCCAATTCCTTATCAACTGTTGGCGTATCAGATTTCACTTTAATCTCGCCGAGCATAGGCGTCACAGGGTTGCTGACCACTTGAAGATGGCTATCGCCCACCGTAGTACCGACCAACATAGGAATTGAATTAGAAACACCGTTCGGCAGCACAGCAGTTGTGTCTTCAATAACATAGATACCTTGATCCAAATTATCAAAAGAGGCCGTGCTCGACCCTGGAGCCACACTTGCCCTGACGCTAGTATTTATTGCCGCCTGAAAACCAGAATCCTTTTGCAACTCGGTCACAAACTCACGCAACTTACCTGTAAACGGATGAGAATTCGAGGTTGTATCTTCACTTTCAGCTTCGCTAAGGTATCCAAGCCAGTTACGCGATATCCAACACATGGTGTCCGAATGACAGTATGCTGTCGAAGGTACTGAGGGACGTCTACTCACTCTCCTGTATGCGTTACCGATTGCATTGACGACTGCGGCGGGCGCAGAAACAGTACTCACATCAATTTCTGTGACCATTGTCCCAGTTTTCGTGGCAGAAGTATAGCTACCTATCCGAATAGCTTTGAAGACATGGCCCTCGGCTGCCTCATCAACCTTAATTTGCCCAACACGATGACTCACATCAACATTTTCATCCGCATTAGCGCTGTCAACGCCGGCGACCCCGCATGCCAGTATCATCGCAGCACTCAGCGCCGCTGCTGCAACGTTGCGCAATCCTTTACGTATCGCCATGTCTCTCTCCCTGGTGAGGCACAACCCCCACTTAAGTTCTTACCCAAGCAATGCCGACGAATGCCTAACACGCTCCCTTGTTATACACCCATACTAGCATGACATTTCCATACCGATAACAAAGCTAGCCAGTTCCAACGACAGAAATCGCCAAAATTATTCGATTCTAACGTGTTTACGTATTAATGATTCATTGTTCTAAAAACTATCAGTCCTACTTGTTTAACTACAAAACCTACGTTTCTGAATGTTGATATCGGTTACATAACATGTAACTACACGCGTGTAGTTTTCCACAACTGTGGAGAAAAGTGTGGATAACTTGGGTATAACCAGTGGAAGCAATGGGGAAAAGACACTCATTTATCCACACTGCTTTTCCAAATCCCCTATTTCACAATGTTTTTTGAATGTGGACAATGTGGATAACAATTACACACAGGTCTTTGCATATCGCTACCATATCAAGAATTATCTTGTGGTTATCCACAGCGCCCCACAATAATTATTCATATTCAGTGGATAACTTTACACAAAGCAATCCTTAAAATGGGCAATTACTCAATTACTGTTCGCTGACTTATTAATACTGAGATGTATGCTCAACTAATCATCCGCAAAACATTGAGCATATTGCGACGATCGATTCCAAAAAGCCAACCTATCATATCTCCAAGTCTCTTATATTTATCGATAGAGACTAAACTCTAATAGAAAAATCCATCACAGTTTCTTCACTTCTAAAGATGCATTACGGCGTTTCTTGTTGAGCGTCGAATACTTAAACAAAATGGGATGGACACACCTTGTGTCCATCCCATTTCATGTCTGGCTTATTAGAGCCCTACATCCTTATCCATCAATCCATCCGACGATGTCGGCTCGATTCGGACTCGGAGTTCCGCAGAACCTCCAGCCCAGCTGCCAATACCAGGAAGGATATTGCCAAACCAGCTGGGATGGCGATCGCGGAGCCAGTCTTTGACAACTTCGCGCCGCCATTTGGCTGGCCAGAACCTAGCTGCCCCGACGAAGTGTTATGCGGAGGATTCGGTACAGCACCATTAGCCACCCAGTTCGGGCGCACAAACAGGTCAGACATCACCGAAGTTCCCACGCCGGTCGGACCAAACTTGAACACCAACGTCGGGGAGCCGTTACTTGTCGCAGACGACACCCAGCCATCCTGGTGATAACCCGGCTTGGAAAGACCGGTGATCACCGGTGCCGTAAGAATCGTGCCTCTATAGTTCACCGGAAGCGGGTTGCTACCGGAGATCGACGACCACGAGGCACCCGGCCCGGGCTCGAATGTCACCGAATGAACCGCTTGTACCCAATTCGGACGAATCCAGATGTCATGCGCAGGCATCGTCGTTGTACCGAACGTGAACGTCGTAGCAGGTCCATTATTTGACAAGGCAAACAACCAGCCGTCCTGCACCTTGTTGGCAGGAGCCGTCAGGCCCGCGATCGACGGCGCCGACGGGATTGTCGAACCATAAAGCACTGAACCAGTCCCCGGCAACGGAGTCCACGAAGCGCCAGTCCCAGGCTCGTATGTCACTGTATATGGGGCGCGCCCCCACACCGGGCGCACATACAGGTCCGACGTCACCGCGGTGCCCGACGGGCCGAACAGGAAATCGCCGACCCGCGCGCCGTTGTGCGACGACGCATACTCCCAGCCGGTCTGGCGATAGCCAGACGGAGGCACCAGGCCCACGATCGACGGCGCCGCGGGCACCTTGTCGCCGTCATTGACCGTCAACGGGTTCGTGCCCGAGACCGACGACCACGAGGCACCCGGCCCCGGCTCGAACGTCACCGAATGCGTCGACTCGGCCCACACCGGGCGGATCGAGACATTGTCGGCCGGCATCGCGAAACTGCCCGTAAACGCCGTCCACGAACCGGAAGGAGTCTTATACTCCCAATAATCCAAATGATGGTGCGCTGGCGCCCGCGCGCCAGCCGAAGCGGGCGCGTTGACGGTATCGCCATACACGGCGGACGCCGGCAGCGAGCCGCCAGCCCACGAGCCGCCGTTCCAATCATACGAAATCGAGTACGAGGCGCGCCCCCACACCGGGCGCACATACAGGTCCGACGTCACCGCGGTGCCCGACGGGCCGAACAGGAAATCGCCGACCCGCGCGCCGTTGTGCGACGACGCATACTCCCAGCCGGTCTGGCGATAGCCAGACGGAGGCACCAGGCCCACGATCGACGGCGCCGCGGGCACCTTGTCGCCGTCATTGACCGTCAACGGGTTCGTGCCCGAGACCGACGACCACGAGGCACCCGGCCCCGGCTCGAACGTCACCGAATGCGTCGACTCGGCCCACACCGGGCGGATCGAGACATTGTCGGCCGGCATCGCGAAACTGCCCGTAAACGCCGTCCACGAACCGGAAGGAGTCTTATACTCCCAATAATCCAAATGATGGTGCGCTGGCGCCCGCGCGCCAGCCGAAGCGGGCGCGTTGACGGTATCGCCATACACGGCGGACGCCGGCAGCGAGCCGCCAGCCCACGAGCCGCCGTTCCAATCATACGAAATCGAGTACGAGGCGCGCCCCCACACCGGGCGCACATACAGGTCCGACGTCACCGCGGTGCCCGACGGGCCGAACAGGAAATCGCCGACCCGCGCGCCGTTGTGCGACGACGCATACTCCCAGCCGGTCTGGCGATAGCCAGACGGAGGCACCAGCCCACGATCGACGGCGCCGCGGGCACCTTGTCGCCGTCATTGACCGTCAACGGGTTCGTGCCCGAGACCGACGACCACGAGGCACCCGGCCCCGGCTCGAACGTCACCGAATGCGTCGACTCGGCCCACACCGGGCGGATCGAGACATTGTCGGCCGGCATCGCGAAACTGCCCGTAAACGCCGTCCACGAACCGGAAGGAGTCTTATACTCCCAATAATCCAAATGATGGTGCGCTGGCGCCCGCGCGCCAGCCGAAGCGGGCGCGTTGACGGTATCGCCATACACGGCGGACGCCGGCAGCGAGCCGCCAGCCCACGAGCCGCCGTTCCAATCATACGAAATCGAGTACGAGGCGCGCCCCCACACCGGGCGCACATACAGGTCCGACGTCACCGCGGTGCCCGACGGGCCGAACAGGAAATCGCCGACCCGCGCGCCGTTGTGCGACGACGCATACTCCCAGCCGGTCTGGCGATAGCCAGACGGAGGCACCAGGCCCACGATCGACGGCGCCGCGGGCACCTTGTCGCCGTCATTGACCGTCAACGGGTTCGTGCCCGAGACCGACGACCACGAGGCACCCGGCCCCGGCTCGAACGTCACCGAATGCGTCGACTCGGCCCACACCGGGCGGATCGAGACATTGTCGGCCGGCATCGCGAAACTGCCCGTAAACGCCGTCCACGAACCGGAAGGAGTCTTATACTCCCAATAATCCAAATGATGGTGCGCTGGCGCCCGCGCGCCAGCCGAAGCGGGCGCGTTGACGGTATCGCCATACACGGCGGACGCCGGCAGCGAGCCGCCAGCCCACGAGCCGCCGTTCCAATCATACGAAATCGAGTACGAGGCGCGCCCCCACACCGGGCGCACATACAGGTCCGACGTCACCGCGGTGCCCGACGGGCCGAACAGGAAATCGCCGACCCGCGCGCCGTTGTGCGACGACGCATACTCCCAGCCGGTCTGGCGATAGCCAGACGGAGGCACCAGGCCCACGATCGACGGCGCCGCGGGCACCTTGTCGCCGTCATTGACCGTCAACGGGTTCGTGCCCGAGACCGACGACCACGAGGCACCCGGCCCCGGCTCGAACGTCACCGAATGCGTCGACTCGGCCCACACCGGGCGGATCGAGACATTGTCGGCCGGCATCGCGAAACTGCCCGTAAACGCCGTCCACGAACCGGAAGGAGTCTTATACTCCCAATAATCCAAATGATGGTGCGCTGGCGCCCGCGCGCCAGCCGAAGCGGGCGCGTTGACGGTATCGCCATACACGGCGGACGCCGGCAGCGAGCCGCCAGCCCACGAGCCGCCGTTCCAATCATACGAAATCGAGTACGAGGCGCGCCCCCACACCGGGCGCACATACAGGTCCGACGTCACCGCGGTGCCCGACGGGCCGAACAGGAAATCGCCGACCCGCGCGCCGTTGTGCGACGACGCATACTCCCAGCCGGTCTGGCGATAGCCAGACGGAGGCACCAGGCCCACGATCGACGGCGCCGCGGGCACCTTGTCGCCGTCATTGACCGTCAACGGGTTCGTGCCCGAGACCGACGACCACGAGGCACCCGGCCCCGGCTCGAACGTCACCGAATGCGTCGACTCGGCCCACACCGGGCGGATCGAGACATTGTCGGCCGGCATCGCGAAACTGCCCGTAAACGCCGTCCACGAACCGGAAGGAGTCTTATACTCCCAATAATCCAAATGATGGTGCGCTGGCGCCCGCGCGCCAGCCGAAGCGGGCGCGTTGACGGTATCGCCATACACGGCGGACGCCGGCAGCGAGCCGCCAGCCCACGAGCCGCCGTTCCAATCATACGAAATCGAGTACGAGGCGCGCCCCCACACCGGGCGCACATACAGGTCCGACGTCACCGCGGTGCCCGACGGGCCGAACAGGAAATCGCCGACCCGCGCGCCGTTGTGCGACGACGCATACTCCCAGCCGGTCTGGCGATAGCCAGACGGAGGCACCAGGCCCACGATCGACGGCGCCGCGGGCACCTTGTCGCCGTCATTGACCGTCAACGGGTTCGTGCCCGAGACCGACGACCACGAGGCACCCGGCCCCGGCTCGAACGTCACCGAATGCGTCGACTCGGCAGTGACGCCACGCGTCACCGTGCCGCTGTATGTCGTAGAAGCACTTCCTACTGACACGGATGGTTCAGAGAATCCAAAACTCAAAGTTGTTGGCAGCGGCACTGATGACGGCCATGTCATAACACCAGTGGACCCACTATAAGTACCGGAGCTGGGGGTCGTCGGGGCAACAGTCGTATCATTGGCTGCATAAGTGTCAGGGGAACTGGTCAGTTTGCCTGACTTAGCCGTCAAGTCGGTTGAAGTGGCGTCCGGCGTCTGCGTTATCGTCTGACCCAGCAAATGCAACGTCGTCAACGAGCCTAAGGAAGTCGATGCCGTCAAAGGCGAGATGTCACTAATATGGTTCTCGACCAAATCAAGTTCGACGAGACTTGACATGGTGGCGAACGTTGACACACTCGAGATGTTGTTTCGGAAAATTATAAGATGCTGCAATTGGGTCAAGCTGGACAGCGGTGTCGTGTTCGTAATGCCACATTGTGCCACCTTAAGCGTGGTCAGGTTTCCAAGAGCGCCAGCTATCGAGCTCAAGCCCACGTCTCCAATCGGGTCAAACTGCAAATCAAGTGAAGCCAGATTTGTGAGACTCGTTAACGGCGCGACATTCGAAAGCGTCATATTCTGAGCCAAATCAAGGGTTCTCAAATTTGTGTTCAAGCCTGACAGCGCCGAAACATCCGTAATCCGGTTATGCTCCAGATTCAAAGTCGTCAAATTCGTAAGACTAGCCAAATCTAAAATAGATGAAATACTGTTATTGGAAAGATTAAGATTCGTTAGATTCACAAGGCCAGACAACGGCGTGACATTCGAAATGCGGTTCTTGCCTAGGTTAAGACTCGTCAGACTCACGAGGCCAGACAACGGCGTGACATTCGAAATGCGAGCGTTAAACAAATCAAGAGTCTGGAGATTCGTCAGATTAGCCACAGGCGAGACATCGGTAAGATTCCAAGTGTGCTCCGCGGTAAAACTGGTCAGATTACGAAGATATTCCAGACCTTCCAAGCCACCATCGTTACCCCTAATCACGCTGAACTGCATGTCCAACGTGTCAACGGAATCAGCCATTGTTTGCGTGAAATACTCACTAAGCGTATAACTCGTGCCCAACGCGCTATTAATCTTGGCAAGAACCTTATCTCTTAGAGCAGGGTCAGGAAAACAGGTACTAATCGGTGTCGGGGTGACAAGGCACGTAGAGCGCAGAAGGCTACCACCGCCACGAGGGGTCAGACCTTGGGCCGATGGGAAGGATGACTGAGACTGCACCTGGCTGGGAGCCTGGCTGCCTTCAGCGGGATCGGCCACGGCGGCACCGGTCGGCAGCACCATTGCCACGCCGACAATCAACGCCACCACGGCAGAAAGCAGACCTCCATGCCTCGCTGGCCTCCTGCCCTCACGGACACGCGACAAACGCCTCTTCAAATCCGCCATGATTCCTCACTCTCTCTCGCATCAGTAATCCTACGTACGCGCGCACAAAACTACCCGCTATGCAACGACACATATCTGGCTACAATATAAGCCTATTGTATGTAGTACAGGCAGACAAGTCAATCGAAACGATTTACGAGGGATTCCACTATCGGATTCTCAAAGTTTTCCGCACTATTCGTCTATCATCCGACGTCGCTCATCCATCGTCCCACACCACTTATTCTGGATATCAAAACAAAACGCGCCTTCCGATGCTCGGAAAACGCGTTGTGATTCAGTATTCAGTTCGACGTCTTGTTTTCTTATAACAAATGACGCGAAATCAGCGCCACCACATCGTCATGATGAAACCTACCATCACGATGCAGAAGGCGATCAAGAGGTTCCATGCGCCGATGCCAGGAATCGGGTACTTGCTGGTGAGGTAATACACCACGGCCCACGCGAGGCCCAGGATCATCAGGAAGCAGAAAAGCGGCACGAACCAAGCCGGGTTCGCCTTGGTACCCTTGATGGTCTCCTCGACGCGCTTGCTGTTCTCGGCCTGGCGCTGGGCGACGCGGCGCAACTGCGGGGTCATCGCCTTCTTGTCGGTGCTCGTGGCGCTCAGAAGCGCATCGATCTTGTCCATCGGCAGGTCAAGGTCGTCATCGTCGTCATCGGCTTCTTTTTCGTCGGAAGCCGCGTCGGAATCGTCAGCAGATTCGTCAGCAGACTCGTCAGCCTTGGCGTTCTTCTCGGCCTTGGAGGCTTCGGCGGCGTCCTTCTCAGCGGCCGACTTGCTGTCGTCCTTATCGTCTTCAGTGTCCTCGGCGACTTCGGCCGTCTCGGTCACCTCGGTGTCGGTCTCGGCGGCGGCGTCATCATCCGTCTGCGTTTCGGGCTCGTCCCATGCCTTCTGCCCCTCATCCTGCGTCGAGGCGGCATCCGTGCCCTTGTCCAGCTCTTCGTCAGCCATAAGCGTAGTCTCCATTCAATAGGCTAAACGACATATTAGTGTACACTCGAAACAAGAGAAAGTAAGTCAAGGAAATTGGAATAATGAAGGAAACTCCGGGCAGGCACAAGGCAAGGCGTTCGCGGCTTGGCGGGGTCGCCGTATTCGTGGTGGTCGCGCTCACCGGCTTCCTTCTGATGACCAACCTGCGCGTCAACAAGACCAGCGTCGTCTCCTCCGACACCGCGCAACTGGTGCAACAGCGCGTCGCCCAGGTCGACAAACTGCAGAAACAGGTCAAATCGCTCGGCACGCAGATCAACACGCTCAACAAATACGCCGGCAAGGACGCCTCGAAAACCGGCAATTCCAGCGAGGACCCGGGCGCGGGCACGATGCTTCCGGCGGTCACCGGGCCGGGGATTTCGGTGACGCTCAACGATTCGCCGCTTTGGCAGCACATGGTCTCCGATTCGGGCACCGGCACGGCCGCGAACATCAACGATTACGTCATCCACCAGCAGGACATCGAGTCCGTGGTCAACGCGCTTTGGCGGGGCGGCGCGGAGGCGATGATGATCCAGGACCAGCGCGTGCTTTACAATTCCGCGATCATCTGCAAGGGCAACATTCTGATGCTGCAGGGCAAGCAGTATTCGCCGCCGTACACCATCTCCGCCATCGGGCCGAACGCGGCCATGCGCGACGCGCTCAGCAATTCGAAGGCGATCCAGACCTACCAGGAATACGTCAGCGCGTTCGGGCTGGGGTGGAAGGTCGAGGACAAGGACAACCTGCGCTTCCCCGAGGCGCCGGTGCTGCAGACGCTGCGCTACGCCACAGTGATGAAGAACGAGGGCAAGGAAGCCGGGGGCGAGGAAAACAACGGCAGCGGCAGTAACGGGAACGGCAACAGCGGAAATGGGAACGGCAGCAGCAACAGCGGCAACGGCAATAACGGCAGCGGGGACAAAGAATGAAGCGCGGGATGAACGGCATGGAAGGTATAGGAGACACGAACGATTTGGACGATGACCGCGAGCGCCGGGGCGGCGAATCTGCCGGACACGACGATGACATTGAAACCACCGATCTGAACGACGCCTTCGCGGATTTCGGTGAGACCATGCCTGGCCAAGGGCAGGCACCGGAAACGGCGAACACGAATTGGCAACCGGCTCAGGGCCAGGACGGGGACCAAGACAATTTTGCTGGCTTGATCGACGACACCACAGCGCAACGTGCGTATCGTGAGGAGGATCCCAGCCAGCACGGAGGTCGTGCCGCAGGCCATGCCGCCTCACATGCACGCGGAGGGCGCGGGACGACAGGCGACGGTTCAAGACGGTCGAACTCATACTCACGCTCATACTCGCGCTCATACTCGCGCTCGCACTCCGCCTCAAAACGCTTGTGGACGGTGCTGGGCATCGTCGCGGAACTGCTGTTCACCATGGCGGGAATCTGCGCGCTCTACATCGTTTGGCAGATGTGGTGGACGGGCGTGCAATCGGAGCACACGCAGGTCGAGCAGCGCCAATCCGTCTCGTGGAGCGACCCGAGCAAATCGGCGAATTCCGCGAAGGGCGTCAGCATCGCGAGCCCGCAGAACGGCACTCCCCCGGTGCAACCTGAGAAGGCCAATACCGGCGACCTGATCGCGCAGATCTACATTCCGCGTTTCGGCGACCAGTGGCAGCGCAACATCGTCGAGGGCACGGACATGCCGCAGCTCAACGCGCACGGCATCGGGCATTACACCTACACGCAGATGCCGGGGGCGCTCGGCAATTTCGCGGCGGCCGGGCATCGCGCCGGCTACGGGCAGCCGCTGGGCGACGTCGACAAACTGCAGGTCGGCGACCCGATCGTGCTGCGGACCAAGGATTATTGGTACGTCTATACCTACACGCGCTATACCATCGTCTCGCCTGACGACGTGGGGGTGGTGGCGCCGGACCCGGACAGCCCGGGGACCAAGCCCACCGAACGCCTGATCACCCTGACCACCTGCGAGCCGAAATACAGCGCACCCGCCTCGCACCGCTGGATCTCTTACGGCAAGCTGAAATATTGGGCGAAGGTCTCCGACGGCGTGCCTGCCGAGCTGACGAAGCAGCAGGGGCCGGGCGGGGCGGTCCAGTTCATCAACAACGAGAAGCAGTCCTTCGCCTCCAAACTCCCCTCGCTCGTTCCTGTGCTGGTGGCGGCGCTGATTGTGTATCTCGTGCTGTTCGTCATGGCCGCGCTTTTGTGGCGCTGGCCGCTTCGGCGAGCGATTCGCGACGGTGAGGTCAAACGGCCCACGGCGAGCATTTATGGGGGGCTGATGCGGCTGCAACCGGGCGTCAAGCCTGTGCGGATTTTGCTGTTGTTGATTCTGATCTTCGCGGCCGCTGTCGCCGTCGTGCAGTGGGGATGCCCTTGGGCTGCAGCGAATATTCCATTATTGCGGCAAATGTCTAATTTTGTGGCCGTGACGAAGTGACTTCTTGGGGCCGTAATCAAGTAGCGGCCTACAACTGTGACGAATTAGCGCTTTGGGGCCGTGATCAAGTAGCGCTTTTGTGGCTGTGCTTATTGATTCATGACTTGTTTTGTGATCGAACAGACGCAACTTACGGGGTACAGAGCCGGCTCAGTGAATTAGGGCACAGCGAATGACTTGTATTCTTGCTTTAACCTGACGACCTATGCCCTTCGCAGTTTCGATTTACAAGATTTCTTGATTGTATTACATTAGCGAGGTACCGCTCCGCTTTTTGACCTTTTTGCATGAGGTGATACGTTGATTGCGGCTCGTAACGCGATTTTCCGCCCTCAAATCAATACCGTGCGCTTGAGGTTTCTCTAAGCCGCGCCGAATGTTAGAGTGATTCCATGACTCAAGAACATGCACAGCAAATCAACCTTCTGAATGCGGTTGGAAACAACGCTGACAATAAAACTTCGAACACTGCTGAGAATAACGTTCAGCACAGCATACGCGACGTCATTATCGTCGGTTCCGGCCCTGCGGGCTATACCGCGGCCATCTACCTCGGGCGCGCGGGCTACAAGCCGCTCGTCATCGCAGGAGCCCTGACCCCTGGCGGCCAGCTCGTCAACACCACCGAGGTGGAGAACTACCCCGGTTTCCCCGACGGCGTGATGGGCCCGGACCTTATGGACAGCATGCAGAAGCAGGCCGAGAAGTTCGGCGCCGAGATCGTCTTCGACGATGTGGTGTCCGTTGACTTCGGCGACGGCTCGGATAAGGCCGCCTTGAAAAGCGTGACCTGCGACCAGGGCGACACCTATCAGGCACCGGCCATTGTGGTGACCACCGGCTCCAACGTGCGCAAACTCAATGTGCCGGGTGAGAAAGAATACTCCGGCAAGGGCGTCTCCTACTGCGCGACCTGCGATGGCTTCTTCTTCCGCGGCAAGCCGATCGTCGTGGTCGGCGGTGGCGATAGCGCCTTCACCGACGCCGAGTTCTTAACCCGCTTTGGCTCTTCGGTGACGCTGATTCATCGTCGTAGCGAATTCCGCGCCGCCAAGATCATGGTCGACCGCGCCAAGGCCAACGACAAGATGTCGTTCATCCTCGATTCCGTGGTCGATAAGGTCAACGGCGAGAACGGCAGCGCCAAGTCCGTCACCGTACGCAACGTGAAGACTGGCGAGACCACTGAGGTGCCGGCCGAGGGCGTGTTCGTGGCCATCGGAAACACCCCCGCCACTGAATTCCTGAACGGGGCCCTGCAGCTTGATGAGAAAGGCTATATCAAGGTCGACGGCGCTTCCACCCGCACATCTTTGCCGGGAGTTTTCGCCGCTGGAGACGTGGTCGACAGCGTCTACCGTCAGGCGGTCTCCGCCGCTGGCATGGGTTGCCGTGCCGCGCTCGACGCCCAGGATTACTTGGATGGCCTCAAGTGATTGATTCCGAGCAATTTCAAGGACTTACACTTCATTATTTTGCATAAGTAGTTCTGTATTCCCATCAATGCAAAACCTCCTGGGTGCACATCATCGACTGTGACGATGTACCCAGGAGGTTTTTGTTTTCAACTGAAAACATATCTGAGACGCTAATACAGATTCCCACGGATACAAGTTTTATTCCTACCTCGTATCACTCTGCCTTTGCGCCAGTTTAGAATGTAGCCGAGCTTCACACCCAACCATTTTGTTGGCTGTTCTGCTGTTTAGGCATCAGCAGACCGACAATGCGCTTCATGTCCTCCGACGAGGAAAACACGATTTCGATGCGTCCGCGCTGCTTGCTGCCCTTGATCGAGACTTTGGTGTCGAAGCGGTCTTCCAGGTTATGCTGGATCGGAGATTGCGCCCAAGGGTTGTCCTTCCTGGACTTCTGCTTCTTGGCGTTACCGTCGCCGTTGGACTTCATCGCGACGATCTCTTCCGTGCTACGCACCGAAAGCCCTTCGGCGATGATCCTGTTCGCCAGCTTCTCCATCTCTTCCTCATTGGGAAGGCCGAGCAACGCACGCGCATGTCCTGCAGAAAGCACGCCAGCGGCGACTTTCTTCTGCACCGATGGTGGCAGGTTCAGGAGACGCAGTGTGTTGGCGATCTGCGAGCGCGACTTGGAAACCGACTTGGAAAGTTGCTCTTGGGTCAGGCCGAAGTCCTCCATCATCTGCTGGTAGGCCGCTGATTCCTCAAGCGGGTTCAACGCCACTCGATGCAGGTTCTCCAGCAAGGCGTCGCGGAGCATCTGGTCATCCGTGGTCGTCTTCACGATGGCGGGAATCGTGTCCAAGCCGGCGAGATGCGCGGCACGCCAGCGCCGCTCCCCCATGATCAGCTCATACTCGCTGTCCATGTTTTGTTGGAGGTGCTTGCTTGAAGTGCCAATTGCGGTTGTAGCTGGTTGCTTCGCCTTCTGGTTCGCCGGTCGCTTGCGCACGACAACCGGCTGAAGCACGCCGACCTCCTTGAGGGAGGCGGCGAGTTCCTTGAGCTCATCCTCATCGAAGATGGTTCGTGGCTGATTGGCGTTCGGGCCAATCTGGTCAAGTTTCAGCTCGACCAGGTACCCACCCTGCACAGGCTTCAACCCGGCTGAGCCCTTGTTTTCAGGGTTATCTTTTTCAACGTTCGATTTCGGTGAGGAATCGGAAGCCCGTACTTC
The DNA here is from genome assembly GCF_029395475.1 of Bifidobacterium sp. ESL0775. Lineage (NCBI taxonomy): Bacteria > Bacillati > Actinomycetota > Actinomycetes > Bifidobacteriales > Bifidobacteriaceae > Bifidobacterium > Bifidobacterium sp. ESL0775. Next base: position 205,406 of record NZ_CP113917.1, on the reverse strand, counting down.
ACCCGCCGAACTTCTGGCATTCTCCTTGGCGGTCTTTGATTCAACGACTTCACTGCTCGGGGACTTATCTTCCACCGTGCTGCCAAAGAACAGATCGCTGGGATGAGCCATCCCCTCTTTCAACGAAGGCATCATCCTGCGCCTCTTCGCGGAGCGTGGCGATGTTTCACGTGAAACATTCTTCGAGGATGCCTTTACAGCGGCCTTTTTATTTGAATTTTTTGTGGACTTTGGAGACTCATCCGCTGCGACCTCCGACGAGTTCTCGTCAGCGAATACCGGCTCGCCGGGCAATGCGGGGAACAACGCACCAAGGCCTTTTCCCAAACGCGACTTTGATGCCATATCAGTTACTCCTCTGCTTTCTGGCCTGTATTGTCTTCAACACCGCAGGTGACCTTCGGGCTATCTCCAACGCTGCTTCACGATACGCCACAGCCCCCATGCCATGCGGATCATATTCTATGACGCTTTTCGCGAAACTCGGGGCCTCTGAGATCTTCACCGTCCGAGGGATCGTCGTCTCAAGCACAATATGCGGATAATGCTCACGAACCTTGTCGTAGATCTCCTTGCTGAGCAACGTACGACGATCGAACATCGTCACCAGCATGGTGGAAACCAGCAAGCTAGGGTTGTAGTGCTTTTGCACTAGACCTATGGTCTGAATCAGCTGCCCAAGACCTTCGAGCGCATAATACTCAGCCTGAATGGGAATCAGCACCTCGTTGACCGCGCACATCGCGTTGATGACCAGCAGACCCAGACTCGGAGGGCAGTCAATAATGACATAGTCATAATGTGTCTTCGAAGACTCAATGAAATCTGAAAGCGCGTCTTTGAGCAGGTTGTTTCGGTTCTGCATATCCGCGACTTCGAGCTCCGCGCCACTCAAGTCGATGGAGGCCGGAACCACCTCTAACGTTTTGAAGGCTGGACTGGGCTGCTTCACCTCTGCGATGCCTTTTCTTCCCTCAAGCACGTCGTATGTCGAAAGCTCCCCTCCATTATGCTTGACTCCCAACGCGGTGGAGGCGTTGCCTTGGGGATCCATATCGATGACCAAGATCTTGGAATGCGCGTAGGCCAGAGCCGCTGCGATATTGACGGCCGTCGTGGTCTTGCCGACCCCGCCTTTCTGATTCGCCACAGCGATGTAGCGGGTCTCAGCGGGCTTGGGGAAACGGACATGGTCCAAGGCTTCGTATCGTGAGGAGACTTCGGCCATCTCAGAACCGACCGAGTTGCTTTTCCCACCAAAGATACGCTTGATGGTTTCGGAGGCAGATTCCATATCCCTCAACTCCCTACGACACTCCGCCGTCAATCATCAACTGTGGAAATGCGCACAGCTTCTTTTGGACTAGTCATTCTAGTTTCGTCATTCGTATGGACAGAATCCGCGTCTACACACTTATCCACACCACTGTGGATAAGTGTGCGTAACTTTTGTGGACAAGTTCAATCACTCGAAAATTTGTTCGCAAAACAGTTGGAATTTCAACAATTTTCAGAATACGACATCTTCACTTCGAAATTGTGGATAACTTTTCAGAAGTCTGGAAATGTGGATAAGTCTGCGATCCTACCAACATTGCAAAGAAATCGATCAACATCTTTTCATACGAAAAATTTAACAACTTGACCGGTACGAAATTGAGAATGTTTCACGTGAAACAATCTGCATGCTGAATGAGATAAGCCAATCAATTAATATTGAATTCTATAATGGGATGTTTCACGTGAAACATTATTGAGGGCCAAATCATCAATCGTTCAAATGTAAATTGCTATTGAACGACCAACTAAATCGGAGTGAGTCGAGTTCAAGGTGAAAATTGATTGTTTCACATGAAACAATTCATGCAATTGGCTTATCAGCAACATGGACAAGTTCTGAAATTTTTTTCAACGAGTGTTTCATGCAAAAACATGAAGCAATCGTGAATGATGCATCATACACAAGCGAATCGAAAAAATGAACTTCGAATCACGTCGAATCATATTCAAGGTAAAGCAAAGCTGATTGTTTCACGTGAAACAATGTGCGGTAGATAAAAGAATAGGAATGTTTCACGTGAAACATTCCTATCTCAAAGCGCAATCACTTCTTGTTGACAATGACCACATGCGTGGGTTCAAAACCTTCAGCGATGGGCGCGTCCAGAACTTCGGGATTACGGCCGCCGTTCTTCTGTATCTCCTTGGCTGCCTTGCGAACCTCAGCTGGGGCCGAACGACCCTTGAGCGCGATGAGCTGGCCACCATGGCGAACAAGCGGCAATGTCCATCCGGTTAGCTTGGTCATGGGAGCGACGGCTCGGCATGTGACCACAGAAAACGGGTGCACCTCCTTGCTATGCTTCATTTCCTTGATGTAATCCTCCGCGCGTTCGCGCACGACATTGACATTGTCCAGCTTGAGTTCTTCAACACATTCATTGAGCCAATCGACACGTCGTTCCATCGGTTCGATGAGCGTGAGTTCATGGTCTGGAAGACAAGCAGCTACTACGATGCCGGGGAAGCCACCACCACTGCCAACATCGGCCACAGTCTTGAAACGTTCATTCTCAGTTGAGGCTTCGATGAAGGGGACAATGGCCGCGCTGTTGAGGATGTGGCGTTCCCAGATGATGTCGACGTCGCGGGGACCGATGATCCCCCGCTCCTCACCTTCCTTGGCGAGCTTGTCCTTGAAAATCTGCAGTTGGTCGAAGGCCTGGCCAAAGACATCCTTGAGTACCGAGGACTGTTCCAGCTCCTCATCGGTATGCATGTGTGTATCCATCTCATCCCCTAATCACGAAGGCAACTACTAGAGAAAACCTATCAGAAACAATGTCCATTACACCAAAACCAACAAAAAGCGAATCAAAAAGCCACGGTGTTAAACCGTGGCTTTCAAATAAATATGAATATCAGATGATTCACGTTTCAGAGCCGATTACTGATCATTATGCTCAGTAACGGTCCTTATCATCATTCCTCATCGACATCGTCATCATCCACAGCATTGTCGTCTTCATCAGCGATGTCGTTGGCTTCCTCAACGTCATCATGACGGCGGCGACGAGAATCCTTAGCTTCATCACGCTCATCGACGTCGGCATCGACAATATCCTCTTCATCGACATCCTCATCGTCAAGCTCATCATCCGAATGACGGGGCTTCAGATAGATGGTGACGTAACGATGCGGTTCCTCGCCGTGCGAACGGGACTTGAGCCCTTCCTCACGGACCAAATCGTGCACGACCTTGCGCTCGAAGGAGTTCATCGGGTCGAGGTTGGCCGGTTCGCCGGTCTCGCGCACCTCGTCGATGACGTCAAGAGCCATGTCGCGCAGGTGCTGGCGGCGCTTCTTCAGATAACCGTCGACGTCAAGGATCAGCCGGGAACGGTCTCCCGTCTTCTGCTGGACGGCGAGTCTGGTCAGTAATTGTAATGCATCAACGACCTCGCCCTTGTGCCCGATGAGGTTCTTGATGTCCTCGTCGTCATCGGCCACGATCTGGACGGTCGGGCGACCGTTGCGCACGCCCATCTCGATATCGCCCTCATAGTCCGCGATATCAAGCAATCCCTCAAGATAGTCAGCCGCGATGTCAGCTTCGTCATTGAGCTGCTCCACCGTCTTTTCCTCGTCACGTGCCATAACACACTCCTTATCACCGACGTAATGTTGTCAAGTCTAAACCATACCCGGCCCCGACCGGCCAATGTAATACATAACTATCGGGACCGGATAATTCCTTACTTTTCTTACTTTTTCTTCTTGCGTTTGCGCTTGGGCTGCTCGCGCTGGAAGCCCTGCTCCTCGCGGCGCTTGACCTCTTCCTGGGCCTTCTGCAGCGCCTCCTCCTCAAGGGAGATCTGGCCGGCCTTCTCGCGCCGCTTGTTCTCCTTGGTGTGGTCGCGCTTCTTCTTCTCCTCCTCGGCGCGTGAGCCGGGGGTCGGGAAGGCGTGGACCTGCCAGAGCGAGCGCAGCATGTTGCAGATGTTGTTCGTGAGCCAGTAGACGAGCACGGCGAACGGCATGGAGACGGCCGAGAAGATGTACATCAGCGGGAAGACCCAGGTCATCGCCTGCTGCATCTTGTATTGCGAGCCCTCCATGGAGGCCGGCGGCAAGTTCTTGCGCATGTTGTTGAACTGCATGTACCACATCGCCAGGCACATCAGGAAGGTGAAGATGCCGATGATGATCTTGCCGGACGTGTCGGCCATGCCGAAGGTGTTGGAGATCTTGAGCCCGAAGAGATGGGTGTCCGCGAACTCCGCCGCGGTGGCCTTGTCGAACGCACCAAGCGTACCGCGCGAACCGTGCGCGATATAAGGAATAGCCGAAAGCATGTAGAACATGCACATGAAGACCGGGCCCTGGATGACCATGGGCAGGCAGGAACCCATCGGGTTGACCTTGTTGTCCTCGTAGAGCTTCATGGTCTCGCGGCTCATGGCCTCTTTGCTGGCCTGGTCCGTCTTGCCTTTGTATTTCTTCTGGATGTGCATCATCTTGGGCTGCAGCGCCTGCATCTTGGCCATGCCGCGCATCTGCTTGATGTACATCGGCAGGATGATGGCGTGGACGACGAGCACAAGGAAGACGATGGCGAGGATCCACGAAAGGCCCTTGGACGGCAGGCCAAGCAGGACTATGAACCTGTGGAAGCAGGACATGATCTCGCTCATCAGCCATTCGATGGGCGTGAGAATCTTGTAGACCCAACCAAACAGACCTTGGTCGAGAAGGAAGTGGTTGTAATCGGGATTGGTGAAGTGCATTAGGCCGTCTCCTTCACGTCTGAGGCCAATGGTGTCAGTCGTGGCTCTTCGTGAGCCTTGGACCAGGAAAATCTATAGAATATCGAATAACGCTGGGGCACGTCGTCGATGCCGCCGTTGCTCCAGGGCCGGCAACGCAAGAGGCGGAGCAGCGCAAGCAATCCGCCGCGTGCGGCGCCGTAGCGGCTCACCGCCTGGATCGCGTAGTTGGAGCAGGACGGGTAATACTTGCAGCAGGGCGGGTTTCCGGCGGAAATATGGACCTGGTACCAGCGCACGGCGGCGAGCATCGCACTGGCGATAGGCGAGCGGGAAGCGTTCGGGCGCGAGACGCCTGCTTTCGTATCAGCCTGCGTCTCGGCCATCTCGGCCGTAGGAGCCGTTTGGTTCGCCTTTGCTGCCATTGCGACCTTGGCAGATGCGACAGATTGCGAACGGGAACCGGAAACGCCCTGAACCAGTTGAGCTGTGGATGCGGTGATGGCGGTCATGACTGGCCGCCTTGCCGGATGGCTTGCGGACTTGCGTTTCGCTGGCCCGAGCCTGGCCGATTGACTTGCGAATTCGCGTCCTGCCACCTGCTCGAGCCTTGCAGAGCCTTGCCATCGCCCTGCGCGGCCTTGCGGCTCACCGCGGCGAACAACTCCCCCACCTGACGATCCAGTGAGGAGAAGTCCGCACGCGCGGCGCTCGGCTTGGCCCGCATCACAATGTCACAATGCTGCGGCAGGCGGTCTTCGTAAGTCCTCGCCAGAACGCGGAAACGACGCTTCACATGGTTGCGCGCGATGGCGTTACCGATGTTTTTGGACACGGCGAGCCCGAGGCGCCGCCCCGGCACGTTCTGCCGGGCCGCGTCTGCGGATACGGAAACACCCGTAGATCCCATGACCTCGCCGTTCGATTCTGCTTGTGCTGTGGCGGCATGACGGCCCTTGGCGCGTTCGCAATAAGAATCGTCGCACACCAAGAAATGCACGACGATATCCTTTTCAGTGACTTTTCTGCGACGCTTCAGCACCCGGACAAAATCGCGATGGCTTTTCAGCCGCTCCATGCCCTGCCGCGGTCTGATCAGACAGCCAGGTTCTTGCGGCCCTTGGCGCGGCGGCGGTTCAGGGCCGCGCGGCCGGCGCGGGTGCGCATGCGGGCACGGAAGCCGTGCTTCATGTGGCGACGGCGGTTGTTCGGTTGGAATGTCCTCTTCATAATATGCTCCCGGTTTGTTTTCAGCCATGCCAAGGCATGGCTCCTCATGAGTCAAGCTCTACCAAATTACTCCTACCCCTAGTCCCAAGTCAAAACACGCGCCGAATCTCGGCAAGTCAACGCACAGGTCATCCACATTCATTGTGGATAATTTTCGCGACACGCCCGGGATGTGGATAACCCCGAGCGTTCGACCACAGTACCCTGTTTTCCCTCGCTAATCGCTCTTTTTCGTGTTCACTGGACATTAACAGCGAAGTTCAGGAGCGATTTGGAATCGAGGGCAGACGGTGTTATCTTGGAACGTTCGGCCGAATGGGGTGACGTTTACCCATTCAGCCGGCAAGCACGGATACAACTTGGATGACGCAATTTACGCATGCACACACATGACAAAATACGACGAATTCCAGCATCACGGCGAATGGTATATGAAACTTACCGGCGAATATCATGGCGATCCGCTTGTCCAAACTATCGAAGTGATGATGAGAATAGCGAGGAACGGCAGGCTCATCATATTCCACGTCAATGCGGAACAAGGCAATTTCTGGGATAAAGACTGAAACGGAGACAGAGGTGTTTAAAAAAAGCAAAGAGCGCAGCAACGACGAGAAGTGGCGTTGGGATGACAGCAAAGCCATCGAATACACCGGAGAAGAAGGGCAAAAGCACGTCAACCAAATGCTGATGAGAGTCACCGGCACCACGGACATTGACGCCGCGGTACAGACGATTCTGCAGGCTCCGGAGGAGGATCCAAAGAAATTCGGCCATCATAGCAAGCCAATGCAGTTCAAGGTGCCGGCCTGGCTGCATACACGCCTTGCAAAATCGAATCCCTCGGCATAGGCCCAGCCTAGAAAGAAACCATGTTCAAGTGAATCAGACAATACAAAAAAGACCGAAAATTGCATTGAGATGACAGTAAAACCGTGAGGTACACCGGCGAGGAAGCGCAAAAAACGCCAAGGAGTTATTAATGGGCCTTACTGGCGCACCCGAGGCGGATACCACCGAGAAAATAATATTGTTGAACATGACGTACGGGGGACGCTCTCATGGCAAACCAAACGTGGAAACGGACACGGAACTATATTGTCGTTAGAAATATCCGATAGTTTTTGTGTTACAATTTACGCTGCAAGTTCTGAAGGCTGGCTATCAGGATTTGCAGGGTAATACATAAAGTGAATACCAGTAATTCTCGCAGAGAAGAGGACAAATGTCGAGCAGACTGATGTTGGACGCAAGCGAGACGGGCCTCAATGACCCCCGCTTCAAAAACAAGTTGGCTGATATCGATGACCTTATACGTTTCATAGATGGGAAAATCTCAGACCTGCAAGCTCCAAAGCATAAGCCGCGCGTCTTTGATCCCATGAATTCAGGCTCAGGCCGCAACTAACAACACAGCGCGTACGGAATGTTCCAAAAACACAGAGAAAGCACATCGTGAAAAATGCTAGCAAAATGGCAATGGGGCCAATTCGCAGAGCGATAGATGTCCACAACGACGACGGGGAATAAATCGGAGACGGGCCAACTGGCCAACACACGCCTACCCACGCGCCGTCACGCGACACGCCGGAAAAGAAGGCCCAGAAGACCGGCCAGCCGGCACCGGGTGCGGCGCCGGAAACCTCCCGGCAAACCATCTGGAACGTAAGGCGGCACAAGGCGGCAAACGTTTCGCGAGGATCCCGGCCACACCGGTGCGGGCGCCCGAAGCCGCCGACAATGCGCGAACCGCCCGCGGCCGGCCGGGTTGAAACCGGACAGGGAAACCGGTAACGTAAGCCACAGGTTGTATTCCGCGATGTATTACATCGCGGAATTACGTTTGTTGAAAAAGGTTGGTTTCCCATGGAAGTTATCCACAGTCTCGTGGCGCTCGCGTTGTGCATAACAATGACGATTTCGACCCCCCCCCGCAGGCCGGTCACCAAAATTCGTTAAACCAACCCGGTAAAACCACCACTTCCAGCCAAGCCGCACCTTCGTGGCGCGACACGAATGCGTCCGCCGCCGCGCACACTACAAAATCCGCCGTCGTACATTCCTCAACACCATCCAAGCCAGACGCCACCCGTCCTGATACCCGGCCCGCACCAAACGCCGCGCGCTCCCGGACAACGCCGTTCCCGAGCGCGAAGGCACAACCAAACAAACCCGGCAAGGCCAACGGCCACCCGTCCGCGTCCCCGACGACCCAATCCGTCATGCCGTCGCCCGCCGCGCAATCCGGCGACACATCCAAGGATGAGGCCATGCCGTCATTGCGCGTCCAGTCGGCCACACTGCCCACGACCCAGAGCCCCGTACTGGCCAAGACCGACACCACGGCACTCGCCACCGCCGAGACGACGCCCGGCCCGCAGGCAGACCCCGACACCGACGGGACAACCGGACAAACACAGGACGCGATCCCACAGGAGCCCGTCAACACAAGCGGCAGCGGCCTGCGCTCGGCGGCCGCGGGCACCGCTTCAGGCAGGCGAACGCGGCGCGGGAACACGACAACAGGCGCGGAACCGGCAGGCGCCACGGGAGTGGTGCACGCGGCCGCCGACCACGATGACACACATGCCAGCACGCCTCAGGCGCAAGGCGAGCCGGAAGCGGGCCCGCAGGACACGTGCACGGCCACCACGCCCGCCGCATGGGACACCAGCGACGTCACCTGGAACATCGACGCCACCTGCACCCTCCACCTCTCCGGTGGCACCCACACCAGCAACACCTCCGGCGCCATGCCTTGGGACACACTGAAGACCACCATCACCTCCATCCACATCGACGGCGACCTCACCCTGGACGCCGGCAGCAACAGCGGATACGTGTTCAGTGGCATGACGTCCCTGCGCTCCGTCGCCACCGGCGCCCCCGTCCACCTCAAGAACTGGGCGGCCGCCAGCATGTTCAGAGACGACACGAGCCTGGCGACCGTCGACCTGACCAACTGGTACACGACCATAGTCGGCGACGTCCATCCAGTGTTGAACTACATGTTTTACAACTGCAGCAGCCTTACCACACTGGACCTGCCCAATTTCACGTCTAGCAGCGTCGGACATTATATGTTCGATGGTTGCAGCCGTCTCACCACACTGAACCTGCACAATTTCGGAGGCGGTGGGATATATTTCCTAGACGGTTGCAACAGTCTTGTCTCGCTTGACTTATACAGCGCAGACATCAACAATTTTTCAAGCGTTGATACCTATTTCCCCGCCTCGCTACGAAAGCTGGCTATCACTGGTGCGGGGCGAAGCGGCCCCCCCTTCTCGGGACCAAATGAAGTAAATCCGTTGATGAATATAAGTAGTTCTACGTGGTGGGATGAGACAAGCGGGCTGGGCGACCACATCGACTACCTCGGCAAACTCACCGAAGAAAATAACCCGGCGTATAACCTGGCGTACCACCTGTGGACCACGAGCTCCCCCGGTTACTACGTGGACGACTCCCTGGTCCACGTGGAGTCCACCGTCGACATCGACCCAGCCGGCGGCAGCGCAAGCCCCGCCTCCTACACCCGCGACAACAAACTCACCGACCAAGCCGTAGGCGTGCCGGCCAGCATCCTCACCAACAAGCCGGGCTGCCTGTTCGACGGCTGGAAGGACCAGAACGGCAAGACCTACACCAGCTCCGACGGCGGCTACGCCTTCGCCATGCCGCAAGGCAAATACACCTACTACAGACTCACCGCCCAATGGAAACCGTTCGCGCCGTCCATAGACGCGCCACACGTGCGTAGTTCCTGGGACGGATACAGAACCTCGTTAGGGTCGTGGCTCAACGTGGGCATCAACACGGCGGCGCCGACCGGGTCGCAGACCAGCGTACGCACCGGACGCGGCGGCACCGGCACCTGCAACGCCACCAACACAACCGGCACCACATGCAGGATAAACTGGAACGACGTCGCCTCCCTCGAACCGACACCGGGGGCGACATACTCCGTGACGGCCACCACCACCGGCACCGACCCCAAAACCGGCAAACAGGTCTCGGCCCCATACACCCGCACCGGCACCCTGCCATGGATGACCGTCAAATTCTCCGCCGGCACCCTCGCCGACGGCACCCACCCAAGCGGCACACCACCCAACGACCTCACCGCCGGACTCGTCGCCGAGAATGACAGCTACATAACCACAAGCCTGCCGCGGCGCGGGGGCCTGTCCGTGCCGGACGACACCTGGTTCGACGGCTGGGCCTATTCCGACAACACCCAAGTCTCCGGCTGCCAATATGGCTCGTGCATGGTCAACTTCTCCCATGGGAACACGGACGCCAGCGGCCACATGACCGTCACCCTCACCGCCAGCTGGAAGACCATGGGGGCACCTAAAATCACCGACCTGTCAGTGGGCATGGATGGCCAGTCGGTGGAATTCGAAATCAGCGCCGGCATAGCCCCGGACGGCAGGACGACCACGGCGTCCACATCGACGGGCTGGTCATCGGCCGCCTGCACCAATGACCCCTGCACGGTTGATGTCCCCGTCTCGAGTTTCCAGACGGGGTACGGCGACACGTACACGATCACCGCGACCAGCAGGGCCACGAACCCCGACACCGGGCGGGCCATCACCAAGACCACGACGAAAAGCGGCGTGCTGGACTATTACCAGGTCTCGTTCGACAAAGGCGAGGGCGGCGGCAGCGCCCCGGGGCCTGTCTATGCGTTGATCACGACAGTCAGCGGCGGCATGACCCTCATATCGTTGCCTGGCCAGTCGGGGATGACGCCACCCTCCGGGGGGTCGTTCCGCGGATGGAGCGACACGCGCTCCGGGGTCGTCTATCCGGGATCATCGTTCGGGCTCAGCCAGGAAAAGACCACGGCCGACGGCCACCGCTACTCGTTCACCCTGACGGCCAGCTGGTACTCGTTCGAGGCCCCGGCCGTGCATGACCCGGTGGTGCACGCGAAGGCCGGCCACACGGCGACCGTCGACATCGACGTGATCTCCCAGAACATCACACGCAACAGCGAGATCACCATCGACACCGGCCGGACCGGAGGGCACGCAAACTGCTCGAACACGCCCCGCTCCAACAACACCAGCGAGTGCACGGTCACGTGGGACCTGGACAAGCTGGCCGACACGGGCCAGGGCTCGACCTACACGTACGCGATCACCACCTCGATCACCTCGATCGACCCCGGCTCCGGGCTGAACGTCACCCGCTCCCGCACCATGCGGGGCGCGTTGCCCTACATGACCGTCACGTTCGACAAGGGCACCGCCGCCGGCGCGGCCCCCGACCCGGCCTCCGCGCCGGTGGACACCGCCGACTCGACGGCGGCGCCGGCGCTGCCCGGCATGGGCTCCATGTCGCCGGCGGCCGGCTCGTACCTCTCGGCCTGGGCCAGGGGATCGGACTCGTGGCCGGCGGGCGTAAGCGACATCCCCGTCGCGAAGGGCGACGCCACCGACGCCGCCAAACACACCACCATCGCGCTCACGGCCCAGTGGAGCGCGATGGGCGCGGTCACCATCAGCGAGCCCAGGTCAAGCGTCTCGAGCAACGGGACCGAAAGCCTGAGCGTGTTTGTCACCAGCGCCGGCGCCCCGGACGGCAGCACGGCCGTGTTCGGCTCGGCGGGCCACTTGGTCTCCTGCGCATTCCGCTCGGGGGCATGCGAGTACTCCGGCCCGCTCTCCGGAGGACCGCTGGACGGCACGCCGGGCACGCCATACTCGATCAGCGCGACCGTGAACTACAAGAGCAACGGCCTGGTAATCGCCCAGCCGATATCCACCACCACGCCGAAGACAGGCACCCTCTCCTACATGACCATCAACTTCACGCCGGGAACGGGGGGCACGGGAACACCGCCAACCCCCCTGCTCGTGCTGGCCGACACCGGCAGCTACGCGGCAGTCCCCACCCTTCCCGACTCCACCGGGCTCGCCGGGCCGACCGGCACGTCGTTCTCGGGTTGGAACTCGGCCGCCGCGGACACGACATGGCCCGCCGGGCAAGCCAACATCCCCGCCAACGCGGGCACGGCCACGGGCATTGCGGGCACCATGCTCGCCAAGCACATAGCGGTGACGCTCGACGCGACATGGGTCGCCGTCCCCGGCCCCACGCACCTGGCGGCGGCCTACCACCACGCCGGGAACGGCACGGTGACCCTGTCCGGCACCGCGCAGGGCTCCGGCGGCGACATTGTCAAAGCCTGCATGACCGGAGGCAACGGCGGCGCGGACACCTGCAAGGACGCCACGAACCCACGGCCGGCGGCGGACCCGTTCACACCGGTCACCAGCGGCAACCCACGGGTCGAGTCCTTCACCCCGGATCCGACCGACCCCGGCAAGATAGCCGTCAAAGGTCACATCGACCGCGTCAACAACAACGCCAACACACGAATACAGATCGTGATATGTCCCCAAGGCGCCACGGAACCCACCGACGGGGGTCACTACGATGGAAGCTGCACCCTAGTGACCCCCATGCTCAGGCCGGACACCGCCAGGAATAACAGCGAAATGATGCGTACCAACGCGGAAGACAACGTGCCGTGGGGCGGCCACTACATCCGCGGCCACGAAAAGGACAAAGAATACACGACCAAAGACGGCGACTTCTCCGCCGGGCCGGGACTCTACGACATCTGGGCCGTGGCCAACCTCATGACCAACAGCACCCCGCTCTCGCATGCCAGCGTCTACCGCAACTACCCCTACAAAGTCGCGCAGGCGCTGCGCCCCTGGAACTGGAGCGTGTCATTCGACGCCAGCGACTACACCAGCCGCTACGGCGTCGGGGCGGAACACCACTTCACCGCCCAGCAGACCAGCGGGCAGCTCGTCAGCGGCAAGACGGACTCCATCGCCATCCTGCCCTGGCTCAAGGTCGCGTTCGCGCCCGACATGCCCGGAGGCGCCACGGCCACCGCGCCCGAACCGGCCACCGGCCTCATCGACATCGATGACGCGTCGCGGCCAGCGGATGTGACATTGGCCGGGCCCACCGAGAGCATGGAGCCCGCAGACGCCGCGTTCCAGGGCTGGAGCGCCACCGAAGGCGCCGCCACGCCCGACACCGGCATGGGCGACCCGACAAGGCGGACGGTGACGCTGAACGCCGACACCGGCGACGTGGAGATAGACACGACCCTGCACGCCGTGTGGCGCAAGCTCCACGCGCCCAGCCTCAACGCGACCGCCAACACCACCTTCTCCGGCACCACCTTCTCCGGCACCGCCACCCCATGGACCTCCAGCGAGGGCTACCAGGCGACCGCCACCGGGCTGGAGGGCCAGAGCGATAACGCGCTCGGCACACCCCAAGCCGCCACGCTCGGCGGCCCAGGCGGCTACGACGGGCACAGCGAGCACACTTGGAGCGTGACCATCCCGCTGCGGCAAGGCGGCCATTACCGCGTCACCGCGGCGGCCACCGAGGACGACGGCGCATGGCGCGGATCCAGCCGCATCGCCAGCGCAACAACCAGCAGGGACTTCAACCTGCCGAAACAACTACGCACCCTGCCGCTGACCGGCGGCACGCCTCAGCGCTTGGCCGCCATCCTCGCCCTCCTTCTGGGAGCCACGCTCCTCCTGCTCGCCGCAGCCACCAGGCTGCGCGACCGGCGGCGCGAGCAACGACAGGGACGCGCCAGATGAGACACGACCCACCTGCCGGCGCCGGCAAAGCCACTCCCGATAAGGAGGCGCGGCCACACTCACGGCGCCGTCAAGGCCACGGACGCGGCCCAAGCGAGGCGTGACTTTACACGCGGCGCTGCAAGCCACAACGGCCACACCAGCGCCAACAGCCACACCGGCCACCACCGGCGCAGCCCGGCGGCGCCACGCCACTAACACTTCCCGCCGGCCCCCACCCATGGGCCAGGCGGGAACCAACCGGGCGCCGGCACGGAAACCAAACCCAAACCAACCCCGTGCCGGCGCCCACCCCCACCTTTCCCTCCTACACCGCCAAACCGACACACAATCCGGTTGGCATCTTAGACATTTATCTTCGTCATCGACAAAATAAAAATGTCGAAGATAAATATCGAAGATGCAAATAATATCCTGTCACCCCGCAGAAAATCGCCGCACTACCAACGATGTCGAAGATGATTTCGATGACGAAGATAAATGTCTATGATAGAATGTCGATGACGAAGATAGACGACAAAGAAGGCGGCGATGGCGATCCTGAACGAGCCCTTGGCGAAAGCGGTCCGGCGGCTGCGGTCGCAGCGAACCGACGACGCGGACTACGAGGCGAAAGCCTGCGCGCACGGCCTGAGCGCCAGCGTTTGGGACACCGTGAGCTCGTTCGCCAACTCGTCCGGCGGCGTCCTGCTGCTCGGGCTGGACGAGATGAGTGGGTTCGCGCCGGCGCGTGGCTTCGACATCAACAAAACCCGCGACCAATTCGTCGAGGGCATCGGCGACGGCGGCAGCGACGGGATCAGGCTCACCAATCCGCCCACCTATCGCATGCGCCGGGAGACCCTCGACGGCCGGCAAATCCTCGCGGTGGCCATCTTCGCCAATGACATCGGCAAGAAACCTTGTTATGTGACGGCCAAAGGCATCGAAAACGGCAGCTACAAACGCATCGATGACAAGGACATCCGTCTTTCGGCCGCGGAGATATACGAATACCGGCACCAGCTCACGCCGAGTTACGCCGACATGGAGGTCGTGTCCGGCTGCGACGCCGGGGATCTGGACGACCAGCAACTGCGGCTCATTTTTGAGGCGAAGAGGAACTCCCGCGCGCTTTACGGGGCCAAGACGAAACAGCAGAAACTCGCCAGGCTCGACATCACCGATAAAAAGGGCGAGGTCCTGCTCGGCGGGCTCCTCGCGACGGGGCAGTACCCGCAACAGTTCTTCCCAAGGCTCATCATCGACGTGGCGGCCCACCCGGGCAACGCCAAATCCGAACCGGGCCCGCTGCGCTTCCTCGACCGCGCGCAATGCGACGGGCCCATTCCCGTCATGCTCAACCTGGCCCTGCAGGCGGTACGGCGCAACCTGCGCACCTACTCGCTGATCGAGGGCATCGGGCGCACCGACGAGCTCGAGATCCCCGAAGAGGTGCTGCGCGAGGTCATCGCCAACGCCGTGGTGCACCGCGAATACCACGAATATTTCCGTGGCCAGCCGGTCAGCGTCGACATCTACCCCGACCGCATCGAGGTCAGCAATCCCGGCGGACTATGGGGCGGGGCCACCACGGAGAACCTCGCGGACGGCACTTCCCGCTGCCGCAACGCCGCGCTTATCGGCTTGGTGCGCGACGCCCCGATCCCCGGCGAGGGCGCGGCGACGACCGTCGAGGGACAAGGCTCCGGCATTCCCTTTGTGCTGCGGGAGTTGGAACGGCGGGGCCTGCCCAGACCCACGTTCCGCGCCGCCGCCGACCAGTTCACCGTCATTCTGTGGCGCGGGAATCCGGCGCCTCGGGCACCGCGCCAAGGGCAATCCGAAAGTACCGGCTCCGCCACTCCTCTGACTTCTTCAAGGCAAGGGCGGCGCGGCGGCTCTTCGATGACAAGCCCCTCGACGACAGGCAAGACAAACGAAAATTCCGGAATTCCCAAGGGTCGCAAAACCCACAAAAGCGGAAGAGGCACGGCAGGCGCTCAAGGTTCGATAAGCCAAGTCAAAAAAGGCACCTTGGCCACCATCCGTGAGGCCATGCCGCCGGACACGGCCATCACCGCCAAGGAGCTTGCGCGACGAACCGGGACATCGACCAAGACCGTGCAACGCGCGCTCAAGACGCTCATCGCCGTTGGGCAGGCGCAGGCCATCGGAAAACCGAGAAGCCGCACAAGGGCGTATATCAAAATAGAGTGAACGCCGTAGCAGTGCCGGGACGGTGATCTGTCTGCCGGGGCGAAGCGTGGCCGCACCGGGCGGTGATTCGTCTGCCGCGGCCGGACGCGCGACACGCCGAGGAGGGGCCCGGAAAACCAGTCCCCGAAAGACCTGCCCCCAAGGCGCCGGGAGGGCGTCGAGACCTTCTCACGCACCCGTTGGAATGCAAGGCAATCCGCGGCGGCAAACGTTTCGAAAAGCTCCCGGCCACGCCGGAGCGGGCGCCCGGGGCCTCCGGCCGGTGAGTACGACGCTTGTGGCCGGCCGGGTTGAAACCGGACAGGGAAACCGGTAACGTAAGACACAGGTTGCGTTCCGCGATGTAATACATCGCGGAACCGTGTTTGTTATTGAAAAAGGTTGGTTTCCCATGGAAGTTATCCACAGTATCGTGGCGCTCGCGTTGTGCATAACAATGACGATTTCGACCCCCCCCCGCAAGCTGGTCACCAAAACCCGTTAACCCAACCCGGTAAAACACCCACCTCCAGCCAAACCACACCTTCGCGGCGCGACACCGACGCGTCCACGGCCGCGCACCCCACCAAGTCCGCCGTCGCACATTCCAACCCACCATCCAAGCCAAACGCGCCATCCGCGCCAGACGCCGCGCGCTCCCGGACAACGCCGTCCCCGAGCACGAAAGCACAACCCGGCAAGACCAGCAAAGTTGACAAGACTGGCGGGATCCCATCCACTCCACCAACCATCCAGGCAGACGCGGCCGTCACGCCGCTGCCCACCACGCAATCCGACGACGAGGCCACGCCACAACTGCGCATTCAGACGGCCACACTGCCCACGACACAGAGCCCCGTACTGGCCAAGACCACTGACACGGCACTTACCACCACCGAGACAACGACCGGCCCGCAGGCAGACCCCGACACCGACGGGACAACCGGACAAACACAGGACGCGATCCCGCAGGTGCCCGCCGACACAAGCGGCAGCGGCTTGCGCTCGGCGGCCGCGGGCGCCGCTTCAGGCAGGCGGACGCGGCGAGGGAACGCGGCAGCAGGCGCGGATCCCGCCGGGGCCTCGGGGGCGGTGCGCGCTGCCGCCGACCACGACGGCGCGCAGGCCGGCACGCCGCAGGCCCAAGGCGAGCTGGAGGCGGGCCCGCAGGACACGTGCCCGGCCACCACGCCCGCCGCATGGGGCACCAGCAACGTCACCTGGAACATCGACTCCACCTGCACCCTCCACCTCTCCGGCGGCACCTACACCGACGGCTGGGGCACCATACCCTGGGACTCGCTGAAAACCACCATCACCACCATCCACATCGACGGCGACCTCACCCTGGACGGCTATAGCCTCGGCACATTCAAAGGCATGACGTCCCTGCGCTCCGTCGCCCCCGGCGCCACCGTCCATCTTAAGAACGGGGCGGCCGACAGCATGTTCGAGGGCGACACGAGCCTGGCGTCCGCCGACCTGTCCAACTGGGACACCAGCGGCGCCATCTATATGGACTTCATGTTCGAGGGGTGCAGCAGCCTGACCACCGAAGGACTGAAGCTCTTCCAGTTGGACGTCGGAAATAATAAGCACTTGATGATGATGTTCGAGGGGTGCAGCAGCCTGACCTCCCTGGACCTCTCGCATTGGAACGTGGCGAACGTCCTCTCCACAGCTATGATGTTCAATGCGTGCACCCGACTCACCAGCCTCAACGTCAGCAACTGGAGCAAAGACGGCGTAATTTATATGTTCCTTGCTAGGGAATCCAATAAACTGCCATGGTCGATGCCGCCCCTGGTCACTTTGGACATGCACAACGTCGACACCGGCTGCCCCGCCGGCGCCACTTCCGGCATTGAATGCAACAGCCATGATTTCGAGGACTGTTTCCAGATACCGTCCACGGTGCGCAAGCTGGGCTTGGGCCCCAGGACCATCCTGCCGTCCGACAAGACCAGCGGCATAGCGGCCGCGACGAAGTGGTACAAGACCAGCGACTTCAACGAGACAGACACGGACTGCCTGGGCCGGTACCCCACGGCCGACGACTTCCAGCGCCAACTGGCCTCGTCGGACCCGTCGGGCTTCTACATGGCCGACCCGTACGTCCACAACCTCAGCCACGTCAACATCGACCCCAACGGGGGCACCACCAGCGTGGCGTCCTACACGGTCGACACCCACACCCGCGACTCCGGCGTGTTCACCGTGAGCGTCCCGTCGGGCATCCTGACCAACCCGGCCGGCAAGCTCTTCGACGGCTGGACCTACGGCCCCAGCAACCAGTACCAGTTCGCCGCCGCGTCCTCCACCTCCTGGAACTTCACCTCCCACGCCCGCGACACCCTCACGCTGAAAGCCAAGTGGAGGACCCCGCCGGCGACGTCGCTGTCCTTCATCAACGTCCCGCAGCGGCTGATGCCCGACGGCGGCCCGTCCGGGCCGGTCAAGTTCACGGTCCAGGACGCGGCCGCCGCCGGCTACGAGACGATAGGCGTGACGACCGGGCGCGGCGGGTCGGCCTCGTGCTCGGTCTCCGCCTCCACGAGGTACTGCAGCGTGACCATCCCGGCCGCCAGCGTGGAGCCCACGCCCGGCGTGCAGTACACCGCCACCGCCGCGACCACCACCACGGACCCCTACACCGGCCAGCGGGTCGCGACGGGCTCCGCCACCCAGCGCGGCCACCTGGCCTACGAGCACCTGACCTTCTCGCGGGGGACGGGCACCGGCACCCCGCCGCAGGACATCAAGGCCCTGATGTACAGCTACAGGACCGGCGGCACCACCTACAACCAGGCGTCCGTGACCATACCCAACCAGCAGGGGCTCACCGGGCCGGGCGGGGACACCTACCTCGACTACTGGACCTACACCAACAGCGTGATCGGCTACCAGACGATCGCCCCGGGCCCATACGACTACGTGATCGGCGACGACGCGGGCGACGGCGTGGCGCGGGCCACCCTGACGCCGCACTGGCAGGCCGTGGGGCCGGCACGCTTCGACGGCGCGACGGTGCACGCGAGGCCTGGCGACGCGCCCACCGCCGACCTCTCCTACGACATGGTCAGCAACATCGGCGTCTTCGTGGACGGGCTGACGGCCAGGCTCGACCTCGACACCCATCGCGCCGACGGCACCGACACCTGCGCGCCGACCGCGTCGGCCACCGACTGCCAGGCGACGGGCTGGCCGGCCGGCCGGCTCACCGACACCGCGCGCGGCGCGGCCGCCCGCTACCAGTACCGCGTCACCGTGACGCTCACGGTCACCAACCCGACGACCGGCCAGCGGATCGCCAAGTCCACCGACCAGACCGGGACCCTGGCCTCGATGAGGGCCACGTTCGCGCGCGGCACGACCCCGGGCGGCCCGGTGACCGGCGACGAGCCCGCCATCACCGACGACATCCTGGCCGACACCACGACCTACCCGGCCACCGCCGCGATCCCCGTGCCCGCGCGCGGCAACCTGCGCGGCCCGAACGCCTGGTTCGCCGGCTGGGCCGGCCCGGCCAGGACCTGGCAGCCCGGCACCCAGGCCGTCCCCCTCACCGAGGCCACGAGCCTGGACGGCGGCGCCCACTACACCCTCGCCCTGGCCGCCAAATGGGACACCATGGCCAACCCGTCAATCGACGACCCCACCGTGATGGCGCCCGCGGGCATCGCGCCGACCTTCTCCATGGGCGCCTCCACGGGCTGGAACGCGCCCTCGGGCTGGTCGATGAGCGTAACCTCCTCCACCACCGGCACCACCCTGCTCTCCTGCACGCAAGCCACCGCCAGCATACCCAGGTACTGCAACACCGCCACCTTCCGCCCGGTCCCCGATTTGACCAGCACGGCGCCCGGCAGCGCGTACACGGTCACCGCCACCGTCACCGCGCCCAACCCCGACGACCCCTCCGACACCCTCACCGCCACCGCCACCAAAAACAGCGTCCTGCCCTACCTCACCCTCCGCTACGCCAACGGCGGCGGCACCGGCACCCTCCCCGCCGGCGCCCAGGCCCTCATCGACAACAGCGGCGGCAGCAGCGAAACCAGCAAGAAGGCCTACCCCGACATCGCCGACCCGACCGGCCTGACCGGCCCCTCCGGGGCCGCGTTCACCGGCTGGCAGGCCGGCGGCCGCACCTGGCAGCCCGGACCCGCGCAGATGGTCCCCAAGACCGCCGGCGTCGCGGGCGGCACCGGCGAGACCGTGGTCACCCTGACGGCCACCTGGAGCACCGTCGCCAAACCCACCAACCTGGCGGCCGCCTACCACCACAACGGCGACACGGTGACCCTTTCGGGCAGCGCGATGGGCGTGGGCGGCGACACCGTCACCGCCTGCATGACCGACGGCGCCGGCGAGACCGACACCTGCCAAACCTCCCAGCCCAACCCGAGAACCGCGCCCGAACCCACGCCCGGCGGCGAGTTCACCCCCGCGTCCGGCGGCAACCCCCGCGTCGAGACGTTCAGCGTCGACCCCGCCGACGTGGGCAGCATCGCCATCACCGGCCACATCGACCGCGACACCACGTTCACCAACCCCGGCACCACCACGGCCCACGTGCGCGTCTGCCCCGCCGGCACGCCCGCGCCCGCCACCGGGGCCGTGCCCTCCGACTGCACGGACATCCTCACCTACATCCGCAGCGGCGCCACGACCGGCGCCAACGACAACGCCCCCTGGCACGGCCGCTTCATGCCCAGGCCCATGGACCAGGACCACACCACCAACGACGCCAGCTTCAAGAACGGCGACGGCTACTACGACATCTGGGCCTACGCCGCCGCCGGGCCGAACCGCACCAACATCAGCCAAATGGGCACGCCCGTCAAGGTCTACAGCCGCTACCACTACACCGCCACGCCACCGGCCGCGCCCACCACGGCCAGCTGGGACTGGAGCGTGAGCTTCCCCGCCGCCGACTACATTGACCGGTACGGCGCCGGCGGACAGCACCACTTCACCGCCCGCCAGACCAGCCAGGGCGCCGACGGCGGCAGCCAGGACCTCCAGGGCGTCCTCCCTTGGCTCAAGACCACCTACCAGCCCGACATGCCCGGCGGGACGAGCGCCACCGCGCCCGACCCCGGCGCAAGCCTCGTCGACACATCCGACACATCACGGCCCAGCGACCTGACCCTCGCCAGGCCCACCGACAGCATGGAGCCCCCGGACGCGGTGTTCCTCGGATGGTCCGCCACCGCGGGCGCCACCACGCCCGACACCGGCATGGGCGACCCCTCCAACAGAACCGTCACCCTGAGCGCGCCGGCCGGATCCCCCGAGGCCGACACGACCCTGCACGCCGTATGGCGCACACTCAACCAGCCCGCTGTCGACGCCACCACCAGCCGCGACCCAGTCAGCAAGGACGTCACGCTCACCGGAAACGCCACCCCATGGACCAGCGACGAGACCGTCGAGGCCACCGCCACAGGATTGGACGGCCAGACCGGCACCAGCGTCGGCACCCCGCAGGCGCCCACCCTGGACACGGCGGGCGCCTACGACGGCAGCACACGCCACGGCTGGACGCTCACCCTGCCCGGCACCGGCATACCCCAAGGCGGCCGCTACCGGGTGTCCGCCAGCGCGGTCGGCGACGACGGCGCCTGGCGGGGCGCCGCCCACCGCTACGCCAAAGCCACCACCACCCGGGACGTCACCATCCCCGCCGGCGCCACCATCCTGCGCGCCCTGCCGCTGACCGGAGGGCCGGCCCGGCGCCTCGCCACCCTCCTCGCCCTCCTCCTCGGCGCCACCCTCCTCCTGCTCGCCGCAGCCACCCGGCTCCGCGACAAGAGACGCGAACAACCACAAGGACAGGGATGCACCCGATGAGACGTGACGCACCCACGGCTCCGCACGGCCAAGGCCACCCCTCTCAAAACGAGACTCGGCCATACCCACGGCGGCGCCACAAGGCCAAAGCGCCTCCAAGCGAGGCGTGACCCCACACGCGGCGCCACCGGCGCGAACGAGCCCCGCAGGCAAGCCATAGCCGCCCGCGGGGCTAGCAGCCACATCGGCCGCCACCGGCGCAAACCACCGGCACAGCCCGGCGCCACGCCACTAAACACTTCCCGCCCAGCCCCCACCCATGGGCCAGGCGGGAACCAACCGGGTGCCGGCACGGAAACCAAACCCAAACCAACCCCGTGCCGGCACCCACCCCACCAACCGCCCGTACACAGTCTTTTCGGTCGCGTACACACGTTGACCGATCGCAAAAAGTCTGTTTACCAATCGCTTCGCGGATCATCGCCCGTCGAACCGGCCACGCGCGGACGATTCAACGACAGGCCAAATCACCAACCATACCTGCCGGCGAACGTATGCTAACCTTATCGGTAAGTCAACGTTTTGCTCAGTTGCCAAACGCCAACCCGGCAACTGAACGGCCCAAGGAGGACGCATGGTCACCATCGCAAAGGCTCCGCGGAAGCCAGAGCTCGAAATCGTCACGCTCAGCCAGGCCGACGTCGCCCGCCGCCGTGAAAAGATCATCGCCAAATACGGCAGCCGCGACAAGCTCATCAGGCAGCGGAACTTCACCGGCCTGTCTTTTGACGAGCGCAACGCCTTGAAAGACCTCAACAACCTTGATTACCTTGCAGGCCAAATCACCAATGGCTGACAAAGACGACACCGATGAAAAACTAAGGCGGAAAAGCCTCAAAGAAACATCCGAATTCGCGAAACGCATCGAACATGTGCTCCATCACGTCATCGAGCAGAATCCCTCAGAGCCCGGCGGCACCGCATACACAAAGCTCGAAAGCGTTCGCGGCAGTTCACGTTGCGTCATCACCAACATCGACGAAAACGGCATCGAGCTTTACGCAGAAAACGACCAACAGGAACACAGCGCCATCCTTATATTGCAATATAACTACCGTTGCTCCTGCCCGGCTTTAGACGCCCCTTTGCAGGTGGATGATTCAAGTATCACCATCAGCACCTTTAGGAGCCATACCCCGATTTTCCATTACGATTACCTACGCGATCCGTCTGGAGACATTCCCTCCGCGCACATCAACGTGCATGCCAGCAACGATGACGCGGTGAGGGTCATGCTCGCCTGCGGCATCAAAAACAGAGGCAGGGAGCGAAGACGAAAGTTCCTGAAAGAAGGTTTCTTCCCCACCTTCTCTTCCCTGCATTTCCCCGTCGGCGGCAGCAAGTTCCGCCCTTGCCTCGAAGACGTGCTGCAAATGCTGGTCTATGAGTTCGGCATCGCCACCCAACCAGGCTGGCAGTCCGCCATCGACGAAGGAAGGGCGTCCTACCGGGAGCTGCAGCTGCGGGCCATGATTCGCGACAACCCTCAGATCGCGGCCTCGCAGCTGGAAAAAATGGGGTTGACGATCTCAGGTAAAGAAAAGATAGCCGACACCTCAGACCGAGCCAGCCTCAGAAAATTCTAGGGCATGCTGGGCCAACCGGCGCATCGGGCCCACGCGGGACGGTGTCCGCCCGCCGGAGAGGCCGAAGCCGAGGCCGGACGCGCGACACGCCGAGGAGAGGCCCGGGAACCCGCCTCTTGAACGACCGGCCCGCAGGCTCCGGGAGGATATCAAGACCTTCCGACGCACCCGTTGGAACGCAAGGCAATCCGCGGCGGCAAACGTTTCGAAAAGCTCCCGCCCCCGCCGGCGCGGGCGCCCGAAGCAAACGGCCGGCGCGCGAACCGCCCGCGGCCGGCTGGGTTGAAACCCGGCGGGGAAACCGGTAACGTAAGACACAGGTTGCGTTCCGCGATGTATTACATCGTGGAACCGTGTTTGTAATTGAAAAAGGTTGGTTTCCCATGGAAGTTATCCACAGTATCGTGGCGCTCGCGTTGTGCATAACAATGACGATTTCGACCCCCCCCCGCAGGTTGGTCACCCAAACCCGCTAAACCAACCCGGTAACACACCCACTTCCAGCCAGGCCGCACCTTCGCGGCGCGACACGAATGCGTCCAACGCCGCCCACGCCACCGAATCCGCTGTCGCCCATTCCGACACCCCGTCCAAGCCAGACACACCATCCAAACAAGACGCCCAGGACAACCCGCAAGCACAAGCAGAAGCCGCGCCCGCCGCGCAACCCGACGACACATCCGCCGCCTGGGCCACACCATCACCACGCGTCCAGGCGGCCACGCTGCCCATGGCCGACAGCCCCGTACACGCCAGAACCGACGCCGGAGCGCTCGCCCCGAACAAGACAACGACCGGCCCATTGGCAAATCCGGATGACGAAACCGGACAGCCGCAGACACAAGGCACGACCCCGCAAAAACCCGCCAACGCGCGCGGCGCCGGCCGCCAACCAGCGGTCGCAGGCGTTGCCGCGGACAGGCGGGCGCGGCGCAAGAACGCGGGCAACGCAGACACGGCCGCGGGGGCGGTGCGCACGGCCGCCGACCACGACGGCGCGCCAGCCGGCACGCCACAGGCGCAAGACGAGCCGGAGGCGGGCCCGCAGGACACGTGCCCGGCCACCACGCCCGCCGCATGGGACACCAGCAACGTCACCTGGTACGTCGACAGCTCCTGCACCCTCCACCTCTCCGGCGGCACCCACACCATCGATTACGACGTAAACATCCCTTGGGACTCGCTGAAGACCACCGTCACCTCCATCCACATCGACGGCGACCTCACCCTAGACGGCGGCGACAACCGCGACCCAAACATTTTCAAAGGCATGACGTCCCTGCGCTCCGTCGCCACCGGCGCCACCGTCCACCTCAAAAAGAGGGCAGCTATCAGCATGTTCTGGGGGGACACGAGCCTGGCGACCGCCGACCTGTCCAACTGGGACACCAGCCAACTCACGGATGCCAGCTACATGTTCGAGAGATGCAGCAGCCTGACAACCGAAGGGCTGAAACTTTTCCCCTCGATCACCGCCGATATGATGGGAATGTTCGAGGGGTGCAGCGGGCTGACCTCCTTGGACCTCTCAACCTGGAGGCCCTTAGTAACTAACCAGATGTTCAACGCGTGCACCCGGCTCACCAGGATCAACATCAGCAATTGGAACGAAGAAGGGCTGATCGACTTGTTCACATGCTGGTACGTGTGCAGGATAAAGCTTCCAGAGTCAGACCCCCCGCTGGTCGCTTTGGATATGCGCGGCATCGACACCCTCTGCCAAGCCCATAAAAATGAGTTGTGCGGCACGCTAATCGCCGATGGGATAGGGGAAGGCTACGAAATACCATCCACGGTGCGTATGCTGGCCCTGGGCCCCAAGACCATCCTGCCCCCTCACAAGACCAACAACATAGCGGCCGGGACGAAGTGGTATAAGACCAGCGACTTAAACGACACGGACACGGACTGCCTGGGCCAGTACTCCGGGGCCGAGGACTTCCAGGACCAGTTGGATTCGTCGGACCCGTCGGGCTTCTACATGGCCGACCCGTATGTCCATAACCTGGACAAGATCGTCATCGACCCGAACGGGGGCACGACCAGCGTGCCCGTCTACACGGTCGACACCCACCCGGCGCCCCCGGCGTCCGGGACGTTCGACGTGACGGTGCCGGCCTCGATCCTGACCAACCCCGCCGGCATGCTCTTCGACGGGTGGGCCTTCGACGGCGCCCAGTCCCCCGCGGCCCCGTCGTTCCAGTGGCCGTTCAACCAGCACACCCACGCGACCCACACCCTCAAGGCCAGATGGAAGCCGGCGTCGATCGCGACGCCGACGGTGGGGCAGGCGGACGCGTCCCTGAACGGGAGCTCGTGGACGGCCGGGTTCGCGGCCAGCGTCCCGGCGCGGCCGGCGGACACGGGCGACAGCTGGCTCGAGGCCACCACGGGCGCCGGCGGCAGCGGCCGCTGCGCCGACCCGACATCCTGCACGGTGTCCATGCCCCTGTCCAGCCTCGCCGACCCGGCGCCCGGCACCCGCTACCACATCCAGGCGGTCGTCAAGGCCACCGACAGGTACACCGCCAGCACCGTCTCCGGGCCCACCGCCGACGCGTACGGCTACCTGCCCTACGTGACCCTCATCTTCACCGCGGGCCCCCAGGGGTCGGGCACGCCGCCAGCCAGCAGGAGCGCCCTCATCGACAAACGCACCCGACTCGCGAGGATCACCCTGCCCGGGCAGGAGGGGCTGATCGGGCCGGCCGGCAGCTACCTCTCCTCCTGGTACAACCAGTACTACGCGCCGGGCGAAACGGACGTGTTCACCCAAGGCGATGGATCCTACATGGGCAACGGGCAGTACGCGAAGACGATGGCGGCCCAATGGACCGCCCTCAAGGCCGGCACGCTGAGCAGCGTGAGCGTGCACGCCCGAAACGGCGACGCTCCCACCGTCGACCTGCTCTACACCGGCACAGCCGCGGCGGAGCTCTCGACCCTGTTCACCGACGGGTTCACCGTCTCCTACTCCATCGACACCCACCAGCCCTCCGGCACCGGCTCCTGCACCATCAGCCGGGCCACGCAATACTGCCAAACCAACGGCTGGCCCGCCGAACGGCTCACGAGCCTGACCGGCGCCAACCGCTACCAATACGACGTGGCCGTCACCGCCACGGCCACCAACCCCGCCACCGGCCAGCGGATCGCCAAAACCGGCGACACGACCGGCACCCTCGCCTCGATGAAGGCCTCCTTCGACGCCGGCACGGGATCGGCCGCGCCGGACCCCACCGCCGACGCCCTGCTCGACACCTCCTTCCGGACGGCCTGGCTGACCCTGCCCGCCCGCGGGACGATGCGCCCGCCGAACGGCGCCTCCTGGCTCGGCGGGTGGGCCGGCCCGTCCACCACCTACCAGCCCGGGGCGCAGAACCTCCCCGCTTCGGAGGCCACGAGCCTGGACGGCGGCGCCCACTACACGCTCGCCCTGACCGCCAAGTGGAACACCATGGCCAACCCGACACTCAACGACCCCACCGTGCAGGCGCCCGCGGGCGCCGCGCCGACCTACAGGATGTACGCCTCCCCGGGCGGGAACGCGCCCTCGGGCTGGTCGATGAGCGTGGCCTCCGCCACCACCGGCACCACCCTGTTCTCCTGTGCCAGCGGCAGCCCCTGCAACACCAGCTCCTTCCGCCCGGTCTCCGATTTGACCAGCCCGGCGCCCGGCAGCGCCTACGCGGTCACCGCCACCGTCACCGCGCCCAACCCCGACGACCCCTCCGAGACCCTCACCGCCACCACGACCAAGAACAGCGTCCTGCCCTACCTCACCCTGCGCTACGCCAAGGGCGGCGGCACCGGCAGCACCCCCGCGGACGCCAAGGCCCTCATCGACAACACCAGCAGCAGCAAGGCCTACCTCGACATCGCCGACCCGACCGGCCTGACCGGCCCCAGCGGGGCCGCGTTCAC
This sequence comes from Bifidobacterium sp. ESL0775, assembly GCF_029395475.1. Taxonomy (NCBI): domain Bacteria; kingdom Bacillati; phylum Actinomycetota; class Actinomycetes; order Bifidobacteriales; family Bifidobacteriaceae; genus Bifidobacterium; species Bifidobacterium sp. ESL0775. The sequence continues at coordinate 178,211 of NZ_CP113917.1, read as the reverse complement.
CGGCTGGCAGGCCGGCGGCCGCACCTGGCAGCCCGCCCCCGCGCAGGCCATCCCCCAGACGGCCGGCACACCGGGCGGCACCGGCGAGACCGTGGTCACCCTGACGGCCACCTGGAGCACCGTCGCCAAACCCACCAACCTCACCGCCGCCTACCACCACAACGGGAACACCGTGACCCTCACGGGCAAGGCGATGGGCGTGGGCGGCGACACCGTCACCGCCTGCATGACCGACGGCGCCGGCGAGACCGACACCTGCCAAACCAGCGCCCCCAACCCGAGGACCGCGCCCGAGCCCGCGCCCGGCAGCCAGTTCACACCCGTCACCGCCGGCAACCCGCGCGTCGAGACGTTCCAGGTCGACCCCACCGACGTGGGCAGCATCAGCATCACCGGCCACATCGACCGCGACACCACCTTCCCCACCCCCCTCATGACCACGGCCCACGTACGCATCTGCCCCGCCGGCACCCCCGCGCCCGCCACCGGGGACGTGCCCGCCGACTGCAGCGAGATCGTGGCCAACGTCAACAACGGCTACATGACCATGGCCAACGACAACAGCCCCTGGCACGGGCGCTACCAACCCGGGCCCAGGGACCAGGACCACACCACCAACGACGCCAGCTTCAAAGGCGGCGACGGCTACTACGACATCTGGGCCTACGCCTCCTTCGGGGCGAGCACCACCACCGTCCGCCGGATGGGCACGCCAGTGAAAATCTACAGCCGCTACCACTACACCGCCACCCCGCCGGCCGCCCCCACCACAGTCAGCTGGGACTGGAGCGTCACCTTCCCCGCCAGCCAGTACACCAGCCGGTACGGCGCCGACGGGCAGCACCACTTCACCGCCCGCCAGACCAGCCAGGGCGCCGACGGCGGCAGCCAGGACCTGCAAGGCACCCTCCCCTGGCTCAAGACCACCTACCAGCCCGACATGCCCGGCGGCACGAGCGCCACCGCGCCCGACCCCGGCACAAGCCTCGTCGACACCACCCAGGCGTCACGGCCCAGCGACCTCACCCTCGCCAGGCCCACCGACAGCATGGAGCCCACCGACAGCGTGTTCCTCGGATGGTCCGCCACCCCGGGCGCCACCACGCCCGACACCGGCATGGGCGACCCCTCCAACCGCACCGTCACCCTCAGCGCGCCCGCGGGATCCCCCGAGGCCGACACCACCCTGCACGCCGTATGGCGCACACTCAACCAGCCCAGCGTCGACGCCACCGCCAGCCGCGACCACGCCACCAAGGACGTCACCATCACCGGCGCCGCCACCCCATGGACCAACGACGAGACCATTGAGGCCACCGCCACAGGATTGGACGGCCAGACCGGCAGCGCCGTCGGCACCACACAGACACCCACCCTGGACACGGCGGGCGCCTACGACGGCGCCACCAGGCACGCGTGGACCCTGACCCTGCCCGGCGCGGGCATACCCCAGGGCGGCCGCTACCGGATCACCGCCAGCGCGGTCGGCGACGACGGCGCCTGGCACGGCGCCAGCCACCGCTACGCCAAGGCCACCAGCACCCGGGACGTCACCATCCCCGCCGGCGGCATCATCCTCCACGCCCTGCCACTCACCGGCGGACCCGCCAGACGATTGGCCGCCCTCCTCGCACTCCTCCTCGGCGCCACCCTCCTCACCCTCGCCGCAACCACCAAGCTCCGCGACAAAAGACGCGAGCAAAGCCAAGGCTCCTCCAGATGAGATGTGGTTCCACGATGTCAGCAAGGCCTTCCCCGATGGGGAACAACCCACGGCGCGCCAACGCAGCCAAGCCCAGCCAGATGAGGCGTGACCCCACCCGCGGCGCCAACGACGCGAACGCACGGCGGCAAGGCCGGAACCACGCCGGCGAGTCATAGCTGCCCCGCGAGTCCATCGGCCACATCGCCACCGGCCACCAGCGCGAACCGCCGGCGCAGCCGGACGGCGCGCCACTAAAGACTTCCCGCCCGGCCCACACCCATGGGCCGGGCGGGAACCAACCGGGCGCCGGCACGGAAACCAAACCCAAAACCAACCCCGTGCCGGCGCCCACCTACCTTTTCTCCCGCGCCACCACACCAACACCCAACCCACCAACACCGAGACCCACCACACAGATAAACGACAAAACATCAACGGGCCCCACCACCCAGCCTGCCTACCAAGTGCGTCACCTTCAATCCCCACGCCACCATCCTCCGCCGATATAATGTGATGGTTTCATGAAGCTTGGCAATCTACTCGGCAACTACTTCGCAACTTATGCAAAATACTGAGTTACTTATGCAATCTACTTGGTTACTTGTGCAAAATACCGGGTTACTTATGCAATCTACTTGGTTACTTGTGCAAAATACCGGGTTACTTATGCAATCTGACTGGTTACTTGTGCAAAATACCGGGTTACTTATCCGATTTGCTTGGTTACTTATGCAAACTACTCTTGGCCACTTGCGCAAATTCACAGTGAACAACCGCAGAACAACCATCCCCGCAACCGCACGCAAGATATAAAACCATACGACCTCCATTCATTCCAAACGTGCCCGTAAGCAACCACTGGCTCAGGAAGGCATCGTGACCGCCGTCAACGGGGGCCATGACGAAGGCGTGATTATGAACTTCGGTATACCGAACTTCTATGTACCGAAGTTCTGTATACCGAAGTTGTTATGATCGATATAAAAGGATACGTTTACGGAGGCGCCTTGGTTGGCGATACCGATCCCCAAAGCGCGAACGAAGGGAGGCCCGATGTTCGTCGGACGCGAGGAAGAGCTGGAAGCCCTGGAGGACATGTACGAAAGCGGCCGGTACGAGATGATGGTGATCTACGGCCGCCGCCGCGTCGGCAAGACCTCCCTCATCGACGAGTTCTCCAAAGATAAGTGGACCTTCTATTTCACGGCCTCGCAGAAAAGCACCAAGCTGAACCTTGAGGTCTTCTCGAGGCAGATGTTCCGCTTCTTCGGCATTCCGGAACTGCCGGCGTTCACCGACTGGCGCGGCGCGCTCGATTTTTTCGTCCGGATGACCAAGACCAGCCAGGAAAACGGAAAAGGGCACTTCGTATTCGTCTTCGACGAATTCCCGTACGCGGCGCAGGCCGATCCGACGCTGCCCTCGGTCCTGCAGAACGCCATCGACCACGGCTTCAAACAGAGCGAGGTCATGATGATCCTTTCCGGCAGCAATCAGGGCTTCATGGAAAGCGAGGTCCTCGGCGGCAAAAGCCCGCTGTACGGAAGAAGGACCGGGCAGATCCGTCTTGAGCCGTTCGATTACTACGACGCCGCGAAGTTCCTGCCGGACGTCTCGAACGAGGAACGGGTGAGGTATTACGCGACATTCGGCGGGACACCATATTATCTGGCGCGGTTGCGGCCTTCACGGGGGTTCAAACGCAACGTGACCGACCTGATGTTCCGCAAGGCCGGATTGCTTTATGAGGAGCCGACCATGCTCCTGCGCGAGGAGACACGCGAGCCGGCCTCGTATTTTTCGGTGCTGCAGGCCATCGCGAACGGCAGCTCCACGCCGAAACGCATCGCCGAGCACGCGGGTGTCGACGCCTCCAACGTCGCCAGATACCTCAACGTGCTCGCCGATCTGGGGCTGGTGAAACGCAACCTCCCGTTCGGCGACAACCCGCAGAAATCCCATAAGGGCATGTACGTCATCGCCGACCCGTTCTTCGCCTTCTGGTTCCGGTTCGTGGGCACGAACGTGGACGTGATCGAAAACGGGAAAGGCCCGGAAACAGCCGAAGAGACACTGGCCGGCGAGGCGTTCTCAACGTACGTGGGCCAGCGGTTCGAAAGCGTCTGCCTGCAGTGGGTGGCGAGACGCAGCCGCGCCGGCGACCTGCCCTTCCCCGTGACGCGGTTCGGCAAATGGTGGGGCAACAACCCCGCGGCGCACGAGCAGACCGACATCGACGTGGTCGCGGCGAACGGGGACGGACAGCTCCTTATCGGCGAATGCAAATGGCGCAACACCTTCAACGTGACAGAGGCGATCGGCAAGCTGGAGGGCCGGGTCGGCCTGGTGCCCGGGTTCACGGCGGCGCGGACACGTCTGGCGCTGTTCAGCAAGAGACCAGTCGCCGAGACCATCCGCGGGAGAATCGCGGAAGACGGTCCCAGCCCGCTGTTCCTCTCGACCGACGACCTGTACCGGCAGTGACCGATGAAACGGCATTCGCTTCGTCGCGGCTGGTCCGCGGGGCACGGACGTTCGCGACGATGACGGATGAGGCGCTGTTCGTCTCGTGACGACTGGACCGCGTGGCGACGGACACGCCCGCGACGACGGGGGAATACAGCCGGGCGGGCCAACCAGCCAGCGCGTGGCCGACCATGCGCCGCCACGCGACACGCCGGAGAAGGTGCCCGGTAATCCGGCTCTTGAACGACCGGCCCACAGGCTCCAGGAGGGCGTCAAGACCTTCCCACGCACCCGTTGGAACGCAAGGCAATCCGCGGCGGCAAACGTTTCAAGAGGATCCCGCCCCGCAGGCGCGGATATTCACGGCCGCCGGTCGGGAAGCACGACGGCCGTGGCCAGCCGGGTTGAAACCGGACAGGAAAACCGGTAACGTAAGACACAGGTTGCGTTCCGCGATGTAATACATCGCGGAATTACGTTTGTTGAAAAAGGTTGGTCCACTCATGGAAGTTATCCACAGTCTCGTGGCGCTCGCGTTGTGCATAACAATGACGATTTCGACCCCCCCCCGCAGGCCGGTCACCACAATTCGTTAAGCCAACCCGGTAGCACCTCCACTTCCAGCCAGGCCGCACCGTCGCGGCGCGACACCGACGCGTCCACGGCCGCGCATCCCACCAAGTCCGCCGTCGCCCATTCCAACACACCATCCAAATCAGACGCGTCATCCAAGCCCGGCGCCGTCCACCCCAACGCGCCATCCGCGCCAGACGCCGCGCATTCCCAGACAACGCCGTCCCCGAGCGCGAAAGCACAACCCAGCAAAACCGGCAAGACCAACGGTCACCCGTCCGCGTCCCCGACAACCCAATCCGTCGCGCCGTCGCCCGCCGCGCAATCCGACGACACATCCAATGATGAAGCCATACCGTCATTGCGTATCCAGGCGGCCACGCTGCCCACGACCCAGAGCCCCGTACTGGCCAAGACCAATGACACGGCACTCACCACCACCGAGCCGACGCCCGACCCACAGGCAGACCCGGACGCCGGCGAAACGGCCGGACGGCCGCAAACACGGGACACGGCCGCGCAGGAACCCACCGGCACCAGCGGCGTCGGCCAGTGGCCAACGGCCACAAGCGCCGCCCCCAGCAAACGGGCGCGACACAGGAACACAGCAACAGGCACGAATACAACCGGGGCCACGGGAATGACGCGCGCGGCCGCCGACCACGACGGCGCGCAGGCCGGCACGCCGCAGGCGCAGGACGAGCCGGAAGCGGGCCCGCAGGACACGTGCCCGGCCACCACGCCCGCCGCATTGGGCACCAGTAACGTCACCTGGAACATCGACGCCACCTGCACCCTCCACCTCTCCGGCGGCACCCACACCGGCGACGGCAGCGCCATGCCCTGGAACTCGCTGAAGACCACCGTCACCACCATCCACATCGACGGCGACCTCACCCTGAACGGCCACTACGACAACGGCTATAATCACTCCGGCATGTTCAGTGGTATGACGTCCCTGCGCTCCGTCACCCCCGGCGCCCCCGTCCACCTCAAGGACAACGCGACCTTCGGCATGTTCTCTAGCGACACGAGTCTGGCGACCGCCGACCTGTCCAACTGGGACGCAGGCGGCGCCACATCCTTGGGCTACATGTTTGACAACTGCAGCAGCCTCACCACACTGGACCTACACAATTTCACAGGCTGGGGCCAAGCATATTCAATGTTCTATTATTGCAGCAGCCTCACCACACTGAACCTACACAATTTCAAAGGCATAGGACTGGGCCTTCTAGACGGTTGCAATAGTCTTGTCTCACTTGACATGTACAGCTCAAACCTAGCCACTACTTTTGCACGCTACAATGTGACGTTCCCCGCCTCGCTACGAAAGCTGGCTATCGGCGGCTCCGAGAGGGGCGGCCCCGGCGAGCTCGAAAGTGATCCGCTTAGTACTTTAGAAGGTAAAGATACTACGTGGGACCGGACAAGCGGCTTGGGTGACCACATCGACTACCTCGGCCAAATCGGCACCACAGGCAACCTGAGGCACCTCCTGTGGAACACGAACTCCGCCGGCTACTACGTGGACGACTCACTGGTCCACGTGGAGTCCACCGTCGACATCGACCCCGCCGGCGGCAGCGCAAGCCCCGCCTCCTACACCCGCGACAACAAGCTCACCGAGCAAACCGTAGGCGTGCCGGCCAGCATCCTCACCAACAAGCCAGGCTGCCTGTTCACCGGATGGAAAGACCAGAACGGCACCACCTACACCGACACCAACAACACCTTCACCATGCCGCAAGGCAAATACACCTACTACAAACTCACCGCCCAATGGAAACCATTCGCGCCATCGGTAGGCGCAGCGTACCGAAACGGGTCAGCCGTGTCGCTCAACGTGGGCATCAACGCGGCGGCGCCGGCCGGGTCGCAGACCAGCGCGCGCACCGGCCGCGGCGGCACCGGCAACTGCAACGCCATCAACACGAACGGCTCCACATGCATGATAAGCTGGGACGACGTCGCCTCCCTCGAACCAACACCGGGGGCGACATACTCCGTGACGGCCACCACCACCGGCACCGACCCCAAAACCGGCAAACAGGTCTCTGCCTCATCCGACCCCCGCACCGGCACCCTGCCATGGATGACCGTCAAATTCGCCGCCGGCACCCTCGCCGACGGCACCCACCCAAGCGGCACAACACCCAACGACCTCACCGGGCTCGTTGACGGCTACGGCAAGACGACAGTGACCCTGCCGCGGCGCGGAAGCTTGTCCGTGCCGGACGACACCTGGTTCGGTGAATGGGCCTATTCCGACAACACCCAAATCACCGGCAACGGCAGCGGCGTCTTCTATGTGGAGGCCTCCCACGGCTACACGGATGCCGGCGGCCACACGACCGTCACCATCACCGCCCACTGGAGAACCATGGAAGCGCCGAAAATCACCGACCTGTCAGTCGATGGTTCTACCCAAACAGTTGGATTCAAGTTCGGCGACAATCTGACTCCAGCCGGCTGGACGAACACGGCGTCCACGTCAATGGGTTGGTCGTCGGCCACCTGCACCGACAGTACTTGCACGGCCAGTGCCGTTCCCGCCTCGGATTTCCAGACGGAATACGGCGACACGTACACGATCACCGCGACCAGCAGGGCCACGAACCCCGACACCGGGCGGCCCATCACCAAGACCACGACGAAAAGCGGCGTGCTGGACTATGTCACCGTTAATTTTGACAAGGGCACGGGGACAGGAGTCGCGCCCGGAAAAATGCAAAGACTGCTTGACACCTCCACCACAAATGGCTCTGCGACACTGACCATGCCGGGCCAATCGGGCATGATACCCCCGGCCGGCCGGTCATTCCATGGGTGGAAGAACATCAAAACAGGTCTGGTGCATCAGGGAGGCGCGCGCTCGTTGTTGCTCAAGTCAGATGGCACGACAACGGGCGCGGAAACCGTAATCTCGCTTACGGCGGATTGGGACGCTCTCGCGCCCCCGAGCCTCGATTCCATCAATGTGTCCGTGACGCCAGGCCAGACGCCAGTTGTCAACATAAGAATCAGCGCCTCGCACCTGCCGGCCGGATCAAGCACGGTGAAATTCGACACCAGCCGAAGCGGCGGCAGCGTGGAATGCACAGTCACCAACACAAGCACGATGGATTACAACACCTGCCAAGCCAGATGGGACCTGGACAAGCTCATAGATCTCAGCCAGGACTCGACATACGCTTACTCAATTAACGCGTCAGTGACCGCAAACGACCCCGACACCGGCGAACGAGCCACCAAGACCGCCATCCTGACGGGGACGGTGCCGTACATGGCCGTGTCGTTCGCGCCCAACGGCGGCACCGGCTCCGCCGACACGGTGACCGCGCCCGTCGACACGAACAGCCAGAAGGCCCAGTTGCGTGCCGGCTTGCCGGGACTCGGCGGCATGACCGCGCCTGGCAACTCCTACCTCGCCGGGTGGAAGGAAGGCACCGATACGTGGAACCCGGGCGATACCCCGACCATCGACGTGTCACGAGGCACGACGGACAGCGACGGCCGCACCTCGCTGACACTGACCGCGCAATGGGCCGCGCTCAGTGTGCCCACCATCGACCTCGTGTTATCAAGCGTTTCAGCCGGCAGCGACACAACCCTCAATGTCTCCGCCAGTAATCCTGGCGCTCCACACACCAACCCAAGATCCAGCGCAACATCGCTGGCATCCGACACCGGGCTCTCCTATGATTACGGTTGCGGTTCGACTTGCTCCTACCGCGGACCAGTGTCAGGGCTGATCAACGCGACACCGGGGGTGCCGTATTCGCTGACAGCCACCACAACGGTCCGACAGAACAACCTGGTGATCGGCATCGTACACAGCGCGCCGGCCACGGGCACCTTGCCTTACATGGCCATCTCGTTCACGACCGGCACAGGCGGCTCGGGCACGGCCCCGGCCACCATAAACGTGCTGGCCGACTCGAGCACGCACGCGGCGGCCCCCGACCTGCCCAACGGCACCGGCATGTCCGGCCCGGCAGGCGCGTCGTTCGGCGGCTGGCACTCCACGGCCGCGAACGCGACCTGGCCCTCCGGCCACGCCTACATTCCCGCCAGCGCAGGCACCACCAACGACGGCGTGACCGCAGTGACCCTCGACGCGACCTGGCGCACCATCGCGGTGCCTTCGGGCATGACGGCCAGCTACCACGCTGGACAAGTGACCCTCAAAGGCACCGCCATGGGCACCGGCGACGACACGGTAAAGGCATGCATGACGGGCGGATCCGGAGGCGACGACATCTGCAAGACCGCCACCAATCCAAGGCCGGCGATAGCACCCGCCACACTCCCCGCAGGCACCAACCCGCGTGTGGAAAGATTCGACATCGACCCGACCGACCCAGGCAAAATAACCATCGGCGGAACCGTCGATATCGCCGGCGGCACCTTCATTCAGGAAAGAACGCTCGTTTGCCCACATGACACACCAGCCCCCACCAGCGCGGCTCCCTCCCCTGCGGGTTGCACCTTAATCACGAATTATGTGAGAAATACGACGATAGGCATGGGCCCGGCAACGAACGCCCCATGGAATGGCCGTGTATCACCCACTCCACAGGATAAAAACGTCACCACGCTGGATACTGATTTCACAGCGGGCCCTGGCCTCTATGACATTTGGGCTTTCAGCTACAACATCATGAGCAGATCGATAACCACACCCCTCAAGGTCTACGGCAACTACCCCTACAGGGTTCAGCAGCCTGCGGCCTCATGGGATTGGAGCGTGACGTTCAACGCCAGCGACTACACCGGCAGGTACGGCATCGGTGGCCAGCACCACTTCACCGCCATCCAGATCAGCGACGGGGCCAACAGCGACGGCGCCACCCTTGAGGGCACCCTGCCTTGGCTCAAGGCCACGTTCGCGCCCGACATGCCCGGTGGCGCCACAGCCACCGCACCCGATGCCGCCAAGGGGCTCGTCGATTCGCAAAGCCCCCACCACGCCGTCATCACCCTTGCCCGGCCCACCGAAAGCATGGAGCCCACGGACGGCGTGTTCCTGGGCTGGAGCCTCACCGGCGGCGCCACCACACCCGACACGGGCATGGGCAGCCCCACCGCAAGAGACGTCGAACTCACCGGCGACACCGGTTCCACAGAGACCGACGCCACGTTGCACGCCGTATGGCGCACGCTCAACCAGCCCAGCATTGACACCGCCACCAGCCGTGATCTGGCCAGCAAGGACGTCACACTGACCGGCGGCGCCACCCCATGGGCCAACGACGAGACCGTCGAAGCCACCGTCACCGGCCTCAACGGACAAACCGGCACCAGCGTCGGCACGGCCCAGACACCCACGCTGGACACGGCGGGCGCCTACGACGGCGCCACCAGGCACGGTTGGACGCTCACCCTGCCCGGCGCGGGCATCCCCTTGGGCGGACGCTACCGGGTGTCCGCCAGCGCGGTCGGCGACGACGGTGCCTGGCGAGGCGTAGCCCACCGCTACGCCAAGGCCACCGCCACCCAAGACGTCACCATCCCCGGCGGCATCCCGTTGCACGCCCTGCCGCTGACCGGCGGCACGGCCCGCCGCACGGCGACCCTGCTTGCCCTTACGCTGGGCGCCACCCTCCTCCTGCTCGCCGCAGCCACCAGGCTGCGCGACCGGCGGCGCGAACAAGGACAGGGACACACCAGATAAGACGTGACCCTACACGCGGCGCTGCCGGGCCACACCGGCCGCCACCGGCGCAGCCCGGCGGCGCGCCACTAAAGACTTCCCGCCCGGCCTGCACCCATGGGCCGGGCGGGAACCAACCGGGCACCGGCACGGAAACCAAACCCAAACCAACCCCGTGCCGGCGCCCACCCCCACCTACCATCCCGGCCAGCAAGCAGGCCAACCCATCCGCGCCCGGAATTTGCTTGCCTGGCATCGCACAGCCGCGCGTTCCCGCATACCAAACTGGCACCCGCCCAGGCCTGCCGGAAACCGAGCCGCCGGAGAGGCCGGGCACGCGACACGCCGGGGGAGAGGGCCCGGAAAGCCGATTCCCGGACACCGGGCCCGACGCCGGAAACCTCCCGGCAAACCATCCAGGACACCAAGCGGCACAAGGCAGCAAACGTTTCGAAAAGCTCCCGGCCACACCGGAGCGGGCGTTCATGGCCGCCGGCCGGGAAGCAGGACGGCCGTGGCCGGCCGGGTTGAAACTGGACAGGGGAAACGGTAACGTAAGACACAGGTTGCGTTCCGCGATGTATTACATCGCGGAACTGTGTTTGTAATTGAAAAAGGTTGGTTTCCCATGGAAGTTATCCACAGTATCGTGGCGCTCACGTTGTGCATAACAATGACGATTTCGACCCCCCCCCGCAGGCCGGTCACCAAAACCCGTTAACCCAACCCGGTAACACCCCCACTTCCAGCCAGGCCGCACCTTCGCGGCGCGACACGAATGCGTCCAACGCCGCCCACCCCACCGAATCCGCCGTCGCCCATTCCTCAACACCATCCAAACCCGGCTCGCCGTCCAAGCCCGACACTCAGTCCAACCCACAACCACAATCCGGAACCGCCGCCAAATCCTCGCCTGCCACGCCATCCAATCCCAGCGCGCGGCCAGAGGCGCAATCCAATCCTGATACCGACTCTGCCCAAGTCGCGACGACGCACCCCGGCAAAAATGGCAAGCAACCCACCACACTTCTGAAATCAAAATCCGGCGTGGCCGCTGCGGCTCCGCCCCTCTCCGCCAGGCCGTCTCCGGTGGCACCGGCAGGGCGCACCGAAACAACCCAACACCTTTCCGCGTCTCCGACGACACAGACAGCGCGTCCAGCGGTCAACACTGACGTAACGACAGCTTCGCACATCGTCAGACCAGCCAGCGAACATCCCTCGCCAGAACCAAGGACACCGAGTCAGGCGCAGGTCGGGCCCCAAGCAAGTTGCACACCAACAGATCCATGGATTTGGGACAATCCATCAACAGTTACCTGGTATGTCGACAACGGTTGCACCCTCCACCTTTCTGGCGGCACAAGCCCTGACTACGACTTTCGCGCCCCATATAGCGGTGACACCCCTTGGAAGGATTACGCAAACTCAATTACCTCCATCAGCATCGACGGTGATTTAACCTTAAAAACCACTAATAGCACGCATGGAGCGTTCGCCAGCCTTTCAAAACTCACCAGTGTAACAGGTGGCACCTTGCGGCTATCCGGCAACGCAGGAATAAGCCTATTTTCTGAAGATAGACAACTTCAATCAGTCAATATCGCTCACTGGGACAATAGCAGGATCTCAGACATGAGCAACATGTTCTCTGACACTGGTTGGCAAGGTGGTGCGTTCAGCATCCCTAACTTTGACACCAGCCATGTCAGCAACATGACCGGCATGTTCAGCTACGCCTATTTTTCCAGCTTGGATCTCAGCAACTTCAACGTCAACAGCGTCACCAACATGACCAGCATGTTCCAAGGTTGTGGGTTCACCAGCCTCAATATCAGCGGATGGAATAGCGGCAACGTCACCAACATGACCAAGATGTTTTCGGAACAATTGGGAAATACCAATCTGGATCTCAGTAATCTCAGTGTCAACAGCGTCACCAACATGACCAGCATGTTCGAAAACAGTACAATCACTGGCCTCAACACCAGCGGGTGGAACACCGGCAACGTCACCAACATGACCAGGATGTTCTACGGTGGTACGCAGGGATATCCTAGCAAAGTCACCAGTCTCAACCTGAGCTTCTGGAACACCAGCCATGTCAACAATATGGGAGAGATGTTCTACGGCTGTAACAAACTCACCAACCTCCAGATCGACGGATGGGACACCAGCAGTGTCGAAAATATGAGTAGTATGTTCTACGGCTGCAGCGGACTCACCAACCTCGACGTATCAAAATTCAACACCACCAACGTCACATCAACAGGATACATGTTCTACGGCTGCAGCGGACTCACCAACCTCGACGTATCAAAATTCAACACCACCAACGTCATACTCACATTGTACATGTTCTACGGCTGCAGCGGACTCACCAACCTCGACGTATCAAAATTCAACACCACCAAAGACGGGAACATGACTGGCATGTTCGAAGGATGCAGCGGACTCACCAACCTCGACGTATCCGGATTCAACACCACCAACGTCGTGAGCATGGCTGGCATGTTCAAAGGCTGCAGCGGACTCACCAACCTCGACGTCACCCACTTCAACACCACCAACGTCATATGGATGTGTGGCATGTTCGAAGGATGCAGCGGACTCACCAACCTCGACGTCACCCACTTCAACACTGCTAAGGTCCAGTACTTCAATGAACCGTACCTACACTACGGTGGCATGTTCGAAGGGTGCAGCAAACTGATGACGCTGGATTTGAGTAGCTTCGACACGACTCACCAGGCGAGCAGCACAGAGAAGCCCGTGGAGAACATGCTGCCGTCCGGGTTGCGCAGGTTGCGGCTGGGGCCGAACACAAAGCTTGACACCAACGCATTCGCGAAGGTGTCCCCAACAATCACATGGAGGCAGATGAGCAGCTTCGCCGACGACTCCCAGCTCGTCAGCGAGGTCGGGGACACCTCGGCCCTCGCGACGCGCGCGGCGGGCAGCGACCGCGCCGGCTACTACGTCGACAAGGTCCTCACCTGCACTTCGACGATCACCATCGACCCGAATGGAGGCGCGATAAGCACCCCTCAGCAATACACCATCAAAACCGACCAAGGGGGAGCCACCTTCAGCCTTTCCTCAGTCACTTTCACCGCGAATGCGCCCCACGGCCTGCTCACGGGCTGGAAGGACAACACGACCGGCACCACCTATGACCTGGACGCGACTTTGACTTTCAACTATCTTGATCATAAGACCATGACGCTGAGCGCGCAGTGGAAGGCGATGGCCACACCGACGATCAGCGACATAAACGTCCGCTCCTATATGAGTTACACGCCAAACGTTAATTTCACAGTTCACGGGGAAGTCAACACCACAATCAACATGACCACGGGCATAGGCGGACACGCCAGTTGCGCCATCGGTTACAGAAGCAGCAGCTGCACGATCATCAATTTCCCGGCGTCGAGCCTGGAGTCGTCGATCGGCTCGTCGTACATGATAAACATGACATACACCACCCATGACAGCAACACGAATCTGGACGTCACCAGCCCAACGGGCACCAAAAGCGGGACGTTGGCCTACATGGCCGTCTCCTTCACCAGCGGCACGGGCTCAGGCACGCCGCCCCCCACCACCAACGCCTTGATCAACACCGACGACGGCACCGCCTACCCGACCATGCCGAAGCAGGAGGGGATGACGGGGCCGGGCGGCGACACGTACCTGTCCGGCTGGGCGGGCGCCGTCAGCACGCGCGCGCCCGGCAGCAACGACGCCATCTCCAAGTCACTGGGGTACACGTCGGGAGCGAAGACCTCGCTGACGCTCACCGCCGTATGGTCGACGCTCACCGCGCCTGACATCTCCAAGCCGAGCGCGTTCGGCAGCACCGACTCACAACCCGCGAACAAGGTCGGTCTTGCGCTCGGAACCGATCCAAACCAATACCCCATCATCAAGGCCGCGGGCCTGTCCGTCTCGGAGAGCCTGTCGACCGGGCGGCCGAACGGCGACCTCAACAGCGGCGACCTGGCCGGGAGCAGCTACTATACAAACCCTGAACAGGCCATAGGGAACTATCCGGACGGCTGGGACATCGGGCGGGTCGTCGACCCGACGCCCGGCAGCACCTACACCGTCACGGGGACCACCACGGTCACCAACCCAGCCACGGGCCAGCGGATCACCAAGACCCGCATCCTGACGGGCCAGCTGGACTGGGCGACCGTGTCCTTCGCCGCCAACGGCGGGACCGGCACGCCCCCCGGCCCGGTCAGCGCCATCATCGACGGCAAGCTCAGCAACAGCAGCTCCAACGTCGCCACCCTGGCCCTGCCCGGCCATAGCGGGCTGACCGGCCCCGGCGACTCCTGGCTCGGCGGATGGACCAACGCGTCCGACGGCAACACATACCCCGCGAACGCGACGCACCTGGTCTACCTCAGGGGCGGCACGACCACAGGCGCGCACACCACCCTCACCCTCAAAGCCAAATGGGACACGCTCGCGCTCAGCTTCGACGCGCCCAGCGTAACCGCCAGGCCCGGCGCCACGCCATCCTATTCCCTCTACGTCAGGGACCCCATCGGCGCGCCCGCGGGCTGGTCGATGAGCGCCGCCTCCGCAGTGGGCGCCCTGGCCGGCACCTGCTACGCCACCGCCTACACCTGCAGCTTCGCCGGGCCCGTCTCCGACCTCGTCGACCCCGCGCCCGGCACCCGGTACTCGGTCACCGCCACCATCACCGCCGCCAACCCCGACACCGGCCAAACCGTCACCGCCACCAAGACAACGACCGGCATCCTGCCCTACGTGACCGCCACGTTCGCCAAGGGCGGCGGCACCGGCAACGACATCCCCGACAGGAAGGCCCTCGTCACCTCGGCCGACCACGGGGCCTACATCGACCTGCCCGACCCCGCGGGCGCCCTCACCGGGCCCGGCGGCGCCGCGTTCACCGGCTGGAAGTCCGGCGGCGGCTCCCGCCAGCCCGGCGTCCAGTTCGTCCCCGCCAACGGGGCCGCGGGCGGCGAGGGCGAGACCATCGTCGCGTTCAAGGCCACCTGGAGCACCGTCGCCAAGCCCACCGGCCTGACGGCCGCCTACCACCACGCCGCCGGCACCGTCACCCTGACGGGCAAGGCCATGGGCGTGGGCGGCGACACCGTCACCGCCTGCATGACCGACGGAACCGGCGGCACGGACACCTGCCGGACCGCCCGGAACCCCAAGCCCACGCCCGAGCTCCCGCCCGGCGACGCGTTCACGCCCATCACCACCGGCAACCCCCGCGTGACCACCTTCCAGGTCGACCCCAACGACACCGGCAGCATCAACATCACCGGCCAGGTCGACCACGACACCACATTCACCAACTCCAACTTCACCACGGCCCACGTGCGCGTCTGCCCCGCGGGCGCGCCAGCGCCCGCCACCGGGGCCGTGCCCGCCGACTGCAGCGAGATCATCACCCTCATCACCGGCGGCCCGAGCGGCTACATGACCGGCGCTAGGGACAACCTCCCTTGGAGCGGACGCGCCAGCGGGTCCAGGGACCAGAACCACACGACCAAGGACGCCGACTTCAAAAGCGGATACGGTTACTACGACATCTGGGCCTACGACGCCTGGGGGCCCAGCACGACCAACATTCCCCTGATGGGCACGCCAGTCAAGGTCTACGACCGCTACCACTACACCAACACGCCCCCGGCCGCGCCCACCGCCGCCTCCTGGGACTGGAGCGTGAGCTTCCCCGCCGCCGACTACACCGCCAGGTACGGCGCCGGCGGCCAGCAACACCTCACCGCCAGCCAGACCAGCTTGGGCACCGACAGCACCACCGCCGATTTGCAGGGCGTCCTCCCCTGGCTCAAGACCACCTACGCCCCCGACATGCCTAGCGGAGCCACCGCCACGGCGCCCGACCCCGGCAAGAGCCTCGTCGACACGTCCGAGACGTCACGGCCCAGCGACCTGACCCTCGCCAGGCCCACCGACAGCATGGAGCCCGCCGACGCGGTCTTCCTCGGATGGTCCGCCACCGCGGGCGCCACCACGCCCGACACCGGCATGGGCGACCCCTCCAGCAGGGACGTCACCCTGAGCGCCCCCGCCGGATCCCCCGAGGCCGACACAACCCTGCACGCCGTGTGGCGCAAGCTCAACAAGCCCACCATCGACGCCAAAGGCAAACGCGACCCCACCAGCAAGGACGCCACGCTGACCGGCAACACCACCCCATGGACCAACGACGAACCCGTCGAGCTCCTCATCCACGCCACCAGCGGGCAGACCGGCAGCGCCCTGGACACCACGCAGACACCGACGGTCAACACCAGCGGCGCCTACGACGGCGCCACCCAGCACGGCTGGACGCTCACCCTGCCCCAGGCCAGCCTCCCACGCAACGGCCGCTACCAGGTGTCCGCCAGCGCGGTCGGCGACGACGGCGCATGGCGGGGCGTGGCCCACCGCTACGCCAAGGCCACCACCACCCAGGACGTCACCGTCGGCGGCATCATGTTGCACGCCCTGCCCCTAACCGGCGGACCAGCCCGACGCCTCGCCACCCTCCTCGCCCTCCTGCTCGGCGCCACCCTCCTCACCCTCGCCGCAGCCACCAAGCTCCGCGACCGGAGAAGAGAGCAACTGCAAGGACGCGCCAGATAAGACGCGCCACTAAACACTTCCCGCCCGGCCCCCACCCATGGGCCGGGCGGGAACCAACCGGGCGCCGGCACGGAAACCAAACCCAAACCAACCCCGTGCCGGCGCCCACCCCCACCTACCCCCAACCTCCGATACACCAAAATCCCGCATGCCGAAAGCCACCCATACCGAATCCACCTCAAACATGAAATGACCTGCGGCCGGACGCGATAGGCCAATAGGCAAACGACCCAAGGAAGGGCCAACCAGCCAACGCCCAGGCACTTACGCGCCGCCTGCGACACGCCGGGGGAGAAGGCTCAAAAAGCCGACTCTCAGGCATCAAACAAAACGACAAAAACCTTCCGTCGCACCCTCCGAAATGTAAGGCAATCCGCGGCGGCAAACGTTTTGAAAAGTTCTCCTCCGCATAGACGCGGGCCCTCGGGACATCCGGGCCGCAGACGGGTCATCCGTGGACATCCGGTTGAAATCAGGCGGGAAAGCCACTAACCTTGCAAATTGGGTTTGATTGTAGTGCATCCCGCAATGTAATACATTGTGGGATTGTATTGGTTGAAAAGGTTGGTTTCCTTATGGGTATTGTCCACAGTATCGTGGCATTTGCGTTGTGCGTAGCCATGACGATGTTCGCTCCCTCCCCGCAGGTTGGTCACCAGAATCCGCCAGCCCAGCCGGCCAATCCCCCGACTTCCAGCCAAACCGCGCCTTTGCGGCGCGACACCGACGCGTCCGCCGCCGCGCACCCTGCCGAGTCTGCTGTTGCCCATTCCTCGACACAATCCAAGCCAGACGCCACCCGTCCTGATACCCGGCCCGCTCCAGGCGCCACACACTCCCGGACAACGCCGTCCCCGAGCACGAAAGCACAACCCGGCAAGGCCAACGGCCACCCGTCCGCGTCCCCGACAACCAGGACCGGAGCGGCCGACGGGCTGCCCGCCGCGCAATCCGACGGCGCGGCCAACGCCACGCCATTATTGCGCGCCCAGCCGGCGGCCCTTCCCGCTAGCCACAGCCCGGTGAGCGCCATGGCAACCATCACCGACCACGCCGATAAGCCCGCCGCCCCCGCCTCACCCGACAAAACAGGAAACGAACAACGACAGGCAGTCGGCTCTTCCGGGCCGGTTATCCCGGCGGCCGCACACGCCGAGAACAGCAAAGCCGCGCCGCCAGCCCACCCAACACAACCTGCGTCCTACCAGCCCGAGACACCGCAGCCACAGGACGACCCCAGCCCCTCCCCACAAAGCAGCTGCACCCCTGTACCTTCAAACGCCGGAGTCAACGGCTACGCAGGAACAGGAGGAGACCGTACAGGCCTAAATCTACTTCCAATAGTGCCCGGCAGCCACATCATAATGGCGTGGGCCATTGATTCCAGCTGCGTTCTTCATATAGGCTATATTGACGGAGGTGGTGGTCTACAAATACCAGACGCATATTTTTCACGCAATTCAACAGCTTGGTGGAAACCCTACAGTGCCGAAATTACCGGAATTGTATTTGAAGCTCCCGCCGGGCATGGTCCCGGGCATGGTATGAGTATTGAGTACAATTTACAGCTCGACTATTCCAGCCCAGATGGCTTCTTCTCGAATATGCCGAATCTCGAATATGTAGATACCCACGACAGTTTAACATTCGTAAATTTCAGCACAACTGCCGGAGGAGATGGAACCAGCGCCTATCGCGCATTCGCAGGGGACTCGAATTTAGTAAGTGTAAGTAATGTCACAAATGGTGGCAGCTACACGTTTTATGGATGCACTAAATTACGATTCATATCCATTTACGGACAAGAGTTTGCGATAAATGTGGATGATGACAGTTCCTATATGTTTGCCAACTGTCAAGATTTGCATGACCTTACACTTGTTAGTCTTGGACAAAACGCGACTGGCATGTTCAAAAACTCAGGCCTTAACACGTTGAAACTGCTTAACCGGAGTAACAGTAAATACCTTACCTCCCTATTCCAAGGAGACAACGGTCTTCAAGAAGTTACGCTGCCTGGATTGGTCACGAGCGCGACCACCGACATCAGTCACATGTTTGACGGATGCTCACTCCTCAGCACAGCCGATCTGTCAAACTGGAACCTCAGCGGAGTCACGAACGCGGAGGGGGCATTCAAAAACTGCGCCAGAATGGGATCAATGGACCTGTCCAGTTGGACGGGCGTGGGGAAGGCCAAGAACATGGTCGACATGTTCAACGGCGACGCCGAACTGGCCACGCTGAAACTGCCCAACGGCTTCGTCGGCGCGGCCGCCACCGACACCCACTCCATGTTCCAGAACTGCCCGAAACTCGCCGCCCTCAACACCGCCGAGTGGGACGTGAGCGCCGTCACCAACATGGCCAACATGTTCCAAGGCGACGCGGCGCTGGCCACGCTGGATTTGTCCAGCTGGAACACCAGCGGGGTCACGCCCCTGCCCGCCAACATGGCCAGCATGCTCCCCAGCGGCCTGACCGCCCTCGGCCTGGGCGCCTCCACGCGCCTCGACCCCGCCGCCTTCGCCGAGGTGCCCGCGAACCTGATATGGGACCAGAGGACCGGCCTGGCGGCCGGCGCCAGCCTGGTCGGCCTGGTCGGCGACACAGGCGCCCTGAAGACCAAGGCCTCCACCAACCCCGCCGGCTACTACGTGCTGGCCAGTTCCGGCGCCAAGATCATCATCGACCCCGGCACGGGCGCCGCCACCAGCACCCCGTCCTACATCATCGACACCAGCTCCTCGGCCCAAGACTTCAATCCCGACGAGAAGATACTCACCAACCCGGCCCACAGGTATTTCGTCGGCTGGAAGGACAGCCGCGACAACAGCACAATCGACGGTAACGCATCCCTGCATTTCAACAAGGGGCAGTACCAGCCCCGCAAGACCGTCACCCTCACCGCCCAATGGGCCTCGTTCGCCCCCACCATCGAAGACCTCAAGGTCAAAGCGCCCACCGTCTCCGCCCCCCCTAGCAGCCGTGCGGGAGCAGTCGATTTCGAGATCAAGAGCCATGGCACTTTCGGCACCTCCATGGTGGTCCGCACGGGAAGGGGCGGCAGCTACACCTTCTATCGCAAGGACAGCCGTTGGCAGGTCTACGACTGGCCGATCACCAACCTGGTGGACCCGACCGCGTTCGGCTCGACCTACTCGATGACCGCGACCACCACAATCACCGACCCCGCCACCGACAAGCAGGTCACCAGCGACGAGGGCCAGCTGACCGGCGTGCTGCCCTGGATGACAATCAACTTCGACAAGAACGGCGTCCCCGGCAACGCGCCAGCCCCCATCAATACCCTCGTCGACACCACCGGTAGTTACGGACCGTGGTCTTGGGTGGCCCCGACCCTGCCGGGCGGGCGGTCCGGGACGATGGCGCCCGACCAATACACCTGGCTCGACTCCTGGACCACAGGCCGCAGAAGCTGGCCGCCAAACAAGGCAGCCAATACCGAAAACCCGCTGCTGACCTCGTACGGCTCGACCGACGGCACCGGGCACACCACCGTCACCCTCACCGCCCAGTGGAAGACCATGCCGGCCCCCTCCGTCTACGCCGGCGTCGAGCAACTCCAGGCCGGCAGCCCCGTGACCGTTCACATCCAGGCCGATCAGGCCGGCAGCCCGGACCACTCGGGCACGATCTCGATGAGCACGGGCCTGGGCGGCTCCTGCAGCCACACCTCCCCGCCCTACACGTCCGGCTCCACGGACACGCCCTACTGCGAGGTGACGGGCCTGCCGATCGCCAGCCTCCAAAGCGACCCGACGCCCGGCGGCACCTACACGATCACCGCCACGGGCAGCTTCAGGAACCCCGACACCGGCGCCATGATGACCAAGCAGACCGTGAAGACCGGCGTCCTGCCCTACATGACCGCCCGGTTCACCACCGGCGACGGCACCGGCACCCCGCCCAACGACACCAAAGGCTTCGTGGACACCACCGCGGCCGAATCCCAACAGGGCGCGCTGCTGGACCTGCCGGGGCGCTCGGGCATGACCTCGCCCGCCAACAAGATGTTCGGCGGATGGACCGCCGCCGGCAACACGTACGGCACGGGCTCGCAGAAGATTCCCACCGCCGACGCGGCCGACGACGGCTCCGGACACTATACGATAACCCTCGACGCACTCTGGAAATCGATCGGCCTCAAGCTCAAAGACATCACCGTCCGCGCGATACCCGGCGCGGCCCAGACCGTCAGCCTCACCTTCATCACGGCCTCCGACACGCCCAGCGGATGGACGGCCACCGCGAGATCCGGGGTCGGGCCGATACCCATCCGATGCAACAGTCGCTTATGTAGAGCAAACAACATTGCCATCAGTCGTCTTGTGGACCCGACGCCGGGCAGCACCTACACCGTCACCATGGACGTCACCGCCACCGACCCGGACACCGGCGCCACGCTGACGGGCAGCGCCACGGCCACCGGGATTCTGCCCTACATGACCGCCACGTTCGCGCTCGACCCGGGCAGCACCGGCACCACACCCGCCACCATCCGACAGCTCGTCGACACCGCCAGTACAACCGCCTACCTGACCCTGCCCCCGGGCACGGGCCTGGCCGGCCCCTCAGGCGATCTGTTCGCGGCCTGGGCCAGCGGCGAACGCACCTGGCAGCCCGGCGCCGTGGCCATACCCACGTCCTACGGGACGTCCGGCGGGCAGTCCGAGACCACGATCGCGTTCACGGCCAAATGGGGCAGCGTGTCCATCCCCACCGATCTGGCGGCCGCCTACCACCACACCGGCGACACCGTGACCCTGACGGGCAAGGCCATGGGCACGGGCGGCGACACCGTCAAAGCCTGCATGACCGACGGAACCGGCGGCACGGACACCTGCCGCACCTCCGCTCCCAACCCAAGACCCGGGCCCGAGCCCGCGCCCGGCAGCGAGTTCACACCCGTCACCACCGGCAACCCTCGCGTTAACACCTTCACCGTCGACCCCGCCGATGTAGGCAGCATCAATATCACCGGCCGCGTCGATCGCGACACCACGTTCACCAGCCCCGATGGCACTGCGGCTCATATCCGCATCTGTCCTGCCGGCACGCCCGCCCCCACCGCCGGTGACGTACCCACCGACTGCAGCGAGATCACCA
Organism: Bifidobacterium sp. ESL0775; assembly: GCF_029395475.1. NCBI lineage: Bacteria > Bacillati > Actinomycetota > Actinomycetes > Bifidobacteriales > Bifidobacteriaceae > Bifidobacterium > Bifidobacterium sp. ESL0775. Next base: position 156,039 of record NZ_CP113917.1, on the reverse strand, counting down.
CCAACATCACCGACAACGTGCTACCTTGGACCGGCGCCAACGACAATGTCGCCTGGACTGGACGCTATTACCCCGCGCCCAAGGACACGGACCACACGACCAAGGACGCGGACTTCAAGAACGGCGACGGCTACTATGACATCTGGGCCTACGCCGCTTTTAGAATGTCCACCGACCAGATAGGCACGCCGGTGAAGATCTACAACCGCTACCATTACACCGCCACACCGCCAGCCACACCAGCCACACCAACCGCGGCCAGTTGGGACTGGAGCGTCAGCTTCCCCGCCAGCCAGTACACCAGCCGGTACGGCGCCGACGGCCAGCACCACTTCACCGCCACGCAGACCAACAGCAGGGGCGGCCACAGCACCGCCGCAGAACTCGCCGGCACCCTGCCCTGGCTTAAGACCACCTACGACCCCAACATGCCCGGCGGGGCCAGCGCCACGGCGCCCGACCCGGGCAAGAGCCTCGTCGACACGTCCCAGGCCAGCCGGCCCAGCGACCTCACCCTCGCCCGGCCCACCAGCAGCATGGAGCCCCCGGACGCGGTGTTCCTCGGCTGGAGCCGGACGCAGAGCGCCACGGCGCCCGACACCGGCATGGGCGACCCCAGCAACCGCACCACCACCCTGAGCGCGCCCGCGGGATCCCCCGAGGCCGACACCACCCTGCACGCCGTATGGCGCACACTCAACCAACCCGCCATCGACGCCGCCAGCCGTGACACCGCCACCAAGAACGTCACCATCACCGGAGGCGCCACCCCATGGACCAGCGACGAAACCGTCGAGGCCACCGCCACAGGGCTCGACGGCCAGACCGGCAGCGCCGTCGGCACCGCCCAGGCACCGACCCTCAACACGGCGGGCGCCTACGACGGCGCCACCAGGCACGGCTGGACGCTGACCCTGCCCGGCACGGGGATTCCCCAGGGCGGCCGCTACCGGGTGTCCGCCAGCAGCGTCGGCGACGACGGCGCCTGGCGCGGCGTCGCCCACCGCTACGCCAAGGCCACCGCCACCCAGGACGTCACCATCCCCGCCGGCGCCACCATCCTGCACGCCCTGCCGCTGACCGGTGGCACGGCCCGACGCCTCGCCACCCTCTTCGCCCTCCTGCTGGGCGCCACCCTCCTCCTGCTCGCCGCAGCCACCAAACTACGCGACAAGAGACGCGAACAAGGCCAAGGCTCCTCCAGATAAGGCGCGAACAACACCTAGATGCTAGGCAAAACCCAAAGAGAAGCCGGTACGGAAATCCAACCTAATCCGTGCCGGTTTTTTCTTGTTCGCCCATACTGAAGCATCTCAAAGATCAGATGATTGTGGATAAGTAACATATATAAATGTGAAGATACCGGGTTCTCGCAAAGCCTTGCAACGATGGGGATACGAGGGCCAGTTATCCACAAATTACATGGATGTTATTCACAATTCAATGTTTCCAACACGCAAGACTGTGGATAACTTCGGGGCGTAGGAGTACATATAGAATATCGCATCGCGAAGTCGAATATGTTGTGCCAAAAACCCTGACGGCACGATGGCGGAGGCGACGATGCCGGAAACGTACAGAACGATCGAGAAAGGGCCATAATGGCAGATGAGTCGAACGACCCGATGGCCCAAGCCATACGCATTTGGGACGACGTGCTCGCGGTGCTGCAGCAGGACAGCTCGGTCACCCCGCGCAGCAAGGGCTGGCTCGAGGGCGTGCGGCCCGAGGGCGTCTTCGGCCCGACCATCGTTTTGTGCGTGGCCAACGCGGCCACCCAGCAGGCGCTGCAGGGCGAGCTCAACCAGGCGCTGCTCGGCGCGCTGAGGCTCGTGACCGGGCACGACATGTTCCCGGCGTTCAAGATCGCCGCGCTCGAGGACAAGAATGTTGCCGACGGGAATGGCGACGGGAACAGAAATGGCACCAACCAGGCAATAAGCACGCCTTTCAACGGTGAAAACCAGACCGGACAGACCGCCAGCGGCGATGCCTATCGTTATGACTACGCGCGCGAATCTGGGCCGGTCCAAGCGTCGCAACTGAGCTTTGATGTGCCCGACGAGATGAGAAATCCCGCCGCGCCCGGGCGCGAGAACAGGTACGGGAACGCACGCGATGGCCAAACGGCGGCGATGAACCCGAAGCCACAAGCCGGGCAGCCGTCGCAACAGCCACAGCAGCCACAACCCCAAACGCAACAGGCATCGCAGCAAACGCGGCCAACACAGCAACGACAAACGCAGACACAGCCGCAGGCGGGCGCGACGGCGCAATCCGCGCCCACCTCAGCATCGACGACCGCCTTCGAGGTGGACGACCAGAAGACCGCGCGCGACCCGGAGACGCACCTCAACAAGAACGCGACCTTCGACACCTTCGTGCCCGGCGATTCCAACCGCTTCGCGCGCACCGTGGCCCTGGCGGTGGCCGAGGGCAGCGGCAAGGATTTCAACCCCCTGTGTATCTACGGCGGCTCGGGGCTGGGCAAGACCCACCTTTTGAACGCCATCGGCAACTACGCACTGGTCAAGGACAGCACACTGAAGGTGCGCTACGTGACCAGCGAGGAGTTCACCAACGAGTTCATCGAGGCGCTGCAGACCCCGAACCAGAGCCAGGGCCAGATCGCCGCGTTCAACCGCCGCTACCGGCAGGTCGACGTGCTCCTGATCGACGACATCCAGTTCCTGGGCGGCAAGGAAGCCACGCTCGAGCAGTTCTTCCACACCTTCAACGCGCTCTACCAGGCCGGCAAGCGCATCGTCATCGCCTCCGATGTCGCACCGAAGAACCTGAAGGGCTTCGAGGCACGCCTGATCTCGCGCTTCGAATCGGGCCTCACCGTCGACGTCAAGCCGCCGGATCTCGAGACCCGCATCGCCATTTTGCGCATGATGGCCTCGATGAACCATTCCAACATCCCCAACGACGTGCTCGACCTCATCGCCGAACGCTTCACCGAGAACATCCGCGAGCTCGAGGGGGCGCTCACCCGCGTCACCGCCGTCGCGTCGCTCAGCAACCAGCCGGTCTCGCGCGCCTTGGCCGAGCAGACCCTGCAGGACTTCTTCACCACGGACGTCGAGATCAAGCCGACCGACATCATCGGGCAGGTGGCCAAGTATTTCCACCTGACCTTCGACGACCTTGTCGGCCGCGCACGCACCAAGAACGTCGCGCTGGCGCGGCAGATTGCCATGTACCTGGCCCGCGAGATGACCAGCATGAGCCTCGTGGACATCGGCGAGGTCTTCGGCGGGCGCGACCACACCACCGTGATGCACGCCTACACCCGCATTTCCAACGAAATGCAGGAGAAGCAGGAAATCTACAACTACGTCATGGAGCTCACGGTGCGCCTGAAGCAGCACCCGGAGGGCTAAGCGGCTTGATTTGGGTATCTGTACGGTTCGGAGCTTAACAACATCGCTAATGGATGGCGAATGATGTCAGTCGGCCATCTATGGTGTGTCGGATCGCTTTCTTGAGGTAATTGTCAACTGAAGAGACACCCCCAAACAACATTTTATGTAATACATTCGCGATTATTTGATTCTTTCGCGTTATCTGTCACGTTGCCTTTGACAGGCAAATTCACACGATTTTCATGTTTTCCACCGCGCGACACACCGGCAGTGGAAAATTTATTGGCGATATTTATCCACATAGTTATTCACAAATGGGGGTAAACTCTGCGGATAACGCGTGGATACTCGCCTTAACTGCTGTGGAAAACTCGTGGACACGTCTCGAAAAACGGTGGATAGAAAAAGCGCGAAGCCTTGCCGGTGGATAACTCAAGGGTTTATCCACAATTCTTCGCCGGGTTATCCACATACGCAATGCTTGTGGATAAAGCTGTTTATAAGGCATAAAGCATGTTATCCACATATTCACCGTGCTTATTATCCTGATTACTTAAGCAAACTTACGTTTCATCGTGGTCAGCGAAGTGAGCAAGTTGAATCTGTATCTCACGATGAACAAAAGCAACTAGAATAAAAACCAGTTAATCACCAAAGTAGGAGCCTTATGAAAGTCGAAATCAACTCCACCGCCCTGGCGGACGCAGTTGCCTGGACCACCCGCGTCATCGACGCACGCCCGGCCAACCCGATCCTCGCAGGCATCAAACTCAAAGCAGCCGACGGCACCTTGCAGCTTTCGGCCTTCAACTACGAAATCTCCGCTCAACACCACATCGAGGCGGGCGTCGACGAGGCCGGAAGCATTCTCGTACAAGGTAAACTACTCGCTGACATCACCAAGGCGCTGCCACAGCAAAAAACCTATCTGTCCACGTCGGATACGACGCTGACCATCACCTCCGGCAAGTCAACGTTCAATCTGCAGCTCATGCCCGAATCTGAATATCCGGACTTGCCCGAAGCCCCGGCGATGCTGGGCCAGGTCGATGCGCCCACGTTCGTGCAGGCCGTCTCGCAGGCCTCGGTCGCCGTCTCGCGTGAGGAGAACCGCCCAGTGCTGACCGGCGTGCGCATCCAGTTCAACGGCGAGAAAGTCGTGATGACCTCCACCGACCGCTTCCGGCTTTCACGTTCGACCTTCAAGTGGACGCCGCAGGACAGCGATCTCGAAACCGAGACGCTGGTCCGTGGCTCGCTTTTGCGCGATGTGGCCCGCGCCGTCGACGAGCACCAGAACGTGATCATCGATTTCAACACGGAAAAGCCGTCATTGCTTGGTTTTGAGAACGCTGGGCGCGTTTCGACCTCGCAGCTGATTGATGGGGAGTTCCCCGCGGTCGACAGGCTGTTCGCCGATGAATACCCAATCGAGGCCGTCCTAAACAAGGAGGCGCTGCTGGGCGCCATCAAGCGTGTGGCGCTGGTCGCGGAACGCAATGCACCGATCCGCATGGTCTTCGAAGGCCAGACGTTGACGCTTTCCGCCGGCACCGCCGACGAATCGCAGGCCAAGGAGGTCCTTGACATCGACATGGATGGCGAGAACATCACCGTCGCCTTCAACCCGTCATATCTGATTGAGGGATTGAGCGCGATCACCGAGCCGTTCGTGCGCATGAAGATGACCACTGCCGTCAAGCCGGTCGAGTTCAACGGACAGCAGGAAGCCGATTCCGACGAGTCGATGGATTACCGCTACCTGCTTGTGCCGATGCGCTTCAACAACTGATTTTCGATATGAAATTTATCTTACGGTGTTCACTAATTTAGTTGCACACCGTAAGATATTTTTCTTTCTACCTCATTTTTCGCAGATATTGGATACAAGGTAAGGAGTTCGCGTGTACATCTCGCGGCTGGCGCTTGACCATTTCCGTTCATGGCCGCACCTTGTCGTGGATTTCACGCCTGGGGTGACCATCCTCAAAGGCGCGAACGGACTTGGCAAGACCAACATCGTGGAGGCCATTGAAGTGCTCTCCACCGGCTCCAGCCACCGTGTCTCCAGCTCGTTGCCATTGATTGAGCGCGGCGAGGCCAGGGCCACCATCCGCGCCAATGTCAATGAAGGTGCTGATACAGGGACAACCTATGAAGTGACCATCGCGGCGCGGGGGGCCAACCGTGGGCGCATCAATGGTGGCAGTTCACTGTATATGCGGGATATTGTCGGTAAAGTGCCGAGCGTCTCATTCACGCCGGATGACCAGCGGTTGGTGGCGGGCGATCCGGCTGGGAGGCGTGGGTTTCTTGACCAGGCCGGGTCGCTGTTGGTTCCGGGATATGCCGCCAACCTTTCCAACGCCAACAAAATCGCCAAGCAACGTGCCGCGCTGTTGAAGCAGCTTGGGCAACGCGGGGAACCGGTGGACGCGAAGAACGCCGCGCTCAACGGGCTGGAGATATGGACCGGTCAGTTCATCGCCGTCGGCGTCGCCCTGACCCGCGCACGGGCTGGATTGATCGAACAGTTGGCTGGGCCATTTTCGCGCATTTACGATGAGCTGGCCGGCAAGCCGCAGCATGCGGGATTGCAATACGCGCCATCGTTCGAGGAAGTGCTTGATTTCGAGCAGCCCGAACCGGAGATCAGCAAGCATTACCAACGGTTGTATGACGGGGAGATCGCGCGCGGGCGCAATCTCATTGGGCCGCACCGCGACGATGTGACGTTGACGCTTGACGGGATGCCCGCCCGCGAATTCGCCTCGAACGGCGAGATGTGGACCATGGCGCTCGCGTTGAAGATGGCCCTATTCGACGAAATCACCGAGGTGCAAGGGGTCAAGCCCATCGTCGTCCTCGATGATGTCTTCGCCCAGCTTGATGAGACCAGGCGCAAACAGATCCTCGATTTCGCGATGCAGCAGGACCAAGTGCTCATCACCGTGGCCGCCGCTGGCGATATTCCTTCGGACGCGACTCGAGGTGGCGACGCCACCATCATTAACGTCGCCGAACTCAAAGCCGGCGCACAAGACGAGAACGCGAATCTGGTGGCGCAACTGCAAGCCGCTCGGAAGAACAACACAGTTGATTCGGATGATGACAGTGATGGAGCGCGATCATGAAGCCGCCGATCGCCGAACAACTGCATCTTGACCAACGGAAACTGCCCGCTGAAGTGTTTAACAGGCTCTCGTCCCGCGCTGGCGCACGTAAGGACTGGAAGGCGCGCGAGGAAAGCGCATGGAACAACTTCGGCAAGCCCGGGCGCGACCCGGGCAGGCTCGGCGGGGTCATGTCCGTCATCGCCACCGACGGCGACTGGACCCCTCACCTTAAACTTGCGCAGTTGCGTAACCACTGGGACCAGGTGGTTGGACCGGCCATCGCCAACCATTCCGTGGTCACCAGTTTTAATGACGGCGTGCTCACCATCAACACCGAATCCAACGCCTGGGCCACCCAGTTGACCTACCTCATCCCCCAGCTCACCGCAACCATTCGCCAACGGCTCAAGGGCCTTGAGATTCGTGACATTCGCGTCACCGGCCCGCAGTCGCACAATTTCAGGCGCGGTGCCGGTGGTCGACGCTATCCGAACCGCTATATGCGGTACTGACAAGCTTCGGATGGATATGAATCCGAGTATCCAAGGTCAAGGAACACTGTCGATTGTTCATTTGCGAATATTTGTCTAATATCGCGGCTTAATGGCATCCGTTTTATCAAAATTTCATCTTTGGGGGGTAATACCTTGAATGTCCCCTTATCTGAGTAAAATGGCCTCTATATGGTTAAACCTCTAGAAGGCCCCATTATTTGCTTTCTAGAGTGTATCGCCCGCGCAAGAAGCCTTTCGTGCGAGGGAAAATGCAGGAAGGAACCTTGTGGCAGACTCTGAAGTGAATAATGAGAACACCGATACCGCCAATGATGACAGCAACGAACCCAAAACCGAAGCGCAGATTGAAGCGGAAACCGACGAACTCGAAGATGCCCAGCTTGATGATTCGCTCGCTCCCGATCATTACGACGCCAGCGATCTGAGGGTGCTTGAAGGCCTTGAGGCCGTGCGTATCCGTCCGGGTATGTACATCGGTTCCACCGGCCCGCGCGGCTTGCACCACTTGGTCTACGAGATCGTCGACAACTCCGTCGATGAGGCGCTCGCGGGTTATGCGACGCATATCGAAGTGACCATCCTGCCAGACAACGGTGTGCGCGTGGTCGACAACGGCCGCGGCATCCCCGTCGATGAAGTGCCCGGCGAGGGCGTCTCCGGCGTCGAGACGGTGATGACCAAGCTGCATGCGGGCGGCAAGTTCGGCGGCGGCGGTTACGCGGTCTCCGGCGGCCTGCACGGCGTCGGCATCTCCGTGGTCAACGCGCTTTCCACCGAAATCGACGTGGAGGTGCGCCGCCAGGGCTATCACTGGACGCAAAGCTTCAAGGATCAGAAGGCCACCGCCCCGCTGAAGCAGGGTGCTCCGCTGGCCGAGGGCGAGTCCACCGGCACGTCCGTGACGTTCTGGGCCGATCCCAAGATTTTCGAGACCACCGAATACGACTTCGAAACCCTGCGTTCGCGCTTCCAGCAGATGGCGTTCCTCAACAAGGGTCTTCGTATTACGTTGACCGACGAGCGCAAGCACAACGTCGCGGGCGATGAGGTCGCCGGCGAGGACGATGCCACCGAAGAGAAGCCGGAAACCGTCTCCTATTGCTACCAGAACGGCATCAAGGATTACGTCGCCTACCTGGTCAAGTCCCGTAAGGCCACGCCGATCGAGGACGAGGTCATCGACCTTGAGGCCGAGGATCTGAACCTTGGCATTTCAGCGGAAATCGCGTTGCAGTGGACCACCGCCTATTCCGAGGCCGTGCACACCTTCGCCAACACGATCTCCACCACCGAAGGCGGCACCCACGAAGAGGGCTTCCGCGCCGCGCTGACCAGCTTGGTCAACCGTTACGCGCGCGACAAGAACCTGCTGAAAGACAAGGACGACAACCTCTCCGGCGACGACGTGCGTGAAGGCCTGACCGCCGTGGTGTCCGTCAAGCTCACCAACCCGCAGTTCGAAGGCCAGACCAAGACCAAGCTCGGCAATTCCGAAGCCAAGACCTTCGTGCAGCGCGTGATGACCGACCGCCTCGGCGACTGGTTCGACGCCCACCCAAGCGATGCCAAGAACATCATCCAGAAGGCGCTCGAAGCCTCGCACGCGCGTATCGCCGCCAAGAAGGCCCGCGAGAACACGCGCCGCAAGTCCGTCTTCGAGACCGCCGGCATGCCCGACAAGCTGAAGGACTGCCAGTCCAACAACCCCGAGGAATGCGAGCTGTTCATCGTCGAGGGCGATTCCGCAGGCGGTTCCGCCATCCAGGGCCGCAACCCGATCACGCAGGCTATCCTGCCGCTTCGTGGCAAGATCCTGAACACCGAGCGTGCCTCCATCGACCGCATCATGAAGTCCGACACCATTGAGGCCTTGATTACAGCCGTCGGCGGCGGATACGGCGAGGACTTCGACCTGAACAAGGTGCGCTACCACAAGGTCATCATCATGGCCGATGCGGATGTCGACGGCGCGCACATCGCGACACTCAACCTGACGCTCTTCTTCCGCTATATGCGGCCGATGATCTACGCCGGCTACGTCTACGTCGCCATGCCGCCGCTGTATCGCATCAAGTGGACCAAGGGTCCACACAGCTTCGTCTACACCGACGCCGAGCGTGACCGTGTCTTGAAAGAGGGCAAGGAGTCCGGACGCCAGTTGCCGAAGGGCGAGGGCATCCAGCGCTACAAGGGCCTGGGCGAGATGAGCTACCAGGAGCTGTGGGGCACCACCATGGATCCCGAGCACCGCATTTTGAAGCAGGTGACGATCGATGACGCGGCACAGGCCGACGAGACCTTCTCCATGCTGATGGGTGACGAGGTCGAACCGCGCCGCGAGTTCATCCAGCGCAATGCCCCGAGTGCGAAGTTCATCGACGCCTAGGAGATGAACAGACGGCGCAGTATCGACGCGTAACGTCTGATGTTATTCGAAATCAATGAATAGCAATCTAACTGAGTGATTTTTAAAGACATAAGGATTTACAGTGGCAGACGAAAACAACAATAACAATGACGGCGATGACGAGTACATCCCCGGTGGCGCACTCGAACCATTGAGCCCGCAGGAGGCCGACGACACCGATTACGGCCTGATGAAGGGCGAACGCATCCAGAAGATCGACGTGGGCAAGGAGATGCGCGATTCCTACCTCGCTTACTCCCTTTCCGTGATCGTCGAGCGTGCGCTCCCCGACGTGCGTGACGGCATGAAGCCGGTGCACCGCCGTGTGATCTACGCGATGTATGACGGCGGCTATCGCCCCGACCGCGGCTACAACAAGTGCTCCCGCGTCGTCGGCGACGTCATGGGCAAGTACCATCCACACGGTGATTCCGCCATTTACGACACGTTGGTGCGTATGGCCCAGTCGTGGTCGATGCGCTACATGCTGGTCGATGGACAGGGCAATTTCGGCTCACCCGGCGACGATCCTGCAGCCGCCATGCGTTACACCGAGTGCCGTATGGCGCCGCTCGCGATGGAGATGGTGCGCGATATCGACAAGGACACCGTCGATTTCGTGCCGAACTACGATGGCAAGACGCAGGAGCCCACCGTGCTCCCTGCGCGCTTCCCAAACCTTCTGGTCAACGGCTCCTCCGGCATCGCCGTGGGCATGGCCACCAACATCCCGCCGCACAACATGCGCGAGGTCGCCGACGGCGTGCACTGGGCGCTTGATCACCCGGACGCCACCAAGGAAGAGCTGCTTGAAGCGCTGATTCAGCGCATCAAGGGGCCGGACTTCCCCACTGGTGCCACGATTCTCGGCCACAAGGGCATCGAGAAGGCCTATCGCACCGGCCGTGGCCTCATCACCATGCGCGCCGTGGTCAACACCGAGGAGATCAAGGGCCGCATGTGCCTCGTGGTCACCGAGCTGCCGTATCAGGTCAACCCCGACCGTCTCGCCGCCTCGATCCGCGACGCCGTGCGCGACGGCAAGATCCAGGGCATCGCCGACATGCGCGATGAGACCTCAGGCCGCACCGGCCAACGTCTCGTGCTCATCTTGAAGCGCGACGCCGTGCCGAAGGTCGTGCTGAACAATCTCTACAAGCACACCCAGCTGCAAGAGACGTTCGGCGCGAACATGCTCGCGCTGGTCGACAACGTGCCGCGCACCCTTTCGCTCGATGCCTTCGTGAGCCACTGGGTCAACCACCAGCTCGAAGTCATCGACCGTCGTACCCGCTACTTGAAGCGCGAGGCCGAAGACCGCGACCATATTTTGCAGGGCTACCTGAAGGCCCTCGATATGATCGAGGAAGTCATCGCCCTGATCCGCGCCTCCAAGGACGTCGAAACCGCACGCACCGGCCTTGAAGATCTGCTTGGTGTGGACGATGTACAGGCCGACGCGATTTTGGCCATGCAGCTGCGCCGTCTCGCCGCTCTGGAACGCCAGAAGATCGTCGACGAGCACAACGAGCTGATGAAGAAAATCGCCGATTACAACGATATCCTCGCCAGCCCCGAACGCGAACGCAAGATCGTGGGCGACGAACTTGACGAGATCGTGGCCAAGTACGGCGACGACCGCCGCACCAAGATCCTGCCGTTCTCCGGCGAGATGAGCGACGAAGACCTCATCGCCGACGAAAACGTGGTCGTCACCGTGACGCACTCCGGTTTCGTCAAGCGCACCAAGGCCGACGAATACCGCGCCCAGCACCGCGGCGGCAAGGGCATCAAGGGCGCCAAGCTGCGTCAGGACGACGTGGTCGACCACTTCTTCCTCACCTCGACGCATAACTGGATTCTCTTCTTCACCAACCGCGGCCGCGTCTTCCGCTTGAAGGCTTACGAGCTGCCGGAAGGCTCCCGCGATTCCAAGGGTCAGCACGTGGCCAACCTGCTCCAGCTCTCCCCCGACGAGACCATCCAGGCCGTGCTTTCCATCCCCGATTACGAAGTTGCCAAGTATCTTGTGCTCGCGACCCGTTCCGGCAAGGTCAAGAAGACCCCGCTGGCGCAATACGATTCCACCCGTCAGGGCGGCCTCATCGCCGTGCGCCTGATGGAGGACCCGGAGACCGGCGAGCCGGCCGATGAGCTGATCGGTGCGACGCTGTGCAACGCGGACGACGACATCATCCTCGTCTCCAAGCACGGCATGAGCCTCAAATTCAAGGCCGACGACGAGCAGCTGCGCCCGATGGGTCGCCAGACCGCCGGTGTGCAGGGCATGAAGTTCCGCGACGGCGACGAGCTCCTGGCGATGGACGTGGTCCGCGCCGACATGGAAGACGAGCTGAGCCTTCTCGTGGTCACCAACGAGGGCTTCGCCAAGCGCACCTCCATCAGCCAGTACCGCCTCCAAGGCCGCAACGGCTTCGGCGTCAAGGCGCTGCAGATGAACGAGGACCGTGGCGAACTGGTGGGTGCGGTCATCGTGGCCGACTCCGACCAGATCCTCGCCATCATGAAGTCCGGCAAGGTCATCCGCTCCGACGTCAATGAGGTCAAGCGCACCGGTCGTAATACACAAGGTGTGACGCTCGCCAAGCCTGACAAGGGCGACGAGATCCTCTCCATCGCACGCAACACCGATACGGATGACGACGAGGATGAGGGCGACGACAACGGAAGCGATGACGCGGACAAGGCGTAAATTTCTGAAAGCCCCAGTGTCCTAGAGCAAGTGTGCAAAAAGACATCAATGGCCTCGGAAACCGCGTCTTGCTCGTCCCCGAAGACTGGTAGCCTCATAGCAGGTTATATCGCGCGAAAACGGCAGTAACGCCAACATCCACGCGGCGGGTCAAGGAGAAACGATGAACGAAAACGTTGATGACAACGAGCCGCGCCAGGCCAAAAACAGTGGCGGCGATGCGGCGCAATCCGACCGCTCCCCCCGTGTCGCGCGTTCCGTTTTCGGGGAAAGTCAGAGCGCCGCGGCCCCCGCGAAGTCCTCGTCTTGGCCGTTGGGCAACGGCGATGGCGGCGCCGTCAAACGTCCGCATCCGCGCACCCCGCGTGCGCGCCGCATGAGCCTTTCGCTCACCCGTCTCGATGCCTGGTCCGTGGCCAAGGTGACGTTCCTGCTTTCCGTGGCTGGCGGCATCATCCAGATCGTCGCGGTCGCACTGATCTGGGCCCTGCTCAACGTGGTCGGCGTTTTCGACCAGGTCACGCAGATCGTCTCCTCGACCGGCCTTGACACCGGCGGCTTCAACCTGGCCAGCATCTTCTCGCTGGGCACGGTGCTGAGCGCCGTCACCATCCTGTCCATCGTCGAGGTCGTGGTGGCCACGCTGTTCGCGGTCATCATCGCCGCGCTATACAACGTTGTTAGCCAGCTGGTCGGAGGCGTGCACGTCACGCTCGGCGACGACTGATATCAAATACATTCGCTATACAATGCTCGCGGCTTCCATGGTTGCGGGCATTTTGCATTCAAGGCCGATGCCGAAGTGTTTCATAAGCCTTGTTTGCTTTGTATCCAGAGCTGATTTCGAAGCGAATTGCAGCGTTTCGTAAGCCTCGTCCACTTTGTATTCAGGACTGATGCCAAGGGAATTCGAAGTGTTTCATAAGCCTTGTTTGCTTTGTATCCAGAGCTGACGCCGAAGCGAATTGCAGCGTTTCGTAATAAACGCGTGCTTTGTATTCAAGACTGCTGTTGCGGCCGGCTCGCAGTGTTTCGTAAGCCTCGTCCGCTAGAGTGGCCGTTGTGATCGCCTACATCAGGAATTTCAGCACCTCGTTCATCCTCGCGATGGCGATCTGGCCGTTCCTTTCGGCCTTGCTGACCCTGCCGATTCTCGCGATGATGTACCACCGCTACCATCGCCTGCGTTCCACGGCGGTGCTCACGGCCTATCTGTGTGTGCTCTATGCGCTTGGCCTCGTCACGTTCACGCTTTACCCGATGCCCGACGACCCGGCGAAATACTGCCTGACGCACGCGCATCACCCGCAGCTCAATGTAATGCAATTCGCAAGCGATCTGGCGACGGGTGGCAAGGCCGCGGCGCTGCAGCTTTTGCTCAATGTCGTCTTCTTCATCCCGCTCGGTTTCGCGCTCACGCGTTGGGCCCGCTGGAAGTTCTACGCCGTGGTCCCCGCCGGGTTCCTGGTGTCCCTGTTCATCGAGACCTCGCAGCTCACGGGCGTCTGGGGCATCTATCCCTGTGCCTACCGCCAGTTCGACGTCGATGACCTGCTCACGAACACGCTGGGCGCGATCATCGGCTGTTTCATCGCGTGGATCTACGGGGCGCTGGTGCCGGTGCGCGAAATCGAGGACAAGCGCGAGGTCATCGAAAAGCCGGGGCTGTTGCATCGTGCCGTCGCGCTGATGATCGATTTGGTGTTCATCGCCATCGTCGACATCTCGCTGACGCTGGGCTCGATCTACCTCTTCCAGAAATCCTCCAGGTACCTTTCCAACGGCACGTACCTCTTCCTTGGCCACGCCTTCGGCACCGGCGTATCGGACGGCCTGGCCCAGTTCTTCACCCTGTTTTCGTTCGTCGTCTTCGAGGTGCTCATCCCCGTGACGCACCGCGGCCAGACGCTCGGCGGCCGGTTCACGCACATGAGCTGCGAGACCAAAGAGCGCCACGGCCTCGCCCGCGCGCTGTTCTACGTGGTGCGTCTGCTGGTGCTGGTGCTTGCCACGATGCTTTTCGCGGCCCCCACCCGCCAGCTTGGCGTGATCGTCCTGATCGCGCTGGTGGTCTTCTGGCTCGTCGCCCACCAAATGCCCTACGACCTCATCCCCGGCCGCGATTGGGACTCCGGCTACTATCACGACGGTGATGATTATCGAGATGATGGACGAAACAAAGTCGGTGGTGATGATCGTCGTGATAGTAACGGTTACGGGGGCAACGTTGCTGGTGGCTACGATAATGATGCCGGCGGCTATTACAGCAACAACCCACCTGCATTCCAGCCTTGAGGACGAGCAGCAACAGGTCATCACGATGATTACCGAAATACGTGGTGCTACAGAATCCTAAGTCACGGCTTGGTATCGGAATTGAAACACTATTTTGTAATACTATACATTTATATTGTAAAAAGGAAATCGTTAGAATTCCGAGGTTTGTGCGAAAAGTTTGCAAAATCAATCCGAAAATACAAAAAAAATTCGGCTATAAAGAACCAACAGGGCGCAAAGTGTGTTTTTCCACAATGTTGAATTCGCACAAGATGATTATAGTTCGGTCGAATTTGGGCATGCGTTAGGGGCGGATTAGCTTGTCTTGGTTGATGAAAGTATAGTTTTTGAAAACTTTTTTTGATGTTCGGCACATTGTGATGATTGAAATGTACAAGTTCGAGGCGTTTAAGAATAGATGTACTTTGGATTGCCGAGTAATTGCCGAGTAATTTCCTAGTATGTATTACAGTTTGCCCTGATTGGGATGACTGGATTTGTGAACATGTATTTGTGTAATAACCGCGATTTCAGGCCGATACCAAATATTTATTTATCACATATTTTCAGAGTTGATGGTTTTGGATGTTACTTGGAATAGTCTGTTAGAAGAAGATGACGGTGAAGAAAGTTGCCGAGTAATTGCCGAGTAATTTCCTAGTAAAATGAAGATTAATAATTATTTTAATGTCAAAATCGTGCATCTAGCAATCGTATAGAATTGTGGCAATTATCGTATTAATTGTTGCTGGCAAAGCAGGAGCGATTGAGGAAGAGATGACAATTGTGAAACATGGTGATAAGAAACAAATGATTGTTTCTTCTGATATCAATCAATTAATTTCCTTACCAGAGGGGCAGTATTTTGATCGGAAGAGTGCGCGTATTCATCTTAAAGATCTTGCACGGCATATTTGTGCTTTTGCCAATGCTTCTGGTGGAACTATTGCTGTAGGAATTGAAGATGACGGTAAGGTAAGTGGTTTCAAATTTGATGGTTCTCAGGATATTGAAGAACTCCAACGCTGTTATATCTTTCAGTGTGAACCAGCACCAATCGTTTCAACGCGTCATATTCCCGTGGTTAATGATAACGGTGAAGATGATGAAGTATTATTGCTGGATGTTGCTGCTTCAAATGATTGTGTGATTCATCGTAAAGATGACAAGAATGTTTATTTACGTGTCGGCGATAAAAGTGTTGCGCTGGCTCATAGCCAGATTATGCGTTTGGAATACGATAAGAATCAGCGCATCTTTGAAGATGAAGTAGTTCAATGGTCAAATATTGAAGATATTGATCATGAAGTGCTTGATGATTATAAACAGAAAATTCACGGCAGTGATCTCTCGGATGAGCAAGTACTTCGAAGCCGTAAATTCTTGATAGGGGATCATCTTACCAATGCTGGAGTGCTTTTATTTGCAAAGGATCCGACGCAATTCCTTCCTCAAGCGAGAGTGCGTGTCCTTCGATTTGAAGGTAATCATATGAGGACAGGTCGGCAAATCAACATTTTGAAAGATCAATCATTTGATAGTCCTATACCAAAAACGATCAAAAATGCATCCGCGTTGATATCAAGTATGCTCAGGGAGTTCCAATATCTGGGTGAAGATGGTCGTTTTGGAACCATTCCCGAATATCCTGAATTCGCATGGTTTGAAGGTCTGGTTAATGCTGTTATCCACCGTGATTACGCATTCCAAGGTGATTATATCCGTATCTCTATGTATGACGACAGGTTGGAAGTATTGAGTCCTGGTCCGTTGCCTAACATTGTCACTCTTGACAATATGCGTACTACGCGTTATGCCCGTAATCCGCGCATCGCCCGTGCTTTAGTAGAATTTGGTTGGGCTCGAGAACTTAATGAGGGTGTCCAGCGTATTTATACCGAGATGCAAAGTGCATTTTTGAACGATCCGGTTTATTCAGAACCTGAGCATGCGAAAGTTCAGCTGACTTTGGAGAATAGCATTACTTCTCGCGTGTTGCGCAACAATGATTCCCTCGAACGACAAATTAGTCCAGAAGTGCTTCATGCTTTGTCCGTATATGAGATGGCTGCAGTCCAGTTAGCTTATGCTGAGGGACAAGTAACGGTAAAGAAATTAACTGAACGCATTAATCGTAGTTCCAGAACAGTCCGAAAAGTTTTGAAGGGTCTGAGAGATAAAAATGTTCTGCAATGGCATGGTTCGAGTCCGAAGGATCCTTCTCAGTATTATTCCTTGAATGACAGGCTTGGTAAATCTACAGTTTCCGAGTAGTTTCCGAGTAGTTGCCTAGTATGTATTACTTAAATTTGAACTTAAACGAAAAGTAGGCCGCTGAGTAAATATCAGCGGCCTACTTTTAAAGTAACCAGACGAATAGGAAATTCAGCAGACGCCCTGGGCGACCATGGCGTTGGCTACCTTGACGAAGCCGGCGGCGTTGGCGCCGAGCATCAGGTCGCCTTCGTGGCCGTATTCCTTGGCGGCGGCCAGGGAGTTGGCGACGATGTTCTCCATGATGTCCTTGAGCTTGGCGTCGACCTCGTCGAACGTCCAGGAAAGACGATACGAGTTCTGGCTCATCTCAAGGCCGGAGACAGCGACGCCGCCGGCGTTGGAGGCCTTGGCGGGTCCGTAGAGCAGGCCGGCCTTCTGATAGGTCGAAATCGCCTCAGGCGTAGACGGCATGTTCGCGCCTTCGCACACGACCTTGCAGCCGTTACTAACCAGCGCGGCCGCGGATTCGCCGTCGACCTCGTTCTGGGTGGCGCAGGGCAGTGCGATGTCGCACGGAACCGTCCAGACGCCCTTGCTGCCTTCGTGGTATTCGGCACCTGGCACGCGATCGGCGTATTCCTTGATACGGCCGCGGTGGCCGAGCTTGATGTCCTTGACCACGTCGAGCTTGATGCCGTCGGGATCGTAGACATAGCCGTTGGAATCGGAGCAGGTGACGACCTTCGCGCCGAGTTCCTGCGCCTTCTCGATGGCGAAGATGGCGACGTTGCCGGAACCGGAGATGACGACGGTCTTGCCTTCGAAGGAATCGTTCTTCAAGGTGCGCAGCGCGGCCTGCGTGTAGTAGCAAAGGCCGTAGCCCGTGGCCTCGGTGCGGGCGAGCGAGCCGCCGAACTCAAGGCCCTTGCCGGTCAACACACCGGAATACTCGTTGCGGATGCGCTTGTACTGGCCGAACATGTAGCCGATCTCTCGCGCGCCCACGTTGATGTCGCCGGCGGGGACGTCGGTGAACTGGCCGATGTGGCGCTGCAGCTCGGTCATGAAGGCTTGGCAGAAGCGCATGACCTCGCCGTCCGAACGCCCGCGCGGGTCAAAGTCGGAGCCGCCCTTCGCGCCGCCCATGGGCAGGCCGGTCAGCGAGTTCTTGAGGACCTGTTCGAAGCCGAGGAACTTGATGACGGATTCAGTGACGGTCGGATGCAGGCGAAGGCCGCCCTTGTAGGGTCCGATGGCGGAGTTGAACTGGATGCGGTAGCCACGGTTGACCTGCACCTTGCCCTCGTCGTCGACCCAGGCGACGCGGAACTTGATGGCGCGCTCAGGCTCGACCAAGCGCTCGAGGATGCCGTTCTTCTCGTACTCCGGGTGTTTCTCCACAACCGGCTCCAACGTCTCGAAGACCTCGCGGACGGCCTGCAGGAACTCCGGCTGGTCGCCGTCGCGCTTTTCAACCTGCGCATAGACGCGCTTGACATAGTCATTGGTCAGCATTGATACTCCATTGTTGAGTGAATATTGCCGTTTTTATTGTAAGAATCTCGCGGGTTTGGTGAAAGGGCGAGTTCAAAAAAACCGCATGTTTTTTCATACCGTTAACGGAACGGAAACATAAATAATAACGTGTGATGCCACGCGCAATCCTTCCCAACCCGTCAGCCTAATTCGGGACGTAATTTGGAATCCGCCATCAATAAGCCGTTAGCGTGTGCTCAGTGGCTTGAATATGTCGGAAAGTTTTGGTTACGACATAATTGGGCCGTTGGGGAATACCTAATGGCTTATTTATGGCGGATTATGGGGTATATGGATTATAGCGGATGCAAAGCAAGCTGCTGAGGTGGAGTTCACCCTTTACGGATTGGGCGAAACAGGGCGCTTTGCGTATGGTGCCATGGCCCGAAACCGCTAGAATGTAAGTAATACGACGTTGGGAGGGCACGATGTTCAAGGGATTCAAGAAATTCATCTCGCGCGGCAACATGATCGACATGGCCGTCGGCGTGGTCATGGGCGCCGCGGTGACCTCCGTAGTCAATTCGCTGGTCAAAAACCTCATCAATCCTCTGGTCGCGGCGATTTTCGGCAAACCTGATCTTGATAACGTTCTTAAGTTCACGCTGAACCATAACGCCGTCATTTCCATCGGTGCGATTCTCGGAGCTCTGCTTAATTTTCTGCTGATCGCCATCGCTGTCTACTTCTGCATTCTCGTGCCGATCAACAAATTCCGTGATATGTCCGAAAAGCTGTTCAAAAAGCAGAATGACGAAGACGAGAAAAAGGAAATCAGCACCGACCAGCAGACCGTCGACCTTCTCAAAGAGATTTCCGCCGAGCTCAAGGACATCAAGGCCGGCGGCGCTGCGGTGGTTGGTACTGCGGTAGACGGCGGCGGTTCCGCCAGTGAAAAAGCCTCGGCAGATAGCGATAGGGGAGTGTCCACCAAGTAAGTCCGTCAAATTGCGTAAGTAATGATTACGCGGTAAGTCATTCATCATTCTCGTTTCGGTTGGCGCTTACGCGAGGGTTCGCCCGACGTAAGCAGGCACGATTACGCGCAAGTCATTTGTGTTTTGTTTCGGCTGATACTTGTGCAAGGGTTTGTCGACGTGTTCAGACATGGTGACCACATTTCAGTTGTCCAGGTCATTGGAAAAGGTTGCCCATCGGCGCGAATCCACTATGCTTGGTTTTTATATATGGTAATCGGATGGTTATCAGCGAAGGACGGTAGGGTTCGGATATGTTTGACCGCAACGAATTGCTGAACAACGAAAAGCTCAGGAACGTGCGTTTCGTCAAGTCCGGCAACGAGCCTCCGCGTACCGACACCCGGGGCGCCGCAGGATATTCGTCTTCCGGCCAGCGCACCCAGTCCGGCCAACAAGCCCAACTTGGTCAGCCCAACCAAGGCGCTGGCGAGGCGCAGACCATGGGCAATGTGCGTTTCCGCGACATTCCGGAACGCGGCAAGGTGGTGTCCCGCTCGGCGATCTTCCCCGAAGTGACGTTCTCCCACATGACCCTGCCGGCCACAGTGATGGACTGGAGACGCGAAGGGGCGGTGGCGAAAATGGCCACGATGACCTTCCTGCTCCACGGCCACGTCGAGATCGCCACGCAAGACAACCAGATCTTGAAGCGCCGTCCGGGCGTCTTCCTCATCCCGCCCGAAACCGGCGATGTCGTTTTCAAGACCGCGGCCTCCGCCAACGAGCTCATCGGCGTGAGCCTGTCCTCGCGCCTTTTCGCCACTATCCTGCCTGATTACAAGACCTATTCGATGATGGGGCAGAATTCCAAACTCGACGTCGTCTCGCTGCAGCCATTGCTCGCCTTCGTGGTCAGCGCCTGCAACCTCAACAACCAGCGCCCGCAGATGGTCGATACGCTGGAAACCGTGGCCAACGACGTCGCGCGCTCGCTGCTGATCGCGTGCTTCGGGCAAGGCATGAGCGTGATGCCGCTGATCGAGCGGGTTCGCAAATACGTCGCCGAGAACTACACCGATTCCGCGTTGAGCGTCACCAAGACCGCCGCGCACGAGAACGTCTCCGTGCGCACCGTTCAGCTGGCGTTGCAGGAGGCGGACACCAATTTCACCGCCCTCGTCCGCCGCGCCCGCACCGAAGCGGCGCTGGAGCTGCGTAAAAGCCAGCCCTCGCTCACCTTGGTGGAGATCGGGGATCGCTGCGGATTCGGCTCGGTCTCGTCCCTGCGCCGCGCGTTGAAGATCCATGAGGAAATGGAAGACGGCGGTGAGGAATAAGGCCGCAGAACCACATGTTGTGCGGTTGGCGAGTTAACGGTTGTTTCTGGGCCAGCCGCGATTTCTGTTTGCCATGCTTTTTCTATCCGTCATGTGTTTCCGCCAATATGTTTTACCTATATGAGGTCTGCAATAAGTAATGTGGGCGGGTTTGCCAAACGTTATTTCATTGTGATAAGGTCCTGTTTCCATATGCGTCGTTAATATCGGCGTGTCGGATTCCAAATTGTAACGCAAAAATAATTCTGAAGTGTCTATTGTATTGCACGGCACTTTTTTCACGGTGAATTTGTTATACAAAGACTGTATATTTGGCTTCACTTATCGCATAATATTTACAAACATCATTTCTGAAAAACTCCTTGTGTCATTGTTAAAAGTAGCTGAAAGTAGCTGAAATAGCTCACTTCCCGTGAAGTGAACCAAAAAGACAACGGGGGACAATGAAGTGTCTAAACATTCAACTAACCATCGAATATTCAAGAAAATATTCACCACAATCGCCGCTTTTGTCGGTGCGGTGGCCATGGTCCTGGCTGGGTTCGGATCGCTGACCAACACAGCGAACGCCATTCCCGCCTCCGGTGGCAACGGCCGTTTGGGTCCGGAAATCAACTGGGTCGAGTGGGGTGTCAGGGACGATGTGGTCACCGGCTCGAAGGTGACGTGGACCAAACCGCAAGCGGCCGGGCCGAACTATTGGATGTCGACGCGATGCTCGCTTGAACCCACGGCCGGCGCGGGTGACGCCCTCTCCTCGAGCAATAAGGTGGTGGTATACCGCCCGGGAACATACGGCGGTGATGGCTTGGCACAGATGTATTACAATCGAGGCCCGGGTCATACCAACATCATGGACACCGCGCTGGCGACGGCCGCCGATGGCGAGAAAGTGACGTTCGATTACGCTTGCTCGGCGTATCTGATCAATTCGCCGACCGACCCGACCAGCAATCTCAACGCCTCCACGAACACCGGCGGATCGGACTTCACGAACATCCCGTTGCAGGGCCTGATCTTCGCCGACGCGGAATCCAACAACTGGACCTATTTCCAGAGCGAGTACATCAAGGCCACGCCAAAAGACGGCGTGAGTCCCATCTGGCGTCTGATCGACAGCTACCGGACGCCCGGATGCTCCACGAATTCCATCGCCGAACTCAAGGCAAACACGATGCGTTTCCGTTCCGACGGCCCGCAGTGCGCGAATTCCGGCGGCACCGGTCCGTCCTCGGTGATGTTCCTGCAAGGTTCCACCAGCGCCACCGTGACGCTCAAGGGCGGCGGCAAGACGGCCGTGGCCTTGGGCAGCATCGTCTCGTCCGATTTCGGCGACGCCCCCGAGAGCTTCGGCGTGGCCGGCTCGATGTTCCAGCCCAGCTGGCTGGGCGGCGGGCTTGGCACCGGTGATTTGCCCAGCACCACTTACTCCACTCCTGCGTCCTACGATCCCGACACAACCATGGTCGGCGGTCAGCAGTTCAACCTTTCCGCCGCCAAGGACGGTGTGGGAAGCAACGCGCGCCTGCTCGCCGATACCGCGGCGCCGGACCCCAGGCTCGGTGCCAACGAGGACGCCGAGACGGGGCCGCATTTCGACGCCGACGCCGATTGGGATGACCTCAACGGCGACAGCGCCTTCGCCGGCGGTTCCGGTCCGGTGACCAACGACGAGGACAGCATCGACATCCCCTCGAGCACGCACGCCATCAAGGTGCTGCCCTCTACGGATGGCACATTCACGCAGAAAGTGCGATGTCACGGCAGCGGCGATGTGCGCGGCTGGATCGATTGGAACCATGACGGGCAATTCGAGGCGGCCCAGGCTACGTCACCCGGACAGAGGAACGCCGAGGCAAGTGACCAGGTGCCTTGCGTGGCGGACGGTTCGTCGCCCACCGGCTATTCGGCGAATTTGCGCTGGATTGTCCCCGGTGACTCCAAGCGCCAGATTTCCGCAGACGACGAGCCGTCGTATATGCGTATACGTATTACAAATCAGCAGGACCCAGGCGGCGGCATCATCAACATGCAGCCTACTGGCGTGACCAGTGGCTCGGGCGAAGTGGAGGACTACAAGGCCGACGTGCATGTGCCGACCATGAGTGTGCGCACCACGGTCGTCGGTGACCGCAAGGATCCCGCCGACCAAGTGACCATGAACATCAGGCTCACCAGTGGTGGCGCGCCAATCAGCACGGCCGCCACCACGGGGAACGTCGGTGGCTTGCAGCCGGTGCAAATCGTGCCTCGAAGCGTGGCTCCCAACCACGCATATGTCGTTGATACGCCGGTCACCTACGGCGGCAGCAGTGGACCGTCGTATTACAGACAGTCGATATCGTGCGTCGACTTGTCCAATGGCAGCGCTCCCGTCGCGGTGGATTCCAGCGGAAACCTGACCACGCCCAACGATTACGACACCAACGTGCAATGCGACTATGTACTGACACGTTTGGGCGATCCGGCATTGGTGATGAACACCGTGGTGCAGAACAACCACGGCGGCACCAAGAACGGCGATGATTTCGGCTTCGACGTGACGGGCGACACCTCCGGCACGCACGCGTTCCACAGCACGGACGGCACCGGTAGCGATTCGCATACGATTCCCAGAGACAACTATACGGTGACGCCCTCAGGGCTTCCCACGGGCTACGAGCAGGTCGGCACCATCACTTATGTCGATACCGATACGGGCTCGCCTGTATCCCTTGACCCGGTGAGCGGGAAACTCGTGTTGGCTCCCGGCCAGCACGTCACGGGCACGCGGGTGGTGCGTGACATGCCGGGCAAGCTGAAGCTCCATACGATCGTCAACAACGCCAACGGCGGGACGGCCACCTCCAACGACTTCAACTTCGATGTGACGCCCGAAGGCGGCAACTCAACCGACACGGTCAACTACACCGAAGGCCAGCAAAAAGAGGTCAACGCGCACCGATACACGGTCGTGGGTTCTTCGTTGACCGGTTACCAGCAGGATGGCGACATCACCTACACCGATGATGCCACCGGAAGCCCACTGACCCCGGTCGCCGCGATGATCGCGGTGGCCAACGGCCAGTCCGTCACCGGCGTGCGCAAGGTGTTCAGCAAGCCCGCGAACCTGACAATCATCACCAGGGTCAACGGCGGCACCGCGGTTCCTTCGGACTTCCCCGTGACGGCCACGCCTACGGGCGGCACGGCGGTCTCCATGCCAGACAGCACCGCCCATCCGTTCCGCAGCAACGACTACGCGGTCGCCACCGACCTGAGCGCGCGACCGGGCTATGTCGTCACCAGCCCGCTGAGCTGCGTGCTCAACGGCTCGGTGCCGGTGCCGCTTGCCGCGGGCAAGGTGCCGCTCAACTACGACCAGAACGTGGTCTGCACGCAGGAGCTGACGCCTGGCGTCGCGCACCTGACCTTCAACACGGTGGTGCAGGGCGACGGCACGGCGCATCCCAGCGACTTCGACTTCACGGTCACCCCGTCCGGCGGCAGCCCGGAGACCTTCACGGAGGGTGCCTCGCAGAACGCGCCCACCGGCAACTTCACCGTTTCCGGCTCCAACAAGCCCGATTACACGCAGGTCGGTGACATCGTCTACCACAAGGACACCGATCCCAGCGTCCCGCTGACCCAGGCGCAGGCCGAGGTCGCGATCTCCAACGGCGAGAGCGTCACCGGCGTGCGCACGGTGCGCAGCCACCAGCCCAAGCTGACGGTGCATCTCGAGCGCAACTACCGTTATGGCGGCACCGCGGCGGGCGACGGCTCCTACATCACCCTGGTCCCCTCAAGTGGCGGCACTCTGCCAGTGACGCTCGACGTGGGCCAGCGCGTCGCTTCCGGCACCTACTCCGTGCGCCAGTTGCTGAACGCGGGCTACAAGCAGACCGACCTCAAGGTCGCGCTCGTCAGCGGCACGCCGATCACCGTCAACCCGGACGGCACGTTCGTGGTGCCGCCGGACGCGGACGTCGTCATCACGCTGAAGGACGAGGACATACCGGGAACCTTGGAATGGTCCCGTTTCGATGAGGACGGTACGACGCTCTTGCCCGGCTCGACCTGGCACCTGAGCGGGCCCGGCGGAGCGAGCTTCGATGTCACCGATTGCACGGCATCCGTCTGCACCGGCCTCGACCAGGACCCGACGCCCGGCAAGTTCCGGGTGCCCGGCCTCGCGTGGGGCGAATGGACGATCACCGAGATCACGCCCCCGGCCGGCCACCAGCTCACCTCGCCCCTCCATCTGCCGCTTAACCCGACCGACGGCCTCTTGCAGCGCGCCTCGTTCCAGGACGGCCACAGGCCGCGCATCATCACGCCCGGCCCGCAGTCCACGGAACTTGGGGCCAGGCCGAGGCTCTCCCAGACCGGTTCGAGCGTCGGGGTCGTCGTCGTGGCGGCCGCAACCACCTCCGCGCTCGGCCTGTTGACGGCGATCGGCAAGACCATCGTGGCGCGTCGACGTGAGGAGTGAAATTAGCGCATGGCTGCTGATGGCCGCACGAATCGGGTCATCAGCCACGGTGCGCCATCCACGCGCGCATCGACTGGCGGTGAAGTAGAAAATAGCCACTAGCCCAAGTGGGGCAACGGAAGTCACTTTCCGTTGCCCCACTTTTTATTCGTCTCGGTCGGATTTATTTGGGGTTTATCGGCTTTTTGTGTCGGGTTTGGCCGGAATGTCTGGTTATATATGGCCCATCGGGCTTCGGGCGCTGCAGGCGAAGTGAAAAGAGCATTATAGTCCCAAAAACCATGTCGTGCAGCGCCCAAAGTCGGGCTGCTTCGTGCGACGGGTTTTGTGTTTCGTTTGCTTGTATCGGCAAAAGACCGCGGTTTACCTAATGTTTAGGTAGTTTATAACGATTAATCCTATTCATTTCGACAATCAGCAAACGCATGAGAAGTTTCATTTTCCGCATAATTGGCGGGCGACTATCATTTTGTGGCATTATCGAAGTAGCGTTTAAATAATTCAAAGGTGAGCTTTCTTTGATACAACGGTGACTCACCTTTCGCTACAAGTCTCAACGAGAGGAGACATGATGTTCAGACATAAAGGGTTGGCCAAGACTGCCGGCATTGTGGCCGCAGCCGCCATGGCCCTGACCGGCGCGATAACGTTCGCCAACACCGCGAACGCGAATCCGCCTAGAATCAGCCCGAGAGTCTCAGCCACCAGCGGCGACGGTCGATTGAGCGCCGCCATCAACTGGGTGGAATGGGACACAAGCACGGGGACCGCCTTCAGTGGCCATACCGCGAGATGGATGAAATCCACGGATGCCGGCAACGGATACTGGCTTAACACCCGTTGTGAGATAGACCCGAGCGGCAGCTTCCCGCTCAGCGCCGGCAATCAACTGGAATCATACCGATCTGGCGATTGGTATGGCGATGGTCTGGTCCAACTGTATAACAACAGGGTCTCGAATCCAGCCGACGAGAACACGTTGACCATCGGCCTGGCGAACGCGGCCCCGACGGCGAAGGTCAGCTTCCAATATTCCTGCACCGCATATCTCATCCAATCCGCGACACGACCGGTCTACACCACCGAGACCGTGCCTACCTCGCCGTATCAGGAAGTTCCGTTGCAAGGCATGGTCTTCGCCGATGCGGAGTCCAACAACTGGCAGGCGGGTGGCCAGCACGAATACATCAAGGCCACGCCTGTTCCGGAAGTCGGCAAGACGCCAAAGTGGCGTCTGATCGATAGCTATCGCACCACCGGATGCAACACCAACTCTGTGGCGGACCTCAATGGCGACACCATGCGTTTCCGTTCAGATGATGAGCAGTGCGCCAATAGTGGGCCTTCCAAGGGCCCGTCTTCGGTCATGTTCCTCGAGAATTCGGAGAAGGCCGATGTGGAAATCAAGGGTGGCGGCGTCACCGCCATTGCCCTTGGCGTCGTGGCGGCCACCGATTTTGGCGATGCGCCCGGGGTCAATCCTGGTGTCACGCCTTTACCCGGCGCGGCCAACTACAAAGTCGGCAGCGCGTTGATGCAGCCGCAATGGGAGGGTGGCGAGCTCGGTACCGATATCGTTTCCACCACTACCACCCCGAATGATCCTCAGGACCCTGATCCGGGTATGATCGGTTCGCCGATGTTCAACCTCTCGCAGGCGCGTGACAACAACAAGGTGGCTGATATGGCCGCTTCCGTGCCGAGGCTTGGCCAGTGGGAGGACCCGGAATCCCGGCGCCATTTCTCCACCAACGCCGATTGGGATGACCTGAACGGCAAGACCGATCCCTCCGACCCGTCCAAGGCGCTGAGCGACGAGGATGGGTTGGCCGCCGCGCCGCACAACAACACTCCGACTGATAAAAACGTCAAGATTCTGCCGACCAGTAACACATTCACCCAGACGGTCAGTTGCGCCACCGACACCGCCGCTGCGCGCGTGAAGGGCTGGATCGACTGGAACCACAACGGCGTGTTCGATGAGACCACCGAGGCGAGCGACCAGGTGCCTTGCGTGGGTTCGGTTCCGTCTGGTGGCAATTATTCCCAAGGCACCGCCACGCTCACCTGGACGATTCCGACCGACGCCAAGCGATCCGTGAAAGGCGAGACCGCAAGCGGCCAGACGTTCGAGCGCGTGCGCATCACCGGCGACACCGGCCCGCTCGGTTCCGGTACGGTTGGGACGCTTGCCGCTTCCGGCATCACCACCACCAATGGCGAGGTCGAGGATTACGCGGTCGACGTCTATATCCCCATGATCAGCGTGCTGATGAATCTGCCCAATGGTCGCCAAGACAGCACGGACCAATTCGCGATGTCCGTCAAGGATTCGGCGGGTGGCACTGTTGGCAATGCCACGACGACTGGCGGCGCCTCAGGCCAGCAATCGGCCCAGATCGCACCCACACGGGTCGACCCGAGCACGCAGTACACGCTCGCCGCTCCTCTTGACGCGGGTTCGGCCAGCGAAGAGAGCCGGTATTCCACCGAACTCAGCTGCCAGGACCTGGCCACTAATCCTGCTACGCAAGTGACGGTGACCAATGGCAAGATCACGACGCCGACGACATACGATTCCAATATCCAGTGCACGTATGTCAAGACGAAGTTGGCGAATCCAACGCTGAAGGTCATCACCCATGTCAACGGCGGCCACGCGACTCCGTCCGACTTCCCGGTGACGGTGACGCCGACGAGTGGCGGCAGCGGAACCGCGATGACCGATAACACCGCGGCCACCTTCGATGCAGGCTCTTACAAGATCGAGACCGACATGAGTGACAAGCCCGGCTACGAGGTCACCAGCGCGTTGAGCTGCTTCGCCGGTAGCACGCCGATCACGGTGACCGACGCGACCGCGGCGCTCGCCAACGGCCAGAATGTCGTCTGCGAGCAGACCGTGGCGCCAAAGACGCCGACCTTGACCTTCAAGACGGAGGTCGAGCGAGGCGACGCGACGCCCGGTGACTTCAACTTCACTGTGACACCGACCGTGGGCGGCGCACCGGTGACCTACGAGGAAGGTGTCGGGCAGGCCCCGCCGGCCGGAGGCATCGCAAGCGTCGTCGGTTCCAACAAGGCCAATTATGTTGAATCTGCCGCCATTGTGTATTACAAGGATAGCGATGTCAACCACACCACGCCACTGACGTTGGCGCAGGCCCAGACCGCGCTTGACAACGGCGAGAGCGTGACCGGCATCCGCAAGGTCACCACCCATCAGCCGAAGTTGACCGTCAAGCTCAACCGCGACTACCGTTACGGCGGCACGGAAGCGGGCGACGGCTCCAAGATTAAGCTGACCCCGCAGGGTGGCTCGGATCAGGATGTGACGCTCGACCAGCCTGAGTTCGTGGCTCCCGGCATTTATTCGGTCAAGCAGCTGCTGAACGCCGGCTACAAGCAGAGCGACCTCAATGTGAAGGTCAACGGGATCCCGATCATCGTCAACCCGGATGGTACGTTCAACGTCCCGTCTGACGCCGATGTGGTGATCACGCTGAAGAATGTGGATCAGCCTGGCACGCTGGAATGGTCCCGTTTCGATGAGGACGGCACGACCTTGCTGCGCGGCTCCATCTGGGAGCTCACTGGCCCTGATGGCTCGAAGGTCGAGGTGCAGGATTGCACGGCCGAGACTTGCACGGGCTTGGACAAGGATCCGACGCCCGGCAAGTTCCGGGTCACCGGCCTCAAGTGGGGCAAATGGACCATCACCGAGATCAAGGCTCCCGCGGGCCATCGCCTCGCCAATCCGATGACGCTCACCCTGGATCCCTCCAAGGGCCTGAATGGCTTGCTGAGGACGGCTTGGTTCAAGGACGGCACACACGGCCTGGCCACCACCGGTTCCGGGGTCGCGATGATCGTGATCATCGCCTTCGTCGCATTGGGACTTGGCTTCGCCGCATCGTCCGGCACCACCTCGGTGCTGCGTCGGCGTGAGGAGTGAACGCAAGCGCTGATGATGCCTACGGTTGGTGCCGGCGCTGACGGAGTCGGTGGTGGTGCCAGCCTGTGGTGAATGACGCGAATGGACGGCGAGGGTAGCGATACCCCCAGCCGTCCATTCGCGTATTATGTGTGAAGCGGGCGGTGTAATTGTTGTATATGGGTACGATTGTTGGTTTCATCCGTTTCTTCCATTGAAAATGTAATAAAATTGTAAAAATTAGGCAATGAATATTCGGATGTTTTGGGATTTTGGGCAATGTCTTACGAATGTAGCTCGGTTTGTTTTGGCAGTGTCAAACGTTGACGAATATGATATGATTCATTCATAGCTCAATATTTATAACGATTGATATTAATTCGTTGATTCCTAAATATAATTTGATGGCGTATTTTGTCTGTTAATTTTCACGCCTTATGTCGAACGTGGCATTATGGAAGTGATTCTTTGTAGTTCAAAGGCATTGGTTGAGAAGTCGATGTTCATCTTCAGAAGGTTCAATGAGAGGAGCCGAAGATGCGGGGGCATAGAGGCCTTGCAAGGCTGGCCGGGTTGGTCGGCGCGCTTGCCATAGGTCTGGTCGGGGTAGTGGTGTCGGGAACGGCGAACGCTGGCCCTGCACCGGTGGTTGGCCCGCAGGAGATGGCTACAGGCGGCCAAGGCAGGTTGCGCGATGCCATCAATTGGGTGCAATGGAGCGACACCGAAGAAGAGGACGTGACCACATCAAAGGTGGTATGGGCCACTCCAACCCAAGTCGGCAGTGATCATTGGTTCTCTACCAGATGCTCGGTGGTTCCTGCGGGAGGGCCTGGCGAGGAATACTCCGCCGCTCGTCCGATGAGGACCTACCGGACAGGTAGATGGCCAGGCGATGGTTTGCCATATATGTACAACCAAGGGGTATCTCCAGGGGGATCCACTTCCTCCAACACCATGGTGACCGGTTTGGAAAACAAAGACGACGGGGTGAAGCTTTCGTTCGATTTCAGCTGCTCCGCGTATCTCATCCCATCGGCCAGCGATCCGTCATCAACGTTGAATGAGACCACCAGTGTCGCTCCATTCACGGAAGTGCCGTTGCAAGGCTTGATTTTCGCTGATGCCGAGTCCAACAACTGGGTCAAATATCCCATCTCCGGCGGCGGTTATTACGAGCAAGAGGAATACATCAAGGCCACGCCGCAATCCAGCATTATCGGCCAAACACCCACTTGGCGTCTGCTTGACAGCTATCGCACTTCTGGCTGCGCCACGAACTCGGTGGCGGAGCTCAAGGGTGACACCATGCGTTTTCGTTCCGACGCTGCACAATGCGCCAACATGTTGCCTTTCTATACGCATAGCGGTCCGTCGTCGGTGATGTTCCTGCAGGGCTCGCAGCGGGCCCATGTGACGCTCAAAGGCGGCGGCAAGACCGGCGTGGCCTTGGGCAGCATCGCGCTCCCCGATTTCGGCGATGCGCCCGAAAGCTATGGCGTGGCCAGCTCGTTGTTCCAGCCGCAATGGACCGGTGGCAAGCTTGGCGCGGATATTGCTGGCACGTTATATAACCCCGTTGATATTCTCGATCCCGATACCACCATGGAGAATGGGCAGATATTCAATCTTTCGCAAGCCAGGGATGACTTTGCGACGAATAGCTCCAAACTTGCCGGGTTCAGCGAACCGACACCTCGTCTGGGCGTGCACGAGGATTCTGAATCACAGGCGCATCACTCCGCTGATGCCGATTGGGACGACACTCACGCTGACCAGGTCTCGGGCACTGTTCAGAACGATGAGGACGGCTTGGCGGATGCGCCTCGTGATGGCACAACCCACAACATCAAAATCAATCCGGATGCAACAGGCACGTTCACGCAGAAAGTAAGCTGCAAATCCACGGCGGACGCCGAGGTGAAGGGCTGGATCGACTGGAACCATGATGGGGCCTTTGACGATACCGACGAGGGAAGCGACCAGGTTGCGTGCTCGCTGGATCCGTCGAATTTATCTACGGGGCAATCAGCCACATTGACATGGCATGTTCCCGATGGTGCCCAGCCGGCAGTTAAGAATGAAGGGACACAAACCCAGTCGTTCGAACGCGTGCGTATCACCGATCAAACGGTTTCCATGGGCGGTGCCATCGTGCGGCTCACCCCGACCGGCGTGACCACGGGCGGCGAGGTCGAGGATTACGCGGTCGATGTGCATGTCTCGATGCTTAAACTTCAGGTGGACTTGCCTGGCGGGCGTTACGATGCCTCCGACCAGTTCAGGATGTCTGCAGAAGACTTGACGAACACCGAGGTCGCCAACGCCACTACGGCTGGCTCCTCGACAGGCGTGCAGGCCAACCATATCGGTCCCAAATATCTTGCCTATGGATCTGACTACACGGTTTTCGCCCCGCTTGCGGGAGGCTCGGTCAGCGGCGAGAACCGGTATTCCAAGAGCCTTTCGTGCGTTGACCTGGCCCATGGTGGCGTGGCCGTCAGTGTTGACGCCAATGGTAAATTCACGATGCCGGCGGATTCCAACGTACAGTGCACCTTCACGCGTTTGAAACGTTCCAATCCTACGTTGCAGGTGACCACGCATGTCAACGGCGGCCATGCGACAGCCGGCGATTTCCCGACCTCTACCAAGCCTTCTGTTGGCGGCTCGTCGACGTCATTGCCTGACGGTTTTCCTGTGTCGTTCACGGAAGGTTCCTGGAAGATCACAACGGACATGTCCAACAAACCGGGCTACGAGGTCATGAGCGCGCTGAGCTGCAAGATTGGCTCCACTCCGGTGAGTGTGACGGCCGGCACGGTGGCGCTGACCAACGGCGACAACGTGGTGTGCGAGCAGACGGTGACGCCTCGTTCGGCGACCTTGACGCTCAAGACGGAGGTTGAGCGCGGCGACGCGCAGCCAAGCGATTTCGACTTTAGCGTTGCTGCTGGCTCCAGTCCGGCAACGACCTACACGGAGGGAGTGGCGCAAACGCCGTCGGGCAGCATCGGCAGCGTCACCGGTTCCTCCAAGGACGGCTATGTGCAGGACGGCGACATTGTGTATTACAAGAATACCGATGTCGCACACGCCAACCCGATGACGTTGGCGCAGGCGCAGATCGTGCTGGACAACGGCGAGAGCGTGACCGGCATCCGCAAGGTCACCACCCACCGCCCGAAGCTGAGGGTCCATCTCGACCGCGACTACCGCTACGGCGGCACGGCCGCGGGCGATGGCTCTAGGATCACGCTGACCCCACGGGGTGGTTTGGAGCAGAACGTGACGCTCGACCAAGACGAATACATGCCGGATGGCAGCTATGCCGTGGCCCAGTTCCTCAATCACGGCTACAAGCTCACCGATATCGAAGTGACGGCGGGCGGCGCACCGGTCACGGTCAACTCGGACGGCAGCTTCGTGGCGCCTCCGGATGTCGATGTGGTCGTGACCCTGAAGAACGTGGACATGCCCGGCACGCTGGTATGGTCGCGCACCGACCGGTTCACCGGCTTGTTGCTGCGCGATTCCGAGTGGCGGCTGACCGGTCCTCACGGCGAGGTGGTCGACGTGCAGGATTGCACCGAGGCGACCTGTACTGGAATGGATCAGGATCCCAGGCCCGGCCAGTTCCGCGTCACCGGCCTTCATTGGGGCGGCTGGACCATCGCCGAGACACGTGCGCCTGTGGGCTATGGGCTCACCGGGCCAAAGGCGTTGACGTTGGATCCCTCCGATCCCGCCAGCACGCCGGACGGGCCGCGCCAGAGTACGTTCTTCGAGAGCGGCGACCCCGTGAGTCATGAGCCAGGGCTTGGCGGACTTGGGCAAGTTGGACTGGGGCTTGGCGGGTCTGGGAAAGGTGGGTCCAAGGCGCGTGGCAGGCACGGTGCTCGTTATGTCGGGCTTGTCTCCACTGGTGCTGGTGTCACCATTGTCGTGATGATCACATTCGTGACGATGGGGCTCGGCTTCGTGACCGCAGTCGGCACACACATGGCCTTGCGTCGGCGCAAGGAGTGGTGAAGATGCCTTTGATTGGCTTTGCGCTGGCGGCAGTAATCAATAAAAATCCTGTGGGTGGCTGATGGACATGATTCCATCGGCCCGCCCACGTATGTAAAGGGTGGGTGGGAGCCGGCGGGGGAGGTTGGTTTAGGTTTGTAGCCCCCGCCGGCGCCCGGTTGGTTCCCGTCCGGCGGTGTCGAGGCCGGCCGGGAAGTCTTTCGTTTCTCTGCCATGGTGTTTGGCCGCGTTTTTTGCCCATCAGATAGACGAACACGGCGCACCGGAATACAGAAAATGTGTTTCGATTTTGGGATATAGTAGGCATCATCCAACGTGGGCGGTGAAGGCCCGCCAGAAACCTTGATGACAAGGAATCCCTGGCAGACTTCCGATGCTTGTACGGATGAAGAAGGGTGCCGCA
Source organism: Bifidobacterium sp. ESL0775 (assembly GCF_029395475.1). Taxonomy (NCBI): domain Bacteria; kingdom Bacillati; phylum Actinomycetota; class Actinomycetes; order Bifidobacteriales; family Bifidobacteriaceae; genus Bifidobacterium; species Bifidobacterium sp. ESL0775. Next base: position 122,790 of record NZ_CP113917.1, on the reverse strand, counting down.
TGGGAGGGTTTGGTTTGGGTTTGTTCCCATGCGAGCACCCGAATCGGTCCCGCTTGGCTGGGTGTTAAACATACCAAGCGGGAAGTCTTTAATTATGTGGTGCGTGTTGCTGCGGCGATGAGACCGTTGCGGTGTCGCGTACCTTGGTGGTCGTTCGTGAGCCTGATATCCGTATTGCGGTTTAGGTTCAACCAACGAACGCATTAACTATAACACATTAAATAGGCATAAATAGAATAAATGTGTAAAAATTAAGATTAAGACATGGCAGTTTATTAATCGGTCTTTAAAAATTTGTCGTTAAGGCTCAGCATTTACGTGAGTTTTGCGTGATACTGATAGACGATTTTTTGCAATCTTCTTTGAAATCGTTTTCGGCGTGTCGTACAACGCGTTATCGCTGGATCTTCATCGAGTCATGGCGGAGTGCGACCGTTGAAAGGCCGGCAGCGCCATCCTGCCGTGGTTGGGGCGTATTGTCTTACGCTTGTGTCGGGAATAGATATTTTCTTTGTTTTGCATGGTTTGCTGCGAAATCAATATGACTGTGTCTTGTTTGCTGGGCAATGCGGGCGGATTCGGCTTCTCCTATTGCGAAAACGAAAAGACGGTGTATGAACCGTGAGAAAGTTATAGAAGGATAAGAAGATTTAAAAACGGATAATACTCTGTTTTGCGCGCACATCTGAGATAGGGGACGAAGAAGTGTCTAAACATCGAATGGCACACGGCAGACTGGTGAAAGCGGCGGCGACCATCGGCGCCGTGGCGATGGCGTTGGCGGGATTGGTGGTCGCCAGCCCCGCGAACGCGACTTCGGCGACCGGCGGCAACGGCCGTATGCTCCCCGACATCAACTGGGTGGAATGGGGCGCAGAGGGCAGCCAGATCACGGGTCCTAAGGTCACGTGGACCACGCCCGTCGAAATCGGTTCGGGGCACTGGAGCTCGACGCGATGCGCGCTGGCCCCTTCGTCCGACCCCGCTACCGCGATGTCCTCCTCACTGCCGATCCAGGCTTACCGCACCGGCGTGTACAGCGGCGACGCGCTCGCACAAATGTATTACGAAGGTGGTTCCGGCTACACGAACAAGATGACGGCCGGGCTGGCCAATGTCAACAACCGCGAGACCGTGAGCTTCAACTTCAGCTGCGCGGCCTACCTGATTGACTCGGGGACCACCCCGACGCTTAATGACGGCACCAACACCTCCGCTCCCGGCTTCCATTCCGTCGCGTTGCAGGGCCTGGTGTTCGCCGACGCCGAGTCCAACAATTGGACACGGCACCAGCAGGAATACATCAAGGCCACGCCGACCGTCGGCAGCCCTACCTGGCGTCTGCTCGACAGCTATCGCAACCCCGGATGCACCACAAGCTCCATGGCCGAACTTAACGGTAACACGTTGCGGTTCCGCTCGAACGGGCCGCAATGCGCGAACCGTGGCGGCACCGGGCCTTCCTCGGTGATGTTCATGCAAGGCTCCACCGGCGCGACCGTGACGCTTCGTGGCGGCGGCGAGACGGCCGTGGCACTCGGCAGCATCGTGGCGTCCGACTTCGGCGACGCCCCCGCGAGCTACGGCGCCGCGGGCTCGCTGTTCCAGCCGACCTGGCAGGGCGGCGCGCTCGGCACCGATATTTCCGGCACGCCTTATAACTTCCCTGATCCGATCGATCCCGACTTATCCATGGTCGGAGGGACGCTCTTCAACCTTTCGGACGCGCGCAATACCGCGAGTACCAACCCGAACCACGTGGCGAGTTTCGCGCAACCAACTCCGAGGCTGGGCGACCGCGAGGACTCCGAGGCCGAGCCGCATTTCAGCTCCGGCGCGAACTGGGACGATGCCCACGGCGACCTCGACTCCAGCGGCCATGTGATCAACGACGAGGACGGCGTCGACATACCGCCGGGCACCAAGGCCATCAACGTGACGCCCAACTCATCCGGTATCTACCGGCTGACAGTGAGATGCCACGGCACGGGCAATGTGCGCGGATGGATCGACTGGAACCACGACGGGACGTTCAGTCCCCAACAGGCGACCGTCGGCGGCACGGACGTGACCGCCGAGGCCAGCGACCAGGTGGCCTGCTCCACCTCCTCCAACACGGCGACGCTGACCTGGCAGGTGCCGGACGACGCGCAGAACCAGATCTCGGCCCAGGGCAATCCCTCGTACTTGCGTTTACGTATTACAAATGACCCCACCTCCAATATCCAGCCGACCGGCATGACCGGCGGCTCCGGCGGCGAGGTCGAGGACTACAAGGCCGACGTGCACGTGCCCACCCTGAGCGTGCTCACCAACATCGTCGGCGACCGTAAGGCTGGCAACGACCAGTTCAAGATGACGGCGCAGGCCGTGACCGTCGGTTCGACGCGTAACCTCGACGCGACCACGACCGGCAGCGAGAACGGCATCCAGTCCGTGCAGATCGGGCCCAGAAGCGTCTCCCCGAGAAGCGAATACGACATCACCGACGCGCTCGCGCCGCTTTCGCCAAGCGCGCCGGGGGACTATGCCCAAACCGTCAAATGCGTGGATTTGTCTGACAATTCCACGGTCTCCATCAGCCCGGGCGGCAGGCTGACGATACCCAATAACTACGATTCCAATGTGCAATGCACCTTCAGGGAGAAGGCCTTCCCTGACCCCGCGCTGACGCTGATAACGGTGGTGCATAACCGCTATGGCGGCACCAAGACGCCCGGTGACTTCACGTTCACCGCGACCACGCCGGGCCATTCCTACTCATACAGCAACACCGCCGGCGGGGACTCGCACAGGGTCGCCGCGGGGGATTACACGATCACTGGCTCGGCTTTGCCCGACGGATACCAGCAAGTGGGGCCGATCGAATACGTGGACGACTTCACCGGAGCGCCCCCGACCATGGTGGGCGACGGGCCGCAATTGAGGCTCAGCCAGCATGTCATCGGCACGCGAGTTGTGGAGGATATGCCCAGCCACCTCAAGCTCAGCACCGTCGTCGACAACAGCGAGGGCGGCACCGCGCGGCCCAGTGATTTCAACTTCTCCGTGACGCTTGACGGCAGGGACAGCGTCGATCAGACGGTGTTCACCGAAGGTGCGCAGCAGACCATCGACGCCGGCAAATACACCATCAAGGGCGAGGATCTGCCCGCGGGCTATGCGCAGGACGGCCAGATTTCGTATTACGATGACACCGCCCATTCCGTGATCACGCCTGTGAACGAGCAGATCGTCATCCCCACTGGCCACACCGTCACCGGCGTGCGCACGGTGCGCTCGAAGCCAGCGAAAATTGAGATGATCACGCACGTCATAGGCGGAGGCGACGCGACCGCCGCGGACTTCCCGATAACGATCACCCCGACCAGCGGCGCCCCGCGTTCCTTGCCGGATAGCACGACGCTGAGCGTGCCCGCCAGCACCTATACGATTTCGACCGACAGGTCCATCGAGCCGGGCTACAAGGTCTCGCGCGACCTGAGCTGCGTGGTCAACGATTCCGAGGACATCACCATCACCAGCGACCAGGCCGACCTGCCCAACGACCAGAGCCTGGTGTGCGAGCAGACCGTGGAGCCGCAGACAGACGAGACGCTCACCTTCGAGACCAACGTCACCGGCAACGGCGACGCGCGGCCCTCGGACTTCACCGTTGCCGTCTCGCCGAGCGCGGGCGGTGGGCCGACGCAGACGTTCAGCCAGGGCGCCGCGCAGGTGCCGGACACCACCCATTTCACGGTGGCTGGCTCGTCGCGGGCCGATTACGCGCAGGACGGCGACATCGTCTACTACTTGAACAGCGACGTTGCGCGGGCGCATCCGCTCACGCTCGCCCAGGCGCAGCAGGCGTTGCGCAACGGGCGCGACGTCACCGGCGTGCGCACGGTTCGGGGGCACCAGCCCAAGCTCACCGTGCGGCTCGAACGCGACTACCGCTACGGAGGCACGGCCTCGGGTGACGGCTCCCGGATCTCGCTGGTGCCGCGGGGCGGCTCCGCGCAGGCCGTGACGCTCGACGTGGCGAAATTCGAGACTTCCGGCACCTATTCCGTGCGCCAATTGCTCAACGCGGGGTACCGGCAGAGCGCTCTTCAGGTCGCGCTGGCCTCCGGGGCGCCGATCAGCGTCGCCTCCGATGGCTCGTTCAGCGTGCCACAGGACGCCGATGTGGTGGTCACGTTGAAGGACGTGGACCTGCCGGCGACGCTTTCCTGGGCGCGCACCGACCCGAGCGGCAGGCGGCTGTTGCGCGGCTCCGTGTGGAGGCTCACCGGGCCTGACGGACAGAGCTTTGATGTACGCGACTGCACCTTCGCCGGCTGCACTGGGCCCGACGAGAACCCGGTGGCTGGCAGGTTCCGGGTCACCGGCCTCAAGTGGGGCAATTGGACGATCGCCGAGATCCGCGCGCCTCGCGGCTACCGGCGCTCACCGGCCTTCACACTTTCGATCGGCGCGGCGCAAGGCGAGGACGGGCTGAACACGTTCGTCGCCTTCCGTGAGGGCAAGGCGCCCGTGGTGCGCCGCGGCACCAACGCCGAGAACTCCACTGACTGGATACTGGGTCGGGGCGGGCTCTCTGAGACCGGTGCCGCGGTGGCGCTCATCGTCGTCATCGCCGTCGTCACGCTGTTGCTCGGCCTGGCCATCTCCGCTGCCGTCAAGCGCCACGGCAAACCGCAGGAGCACGCCGCCCATCGGCGGTGATTGGTTCTAGTGGTGCTGATTGGTGCTGCCGATTGCCTCTCGCGGGGCGTCGGCGGCTAGTCGGTGCTGACTAAGGCTGGCGCTGACACTGATCGGTAGCGTCCATAAAAAACCAGCTGGGACGGCAGGGCTCTCATCCTCCTGTCACCCCAGTTTTATGCCTCAAACCCACTGCGAAGTGTCGTATCCGTAAGTTTTAAGGATAGAGGCAATTTTTATCGATGTAACTTCGCTTTGAGGCGGCCGAAGACGGACTGGCGCTGGCGGATGGTTTTCGGCAGGATCGGGCAGCCGGCGCAGACCAGGGAGTCCGGGTCGGGATCGCAGCCTTCGCCGGTGGTTGTATTACATGAGCGCAGGTCGTAGATGTTGAGACGGCCGGCCGCGCGCTCCTGTTCGATGACGAGGTCGACGAAATCCAGTGGCAGATTGAGGCCGGTGGCAATCATGCGCGGCGTTTGGCCGTTCGTGAGACCGTCGATGATTTTCTGGGCAACGGATGAGGAAGCGCGATGGTCCACAGCGATGCGGTTATCGGAATCCGATAGTTTTGCAGAGCTTCCAGATACTTTGCGGAAACCATCATTATCGAGGGGCGCGGAAGTCATAATAATCGCCCGACTTGGAAGACGATAATGGCAAGGATATAGGCCACTATCAGCCCGGTTGCCACCGATTGCAGCGCGGTTTTCATGCCGTATTGCCGCTTCATCTCAGCCACCGTCGCCAGGCACGGCGTGTAGGCGAGGATGAAGATCATGAACGCTGCGGCCGCAGCATTGGGATGCCCGTGGCTGGACTTCTCGAAGCTCTTGTGCACCGCCTGGCCGAGGCTTCCCTGGCCTTCCGCCTGCTCGGATTCGTTGCCCGAATCGTTGATGGCGTAGCTCTGCGAAAGCGAGCCGACCACGACCTCCTTGGCCACGAAACCGGTGACGAGCGCGGCCGAAGCGTGCCAATCGTTGAAACCAGCAGGCTCGAAGACCGGCGCGATGGCCGATGACGCCGCGCCGAAGACGGAATTCTCGACCTTGTCGACGTGACCGAAGGAATTGGTGCCGGCCGCGCCCGCCGAAATCGGGATGGCGGAAAGCACCCACACGACGATGAGCATGGTGACGATGACGGAACTCGCGCCGGTGATGAACGACCAGAGGCGTTGCAGCACGGATTTGAGCAGTTGCAGCAGACGCGGCATCTGGTAAGGCGGCAATTCCATGGCGAATGGTTGGGTTTTGAGGTCTTTGAACTGTGTTTTGCGAAGCGCGAAGCCGACGGCCAGGATGATGGCGATGGAGCTGACATACATCAGGAAGATGGCGAGGCCGGCGAACTTGCCGAAGAACGCGTAGGCCAGCACCACGTAGACGCTCAGACGCGCAGAGCAGGAGGTAAACGGAATCAGCAGGCCGGTGAGCAGGCGTTGCCGCGAATCCGGAAGCGTACGCGTGGAGGCCAGCGCGGGCAGGTTGCAGCCGAAGCCGACTACCAGTGGCAGGAACGCCCGTCCGTCGAGGCCGACCATACGCATCGCGCGGTCCATCACGAACGCCGCGCGCGCCAGGTAGCCCGAATCCTCGAGCAGCGAGAGGATGATGAACATGATGCCCATCGGCGGGATGAATGTGCACACTGTAATCGCGCCGTTCAGGAATCCGTCAACGATCAGCGAATAGAGCCATCCGTCAAGTGCGCCCTTGCCGGCGATGGCGGTGAAGATCCAGGCGATGCCGTCGGTACACCAGCCGCGCAGGGTGACGTCGAACCAGTCTTGCAGGGGGCCAGCCAGCGTGGTGGTCGCCTCGAAGACGAGGAACATGGTGATCAGGAAGACGACAAGGCCGACCGCCGGGTGGAGCAGCACGCGGTCGAGCTTGTCGGAGAACGTCTCGCGGTGCGCCGTGGTCACGGCGCCTTGTGGCAGCCCCTTGTTGATTTCCTTGAGTTTCTTCGCGATCCATTCGAAGCGTTCGTCCGAGGTCGCCCGTACCCACTGCGAGACTTCCTCTTGCGAGGCGCTCGCGGGCGGTGCGGGAATGCTGGTGACTGGTTTGGGTTCAAGTTGCACATGAATCTCGCGTGAAACATAAGCTCCACCGTCATCCAAAGACGGTGTCGCATAATTGGCTTTGGTTAGTGTGGTCTCCACGACCTCCGAAGCCTTGTGGGCGGCTTCTGTTACAGCTTCTTTCGCTGTTTCTGGCAATGTTTGAGGAGTAGTTTCGGTGGTCTTACCCAGAGCTTCATACGAATCTGTAATGTTGTCTGATTCTTTTGTTGTATGCCGCTGCCTGGTTATGTTGGCGTCTGAGTCTGCGGAAACATCATTGTACGAATTCGTTTGAGTTGGATTTGGTCTGGAATCGCCAGTTTCCAACGATTTTTGCGATTGTTTTGCATTCTCGGTTATATTTGTCCGCGCCGCTGAATTTGCCGATGGACCAATTTGTTCGTTGCCGTTTTCAGCTTGTTGCGCGTTGGCTTCGGTCAGTGTCGCGGTGATGGTGTCTAGTAATTCGGCTTTGCCTTGGCCGGTGCGGCCGTCGACGCGAACCATCGGAATGCCGGGAAGCGTGCGTTTGAGCCGCTGCAACGTGACCGGCGAATCCTGCTTTTCCGCCAGATCGAGCATGGTGACCGCGATGATGATTGGGAATCCCAGATCCATCAGCTGGCTCAAAAGGTAATACGATTTCGAAGGCGAAGTCGCGTTGAACGTGAAGACGATGACGTCGGGCTTGGCATAACTGCGCCGCCCCATCGCCGCCTCGCCCGCGACCTGCTCGTCCGGGCTATAGGCGTCGAGCGAAGCTGTCCCAGGGGTGTCGATGAAGTCCCAGCGTTCGCCATCGCGCTGCAAGCTTCCGGACTCCACCAGAACCGTGGTACCAGGTGCGTTCATCACTGTCGCATTCGCGCCGAGCACAGCGTTGAAAAGCGTCGATTTGCCGACGTTGGGATTGCCAACGAACACGATACGTGGGTTGGCGTGCGAGGCTTTGCCGTTTTTCCCGGCCATGCCCTCCATGCCGTTCATGCCGTCCGTATGACTGGATTCGCCGCCGTGCCCATTGCTGTGACCGTCGTGATGAGGCTGGCGTTGCGGCAGCAGAACCGCAAGTCCGCGCCGGTGATGGTGCCCGCCGTGGCCGCCATGTCCAGCGTGGCCTTCTCCGTCCGCGTCTCCGTCGCCCGCGCCATGCCCGCCTTCGGGCCCGCTGACGGATCCACCAGACCCGCAGCAATCCGCCGGTTCCGGCATCAAATCGGAATCGTTGAGGTCTTTGGTTTTGTGTGTTCTGACTGTTTCGGAGACTTTTGCGGCCACGTTGTCATCAATCGTTTCGGTGGCTGGAGAGCTCTTGTCTAATTTGGAAGTATCGGCGGGTGATGTGGCCGTAGTTGTTTTGTCCATAATTTGCCCGCCAGGTCTCGTCGATAGTGTTCTTTGATACTATAACCGTTGCGTCCGAGGGGCCACGAAGATATGCCGTGCGGTGGCCCCGTCGATGGCGATGCGCTCGCCGCCGTGCGCCACCACGCAACCGCCGAACATCGCCTTTTGGATGACGCGAACCGGCTCATGCACGCGGAACCCGAGCTCGTTGAGCCTAAAGCGGCTGCGGGCCTCGAAGTCCATCCTGCATATCTCCACATCCACGCCAAGTGGGCAGGTTCGCAACGATTCGGTCATACTTCGGAGAATAGTTCATTGCACGTCCCGAGTAAAGAGTTTTTCTCGAAAATCTCAACTTTTCTCGAACTAATTATTGAGATTTGTTGGCGCGCATAAATTGCGATGTAATGTCGAGTTTCACGATTTATGTTGGATCTCAAAGATGGAATAAAGCGGAATAAATTGGAATAAATAAGGGAATGAAGTTGAAATCCTTAATATGGCAGTCTTTTTACTGCTGAGATGAGGGATGGGTGAAATGGTGGTTCAGGAAATTTCTGATTTGATATCATCGAATTGTTCACGGAACTTATTGCGATTTTGTGTTTGGGGTCTTCTTCTGTAGCTGACAGAGGATTGTCTTGCTTTTTTGTATACGAAAAGATATTCTTTCTGTATACAAAAAGAAAAGAGGTGGGGAGTTGCCGGTTTGCTTGCATCCGAGGGTGTTGGAGAAACGTCCTTGGCTTGATGAGAAAGAGATCGTCGCGGCGTGGACTAATGCCGCTCGCATGCTTCCCCGCCAGGGCGGTTATGAGCCGGACCAGATGCTCGCCATTGGCTGGGACTGGCATGGCAGGTTGACCGAGATGATCGCGTATGCGGGCATGGAAGATGACGAATGGATCATTTTCCACGTCGTGCCGGCAAGAAAGAAGTTCCTCGCCGAGATGGGGTTCGGCGGGGGCGAGATTCGTCAGTTGTTGGGAAGGAGATAACCCATGAAAGACTACAGGGCAAAAGGCGGGGTCGAGGTCACCGACGAGATGATTGACCGGTGGGACAGGGACGCCGACAATGGCGTCTATCACGGCGCTCCTGGCAAGTTGATTGTCAATAAGCCGCTTGGCCGTCCTCCGCTGTATGAGGAGCCGATGGTTCCAGTGACGTTCCGTATGCCTGGTAGCGAGGCTGAGGCGCTTCGCAAAGCCGCCGACAAGCGTGGCGTGAGTTTTGCTGATCTTATGCGCGAGGCATGCCACAGAGAGCTCGGGCGCCAGACAGCATAGCGGTTAGAGTAATTTGCGTGCCAGAACAATTTGTATCTGATATGCAAAGATTTGTTGATATTTAGGGGAATTTAGATGCGATGCGAAGACATTGCAGAACCTGATATGTCATTCCGCTGCAGCAAAGATGTTGGACGTTTATGCCGAGTTGTGGCTGGACCGTTTCGAAGAGACTACTCGCCACGTTCTGGAAAAGGACTATAGCCAATGGAGTGGCGGCGAGGCTAGAGATATATAGAAAGCCATGAGTAATCAGGATTTCGTATAGTCAGCACTATTAATTACTACCAGTAGACAATTAATGTATTTTGAGAAATCCATGAAAACATTGAAATCGCAACGTTCTAAAGTGGAGCTAGCCGGGTTCGAACCGGCGACCCTCTGCTTGCAAAGCAGATGCGCTACCAGCTGCGCCATAGCCCCAGAAACACAACGATTCTCTTGATGAAACCTTTGGGATTTGAACTTGAGAACCTTGCGTGGGCCCGGGAGGACTTGAACCTCCGACCTCATCCTTATCAGGGATGCGCTCTAACCAGCTGAGCTACGGGCCCAATCAGCACGCTTTGAGACGTACAAAGGAATAGTTTACCAGCTGGGTGCGGATAGTCAACCCAACGTCCATGCGTGTCGTGAACGTTTGTTGAAGATATCGTAGGGCGTTCGATGATTAGTGCACAAATTGAAATGTCAGGTCAATCGCACGCGAGACAATGCGGATATGACTTATCGCCGTCGTTCCCGGTCCAAGGCCAGAACCGTTTCAAGCGCCATGTTGCGCGTCGATGACCTGGAAATCAGTGTGACGCGCAAGACCATGCGGAATATGTACCTGCGTATCAAGCCGCCGACCGGCAAGATCGAAGTGACCGCTCCGGCGCGGATAAGCGATGCCGAGATTGTGGGGTTCGTACGTGAGCGTCGCAGTTGGATTGAGCGGCAGAGAAAACGGGTGGAGGAGAAGGCCGCTTCGCCTGCATTTGAATGGACGGACGAACGTAAGCGTGCGGCGCAGGCCAATATCCATGCGCAACTGCCGGCCCTGCTGGAGCGCTGGGTGCCGGTTATCGGGCGTAGGCCCACGCATATCACCCTGCGGTTGATGACCTCGCGCTGGGGATCGTGCACGCCCAAAACCGGGCGGATCCGCCTGAATCTGCAACTCGGGCTGATGGATCCGCGGTTCCTCGAATACGTGCTGGTTCACGAGATGACGCATTTGTGGGCGAACGGCCATGGCCCGGAATTCCAACGTCGGATGGGCGAATATCTGCCTGATTGGCGTGTGCTGCGGCGTGATTTGAACCGCGAAATGGTGTGGTGACGGAAGCGGATTCGCGCTACTGCATGCATTGTAAAGACGTCTTGCGAATTTCAAGTGGTTACTTTTGATGATCGTAAGTTGTGTGAGCTCCGTTTTATTTGTGAGTTGATTCGTATGTATCCGCCCAGATGCGCGTTTGCAACCAGCCTTGGGCTTTTGTGGCGGTAAACGAATATATAGCTCAGGTTTTCTGGCGTCGATTTTGAACAGCTCTAAAACCATATTGCAGAATACCTGAAACCCGATTTCAGACACACATTTTGGCCGGTCTTGAAATTTGGTAAGGAAGAGGAATTTCTGTAATATTTATGCATTTCTATGTGGTGTGCCGAGGGTTGATTGTCGGGTTTTGCGGTAGCGTTAGTAATGAATGATTGCCGCATCGCCGACGCGGGCGACGCGATGGAAATATGCTCGAAAGAGTGGCGAGGAGGTTTTCAATGGTGGGAACGCTAGCCGGAAACACGGCGGAAAACGAAGGAAAATCCGAGATTCGGCTCGGCAATACCGTGACGTCGAAACGGGCGGTGGTCACGGGCGCATCCAGCGGCATCGGGCGTGCGACGGCGTTGCAGCTGGCGTCGGTCGGTTGGAAGGTCGTGGCGCTCGCAAGGCGCAAGGACAAGCTCATTGAGCTTTCCGACCAGCTCGGCGACGCCTGTGAATATGTGGTGTGCGATGTCACCAACGAGGCCTCGACGCAGGCCGCGGTGACGAGGATTGTGCGCGGCGGGCCGGTGAAGGCGCTGGTCAATTGCGCCGGCGGGGCGATCGGGCAGGATCCAATCGAGGAATGCAACGTCGAGGATTGGCGCAAAATGTATGACGTCAATGTGCTCGGCACGCTGCGCATCACCCAGAAGCTGCTTCCGGCGCTGAAGAAGGCGCCCGGCGGCGGTACGGTGGTCGTCGTCTCTTCGACGGCCGGCATCGAGCCTTACGAGGGCGGTGGCGGATATTGCGGCGTGAAGTCCGCCGAGCGGGTTTTGGCCCAGACGCTGCGCTTCGAGCAGGTCGGCCAGCCGTTGCGCGTCATCGACGTCTCACCCGGCATGGTGGAGACCAAGGAGTTCTCGCTCAACCGCTTCCATGGCGACCAGGCCAAGGCCGACGCCGTCTACGCCGGGGTGCCGAGCCCGCTGACCGGCGACGACATCGCCGAGTGCATCGAGTGGGCGCTCGACCTGCCCGACAGCGTCGACATCGATTCGATCGTGGTCCGTCCGCGCGCCCAGGCCTCGGCCCAGCGGGTCTATCGCGAAAGCTGAGTTTGCGCGAAACTTCGTCAATATGGCATTGTGCCTTCATCCAGATTCGCTGGGTGGAGGCACAATGCTTTGTCGCGCTATCTACTGCGAAATGCGGCGTTTTTTCGGTTCTTCCGTGCATGAATATGCAGGCGTCTACTCATTACCAGGATGAGCGCAACTAGTAATTTATTCTAGTCTCAGCGTTGCGCATTTTCGTATCCATGGTGCTATACAACGGTGCTATACAACGCAAAATGCCTCGCCATTCAGGATGAGGGTGAATGGCGAGGCATTGATACTTTGCGGTTTCAAGCAAATTTATGAAGCGATTCGCTTAAAACCAAACAGCCCTAAAGCTCGAAAGCTCAGGCGTGGGCCTGCTCTTCGATCAGGTGGCTGTTCATGAACCAGTTGAAGTGCTCGAGTTCCTGCACGTGGTCCTGCATGATGTTGGAGCTGATGACGTCAATCGGATCGAGTTCCTCGTAGGCCTTGCGCTCGGCGACGATGAAGTCGCTGTAGTAGTCGACCAGAGCCTTCAGGTAATCCTGGGTGTTCTGGCGGCCCATGAGCTTGAACTCACGCCAAGTGCGGTTGCTGATGATGGATTCCGGGGTGCCTTCGGCGCTGCCGCCGAGGGTGGCGATGCGTTCCGCGGTCTCGTCGGCCATGTTGCGCACGGCATCGACCTCGGGGTCGATCATTTCGTGCACGCCGATGAAGCTCGGGCCCGCGACGTTCCAGTGCGCGTGCTTCAAAATCAGCGAAGCCTCTTCCTCCTGCGCCAAGCGGTTCTGCAGAATCGAGACGATCTTATCGGATGCTGCCTGATCAATGCCGGGGCTCAAAAATTCATTTGCCATAGTGGTTTCCTTCCTGTTTGCGAATATTGCTAATTACTATTCTAGTGAATTGTGGCGTGCGTCTCAGTGGTTCATCATGAGCCCAATTGCGCCGAAACCCTTGAAATGTCGCGGTTTTGTGAGTAATAAAGGTGAATTGTTGGCGGTTATCGAGCCCAAAGTTTGCGTGTATTGAAGGGTTCGCCACGTCATCTGCAAGTTTGCCTGACAAAATCCCGTTCAACGTCCAGATTTGCGTTGCGCTTCGCGGTTTTCCTTTGCGTTGCGCGGCGTCGTTTCGCAATCCGATTATGGCGAATGTGTTACGAAATGTCTCAACCCAGCTTGCAGAGAAATTTTGGATTCAAGAAAATTATCTGAATACGGTATCGTTTTTTCCGCAGAAGGATATCGACAGCCATATGTTTTTAATCGAGTGAAATACTGCTGGAATGTAAATTGACATCCACCATCGGCTTTCCTGGCCGACTGGCGGAGTGTCTGTCGGCGATGATTGGTTGGCCGTCGACTGTCAGAGTGCTGCTATGGATTTCTGCGAGATAACCGAAATTCCTTGGTAGGCCAGTGATGTGAGCACTGCTGTTATGGCAATCGATATCCAAGTTGTTGTGCACGGTTCCGTTCCATTTCACACTTCCGCCGTGGGTTATTAAGGAGGCGGCATCAACCGAAATATCGTTGATTTTGGCGGAACTGCTGTGCAGATTGAGGTCGAAGTCGTGGCTTTCTAGCCCCGCGATGACGAGACTTGAACTATTAAGAGCGACGGTTGTTTGCGCTAACGGTTGTGCGGCCGGGATAATTACTTCGACATAGGCATTCCATTGGGTGGGATTGAAAACGTCCATCAAAGACATGTGTTCCCAAGGTGTGCCGGTATTGGCGATGTGCAGTGTACCGGCCGTGTTCGCAATCTGGAAGTCCGCGGCCTTGCAATGGTGGAATTTGATTTCGAATGCGCCGGAATCGCTTGGTTGGGTGGTGATTCTGCCAGCCATCGAGTGCAAATGGAAATCCAGTTTCGTAATCGGTAGTGAGCCAGTAAACCGTTGGTTTTTCACAATGACGGTCGGGCTGTTTTGTGTGTCGTTCTCGTTTGCACCGGTATCGGACTTATTTTGGTTTGGTGCTTGGCTGGTCGAGGTCTTGTAAGTTGCCGAATCGCTTGAAGTGGTGTTTGCTCCAGGTTTGTCATTATCGGATTCGTGGTTGGAAGTTGTTGCGTCGTTGGGTTCTTCAGCTGGCCCGTTTTGTTCCTGCATTTTAGTTTCTTTTCTTACTGAGTCGTTTTGTGGCGCTGCTTGGTGAGGAGTGACAATGACGAAATCGGTTGATTTGTTTTGGGAATCTGTGTTTTTCGCATTGTTATCGTTGTCATTATTAGACTCAGCGATATTGGTAGATTCCGAGTCATGATAGAAATTCTCTTGAAAATGATGTGCCCAACGTGCGATGAGAGCGTATGTATCGGCACAAAGCAGCACGGTTTCGCTTGCCTCGCTGAACGGCAGACCGGCAACTGAGCTCCGCAGCCACTCGGCTACGCTGCGATGGTTGGTTTCAAGCGTCGTGAGCAGCCGACGGCCGGTTGCTTCGTCGGTCTGATAAAGATTCGCAACCATGGCCACAAAGTCGAAGGTGATATGCGGCGGCGCCGAGGCGATTTCATCCATGAGTTCGTCGAAATGCTGTGCGCCTTTCGGCGTTATGGAGTAGACGCGCTTTTGCGAGGAGGCTGCGGAATCCTCTGCGTCGATTGAGGTATAGCCGTCGTCGCAAAGCTTGATCGCGATTCGATAGACGGATTGCTCGCTGACCTGAACCCAGTTGCTCACGCCGCGTGAGGCAAGGAATTTGTTGATGTCATAAGCGCTCATCGGATGGTCTTTCAACGCTCCAAGCGTCATGAGTTCAATGGAAGGCAGCGCCATGATGCACCTCTAATCTAATTACTCTAACTATTAGTACTCTTACTGAGAGTAAATGGTATCGCTTCGCCGCTGGATGTCAAAATCGATCTGTTCACGTCTCAGATATGGAGTGTGGTCGGCTTTTTGGAGACAGTTTTGCATATTTATGAATTTGCAAACTTAAAGGTCGAGCATTTGCTTTTTTGAAGGTCTCACGTTTGCAAACTTGAAGGTTAGTTGTTTGCTTTCTTAAAGGTCGGTGCCGGTTTCCTTGTTATTCCAACGTTTTGGTAGCATCTTGGCTTGATCTTTGTTCTGGTTTTTAAAATACCGGATGATTGGCAAACTTGAGGGTCGCTGATTTGCTTTTTGGGCGTCTGGCGTTTGCAAAGTTGGTAGTTTTACATTGGCTTTTTGAGCGTCTATCATTTGCAAACTTTGACGTGAGCTATTTGCTTTTTTGAACATCAAGCATTTGCAAACTTGGTAGTCGACCATTTGCTTTTTTGAACATAGGTGCTGGTTTCCCTGTTATTCCGCCAGTTTGGGCAGTGTCGTAATCGGCCTTTTTAGTCTTCTAAAATGCTCTAAATAAAGTTATTTGTTATCAATATAGAATATCCCAATTACCGGGAATCGAGTGGATTTTCGGTTCCTCTATTGGCGATGCAGGCTGACGTATCTGGTGGATCGGCCTGCGCCGAGCTTTTGGATTTGGTTGTCGTCGAGCAGGGTTTTCAGCGTGCGCTCGATGGTTGAGGTACTGATGTCTGGAAGTGTTTGCTTGATATCGGCTTTGGAGAGTGGGCTGAGGCTTTGGTTCAGGACGTCAGCGATGCGCTGCTTTTTGGTTATCGGGTGATGCAAGGAAGCGGGTGTGCTTACAATTGTGGCGCGCTCGTCGAACTCGCGGTAGGCAGCCAGAATGATGCCGAGCAGGTAATTGACGAATGGCGCATAGTCATTGGTGTTTTCGTTCCAGCCGACGGTACTCGCTGCTAGAGCTTCGTAGTAAGTGGCTCTGCTTTGCTCGATAAGGTGCTCGATGCTGATATATTTTCCGATTTCGTAACCGGAGCGATAAAGCAAGAGCAGCGTCAGCAGCCGGCTCATGCGGCCGTTGCCATCATTGAACGGGTGGATGCAGGTGAAATCGAAAACGAACATGCAGGTCAGCAACAGGGAATCAATGTCACCGGCTTCGTTCGTTTTGTTGTAGTCGTCGCAAGCTGCCGCCATGAGTTCCGGCGTTTGGAGCGCCGATGGTGGTGTGAACCTGACTCTTGCGTGCCCTGTTCCGTCCGATTCGACAATCATATTGTCGGTATCTTTCCAATGGCCAGCGAAGGCAAGTGGCGTGTGTTTGAACAGATCGCGGTGCAATTGCAGAATGACGTTCGGTTCTAGCGGTATATACGCGTAGTTTTCGTGAATAGTTTTGAGCACATCGCGATAGCCGGCGATTTCTTCCTCGTTACGGTTTCGTGGAGCCACTTTCTCGCTGACGATACCAGCCAGACGTTTATTGGTAGTTGAGATTCCCTCGATGCGGTTTGATGCATCAGTGCTTTGGATGCGTGCGACGTTGATCAGCGGCTCCGCAAGATCAGGGCTAACTTGCAGCTGCACATTCTGTTGCCCTTTAGCTTCGTGAATTGCATTGAGCAGATTCACGGTTTGCGGCGTCAGCAGCTCGTGCCCTGATTTCTCATAGTCAAAAATATGCATCTTATCTGCACCATTTTCTGCATCATCAATTACTTTTCTGCATCATATTATACCAATCTGATGCAGAAAAATATTGGATGAGGCAGAAACCTAGATTAAAATTATTTTGATTACTTAATTGTTTTAAAAATATTAATTGATTGGAGTCAATGATGACAAAGGTGGAAGGTACAGCTGAATTTGGGGATGAGGTATATAGATATCGTTATTTACTCACTAGAACCTGGGACGACTCTCTTCCTAAGGCAGCGTTTATACTTTTAAATCCTTCAACTGCAGATGCAGAAAAGAACGATCCGACAGTTGAATGCTGTATAGAATATGTCAAGCAATGGAAAGCTGAAAAATCAGGTGGGATTATCATCCTGAATCTGTATGCCTTCACGACTTCTGATCCTGAAGAGCTAGCTGCCTTTGGGTATCCTATCGGCCCGCAAAATGATCATCAATTTCGTGTGCTTGGAGCTGCGTTCCGAGATGGTTTAGTTAACCACATTGTCGTAGGTTGGGGAGGGAATCGGCCAAAAGAAAGAATTCGTAAAGTCGTTCAGTTGCTTGGTAATGTAAAAATTGAATGCCTAAAGAAAAATGCTGACGGAAGCCCTCGGCATCCGCATGCTCGTCAATACCAAGTTCCTTATGGTCAAGAGCTGGAATCTTGGAACATTGCAGACATGCGATAACCTTATTTACTGGTTATCTGAATTTTCTTGTTCGCTCTTGCGGACCTCGATAGTCTCGATGCGGCGACCGTCGACCTTGGTGACCACCATGTCGTAGCCGTCGTCGGAGTGGAGGGTTTCGCCCACCTCGCCCATGCGGCCGGTGTGGGCTAGGAAGTAGCCGGCGACCGTCTCGTAGGGGCCGTCTTCCAGCTCGATGCCGGTGAGGTCGGCGAAATCCTCGATGGTCATGCCGCCGTCGACCGTGACCACGCCGTCGACGAATGCGGTTTCGCCGTTGCGGCCGTCGCCTACGCCGTTCGCCGCGACGCCGTTGTTATCTTCGGGCAGATCGTACTCGTCGCGGATGTCCCCGACCAGCTCCTCTGTCATGTCTTCCAACGTGACGATGCCGTCGGTTCCGCCGTATTCGTCAATGACGACGGCCAAGTGAATCCCGCGTTTGCGCAGCAAAGCCAAACTTGGCAAAATCTTCGAAGTACCAGGCAGCGAAATGCCCTCGCGCGTTACGTCGGCCACGGTTTTGGCGTTCGGGTCGCGCACGTCAAGCAGATCGCGGACGTGCACAAAGCCGAGCACATCGTCAAAGTCCTTGCCGGTGACGGGATAGCGGGAATACGGCATCTCGCGCACGTATTTCGCGGCTTCCTCGATCGGTTGCGAGCCTTCCAAAAAGACCACGTCGGCACGTGGCCGCATCACTTCCGCCACAATGGTTTCCGAGGCGTCGAACACGTCGTCCAAAATGGTGCGCTCGTCCTTGCTGAGGTTCGTGTTGGAATTGACCAGCACGCGCAGTTCCTTGTCGCTGACCTCGGTTTCGGTCTGGCTCGGGTCGAAGCCGAGAAGCCGCACGATGCCGTTGGTGCATTTGGCGATGAGCCAGATGATCGGCCGGCAGATTTTGGCGAAGATGTCGATGGCGGGCACCGCGGCGCGCGCGATCTGCTCGGTGCGCTGCATGGCGATGCGTTTCGGCACCATTTCCGCGATGACGATATCGCAGAATGAGATGATTAACGTCAGCACAATGGTAGTGCCGGGAGAAGCGATATGGTGCGGAATCCCCCAGCTCTCAACGACCGGCTCGACCCAAGGAGCGATGGCGGATTCGCCGAACGATGCCGAGAAGAAGCCCGAAAGCGTCACGCCGATTTGCACGGTGGAAAGGAACGTGTTCGGATCCCGCGCGATGCGAGCCACCTTCTGCCCGCGCGCGTCCTCCTGCTCCATTTCGTCAAGCTGCGAGCCGCGCAGGCTCACCAGCGCGAGCTCGGTGCACGAAAACACGCCGCCGATAATCAGGAATACGAAAACGAAGACGATATCCAGGGCCAAAGACATGCCTCCAGTCTAGAAGACCGGCGGGGCAAAATGCTCCCTTGGATGGCCGTGCGCCGAATTTCGCTTAAAGTAAAGCGTTTGAAGCATTGATGTAATGCGTTATTTGCCGCACATTTGGCCTGTTTGTAACGTTTTATTTAGTTAAAAAGTACATAGTTGCGTAATATAACGTCGATATATTATACGATAATACGTCATTGGGGGATTGTTTGTAGAAACAATTGTATGCCTGCATGATTTCAGTGCATGCCTGCATCGCGAATGTAGCGCGCGTCCGAACGCGCAAATTGAGGCGCGATGTGCCAGGCCGCTGAAAGGGGGTAAATTGTGCGGAAGTGGATGCGTATATGGCTGTGGATTGCCGTGGGTGTGTTGTTGCCTGCTTTGTGCCTTGGCGTATCCGTCATCGTTTTCCGGGAGAAGCCCGCTTCGGATGGTTACGCGGCTGCTGAGTCCGCGAAGGATACGTCATCCGTTTCGGTTTCGCAGAAGCGCGTGGGTATCTTCGGCACTAATTCCTTGACAAAACACAAGCGGCATTCCGGGGGCTTGGTGCCAAAAACGAGGAATCGTGCTATTTCTAACGGAGCAAACTCGTCGGATCACGCCGTCGATCGTCCCAGCCTCAACACGACCTATCCGTCGGCGTACGATGCGAACGGCGGCACAGGAACACCATCGACCAAAGCCGTTGCCGCACATGGGGTATCGGTGAGGGGCAACCATACCGTGACGTTCAAGACGCAGATGGACGCCAGCGGCATTGCGGGTTGGGCGATCACGTTGAAAACCGACTCCGTGGCTGATGGCGGTTATGCCTCACCTCCAACGTCGCCGACTCCTTATAACCAGGGCCTCCAGTTCATGGGCTGGGGTGTGAGCAAAAACAGTACGGATGCTACTGGTGAGGGCGAGATGACTTCGTTCGATCTGACGGCTCCGGTCACTGGTGACGAGACGGTATGGGCGCTGTGGGGTTATGAGGACGCTTCGGCCGGGCATCGGTGCGTCATGGGTATTGATACGGTCGCCACGTGCTTCCCCGACAAGAATTTGGCGCAACAGGTGATCGGTGAGCCGCAAGCCCCTAGCGGTCTTAAGACTTCGGATGTATGGACGCAGCGCGCCGCGTTGAATTTCGGCAGTTTCAATTACAACACGACGCCGGAAGATAATAGGCTGCAAATCACCGAGCTGGATGGATTGCAGACGCTCACGGGTCTGGGGCAATTGCATATCAGCGACAAGCCAGGGTACACCCTAAATGAGCACAGCCGCGATCTGCACCAGCTGAAATATCTATCCAAACTGAATAATCTTTTTGCAAGCTATGATGGGATTTCCGATTTGAGCAATCTTTCCGGGTTTCCGGATATGGTGAATCTCCATCTGGCTGGTAATGATATTTCCGATGTGAGTGTTCTTTCCGGGATGTCGAAGCTGCAGATTCTGGATCTGGATAATAATAGCATTAGCGACGTGAGTAGTATTGACGGGTTGACGAATCTGACAGATCTGGATTTGGACCACAATCGCATTTCCGATGTAAGTGGTTTTTCCGGGTTGTCGAAGTTGGTACATCTGAACCTGTCGGACAATAGTATTTCCAACGTGAGTAGTCTTTCCGGGTTGTCGAATTTGCAGACTTTGGATTTGGACTACAACAGCATTACCGATGTTTCGGTTTTGATCGCGTCTCCTACCGTAAAATTGACCAATCTCACAGAACTGTATTTGAATCACAACGCGATTGTCCATGTGTCGTCTTTGGCGCAACTGCATGCGTTGAATACGCTGCAACTGAAGAACAACCACATTCAATCCATCAGTTCGTTGACGTCGTTGACGAAAATATATGCGCTGTATCTGGATAACAACGAAATCAGAGATATCAGCGTCATCAATGGTGCGCATTTTCCGTGGTTGGGCGTGCTTGGATTATCCAACAATCATATCGGTGATGTCAGTTCATTGGGCAGCGTGACCACTCTGACGAAATTGTGGTTGCATTATAACAACATCTCGGATGTGTCGTCGTTGGCGGGATTGACGCACCTGAACACGCTTTTTCTCGGCAGCAACCATATCAGCGATATCTCGCCTCTGAAGACTCTGACGAATTTGAGTTCTGGTGGCATCGTCGATGGTTGCGATTCCGGGGATTCCAGCTTCTGTGCCGACAAGCAGACGGTGACCTTGTCGGATACGTTGACGGCCGATCCGGGGCTGTCGGTGCCTACCGCGGTGTCGCTGAAGAAGTCGGCTGACGGTTCGGTGACCAGTGTGGGCGTCGATCCGAGATCCTATTCGCCCACCTTGCCCGTGGGGAGCCAATTCGATGCCGACCGCCAGCAACTCACGTGGACCGGTCCCATGCCGTTCGCCCCTGAAGATGCTCCGAAGCAGTTGAATCAATCGTTTAACTCATACGCGCAATTTGCCAATGCCTACGGAATCTTTTCAGGCACCATCACCGGGTACTACAAGGTCGCGCAGCACACGGTCACGTTTGACCCTAGTGGGGGCACATTGCCGTCCGCGCAGCCGTCGACGGTTCAAGTGCATAGCGGCTACAAGATCGAGGCTCCGACTGCCGCTCCGACACGTGCGGGATATCGCTTCACCGGCTGGTACGCTCAGGTGAACTCGTCGGGGGCGGGAGTCGGCGATACGTTCGATTTCGCGAATACGACGGTGACCCAAGATGTGACATTGCATGCGGGTTGGATGCGCATGGCCGACGAACTTCCGCTCACCGGGGCCTCCTATCGGGAAGATTTGTGGCTTGGCGGACTTGCCGTCCTCGCGCTGTGCATGGCTTTGGGCAGTAGGTTGCTGAGGAGACACACCACCATACAGTAAGCGACGCGGATGGGTATTGGCGAATCAGCATAATACAACAGGGTTGGGGGTCGACTCAATGTCCGCAGGAGCGGCGCAGGTCGAGCTGGACCGGGACCAGCTGCACGTCCGGAGCCGCATCTGGGTTCAGTGCGGTTTTCACAGCGAGTTTCGCGATGGATTTCGTGTCTTGCCGTAAGGAGCTGAGCTGCGGGTATGTATAGAGACATTCCTTGGTGCCATCAAAGGAGATCAGCCCCATATCCTCCGGGACGCGAATACCCCGCTCGTGCAGCGCGCGGAGCGCACCAATGGCCTCAAGATCGGAGCAGGCGAAAATCGCTTCCGGCCGGACTCCCGATCCCGTTTCGTCCGTGGCGTTGTCCAGCAATGACAACGTCGCTTTGTAGGCTCCTTCGCGGGTGAAGTCGGATCGCACGATTGGTCCCACGGGCAGTTTGTGCGCGTGGTGCACCTCCGACCAAGCCTGCACGCGTGGATCGGAGGGGTCGGCTCCGTGCCCAAGCAGCATGGCGATATGCCGATAGCCGTGGCTGAGCAGGTGGTTTGTGGCGAGTTGCGTCGCCTGCCGGAAATCGGAGGAGACGACTTTGGCGCCCACCGCCTGGCGCGAATAGTCGAAAAGAATGAAAGGGCAACCGCGTGCGTCCAATGATTGGAAGACCTCGCCGGATTGCGGGAACTCGCCGAACACCGCGTCGACGTCGCGCGCCAGCAGGCGGGAGATGCAGCGTTGCTCGGTCAGCCCGTCGAGGTGGGAGCTCATGAACAGCACGGAATAGCCGGCCTTCGTGGCTTCCTTTTCCAGCGAATCGTTCATGTTGGCGAAGAACGGGTTCGAGAAATCCGGCACGATGACACCGAACAGTTTTGAGGTCCCGGCGCGCAACGCCTTGGCCATGGAGTTGGGCTGGTAGTTGAGTTTGGCCGCGGCCTTGAGCACTTTCTGCTTGGTGTCCGCGGCGACGGGTTTGGGGCCGTCGTTGAACACGTAGCTCACCACGGCGGTCGAGACGCCGGCGAGTTTGGCGACATCGGATCGTGTCGATCGGTTGGGTTTGCGGCTGCGCGTCATCGTTCCTCGGTTATCTGCGTTTTACGATTACTGGTTTCCTATGATACTAACAACCAGTGAACTTAAAAATCTATTCGTGTAGATTAATAAACTTGGAATGAAACATCATATTTATGATAATAAATCACGCGATTTGCAAAATGTAATCTACTCGAGTAGACTCTGAATCGATTGGATGATTATTCAATCGGACACAAGGATCTGCCGCCCATGATGTCCGTGTTTCGTTTGGCACAACGAGGTGATTGGAAATGAAAGCATCAAAGGTATTGAAAGTCGTCGCCTTGCTCGCGGCCGGTTCCATGGCGATTACGCCACTGGCCGCGTGTGGCGGTTCGTCAAACAGCAAGAACGATGCCCTGGAGGTCTGGACCAGCATGGACACTGGGTCCACCCAGATCAAAGCCTTGCAAAAAGTGACGGATGAGTTCGAAAAGAAGAATCCCGACGTCAAAATCAAACTGGTCCCGCGCGCGACATCGTATGAACAGGACATCAAGGTGCGTCTCGCCGCCAACAATGCTCCCGATATCTTTAACACGCATGGTTGGTCGAAAAACCGGTATGCGAATTTCCTTGAGAATCTCTCGACCCGTACATGGGCCAAGCGCCTTAATCCCACGGCCAACAACGTGATGCGTGCCAAGAACAAGAACCTCTACGCGTTGCCCCTCGCGGTCGCGGCCAATGGTGTGCTCTATGACAAGGACGTGCTCGACCAAGCTGGCGTCGATGCAAAGTCAATCAACACCTGGGCCGATTTCATGGGCGCTTGCCAGAAAATAAAGGCGATCGGCGCGACGCCTCTTGGGCTGCCCGGCAAAGAAAACTGGTGGACCGGCAATGTCGCCGACATGACCGCGATGGGCTTCTATACCAAGGCCCAGGAAAAGGATTTGCTGGCTGGCAAGTTCGATCCGAAGCTTTACGAACCCGTTCTGCAGAATATCAAGGACATCAAGGACGCGGGGTATATCAATGTCGACTATGTTTCCGCCTCGCCCGATGACATGTACCGCCTGATGGGGCAGAACAAGCTTGCGTTCTCGTTCCAGGGCCTTGACTTCCTTTCAAGCCTCAAGTCCTATGCTCCCAACGCGAATGTGGGCTTTATGCCTTATCCATCGCAAAAGACCGAACATTATTTCGCGGCCGGCGAGCTCACGGCGCTTGGCGTTTCGAAGACCAGCAAGCACAAGGACCAGGCGCTGAAATATATCGATTTCCTGGCGCAAAAGGATGTCATGACCAAGCTGACCGCCGCGGTCTCGCAGCCTACCGCGTTCAATGACGTTCCGAGCACGCTGGGCAAGGCGACGGAAAGCTATGACTATTGGTCGAAGACGAAGAAGGTCCCCACCCAGGAGATCTTCGATCGCGCATACCTGCCCGACGGCATGTGGAACACCATCATCACCACCGCTGACGGCGTTGTGACGGGTCAGTCCACGCCTGCGTCCGCCAGTGACCAGATGAAGACCAAGTTCGACGGACTTTACAAGAAGACCGCGAAATAAGGTTTCTGCCGGTTTGGTAACGGATTGGTCCGGTGATGGCGAGCCGGTAATCGGCTGGCTCGGTAATCGGGCGAACAACGGTGCGGTACATCGCTTTGCTGCATGGAGCCGCACCGCTCCTTCACCAAAACACATATGAAATAAGGAGTGCAAGGCATGGTAACGCAAACTGCTGCGAGCCCGGCGAGCCCGGCGCGGCAAGGTTTCGCCCATAGGTTCAAAGGCGGAAGCATCAATCTCTTCTATCTGCCGGCGATTATCCTGCTGGTGGTGTTCATCGTCTACCCGCTGATCAGCGGCATCGGCCTGTCGTTCACCAACTGGGACGGCTTTAACCCGCAGAAGGATTTCGTTGGCGCCGCGAACTACAAGATGATGCTGCAGGACAAGAACTTCTGGCCCATCCTGCGCAACACGTTGGTCTATGGCTTTGGTTCCACGATTATCCAGCAGGTGCTCGGGCTTGGGGTGGCGCTGCTGCTCAATACGAAGATCCACGGCCGCAACCTCATGCGCGCGATCGTCTATCTGCCGGCCCTCGTCTCGCCGGTCATCATGGGCACAATGTATTACTTCATCTTTCAATACCAGCAAGGCGCACTCAACACCATCATCGCGGCGTTCGGTGGCAAACGCCTGCTTTACTTCCAGAATGCGGGGTTGGCTGTCGCCATCATCGTGATCATCAACTCCGTCCAGTTCTTCGGTGTCTCGATGATCATCTACCTGGCCGGTCTGCAGGGCATGGACCATTCCGTCGTCGAGGCCGCGGAACTCGACGGGGCGCATGGCTGGAACATGTTCTTCCATATCACCTTGCCCCAGCTCAAGCCGGCGTTCATGACCAGTGTCGTGCTGAACCTCATCGGTGGTCTCAAGCTTTACGACATCATCACCGTGCTCACGGGTGGTGGCCCGGGATATGCCACCAACTCGATGTCGACCTACATCTCCACCACGTATTTCCGCGACCAGAACGCCGGCTATGCCTCGGCGCTGGGTGTGGTGCTCTTCGTCTTCATCGCGGTGATCACCTACCTGCTCAACAGCGGCATGGACAAGCTCGGACGTCAGGAGTAGCCGATTATGAGTGAACAAGAAGCAATCAAAACCCAACAGGTCGAAAAGTACCAGCGTAGGCAGCGCAAGGCCGCCGAGAAGCGGATGCGCGCGCGTAGCCAGGGCGCCGGAAACGGCGTCGCGGCAGGCGTGAGGCGAGTGCCGGTCTACGTGTTCCTGATCATCATCATGATCGTCCAGCTGCTGCCGTTCTATCTGGCGATCACCACTTCGATGAAGCCCGCCGACGACCTCTCCAGCTCGCTGATTCCGCGTCTGCATGACATCGCGTGGAGCAACTACAGCCGCGCGATCAATGAAGGCGGCATCCTGCGGGCCATCCTCAACAGCGTCATCGTCACCGTGGTCGCCACGGCGTTGGTCTGCGCCATCGGCGCGATGGCCGCCTACCCGCTGGCCCGCCGCAAGACCCGCGGAAACTCGCTGATCTTCGGATTGATCACGGCCGTGATGATGGTGCCGCCGCTTTCGATTTTGGTGCCGTTGTATGCCATGCTGGTGAAAATGGGTGGTGTCAACACCTACTGGGGCATCATCCTGGTGCTCACGGCCATGAACCTGCCGCTCTCCATCTTCCTTTACGCCTCGTTCATCCGCGCGGTGCCAACGGCGATCGACGAGGCCGGCATGATCGACGGCGCGAACCGCTTCACCATTTTCGTCGACCTCATCCTGCCCACCCTGAAGCCGGTGACTGCGACGGTGGTCATCATGACCATCAACAACGTGTGGAACGACTATTCGCTGTCGAACTACATCCTCTCCGACCCATCCATGCAGACCATCGCGCCGAGGGTGGGGGCGTTCTTCGCCACACAGACCAATAACCTGGGTGTCGCCGCGGCATGCGCCTTGATTGGCGCGTTGCCGGTGGTCATCGCGTACCTGTTCCTGCAGCGTTACTTCATCGAAGGTATGGTTGCGGGGGTCGAGAAATAGCGCATCGTCATCGCTTAAATGTAACTGAGTTGTAAAGCGTCGGCACAGTGTGGCGCTGGTCGAAACGTAACCGTATGACCGTAAAACGCAAAAGGAGTCGTGCCTTGTTATTCCCAACAACCAATCACACCGGGCGTTCGGTGACCTGCATCGCGTTGCAGGACGTGAAGGTGGGCGACAGACTGCCGCTCGCTTATGGTGTCTTCGACATCGCGGACCCCTTGTCGTTTGGTGGTTTTCCTGCGATCCACCAGCATGACGAGGACGCCGAGCCGGGCATGCATCTGAGTGGGTTGCTGCTTGAGCAGTCGCGCGGTTCGTTCTGCCGGCCGAATTTGCGCGGGCAACGTATTTTCGTCAGCACGGTTGGTGGCGATATTGGCGATACCGGCGGTGCTGACGAGACGAGTGACGCCGGCAATATCGGTGGCGCGCAGCAAACCCAAGTTCAGACTGGTGCGGATTGGTCTCCGCGTTTTGTGCTGACTTCCTCCCCGCGGATTACAGAAGTGGATGCTAGCAAGGATATTGAGGATGGCATCGCCAATAGTGTTGATTCGGCTGGGTTTGCTCGTGGCAACTGCCGCATTGATAATATTGATGTTGCCCAAACTGGAAGCCGCCGAGTTGCCCGGACAACGCAACGTCTCACGTTCCAGGCCGAAGATGTTGATGCGGGATTGCGCCTCGTCACTGATATCGAGACGATGGTCGGCGGCTCGCTTCGGATTCGTCATACATTAACCAACGCCGCTCCGGGTGCCTACCAGTTGCAAGGGCTGGAAGTGCGGGTGCCGTTGCGCGACGACCAGACGCAATTCCTCGATTTCACCGGTCGCCATGAACGTGAGCGTACGCCACAGCGTCACGACGTGGCGGATGGAATGTGGCTGCGCGAATACCGCCACGGCAGACCTGGGTTTGAGGGCACCACCCTTATCGCCGGCAGGCCTGGTTTCGATTTCGGCCATGGGCAGGTCATCGAGGTGCAGCCGGCGTTCAGCGGCAACGCCGTGATGGCCGTGGAGCGCAACGATGAGGATTGCGCGGCGATCTCGGCCGGTGAGCTCTTGCTGCCCGGCGAGGTCACGCTTGCGAAAGGCGAATCGTATAGCACGCCGTGGGTCGTGGTCACCGCTTCGGGTCATGGCCTTGATGGCGTGGCCCACAAGTTGCATCGCTGGGAGCGCAGCTTGCCTACGCACCCCAAACGCCAGCCGGTCACGCTCAACGTGTGGGAGGCTGTCTATTTCAATCACGATTTCAAGGTGCTCTCCGACTTGGCGCATCGGGCCGCCGACATCGGCGTGGAGCGTTTCGTGCTCGACGATGGCTGGTTCCATCTACGTCGCAGCGATGATGCCGGGCTGGGCGATTGGTGGGTCGATCCCGAGGTCTGGCCGCAGGGATTGGCGCCGCTGGCCGATTGCGTGCGGAGTTTGGGCATGGAGTTCGGTCTGTGGTTCGAGCCGGAGATGGTCAATCCCGATTCGGACATGTTCCGCGATCATCCCGAATGGATCTTGCAGGCGCGAAACCGTCGTCCGCTACTCCAACGGCACCAATACGTCATCGATCTGACCCGCCAGGATGCCTTCGATTATGTTCTGGAACACGTCAGCGAAGTGCTGGCGCATACCAGTGTCGATTATGTCAAATGGGATTGCAACCGCAGCTTCCTCGAGCCCGGCAGCAATCTGCGTGGCGGCGCTCCAGCGGCACATGCGCAAGCCCGGGCTTATTATCGCTTGCTCGACGCGTTGCGCTCGCGGTTCCCGAACGTGCAATGGGAATCGTGCGCCAGCGGTGGCGGCCGCATCGATCTGGGGATCGTGCAACACGTGAGCCGTTTCTGGACGTCCGACATGACCGACGCCCTTTCTCGCCAGGAAATCCAGCGTTGGACCACCCAGATCGTGGCTCCCGAACTGCTGGGGGCGCACGTCTCCTCGCCGACCTCCGACCAGACCGGACGCACTTTCACCACCGCTTTCCGCGCGGCCACGGCGGCGTTCTACAGTTTCGGCATCGAATGGGACATCCGCAAGGCGTCGCCGGAGGATTTGCGACAGCTGAAGGCCTGGGTCGCTTGGTATAAGGCGGAACGCGGTTTCCTGCATTCCGGCGATTACGTGCGGCTTGACGTGGCGGACGATGCCGTGCTGGCATACGGTGTGGTCGCCGAGGATGGCTCGCGCGCCATCATAGAGCATGTGCAGATGGATGAGAGCCCCAGCAACCGCGGCGTTTGGCTGAGGATTCCCGGTCTTGTGCCCGATGCGAGGTACCGGCTCACCTGGACTGGTCCCGAACCGCCTTCGGCCAAGCTCGAGACGCTGGACCCTGCAGGTCCGCTTGGCGAAGCCACGGTGACCGGAAATTATCTGGCGAACGAGGGCGTTTGGATTCCGCGTTGCCGCCCCGAAACCGCCCGTCTCATCGACATCGTGAGGCAATAACCGTTATCTCTAGAGCAAAGAAAAGCCGCGGTTCTCGAAAACAACTAAATGGTATTGCTGATAGTTGGTTTTGAAAACCGCGGCTTTTACAGTGTCCGTTCAGAACGAGAGCACTTCGACTTTGCCGGTGGTTAGCTGGTAGCGGGCGCCGACGATGGAGAGGCGTTGCGCGGCGAGGGCTTCTTGGATGATGGTCGAGCGATCGACCAGCGCCTCGATGGTGCGCGCGATGTGGACGCGTTCGAAATCGTCGGTGCTGCTCAGCGCCGCTTCCTGCGCGGCCAAGACGGAAGCGCCGACTGAGCGTACCAGCACGGATTCGGAGGCGGCGACCAGCTCTTCCATGTTGTCGAAGACGTCATCAGCGTCGATGCCGGTGCGTGGGACCGTGGCCGCGTCGGATTCGGAGTCATCCGAATCGTTGTGATCATTGCCTTCCGGCATATCGCCAGCGTCACCCGCGGCCGGATCGACCATTTCGGAATCCGTTACTTCCGCCGCGAAGGCCGCGCCTAGGTCGATGCCCGCTCCGGAAGCGATGGCGTCGAGTTCTGCGACGGCGCTCGCCACGGCTCCGCAATGCTCGTGGCCAAGCACGACCAAAACGCTGACGCCCAGATGCGTCACGGCGTATTCCAGCGAGGCGATGACCGCGTCATCCAACGTCTGCCCGGCCGTACGCACGGTGAACATGTCGCCCAAGCCTTGGTCGAAGATGATCTCCGGCGGTACGCGTGAATCCGAGCACGAAAGCACGGCCGCGTCCGGGTGCTGAACGTCAATCAGCGACTCCCGCGTCTCCTTGTCCTGCCAAGGGTGCTCGGCCTGCCCGGAAGCGAATCGGGAGTTGCCCTGCAGCATGCGGCTCCAGGTCGCATTGGCTGTGGATTCGGCGGAGTTCGGATCCTCGCCTTGCGGGTCGCGGGATGCGTTGTCGGTATGCCGGATGTCGTCTGTCATGTGGTTCCTTCCGGGCGTGAAAGCGCTCAGCGAATGAGAATAGCGATACTGAATAATGTAACCGACTTTACTCCTTTCTTGGGTCTCGAGAGTTCGGAAATCGTAGAACGGAAAATCATCGGCGCGTGATAGACAGACGGTCCAAAAGTAACAGAAAAAATGTGCGAATTGTCCATATAGTGGTACTGATTTTCTTATTTATTGGGCAAAAGATACCGTTGCGCGCAAGGGTATTGCGGTTCACGAAAAAATGTGCCTGCAAACGCATAGTCACTGTGGGGATGCAATTTATCGCGATAGCATGGAATTCCACGGCGATGAAGGTTCCGCAGGTCAATGGCCGAGTGCCAAACCTGCGGATTCAGATGTTCGTAACAGGGCGCTGGCGGATAAGCATAGGAATATGGGCTGGTTCGCGCGTGGTGCAAACGCATTCAGTATGAGGTAAAGAGGTACACATTATGACGATGCTTCAGCATGAGATCACCGATTTCACGGCCAATATCTATCAGAACAACGAGTTCAGCAAACTCACCAAGGCGGACCTGCTTGGCCACTGGTCCCTGGTTTTCTTCTACCCGAACGATTTCAGCTTCGTCTGCCCCACCGAGCTCGAGGATCTCGCCGACCATTACGAGGACTTCAAGAAGGCCGGTTGCGAGATTTACGGCGTCTCCCACGACACCGAGTTCGTCCACAAGGCCTGGCACGAGGCCAACGAGAAGATCGCGAAGATCCAGTTCCCGATGGTCGCCGACCCGACCAATCGGCTTTCCCGCGATCTTGACAGCTATGACGAGGTCAACGGCCAGGCCGAGCGCGGCGATTTCATCCTGAGTCCTGAAGGCAAGGTCGTGGCCTACGAGGTCATCTCCTCCAACGTCGGCCGCAACGCGGAAGAGATTCTGCGTCGCGTCGAGGCCTCGCAGTTCGTCTACGAGCACGGCGACCAGGTCTGCCCCGCGAAGTGGGAGCCGGGCGACGAGACCATCGCCCCGAGCCTCGACCTCGTCGGCCAGCTCTGATCATTCCCGATTCTGGTGGAGCGTGAAGGCTGTTCCATTCCGTTTCCGCCATTTTCGGGTCGCTTAGGCAGCGTCAGTGGCTTGAATATGGCGGAATAGCGTGGATTGGTCCGGTAGCGGTGTTCGCAGGAATGGATATTAAAGGAAACTATGAAGCAACAAGACGATTTGTATGACGTTGTGGTGATTGGCGGAGGTCCCGCGGGACTTACCGCTGGGCTCTACTTGGCGCGTGCGCGCTACCGTGTGCTCATCCTCGAGAAAGAGGAGTTCGGCGGCCAGATCACCATCACCAATGAGGTGGTGAATTATCCCGGCATCGCCAGAATCGACGGCCGTACGCTCACCGAGACCATGCGTCAGCAGGCCGAGGATTTCGGCGCCGAGTTCATGGCGGCCGACGCCACCGGGCTTGATGTCGAGGGCGATATCAAAACCGTGCACACCAACCGCGGCGACCTCAAGACCTTCGGCATCCTGGTGGCCACCGGCGCCAACCCGCGCAAGATTGGCTTCCAGGGCGAGGCGGAATACGCCGGTCGTGGCATCTCCTACTGCGCGACCTGCGATGGCGAGTTCTTCAACGGCAGGGAAGTCGTCGTCGTTGGCGGCGGTTTTTCGGCTGCCGAGGAATCCGTGTTCCTCACCAAATACGCCAGCAAAGTCACGATTCTGGTGCGCGGGGACGATTTCACTTGCGACGCTTCCGTTTCCAACGAGGCCAAGAACGACCCCAACATCGAGATTCATTACAACACCGAGATGAAGTCGGTCTCGGCTGGAGAGGGCGGCTTGGTCAGCGCCGTGTTCCACAACTGCAAAACCGGTGAGGACACCGAATGGAAGCCCACGAAGAGCAAGAACTTCGGTGTGTTCGTCTTTGCGGGTTATGTGCCGCAGACCGACATTTTGAAGGGCGTCATCGATCTCGACGAGCATGGGTACGTCATTACGCATGATTATCTTGAGACGTCCGCCGCCGGGGTGTATGCCGCCGGCGATTTGCGCGAGAAGAACCTGCGCCAGGTGGTCACCGCGGTTTCCGACGGCGCCGTCGCGGGCGTCGAGCTTGAGCGTTACGCCAAGGATCTGAGTGAGAAGACTGGCCTTGTGCCGCCTCGCCCGACCAGTTCGAATTACGAGAAGCGTGAGGCCGAGCAAGCCAAGAAAGCCGCCAATTCCGGGACTTCCCCGGCTCCGGCCGCTGCTTCCGATGTCGCAACTGGTGGTCAGGCCGCTGGTCCAGTCAAGACCTCCGGGTTCTTTGACGACGCCATCCGCAAGCAGCTGGACGTGGTTTTCGGCCGCATGAGCCAGCCACTGGTGCTCGAGCTTTCGCTCGACAAGACCAAGCTTTCGCAGGAACTCAAGGGTTTCATCGATGAGCTGGTATCTCTGAGCGGCGGCAAGCTTTCTTCCGTCGTTGCGCCCGATCCGGCTGAAGGCGAGGAGGATGCGGAAGGCCGTGCCACGTTCGATGTCGAAGGCGTGATGCCGATGGCCCGTCCTTGCGTGCGTCTGTGCAAGGTTGGTTCCGACGGCAAGTCGCAACCTACCGGGCTTGCGTTCCATGGTGTGCCGAGCGGTCACGAATTCAATTCGTTCGTGCTTGGGCTCTACAACGCGGCTGGCCCCGGCCAGTCCGTCGACAACGACACCCAGCAACGCATCGAGAAGCTCGACGCGGACGGCGGCACCACCGACGTGATGGTGCTCGTCTCGCTGACCTGTACGATGTGCCCGACCACGGTGCTTTCCTCACAGCGCATTGCCGCTGGCAACCCGAAGGTGAAGGCCGAGGCGTACGACATCTCGCACTTCCCCGAACTGCAGAGCCAATACGGCGCGATGAGCGTCCCCTGCATCGTCGTCAACAAGACCGACGCTTCCGGCAAGACCACCCAAAAGGTCGAGTTCGGCAAAAAAACGGTCCCGCAAATGCTCGACCTCATCGACGAAGCGTAGCGGAATAAACTACCATTCCCAAGACCTCCCCGGCTGATTCCGCGGAGGTCTTTTCGTTAAACATTGTTTTCTGCAGAAATCATCATTTAGTTCAAGCAGGAATCAACCTAAATGTTGATTTTGCCGATTTTCGTTATTTAGGCTGTCGCTTTTGGTATGCTAAATGATGGTTTTGGCCATTTTCGCACTTTAGAACGTTAATTTCGATGTGCTAAGCATCGATTTTGACCGATTTCGTACTTTAGGGGAAGAATTTTTGTGAGCTAAATGGTGGTTTTGGCTGTTTTCGCATTCTAGGAAGGCTGAATCAATCTTGTATCTGCCGATACACAACGAAACCGATATATAGCTTGATGTCTAAGTTTACTGAACGTTCGGCGATGAGACCGACCATATTTGTGTTCTTGCCGCTTGGCTTAGGCGTGGATATTTATGCAAATTGTGGAGTAGGGTTTATGTTAATTGGGTAGTAGAACCCATGTTAATTGTGGAATGGACTTTATGTTAATTGTGGAGTAGGGTTTATGTTAATTGGGTAGTAGCACTTATGTTAATTGTGGAATAGGTGACGATAATTGTTGAGAATAGGCCAATTATGAGTGAAGTTAACGTGAAAATGGTTCCTCGGAAAATCACGGCAAAAATGCGGGAACTTGCCGAGCAGTTTCCTGTCATTTCGCTTACTGGCGCACGGCAGACTGGCAAAACCACTCTGCTTCGCGAAGTGTTCAGTGACTACACCTATGTTTCGCTTGAGAATCCGAAACTGCGGGCACTCGCGCAGACCGATCCCGACACATTCTTCAGTCAGTATGGCAATCACGTCATTTTCGATGAGGCTCAGCGTGTGCCGGAACTTTTCTCGTACCTTCAGGGCATTGTCGACGAACGCCGGCAGGAACCCGGGCAGTTCATCCTTTCTGGCTCGCAGAATTTTCTGTTGATGAAGTCGATCTCGCAATCGCTTGCCGGTCGTGTCGCGCTACTTTACCTTATGCCCTTCTCTCGGGCAGAGCTCAAGGATGCCGGTAGGAACCCCGGTGCGATGGACGAATGGATGTGGCGAGGCGGATATCCCAGGCTTTACGATTCCAAAATCAAACCAGCCGATTATTTCCCGAACTATATCAATACCTACCTCGAGCGTGATGTCCGGGCCGAGCTCGGTGTACGCAAACTGGCGGCTTTTGAGAACTTTTTGGTGCAATGTGCAGTGCGCGACGGTGAGCTACTTAATTATTCGGCGTTGGCCAAGGCTTGTGAAATCGACAGGAAAACGGTCGAGGACTGGCTTTCCGTGCTCGAATCCAGTTTCATTGTCTATCGAATTTATCCGTATTACAAGAATTATGGCAAGCGTCTGGTGAAGACTCCGAAACTGTATTTTTACGACACCGGATTGGCCGCTTACCTGCTGGGTATCGATTCACCGGAAAGCCTCGCCTTGAGCAAGTACCGTGGGCCGCTCTTCGAGAACACGGTAATCAATGCGGTCGCCAAGGAATACTACGTGCGCGGCCGAAAGCCGACCCTCTATTTCTGGCGTGACACCAACCAAAAGGAAGTCGACTTGATAATAGAAAAAGGCGGCGAGGTTCAGTATCTGGTCGAAGTCAAAGCTTCTGCCACCTACGATTTGCACGCTTTCGCTCGAGTCGACGAGCTAGGCGAAACCATCGGCCTACCCACCGACCGTCGCATCGTCGTCTACGGCGGCGATCAACCCCTCACCACCCGTTTCGGTCGGTTGCTAACGCTGGACGATGCTGCTCAGCTTGTGGTGTGAAGAGGCCAGAATCTTTTGCGCGTCAATAAGCGCAAGAGGCGACGGGAATATTTTTTATTGATTCGTTTCTTTCGGATCTTGAATTTTTAAAATGCTGAGTCTTCCTTCGAGCATCAGCTTAGTCATTAAATCTGTACGCTGATTTTGTGAAGGGAGGTCGGAAGCATATTTATTAATGAGATGTGTTACGTTTGTGTTTAGGTCAGTTCTTACACTGTCATCTGTGTAGAGGAACATAAGTGCGGTATTACCGTTTACTAAATCAACGTCATCAAAAAGTGTGCGGAAATAAGAATAGTCCGCATCTCCAAGTGAATGACCAAAGAATTTAATAAAATCAAGTGGTTCATCACTTCTAAATGGATGAAGGGTTTTTTCGTATCGTCGATCTGTAGGTAGCTCCAGGACTCGAAAACTTTTAGTGAAGGCACTTCTCTCATCGGTAATAACGTGAGTAGTGCCATCTCGGTCTGTGTAAACAGGATCGATACCGAAAATTGGATATTCTGTTATCCCGTGAATATTGCGAA
Organism: Bifidobacterium sp. ESL0775; assembly: GCF_029395475.1. Taxonomy (NCBI): domain Bacteria; kingdom Bacillati; phylum Actinomycetota; class Actinomycetes; order Bifidobacteriales; family Bifidobacteriaceae; genus Bifidobacterium; species Bifidobacterium sp. ESL0775. The sequence continues at coordinate 88,094 of NZ_CP113917.1, read as the reverse complement.
CGAGATCATTATTTTTCGCGTTCTCGGTGAAAGGCGTCGTAAAATTGAACGATAAAACAGAACATAATTGTGGATTCCCACGTATATTTTTACCGCGTATGGTCTTCAACAATCCCCTTGCGTATTTTTGATAAGTAGGTATTTTCTGATTTTGTACTTGTTTTTGACGCTCATCTTCTTTGTTTGGGTTGGAATATTGGCCAGGAAATTTAGTAAAAGCATAGTAAGTATTAAGATAACGGCCGAATGCTTTTTCAAGTTGATTGAGTTGAGTCTTTAATTCATTGAGAAATGTTTTTGCTGAGGCGTTCACTAGTTTCCCCTCATGAATAAGGAAATCTTCAATATAAGATGCAAATTCAGGATGGTCCGAATGTTCTTTTCCACCATTTATCCAATACTGTAATGTCCATGGTCCGGGCGAATAATCATCCCAATATGGTTCACTATACCAATAGTCAATTGAACTTTGAATAAGCGTTTCGATATCGCACCAATTCGTTTCGCTTTCTTGAGTAGTTTTACAATTTGAAAGAAATATAATGTCCCATATAGTTGGCGAATCTATCTTCCAAAATTTAGTGCTTAGTGTTCCACTCTTTAAGAGTAGGTCGTTGATGATTCCTATATCAGTGCTTTCTGTATTCCAATGATGTAAGCTGTATCGATCTCTGAAAAAACTAGAGTAAGAGGATTTAAGTCCGCAAGCGAGATCGAATCCATTGCCAAGAATTATAAGTTGATTTGGTGATGAGTCTAGTTCTTTGACCATGAAGAATACCATACTACATTTGAGAATATATCGTTATATATTTTGTTGATTTAATACAGCCACGGCGTACAGCGGTAAATCGTAGATGGAGCCGTCGTGGCGTGGGGCGAGGGATGAAAAACGGACGGCGGATGGTAGGCCGAACTTTTTTATCGCGTATTTGAGGCTGGTTGCATTGAGGTTTGTGCCGGCTTTGACCTCAATCGGCATAACTTTATCGGCGAGCTGGATGATGAAGTCTAGCTCGTGGGTGGCGTTGGTGTCGGTCCAATAATAGGGTGTGAAACCAGCAGCGATGAGTTCTTGGCAGATGAGTTGCTCGGCCAGCGCGCCTTTGGCTGTACGGAATACCTCGTCGCCGTTGAGGATGACTTGCGGCGCGATGCCGCTCATTTCGCGTAATAGGCCCACGTCGAGTACGAAAAGTTTGAAGGCGGATTGGTCCTCGAATATTGCCAGCGGGTATTCGACGGTTTGCACTCGCGGAATCTTCGTGACGAGTGACGAATCCTGCAAACGCTGGATCGCAAGGTCGTATTCGCGTCCTCGTGCGCCTTTCTTGATGGCATTATACGCAAATTTCTTGTTCTCATGCGAGAGTTGGCGGGGCAGAGAATCCCACAATTGTGCCAGACGCAACGGAAAACCTTGCGGCATGTCATCGGGATATTTCGAAAAATCGCTACGATAGCCGCGTTCGATGGCGGCTTGGATGCGCGTGATAGCGGAGAAATCGACGCCAGGATAAGTATTGACGAAGGTCTGTACGGCCTCAGGCATGCCACCAACCACCATGTAATACTTGAGATATTCCATGAACTTCTCGTGGAACACGGTCATCATGTCGGTGTCGGCGTTGTCAAGAATCTGCAACAGCTCATTCTGGCCGCAAGCGTCGAGGAACTCCCGGAACGTTAGTGGATAAAGGCGCAGGATATCGACTTTGCCGACAGGGAATGAAACGTTGCGGTGAATAGTGATGCCGAGTGTCGAGCCGGTTGCGATGATTGGGTATTCCGGTGCGTTTTCAGCGAAGTATTTCAGCGATTCCACTGCACGCGGTACTTCCTGCACCTCGTCAAGCACGATCAAAGTGTCATTTGGGTCAATTTTGGTACCGGCAGCCAACGCGATACCAGGAATTAGGCGCTCTGGCAACAATGAACCTTCGAACAGCGTTTTCATGGCTTCGTTGTCTTGCAGCGAAACGTAAGCAAGGTGCTTGAAATGAGTGTGTCCGAATTCCTGGGCGAGCCATGTTTTGCCAGTTTGGCGGGCGCCATCAAGTACCAGTGGCTTACGTTGTGGACTGTCTTTCCATTCCGCCAATTTTGCCATCAATTGTCGTTTCATGTCGTTTCCGCCTTATTCCAACGTTTTTAGAGTAGTGCTGCACGCTTTCATACCTATTTCTATCTCTATCATACACATTTTCATTGGTGTTTTGAGCTGTTTCATGTACGTTTTCATTGCACTTTTAGGTAGATTTATGTACGTTTTCACTAATATTTTGGGCACTTGCTTACACGTTTTCACTGATTTTAGTGATTGAAGGGTATGGAAAATCAAGTCGGAAAAATCTGCGAATATGCCAGCTTGTGATTCTTGTCGTGTTGGGTAGCGTCAATAGCCGGTTAAATAGTCGGTTGATTTCGGTTGGTTGACATTAAACCACATTCGCCCTTGCCGGCGTCGAAACCCAGTGGGATAGCCGTTTTCGCGGTTGAGACGATTCATGGATTCGGCCGATAGGGGGTAAAAGTTGGTTAAATATCAGGGGAATGGATTAGTTAATTTCGGTTAATTTCCCCGATGCCTGTTTGGCGTAGAAAAGCTCGAAAACCCTGTGAAATAAAGAATTTGAGCGATACCTGTGTTCCAATTGAAACAATCTAAAGCATCTATTGGGGAATTTTATGGTTTAGTATTGGTTAATTTGCTCCTAATTTAACTTAGTTTTATTTTTGTTGAAAGACCGCAAACCCCGTGAAATCAAAGGTTTTGAGAGCTTATAACGGTATGAACCAATGTGCGCCGCTTTTAATTTATTGGTTAATTCCATTGTTTTTTTATTTGTTAAATTTCTATTTGTTATAAGGTCCATATAGTGTCGCGGCGCGACCCGTGAGAATGAATCATGTCGTTTATGCGCATTTTACTCAAAAGGTTATGAACTTTGCGGTTCTTCTGTTCGTCGCTTAGGTTGTCACCCAGCTCTGGTTTTATTAGCTCATTGATATCTCTCCGGGTGGCTTTCCCGAAGCTCTCCAAATAGGTAACGATTTGCTTCATATAGTATTCGTCGTTAAAAGTTCGATTGCGAATGTAAGAAACCTGCTGGTTTGTGGCGGCAGCGACTTGAGCTGCTACGCTCAAATGCGGTGAGCGTCCCTCTATAAGATTTTCTTTGTGCAGGCGTCTGGCCTCATCTCGTGGTATGCGCAGGCCCTTCTGCACGCGATCCAGCGCGAGCACGTCTTCAAACTCGAGATCCGTGCGTTGCAGAAGCATCTGCGTGTATGCAGGGTCGACTACTTCCCCATACATCGTGAGTTTCACTCCGCCTGGTTCGCTCAAATCGTAGTCGGGCAATGGTAGATAGCGCTTGGCTTGCACGTGGTTCATCTTGTTGATGCCATAACCCATATAGTCGATCATGTTGAGTTCCTTCATCGCAGAAACGAGGAACGGGTTCCGGTATTGCCGCGGTGTGCGATTGCGAAGCACATAGTCGTCGGGTTCGCCGTCGAAGAAAGAGCCAAGGTTCTCGAAGGTGAGTTTGTCGGGATACTCGGTGATGACGATGCGACCTCGCTGCGTGTAGTCCTGATGTGCAATACAATTATGCATTGCTTCAAACACTGATTTCTCATCGTATTTCGCAACTTCCTGGGGAAGTAGCTGATTAGCAGGCATAAGTCTGATCTGTACGTTGCGAATTCGTTGGTACAACGTCGTGGTGCTCAGAAGGAACGGTAGCCCGAAGTGCTCGTAAGCCTGTTCCTGCCCGACTAGTTTCCAAGTGATTTCAAGCATGTATGCGGGTAGATAGTTGAAAGCGGATTCCGGAGAACCGAGCAACAACAAACATGCCCGCGTGATGCCGCCGTCACGTGTGATATGAGCTTTCGCAAGGAACTCCTTGTCGCTCCAAGCCTCGACCTCTTTCTCGTCAATACGGTTTGCATGGGCTGTTGCAAACGCCGCACGGGCATGGGCGAGTGCTTCTTTGTCCAGATCGGCAACGGTTGCCCCGGGAATGATTTCTGCGGTCCAATCTGTCGCGATTGTCTGTGACCGTATCTTCTCGATTTTCCCGATTTCCAATGGTGAAAGGCTTTCGCCGTGCCTCCCGTACCAATGGCCATGCCAGGAAACCGGCAGGCCTTTTGGCGCTGGAGGAATCTCGAAAAGGATGACGCGGCCTTGGACGGTATCGACGACTCGGATGCTTCGAAACGAAGAAGTCGGTTCGGTGCTCTGTGCTATTTGGGCTTTGAGCTGGTTAAGGTGTTCCGACAATTTGGTGCATCTTGTCTTTGACGCCAAAGACGAGCCATGCACTTGCTGCTCCGCGGAGGTTTGCCTCATTGGAAAGTGCAGAAAAGTACCTTCCGATTTCGTCGGTGGAGAAATTACCGCTCGCTTCTTTGAACTCGACGATTTCGTTTTCCCATTCGCTGATAAGTTCATTCAGTAGCTGTAAGTCGTCCTCGTCTGGCACAGTATCAATCCCCTCCCTGTTTCCTTCGCCAATTCTGTATGGCTTTTATTATACGTGGAAGCTTATCTATGAAAATTGGATTGGGGATTTCTGAAACAATGATTTAAATGTGTGAGTTCAACGAGAGAGGTTTCTGCCTGATATGACGAAGCCCCGCTGGAATCCAAAGGATTCGTTTCAGCAGGACTTCGCTTGGCGCTTATTGACAGAGTAACTCAGCCGGTGTTCTGCAGGCCGGCGGCCACGCCGGAAACCGTGCAGAGGATGAGGTAGGTGTAGCCGCCGCGCTGTTGGTCGCGGGCCAGCTCATCGTTGTCCGTCTTCTTGGGCTCGACGGCGCCTGCCTCGGCCGGGTTCTCGCCGTTGGCTTTCGCCTTGGCGGCTTTTTCGGCGTCCTGCTTCTTCTGCAACGCACGCTGGTCGCGCAGGGCGAGCACCTGGATGACGGAAAGAATGTCGACGTACGGCGAACGCACACGGACGGCCTGGCCGAGCACGTGGCGGTGCTGCAGCGGCCAGTCGTCGCCGACGATGGCGAGCACCCACTTGCGGGTGAGTTCCATCTCGTTCAAGACCTTGTCGCGCAAGTCGTCGCGATCGCCCAGCGCCAGGTACATCTTGGCGATGCGCTCATCGGTCTTGGCCAGCGACATCTCGATGTTGTCGATGAACGTGGAGAATACCGGCCATTCCTTGTAGGCGCTGCGCAGCGTCTTGAGGTCGCCGAAATCTTCGCACGCGGTCCCGAGGCCATACCAGGCGGCCAAGTTGATGCGAGCCTGAGCCCAGGAGAACACCCACGGAATCGTGCGCAGGTCGTCGAGCGACTTGGCGCCGAGGCCGCGCTTGGCGGGGCGTGAGCCGATCGGCAGCAGGCCGATTTCGGTCAGCGGCGTCACCGTGGAGAACCATGGGGCGAAGTCCGGGGCGTTGATCAGGTCGAGGAAGCGGTTGTGCGCCGATTCGTCGAGCTTTTCGGCCATGCCCCAGTACTTCTTGGTCATCTCGGTGTTCGTCTTCTCCATGCTCGGAGCCGACTGCAGCAAGATCGCCGCCGCGACGGATTCGACGTGGCGGATGGCCAGCGCCTGGTTGCCGTAGCGGGCGAAGATGCTCTCGCCCTGTTCGGTGAGCTTGAAGCGGCAGTTGACGGAGCCCTTCGGCTGGGCCAACACCGCGCGGTTCGCAGGGCCGCCACCACGGCCGACAGCGCCGCCGCGTCCGTGGAAGAGCGTCAGGTCGATGTCGTGCTTCTTGGCCCATTGTGCGATGCGTCCCTGCGCCGAATGCAGCGCGAGCGTCGCGGTGGTGGGGCCGGCGTCCTTGGAGGAGTCGGAGTAGCCGAGCATGACCTCGAGCTTGCCGCCGGTCGCCTTCAGACGGGCCTGCACCTCGGGGATCTTGATCATTTCGTCAAGCACGTCGACGCAGTTCTCGAGATCCTGAAGCTGCTCGAAGAGCGGGATGACATCAATGGTCGGCACGTCCTCGGGGTTCGAGAACGCCATGCGGTTGAGCTCATAGACGTCGCGGATGTTCTGCGCGGACTTGGTGAACGAGATGATGTAGCGGCGTGCGGCTTTCTGGCCGTTGCGCTTCTGGATGGCGCCGAGTGCGCGGAAGGTGTCGAGCACCTCGTGCGTCATCGGCTGCAGTTCGCCACGTTCGCCGTGCAGGCCGTGCTCGCGGATGTCCTCCAGGGCACGGGAATGGACGAGCGAGTGCTGGCGGAATTCCGTCTCGACAAGATGGAATCCGAAGGTCTGCGCCTTCCAGATGACATCCTGCACCGGTCCATAAGCCGCGCGCTTGTCGCCGGCGGCCGCCAGCGAACGCTGCACGATCTTCAGGTCGGTGATGAAGTCGTCGCAGCTCTTGTACATAAGATCGGCGTCGCGCACCACAGTGTAATGCAAACGGTCGGCCATGACCAGCATGACCGCGCGATGCAGCTCGTGCGAAGAGGTGGCTGCGGCCTTGTCGGTCAGGCGCTCGCTCATCTCCTTCTGATGGTTCCAGAGGTTGACGAGCTCGTCGCTCGGAGGCGTGGTGACGGCTTCCATCGTAAGGTTCGTGCCGGCCGTGCGGGTCGCCTTCTCAAGCGCCTCGATGGCGTGGTCGCTGAACTTGCGTGCCACGGCGCGGCTGACCTTGGCGGTGACGTTCGGGTTGCCGTCGCGGTCGGTGCCGATCCAGGAGCCAGGGTGGAAGAACGCGGGGCACTGCGGCTCCGAGATTCCGGCCTGATCGCCGAGAATCCAATCGTCGAAGCGGCGGTAGACCTGCGGGATGGTGTCGAACAACGTGTTGTCGAAAATGTCGATGATGGTGTCGGCTTCCTCGACCGGTGTCGGCTTCTTGGCGCCGATCGGCGAGGTGCGGAAAAGCGCGTCGATCTCGTTGTACAGGCGACGGTAGTTCTCTTTCTTGTCGCTTCCGCCCAGCAGCTTGCCGGCGCTCAGAAGCGTGGCGATACGGCGGATCTTGCCCTCGACGGCCTTGCGTCGGGCCTCGGTGGGGTGGGCGGTGAAGACCGGGTGGAACTCGAGCTTGTTCAAAAGCTTCTTGGCCTTGGCCGGACCCATCTCGTTGATGAGCTGGTGGTAGGCGCCGGTCAGTTCGTTGACCGGATCGGTGGCCGCGTCCTCGCCCACGTTCGATTCGCGCTTGTGCAGCACGGAGACGCGGTAGTTCTCCTCGCAGAGGTTCGCCAGGTGGAAGTACGTGGTGAGCGCTCGCGCGAGAAGCTGGGCTTCGTGGACGTCGAGGCTGTCGATGACCTTTTCGGCCTTCTCCAGGTTGTCTTCCTTGGGCTTTTCCTTGCCGATGGTCTCCGCGTAATGCTCGGCGCTCGCCTTGACCGCATAGTCGCGGACGGTGTCGAACGTGGAGAGCAGGTTCTTGTCGTATTCCCCGAGCACGGTGCGCAGAATTTCAAGGCACAGCGCGAGATCGTCTTTGAGCGATTGGGGAAGATCACGTTCCTCGGGGCCTTTGGTCCCTACTCCGGATGTGAATAATGCGGCATCGGGCTGCGTGATTGGTTGATTGTTGTCTGGCTGATTTTTGGTGTTCTTAGCCATTCAGACCTCCTTCAAACCAAGCGTCCGGTTGTTCGATCTGTTGGCGTTCCGCGGCTCCTCCGCGGTTGTGGTGCCATCTGTTGCGAACCCAAAGCCATTGCCTGGCGAGTACGTTTCCGATTGTAGGGTGACCTAACCGACATTTGCGTAACGAAACCCGACATTGGCCATATTCCGGACGTATTGGCGCCGATTACTGTGCATGGGCGCGAACTTAGGGCGAGCGTGCTAAAAATGGTGTATCGAGATATGCCAGTTTTATGTGGTTTGTCAATATTTATTAAATTCCAATGAAGCGTGAGTGCGGAGAACTCGGCTTATTGGCGCGAGAGACACTGAAATGGCGAGAAGAACACGGGGAAGCAGCATGACGATGAAAGATTCCGGATCGATTGACGGCGACAAGGACGAGGAAATCGGCAGGGACGCGGTGGCCGAGGACATCGAGAAAACGGTGAACGGTGGCGATGACGACGCTGAAGGTGGAGACGATTCCGGGCTGGATGACATTTTTGGGGATTTGGATGAATCCGATTCCGAGGAATACAGGCGCGTGGCCGAAGCGGTGGCCTCTATTGACGATGGCGAAAGCAGGGGCGATGCCACAGGTTCTGGCGCTCGCGGCGACCACCGGGCCAAAGTGCACGACCGGTTGACGCATTACATGCCGTTGGACACCGCCGACATCGAGCGGGATTGGGATATGCCGGTGGTCGACGCTGGTATCGCGGCGAAGGCCAGCATCATCGTGCGGGTCGGTTTGCTCGATCTCGGTGCGGGCACCGGAAGTTTCCGCGTTCATGAGATGATGCACCGCATCGGTTTTCCGCTTGGCGTGCACGTCCGCGCGAACGTCAACCTGACTGACATGGAGGCGTCGTGCAGCGATGGCGTCAGCAGGATCACGCAGGTTGTCGATTTGCCGACGACCGGAGTCAATACGGAGCGGATCTGGCTGCTTGAGCATTTCGCGGACTGGTTCAGCGTCAATATCGGCGAGCCTGGGACGACATATCACGCCCAGCCCACGGTTTCGCAGGAGGTCGTGCAACAGCTGGATAATCCCGAAGCCCAGCGTTCGGTGTTGCTGGCCACGCAAAAGGCCCACCGCGAACTCGAGAAGCGCAAGCGTGTCCACGACAAGGCCGTCAAGCGCGTTAAAAAGCGCGGTTTCCGCCCGCCGAAAGGCCAGTATGCCGAGCATTTCGAGCACATCGGCAAGACGCGCGAAGACGTCGCAGCCGAGCAGGTTGCCCAATCTCAGCAAGCATCACAAACGGTTTCCAAGAAAACAACAGACTTTAAATCCAAACCTAAGGTCACAGCAAAAGCCAGTCACGGCATCACCGTGCGGCAGGCGCACGAGCGACTGAGCCTGATCCAGCACCGCAAACCGCTATACGCCCCGTGGTTCTCGGGACTCGCGGCGGCCGTGGCGTGCGCATCCTTCGTTTTCCTGCTCGGCGGCGGCCCGTTTGACATGATTGGCGCATTCGTGGGCGCGGGTATCGGCCAGTGGGCTCGTCGGCGGCTTTTTGCCTACCATCTGAACCAATTCTTCGTCACTTTCGTCGCCGTCGCCGCGGCAGCGTTCGCCTGTATTGGCACACTACGCCTTATAGGTTTCATCGACCCGGTCGCGCTCCGGCACGACACCGCCTACATCGGCGCGATGCTCTTCGTGATCCCCGGTTTCCCGCTGATCACCGGTGGTCTTGACATCGCCAAAATGGACCTGCCAAGCGGCATTCAGCGCTTGGTCTATACGATGGCGCTCATCTTGATGGCCACGCTCGCCGGTTGGATGGTCGCGACCATCGTCCACCTCAATCCGCAAGGTTTCGAGCCGCTCGGTCTCAATCCGTGGGTCAACGCCGGCCTGCGCTTGCTCACCGCGTTCGGAGGGGTCTGGGGCTTCTCGGTCCTCTTCAATTCGCCGCAGCGCATGTGCTTCACTGCCGCCGTCATCGGCGCCATCACCGACACCCTGCGTCTGACGATAGTCGACATGGGCATGCCGCCGGAAGCCGCCGCGTTCCTGGGCGCGATGCTTGCCGGTCTGCTCGCCTCGCTTTGGCGCTCGTCGGTGCGCCACGGCTTTCTGCCGCCCTACCTCGGCTATCCGCGCATCTGCCTGACCGTTCCGGCCATCGTCATCATGGTGCCCGGCCTTTATATGTACCGCGCGATGTTCTACCTCGGCCAGTTCGACACCTTGAACGCCCTCGACTGGACCTTCCGCGCCTTCATGGTCATCCTTTGCCTGCCCATCGGCCTGGCGATGGCCCGCGTGATCACCGACAAGTCCTGGCGCTACGACGTGTGAAACGGGAGATTTGTCGAAAAACCGATGTTGATGGTTTTGATTTTATGAATTCTTAGAATTCTAAAAACTTGATTTATAATTCTAAGAACTCTTAATCAGATTCTTAGAATATGCAGTAAAATTCTTAGAATTATATGTATCGATTAACAGAATTTTATAGAATTTTGATTCTTTAAAAATAAATTTGATAAACTGTGTACAAGAATTTGATAAATTTTTACAAATTTGATAAATTTGAAATTAAGATTTAATAAATTTAGGCAAAGGATTGTCGTGATAGAAATCGAATTGCAAAGTTTGGTTGAGAAAATTCAAAAGGTAAAAGCAGAATCACCGACGATTGAGCTTAAAGCCGCAAGGTCTGGTTGTCCAACGCATCTTTATGACACGTTATCGAGTTTTTCAAATCAGGATGCTGGCGGGACCATCGTCTTTGGAATCGATGAAAAGGAAGATTATGCGGTTTGTGGTGTCTATGATGCCCAAGATTTACAAAAACGTGTCACTGAGCAATGCAATCAGATGCGACCTAAAGTCCGTGCGGTTTTTACCCTTTGTAATATTGATGGCAAAACGGTTGTTAGCGCCGAAATCCCTTCACTCGATGTCTCCGAGCGTCCATGTTTTTATGCGAGCAAAGGACGTTACAAAGGCTCGTATGTTCGTGTAGGCGATGCCGATGAGCCTATGGATGAGAATGAGATTTATGGTTATGAGGCGTTTCGCAAGAAGTATGAAGATGAATTGAGGCCGGTTGAAAGAGCTGGCATAGAGGATTTTTCGACTGTAAAATTGATGGAATATAAAGCGAAGCTGGTTGAAGGCAGACCAAATCTGGCAAAGCTTGACGATTCCCGAGTTCTTGATCTTATGGGAATGACTAAAGATGGGGCACCGACACTCGCCGGCATGTTGATATTAGGAGAATACCCTCAGGCTTTCTTCCCTCAGCTTGACATTATTGCGACTGTATTGCCGGGAACCGAAGTTGGAGAGGCTGGGGTTTCAGGCGAACGTTTTGTCGATAATCAGAGAATTGATGGCACGCTTGACCAGCAGCTCCAAGAGGCAATGGATTTTGTGCGGAAAAATATAAGGACATCCGTCACAATCACCAAAGAAGGTCAGCGGGTTGACCGGCCACAGTATCCGTTGGATGCTGTTCGAGAATTAATCCTCAATGCCCTTGTCCACAGGGATTACAGCATTCATATCCAAGGTATGCCAATTCAGTTGCAGATTTTTGCTGATCGTTTGGTAGTCACCAATCCTGGCGGCTTGTACGGGCGCATGACGGTGGATAAACTCGGAAAAGCGCAACCGGACACCAGAAACCCGGTCATCGCGAATACGATGGAAATTATGGGATTAACAGAAAACCGTTATTCTGGTATTCCTGCCGTTCGCTACTTGACCAAGGTAGCTGGTTTGCCCGCGCCGGAATTTGAAAGCAAGAATGGTGAGTTTCGGGCGATTCTGAGATTGTCGAAGAGCGAGAATCTGGCAAGAAAACTTAGTCGTAGAGGAACAGGGCTTTCTGAGCTTGCAGCAGAAACCAACAACCCCATATCTTATGGTGCGCCCGGTATTGGTTTGGGCATGTCTGCGGTGCAAATGCTGCAAGAAAAGGATTCTCATCGTAATCCTGAAGCAATACTTGAATATTGTCGTATACCGCGTACCCGTAAGGAACTTTCGGAATTTGTCGGTTTGGGCAGTGGATATACCATGCAACGATACGTGAATCCGTTGGTGCGCGAAGGTAAGTTGGCATTGGGGATACCGGAGAAACCGAACAGTAGCAAGCAGACCTACCGGGCGGTCGAATAGCAGAAAGGTCGGTCGATACAAATTAGGGATGGATGATTGCCATTGACGGATTTCGTATCGACCGACCTTTTGGTTCGATGTTCGACGAGTAATTTTGAGGCTCAGTACTTCATGCCCATGGCCTCGCGGACCTGGTCGAGGGTTTCCTCGGCGATGGCTTCGGCGCGCTGGTTGCCGTCGTGGATGATGTCGCGGATCGAGTCCATGTCCTTGGCCAGTTCGGCGCGGCGCTCACGGTGAGGGGCGAGGAATTCGTTGACGGACTTGATGACATACTGCTTCAAAGCCCCTGCACCCGCGTCACCGATTTCCTCGGCGATATCCTTCGGGTCACGGTCGGTGACGAGGCCGGCGGTGGTCAAAAGCGCCGAAACCTGCGGGCGGTTGATCGGATCAAATGTAATACGACGTTCGGAATCGGTCGGGCTTTTCTTGATGAGCTTGGCGGTCTCCTCCGCAGTGGCGCTCAGCGAGATGGCGTTGCCGTAGGACTTGCTCATCTTGCGGCCGTCGAGTCCCGGAATCTCTGGCGCGTCGGAAAGGATGGCCGTCGGTTCGGGGAAAACGGGATTCTTCTTCGCATACCGCTCATTGAACCGACGTGCGATGGTGCGCGTGATCTCAATGTGCGGCAGCTGATCTTTGCCGACCGGCACGACGTTGGCCTTGCAAAAAAGGATGTCGCAAGCCTGATGGACGGGGTAGGTCAACAGCAGACCCGTCAAGGCATGGCCGCTCGCCTCTTCTTCGGCCTTGACGGTCGGGTTGCGCAGGAGTTCCGCCTCAGTCGCCAAAGACAAGAACGGCAGCATGAGTTGATTTTCGGCCGGCGTCGCGGAGTGTGCGAAGATCATGGTCTTGTTCGGGTCGATGCCAGCGGCGAGATAATCCAAAACCATGTTGAGTGTGTTGTCCTGGATGTGCTCGGTGGTGTCGCGGTCGGTGATGACCTGGTAATCGGCGATGAGCACGTTGGTGTGCACGCCCTTGTTCTGCATCTCTACACGCTCGCGGATGGTGCCGAAGTAATGCCCGAGGTGCAGGCGCCCGGTCGGCCGATCGCCGGTGAGCATGGTGAACTTGCCGGGATTCTTCTCAAGCTCCGCCGAAACGGCGTCCGAACGTTTCTTCGCGGCGACGAAACTCGCGCTGATCTCGTTGCCCGCCGCCGTGACCTGTTCGTCTTCTCCGCTGTTTTGTGTGTCCGCCATGGCCCGTCCTCAATCGTTTACTGTTCTGTAGAAAATGGCTTGAAATCTTGTTTTTATGGTAAAAGTCTGAGCCGACAATGAAACGTGACGGATTGGGTGGTATCCTACTTATTGATGGATTAAATGCGACTGAAAATTATTCGGGGGGTCAAATGGGCCGCGGACGTCAAAAGGCGAAACAGAAGAAAATAGCCCGTAAGCTTAAGTATTTGACAACCGACACCGATTATGACGAGCTGGCCAAAGAACTTGGCGCGCAGGAACCAGGGAGCGGTTCGGCCGATCCCTTCACCGAAGTCGAAAAGGAATATTCCCGCAATCACGGCAAGGTCGACGAAGACGAGAGCGTGAACGTTGCGGGCCAGCATGACGATTCGCCGGTTGCCGACGATGATCTGGACGATTACGCCAAGTGGGCTGCCGAGGCCGCAGCCAAGGCTTCCAGCGATGACAAGTCCAAGTCCGGTGCCAAGAAAGTCGCGGCGCCCAAGCCGCACAAGCCCATCCACATGCCCGTTCCCAGCGCTTTGCGCAAGCCAAAGCCCAGTGCCAGCGCGGCCTGAGTCGATTCTTGTCCTAATTGAATAAAGTTGCGCCATATTTAGCCCCTGCCTGATGGTAAGCGGCTCAAATGTAGCGCAATTTTGAGATTCCCCCATTTTTGAGCCAGTGCGGATTGGTGAGTGGCGTGATTATGGCGCAAATTAATAATCTCGCCATTTTTGAGCCATTGGTGTGTGCTCAGTGGCTTGGATGTGGCGTAATTTTATATTTCCGCCATTTTTGAGCCTTTGGTGCGCATTCAGCGGCTTGATTATGGCGCAACGCGGCATCATCGGGATGAGACGGTTAGTCCAAGGGAAGTAGCGCGCTCAAATCATCGCGCTCGCCGATGGCGCTGATGCGTCCGGCGTCCTTTTCCTCGTCCCATTTCGTCAAGCCGCAGGCCAGTCGCAGCCACACGTCCGGGTCGAGCTCGATGACGTCCGGCGGGGTGAGGTTATGCGGGTCTGAGGCGGGTCCGTCGAGGATTTTCACTGCGCCCCAAGGTGCCACGCGCACCTCGACGCCAGGACCGGGAGCTTTGTTTTCCAAGAGATAGAGCGAATATCGCACGGCCATCGCCCAGGTGTTGCGCGGCAGGTCGTCTGGTGAAAACGCAAGTCTTGCCTCAAGCGGATCGCCACGGTGCGCGTCCGCCGCCTTGCGCCATTGGTCGAGCGCCGCCATGCCCTTCGAAATATCCTGTTCCCGTATCGCTGCCATAGCGCCATCGTCCCTCGCGTTGTGGACGGGATGAGGTGAGAAGTAATGTGGCCAATCCGTTGTGCTGCTGCGTTCTGTTGGATGTAATCAAAAAAGGTGTAATGCTTTAAACCTGTTGGTAATCTCTGAAACGAAGTCTGTTTGGCGCGGATAGAAGGCTTGCCAAGCAAAACAAAACCGCCGCGCTACCCCAAGGCAATGCGGCGGTTTTGAAAACGTAAATAAATACGAATCAGGCGGTAGCGGCTTCCGGGCCCTCTTCGGGCTTCGGATCGGCTTCCTTATCCAGACCCAAATCGACTGGCGATGAGCTGTTTTCCCACGGCTCTTCCCACGGATCATAGTCGGGGTTCTGCTGCTTGTACATGTACAGACCGACGACTGCAGCGAGCAGACCGCCGAAGAGCAGCGCAAAGAACTTCCAACCGTTAGAAGACTTGTTCTCCATGACGGCTCCTTTCTTAAGTGCCGGCTTGCGCGTCCAAGCCAACGTTGCTTCTATCCTAGCCGATGTTTTGTGACAATTGGGTGGAAAACCCATGAAAAACGAAAAGTTCAAGGTTTCTTGATATCGAAGTCAAGATTTCAAGCTCGGGAATTCGTTGGAATCGCAACGAAAATGCGGGGTGAAACCGAACGCCTTGTACCCGTTCGCCGATAAAATGGAGCAATGACCAATCAGAGCGGCGCCATCCAGCGCGGGTATCGAAAACTGCGGTATGAATGGCGGGCCAGCGGGCCGGTCGTGACGTGGGCGATCGTCGTGATCTGCGTGGCGATGTGGCTGGTCGAGATTTTCTGCAGGTACGCCGCGCCGCGGCAATTCGCCAATATCATCTACAGCGGGTCGTTCATTCCCGGCCTCGCGATCGTCAAGCCGTGGACGTGGTTCACCTCGATGTTCCTGCACGATCCGAACGTGCTGCACGTCCTGTGCAACATGCTCACGCTGGTGGCCATCGGGCCGTATTTGGAGGGGCTGCTCGGTCATTGGAATTTCCTCGCGCTCTACCTCATCTGCGGGCTCGGCGGTTCCGACGGACTGATGGTGTATAGCGCGGTCACCCAGAACTGGGCCATCTCCGCGTACGGCGCCTCGGACGCGCTGTTCGGGCTTTTCGGCGCGCTGCTGCTGGTTTTCCGGCGCACGCACACGGACATCCGCGCGATGCTGGCGTGCGTCGCCATCAATTTCGCGATGCCGCTTTTCGTGCCGCGCGTGGCCTGGCAGTCCCACGTCGGCGGGTTCGTCGTCGGAATCGTTCTGACGTGGTTGTTGCTTGACGGTGTCCCCGCGTTGCGTCGCCGCCCGCTCTGGGCGCGGATGCTGGTCTATGGCGCGATCGTCGTGGTCCTGCTCGTCATCCTCGCGGTGGTGCTGACCCCGGCGTGGGTGTTGCGTTTCGGGCGCTGAGCTTGCTTCGTCTGCTCGGTGGCGGGCGGGTATTAAGTCGCACTTTTTCGACGTAATTATTAGGAAAGTGCGCTTTGACATTGGTTAAGCGCATTTTCTCGACGGTAACGTTCAGGAAGTGCATTTTGCAGTGGACAAGTTGCACTTTTCTGACGCCGACTTGGAAAGTGCAACTTAAGTTTGTGTAGATATACATAGTCAACGTATTACATGAAAAATGTGCAACCTACCTAAAGCAGATTGCACATTTTTAGGTGAGTTGGCCAGCAGGAATCAGCTAGGTTCTTACTTCTCCGCGCGATGCTGGCGGAGGACGGACTCTACTAGCTGCGAGTAAAGGTCGTCCAGTTGGTAGCCGGCGGCGATGGCGGCCTGCGGAAGTTGCGAGGTCGCGGTCATGCCGGGGGCCACGTTCGACTCGAGAAATTGCGGGGTGCCAGATTCGTCGACGATGAAGTCGGTGCGGGAGATGTCGCGCAGGCTCAGCGTGTTGTGAGCCGTGAGCGCCGCTTCCTGTGCCGCTTCGAGAACGGCTTCGGGCAGGCGCGCGGGGACGTAGAAATCGGTCGGGCCGGGAGTCACGCGGGCCTCGTAATCGTAGTCACCGTCGGGCGTGGCCACCTCGAGCGGTGGCAGGACGAGCGGCTCGCCGTCGATCTCCAGCACGGAGACCGAAATCTCGGTACCGATGACGGCCTTCTCCACCAGTGCCACGTTGCCGTATGCGAAGCTGTTGACCATCGCCTGCGGGAGCTCCGACGCCTTGTCGACATGCGTGCAGCCCATCGCCGAGCCGCCTTGGGTGGGCTTGACGAACAGTGGCAGTTTCAGCGAATCGACCAGCAGATCGACCACTTTCTTCGCGCCCAGCTCGCGGAACGTCGATTCGGGCAGCGCCACCGAAACCGGGGTGGAGAGCCCGCCGAGCTTGCGCACCACGTTCTTGGCGATGGGCTTGCTCCAGGCTGTGCGCGAGGCCTTCGCGCGCGAGCCGATGTAGGGCAGGCCCTCCATCTCGAGGATGTCGCGGATCGAGCCGTCCTCGCCGTTGGCCCCGTGCAAGAGCGGCCAGACGATGTCGGGACGGGTCTCGGGGTCGCTCAGGTACGGCAGCAGCTCGCTGTCCATGTCGTGGATGGCGACGTTCCAGCCGGCCTCCTCAAGGTAGCCGCCGACGCGGTGGCCGCTGTCGAGCGAGACGTCGCGTTCGTGGCTCATCCCGCCGCAGATGACGAGCACTTTGGTCGCCGCGTGATTGATGGCCTCGTGCTGGTTCGCGCTGTGCTTGCCGTGACGCGCCTTGAGG
Source organism: Bifidobacterium sp. ESL0775 (assembly GCF_029395475.1). NCBI lineage: Bacteria > Bacillati > Actinomycetota > Actinomycetes > Bifidobacteriales > Bifidobacteriaceae > Bifidobacterium > Bifidobacterium sp. ESL0775. The sequence goes on along the minus strand of NZ_CP113917.1, from coordinate 71,162 downwards.
GACGCCGAATCTGAAGGGGACTTGGCGAGACTGGCAGCTTTGCTCGCGTTTGCGGTGCTGCTGGCTTTGATATGACGTGCCATGATATCACCTTTCGATAATGAATATAAGTTGATGATTATTGCGATTTAGGAATGATACCGGACGTTTTCGGTGAGGCGTACGGGTCGACGGCGGAGGCGGGAGAATGGTGCGATGGCCATGCCGGAAAGCACCTTCCGTTCGTGCTGTGCGATTCGTGTGCAGCTTCTTGCCGTCATTTCCGTTCAGTCTTTCTTGTTCGTCTTGTCCGCGTCGGCCTTGGCGGTGCCGAAGAGTTCGGCGGTCTTGAGCTCGTTGTTCATCACGCCCGCAAGTCGCTTGATGCCAAGCGTGATTTTGTCCGGCGTCGGGTAGCAGAACGAAAGGCGCATGTGGTGCGTGCCGCTGCCGTCGAGGTAGAAGCCGGTGCCGGCCACGTAGGCGACTTTCGCGGTGATGGCGCGAGGCAGCATTTCCTTGGAATTCAGGCCTTCGGGGATCTTCAGCCAGATGTAGAAGCCGCCCTTGGGCTTGTTCCACGAACAGTACGGCAAATACTCGCGCAGCGCCGCGTCCATGGTGTCGCAACGTTCCTTGTACATGCCGCGGTACTGGCTGATCTGGTTCTTCCAGTCGAAGTTGTCGAGGTAGGTGGTGATGGTCATCTGGCTCATGTTCGGCGGGCAGAGGATCGACGCCTCGTTGGCCAGAATGAGCTTCTTGCGGATTCCCGGAGGCGCCACGATCCACGCGATGCGCATGCCTGGCGCGATGATCTTGGAGAAGCTGGAAAGGTAGACGACGTTTTCGGAGTCCATCGAACGCAGCGCGGGGTAGGTCTGCCCGTCGAAACCGAGCAGGCCGTAAGGATTGTCTTCGACGATGAGCACGTGGTATTTGCGCGCGATTTCGATGATGCGCGGGCGGCGTTCGACGCTCATCGTCACGCCGGCGGGGTTGTGGAAATTGGGGACGGTATAGAGGAACTTGACCTTTTTGCCGGCCGCAAGCTGGGCCTTGATGGTCTTTTCGAACGATTCGGGGATCAGCCCGTCCTTGTCGGTTTGTGCGTTGACCACGTCGACCTGGAAGGACGAGAAGACGCCGAGCGCACCCACGTAATTCGGGGCTTCGGCGATCACGACATCGCCCGGGTCGCACATGATGCGCGTGACCAGATCGATGGCGTTCTGCGAACCGTTGGAGATCACCACGTCGTCAGGCTGCACGTCCTTGATGCCCTCAAGCGCCATGATTTGCAATACATCTTCGCGCAGGTGCGGGTCGCCTTGCGCCGAGCCATATTGCCAGGCCACGTCGCCCTTGTCCACGAGCATCTTGGCGATAAGCTCCGAAAGCTCTTTGAATGGCAGATAGTCCAAATAGGGCATGCCACCGGCCAGCGAGACCACGTCTGGGCGCGAGGCGGTCGCAAACAAAGCCCGGATCTCGGAGGCACGCATATTGTCGGCGCGTGCCGCGTAGGAGTCATACCATGGGTCGTTCTTGAAGACCTTGGATTCGGGAGTTTTCGTCTCAGCGGTCGCGGCCTTCGTGCTTGTGGCTTTCGGTTCGCTTGAACTTCCGGAAATGTTCTTGGGCTCAGACATTGATTTCATGCCTTTCTTCGGCTACAACCGGGTTCGTCCGGCCGCGACCTATCAATCAGTTACTTCATGTGATTAAGAATATAAGAGAGGATTTTAGTCGTCATCCGCCGTCCCGTAAACGCCCAAGTGAAAACAGCACCGCTTCAACACGCTTCCGGTGGTTCTTTGGCCGTGAACCCTAGAACAGCTGGACGTGCTGGATGTAGAGGGAGTGGTTTGGCAGGGAGTCCATGGGGACCCAGAGCAAGAAGTCCTGCGAGTTGACGGGCTTCTGGAGCTTGACCTCGGTGGTGCCGCTTTGGTCGAAGGTGAACTGGGCGACCTGCTGGCCGGCGTTGGGGTCCTGCGCGGTGTTGGCGATCAGGTAGCCGGTGCCGCCGGACGTGCGGATCTGGACCTCGAAGCGGGTGACCGCGGCGGGGCTGCTCAGATGCATGTAATACGCAAGGCCGTTCTGACCGGCGGGGTTGTGGTAGAACTCCTGCTTGTCGATGGTCAGCGGCGTGTTGTTCACCGGGATCGAGGGGGCGGGCACGGCCTTGGCGATCTTGTCGGCGTTGGAGACCTTGGACGAGGCCCCGGACTTTTCGCCGCTCTTCGACGACGAGCCGCTGCCCTTCTTGCCTTGCTTGCTGGTGTCGGCGCTCTTTCCGGATTCGCCGCTTGTGCCGCTTTCGCCGCCGTTCTCGCTTTCGCTGCCGTTGCCTTGGGCGCCGAACGGTACCTTGTTGACGTCGATGTCGGGCCATGGGTTGGAGCTGGACTGCGACGACGTCGTGCCCGCGCTGGGCTTGGCTTGGTTGTGGCTGATGAGCTCGTACGCCGCGACGCCCGCGGCCGCGATGATCAACACGACCACGACGATGATGGCGACCACTTTGGTCTTGAGCTTGCCGAAAAGCGGGGTGTCGGCGATGTCATCGTCGGTGGGATTGCCCGTCTGGGCCGCCTGGCCGTTGTGCTGCGGGGTGAAGCTGGGGGGTGTGATTGCCGGGTTCGCGGCGGCGATGGCCTCCTGCTCGGCTTCGAGCGCCTGCGCGGACTCGTGGCCAGGCTCGATGAGGTTGCCGTCGGTGTCAAGCAGCGGGATGCGGCCTGTCGCCTCGGTCCGGTTCATCGGGCCGTCGACGTGGGGCGCGTCGCCGTTGGGCTTGAGCGCGAAGTCGAATTGCATCGTCGGGTTCGTGTTCTGCGTGGTGCCCGGGCCAAAATCGGGGAAGATCGAGTCGTCGGCGGTTGAATCGAAGGATTTGAAGGCGTCGGCCATTTCCGCGGCGGTCAGGTCGTGTATATCCATGCGGGGGACGGTGCCTTCCCCGTCGAGACCGGAGTCGAGGTTGACCTGCTCCTCGTTGCGGTTGCGGCCGCGCTGGCGCCACCACTTGTTGGATTTGTCTTGCGGTACTGGAGCGGAGGCGTCGGGGGCTTTGGGCGTGGCGGGTTTAGCGGTTGATTCGGTCGCGTTGCTGGCATTGCCTTTGTTGTTGGAGGCATTGTTATTGGTATCGGCGGCTTTATTGCTTGCGCTGGCGTCCGTGCCCTTGCCTGTGTTCACAACCGCTGGAGAGGTCTTCGATGAAATGGCTTTGCCGGGTAAAGTGGCCTCGGTGTCATTCGTCGTATTCGCGGCATCGGCTTTGACGCTCGCGTTTTTGGCTGATTTTTCGTTGCCTGTTATCTTGGCGGATTTGGAGTTTGCCGTGGCGTTGGCCGCATTTGAGACTGAAGGCGATGAATTGGCGGCAGCAGCTTTGTTGGCGGCGGAACCGGCGGAAGAAGCGGCCTTGCCTGCCTGCTTCTTCGATTGATTGGCCATCGCGGCCAAACCAGCGCTGGCGGCGTCAGCGCCTGCAAGCGCAGCGGCACCGGCGTTCGCGGCGGCCGTGGAGCCTGCGGTGCTGGCCGCCTGCCTCGCGCGGAACTGCAATTGGCTGGATGAAAGGTTCTGTGGGAAATCAAGCAATCCGCTCGATTTCACATGGCGCAGCGGCAGGCGCAGGATGGAGGCCTCGCCGTCGCTGGTGGGCCGTTTCACCTCGCTGGCCGGCAGATCGGCGAGCGGCTTCCAATCGCCGAGGAGTGCGACGAGCTCGGCGAGCGAGACCATCGAAAGGGTGGACTGCCCGTCCATGTCCTGCACCTTGAGGCCACGCTCGCAGATGATGCGGAATTCCTCGGGCACGTCGTCGGGCAGCGCGGAGAGGTCGAAGCCCTTGATCTCCGTGGTCCATTCGCCGACGATCATGGCATAGAGCAACGCGGCGAGCTCGTGGACCGCCAGCATCTCCGGATCCATGTGCGGCATGTGCAGGGTGTCGGCGAACAGGGCCTCGAGCGGGGCGTCGGCGATCTGCACGCCTTTTGATGTAATACGAATGATGTCCGTGCCCAAGGCGTCCATTTTCAAGTCGTCGTGAAGCAGAGTTTCCAGGCCGTCGGCGGTCTCGGCGACGATCGAGCGCATGGCCTCGTAGCCGAGCTTGCGGGTGCCGTGGCCGAGGAAATTGTTGAGCGAAAGGCCCTGGTCGAGATGCGTGATGAGCACGGGCAGGTCGCCGACGTGCTGGATCTGGATGACCTGTGTGAAATGCGGGTTGCGCGAAAGGGTAAGCGTGGACGCGATGGCCTCGAAGCTCGGGATAGCGGCCTTGTCGGTGACGATGAAGAGCTGGCAGTCGCGCGCGAGGATGCGGTCGTTGGCCTTCCATGCCTCGAGGCCGGGCACGCTACGCAGCGGCGTCACCAACGTGTATCGGCTGATGACGATGTCTCCCAGCTGTGGCTTCATAATATCCTCGACCCTACATGCGAAAACTTGTGTAAACGGACTCCGACGGCAAAACCGCCCTTTCATTCTATCCGTGGCCGTGGCCGTGGCGAAAGTTTTTCTGGCAAGGTTTTGTGTTGGTTTGGTTTTGTATTACAAACGATGGGGTTGACGGGCGATTGTGCCGGGTTTGGCGGGGTGATGGTTTTGGACTTGGTAGGGACCCTGACCGGGTCTCAGTCCTTTGCGTGGCGGGGCACCAGTGATTGCTGCGGTTTGTCGAGCACGTTGTCGATGTCGTAGGGCAGGCCAAGAGAGCGCGGGGTGAGCCAGCTGGCGTTGTTGGCATGCGTGGCTTGCGGGGCGTCCTCGCTGCGCGGGACCGGCCAGTCGGACACGTCGATCAACGGGGCTACACCGTTGCCTGATTCGTTGGAATCGTTGGGCTCAAGCGGTTCGATGGGCAGCGCTGGAATTGAATCATCGGAAGAGGTCGGTTCCGCAATTCCGTCTTGCGGTCGCGCTGGTTGTGCGGATGAAGCGTTCGGGTTTGGGGTCGTCGGCGCGGCTTTGGCGCCTTTGCTATTGGCGTTGCCGGAATTGTTGTCATCGTCATCGTCGTTGGCGGGCGCTTCGGGTTCATCGGGGACACCGTAATTACCGGGTATTCCGGCGTTCTCGATTTCCTCGGTCATGCCGAAATTATTGTTCTGCCGTGAACTGTCGATGTCGTTGTCATGGTTCTCAATGTCATCGCTGTTTCCGATAACGCTATTGGCGCCATTGCTGGAAACCACTCTGACGCCATGCTCCGAATGCTCGGTGTTTTCGTTGCTCTCGGCGTGCGCTCCGCCGGGGATTCTGATGCCGAACTTGCCGGCCAGCATGCGTGCGATGGGCATCAATTCGTGTGTACGAAGTACCCACAATGTACCCACATAGAGCACCAAAACGACGATGGCGAGCACGAAGCAGACGCCCACAGCCTGGAACCAGTTCATGTGTCCACCGCGTACCCCGGCACCGGCCTCGATGTCCGCGCGGAAAAGCCCGTAGACCGGGTAGCGCAGCAGGTAGCCGCCGGCGACGGCGACCAACGTGGCGATGATGGCCTTGGCGAAGCTGGCGGTGATGCGTTTGCCGTCGATGTTGCCGTTGAAACGCTTGCGGATCATCACCAGCAGTAGCGGGAAGGCGAGCACGTAGCTGATGGAGATGGAGAACGCCATCAGCGAGGCCCAGTTGAACGGCGAGATGAACAGCTCTCCAACCAGCACGAGCACGATCTGTATGCCATTCTGCAGGACGACGAAGAGGAAGGGGTGGTAGCCGTCCTCGAAGGCGTAGAACGTGCGCTGGATGAGCAGGTAGGCCGAGGAAATCGGCAGGCTCAGCGAAAGCAGGCTCATCGGCCCGGCCATCAGTATCGCTTCCTTGACGTTGACGCTCGGCAGCAGGGCCAGCGCGATGGGCGTGGGCATCACCACGAAGGCGACGGTGAAGAAGCACATCAACAGCCACACGTTGCGCAGCGACTCGCTCAGGTCGCGGCGCGCGCCGGCGATGTCGTGGTCGGCGACGGCTTGCGCGATTTTCGGGAAGATGGCCGTGGCCACCGACACCGCGATGAGCGAATACGGCAGGATGTAGATGGTGTAGGCGTTCTGGTACGAGGCGTTGCCGGCGATGTCGAACTGGCTGATGTGCTGCATCGCGGCGGCCTTTTCGGGCGCGCTGGTGAGGATGCGGGTGTTGACGATGTTGGCGATCTGGCCGATGACCACGATGCCGAGGCTCCAGCCCGCCACCGAGCCCATCGAGCGCAGGCCGATGCCGCGGACGCCCCAGCTCGGGCGGTAATGGATGCCGATGCGGAAGAGCGGGACGAAGAGGATGAGCGCCTGGAAGGCCACACCGAGCGTCCATGTGCCGGCGGTCAGCGCCATCTTGTCTGGGGTCCAGTAGCCCAGCGGCTGGTGGCTGGCGCGGCCGAACATCAGGATGAAGGCGGTGAAGCCGATGCAGCTGATGACGTTGGCCCCTACCGAGCTCCAGGCGTACGTGCCGAAATGGTCCTTCGCCGCCAGTATTTGCCCGACCACCGTGTAAAGGCCGTAGAAGAAGATCTGCGGAACGCACCAGAAGGTGAACGAGGTCGACAGGGCCATCATGTCCGAACCCGCATGGACATAGAGGCGTACGAGCAGCGGGGTGAGCGCGGCGACCAGCGCGGTGACGCCCGCCAAAAGGACGATGGCGAAGGTGATGAGCTTGTTGAGCCGGTCCTCGGCGTCCTTGGCCTTGAGCGTGCGCACGATCTGCGGGACGAGCACGGCGTTGAAGATGCCGCCGGAGACGAGCGTGAAGATGACCTGCGGGATGGTGGAGCCGGCTTGGTAGGCGTTCGCGGCGAGGCCGGTGGTGCCGAGTGCCGCAGCCAGAAGGATCGTGCGAACCTGGCCGGTGACGCGGCTCGCCGCCGTGCCCACGGCCATGACCATGGAATTATGACCTACAGAAGAGCTCATTCGTCAGGATCTTTCTTACGGTTGAATTGGCGCCACAGGCCGAGCGCGCCCAGGACCAGCGCGACGGCTATGAAAATGATGCCGCTCTTGTCGCTCAGACGCAAGGTGCTGGTGATGCGTGTCGATTGCGGGGCGGAGAAGGCGTCGCCCTTGCGGTCGGTGAGCGTCAGGTGCGCCGTGGCCGTGCCGCTTGTGGCGACGCGGACGTTGAACGTGGTCTGGGCTTCGCTGCGGGCGGGGATGGAAAGCGTGGCGAATCGGGACGTGACGATTTCCATCGAATCGGAAAGCGATGAGATCTTCACCTTGACTGGGTAAGGGTGGTTGTTGCTCACCGTCACTGGCATTTTCGCGGTCTCGCTCAGGACAGTGATGGACTCCGAAGGGGTGATGGTGATGCCGTTCATCAGCTGGGCGGCGAGGTTTTGGGCGCTCGCGGTCATCCGTTTGGTGACGACGTCGCTGGTCGAAAGCGCGTGCAGGGCGATGGTGTTCTGCAGCGTGGTGATGGCGGCGATCCAGTCGCAGCCGTTTTTGGAGCGCTTGGCCGTGGCGTCGGCGTCCTGGCGGGCGAGAGCCTGCGCGTCGCCGGTGTCGGTTTGGTTGTTTGCATTGCCGTTGCCATTGCCGCTGCCGTTCGTGGGCGTTGAGGACGAGGCGTTGCCTGAATCGTTGGATTTGCTGGAATCGGAGGTTTTGCCGGATTTGTCGGCGTTGCCGGACGTACTGGAATTCGTTGATTGGCCTGATTTGCCGCTGGTGTCTCCGTTGGTTTTGGAACCGGAATTTGCGTCCGAGCTCGAAGCGGAACTCGAGCTTGAATTGGAATCCGAAGCCGACCCGGACTGCGACCCCGAACCCGATTTCGAATCCGCCCCTGAACCCGTTCCGTTCGAAGAGCCGGTCTGCCCGCTTTTCTCGCCGTTGCCCGTCGACGATTGGGCGGAAGACTCGTCGAGGATGGAGGTGTTGAAGCGGTCGATGTCGTTTTCGCTGGCCGTGAGATCCGAAAGGGCCTGTCGCGTACGGTTCAGCGCGGAAGCGTGGATGTCCGGCGAACTCGGCACCATCGCGGCGGCCTTCTCCCCGGAAAGGTAGGCTTCGGCCTGGTTCAGCTCGCCCAGATTGCTCAGCTTGAGCCACGGGGCCTGCTCCACGGTCTGCATCAGGGTGCCCGCGTCCTGCGCCGAGCTTTCGGAATTGGCGGTGCTGGTGTCGAAGCAGACCAGCAGGTTGCGTGTGGCGTAAGGGCTTTCCATCTGGTAGAAGGCGCTTTGGGCCATGAACCGGGCGAGCCTGCCCGCGGCGCTCGATTCCCCGTCCACCTTCTTGTCGGTGGGCTTGCCTTGCGCAAGCCTGCTTAGCTCGTCCTGCGCGGTGAGCACGGTGATGTCGCCAGCGTTGGTATGGATGATGTACTTGCCCGTGCGGATGGTGGAATTTGTATTACTATCTGCGGCGCCTGTCGCGTCGGGAGCGATGACGGTGGAATAACCCTGCGCTTTGGCCGCTTCCAGCGATGCTATCGTCCACTGCCCGTGGCCCGGCCAGGCGTAAAGCGCCGGATTGGCCTTGTTGTCGCCGAGCGCCGCGCGGTATTCTTGCACGCCGGTCTCCGCATTCCACGCCTTGGCTGCGATGCCGGCCTTTTCGTAGGCGGCGCCGTCGTTGATCGCCGAATACGTGGTGATGTCGAAATCACCCGGCTGCATGATCCCGCTCGACAACGGCGGCACGGCGAGGCTTTGCGCCAGCGTCGGGTCGGTAATCACCTGCAGGTTCTGGTGCTTGCTGATGAGCTGGTCGACGGCTTGGGAAAGCTTGCCTGCGTTCACGATTTTGCTGGCATCGACCTCGCCCGCGGTCATCAGCTGCGTCATCTTGTTGCCGTCGGTCTGCCAGCTGTCGCTGGTCAGCGGCATGGCGAGGGTGATGTCCATCGGCGGGGTGTTGGCGGTTTTGAGGCCGTCGGTCGACCGGGTCAGGAAGGTGTGGGTGGTGTTGAGGTACGTCTGCTTCTGCAACGTGCGGGTCCTGCCGTTGCTTTGCGGCAGCGTGCCGAATGAGTAATCGATGCGGACCGGCTTTGGCCCCCACGAGAGCATGTTCTTGAGGCTCGGCTGGTCCGGATTCGCGTCGATGGTGAGGCTGGTCTTCTCGCCTTTCGCGATCGACGGGACGGCGACCTGCCCGATTTGGTTGGGCACTTGGATCCGCGAATTGCCCTGCGCCCATTGCTGCAGGTCCGAGCGCGAGGCGAACGTGTAATAGTCATTGACGGAGACCGTCAGCGTGCCTTCCGGCAACGCGTCGTCGCTGATGTTCTTGATGGTCACGCTCAGGTGATAGCCGGAGTTCGAAGTGACCACGGGCGTCGAAGCGTCGATGGTGAGCTTGGCGGTTTTGTCATCGACATCGCTGGTTTGGTCGTCGGCCGCCGTGTCGTCCTGTGAGCCGCTTTGCGTCGATTGTCTGGATACCGAGGAATTCGAGGAGCGGGGCGATGTCGTCTGCCGGTTTGGCGATGGCTCTTTGGAAGTCGCGTTTCCCTGCGGGGTCGTTGGTTGCGTCGGTGTCGCCGGCTTGGGTTGCTCGCCGCCGGATTCACCGGGGTTAGGCGTCTCGGGCGAGCTGCTCGGATCCACCGAGCCGCCGCCCTCCGAGGAGCTTTCCGGCGGATCCGCCTCCGATGGGTTGCTCGCGAAGGCCGCGCCCGATGGCACCATCAAGGCGAAAGCGCACAGCATCGCGGTCACCGTCGCCGCAACAGCCGATATCCGCTTGGATATGGCTGGCCGCAAGCCGGGCGCATTGGCGTCGGTGACGCAGGGGTGCGAGTGTTTCAACCTTCTGCCTGCCTGTTCAGTTTCTTGGCGTAAAGCCACGCGATTTTACGTTCGTTAGGATAGCTCAGCACGTTGTCAAGGTCATCGAAATCCACCCAGATGGCGTCCTCGGCCTCGTGGTCCGGATCGCCTTCCACCGTGAGCGTCCCGCCGATCTGCTTCAGCGCGAAGTGATGGACCAATTTATGAACGCGCTCGGACTGGCCGGTGAACCAATAATCGATGGTGGCGATGGAATCCACGACCTCGCCCAATATCCCGGTCTCTTCGTGCACCTCGCGCACGGCGGTCTGCTCAGGCGTCTCGCCCTTTTCGATATGGCCTTTCGGCAGGCACCACTCGAGGTGGCCACTGCGGGAATGGCGGGCGATGAGCGCGACGCGGTTGCGGTCGTCGAAAATCAAGCCGCCGGCTGAATATTCGCGGGCGACCGGCAGTTCCTGGGCGTCGAGCGTGGCGAATTTCGTGGGCCCGTGGGCGGCGCGGTGGTGCGGCATCATCTTCGGTGTCGGCGCCCCGTCCGGCTCGATGAAGCGGACGATGTGCTCCTCGGACTGCGAGGTATACAGCAACTTGTCATGTTTCTCGCCATTTTGGGCGCGCTCGCCCGAGGCGTTGGCTATCATGCGAGCCAGGTCTGCGGGCGTTATCATACAACCCAGCTTACTCAGACGGATGTGCAGGTAGGGTAACGGCTTATCAAAGGGCACAAAACCGGCCAGTCGTGCCCGCTCGTTTCGCGTCGTTCATCTATATATCAAGGTATGTGTTCAGTAATGGCACATGCGTGCAACGGTGACGGTATGCTGGAAGCGCGTGAAATTCGAACGTTGGAGGCAAATCGTGGAGTTTGAGGTGTGGCCTGAGGCCATCGAGCTGGGGCGCATGTTCGCAGAGCAAGGCTACGAGCTTTCGCTGGTGGGCGGGCCCGTGCGCGACCTGCTGCTGCACCGCAAAAGCCATGACCTCGATTTCTGTTCCTCCGCGCGGCCTGAGCAGTTCGAGCCGATTCTGAAGCGGTTCGGCCACGACGGCTTTTGGGATATGGGCCGCAAATTCGGCACGTTGGGCGCGATGCGGCGTCGCAAGGACGGCACCGAAGTCAAGGTCGAAGTCACGACGTACCGCTCCGACAAATACGATCCCGATTCCCGCAAGCCGGCCGTTGAGTACGGCGATTCGCTGGAAGGCGACCTTTCGCGGCGCGATTTCACCGTCAACGCCATGGCTCTGCGTGTGCCCGATCTGCAATTCGTCGACCCGTTCGGCGGGGCTAGCGATTTGGCCAAGGGAATCCTGCGCACGCCGGTCGATCCGCGGCAATCCTTCGAGGACGACCCCTTGCGCATGATGCGTGCGGTGCGCTTCGTCGCCCAGCTCGGCTTCCGTATCGAGCCGGACACCGCCGAGGCCATCACCGACATGGTCGACCGCATCTCCATCGTCTCCGCCGAGCGTGTGCGTGACGAAATCACGAAGCTGCTGCTTTCCGAACGCCCGCACGAGGGCATCGAGGCGCTGGTCGATTCCGGCTTGGCCGATATTGTATTACCTGAAATTCCCGCGCTGAAGCTGGAGATTGACGAGCATCACCGTCATAAGGATGTCTTCGAGCACACGCTGATGGTGCTCGACCGCGCGATCGCTCTGGAAACCGGCCCCGACGGCCCCGTGCCGGCTCCCGACCTGACGTTGCGTTTGGCCGCGCTGCTACACGATATTGGAAAGCCCGCCACGCGTCGCTTCGAGCCGCATGGCAAGGTGAGCTTCCACCATCACGACGCCGTGGGTGCCAAGATGGTGCGCAAGCGTTTGAAGGCGTTGCGTTTCGACCACCATATCGTCTCTGACGTCAGCGAACTGGTGAACCTGCACCTGCGTTTCCACGGCTACGTCGACGAGCCTTGGACGGACTCGGCCGTGCGCCGGTATGTCAAGGATTCCGGCCATCTTTACGAGCGTCTGAACCGCCTGACCCGCGCTGACGCCACCACGCAGAACAAGCGCAAGGCGCTGATGTTCTCGGACGCGATGGACGAGCTCGAGGCCCGCGTCAAAGAGCTCAAGGAGAAGGAGGACTTCGACGCGATTCGCCCGGACATCAACGGCAACGAAATCATCGAAATCCTGGGAATTGCGCCTGGCCCCGAAGTCGGCCACGCCTACAAGCACATGCTCGACTACCGCTTGGATCACGGCCCCGCCGACCACGACACCGCTGTCGCCGAGCTCAAGCGTTGGGCCTCGGAAGTTGGTTTGATCGCCGAATAGCGCGGGAAACGCGTGCGGTCTGTGGTTTCAAAGCCAGCGGCCGCACAAACTCATGGCTTTTCTAAGGCCTCTTGAATTTGTGATGAATCAAGCTGCGCGGAAGTTAAAAACTAAGCGGGAGCGGATGATTCTCGTCGGCTACTTTTGGGCGGCTGGACGGGTGACGTCGGCGGGAAGCTTCGCCTTGTTGACCTTATCAGGTGGCGTGCAACCGTCTTTGTTCTTGATTTGAGAGCCCGGCGCCGGCACTGATTCCTTGCTGGCCAGGTTGTTGAACGTCGAGCCCAGCACCACGCTGACGACATCGTCCGTCCTGTTGTCCATCACCAGTTTCGCATCGGTGAAATTGGCGTAGACCGTGTACGCCTGGGTGATGTTGTTCTGCCCGTAGTAAATGGTGGTGCGCTCCACCTTGCGGGAATCGAAATTGCTGACGCTGACGACGTTGAAATGCCGGTTCTGCAGCGCGTCGCCGACGGCCCTGGCGAAACCGACGGATTTCGTGCCGTTGTAAACGCTGACCTTCACATTCCCGTTCTGCTGGTAGAAGGTCACGCTCTTATCCGCGGCGTTGGAGGCGCAGACCAGCGGTGCTCCGAAATTCGTTTGCGCCTGCGGCACGCCGGCGTTGCTTTTGCCGATGGTGTGGAAGAAGACGAGGACGGAGGCGATGAGCGCGACGACCATGACCGCCGCAATCGTCGAGAATATGCGCACCTGGCGGTGATGCACATATTGCTTGCGTGCCTGGCGTTCATCGGTAAATTGCTGCATTGTTCGTTCCTGTCAACCGTGCCGTCTCCTTTTCAGCGCGTGGGTTTGCCCCGACGCGTAGGGGATTTGGCGAAATATCGACGGTTTCACTCTACCGTGAGAGTCTGACGCGTGAGGTGGCCTAGTGTGCCCGGCGCAGCATATTACGGTTGCGCCATAAATAAGCCACTGAGTCGCATCAAGCGGCTTATTTATGGCGTTAATTTCTAGTTGCGCCATTTTTGCATCGCTGGGTGGCGGTGAGTGGCTTGTTTATGGCACAAGTTTCAGCTATCGCCATTTTTGGGCCGCTGATTCGCGCCGTCAAAGCGCTGAAACTTGGCAACATTACCTGACTAGATTGCAGCGGCAAGGGAGGTGAATTCGCCGATGGTCAGGGTCTCGCCACGCCTGGTCGGGTCGATACCGGCTTTTGCGAACGCCTCGGCTGGCACCAGTTTTTTCAAGGCCGCGTGCAGGGTCTTGCGGCGCTGGCCGAAGGCGGCGTCGATGAGCTGGAACACCTTCTCGCGATTGGCTTTTGCGGCCATGTTTCGTTTGTCGTCTTTGCCGTACCGGGTGAATGAGACCAACGCGGAGTCGACGTTCGGCGCGGGCCAGAAGACGTTGCGGCCAACGAGCCCGACGCGTTCGGTATGGCCGTACCACGCCAGTTTCACGCTTGGGGTGCCGTAGATTTTGGAGCCGGGTTTGGCCGCGAGCCGGTCGGCCACCTCTTTCTGCACCATGACGAGGAAATGGTCAAGGTTCCCGAACCGTTCCAGCAATGTTAGCAATATCGGCGTCGCCACATTGTATGGCAAATTGGAAACCAGCGTGAATGGGTTGCCGTCATTCGCATTATTGGCCGTGGAAGTTGCCTCGGTTTTCAAGGATTGGGCGTTACCGTTTTGATGATTCGGCGCGAACTCGGGCAGGGTCTCAGGACTCAGGCTCATGGCGTCGGCGGTGACGACGGTAAGCCGGCCGGCGGCTTCCGGCATGAATTCGGCGACGGTTTCCGGCAGACGTGCCGCCAGTGCTGGGTCGATTTCCACCGCCGTGACGGCGGCTCCGGTTTCCAAAAGCGCCAAGGTAAGCGAGCCCAGCCCCGGCCCGACCTCGAGCACGCGGATATCCGCGCCTACCCCGGCCTCGCGCACAATCCGCCGCACGGTTCCCGGATCGATGACAAAGTTCTGCCCGAATTTCTTGGTCGGGCTGATCCCCGCCTCGCTCGCGATCCGCCGCACGTCCCCCGCCCCCAGCAGGTGACCGTTATGATCCAAGCTATTGGCGTCTGTCGTATGTTCACTCATGCTTTCAACATACCCTTAACTCGCGAGTCAATAATCTGCGCAAACCGAACAATGAAGTACGCAGGGAATGAAAGTTGAATTTCGACCTGAATCTGGACGGAACCAACAGCTCAGTACCAGCCGCCGAAGCCCGAATACGGGGGCTTGCAGCGGGAAAGCCACTTTTGCCATGCGGCCGACGGGCTGCCGTAATCGAAGCGGGTCTTGATGTAGTTGAGACCCCATTGGATTTGGGTCGCCCCATTGTCGCGCCAATCGGGTGCCGCGCCTGCGTAATACAAAGACTGGGGTATGCCGTACGCGGTCGAACTGGGATTGCCGGCGTTCCAGCGCCAGCCCGATTCCTTGTTCCAAAGTGTTACCAGATCGTTGTATTGCTGGCCGGTCCAGCCGTATTGCGCCGCCGCCCCCCGGGCGTAGATCTGCGCGGCCGCAGGCGACGGATGCCACAGGACGCTGCCGCCTGAGCTTGGAGGCGTCGGTGTCGGCGCGGGAGCCGGGGCCGGAGCAGGAGCTGGAGCTGGAGCCGGAGACGGGGTAGGAGCGGGGGTTGGAGCCGGGTTCTGTGCGGGCGCGGAAGGCGTGCTTGGTTGCGCGGGGGCGGGAGTCGAATTGCCGTTCGAGTTATTACCCGAATCGTTGCCGCCCGAATTGCCATCAGAACTCGACCCGCTGCCGCTACCGGTCGAAGGCGCCGGTGTGGCGGGTGCGGCCGGGCCCACGGCCACTACTTGGTCGATCGCCGCCTGCGTGACGGTTTCGGATTTCAGGGTCGAGCTTTCGGCCTGGCCGTCGACGTAGGTGACATCGTAGATTTGCTGTTTGTTACCGTTCTGGCCGACCTGACGGACCTCGGTCTGGCCGGGCTGCAGGCTCGAATCGACCACGGTGCGTGTGGCGAATGGCAAGGCGACGTCCTTGGTCTCCTGGCCGTGGGTGACGCGTTGGACACGCAGGATGGTCTGGCCGTTCTCGACGCTGACGCTGACGCGGTCCTCTTTGCCGATGGTGATGTTCTTGGAATCGAGAATCGAAGCGGCCGTAAGCTTGCCGTTCGGCGCGACGGAGGTCTTGCCGTCCGCGATGACGGTGACGGGGCCGGCCTTGTTGATGACGAATCCGCCGGTGAGTTGGTTATAGACGTTGCCGACGTTGACCGACACCTTCGCGGCGTTCTGGTCATTGGACTTGAAGAAGCCGAGCAGCTGGTCGGCGCTGGTGGCGTAGGTCCAGAAGGGCACTTCCTGTCCCTCGATGTCGATGGTGGCCTGATAGGCGCTGCGCACCGTGACCACGTCGTGGTTCTTGAGGCCGGCCTTCTCGTCGGTGGAATCGATGAAATCGTGGGTTTTGGTTTTGACGCCTTGCGATTCAAGGAGCCTGGGGACGGAGGCCGAATAGGTGGTGACGGTTCTGGTCTCGCCGTTGATGTTCAGCGCCACGGTTTTGCGAGCGGTGATCGCGAAAAAGACGATGCTGGCCACCAACACCACCCCTGCGCAAAGCGCCACGCGAATCCTGCGCAACGTCACAAAACGCCGCGGAGTCCATCGACGTGCCATCCAAGCCCCCTGAAGAAATATTCAGACATGCACCGCATGCCTAGTCTTGCAATCTGGTATCCAGTCTAGCGGCACAACCTTAAAGGGTGCAATACGAGTCCCGCCCATGAAGTCAAGATTTTGCAAAGAAGGCACATCACCCGGCCGCTTCGACGCCGGATTGCGAGCGACGGCCTTGAAGCCCGATGAATAACCTTGAAAGAGAGGAAAAGGGGCGGGAGAGAAGGGGATGTTCCCGCCCCTAAAGGACGAAGCAAATTGGGGGAAGTTTCGTCCTTGGACGCTGCCTTCACTAGAGAAGACAACGCTAACTTACTCGAGCGAAGAGTAAGACCGGCGCCTCCTTCACGCCGGAAATGCGCGGCCAACGCGGCCATGCCACAACGCAGGCAACCCACTTTCGTGGGCACCAATTCAATACTGCAAACTACAAATCACGGCGATTCAAGCGCACCGCCCGTCTCAACCGTGAATACAACATCACTGATCACTACTTGTTACTGCTAATTACCACTGATCACTACTCATTACTGCCTGTCTCTACGTCCACCGCTTCATTGCACCGGTGAGCCTCCTGTCGGGATCGAACCGACGACCTGCCGCTTACAAGGCGGCCGCTCTGGCCATCTGAGCTAAGGAGGCGTTGGCTTCCCGTCGTCGCCGAGAAGAAACCAGACAAGTCGAATTTTAACAGGAAGGCTCGATTACGCCGGTGGGTGCGACGCCGAAAACGTCGATGCATAAAAGGGATTAGTCTGACGTTTATCTTATTGGTGCAAAAGAACTTGCCACTGCTGTATTGATGCGCTTGTTGTTGGAAGGCCACAGCGACTCACGTATGAAAACCGGCGGACAGGTTGCTGTTTGGGCATCTGCCCGCCGGATTGTTGTTTGAGGCTGTCGGCTATCTTGGGTTCATCCCCATCCAATCGGCCTCATCGCTTTTGAGCGGCCTCAACTTATCGCTACTGCAACGATTGAGGGGCTCCCGTGCCGCCGATCTTCGGCATCACGCCGCGCTCGCCGACCTGCGAGTCCTTAAGCCCCAACGACTTCAGCAGGGCCTGCTCCTGCGGGATGTTCAGCTGGGAGATCTCGCTCTGGTCGATGAGTGTGCCGTTGATGGTGACTGCCGGCGTGCTCATGCTGCCCTTGTTCTGCCCGCTCTGGTTCTGCAGCTCCTTGCGGGTGATCGTGTAATTGTACGAGGCGGTGAGCCACTTGTTGTACCGGCCGTCGAACGCCTTGTCGATGACATCCTCGGCGACACTGGCCTTAAGCGCCTGTTCCTTGATCTTGTCGTTGCCGGTCGCCTTGTAATCCGGGCCCTCTTCTGGCTGGTAGTCCTTGTTGTAAAGGTTGCTGACGAAGCCCATCAGATGCTCGGCGTTGGCGTCGTGGCTGGCGACGTAGAGGATGGCCCCCGCGGCGCGCGTGGAATATTGGTCGGTGGAATCTTGGTCGAGGAAGTTCATCGGATGGTAGACCAGGTTGATCTGGCCGGCGTCGACGAGCTTGTCGAGGTCGCCGTCGATCTGGCGGTGCAGCGAGCCGCAGCCGGGGCACAGCGGGTCCATGTAGATCTCGACGGTCGGGGCCTTGTCGAGCTTCTTGCCGTAGCCGTCCTTGGAGATGAGGATGCCGCCCTTGTCGTCGACCACGGTGGGCTTGACCTTCACCTTTTGCAGGGCGCTGTACGAAGTGCTGTTCGACACCTTCTGCACTTGCGCTTTCTTGTGGACAGAGTGAAGCGTGACGATGGCGATGACGGCGACAAGCACCACGATGACGGCGACGACGATGCCCCCGATAATGGTCTGCTGCTTGCGTTCCTTCGCGGCTTCCTCGGCCTGCGCGCGCTCAAGCGCCTCCTGCTCGGCCTGGCGCTTCGCCCGCGCCTTGCGCTTCTGCGACTTACTTGTGCCCTGTTGTGCCATGTGTCCTTCTTTGTAGTTACTTGGTGCCAAGTGCCGGCGAATCTTAGTGTTTACACCGTTTGGGCGACCAAAGTAGCAAGTGTACTCACAAAACTGAATGTTCTCTTATTTTGCCCGCATGGGTAGATGAATCTCTGAGGGCTGAGGGGATCGCGGGGATTCGTAGCGCAAGTCACATGGTGATGGTCGGGTTTGGGTTTGGCTATAGGTTTTTGATGGGAGTTGTGTGAGTTGTCGCCCCTTCGGCTTGGTTGTATTACAACTGCGGATTGGGCAGGGGAACCCAGTCGATCTGGCGGTTCGTCAGGGCCAGTGCCAAGGCCGCCAAGGTGAGGATGATCCATAGGATCAGCAGGATCCAGCGCCACGTCAGGTGGTGCATGGTTTTGGCGGTTTCTTCGATATCCTCGGCTTCGTCATCCAGCTCGTCTTCGGTTCCAAGGTATTCATCGCTTGGCGGTGCGGCGGATTCAGGCAAGGCCGTCATCGCTGGGTCGCCGGTACCAGGTTCGGGCTTCATCCCGCGCAGGCGTCCCGCGCCGATGCGCAATATCGTCGTTTTCGGGCCAAAGGCGGTGATGAGCCATGCCGCGGCCATGAATATCGCGAGCGCCGCGCTGGAATACGAGAGCGAAAGGTCCGCGGACAGGGGGAACGGGATGCGCCACGAGCCGATGACGATATCGACCATCTTCGTGGGCAGGCCGGAGACGAGGCTGACCACGATCGGCGCCACATCGGCGATAAGCGCCATGCCCAGCGCGCGCACGATGGCGAAGACCAGGGCTTTGAGGACATGCCAGGGCAGGCTCGCCACACGCAACGCCATGTCGGATTTCTTGCGGATGCCGCCGCGCTTGCCCTCGCGCTCGAGCTGGGCCTCCTCACTGTAGCCGAGCGTGAGCAGGAGCCAGACGAGGGCCGCGGCGCAGCAAAGCGATACCAACGGAGCCGTGGCGGCAAGCAGCGCGAGCGGGACCGTGGCGAGCCATAGCGGCAACCTGGACCTTGAGATCAGCTTGCCGCGCCGTACGTCCGCGGGGTTCGCGATTGGTTCCAACGGCTGGGGCGCTGCGGCCACCTGCATGTTCGGTTGGCCGGGACCGTATATATAGGGTGCGTACGACACGGGTTGGGCTTGCCGGCTGGGGTCAAGGGGCTGCAGCGTCTGCATCGCCGGTGACACGGCGAGCGGCATCGTGCCAGCCTCGCTTTGTTGTGCGGCGGGCGGGTTCGAGGTGGGCAGCGTTGACGTCGGTTCCATGCCGCGCGTCATGTCGGTATCAAGCGGCATTGTCGCCGTTGCTGGGCCGCTGTTTTGCGGCATCGCGGACGTCGCCGTGAGGTCCTGCGCCGAAGGGCTGGGCAGTGCCTCGGTCACGGTCTCGTCTGGGGTTGTTGCAGCCGGGCTTCCCGCTTCCGGCTGATCCTGTCCGCGTAGCGTTTGCGTTGACGGGGCTTGCCGATTGCCGGCGGGTTGCCGATTGCCGGTGGGTCGCGGCATGGCCCGCGTCGAGCCGCGTAATTGCGGTTGCGGGGAGCCAAGTGATTGCGTGGGGGATCCGGCGGGATTATCCGTCCATGAGGTTCGAAGGCTATTCGAGGCTTTGTTCGGCGGAGTCGGATCAGTTCGAGGCCTTTGGCCAAAAGGGGGCACCACCCCTTGTGCCGTGCCATTGGGCGTATCGGAAGCGGGATTATCGGGATTGTCGGGATTCCCGGCGCCCAGTGTATTACCGAAATTGCCGGCTCCAAGAACTGGTTCATTGCCGATGCCGTCGTCCTCGTCATCCAATTCGCCGTTGGCGAAGGGGTTCAAGGCGTCGAGCGAAATGGCTTGCAGCAGTTGGTCCGGGCTGCAACGTTTGGCTGGGTCCGGGTCGAGCGCGCTGCGCAGGGCGTTGAGTGTGTTTGGTGGCAGGCCGGCGAGGTTGGCGTTGCCGCTGGCCTCGCGTTCGAGCACGGCCATCATCGGTTTGCTGCCGAACACCGGCCGGCCGGTGGCGGCGAAGGCGATGACGCTGGCGAGCGACCACCAGTCCGTGGCCTCATTGCTTTCCGCGCCGTCGATGATTTCTGGGGCGATGAAGCCGGGCGTGCCCATCACCAAGCCGGTGCGCGTGACGTGGCTTTCGCCGGCGGTCATGGCGATGCCGAAGTCCACCAAGACGGGGCCCGAAGCCGAGACCATGACGTTGGTCGGCTTGATGTCGCGGTGAATGATGCCCTGCGCGTGCACCGCGCGCACGGCGTCGATGAGTTTGGAGGCGAGGCGCTGCAGGTCATCGCCGACGTACCGCCCGTTCGCCGCCACGTCGTCGCGCAGATTCTTGCCCTCGATCAGTTCCGTGACGATGAAAGCGAGGGAATCATCAAGTTCCATGTCGACGATGGCGCAGACCCCGGGATGGTTGATCTTGCGCATCGCCACCGCCTCGCGCCGCATGCGCTCGCGGGCCGTGACGTGTGGGTCGTGGCTGTGGTGATGGTGCGGTTGTGATGTATTACCTGCGCCCACGTTCCCGTTGTTCTGGCCGTACCCGGAAGCGCCATATCCATTGCCGGCTGCATTGTTGCCTGTGGAATCGTAACCCGTGGAGCCGTTGACGCTGTTGACGTCTGTGTAACTCCCGGAATTGTTTTCCGCGGATATGTCGTCGTTTTGGTAGCTGCCGCCGGTTTCGCCATCGTCCTTGAGCGAATCCCGCAAAATCTTCATCGCGTAGACCTGTCCGCCGTCGTCGCGCACCCGCCAGACCGAGCCCATCGCGCCGCCGCCCAGTCGCGAGATCAGCGTGTATCCGCCGACGATCTCCCCGGGTTCCAAGTCCAACGCGTTCAAGTCGCTCATACCCTTAATACTACTTGGGCGTGCGGCCTGCTACACGATTGTGATGGCGAGGCTGGTTTCCAACTTGCCGTCGGTGACGTTCAGGATGACTGGCAATTTTTCGCCATCGGATTGTTGGCCGTCAGTTGCGTCGGGCAGTTCGATAATGGCTAAAGCTTCGCCATAGTAAGTGTCGGTGTTGCCAGTGAAGAAGCTGTCTGGATTGTAAGGGGCGGCAGATCCGAATGCAACCAGACGGCCAGCGTTGACTTTGGCGCTTAATGTGCCGCGTTCTAGCGGTTTGGTGATTCCGTTGATACCGGTATAGCGCACGCGTACGTATGCCAGATGTCCGGGTTGGCAGGCGACGGAAGCGTTGTTTTGCTTGCGTTCCGGTGTGTCCGTCGAAAGGGATTGTGATTCTTCAAAACCGCTTTCGGGCTCCAGAGAAGCAGTGAGTCTGGTCGCACCTTGGGCGCTGGTCAAGGTGCACCGACCGATTTCCTTGCCGTTTTCGTCGAAGCTTATGGCTTCGAGAATTCCGGGTTGGTAAGTGCAACTGAAACGTGCCAAGCAGTCGTTGCGCAATGGTTTTCGACCGATTTCCTGTCCGTTCAGGATCAGGGCGACGCTCGCTGCGCGCGCATAGACTTCCACGTTCGCCTTGCGTCCTTCGCAGCTTTCCCAGCTCCAGGAAGGCATGGCGTCGGTCATTTTCCAAGCGCTTGGGGAATGTTTGTCGCCTGTGTGGTTCACCGGCCGTACCGCGAGATAGGGGCCTTGGCTCTTTTCAAGCGCGACGCGGGTGTATAGCGCCTCACCTGTCACCCTTCCCGTCAAGTCGAGGCGGCCCGAGCCGGCGGTGAGCCAGCCGAAACCGTTTTCCGCAGGGGCGTAATCCTCGTATTCCCAGGCTCCGACGCTGGTTTCGCCCATATAATCCATGCCTGCCCATACGAAGTCTCCGATAAGCCGTGGGTTCTCTTTGGCCATTTCGCGGAACCGATAGGCGTCGCTACAGAACGTTTCGGAACCGAGGATGAGCCGATGCGGATAGCGTTGTAGGTCTTTTCGATAACGTTTGATGCCGTAGTTATAACCTGCGATATCGAGCTGTGCGAAGGCGTCGCGGGTCTTGACGTCGCAGACGTGTAGCGTGGCTCCGGTTTTCATGAAATCGGCGCCCATGATTCCCGCGAGATTATTGAAGAACTCGCTGCCCACGGCTTTGTGTTTGGGTTTTGCTTGTCCGTTTTGGGCTCCGGGAGTCACGCATGCTCCCGGAACGATGTCCTCTCGAGAAAGTTTCGGGGCGCGTTCTCCGGATTCCGCTTCGACCTCTTTGCGCGCCTTGTCGTCGGAATAGACGCCGAACCCGATCGAGCTGAGGAAATTGAAGAAAATATTGATTCCGCACGTCACCGGTCGGCTGGAATCCAAGGTATGCAACAGGTTCACCATGGAACGGGTCAACGCGATGCCTTTCTTCTCGGCGGTCTCGCTGACTTCATTGCCGATCGAATACATGATGACGCTGGGATGGTTGCGGTCCTTCGAGACCATGGCCGTCAGGTCCTTGCGCCAATTGGCCGAGAAATAATCGACATAATCGTAAAGGGTTTTGTGGATGTACCAGTGGTCGATGTATTCGTCCAGAACAAGCATGCCCAGCTCGTCGCAGGCCTTGAGAAACGCTTTGGAACACGGGTTGTGGGCCGAACGTATGGCATTGTAGCCTTGGGCTTTCAGCTCTTGGACCTTGCGACGTTCCGTATCGGGGAACGCGGCGGCTCCCAGTATGCCGTTGGTGTGGTGGATGCAGGCGCCTTGCATGATGGTGCGTTTGCCGTTGATAAGGAATCCGCTATCGCCCCAAGCCAGTGTGCGCACGCCGAAAGTCGTGCTGGCGGTGTCGGTGGTAGTCTCTGCGGCGGTGTCGGCGGCGGTATCTCCAGCGGTGTCGGCGGCGGTGCCAGTGGCCGTATCCCCGGCGGTTACGGCGTTGGTACCGGCGGCGGTTGCGACAGTGGTATTAGTAGTGTGACCCGCGGTAGGCTTGCCGTCTTTTGCGGCCTGATAGCTTACTTGGCAGGTGTAGAGATCAGGATGCTCAGGGCTCCACAATTTCGCATCGGGAATGTCGATCGTGACGCTTGCCTTGCCATCGTCATCGGTTTCGCAATCCGTGGACGCTATTGTCGGCGTTGACTCAGAAGCTCCTTTTGTAATACCTTTGGACATCGGCACAGAGCGTGTTGCTGGAAACGTCCGTGACGTAGTGGCCATTGATGCGTCGGCATCGCCTTTTCTTTCAAAGATTTCAACATGCGCCTTGCCCGGGCCGGTGGCCTGCAGCGTGATTTCGATTCTCGCCGGATTCGTCGATATCGTACGTACCCCGATGCCTTCGAAACGGATATGCTCGCGCGGCCCTGCCCAAAGGGTCACCGGACGGTAGATGCCCGCACCGGAATACCAGCGGGAGTTGGGCTGGTCGGCGTTGTGGGCCACCACCCGGATTTCGTTGTCCTCGCCCAAGGTGACCAGGTCGGTGATGTCAACCGTGAACCCGGTGTACCCGTAGTCGCATGAGCCGGCTTTTTGGCCGTTGACGAAGACCTCAGCGAGCCGGTAGACGCCTTCGAACTCAAGAATGATGGTGCCACCGCGCAGGTCTTCGCCGGGCTTGAAATGGCGGATATATTCATAATCGCGTCCGTCGAACCACCCAGTGTTGGTCCCACCCGGGGCGTTCTCCAGACGCGGCTCGTAAAGCATGGCATCATGCGGCAAGGTCACCGGCGTAAACGTCTCGTTGCTGTCCAAATGCCTGTAGGCCCAAGAATCGTTGAATGGTGTGGCTTGCATGGGTTTTGCTTTCTGCTGGCGCGCCGGCGGGGCGCGAATTTCTGCTGGATTTCGGTGAGACGAACGAGATTGTATCTATATCATTGTCATTGCTCCGGTGATGCCGGTGCGGTCCACGTACCGCCCTGTTCTTCGACCGCCTGTTTCTGGTGTTCGACAATAGTCGCTTGGTCGTCTTTGATATGTTTTTCCACATTGAGAGGAATCATTAGAATCGCAATCAGTGTATAGCACACCAGCTCGGCGCCCAAATAACAAGCGACCAGAACAGTCTGCACGCCGGTGTTCTGCGTCTGTAACGCGGGATTATAACCGGCCGAGGTCAGGAGCATATTGATCATGCCGTTGCCGAGACCGGCCATGCCCACCATGATCGCCCCGTAAACCGACATGGTGAAACCATCGGAGCGGAATCCGTTCCTCGCCTCGAGATGGTCGAGTACGTCGGAGAGCAGGGCGAGCGTCACGTACATCGCTGGTATGGAGCCTATGCCTTTGAGCACGACGCCAATGCATACCACCACGAAACTGTGGACGTTGATGAAGCTGACGCATCCGCCGATCACGGCGATGACCATTCCGATGCCGACGGCATTGCGTTTGCCGATCTTATTGGCGATGGGCCAGGCGAGCAGCATGCCGATGGCCGTGGGGATACCGCCGATCAGTCCAAGTGCGGACATGGCCGCACCGGCCTTGGCCTCGGTGTTGACGCCGGAGAACATCCAGCGGCTGTAATAGCTCATCGAGCCGTTTTTGATCATGCCGGAAAGCTGGAAAAGGAAGAAATAAGCGATGATGATCCACCAATAGCTGTTGGACATGCATGCCTTGGCCTGGGTCGAAACGGGGAGCTTTTCCTCCTTGATGTTGAGGGTCATGTTCTCTTCGGTGATGCGCTCGCGGGTGAAGTAATACTCGCAGAGAATGCCCAGGGCGGTCAGTACGCACAGGGCGATGGCGAAGATGCGCCAGTGGCCGTAGCTTCTGGCGGTGTCGATTTTGCCGTTGGTTTGGACGAAGAGGAAACTTTGCAGCACGATCGGCACCACAATGCTCGCCCCGATGCCGGTGGCGGCGACATTCGATGCGTTGGAGAGCGTGGCCAAAAGGCCTCTTTGGCTGGTGTCACGTGTGGAAAGCCCCACCATGGAGCTGTGGGCAGTGTAATACAATGGGTAGGCGACCGCGTAGTAAAGGTTATAGGAGATCGCGATCCATATCATTTGGACCATAGGTGACGTGTTGCGCGGGTCGAGGAACAGCAGAACGATGGCCACTACGAGAAATGGCACGGACAGAAGCATGAAAGGCCTGGCCTTGCCCTGTCGGGTTCGCGTGTTGTCGATGAAATGGCCGATGACGAGGTTGCCGACGATGACCGCGATCACCGACACGATTGGCAGGGCCGCCGAGAAGCCACCGAATCTTGAGGTGTCTGTCCAGCCCAGGACATCCGAATAATACCTGTTGAGGTATGAGGCGAAGATCGCGTTGGAGATAATGGCGCAGAACGGTCCGGCAAGGTAACCCAGCAGCATTTCCGGAGGTTTCACGGTGCTGCTGGTGATGCGCGTGCTGATGGCGCCGTGCTCGAAGAACCTTTCGAATCGGTTTTGTTCCTTCGGGTTTGCGGTATCGTTGCTCATCCGGCCTTCTTTTGCTTTCAGCGGACGTGTACGGTCATCGATGAACCGTGCGCGTACGGGTTGTCGATTATCTAGTCTGCCCTGACTTTAAGGTCCAATACAATGCGAATGTCGTGAAGTGCGGTTTTAGATTCATGAACTGCAGGTGGTTCCGTTTTGAAACCCGCAGGAAGCTCACTCGCTCGATAGGATGATATTAAGAACGAACAGATTATTTCTGGTCTCGACGTTTACCGCCCCGTGGTAGTGCTCCGCTACCATCTGGATGGAACGAATACCAAAGCCATGATTGCGATGGTCGTCCTTGGTGGTTACTGGCAGGCCATTGTCGAGCGTAATCTCACCGCTGTATGGGTTGCTCACGTGAATCACCGCCATCCCCTTTTCTGCTTTTACCTGCATGCGGATGAAACGTAGATCCGAGGTGTCGATTTTGTCTAGCGCTTCCATCGCGTTGTCCATGGCATTGCCGAAAAGGGCGTAGATATCGCTGGGCTTCATAAAATCAATGGCTTTTCCGTCGATGAGTCGTTCGAATTGGATGCCATGTTGTTCGCAAATCAAGGATTTTTGAGCCAGCAGGATATCCAAAGTCTCGTTTCCGGTGTGTACCGAAGAGTCATAGACATCAGCCAGGTTTTTCAGGTCGTTGATTTCGTCGGCCCCTATATGGTTACCGAATGTGGACAGCTGCTTTTTCAGGTCATGCGTCTTGACATTGATGAGGTCGACGGTTTCCTTGTCCTTGATCATTTGCGACTTCTGCTGGGCAAGGAGTTGCTGAAGCACAATGCTGTCATGCTCGGCCTCACTGCGATCCATGATTTCCCGTAGTAGCACCAGCAGGAAGCAGCAGGTTACCAGCCGGGTGAGTACGCACATCATGTAAGCGAGCGGAGGGAATGGCACTTTCGCCACGAAGTCGTCGAAAAGACAGGCGAAAACGTTGACGCACAGCAGCACGCCAACCAGCAGCAGAAGAATCCTGGCGTTGAAGGCAATATCCGGCGCCTTTCCTTCCAGCGGCCTCGCGAATACCAGATAAGACAATGTGAAACAAGGGACAAGGGTCAAAGGATAGACCAGCGAATTCGATAATGTTCCTATGGCCAGATGCCCTGGGTTGGCCAGCAAGGCGACGATGATACCGGCGCAATAGCAGAGATGCTGCGTGGCGATGCCCGCAACCAGATAAAACAGCGATTGCCGTGTATTCAGCACCAGGCAGCAGAGCAGGCCCAGATAGCACATCAGATAGAAGACTGTGCACCGCAGGATAAGGGTCCATGCGTTGGTGGGTATGAAAAGCGACCAACAGCAGCCGATGGAGAACATCAGTAGCAGGCATAATGTCAGACGTCTGGCGAAGTGTGGTTTCCGCTCGAGCTTCCAAGTAAACATTCCGATTGCGATGCACATTTCGATGAGAAACCCGCAGGCGTTGAAAAACCATAGGATATGCCCGATTACCGGTTGGGGCGGCGGCACCGCGCCTACAGTAAAGAGATCAGCTTCATAGAACATGGTCATTGCCGAGACTTTGTGCAAGGGAGGCCAGGAACGTCTTGTGGTATGAACGACCGATGGGCAGTTGGTCGCCTGTGGTCAGAAGAATCTCAGAGCCATGAATATTCTTGATAAAACGTTGGTTTGTCAAATATGATTTGCCGCATCTGAGAAAGCCTTCGCCACTTAGTTTTTCCTCGACATCCTGTAGGCTCCCCGTGCCGGTGATGTTGCCCTGTTCTGTGTGGTAGAGCAAGGTATGGCCTTTGACTTCGACATAGGAAATGTCGCGGAGCAGTACCAGCTGGGTGCCTCCGCGTTGGGTGATGGCCACTGTCTTGCAGTTTTTCCGGCACAGTGTCACAGCTCGTGTGAGTTTACGGGCGAAATCGGGATAAGAAAACGGTTTGATGATGTAATCCAGCGCGTCGACTTCGTAGCCTTTCGCTGCGAATTGCGCCATGTTGGTGACGAAAATGAGAATGGTGTGCGCGTCGATGGCACGCAGGCGATGGGCCGCTTCCAAGCCGTTCATGTTGGGCAGCTCGATGTCCATGAAAACGATGTCGTAATCGGCGCGGTATGGATCGAGAAATGCGGTAGGTTCAACAAATTTCGTCACCTTGAATTCGACGTCTTTGTTGTTCGGGTCCGCGCTGAATCTATCAAGGCACTCTGTCAGGCGTCTCGACGCCGAAGCATCGTCCTCGATCACCGCGACCGTCACCAGCATGTCTCTGTCCTCGAATCTTTTATGGATTACTGACAACTGTACGGCATCCGATGAAATTGTGCATATCCGGCATCGGTGTCTCCTGTGGACAGCGCCCATCGGTCTTCTACATGAAGCCATAGGTAATGTGAGTCAGGTTGGGCCCTTGTGTCGTTCATGCGTCCAAAAAAGTGTTTCGTGCTTGTCGGGTTCCACGTGCAGGTCGATTGTTTCTAGTTTTAAATTGAGAAGAGTCAGATTCTTGACCCTTCATACTCTATACAAAGGAGTAGTGGGAAATGACACAACATCAGGATAAGAGGAATCGAGGTTCCGCGGCCTCTGCGCGACCGTGGCGTGCCTTGGTCACAATCGGTGCGTTCGTGCTGGCGGTGTCGGTTGTCGCCGGGACGGTTTTTGAGACTTACCGTACTTCGGTCGATGCGTTTTTTGGCACTCGTAGTGAAGAGACGGTGACTGATCGCTCTGCGGACAAGGGCAACAGTTGGAATTACAAGTCCGAGTTCAAAACCGCGAAAAGCGCATACGAAGGTTTCAAATCTTTCGCCATGCAGGAAGCCCCGGAAACCTATGCGCTGTTGAAAAACGAAAAAGGTGCATTGCCAATTGCAAAGAATGCAAAAATTACTATGTTCGGAGTACATAGTTATGCACCGATATACAGCAGCTCTGTGGCATCGGTTGCCGATGGCGGCTCGGTAGTAAGCGTCACGGATGCCTTCAAACAGCGCGGATTTGATTTGAATCCTTCCACGCTCAAGGCATATCAGACCTTCTTTTCGGATAAGCATTGGACCAAGCCGAAATTCGGAGGAGGCAGCGATAAGCCCGAATATGCTGAGGTCACCAAGTTTGACGATCCAAGCGAGTTGGGCCCCAATCAGCTCAGTAAGCTGAATCCTCAATATAATTCGCAATATTCCCAATACAATGACGCGGCAATCGTTGTGGTCGGGCGTCCTGGCGGAGAAGGCACCGATGCTTATTCTCCTGGCAAGGCCGGTCGTGCTGAAAATGTAAATACGGCGACCGGTAACATCCTAAGTCTTGATGACAATGAGATGGCGCTGGTCCATGAAGCAGAGGCGAATTTCAAAAAGGTTGTAGTGCTCGTCAATTCAACTATTCCTATGGAAATCGAAAACTTGAAGGAAGATCCTAAAGTTAGCTCTATTTTATGGATTGGTAATCCGGGATGCTATGGATTCTACGGTGTGGCTGATGTGCTCAACGGCACCGTCTCCCCTTCAGCCCATCTCGGCGACGTGATGGCTGTGAACTCCGCTTTGGCGCCGGCCATGGCCAACTACGGCAATATTCCGTGGAAGAACGCTTCGAAGTTCGCCAAGACCGCCAACGTCAATTCATATCTGATTGAGGCAGAAGGCATTTATACTGGCTATCGCTATTACGAGACCCGTTATGCGGATACTGTTTCCGGTGGGGACGCCGAGCAGAACGCCAAGACCGCCAAAGCCGGTACATATGCCAACGCTGATGGCACCCCTGCCACTACGGACGGTACTTGGAAATACGGCAATGAAGTCGCCTATCCCTTCGGCTACGGCTTGAGCTATACCAAGTTCTCCCAGAAACTTGACAGTGTGAAGATTCGTGGTGATAAGAAGACCGCGACGGTCTCGGTCACTTCCACCAACACTGGCGACGTCCCGGGCAAAGCGGTCGTGCAGCTTTATGCTTCGGTGCCATATACCAAGTACGACAAGCAGTATGGCATTGAGAAGTCCGCGATTCAGCTTATGGACTTCGAAAAGACCAAGATGCTGAAGCCTGGTGAATCCCAGTCTGTGACCATGGATGTGGATATGGCCAATCTTGCCAGTTATGACGCTCGGCATGCCAAGACCTACATCGTTGATCCGGGCAGCTATTACTTCGCCATCGGCAATGATTCGCATGACGCTCTCAACAATGTGCTTGCCGCGCAAGGCCACAGTGTGGCCGACGGTATGACCTCTGCGGGGGACGCGTCTAAGACCTACACTTGGAAGTGGAATGGTGATGTCGATGCACGCACCTTCTCCACTTCAAGCACGGGCAAGAAGATCACGAATCAGCTTTCGGCCGGCAACTCCGCTATGGATTACAATGCTTTCGCGCCGGGAACGGTGAAATACCTGAGCCGTTCGAACTGGAATGGCACCTTCCCGAAGACCTATTCCGGGCTTGCCGCGAACGCGAAACTTTCGAAGTTGCTGAACAACGATTTCATTCCGCTTCAGAAAGGCGACACCTCCTCTTACAAAGTTGGAGACAAGTCCACGCATCTGAAACTCAACGACTTGAAAGGCGCATCCTTCAACGACAAGCGATGGAATGCTTTGGTCCGGCAAATAACGATTCCGGAGTATATGAATTTCGCGGAGAAGGCGCTACATGCCATTGGCGCTATTCCTTCGATTGGGTTGGGAAACAAGATTACCGATGATGGCCCGAATGGCTCGGATTCCCACAAATTCAACGAAGGAAAATACCAAGGGGAGGCATTCCCCGATGCCAAGGACCCGAAGTACGCGAATAAAGGCACCACTGTGGTTCCTTCAGCGACGAATCTTGCGTATAGCTGGAACAAGGAGCTGGGATACCGCAACGGCCAAATCGTGTTGGGCGAGTCGGGTCTTATTTTCGACTTGCCTATCATGATCGGGCCGGCGATGAACCTTCACCGTCATGCCTATAACGCGCGTTCTGTCGAGTATTACTCCGAAGATCCGGTTCTCTCCGGATATGTGGGGAGTGCGGTGACGCAGGGCTCGCAATCCAAGGGCACCATGGTGAACGTGAAGCATTTCGCCTTTAACGATCAGGAGATTAATCGTAAAGGTGTGGCGACGTTCATGAGCGAGCAGCGCGCCCGCGAAATGGAGCTGCGGAACTTTGAACAGGCGATTGAAGCCAAGGGAGAGCCCGCTTCTTTCAAATCCAGCGATAAACGAATCGGTGAATCCGGGGCCAAGACCTCATTGCCGGAAGGCATCGTCGGTTCCGCTGTCACTCCATACAAGCAGGGTGCATTGGGTATCATGACGTCGTTCAACCGTGGCGGAGGGGTTCCTGTCAGTGCGAACTACGGGGTTTCCAACTCCATTCTTCGTCAGGAGTGGGGATTCACCGGGTATTCCGTCACTGATTTCACCTCTGTCTCGCCGTCTGCCGCGCCAAAGGAATCAATCATCGCAGGCACCATGGCGTTCTGCGGATTCGGCAAGCAAGGCGTGCCCTATTGGAATGCTGAAACATTGGGCAGCGATCCCCAGCTGGTCAAGGCCATCCAAACCGACATGCACTACGCATTGTGGGCGATCGCCAATTCCAATGCTATGAACGGCGTCAATTCCACCACTCATACCAAGGAAATCATTACCTGGTGGCGTGCGGCGTACCTCGCGGCCATCGTTGTGACCGGCTTGCTGACCTTGATTGGCATCATTGGCTATGCGGTGGTCCGTCTACGCGGGAAAAACTCGTCGGATGTCGGCGAACAACCTACAAAGGGGAAGGAGTAAGTCATGACTGAAGCAACGATTGACACAGGAAAAGTATCTGGTCCGACGTTCTCGCTCAAAGGTTCTCTGCTTGAGTGTGTTGCCGTGCTTGCCGCATTGGTGGGAGTGATTGTATATGTCATTACTTCCACTACCGGTTACTTGGCTGGCAGCGGTATGAGCATCTGGCCTTTGTCCCTGACGATTGTGGCGATGATCGCCATCGCCTGCGAAGTCATCTTCCTGCCTCAGGGCAAGGCGACAACCGCTGGCCCAGGCCGTGGCGTTCTCGCCGATGTGTTGGTTATGGTAGGTGAAGTGCTGTTGGTCGTCTCGTTCGCGATGTTCGTTCTCGCGCGCGTCTCTCTTGCGGCCGATATCTACTTCATCCCTGTCAATTACCCGCATAGCGAGGTGACGGCACTCAACATTTCCGTGGTGGGTGTGCTGTTCTATCTCGTGGCGATAATCGCTTTGATTATCCGTGCGTGCCGCAAGGACCACGGTGATCTCCGGTAGCCGTTAGAGGCTGAATCGGATGGATGCGGATCCATCCTGCGATGGCACTGGGCCTTCGTTTTGCTGACCATTGTTTGATGGTGGGCGAGACGGAGGCCCAGTCATTTGTGCCTAACATTATCAAGATGGAACTATAGGCGTTGATTGCAAAACGTGCGCGGAAAATGACAGGCTGAGCCACATCCTTAAGAATTCAAGATTGCCATTACAAAATAAAACTGTGTGAATGTAGCATCGTCGCATGGCTTTGTTCGAAGTTGAGCGAGTAGATGTGGTTGTTACGTCAAATGAGACGCGGCGGCCATTACGCATTCATGATATGTGAAACATAAAGAGAGGACTTCTCATGTTGCAGATCAACATGGCTGATGTCGTCAACGTCATCAAGTCGCTGGTGCCCTATCTGGTGGCCATCGGTGTCGTTCTGATTCTGGCGATTGTCATCAGCGTCGCCGTCAACAAGAAGACGGTTCAAAATACCGGGACCCGCAAGCTTGTGCATAGCGAGACGTGGCTGGTGGTGCTGGTGGCCATCGTCGCCGCGGTATCCATGATGCTCACCGGTCCTATGTCCACGTTGCTCAACAACGTGACGTCCAAGAAATACGTACTTTCGCAGAACACTATCAGCCGGGCCAACAAGCTCGCTGAGGATGTGCAGGCCGAAGGCATCACCATGCTGCAGAACGACGATTCCAACCTGCCGCTGAGCGGCAAGAAGGTCAACGTCTTCGGCTGGGCCTCCACCAACCCGATCTATTCGGGCTCCGGCTCAGGCGCCATGAACACGCAGTACAAGACCGTCTCCATCCTCGAAGGCATGAAGAACGCCGGGCTTCAGACCAACACCAAGCTGAGCGACATGTACGTCAAGTACGCCAAGAACCGCCCGCAGCCCAAGGTGATGTTCGCCCCCGAATGGGACCTGCCCGAGACCCCGATCAAGCAGTATCCGGCCGACGCGATGAGCCAGGCCAAGAGCTTCTCCGACCAGGCCGTCGTGGTTCTGGCCCGTCAGGGTGGCGAAGGCAACGACCTGCCCAGCAACATGAAGGCCAAGGGCGTTCCCTATCACAACAACTCCAAGGATTACGAGGACTTCAAGGACGGCCAGTCCTTCCTCGAGCTCGACCAGTCCGAGAAGGACATGCTTGATGCCGTCACCAAGAACTTCCAGAACGTCACCCTCGTCTACAACGGCGGCAACGCGTTCCAGTTCAGCTTCCTGAAGGATTATCCGCAGATCAAGTCCGTGCTGTGGTGCCCGCCTGCCGGCCAGACCGGCTTCACCGCGCTTGGCAAGGTGCTTTCCGGCGCCGTCAACCCCTCGGGCAAGACCTCTGATACGTTCCTGCGTGACCTTCACAAGTCCGTGAACATCAACAACTACGGTGATTTCCAGTACAACAACGTCGACCAGTTCATCCAGAAGGTTCCGGACTTCACCGGCAAGCTGCAGACCATCAAGCCGACGTTCGTCAACTACACCGAGGGCATCTACCTGGGCTACAAGTTCTATGAGACCGCCGCCAAGGAAGGCCTCATCAACTACAACGACGTCGTCCAGTACCCGTTCGGCTACGGCATGAGCTACACCAAGTTCAGCCAGAAGATGGGCAAGATCGACCACGCCGACGGCAAGATCTCCTTCGACGTGACCGTCAAGAACACCGGCGACAAGGCCGGCAAGGACGTCGTCGAGTCCTACTTCGACCCGCCTTACACCAACGGCGGCATCGAGAAGGCCTCCACCAACCTCGTGGCGCTTGGCAAGACCAAGCTCCTGAAGCCCGGTGAGTCCCAGGACGTCAAGATCTCCTTCAAGGACGACGACATGGCCTCCTACGATTCGAAGACCGCCAAGGCCTACGTGCTGGAGAAGGGCGATTACGACATCTCCATCAACTCCGACGCGCATACGGCGATTGATCATCAAACGGTCAACATCCCGTCCACCATCACCTACAACAAGTCCAAGACCCACGCGGGCGACAAGGCCGCGGCCACCAACCGGTTCGACAACGCGGCCGGCGACGTGACCTACCTTTCCCGCAAGGACCACTTCGCGAACTATCAGGCGGCCACCGCTGCCCCGACGAATTTCGCGATGAGCGACAAGGCGAAGTCCGAGTTCGTCAACAACGGCAACTACAAGCCCGCCGAGCACAACAAGTCCGGCGACAAGATGCCGACCACGGGCGCGAAGAACAACATCCGTCTGGCGGCTCTGCGCGGCAAGTCCTACGATGATCCCGAATGGGACAAGCTGCTCGACGAGATGAGCTTCAAGGACATGGACGAGCTGATCGCCAACGGCGGTTACGGCACGCCCGCGGTGGACTCGATCGGCAAGATCAAGACCACCGACGCCGATGGCCCCGCAGCCCTGAACAACAACTTCACCAAAGTCGGCTCCATCGGCTTCCCGGCCGAGGTCTCCTTCGCCTGTTCCTGGAACAAGGACCTCAACAAGGAATTCGGCAAGATGATCGGCGACATGGCGCACGACATGCACGTGGACGGCTGGTACGCCCCTGGCATGGACACGCACCGCAGCCCGTTCTCCGGCCGTAACTTCGAGTACTTCTCCGAGGACGGCGAGCTCGCCGGCGCCCTGTCCGCCAGCCAGATCCAGGGCGCGCAGTCCAAGGGCGTCTACGCCTTCATGAAGCAGTTCGCGTTGAACGACCAGGAAACCAACCGCACCAACATGCTGTGCACCTGGGCCAACGAGCAGTCGATCCGCGAGATCTACCTGAAGCCGTTCGAGATGGGCGTCAAGACCGGCGGCACCACCGCCGCGATGAGCTCCTTCAACTACATCGGGCCCACTTACGCGGGCGCCAACAGCGGCTTGCTCAACTCCGTGCTGCGTGACGAGTGGGGCTTCCACGGCTTCGTGGTCACCGATTACTTCGGTGTCTACGGCTATCAGAACGCCGACCAGATCATCCGCAACGGCGGCGACACCATGCTCGCCACCACCAAGGTGACCAACCACATCACCGACAAGTCTGCGACCTCCGTGATCGCGATGCGTCGGGCCTCGAAGAACATCCTCTACTCCGTGGCGAACAGCTGGGAGTATCAGAATGGCGAGCCGAAGGCCGCCACCCCGGTCTGGAAGACGGCCATGTATGTCGT
Organism: Bifidobacterium sp. ESL0775; assembly: GCF_029395475.1. Taxonomy (NCBI): domain Bacteria; kingdom Bacillati; phylum Actinomycetota; class Actinomycetes; order Bifidobacteriales; family Bifidobacteriaceae; genus Bifidobacterium; species Bifidobacterium sp. ESL0775. Next base: position 36,793 of record NZ_CP113917.1, on the reverse strand, counting down.
CTGGGCCATCGCCGCGGTCCTCTTCGTCGGCCTTGAGATCGTAGCGGTCCGCCGTTACCTCCGCCGCCGTAACGAAGCCAAGGTCTCCGTCACCAGTGATTCGGTCGATGCGGCTGCACCTGATGAGCAGTGACCTCTAGGCGATTCCGCTAGTCCGAAATCGCTTGGATGAAGCCTCGCCGCAGCCTTGTGGTGGGGCTTCATCCCCTTTACGAATATTCGCGCGAGTGAATTGCGCGAATGACAGCCTGAGCCTTTAAACGGGTCAGGCATTGAAATTATCGATTACATAGATTTGCCAGTGGTGGATTTATGCGGGGTGGCACAAGTGGCGTGGCACCGCATGGATGTGCCGACTAACGTCCGATCCGGAATTGCTTGGCAAGACGGTAGGACGGCAGGATTTTTTAATAAGGAGGACCATGAAACTCGAAGAACTTAGCGTTACAGAGAAAGCGGCGATGCTTTCCGGTGGCTCCGAATGGGATTCGCGCGGCAACGAACGGGCCGGGATTCCCAGCTTTGTGATGAGCGATGGCCCCCACGGCGTGCGTCGTCAGCTCGGCGCCGGCGACCATCTGGGCATCGGCGCGTCCAAGCCCGCGACCTGCTTCCCTACCGCCGGCACGGTGGCGAACTCCTGGGACCCGGCGTTGGCCGAGGAGATGGGCAAAGCGCTGGGGCGCGAGGCGCATGACCTCGATGTCAACGTGCTGCTCGGCCCGGGCATGAACATCAAGCGCAACCCCTTGTGCGGCCGCAATTTCGAGTATTATTCCGAAGACCCGCAGGTCGCCGGGCGTATGGCCGCTGGGCTGGTCAAGGGCATCCAGAGCAATGGCGTGGCCTCTTGCCCCAAGCATTTCGCGGTCAACAGCCAGGAGCTGCGTCGCCAGGCCTCCAATTCCGTGGTCGACGAACGCACGCTGCGCGAACTGTATCTGACCGGTTTCGAGATCATGATCCGCGAGGCCCGTCCGTGGGCCATCATGACCTCCTACAACCAGATCAACGGCACGTATTCGCATGAGAACAAGCATCTCTTGACCGAGATCCTCCGCCAGGAGTGGGGCTTCGACGGCGCGGTCATCTCCGATTGGGGCGGCTCCAATTCCGCCGTCGCCGCGGTGAAGGCCGGTGGCACGCTCGAGATGCCCTCGCCTGGCTACACCTCCGTGCGTGAGCTGGTCGGCGCGGTAAAGGCCGGTACGCTGGCCGAAGCCGACATCAACGTCCGCGCCCGCGAGGTCGCCAAGCTTGCCGAGCGTACACGTTTCGAAGGCGTGGGCCGCGATGACCTCATGGCCGATGATGTGGCCAAGGGCCATCACAAGATCGCCCGTCGTGTCGCCGAAGGCACCAGCGTGCTGCTGAAGAACGGCAGCGCGGACGGCAAGATCGCCCCCGTGCTTCCCCTGAAGCCCGGCACGCGTGTCGCGGTTGTCGGCGACATGGCCAAAACCGCGCGTTATCAGGGTTCCGGCTCCTCCAAGGTCAATGCGACCAATGAGGAGAACCTGCTTGACGAGCTCAAGAAGATCGACGGCGTGGAAGTCGCCGGCTACCAGCAGGGCTACGAGCGTCATGGCGGCAAGAACAACGTCCTGGTCGAGGACGCCGTCGCCTTGGCCGCGGCCGACACCACCGATGTGGCCATCGCCGTCGTCGGTCTCGACGAACGCAGCGAATCCGAAGGGCTCGACCGTTCCACGATGGCCATTCCCGAAGGCCAGAACGAGCTGGTGAGGGCGTTGGTCGCCACCGGCAAGCCCGTGGTTATCGTGCTTGTGGCTGGCTCCCCCGTCGAGCTGCCCTGGTTCGACGACGTTTCCGCGCTCCTCTATATCGGTCTTTCCGGGCAGGCCGGCGCAAGTGCGACGGCCCGTGTGCTCACCGGCGAGGTCAATCCCTCCGGCCATCTCGCCGAGACCTGGCCGATCAAGTACGAGGACGTCCCCAGCTCCGGCTGGTATCCGGCCATCGGCCGCGACGCCATCTACCGCGAAGGCCCGTTCGTCGGCTACCGTTATTACGAGACCGCCGGCGTGCCCGTGCGCTTCCCGTTCGGCTACGGCCTGAGCTACAGCTCGTTTACGTACTCGGATTTGAGCAGTGACGAAAATGGTATTACATTTACGTTGACCAACGATTCCGATATCCCGGGCGCCACCGTCGCCCAGATGTACGTTCGCGGGCCGCAGGGCGGCGCGATGCGCCCGGATCGCGAGCTCAAGGGATTCCAGAAGGTCTTCCTCGACGCGCATGAAAGCAAGACGGTCACCATCCCGTTCGACCGCTATACATTCCGTCATTATGACGTGGTGCCCGGCACTTGGAAGACCGAGACCGGCGAGCGTGAGATCCTGGTCGGCGACAGCGTCGAGAACCTCGCGCTTTCGACCACCCAGATGGTGCAGGGCGATATCGATCTGTGCCCGCCGAACCCGGTGCTCGGCCATTATCTCAAGGGCCAGGTCAAGGACGTCACCGACAACGAGATGACGGCGCTCTTCGGCCATGGTGTGGTCGCGCCTGGCAAAACCGTTGTCTTTGGCGAGAACGATCCGATTTCCTCGTGGGCGGATTCGCGCGGTTTCGTCGCGCGCACCGTCGCCAAAGTACTTGCCAAGCAGGAGGCGAAGGTCCGCCAAAAGACCGGTCAGCCCGACCTCAACATCCTCTTCATCCTGAACATGCCGCCTCGCGCGATGTGCAAGATGACGCAAGGCATGATCGACTCGGCGATGGTCCAGGCCGTCGTCAAGATCGCGAACGGCCACACCTTCCGGGGCGCCGGTTCGTTCATCGCCGGTTATTTCCGCAATATTTCCGCCAACAAGCGCGTAGCGAAGGAGCTTGAAAACAAATGAGTAAACAGTCCGCACAAACGTCAATCGACGAGCCGACCCCTGATGTGAGCAGCCAACCTGGAACCGTTCAAGACGGCGCCGGAGACGTTGCTGAAAACAGCAAGCCCGACGCAACCGTCGAAGGCAAAGGCTTCATCGCCGCCTGCAAGCGCCTGATTAACAAGTACCCGAACCTCTGGGAGTTCATCAAGTTCAACGTGCTTTCGAACATCTCGACGATCACACGTTTCGTGGCCGTGTGGATCCTGACCGCGCTGTTCGTGCACGCCATGCACCTGACCCAGCCGTTCAGCTTCCTCATCTTCAACTACTCGAAGCCCAGCACCAACGGCCTCGGCGGCTTCCTCACCTTCCTGATCGCCGAAATCTGCGCGCAGGCCGTCAACTTCGTGGTGCAGATGAAGTGGGTCTTCAAGTCCGACGCGAGCTTCAAGTCCGCGGCTTGGAAGTACGCGATCCTGGCCATCATCATCGTGGTCTGCGGCCTGCTGCTGCCTGGCTACATCACCACGCTGTGCAAGGGCTTCGGCTGGAATGACGCCATTTCCTCCACCCTCGCCTCGGTGGTCAACACGCTCTTGGCCGTCATCATCAGCTACCCGCTGCTGAAGTGGTGGATCGCCCCCGCCAAGAAGGGCGACAAGGCCGAAAAGAAGTAAGACGGTAGTATGTCGGCGCCGCCGTCACGTACGGTGCCGACGATGTCGATGAAAACGCACAAGTCGGTTGATAGGAATATACGATTGGCGAAATTCCGCCATTGTGGATAACCTATCGGCCGACTTGTGCGTTTGTTTTATCGCGGCAAAAGCACCGTCAGCGTGAACCAGTGGTCGCGGGCCTTGATGGTGACGTCGCCATGGTAGAGGCCGGCGATGTGTTTGATCGATTTCACGCCGTAGCCATGGGCGCGCTGGTCGGATTTAGTGGTGCGCAGATCGCCTTGGTCATCGGTGCGCAAGGTGGATTCGTAATAATTCTCGACGCGGATGACCGTGAATTGCCCGTGCTCGTAAAGCGCGAGTTTGATCAGGCGCCGTTCCGGCTCCGCGACTTGGGAGGCGGCCTCGATGGCGTTGTCGAGCGCGTTGCCGAACAGCGTGGCGATATCCATCGAGCTCATATCGGCCAAAAGCTTGCCGTCGGCCACGGTGGTCAACGTGATGCCCTGTTGCGCGCAGGCCTTCACTTTCGAGGTGAGGATGACGTCGAGCACCGAATTGCCGGTGTGCTCCTGTGCGCTGTATTCCTGCACCGACGCCTCAAGCTGCTCGAAACCCGCCGCCGCGTGCTCAGGGTCGACTTCCGCCCGCAGCGCGGTGATCTGGTGCTTGAGGTCGTGGGAAATGCGACCGAGCGATTCGATGTTTTCCTTGGATTGCAGGTACTCCTGGTGCTCGCTCTGCAGCTTCGCGTTGATGGAGGCGAGTTCGACATTGGCCCGCGCCACCCTCGCTTGCTCCTGTTGCGCGCCGAGAATGGCGTATCCGCACAAATCGACGAGCGTGCGGATGTAGAAGATCTCCTGCCCGACGGATCCGGAGAAGGGCGTGTTTGTCGAGACGAAACTCAGGTTGCTCACCGCGAAGGTAACGATGGTGATGATGATGGAGCCCGCCACCGCAGTGCGGCTCGGGTTCATCGGCTTGTCCCGTTCGAAATTGTGTCGTTCGATGGCCCAGGCCAGGCCAAAACCGACCAAATAGATGATTGTGGCCAATATCGCGGTGGGTAGGTCGAGTCCCCAAACGGGCGCACGGGGACGGCGGTGGTTGTTGAACCCGATGAACGTCGCGATCTGCCAGTGCAGCGAGGCCACGAGTTCGGCGAGCACGAAGGCGCGGGCGGTGACGTAAAGCCCTTCGCGCGGTGTCGTTTGCGCGCCGAGGAAGATGACCAGATACATGCCCGCGACCGCCAGAAGCATGCCTAAAATCCAGAAGTCAAGGCTCATCGCCCCGTCGAAATATTGGATGCCGATAATCGCCGGCAGTCCGATCGCCGCCACGAGCGCGCTCCGCCATTTCGGCGCCCGCCGATAAATCACCAGTAGATACACGACGCAGGCCAGCCATTCGCAGATGCCGGTGTAAAGCCGCGGAATGTTGGGCAGCGCGTTGGTGATCGTGTTCATTGCAGGCCGCCGTTGATGTAGCCGGCCAGCGCGGCGACGAAGGCCTTCTTACGCGGGCGGCTGATGCGCAGGCGCTCGCCGTTGCTCATGATGCAATCTTGGTCCTCGATGCCGGTGACGTGCCGCAGGTTGACCAGATAGCAGGAATTGGAGCGGAAGAAGTCATGCCCGGCCAGTTGCGCTTCGAGTTCTTTGAGCGTCGAGGTGACGGAGAGTTTGCCGTCAAGCGTATGGATGATGATTGTATGACGAATTGATTCGATGTAGACGATGGATTTGAGCTCGATGCGCGTGCGTTGCGACCCGGCCTCGAAGAGCATCGAATCGTCGGCCTGCCGCCGCACCGTCTCGATGGAGCGTTTGATTTCCTGGCTGAACGCGAAGTACGGCACGGGTTTCAAGAGGTAGGAGAGCGCCCGCACCTCGTAACCGTTGATGGCGTATTGCGAGGCGTTGGTGATGAACACGATGACGACGCTGCTGTCGATTTTGCGAATGCGTCGCGCGGCCTCCATGCCGTCCATTTCTTTCATTTCGATGTCGAGCAGCAGGATGTCATAGATCGGCCGGTAGCCTTCCACGATTTTCGCGCCGTCGTCGAAAACCGAAACGGTGAAGTTCTCGTCGTTTTCGGCTTGGTAGCGGTTGAGGTAGTCGAGCACTTTCTGGCATGCGGCGGGCTCGTCTTCCACTACTCCGATTCGTATGTTGCGCATCGTCGCCGCCTTTCGCTTGAGGTGCTAAACCCCACAATATCTCGTATAGCATGGATTTGTGCGTTGCCGGCTGTATCCCGCTATGTTGTCGTTCCTGGTTCCCGTTTTGCTGTCGAAACCGATATTAAACGGATAAATAATCTATAGATGTATTATTATCGCATTGAAATAGGCCAGCGCTTTTAAAGTGGGCGGAAAGCTAAAATCTTGCGAATCGTCCTGATGTCGCGTTGCGCCGGATGGATTATGAACGTTTATCGAAACGGCCACGAAAACGATGACTATCACATGGTGTTTTGTATTATGTTATGATCTCGTCGAAGTCGTGAAAAGCCCACGGAATCAAGGGAATATCCTGGGGTTCGGCGAGCCCGATATGCGGGCATGTGAATATGTTGGTAATCAACCGGGTTTATGGTATGAACATCGGTCGTGGCATGCGCGGGTGCGCAATGGCAATGAATCGCCAAAACGCTGCCTGCGTGCGCGCGACGGATGCCATCTCATGGAAGCGCACAGGGCCGCGAGCCCCGAAAGGAAGTGTTTCATGGCAGTTGACAGCAACAAACAGCGGATCATGGACATCGTCGACGACAAGAAAGACGAGTTCATCGAGGCCGCGGACCGCATTTGGGAGACGCCGGAGACGCGTTTCACCGTGCCGAAGTCCGTCGAGCAGCATTACAAAGTGCTCGAAAAAGAGGGCTTTGACATCCAGAAGGGCGTGGCCGGCATGGATTACGCCTACATTGCCACGTACGGTTCGGGCAAGCCGGTCATCGGCATCACCGCCGAATACGACGCGCTCGACAACCTGAGCCAGGAGGCCGGCAATCCCGACCGCAAGCCGGTGGTTCCGGGCGATCCTGGGCAGGGTTGCGGCCACAACGTGCTCGGCACGGGCGCTTTGGGCGCGGCGGTCGCGCTCAAGACCCTGATGGAGGAAAAGAACCTCAAGGGTACGCTGAAACTTTTCGGTTGCCCGGCCGAGGAAAGCGGCTACGGCAAGGCGTTCATGGCCCGCGATGGCGTTTTCGACGACGTCGATGCGGCCTTCACCTGGCATCCTTCCGATATGACGACGGTCGCCGGTGGATCGGGACTTGCCGTGATGCAGGCTAACTTCAGCTTCAAGGGCGTCGCGGCCCATGCTGCCGCGGCTCCGGAGCAGGGGCGCGATGCGCTTGACGCCGCCACGCTGATGACGGTGGGTGTGCAGTTCCTGCGCGAACACATCATCGATGAGGCCCGCATCCACTATGCCTACCTCGACGCCGGCGGCAAGTCCGCGAACGTTGTGCATCCCACGGCGACCCTTTACTTCTTCGTGCGCGCCCCCTATCTTGAGCAGGCCAAGCCGATTTACGACCGTGTGGTCAAGATCGCCAAGGGCGCCGCGATGATGACGGACACCGAACTGTCGATTGACTTCGATTCGGCCTGCGCCAACTACGTGCCGAACCATCCGCTGAGCGAAGACATGGACAGGAACCTCGATCTGGTCGGGCCGCTTCAGCTTACGCAGGACGAGCTCGAGTTCGAGCGCAAGATTCAGACGAATAACCCCGAGGGCTTCGAGGGCCCGCTCGCCGAGCGTGTGAAGGCCGCGAACCCGGCGCTGAGCGACGAAGAAGCGAATGAGATCGCCCATTCCAGCATGGCGCTGCCGAAGTTCCCGCTGATCTACACCACCAACACCAAGGGCCAGGCGTCCACCGACGTCGGCGACGTGAGCTGGTGTACCCCGACCGCGCAGTATTATGGCGGTTTCGAGCCGCTCGGTACGCCCGCGCATTCGTGGCAGTGGGTGGCCAACGGCCAGTCCAGCGTGGCTCACAAGGGTCTCGTGCAGGCCGCCAAGACCATCGCCCTGACCGCCTACGACGCCCTGACCGACCCCGAGCTCTTGCAGGCCGCGAAGGATGCCTACGCTCAGGAGTTCAAGGGCAAGCCCTACAAGTCGGTGATTCCGCCCGAAACCCAGCCCCACGGATGAGGTATTTTGCCTGGTTGCGGTTGTTTGAACTGGAGCCATAAGCATGATGAATATGAAAGCCGTATCATGACGTTGAAATTGGCGTCATTGATACGGCTTTTACGATGAGGAGGAGTTGGTCCGCGGATTATTCGGTTTTGCGCTCGTTCCCATCATCGGACGAACGAAGGCCGCACATGTCATCGCCTTGGCCGTCGAGCGCGGATGACGGGGAGAAGCTCAGCAAGTTGCCTGCAGTCGAGAGATTCAGCGATGGGCTTGGCGAGGCCGAGGTGTTCGCTGAAGCCGCGGTTCCGGCGCCTGCTACATTGGAATTTCCCTGTGAACCGCTGCGCTTCGTGTTGGTAGTATCACCCGCGTCGGTTTCGTTGCTGGCTTCAACATTCGCTTTGACCGTAGTGGCGCTGACTAATTCCTTGGATGAATCCCGCTCGGCGTCTACAGCGTCCGTGTCCAGATCCGAATCGACGAACTCCTTGCGGCCGTCGTAGAGGTCGCGGTCGAGCTGGTGCTCGGTGGCGGCGACGATGACGGCGGTGTTTGCGGCGCCGGCCACGTTCAGGGCGGTGCGGCCCATGTCGACGATCTGCGAGATCGGCTGGGCGATGGCGATGAAGGCGATTGGCAGGCCGGTGGCCGCGAACAGCGAGGTCGCGGTGATGGTGGCCGTGCCGGGCACGCCGACGGTGCCGATGGAGACCAGCAGGGTCAGGGCCACGAGTAGCAGATACTGCAACGGCGTGTAATGCATATTCAACGAATTGACCGCGAACACCGCGAGCAGCGTGGGCCAGACGCCGGCGCATCCCGGCATGCCGAGGTTCGCGCCCAGCGAGGCGACAAACGAGGCGATGTCATCGGGTACGCCGCCCTTGCGCAATTGGCGCACGGTCACCGGAATCGTGCCGATACTGGATTCGGAGGTGAACGCGACTACGCCGGCGGGCCAGAAGAACTTGAAGAAGCGCAGTGGGTTGGTGCGTGTGGTCATGCCGAGGATGGCTGGCTGAACGACGAACATCTGTAGCGCGATGGCGATGTAGGCCACGACGAGCACGAGCAGCAATGGCACCAGAGCGATGAGGTTGCTGTTGGAGATGGCGGCGGCGATCAGCGCGAGCACGGCGTAAGGCGTGAAGCCGACGACGATTTGCGTGGCCTTGGAAAGCACGACGTTACCGGCGTCCACGAAGGTCTTGAACGGCTTGACTGCGGCTTCGCCCTTGGGTGTCGAGGCGGCGGCGTTGTAGGCTAGGCCGACGAGGATGGCGAAGATGACGACCGGAACCACCTGGTTGGCGGCCCAGTTGGCGACGAGGTTCGAGGGGAAGAGCCCGACGATGGTGCCGAGCACCGGCGGGACATGCTTGGCCTCGTAGTGTTGCGGCATGGCGACGTCGAAGCCCTTGCCCACGCCGAACGCCAGCGCCAGCCCGAGCGTGATCAGCGAGGCGGTCAGCGTGTTCAGGAGCAGGAACACCACGGTTTTGACCCCGATGTTCTTGAGCCGCAGGGACGAGCCGAGGTTGGTGATGCTGGCGATGACGCTGAAAAGCAGCAGCGGAACGACGATGGCCCCGATGGCGTTCGACCAGACGGTGCCGAACGCGGCGACGTAGTCGGTGTGGCCCTTGAAAATCAGCCCCATCGCGATGCCGAGCACCGTGGCGATGATGACGCGGGTGCTGAACCCGGCCTTTTTGGTGCGGCTCAGCACGGCGAGGCCGGCGAAGAGCAGAACGGTGACGCCGAGCGCCAGCCAGTTCCAGATGGTTGCGGTCATGATCTTCCTCTCAATCAATTTGCATGAAATTATGGATATGTGGAATGAATTTTTGGCGATAAGAAGCGTTGCGCTTGATGGATCTCAAGTATTTTGTATTCGAATATCCGTTATGAAACAGGGGATACGCAGACTCTGGTGGGTTTCCAGAACGTCTGGCGGTTTCACCGTGGGAATTTCAACGTCGGGATATATTCACGGTTCCTTGAATATCGTTATCGATGATTCATGCGGCTGAATATCGATTGCGAAACGATGGTTTCAACCACAAAGCGACACTAAGACATTCGGAAAACGCGAAAAGAATACAGAAATGCTGACGATCGACGATCGAAGGTTTTCAGCGACAACAAAAAGTCGTCATACAAGACATCATCGTGCGTGGACGAGAGATACAGCTCATGCCGGTAAGGTTGAACCCGGCCTGAACGCTGCTGTCCGCAGAGAAGATTTGTGATGTCATGGTTGCGAGAATAACGGATGTCGCCTACAGACGCAACAGCCGTCTCGCTTTATCGTGATTTTTGCGCTAAAAGAGGAATATCGCGGTGATTTTTCGATGTTTTGCACGCCGATGTGCGGCTGGGCGCGTGGACATCGCCACTTCGCCCAGCATGTTTCCGCTCAACTTGTTGATTCACACGACTTTCACCGCAAGTTTTTTACCGCAAAGGGCCAGGTTCAGACGTTGCTTTCGTTCCTGGTGGTCCGTTGGGTCTTCTCGCCGTCGCGGCGCACGATTTCCTTGGCGATCGATTCGATGTCGCACAGGCGCAGGGCGTTGTCGCCGCGCACTCCCGAGGCCTCCTCGTCGGAGATGATGCTCGTCTTCACCAGGGCGTCGACGGGGTTGATGCCGTAGCTGCGGGCGATGGCGATGATCTCGTCGGTCGCCAGCTCGTTCGACTTGAAACGCTTGTAGAGCGTTGCGTAGGGAATCCCCGCCTGCTGGGAGATTTTGTTGATGGAGTCGTCGTGGGTGATGTCGCGTAGCCAGTCAATATGGTTGTTTGAGTGTGAAATATTATTCATATTGCTATTTTCCGATAGTTTTATTAGTTTTTGCAACATGAAAATCATATTGAATCGTTTGACGCTTATTATTTTATTTTATTGGCTCCAAGTTAGGAATCAAAACCAAGAAAGATAGCTGATTGCAGAAAGAAACATCTCCGAACGTTGGAAAATGAAGCATTGCTGTCAAATCGTGGTCGTGATTGATAAGGATGAACGATGAAGGAATTTCCTGGATTATGTTATCTTCAGTGAAGATAAAACGTTTTTTAAAAAAAATAAAAATAATTATATAAAACGCATAGCAGTGTGCGGATTCCGTTATGAGCGTAATTCGTCAATCGCCGGTGAAGCGCTCGTCTTATTAGTTCCAGCTTAAATTTTGTCTACTTTTAGATTCAAATAAATGCCATTTGACTAGATTTTTTAGTTACAACAGATTCTTAATTCTCACATTGTAGCAGATAGGTCTGTCCGGAATGATGGAAAATAGCGAAGGTGATATCGGCTCGCCATGCCTCCGATGGCCTCCGAAACTCGCGGTGGGTTCCCCAATCCAAACCGTGTATAGTGGGGCTTGAGCTTCAAGGGGATGAACCCTGCAGAGCCCCACTCATAATGGAATGAAAAGTGCGGAAATTCGCTTGCCGAAGTTGGCTCGCGGGTGGATGCAAAACCCTTCACTACGGATCGTTCGGCACGTACCTGCCGATGAAAGGAATATTAATTATGGCAAAAGTCGTATTTGACCATGTCACTCGTATCTACCCGGGCAACACGGAGCCCTCGGTATCCGATCTCACACTTGACATCAAAGATGGTGAATTCCTCGTGCTCGTCGGCCCCTCCGGCTGCGGCAAGTCAACGACCCTGCGTATGCTCGCGGGCCTCGAGGAAGTCAACAAAGGCAAGATTTACATTGGCGATAAGGACGTCACCACGATGCAGCCGAAAGACCGCGACATCGCCATGGTCTTCCAGAACTACGCCCTGTACCCGCACATGACCGTCGCCGACAACATGGGCTTCGCCCTGAAGATCGCCGGCGTTCCGAAGGCTGAGATTCGCCAGCGCGTCGAGGAGGCCGCCAAGGTCCTCGACCTGACCGAGTTCCTCGACCGCAAGCCGAAGGCCCTTTCCGGTGGTCAGCGTCAGCGTGTCGCCATGGGCCGCGCAATCGTTCGTAAGCCTAAGGTCTTCCTGATGGATGAGCCGCTTTCGAACTTGGACGCGAAGCTCCGTGTGCAGACCCGTACGCAGATCGCCGCCCTGCAGCGCCAGCTCGGCGTCACGACCCTCTACGTCACCCACGATCAGACTGAGGCCCTGACGATGGGCGACCGCATCGCCGTTATCAAGCTGGGCATCCTCCAGCAGGTCGGCGCCCCAACCGAGCTCTATGACAAGCCGCAGAACGTCTTCGTCGCCGGCTTCATCGGCTCGCCTTCCATGAACATCAACACCCACCCGGTGGAGAACGGCAAGGCGAAGATTGGCAGCGACACCATCGATCTCGATCCCGCCGCCGTCGCCAAGCTCACCCCGGACGACAAGGGCCGCATCGTCGTCGGCTTCCGTCCCGAGGACGCTTCGCTCGCCGCTCCCGACGAGGCCAACGCCTTCTCGCTCAAGGTCCAGAATGTTGAGGACTTGGGCTCCGACGGATATATCTACGGCGACATCATCACCGACGGCTCCGCAGCCGAGTCCGCCGCCACGATGTCCGACCAGAACAAGCTGACCACGATTCGCGTCAACCCGCGTCAGCTGCCGAAGGTCGGCGACACCGTCAAGATCAAGATTGATCCGTCCAAGATGCACCTGTTCTCCCCGGCCACCGAGCTGCGCCTGAACTGAGTCGCGTCTTCGCGTCGATAACTGAATATGTGAACTGGAATTCTGGATTCCGGTCCGAAGCGTGCAGCGAAGTGTCTTCCTCTCTTTTACTTCGCTCCGTTTGATAGGGACCCGTACATTTGTGTGCGGGTCCTTTTCTTGTTTTTCTTATGAATGATATGTGTTCGTTGCCATTTCCGCGCGATGGCCGGGTTCGAGAGAGGATTATGAACTATCCCACACGGGCGCTAGATTTGGGGGTATGGAATTGACCGGTGGAATGCAAATGGATCCGCGAGCGCTCAAGGCTACGTCCGTGACGGCCGCCGAAGCCGGAGATATCGATGTGGCCGAGCCCCAGGCGCTGCAGATCACCGCAGCCAGCTCGAACCCGAAAATGTTCACCCTGCCGTGGGAGAAGCCACTGGCGACCTGGCCCAAGGAGCTTTTGGCCAACCTGCCGCGAGGCATCTCCCGGCACGTCGTGCGTTTCGTGCACGTCGGCGACGAGATTTACGCGATGAAAGAGATCACCAGCCGTGTGGCCGCGCACGAATATGAGCTCTTGCGCCGCCTGCAGAAGCTGGAGTTGCCCACCGTCAAGCCGATCGCCGTGGTCACTGGCCGCCATACGCGCGAAGGCGAGCCGCTGGAATCGATTCTGGTGACCAAGCAGCTCAAATTCTCCCTGCCGTACCGTGCGCTGTTCGCCGGAAACCTGCGCCCGGACACCGCCGATCGACTGATCGACGCGCTTGCCGTGCTGATGGTGCGTCTGCATCTTTCCGGCTTTTACTGGGGCGATGTCTCGCTTTCCAACGTCCTTTTCCTGCGCGACGCCGACGCGTTCTCGGCATTCCTGGTCGACGCGGAGACCGGCGCGCTCTACACCTCGCTGACGGTGGGCCAGCGCGATTACGACATGGATCTGGCGCGCACCAACATCATCGGCGAGCTGATGGACCTGAGTTCCGGCAAGCTGCTGCCCGACGAGGTCGACGAGGTCGCGGTCGGCGACCGGCTGATCGAGCGCTACAACTCGCTATGGGGCGCGCTGACCGATCAGGAGGACTTCGGCCCCGACGAGATGTGGAAGATCGAGAAGCGTGTCAACAAGCTCAACGACCTGGGCTTCGACGTCGACGAGCTCGAGGTCAAAACCGCCGACGACGGCAAGCGCGTGCTGGTCCGTCCGCGCGTGGTCGACGCGGGCTATGCCTCCCGCAAGCTGTTGCGGCTCACCGGTCTTGACGTGCAGGAGAACCAGGCGCGCCGCCTGTTGAACGACCTTGACGCCTACCGTGCCTCCACTTGGCGTGACGGCGAGGAGCTGGAGATCGTCGCGACTGACTGGATGCGTGAGGTTTTCGAGCCCGTCGTGCGCATGATTCCCAAGGAATACCGCTCCAAGATCGAGCCCGCGCAGTTCTTCCACGAGGTTTTGCAAAACCGTTGGTATATGGCCGAAAAAGCTGGACATGACGTGTCCACGGCCGTGGCGGCGAGCGATTACATCAAGCACAATCTGCCCCAATACAATATCGACTCGAAGGCGCTCGCCGAGATCAACGCCGACGCGGATTCCGGCGTGGTCGACGACAGCTCGACCTACGACGAGGCCGCTGGCGGCGCCGAGGGTGGCGATGACGTCGATACCGCGGACACCGTTGGCTCCGACAATGACGACGTCGACAACATTGGAAGGGGTGGTTACGCTGATTTGGGCGACGGCTTGGGCAATCTCGGCGCCACGCAAACCGCAGGGGACACTTGCGACCTCGACACCGATTCCGATGTGCCCGAAGACATCTGGCCGACACAGCCTGACCCGTCCACGGTCGCTGCTCGTAATGCAAATATTAAATCCGCGATAGACGCTGGCTCGGAAACCAATTCCGTGAATAAAGGCCCGGATGCTGCCGCGAATAATGGCGACGGCGCCATGGCTGCGAACGATTCAGACGATTCAGACGATTCGGGCGATGCCGACGATGACGGCTACGATCCGGACGAATATGACCAGGATGCCGCCGTCTGGAGCCACTGAGCTCGCTTTATGCTGGTATTTCCGTGCTAACTGTCACTTTTTATTCGCGATAACAGGCCCACTGCGCAAAAGGTGACATTTAGCTGTCCTATTTGTCATCTTTTGCGTAGTCGGGTCAAGCAAACGCGTAAAAGGTGACAAATACGGCAAATACGGCATGCATGCGAACTTAAAACATGAGCCCGTGCCGCATCCTGCGGGATTGGAATGTGGCACGGGCTCAAAACGAGTAGTGTCTCCGCTTAGTTGCTATTGTCCGCTTTTTCTCCAGCCTTGCTGCGGGCGCGGGAGACGGCGTAGAGGCTGATGCCCGCCGCCACCGAGGCATTGAGTGACTCGACTTCGCTGGAAATCGGGATACCGGCGATGGAATCGCAGGCTTCGCGCACCAGGCGGCTCAGGCCCTTGCCTTCCGAGCCAAGCACGACGACCAGCGGATCGGTTTCGAAACCGCTTTCGCCGACGATGGCGTCGCCACCGCCGTCAAGTCCGACGACGTAGTAACCGCGCTCTTTCAGCGCTTCGACGGCCTTGGTCAGATTGACCACGCGGGCGACCGGCAGATGCGCGGCCGCGCCGGCCGAGACCTTCCATGCCGCGGCGTTGACCGAGGCGGAACGACGCTCCGGCAGGATGACACCGTTGGCGCCGAATGCGGCCGCCGAACGGATGACAGCCCCAAGGTTCTGCGGGTCGGTGACGCCATCAAGCGCGATGAACAGCGGCCTCGCGTTGATGCGGGCGCTCTGCGAATCGGCCTCCTCCATGGCGTGCGACTTCTTGTCGGCCTTGTCGGCAAGCTCCGCGAGCGTGTGGTACTGGTACGGCTGCACTTTGAGAATGATGCCCTGGTGGTTGCGCGAATGCGCGATGCGGTCCATCTCCAGCCGGTCGGCCTCAAGCAGGTTGAGGCCCTGCATGCCGGCGAGTTTCACGATCTCGCGGGTGCGGTCGTCGTGTTCGATGCGGTTGGCGATGTAAAGCTGCGTGCTCGGCACGCCCACGCGCAGCGCCTCAAGCACGGCGTTGCGGCCGACCACCAAGTCGTCGGATTCCGAGGTGTACTTAGCCGCGCGACGTCGTGCCGCCAGCCGAGGATCGGCGAAACGGCGTTTCTCGTTCTGCTGCTTCGCTCGATATGCTTTGTGATACACGCGGTCCTCGGCTTTGGGCGTCGGCCCGCGGCCTTTCAGCGCGTTGCGATGTTTTCCGCCCGAACCTTTGATCGGGCCCTTCTTGTTAGCCATACCGCCAATTGTCCCAGCACCCCGCGCCAACCTCGTCAGCGCGCCGCGCGTGTCAGCACAACCGTGCTTTTGGTCGCAACCAGATTAAACTCGCGACGAAAAGCATGCCCAACCGTGCTTTTGGTCGCGTTGACGATTGTGGCGCGACGAAAAGCATGTTGAAGGGTGCTTTTCGTCGCAGTAGTCCAGAATTCGGCTAGACGTCGGACGGGATAAAACAGTTAGCAAAGGACGAAACGACTTCAGTCTTCGATTTCGGCCTTGTAGAAATTGACGTACGAACGCGAAGGGGTGGGCCCGCGTTGGCCTTGGTAATGCGAGCCGACGCCGGTCGAACCGTATGGGTGCTCAGCGGGCGAGCTCAGCTCGAAGAAGCACATCTGCCCGATTTTCATCCCCGGCCAAAGCTTCACCGGCAGTGTGCTCACGTTGGAAAGCTCGAGCGTGATGTGCCCCTCGAAGCCCGGATCGATGAAGCCCGCGGTGGAATGGGTCAGGATGCCGAGCCGTCCCAGCGAGCTCTTGCCCTCGAGCCGCGCGGCGATGGTGCCGTCAAGTTTGATGTATTCCCAAGTCGAAGCCAGCGCGAATTCGCCGGGATGCATGATCCATGGCTCGTCTGGCCCCACCTCGAACTGCTCGGTCAGGTCGCCTTGGTTCTCCGCCGGATCGACGTAGGTGTAGGCGTGGTTGTTGAACAGCCGGAAATACCGGTCGAGCCGCACATCGATGGAGGCCGGTTGCACCATTTCGGGTGTCCACGGGTCCAGTGAGATATGGCCGTCGGCTTGGGCGGCGAGGATGTCGCGATCAGACAGCAGCATGGTTCCTCCAGAATCTGGTTGCCTGCCTACGCCCGGTCGATATGGACACCCACCAAATTCCGTGGGCGCGGCAATTTCTTGTTCCGCTCTCAGTGTAGACGTTGCGGCGGTCCGAGGCGTTTGTGGCTTGCTTGAATAGCCTATAATTACGGTTTTCCGCCATTAAAGGTCATAAAATAGGCAAAATTGTCGAATTCTCAGATAATTCACAGCGAATCTGAGCCTGTTCCCAAGGATTATGGGGTTACATAATAACTGTCAGCAAGAGTTGACCGGTGGTCTTGAAGTTTGGATTTGCCGATAATTGAACCCTTTCTTCTTCTCTCTTCTCTTCCCCGGTGCTACTGGCACCGGGGTTTCTCTTTAATGTTAATATTTTATTTTTGGATAAATTACGAATCCGTGTAACATAGTTTGTGCGTTTAGTTATTTCCTGTCAATGGTGTTGGAAAAGAGAGTAAGTATGACGAAGAAGAGATATTCATTGGCTGCATCGTTTGCGGCCGCGTGCATGGTAGTATCTGGCATCGGTGTCGGCGTAGCGAATGCATCGGAAGCGCTGGTTGCCACGCAAGATGAGAGTAGCTGCGTGGTTGGCACAAGTACGATAGCGCAATGTTTCCCGGATCAGAATCTGGCGAAGGCCGTAGCGTCTACAATTTCTTCAACAAGCGAAAGTGTGAAACCGAATAACATTTTCACGCAGAACATGATTGACAGTATGGCGGGGAAAAACAGTAATTTCTTACTCCCACAAAAAGTTAGTGATTGGGAGGGCGTCCAATATCTGACTAAATTAGGTTCCATTCAAGCAGAGTGTCAAGGTTCCTCTCTTGGAAAGAATTTCTCGTTGATAGGACATCTTAAAGGCCTTCATGCATTATACATCAGTAATCGTGGTGAGGGGACTTGTAGTGTGGCAGATCCTCATAGGAATGAGAGACTGTCGAGTGCTGATGCGCATGAGGTTATCGATGTGGCTAGTCAATTGCCGAACCTTGCAGGTTTTGGTATATCCGGCAGTGAGTTTTCTGATTTGAACGGAATCGAAAAACTGCCCAACCTCACGAATCTGGATCTGAGTGATGACTCTCTTACCGACGTGGAAAAACTCGCAAAGTTCGTCGATTTGGATGAGTTGTATCTTGATGGCAATAAGCTCACGAATGTGGATGCCCTCGCTTCGCTCCACAAGCTAAGTGATTTATGGCTCAATCGAAATCATATTACTAATGTGGATAAGCTTGCAAAACTTACCAATTTGGATGAGTTGTATCTTGATGGCAATGAGCTCACGAATGTGGATGCTCTTGCCGCTCTTTCCGAGATTACCAATCTGACGCTTGCAAGTAATCGTCTCACCAATGTGGATGCTTTGAACCAGTTAACCAAGCTTAACAGCTTCTCCGTGGCAGGCAATCAGATATCTGATATCAGTCATCTTCGCGGTATCATCAATCAAAAACTATACGAGAATGGATATGGGAATGGTGATATTGACAAGCAACCTGCTGGAGGGCAGCGCATCACACTGAATCCTGTCAGGATTGGTTCCTCTGTGTCGGTGAAAACCGCTGTGGGACTTGACGGTAAGTATATCCAGCCGAGTTCCGTGTCTCCTGCCAACGGTACATATGATGCTTCGGCTGGTGTGGTGACGTGGAATTCATTGACTGCCCCCGGCACCGTTTCGTTGACCTTTACGCAGAAGTTGTCTTTGAACTGGGATACAAGTTTCTCGGGTACCATTTCACAGCCGTATACGATTGACAGCACGGGCGATGAAAACTCTCCTACCGTTTCTGGCGGTAGTTCAAAACCTGTTGATTCGACCTCTGGCGCAACGGCATCCGTAAGTGTTCCTGTGGCTCCGACGTTTGCGTCGTTGTCTGCCTCGAACAAAGGTTCGGTGTCGGCTCCAGCTTCGGCCGTTGCGGGTTCGGATGTGCGTATGAACATAGGAAATCTTGGAGACAGTGGCAAGGCCGCTGTTGATGCTGGCCGTCCGTACTATGTATATGCTTACATCTATTCGGATCCAGTCGCATTGACCTCAGATGGGCAAAGCCATGCTTTGCTGGTCAAGAAAGATGCGAACGGGTATTTTGTAACCGTGCGTATCCCGGCCGGGTATTCAGGTGCTCATACCATCGCAGTGCTTGATGCTAATGGCAGACTTGTAGGATGGTCACCGGTTACGGTAGTTGCTGCAAGAGTAAAGGATTCAGGTTCGTCGCTTGCGAAGACCGGTTCGTCAGTTGCTGTGGTAGCGCTTGTAGCTGTCATGTCGTTGACCCTGGCCGCTGGTGCCCTCCTGGTTCGCCGTCGTGAGTGAGATGATTGGGTGAACGCCGAAGTTTGTAGCTAATTTTCAGGTAATCCGATTCTCACTTCAAGGATTGCGTAGTTATATAAGAGATGTCAGCAAGAGTTGACCGGTGATTTTGAAGTTTGGATTTGCCGATAATTGAACCCTTTCTTCTTCTCTCTTCTCTTCCCCGGTGCTTCTGGCACCGGGGTTTCTCTTTTCGCGGGACGCTTTCTATCTTGACGGCATTCCCGATGATCCAATTCGTTGGTTTTGTGATGGTTTCCATGGCCGCTGAGCGTAGGCGCAAAACGGAAGCGAAATGGTCACGAATGGCTTTTCTGCGAGGTAAACTTATCCCAGTAACAGGTTCCTGGAGCGGGCCGCGGTTGCGCTGACTCTTTCTGGAACCGAGAATTGGATATCCCGGAAGCCCCGGTGAGGTCCGTGGACGAAAAGGATGTTCATGAAAGACGATTCCGATCGCTTCAGTGGCGCGGCCGACGATGGCTCTCGTCCGCAAGAAAGTGACGGCCCTTCCGACCTCGGCTACCGTTCGTACAATGTCAACGATTTGCGCCGTGAAGAATCGCGCGCGGGTGGATCGCGGGCCTTGCGCCAGCATAGAGGCCACAAGTCTTTCCTTTTCCGTGCATTGATCATCGTTGTGGTCATTGCCGTTGTCGCGGTGGCGTTGGTGGTATCGCTTAAAACGTTCAATCATAATACGAAAAACATCATCGCCGAAGATCCGAGAGTATCTGTGGTCCAGGGCAAGACCAAAGCCCCGGAAGGCGACGAAGCGCAGATGAAACAAGGCATTGAGCAGCAGACCGGCGCCTGCACGAGCGGGTGGGCGGACGTTGACGCCTCCAGCCAATTGCCGGGCGTGAACGCCGCGTCGCTCTGCAAGACCACGCGCGTCGCGTTCATCACCTTCCAGTCCAAGGCCGCGGCGTCGATGGACGGCGACATGGTGCGCTCGCAGGCGGGCAACCTGATCAGCCAATACGGTGGCGGCAAGGTGGATCCCAAAGATCTGCGGTTGCTCAGCAACGACTTGTGGATGGCTGTGGGCGGCACCAAGCCGATGAAGACCCTGCAACAGCAATGGGGAGGCAAGCTGGAGCCGATTGGGTCCAGTGACGACGAATAGCCTTTGCGCCTGTTTCTGACGGATTGGACGAATTTGTTTGCTGTTTGCCGTCTGATATCTGATGCGCACAAGGCTTCCCCGCCAACCATTCACTGGCGCCATTGACGATTCGTTTTTGCCTCTGAATCTTGGAGTGAACATTTTCGGCTGCTGTTGGGTTTGCCGTTTATCATGGTGTCTATGAGCGATGAAGCAGTGAGCAGCGAACATTCCAGCGGGGCGGAAAGCGAAAAGGGCGGCTTGATCGGCCGCCAATCCGATGCCATTCCCGGACGCTTTGGCGATCCGATGGAGATTTCCCACGTGGTCTATTCCCAAGGCGGAGGCAAGGCGCGCCCGACGCGTCCGATGTTCCTGTGCCTGCACGGCTGGGGTTCGAACGAGCAGGATTTGGCCGGAATGATGCGTTACGTCGCGCCCGGCAATGACTACGTCTCATTGCGCGCGCCGCTGGTGCTCCAGGCTGAGGGGCCGGGGGAGTTCGGCAGCGGGTCCGGCGCGTATAGTTGGTTCCACGACGGCGTGCCCACCGGCGAGGATCTGGACAGGGACATTTTCGCCGCCGCCGTCGCCGTCGACAAGTGGGTTGCCGGGCATATCGATCCTGAACGCGAATTAGTGCCCATCGGGTTTTCGCAGGGCGCGGCGCTCGCGATCCATCTGTTGCGCGTACATCCCGAGCGCTACCGCGCGGTCGCGGCGCTTTCAGGCTTTGTGGCCCCGGGACAGGTGCCCGGCACGGCTCCTGCCGACGACCGGCTTGACGATATGGAGAAGCCGGTGTTCTACGGTTACGGCGATCGCGACAACGTCCTGCCGAAGTACGAGATCTACGGCGCGACCGCCTGGCTTGAGGAGCATACATGGCTGACGGTGAAGCACTACCATCAGCTCGACCACGCCGTGAGCCCCGCCGAATTCGTCGACCTCACCCAATGGCTCCTCCTCAACAACATCTCCTCCGGTGTTGTGTGATTAGATTTCAGCCTCAGCATCAACCTGCTGAGGCGTTAAGCAAGAAGCCCAGTGGGCTTCGTGTAGCCGAGGTGAGCGCGCCCGAAGCGCGCGAAGGATGCAGGTTGAAATAAGTAGGGTTGTACAGTCGGAGACCCTTATAATTCTGCTTCTGCATCAACCTGCATCACATAAACGTTCCTGCGCAGGTGCTTCGCCTGGCTCCGCGAAATTTCTCCGTTGTCGAGCATGTTCTGGATGACCTCGAGCTCGATGGAATAGCTCTCGTGCTTGACCTCGTCGATTTGCGGCGCGGCCTTCGCGGCGGCCGCGACGTCCTTGCGGCTGCGAAGTTCCGCGCGGGCGCGCTGGTAGTCGCGCAGCAGCAGTGTGCAGTATTCGGATTTGTAGGTATCGCCTTGCATTTCCTTATAGAGCTTGTTGATGACGTGGTCGATGGCGTCGATCTGGGTGGCCCGCAGATAGTAGTAGATTTCATTCTCATTGAGCATCGGCGCGGTGCGACGGAATTTGTTGTTGGCTCGCCTGGCGAAGGCCGTGATCTGTCGTTTCAACGCATGCACCCGCCCGCGTATCTGCGAAACCGCACGATGATGGGTCTTCTTGTCGGCGGTATGCCGCAACGTGTTCATGATCTGGTCGAGCATGCGCTCGCACGCCTCGATTTGCAGCTGACGATTGTGCTCGTCCATCTGCGTGTCGGCCTGGGCGTCGACCAGCCGGTCGTGCACGTAATCCTTTTCCCAATGCAGCGCGTCGATCTGCAGAGTCTCGAATTCCTGGATATCGAAGCCGCCCATGCGTTGCCGGAGTTTTGTAATACGATTGTTGTATGAATCGATGACGGGCAGCACCACACGTCTGTTGTCGTCGTTCACGCGGGCCGTCAGCTCCTGCACGGTGCGTTTGAGTTCCTCGATGGTGATTTCGACGAGTTTTTCGGATTCATTGGCATCGTCTTTGGCTGGCGCGAGCAATGGCAGCATGAAATTGGCCAGCAACAGCGTCAGGACGATCACGCCGGAGGCGATGAAGATGAGCTCATTGCGCATCGGGAAAGCGTCGCCGGACGCGACGGTATAAGGAATGGTGAACATCAACGCGAGGGTGATGGTGCCTTTGGGCCCGCCGAACGTCATGACCGCCGAGTCGCGCAACGAGCGCGCCTTCAGGGTGACGCGCTTGCCGGTCTCTCGGTCGCGCGTGGGCGCGGCGATAAGCCAGACCCACAGGAAGCGGATGGCGATGGCCACGAAGGTGACCAGCAGAATGATGCTGACCAAAGCGGTGTTGCTGACGTTGTGGTCGTTCCAGCTGGCGACCATGGCTCCCGGCAGCTGCATGCCGAGCAGGATGAACACGGTGCCGTTCAGCACGAACGAAAGCACGGTCCACACGCTGTTCGAGACGATATTCGTGCGGGCGACGTTCGGCCCGCCGATGCCGTTGCGGTCGAAGTGGACGGTCAGACCGAAGGCGACCACTGCGAGGATGCCGGAAATGTGCAGTTCTTCGGCTCCGAGGAAGACCAGGAACGGCAGGAAGAGTTCCATCAGAATGCGGGTGGTCATCGTCTCCCAGCCCAGTTGCCGCGCCAGCGTGAAGACCCAGTTGGCAAGGAAGCCCGCAATCACGCCGACGATAATTCCGCCGAAGAACGAAAGCAGGAAATCCTTGGTCGCGTTGGCCATCGAGAACGAGCCGGTCACCGCGGCGAGGATCGAGAACTGGAAGCCGATGACGCCGGAAGCGTCGTTGAACAGCGACTCACCGGTCAGTATGCCGGATTGCTCTTTGGTGAACGAGGCTTCGCTGGAAAGCGAGGACACCGCCACCGCGTCGGTCGGGCCGAGCGCCGCGCCCAGCGCGAACGCCGCCGCCAGGGGGATCACCGGCCACACGGCGTGCAGCAGGAATCCGACGACGGCCATGGTCCCCAGCGCCAGCCCGATGGCCATTGGCAGTGAGAATTTCAACGTTTTGAAGAGCATCCGCTTGTCGATTTCGTGCGCTTCGACGTAGAGCAGCGGCGCGATGAACATGACCATGAAGAGTTCCGGGTCGAGCTTGACGTGCGGGAACGCGGGCAAAAAAGCGAGGGCCACGCCGAGCGCGATCTGGACAAGCGGAGTCGATATTCGCGGAATGAACCGGCTGATGAACGATGAGAGCACGACGGCCCCCAGAATACAGAGGATCAGCTCGAAAATTGCCACGGCTTTCGGTTCCTTTCGTTTTGTTCGTAGTCGGGCTTCATTGCGGTTTTAGGCAACGGACACAATACATATCCACTATAACGAATCGCGTTTCGACATTATGCCTCAAGCTTTGCGCTTTGCCTTTAGACTGGAACCATGGATATGGCAAGTGCGCGGAACGCGATGGGTGTGGCGCTGGATTTGGCACGCGAGGCGGCGGATGCGGGTGAGGTTCCCGTGGGCGCGGTCGTGCTCGATGCCGGTGGCTCGATCATCGGCCGTGGCCGTAATCGCCGCGAGGCCGACGGCGACCCACTCGCCCATGCCGAGGTATTGGCGATGCGCGATGCGGCGAGGAATTATGGGTGTTTCGGGGATGATTTCAAAGATACTGACGTAATACAATTGGAAGATTCTCATAAGTCTGACGATAAAAGCGCAAAAGGGATTGAGAAGAAACCCAGCGTAGGTGGTGTTGGCGCGAGGAATTTTGCTGAGTCGTCAGCGACGGATGGGAACTCGCGAATATCTGCCAAGAAGACTTGGAATCTCGCTGATTGCACGCTCGTGGTCACCCTCGAGCCGTGTCCGATGTGCGCCGGCGCCGCGCTGCAGGCCCATGTCGGCCATATCGTCTTCGGTGCATGGGACGCGAAGCTCGGCGCGTGCGGCTCGGTTTGGGATATTCCGCGCGATCCTCATGTCGGTGCTCGCCCCGAAGTCCTCGGCGGCGTGCGCGAATCGGAATGCGTGAATCTGTTAGCAAAGTTTTTTGCAAGGAAGCGTTCAACAGGCGCTGCGAATGACCGTTTTCTAGCATCTTCGTGACGTTATGCCGAAAACCGTTCATTTATGGCGTGTAAATGATCGTTTTCGGCATGTGCTCGTACCGATGCTAGAGAGCAGTCACTGAGAGCGGCTAAATGATGGTTTTTCTAGCAGCTCCGTGGCGGCATGCTAGAAAATGATCTCTGAATCTTCCTATTCTCGATTAACGCTTATTTCCGTGGCAGTTTCGGCCCGATGCCAGGCGTGATCTTCAGAGCCGTCCATGCGGAACGCAGCATGATGATGAAAAGGTAGGCCGCCAGCAGGTAGGAGCCCATCTTCGCCGACACGAACGAGGCGACCTGCACGCCCAGCGGTGTGCCCAGGGCAGCTGCAATGCCAATGATCAGGCCGTTCTTCAAATGCACCAGCCCACGTTTCCAGTTGGCGATGGTGCCGGTGATGGCGCTGGGGAACATCGCCAGCAGCGAGGTGCCGCGCGCAATCAAATCGCTGGCCCCGAACAAAAGCGAAAGCGCGGGCACGGTGATGGCCCCGCCGCCTATGCCCAGAAGCGCCGAAAGCATGCCGATGAGCACCCCAAGCAGTACGAGCAGGATGCCTTTGATGACGGTCAGGTGGATGCTGGAGTTGCGCGAAGGCGTCAGAATGAGCTGGCTGACCACGACGAACGCCAGGAACGCCACGAAGAACCAACGCAGGAACACCTCGGGAAGCCTCGAAAGAAGCCAGCTGCCGATTTGCGAGCCGATGATCGTCCCCACCACCATCAGCAGCGCCGCGATCCAATCGACATGCCCGCCCATCGCGTAGGAGATGACCCCGGAGATCGAAAGCGGGATGATGGCCGCCAATGAGGTCGCCGCCGCGTGGCGCTGGCTCATGCCCAGCCAGACGAGCATCGGCACGATGATCGACCCGCCGCCGATGCCGAACAGCCCGGAGAAGAATCCGGCGATGAGCCCGGCCACGATCATGACGACGATCTGTTGCACTGGCCCGCGGTTCGGCGCGGCTTCGGCGTCCGCGATCTCATCGTTGCCATTCTCTGCCCCCGCCATTTTCGGAGTTGTTGGATTCGTCTGTGCGTCCGTCGCCGAATCCATCGCCGAATCCGTCCGCGCGGCCGCTGCCGAGTTCGCCGATGCATCCTTCCCGAGGCCCACTCCGCCCTCGCCGCTGTCCTTCCATTCCTGTTCCGCCATATATCCGCCTCTTCGTGTTCTGTCGCGCTGTCGCCGCCCGTCTGGTAATAGGCAAGGACGCGGCCGCCAACCGTCAATCTTCCATTTTAGGTTCATCGCGCGGTTTAGCGTGGATTGTCTTGCGATAAGACCGCCGGTCATACGTTTTATGTTTGTCTAGTATTACCAAGCCACTTTGCAACATTTTGCAAACCGTTCTCTCCGCTGGAATTTGGTGCTTATACTGTAAGTAGTGATATGCGTCCAAATGGCTGAAGATATCCGCATGGACGCGCAGAGGTGGTTCCCCTGAAGAGTGAAGGAGCATTCATGGCTCGTTTGATTATCGTTTCCAATAGACTCCCCATGTCGTTGCATGCCAAGCAGGATGGTACGTATGCCTTGAGCCAGAACATCGGCGGGCTCGCCACGGCCATCGGCCCCTACCACAAATCCCACAACGATTGCCTGTGGGTCGGTTGGAGCGGCATCGATCCCCAGACCCGCAGCAAAGCCGAGATCGAGAAAATCAGCGACGAGTTCACCAGCAACCGTTGCATCCCGGTTTTCCTCGATCAAAGGGAAATCGACGGCTACTATGCCGGCTATTCCAACGATACGTTGTGGCCGCTGTTCCATGATTTCGCCCACCAGGCCAAGTTCGATTCCTCGACGTGGAAGGTCTACCAGGAAGTCAACCAGAAGTTCGCCGACGCCATCGTCGAGCTGGTCAATCCCGATGACACCGTGTGGATCCAGGATTACCATCTCATGCTGTTGCCGGCCCTGTTGCGCGCCCGCTTCCCCAAGCTCAAAATCGGCTGGTTCCTTCACATTCCGTTCCCGAGCCCCGAGATCTTCCACCAGTTGCCCAACGGCAAGGAACTGCTTGAAGGCCTGATGGGGGCCGATTTGCTGGGCTTCCATACCGAGGATTTCTGCGTGAATTTCCTCGCCTCTGTGCGCTCGCTGCTTCATACCGAGGTCGACAAGGACGGCCGCATTCCGGTTCAGCAAGGTGGGACGCAACGCTTCGTCACGGTCGACGCCTTCCCCATCGGTATCGATTACGGCCTCTACCGCCGCAACGCCCATTCCAGCCTCGCGCAGGCTATGCGCCACGGCATCGAGGCTGTCAGCGGCAAGCGCACTAGGCGCGTGAGCACCTCGCTTTCCGCAGAATCCCAAGCCGCGGCCGAGGCCAGTGAGAATTGGAGCACATACACCGAAGACGACCTTTCCGAGGTCAAGCTGGCGCAATCTGCGGCGGCCAAGCGCGGCACCAAAGGCAACAAGGTCGTCATCTCCGTCGATCGCCTCGATTACACGAAGGGCCTGCCGGAGCGCCTGCGCGCCTTCGCCCTGATGCTCAGCCGCTACCCGGAATGGGTAGGCCACGTCACCTATTACCTGCTGGCCACGCCTTCGCGCGAGGACGTTGAGACCTACCGCCAGCTCAAGGACCAGGTCGACCAGTTGGTCGGCGAGATCAACGGCAAGTATTCGCTGCTTTCGTGGACCCCGATCCATTACATCACCCGCTCGCTGCCCATCAAGCCGGTTTGCGGCATCTACACCGCCGGCGACGTCGCGCTGGTCACCCCGTTGCGCGACGGCATGAACCTGGTCGCCAAGGAATACTTGGCCGCCCGCGATGGTGGCGATGGCGCGCTGGTGCTTTCCGACGAATGCGGTGCGGCACGTGAGCTGACCGATGCCTTCATCGTCAACCCTTACGACACCGAGGCCGTGTGCGAGGCCTTGCATTCGGCCCTCGAGATCGGTTCCGGCGAGGCCAAGCGCCGCAACGCCGCCATGCAGGCCCGCCTGAAATACCGCACCGCGAGTCTGTGGAGCACAGAGTTCTTGAGCACCTTGCGCCAGGTCAGCGATCCGCGCATGGCCGACCGCCGCTTGCAGAGCGCCCAGCGCGACCATTTGGTCCATCAGTGGGGCCAGTCCAAGCGCAAATTGTTGCTGTGCGATTACGACGGCACGCTGACCCAGCTGGTGCGCACCCCGGGCCGCGCGAAGCCGACGCGTCGTCTGTTGGCTTTGCTTCGCCAGGTCGGTTCCATCCCCGATGTGGATCTGTACATCGTTTCCGGGCGCACGCAGGAGACGATGGAGGATTGGTTCGGCGATTTGCCGGTCGGCCTCATCGCCGAGCACGGCGCATGGCGCAGCGAGCCAGTCGCCTCCGACGCCGCGGCCTCCAAGCGCGTATGGAAGCGTGCCGACGGCTTGCCCGATCCCGAGGAATGGCGCCCGATCATCGAGACCATCATGAACAAGTCGGTCGCCCGTGTTCCGGAATCATTCATCGAGCACAAGTCCACGGATCTGGCTTGGCATTACCGCCTGAGCGACCAGAAACTCGCCAAGGAACAGCGCGAACGCCTGGTGGCCGAGCTCAAAAAGATCTGCCCGCAATACGATCTGATGGTCATGCGCAACGCCAAGGTCATCGAGGTCTGCCCGGCGAATGTGAGCAAAGGGCAGGCAGTGGAGCCATTGTTGCGCTGTGGCCGTTATGATTTCGTGTTGGCCTTGGGCGACGACACCACTGACGAGACGATGTTCGCCTCCATCATCGCCGCCGCTGGCAGCAACGCGGAGCCTCGTGGAGTCGTCGAGACAACGCAGAAGGCTCCCTCTTCGGCTGCTGCGGAAAGCGATGTCCAGCAGGACGGCAAGTCCCTGATCGGCTGGGCCGTCAAGGTCGGTCCAGGCGACACCAATGCCCGTTCCCGCATCGCGACCCCAACCGACACGGCGCGTCTGTTGGGTTATCTGGTGGCCGAGTCCGAAGCGGTCGCCGCAGGCTCGACTCCCGAGATCGAGTCGAAGGCGAAACCCAAGCTCAAGTCCGAATCCAAGCCAGAGCCGGCGTCCGTTGCCACGGCGAAGGCCGAGCCCGCGGGCAAGTCCAAGGCCAAGACCTCCGCGAAACCCAAGCATTCGGCGAAATCCAAAAAGTAATTTCGCATTTTTGGACATTCGGCCGGATGCCGTGCCGACCTGCCGTACAATTCCCGTATGAAACAAGAGGACGTTGTCAAAGCACTGCAGCACGATCACGCGACCGAATTGAAGAAGGCCGCCCAAAGACTCAAAGGTACCGCGCGCCATACGTGCATCATGCCTTCGCCGGCCCTTTCCGAGGCCACCGGCCATGAGATTCTCCTGAAACCGGAGAACCTTCAAGTCACTGGTTCCTTCAAGATTCGTGGCGCCTACAACAAGATCGCTTCGCTGTCCGATGAGGAATTGGCCAAGGGCATCGTCACCGCTTCCGCCGGCAACCACGCGCAAGGTGTCGCCTACGCGGCCCGCGAGCGCCATGCGAAGGCCACCATCGTGATGCCCGAAAGCACCCCACCGCTCAAGGTCGACGCGACGAAGTCCTACGGCGCCAACGTGGTGCTGCACGGCAACCTGTTCGACGATGCCGCCGAATACGCGTCCAAGCTTTCCGAGCGTGACGGCTTGGTCTATGTCCATCCCTTCGACGATTACGAGGTGCTTTGCGGCCAGGGCACCATCGGCCTTGAGATTCTCGAGGATGTCCCGAACGTCACCGACGTCGTGGTCCCGCTGGGTGGCGGCGGCCTGGGCGCAGGCGTGGCGCTCGCCATCAAGACCTTCAAGCCCGAGGTCCGCGTCATCGGCGCGATCCCCGAAGGCTCACCCGCTTTCAAGAACTCCTTCGCGGCCGGCACGGTCGTTCCCGCCGACAAGGTGGTCACTTCCGCCGAGGGCGTCGCGGTCGGTCATCCCGGCGATTTGACGTTCGCGATCCTGAACGAATACCTTGATGATTTGATCACGGTCTCCGAGCGCGACATCAACGAGATGATCCTCCTGATGATGGAGAAGCACAAACTGGTGGTCGAGGCCGCCGGCGCCGTCTCTCTGGCCGCTCTTGAGCACCTGAGCCTGCGCTCGCGGGTCTTCGCCGCGGCTAAGGGCAAGCACGTCATCGTCCCGATCATCTCCGGTGGCAACATCGACACCGTCACCATCGGCGCAGTCATCCAGAAGGGCATGATCGCCCGCGGCCGCATCATGAACTTCGAGGTCGAGCTGCCCGATACCCCGGGCCAGCTGGTCAAGGTCGCGCAAGTCCTGGCGGATGCCCGCGCCAACGTCATCGAGCTCAATCATGACCAGTTCAAGGCCTCCGGCCACTACACCGACTCGGTCTCCCTAGGCGTCACCGTCGAAACCAACGGCCCCGACCACATCGCCCAGGTTCTCAAGTCTCTCAAGGACGCCGGTTTCGACCCCAAGCGTATCTACTAAAGAATCTCATTCAAAAAGATGTGGGTTTGCTGCAGCATTAGATTGCGGCAAACCCACATCCTTATTACTTGTACATTGGTTATATTGCGATTCTCGTATCAGGAATCACACGATACCTGCAATCCCACCTGCTCATATCAATGCCATCAAGTTATAGTGATGTTTACTTGATAGTAAAAGTATCGATATCGCTGAGATCCTTGGTCACGGTTGCCATACTAAAACTGATTTCATACAACAGCAGGTTTCCGTCGGCTGCACGCAGAGTATTCTCATAAGCGGGAATCTTGGCAACGAATTCGTCAGCAATCTCATCGATGCTTTTCCCGCTTGGGCGAGCAATTCCTTGTGCTTTCACATGCGCATTGCCGCTACGAGGAATGGTCGTGAAAGCGACATGGGCATTTGCCTGCATTTCCTTGACTTTGTTGTTGTCTTTAAACGTCGCAAAGTAAAGCATGTTTTCTGCAGGATCGAAATAAAAATTGACGATCCGGACATCGGGAATATTATCTACCGAAGTGGCCAGCGCCATCTCTGTCTGTTCTGCCAGAATTCGGTAGAATTCCTCTTTCGCGTTCATAGTCATCGTCAATAATCACTTTCTCAAGGATGTCATTCCCTGATTCTTCGTTGGCGTCCCAAAGCCGCTAATAGATACCGCAGGCATCCCACTTGCTCAATGGTCTTTGTTTTGGCTTTCGGGCTGCCGTTTCTATTTCTCCGCTTCGGCGATAGTCTCGTCAACCAACTCTGGCAGCGCTTTTGCGATATCGTCATGAATGAGCCTCGTGGCGATATTGTCGTATTGCGTATGCCCCATATTCATAATGGTCATCGGTACCCCGGCCTGCACGGCGGTCGGTGCCAGCGAGGCGGCAGGGAAGACCTCAAGCGTCGATCCAATCACCCAGAACTCATCGGCTTTGGCCACCCGAGCCATTGACTTTTCCATGGCTCCGTCTGGCAGCATCTCGCCGAAGTAGACCACATCGGTTTTGATGAGCCCGTTGCAGGTTTGGTTGCCGCTATACGGCAGTTTGCGGTGGCAGTGCGGGTCCGGCTCGTTGTCGAGATTGTCCATGATGTCGGCCGTCTTGTATTCGGCATGGCACTTCATGCAGTGTGAGGTGCCGATGGTGCCGTGCAGGTTGACGATGAGATCGCTGGAATTGCCGGCTTTCTCGTGCAGCGCGTCAAAGTTCTGCGTGGCCAGAAGCGTCAGCAACCCAGCCTTTTCCAACTTGACCAGCGCCTTGTGTGCCTCGCCCGGCTGCGCGTTCCACACCGGCGACGCCTTCTGCCATGCCCAGGAATACTCGCGCGCCTTCTTGTCGCTTATGAACGCGTCGATGTCATAGACGCTCATCTGGTCAGGATGTTTGGTCCACACGCCGTTTGGTCCACGAAAGTCGGGGATTCCCGCCGACGTCGAAATGCCTGCACCAGTCAATACCGCAATTTTTTTAGTCATAGATACTATTGTAGTCAAAAGCGCCATTCAGCGGACGAATAGGCCAGGAACGCGTTACCTCTATATATTGTGAATTATCGTCCTATCTCATTATGCGTGTGAATTGATCAGTCCGATTTGATTCTTCATATTTCCGCACTACAATAACGCATAAAGGTGCAGTGACACCTGTAGTGACACGCCGAAAGAGCCGCATCATTGCAACGGTTCTTAAGGTTTTTGTGTCCTTTGACTTGCACAAAGTCTTATTTCCGCGTATATTTATCTCTTGCTGCTCAACACGGCAACTTCCTCTCCAAGAGTTGAGATTGTTTGTTGGTGTGGTGGTGGTTTGAGAACTCAAGAGTGTGTCTGTACTACTTTTTATATGTAAAGCTTTTTTTGATTGCCAGTCCGATGCCCGCCCGGTTCTGCCGGGTAGCCGAGGGGTTTTGAAGGGTGTCGGGGTTTTTAGTGTGGACCATCCCCCCTTATGGGATGGTTCCGTCAATTATTTTGTATGGAGCCGATTTTCTCGGCCTTTCATGTTTTTTGTGGAGGGTTCGATTCTGGCTCAGGATGAACGCTGGCGGCGTGCTTAACACATGCAAGTCGAACGGGATCCGGAGTGCTTGCACTTCGGTGAGAGTGGCGAACGGGAGAGTAATGCGTGACCAACCTGCCCCATGTTCCGGAATAGCTCCTGGAAACGGGTGGTAATGCCGGGTGTTCCGCGTGATCGCATGTGATCGCGGGAAAGGGTTACCGACATGGGATGGGGTCGCGTCCTATCAGCTTGTTGGCGGGGCAACGGCCCACCAAGGCTTTGACGGGTAGCCGGCCTGAGAGGGCGACCGGCCTCATTGGGACTGAGATACGGCCCAGACTCCTACGGGAGGCAGCAGTGGGGAATATTGCACAATGGGGGGAACCCTGATGCAGCGACGCCGCGTGCGGGATGAAGGCCTTCGGGTTGTAAACCGCTTTTGTTGGGGAGCAAGCGAGAGTGAGTGTACCCTTCGAATAAGCGCCGGCTAACTACGTGCCAGCAGCCGCGGTAATACGTAGGGCGCAAGCGTTATCCGGATTTATTGGGCGTAAAGAGCTCGTAGGCGGTTCGTCGCGTCTGGTGTGAAAGCCCATCGCTTAACGATGGGTCTGCGCCGGATACGGGCGGGCTTGAGTGCAGTAGGGGAGACTGGAATTCCCGGTGTAACGGTGGAATGTGTAGATATCGGGAAGAACACCAATGGCGAAGGCAGGTCTCTGGGCTGTTACTGACGCTGAGGAGCGAAAGCGTGGGGAGCGAACAGGATTAGATACCCTGGTAGTCCACGCCGTAAACGGTGGATGCTGGATGTGGGACCCATTCCACGGGTTCCGCGTCGGAGCTAACGCGTTAAGCATCCCGCCTGGGGAGTACGGCCGCAAGGCTAAAACTCAAAGAAATTGACGGGGGCCCGCACAAGCGGCGGAGCATGCGGATTAATTCGATGCAACGCGAAGAACCTTACCTGGGCTTGACATGTTCCGGACAGCGGCAGAGATGTCGCCTCCCTTCGGGGCCGGTTCACAGGTGGTGCATGGTCGTCGTCAGCTCGTGTCGTGAGATGTTGGGTTAAGTCCCGCAACGAGCGCAACCCTCGCCTTGTGTTGCCAGCGGGTCATGCCGGGAACTCACAAGGGACCGCCGGGGTCAACTCGGAGGAAGGTGGGGATGACGTCAGATCATCATGCCCCTTACGTCCAGGGCTTCACGCATGCTACAATGGCCGGTACAACGGGATGCGACGCGGCGACGCGGAGCGGATCCCTGAAAACCGGTCTCAGTTCGGATTGGAGTCTGCAACCCGACTCCATGAAGGCGGAGTCGCTAGTAATCGCGGATCAGCAACGCCGCGGTGAATGCGTTCCCGGGCCTTGTACACACCGCCCGTCAAGTCATGAAAGTGGGCAGCACCCGAAGCCGGTGTCCGAACCCTTGTGGGCGGAGCCGTCTAAGGTGAGGCTCGTGATTGGGACTAAGTCGTAACAAGGTAGCCGTACCGGAAGGTGCGGCTGGATCACCTCCTTTCTACGGAGAATTCAGGCCACTGTCTGGTGGCCGGTGTCGGACGCGTCCGGGATGTTCCCGGTCCGTGTCCTGCTGGTGTGGAAAAGATCAAGGATGACAACTTTACAATGCATCAGTGGTGTGGGCATGCTTTTGGGCTCCCGGATCGCCACCCCGACCTCTGGTCGGTGCGATTCGATGCCTTCCGCTGACGGCGGCCCCGGACGGGGCGCCTGATCCGGATGCGCGTGGTGGCTTGAGAACTGGATAGTGGACGCGAGCAAGATATGATTCTTGCTTTGTTAGATGCAATTTTTTCAGACCGGTCTCCGATTCTTTTGGATTGGGGATTTGGTCGATCGTTTTGTGATCATTCATAGTGTGATGATGTGTTGTCCAGAGTTTTTCGCAGAAGGTCCTTGCGGCATGCATTCCTTGTGTGGGTGTGTGTTGCTGGCAAGGGCGTATGGTGGATGCCTTGGCAGACAGTACCGATGAAGGACGTGTGGGGCCGCGATAGGCCTCGGGGAGCCGCCGACAGGGCTTTGATCCGAGGATTTCCGAATGGGGGGACCCGCCGGCCGTATGGGCCGGCACCGCTTTCGAGCGGGGGGTACGCAGGGAAGTGAAACATCTCAGTACCTGCAGGAAAGGATATTCCGTGAGTAGTGGCGAGCGAAAGCGGATCAGGCCAAACCGGCCGCGTGTGATAGCCTCCAGGCGTTGCGCGGCGGGTGTTGTGGGGCCTGGTGCCCGGGCGCTGGAGCGCCCGGCGGAAGTCATAAAGCGGCGTGCTAGGCGAACGGGA
Organism: Bifidobacterium sp. ESL0775; assembly: GCF_029395475.1. Classification (NCBI taxonomy): domain Bacteria; kingdom Bacillati; phylum Actinomycetota; class Actinomycetes; order Bifidobacteriales; family Bifidobacteriaceae; genus Bifidobacterium; species Bifidobacterium sp. ESL0775. Next base: position 3,097 of record NZ_CP113917.1, on the reverse strand, counting down.
TTGAATTCCCGGCCGTAGAGGGTGATGGCCCCGTAGCCGGTCGCGCGCTGCCTTCCGATCCAGGTTCCCAAGTAGCACGGGACTCGTGGAATCCCGTGTGAATCCGCCCGGACCGTGGGGTAAGCCTAGATATGACTGTCTGACCGATAGCGAACGAGTACCGTGAGGGAAAGGTGAAAAGCACCCCGGGAGGGGAATGAAACAGTTTCTGAAACCGTGCGCCTACGAACCGTCGGGGCCCCCTTGTGGGGTGACGGCGTGCCTATCGAAAAATGAGTCTGCGAGTCAGTGGCAGGTGGCGAGGCTAACCCGTCGTGGGGGAGCCGTAGCGAAGGCGAGTCTCAAAAGGCGTTTGAGTCGCCTGTCCTGGACCCGAAGCGGGATGATCTAGCCCTGAGCAGGTTGAAGCGCGGGTAAGACCGCGTGGAGGACCGGACCCACCTAGGTTGAAAACTGGGGGGATGACTTGGGGCTAGGGGTGAAAGGCCAATCAAATTCCGTGATAGCTGGTTCTCTCCGAAATGCATTTAGGTGCAGCGTCGCGTGGTTCGCCCGGGGGGTAGAGCTACTGGATGCCTGAGGGCGCGTATCGCGTACCGACGGCAACCAAACTCCGAATACCCGTGGCGGTGGAGCGCGGCAGTGAGTCGGCGGGGGATAAGCTCCGTCGTCGAAAGGGAAACAGCCCAGATCGTCGTCTAAGGTCCCGAAGCGCGTGCTAAGTGGGAAAGGATGTGGAGTCGCATAGACAGCCAGGAGGTTGGCTCAGAAGCAGCCACCCTTGAAAGAGTGCGTAACAGCTCACTGGTCTAGTGGTTCCGCGCCGACAATGTAGCGGGGCTCAAGCACGCCACCGAAGACGCGGCAGCAGCTTTTGCTGCTGGGTAGGAGAGCGTCCCGTACGGGGTGAAGCGGCCGCGTAAGCGAGCCGTGGACCGTGCGGGAGCGAGAATGCAGACATGAGTAGCGAGAGACGGGTGAGGATCCCGTCCGCTGGATGACCAAGGGTTCCGGGGCCACGTTCATCGTCCCCGGGTGAGTCGGGTCCTAAGGCGAGGCCGACAGGCGTAGTCGAATGGACGAACGGGTCGATATTCCCGTACCGGCGCAGGACCGTCCGGGCCGAAAGTCGGGTACTAACCTCCCGCCTTGCGGATGCCTCCCTTCGGGGTGGCTGATGCTTGGTGGTTGGGACAGACCTTCCGGTAGGCCAGCGCAGGAGTGACGCAATGGAAGAGCCGGCCGCGGCGGTGGTAGTCCGTGGCCAAGCGTGCAGCCCGCACCCCAGGCAAATCCGGGGCGCATTGAGGGTGAGGCGCGATGGTGGGGCCCGTTGGGGCCGAACCCGGTGGTTTCCGTTGCCGAGAAAAGCTTCGGCGCGAGGTGCTGCGGCGCCCGTACCGCAAACCGACACAGGTGGTCAGGTAGAGAATACCAAAGCGATCGAGCGAATCCTGGTCAAGGAACTCGGCAAATTACTCCCGTGCCTTCGGTATAAGGGAGACCCCCTGGGGTGAAGGGCTTCGCGCCCGGAGCCCCGGGGGGTGGCACAGACCAGGGGGTAGCGACTGTTTACCAAAAACACAGGTGCATGCGAAGGCGCAAGCCGCTGTATATGCACTGACGCCTGCCCGGTGCCGGAAGGTTAAGAGGATCCGTCATCCCTCCTCGTGAGGGGGCAGCGGTGAATTCAAGCCCCGGTAAACGGCGGTGGTAACTATAACCATCCTAAGGTAGCGAAATTCCTTGTCGGGTAAGTTCCGACCTGCACGAATGGCGTAACGACTTCCCCACTGTCTCGACCAGGAGCTCGGCGAAATTGCAGTACGAGTAAAGATGCTCGTTAAGCGCAGAAGGACGAAAAGACCCCGGGACCTTTACTATACCTTGGTATTGTCATTAGGTGGAAACTGTGTAGCATAGGCGGGAGGCTTCGAAGCGGTGGCGCCAGCCATCGTGGAGCCGCAAGGTGAAATACCGCTCTGTCTCCATTTGATGTCTAACCTCGACGCGTGATCCGCGTCAGGGACAGTGCCTGGCGGGTAGTTTAACTGGGGCGGTTGCCTCCCAAAGGATAACGGAGGCGCTCAAAGGTTCGCTCAGCCCGGTTGGCAATCGGGTGTCGAGTGCAATCGCACAAGCGGGCTTGACTGTGAGACTGACGGGTCGAGCAGGGACGAAAGTCGGAGATAGTGATCCGGTGCCGGCGCACGGGCGCGGCATCGCTCAACGGATAAAAGGTACCCCGGGGATAACAGGCTGATCATTCCCAAGAGTCCATATCGACGGGATGGTTTGGCACCTCGATGTCGGCTCGTCGCATCCTGGGGCTGTAGCAGGTCCCAAGGGTTCGGCCGTTCGCCGATTAAAGCGGCACGCGAGCTGGGTTCAGAACGTCGTGAGACAGTTTGGTCTCTATCCTCTGCGCTCGTTGGAATATTGAGGAGACCTGCCCATAGTACGAGAGGACCTGGGTGGACGAACCTCTGGTATGCCGGTTGTCGCGCCAGCGGCACGGCCGGTTGGCTACGTTCGGAAGGGATAACCGCTGAAAGCATCTAAGCGGGAAGCCTGCTCCGAGATCAGTATTCCTTAGGGGCTTTGACCCCTTGTAGGCCCCAGGCGAGAACACCTGGTTGATAGGCCGGACGTGGAAGCCCCGCGAGGGGCGGAGCCGACCGGTACTAACGGCCGAAAGGCAATCACACTCCCCATTCGTTGGGGACGTGAGGGCATCCCCTGCGATTGACTCCAGGCAGCACTAGCGCTTGGATGGCACAACTCGATTTGCATCCGATACGCGTCCGCTTTCCGGTTCCCGAGCCGCCACATCCCGCAACCCCCGGGTTGCGCACAACATAAGATTTGCGGCGGCCATAGCCCAGGGGAGACGCCCGGTCCCATTCCGAACCCGGAAGCTAAGGCCTGGCACGGCGATGGTACTGCACCCGACAGGGTGTGGGAGAGTAGCCCGCCGCCGCACCACACGTAACGAAGGCCCCGCGGTTGAGCACCAGCTCCCGCGGGGCCTTTCGCATGCCCGGCCCCGCCCGGGCCACACCAACCGCCCACACCCGGGACACACGCACGACATCCT